>NZ_JAPYKQ010000001.1:0-1133841 GCF_037179625.1 Mesorhizobium sp. Cs1299R1N3 | reverse complement strand
CCAACCGCAATCGACGCCGTCGTGCCCCAACGATGGCTAGGGGACGCGGTGTACTTTCCGGAGAGCCGGCAAGCCTACGCCGAAATGCTCGGGAATGGTTGGATCGATGCCGTCCGCCGCATCCACCTCGAGAAGGGCATCTACACCTACTGGAACTTCTCATACCGGGGCGGCTACGATCGAAGCTCCGGCCTCCGAATGGACCATCTGCTCGTGAGCCCTTCCCTTTCGGACAAACTCCGGGATGCCGGCGTGGACGTCGAATTGCGCGGCTGGGAGAAGCCAAGCGACCATTCGCCAGCTTGGATCGAGCTCGATTGAGTACTAAGGCAATTCCAGGAAAAGTGCGCTGCGCGCCACCATCCCTACTCTCCCGCCGGGCTCTTCACCGGCCGCCGTGCGCGCGTCGCCCGCTTTGCCTTCTTCGCACTCGCCAGCTCATGCATCGCATCGAGCTGCATCTGCTGCATCTCGGCCAGCCGCGTCCATTGGCGCGAGATGAGGTAGTCGAGTTTTTCGTGCAGGTGGCGCACTTCGAGCTCGGCCTTGAGGTTGACGCGGTAGTCGTTGAAGGAGCGCAGGCGGTCTTTCACCTCCTGGCGCTTCTGGCTCATCATGATGATCGGCGCCTGGATGGCGGCGATGCAGGAGAGCAGCAGGTTGAGCAGGATGAAGGGGTAGGGATCGAAGGCGCCGGTCGTGCCTTCGAACAGGTTGATGCCGATCCACACCAGAAGCACGCTGCCGAACGAGATCAGGAACCACCAGCTGCCGCCAAAGGCGGCCATGCCGTCGGAGACGCGGTCGGCGAACGTCCGGTGCTCCTCGAATTCTTCTTCACTGTTTTCCGAAATCGTGTCTTGCCGGGCGATCGATTCCACCACCTGGCGGTCGAGCTCGGAGAACTCGCCGTGCTCCTGCTGCAGCAGCTCCTCCATGTAGCGCATGCGATAGCGGCCGAGCTCCTCGCGGCTGATGCGTGCGCCCTTGGGCAGGTCCGGGTGGTCCGAGTGAATGCGGTCGGCGAGGCTCGGGCGCAGCGTGTCGATGCGCACAAGGTCGCGCTTGCGGAACTTGCGGCCTGAGATCGCCGACGGCTTTTTCTTCGGCTTTAGCCGCGACGCGCCGGGGCCCGATGGTTCGGAATCCGGCACTTCGGGCGTGTCGAAATGCTCGTCGGAAACCTCGTGCAAATCCTCCTGCGTGGTCGGCGCCTCGAAATACTCGCCGCCGCTGTCGTTCTCATTGTCGGCCGACTTCTGCTCGGATGCCTTGGGAACGGTGCTCATGATGGGCTCCTGCTGTCGTGCTTGGTTTAGAATACGCCATGGCGGCGGGGCATATCCACTGTCGGATTTCGCAGCCTATGCCACGTCTTCCGCACGATTGCGTGACAGTCGCAAGACGATAGCCGGCTGCGGGTCTTTTGGATGACGAAGAGATGGGGAGGCCCCTCACCTCACTGCTGTTCGGCGAACATCAGCCTGGTCTTGGTGTCGGCCATGGCGGGCGACAGGCTGCGCTGGATCAGCGCTTCGACATGGTCGTTGCGCTGGCGGGCGCTGTCGGCGCCCATCACCACCACGATCAGCTGGCGGCCGTCGGCATCGTAGGAGGTGACGATGTTGAAGCCGGAAGCCCTGATGTAGCCGGTCTTGATGCCGTTGACGCCGCGCACGCGGCCGAGCATGTCGTTGTGCCCGCGCACCAGCCTGCCGCGGAACATGAAGTCGCTTTCGGAGAAATAGTGGAAATGCTGCGGGAAGCGCCGCTGCAACGACATGCCGAGCACGGCCATGTCATGCGCGGTCGTCATCTGGCCGTCGTCGGGCAGGCCCGACGCATTGCGGAAGGTGGTGCTGCTCATGCCGAGTTGGCGCGCCTTGGATGTCATCATGGCCGCGAACTGGTCTTCCGAGCCGCCGAGATATTCGCCCACCGCCACCGCCACGTCATTGGCCGATTTGACGACGATGGCGCGGATGGCGGAATCGACATCGATCGTCTCGCCGCGCCGGAAACGCATCTTGGTCGGCGGCTGCGAGGCTGCGTGCTCGGAAACCGGGATCTGCGTCTCCTTGGTGACGCGGCCGGTCTCCATCGCCTCGAACAGCAGATAGAGCGTCATCATCTTGGTCAGCGAGGCCGGGTAGCGCTGCGCCGTCGAGTTAACCTCGAACAGCTGCTTGCCGCTCCGTCCATCGACGACGACGGCCGCGTATTTCTGCGGCGGCGCCGGCACGGCCAGCACCGAGTCCGGCGGGGTTATGGTCGAGCAGCCGGCAGCCATGGCCGCCAGGGTGAGGACAGCCAGGATTTTCTGGAGGAGCGGAAAGAGACGCGGCAAGGACAAGGGCTGAACTGTTCTGGCAATGCTGTTGCTGAGATAAGGCGAAGCTAACGTAACGCGGCGGATGCGTCCATTTGGTTAATGGCGGTCGGCGCTGGGAATGTCGAGTGCCGGCGGTGCCTGATTTCCTCGCCCCTGCCGAAGGCGAGGAACTTGAGCTCTTCGCCGCCCCGAAATCGCCTGTTTCCTGTCTTTCCTTGCCAAAGCGGCGTTTCCCGTGGGAAGGAGCGTGGCATCTGGGGCTTGGGGGGGCTTGCAAAATGGCTGACATTGGGGCTGGCGCCGCGCCGTCATTGATCAGGGCATCGCTCAGCCGCACCGGCAAATGGGCCGGCAGCATCGCCTTCATCGGCGGCGCCGTTTCCGACATCTTCAATCCGTTGGCGCCGTTCGCCGCCTATATCGCGCTGGTTGCCTCGATCGCGGCCGTCATCATCGCCATTGCCATCGTGCTCAGGCTCGTGCTGGCGGCCAAGGCTCTGCCGGCGCTGGTGTTCGCCACAAGTGCGGCGGCGGTTGCCGGCGGCGTCTACGCCGTGCAGAAGGAGACCAATTCGCAGAACGGCATCATCGCCGGCCTGGTGCCGGCGATCGCGCAACTGCAGCAGTCGGTGGGCATCGTCGCCGAAAAGGTGGCCAAGATCGAGCAGACGGTCACGCAAACGCAGAAGACCGTCGAAGAGGTCAAGAAATCGACCGACACGGTTGCCCAGAAAACCGATCAGATCGCGTCCGCCGAGCAGCAGCAAACGGCGCAAGGGGTCGAGACGCAAAAGACCGTTGAAGCCGTCAAGCAGACCACGGAAACGATCGCAGGCGGCCAAAAACAGCAAGTGGCCCAGGCCGAAAAGCTGCAGGCGACGACCGAGCAGATTGCCGCCTCGATCGACACGATCGCAAAGGGATTTGCCACCTTGGCCGCGCAAGGCGGCGCCATCGCCGAGCCGAAGCGGCCGGACGAGTTCTACCACAATGCCCGTGTCTACGAGTTGTCGGGCGACATGCTCAACGCGCGGCGCTCCTACCTCGCTTTTGCCGGCTTCGATGTCGATGCCATCGATCCCTACACCCGCTTTGCCACGCTGCTCAGGGTCCAGGACGGCAAGGCCGGCGCCCGCGAAGTGTTCGGCCAACTGGCGGACAAGGGCAAGGCGTTGTCGATCAAGCTGGTGCATATCATGCAGTTCGACGATGCGCAGCGGCTCGAAAAGCTCAACGCCTTCATCGCGACCAATCCGGACTATGCGCCGGCCTATTTCCTGTTCGCGCAGGAGTTTTCGGAGGATCGGCTGGGCAGCCAGACGCTGGCCGACAAACGCAGCGAAGCCCAGGCGCTGACCAAATTCGTCTCTCGCGAAAAAGAAGGCGGGCTGCTCCAATATTTCGTCGACCAGACCCAGCTTGCCGACTGGCTGGAGCGCAGCCGCAGCCGGCTGGCCGCGCTTGGCGACGTGCTTGACCCCGCCCGCTTCGCGCCTTCGCTGACGCCGATGCGCTCCAACCAGGGCTGGTCGATTACGATTTCGCTGCCCGAGCCGGCGACCGCGATATCCTGGCGTCTTGGCGGCACCGGCCCCTTCACCGACACCGGCCTGCTGGCGCTCAACGACCAACGCACCGGCAAGCCGATGCCCAATCCGAGCTTTGAATTGCCCGACAGCACGGCGGCGACCACGATCGGGATCAAATATCTCGACATCAGGGGCCGCGAGACCGGCCCGTTCGACATCCGCTTCGATCCGGATGCCGCCCTGCAACAGGGCAACAAGCAGATCCTCGACCAGTTCTGGACGTCGTGGATCGTCTTCGACGCCAGCGGCAATCATGGGCTGGTCTATTTCACGCAGATGCTGTCCTACCGTTGCGCCATCAAGGAGGTGCATTACAGCCTGAACGGCGCCACGCTCGACAAGGCGCTTCCCATGCCGCCCTGCAATGCGAGGGACCCGTACGCCATCCCCAGTGATTTCCAGCCCTATTTCAAGGTCGCCGACAGCGTGAAGTCGATGTCGGTGCAGGTGACCTATACCGACGGGACAAAATCGCCGGTACGGGACTACAAGCGGCAATAGGGCTGGCACCTTCGGCGTGTAGGAAGGTGGATGCAAATCTGATGCAAAATGCGCGCCCGCGCGCTTGTGCGGTGCGCCGAACGGGTTCTTCTTGGCACCCGTCAGATTCGGGTGAGAGCGCCATGGATACAGTCACGATCAACTCGAAGGGCATTTCGGTTTCGCTCGACCTCACGGTCGGCCACATCGCCGACATGACAATCGAGAGCGGCGGTCGCCGGTTGAAGCCACTGCACCGCGCACCCTGGGTCGACGCAAGCGAGACGCTGCCTCCTGACCTGCCGCAGGGCACCGTCCGGCTCTCTGGCGACTTTCTCTGCGCGCCGTTTTCGCGCAGCGATGTCGAGGAGGCGCCGCTGCATGGCTGGCCGGCCAACAGCGCCTGGGATGTGGTGGACAGCGGCGCCACGGATGGCGGCTGGCGCGCCATCTTCCGCCTGCGGCACAAGGTGATGGGCGCCAGCGTCGACAAGATTCTCACGCTGCGCGACGACCATCCTTTCCTCTATCAGGAACATGTATTTTCCGGCGGATCCGGCGCGATCTCGGTCGCCCATCACCCGATGACGGCGATGAAAGGCGGCGGCAGGCTGGCTTTCTCGCCGAAGCGGTTTGCCGCCACGCCAGCCGATCCGCTGGAGCCGGACCCCGCGCGCGGCCGCTTCATGCTCTCGTATCCGGCGCGGTCGTCCGATCTCGACCATTTTCCTGCTGCCGGCGGCGGTACGCTCAATCTCACGGACTACCGCATGGAGGATCGGCGCGAGGATTTCCTCACCTTGGTGGAGGCCGACCATGGCGGCCCGGGCTGGACAGCACTTGCGCGCCAGGCCGAGGACGATCTGGTGCTGGTGCTCAAGAACCCGGCCGAACTGCCGGTCACCATGCTGTGGTTCAGCAATGGCGGGCGCGACTACTCGCCGTGGAGCGGCCGCCATCTCGGCGTGCTCGGCATCGAGGATGGGCGCACCGCGATTGGCCACGCCGCCTCGCTCGGCGACAACTGGCTGAAGCGCGAGGGCGTGGCGACGGCATTCGCGCTCGACGAGGGCCGCGGCGTCTCGTTCCGCCATGTCATCGGTGCGTTGGCGCTGTCGGGCGGCGAGCCCCCGCGGGAGATCACCACGGCGGATGGCCGCCTGCGGCTGGCTGGCGCCGCGGCATCGGAGGTCCCGTTCGACAGCGAATTCCTGCGTATCGGCCTGCCAGCGGCAAGCTGAAGGGCAAAGCCGTAAGGGATTAATCGCATTCGCCAGCGCTGACTTCCACAATTGTTCGCTCTAAATCGTGCAAATGGCGATTTGAAATCTCCTGCGACGCCGACAAGATGCGTCCAAATCCTGCGGAAGGAGCCAAAAAATGTCCGAAATCGCCCACCTCGCCGCCACCATCTTCAAGCGCGCCGGCAAGGCGAAGCGCTTCATCGTCGCCATTGCCGGACCGCCGGGCGCCGGCAAGTCGACACTATCGGCAAGCCTGCACGACCTTTTGCCGGAAGGCGCGGTGGAAGTCGTGCCCATGGACGGCTTCCACTATGACGACATCGTGCTCAACGCGCGCGGCCTGCGCGCGCGAAAGGGCGCGCCCGAGACGTTCGACTTCGGCGGCTTCGAGATGCTTTTGAAGCGCATCCGCGCCGGCGAGGCCGAGATCGCCATTCCGGTCTTCGACCGCGGCATGGAATTGTCGCGCGCCGCCGCGGCGATCGTCGGTGCCGAGACCAAGTTCATCCTGGTCGAAGGCAATTACCTGCTGCTCGACGAGGAGCCGTGGTCGCGCCTGGCGCCGCTGTTCGATTTCTCGATCTTCGTCGATGTGCCGCGCAATGAGCTCGAACGCCGTCTGATGGAACGCTGGCACGAGCATGGCCGTTCCGAGGCGGATGCGCGCGCCTGGATCGCCTCCAACGACATGCCCAACATCGAACGTGTGCTGGCACGGCGCCGGGCGGCCGACCTGGTCATTGGTTAACCCGGGTAATCTCGATTAACCTGTTTAATTTCAGTATTTTTCGGCGGGAACCTTAAGACTTACAAGACGTTATCCCAATCAGGCAATCATGCCAGAAGAGGGATTCCGTCCGATGGCAACCAAGGCAAAAAAGCCCAGGGGCAAGTCAGCCCAACCGAAGGCGCCGCAATCTACGGCCGGGGCCGGCCCGGCGGTCGCCCAGCGCTCCAAGGATACAAAGGCCTTCGGCAAGGCGTCGCCGAAAAAAGTCGTGCCAGGTAGCGCGTCGAAAGCGGCCGCCAAGCCCGCCCACGCGAAGAAGCCGGCCGCCAGCGGCGGCTCGAAGGTTCGCGCCGCAGCCAATGTTGCCGCCGGAGCGGTGGTGGCCACGGCGCGCGGCGTGGCGTCTCTTGCCGCCTCCGTGGTCGGCAGGGGCGGACCCAAGGCGAAAGCAAAGTAGGGACGCGCTTCCCCAAGGGCCGGAGGTTCAGCTCCGCGCCGGAATGGTCAGGCCCTTCTGCACCGCTGGCCGCGCCAGGCCGCGCTCGAGCCACGCTGCCAGATTGGCGAAATCATCGAAGCCGACCAGATCGCGCGCCTCGTAAAAGCCGATCAGGTTGCGCACCCAGCCGAGCAGCGAGATGTCGGCGATGGTGTAGTCATTGTCCATGATCCACTTGCGGCCCTTCAGCCTGACGTCGAGGACGCCGAGCAGGCGACGCGATTCGTCGCGGTAACGCTCCAGCGGCCGCTTGTCGGAGATTTCTCGGCCGGCGAATTTGTGGAAGAAACCGACCTGGCCGAACATCGGCCCGATGGCCGCCATCTGGAAGAAGACCCATTGGATCGTCTCGTAGCGGCGCGCTGCATCCGCTGGGATGAGCAGGCCGGTCTTTTCAGCGAGGTAGAGCAGGATCGCACCGGATTCGAATAGGCCGATCGGCTTGCCGTCCGGGCCATTGGGATCGATGATCGCCGGAATCTTGCCGTTGGGATTGAGCGACAGGAATTCAGGCGTCCAGCTCTCGTTCTTGCCGATGTTGATCAGGTGCGGCTCATAGGGCAGGCCGAGTTCCTCCAGCGCGATCGATATCTTCACTCCGTTCGGCGTCGTTGCCGAATAGAGCTGGATCTGGTCCGGATGCTTGGCCGGCCAACGGGTTGCGATCGGAAAGGCGGACAAGTCGGCCATCGAGAACTCCTGAGGGGGATTTGCGCCAAGCGGCGCGATGTCGGCGGGGTCGGCCAAGAATTAGGGCTGCGGCGCGGCCGGATCAATATGCGGCGACGCTTCACCATGCACGGACAGTCAATCGATCCGAACCGCCCGGGACGGTGGTAACCGCCCGGGGCAGGTAGTGACCGCCCGGGGCAGGGACCGCCCTGGGCAGGTAGTGACCGCCCGGGGCACGTAGTAACGGCCCGGGGCAGGTAGTGACCGCCCGGATTAGATGGCCTTGAAGGCCAGCACCGCATTGGTGCCGCCGAAGGCAAAGCCGTTGCTGATGGCGGCGCGCACCTTGCGCTCGCGCGCGACATTCGGCGTCACGTCGAGATCGCAGTCGGGATCGGCCTCGCGGTAATTCGCCGTCGGCGGCACGACGCCTTCGCGGATCGCCATGACGCAGGCGATCATCTCCAGCCCGCCCGAGGCGCCGAGGCAATGCGCGTGCATCGACTTGGTCGAGGACACGGAGAGCGCCCGCGCATGATCGCCGAAGACGCGCTTGATCGCGAGGGTTTCGATCTGGTCGTTGGCCCTGGTGCCTGTGCCGTGCGCGTTGAGGTAGTCGACATCCTCGGGATTGAGCCCGGCATCGGCCAGGCAGAATCGCATGGCGGCTTCCGGCCCCTCGACGGTCGGCGCGACGATATCGGAGGCATCGGCCGAAAGGCCCGCGCCGGCGATCTCGGCCAAAATGGTGGCGCCGCGCGCCATCGCGTGTTCGTAGCTTTCCAGAACCGCCATGCCGGCGCCTTCGCCCAGCACCAGCCCCTGGCGGTCGGCCGAGAACGGCCTGCACGTGTCGGGCGAAAGCACACGCAGCGCCTCCCAGCCCTTCAGCACGCCCCACACCAGCGGCGCATCGGTGCCGCCGGCCACCATGACGTCGGCGCGGCCGAGCCTGATCTGGTCAACCGCCGAGGCGATGGCATGATTGGCCGACGAACAGGCCGAAGTGACGCCGAACACCGGTCCGCGCAAACCCAGATGCATGCTGATCTGGCCGGCGGCGGCGCCCGGCATGACCCTGGGGACGGTGAAGATGCCGGCGCGATTCTTGCCCTCGATCAGGATGGCGCGATAGTTCTCCTCGACCGTCTCGAACCCGCAGACGCCAACGCCGACGATGGTGCCCATCCGATAGGTATTGGCCGCATGCGGGATCAATCCGGACTGCCGCATGGCTTCTTTCGCCGCGATCACCGCCAAGAGGCTGAAGCGATCCATCGACACCAGTTGCTTGCGCTCTATGCCGTGATCCGGCAGCGCTTTGATCTCGCAGCCGGTCTTGACCTTCAGGTCGTGCAGGAAGGGATTGTCGATCGGGCCGATCGCCGACCGGCCGGCCCGCATCTCGGCCCAGATTGCCTGCGCATCGGTGCCCAATCCGCACAGCCCGCCGATTCCGGTAATGACGACACGCTTCAGCATTCGGTCAGGCTTTTTTCGCGATCAGCGCGCGAACGGCCTCGACCATGTCGCCGACATTCTTCAGATTGCTCCAGGCATCGACCGTGTTCATCTCGATCTCGATGCCATATTGCTCCTCAAGGTCGAAGATGATCTCGGTCAGCTCCAGCGAATGGATGCCGAGCGCCGTCAATTCGGTCGTGGTGGTGATTTCCTCGCCGCCCGGCTCGGCATGGGCCTTGATCTTCTCGATGATGTCCGTTGCCAGCTGGTCAGCCATTCGGTTTCTTCCCCACTTGTCGTTTCCGACGCTGAACAGCGCCTTCTTGTCCTCGATATCAGGTCGCGATCTTCGCCTTCTACCCCCGCCAAGCGTTGCCTGACCGTACCAAGGTGGTCCCCTCTATAGAAACGGAAACGTCATCAAGCAACAAGCTATATGTCGACAAAAGCGCCACAGTGCTTAACCTGACGGCGTGGATACGATCGAAAATACGAAGTTCTCAGGTCAACCGGCTCAGCGCGCGGCGGGCAAGGCGCAGCTTGGTTGCGCCAGCATCGACGGACGCACGCGGCTGCGGCGCCTCTATCAGGACGGCTCCGCCAAGATAAGGCTGCCGGCCGTTCCAGCCGGCCCGCTGGAGGCCGTCCTGATCAACACCGCCGGCGGGCTGACCGGCGGCGACCGCCTCGGTTGGGATGTCAATGTCGGCGCGGATGCCAGTGCCGCGATAACGACCCAGGCCTGCGAAAAAGTCTATCGCGCCGCGTCGGATCATGCCGAAGTGCGGGTCAAGCTGACCGTTGGTGCGAACGGCAGCATCGCCTGGCTGCCGCAGGAAACCATCGTCTTCGACCGCGCCGCCTTTGCCCGTACGTTAGACGTCGAACTTACCGCAGGGGCCGAGGCGCTGGTGCTGGAAGCCACTGTCTTCGGCCGCCTGGCCATGGGCGAACGTGCCGCACAGGGCACTTTTCGCGACCGCTGGCGTGTTCGCAGGGAAGGAACCCTCATCCATGCCGAGGATTTCCGCATCGGACCTGATATCGCCGACACCCTGGCCCGTCCGGCGATATCAGGTGGCGCGATCGCCGTGGCTACGCTGCTGCTGGTGTCGCCGCGCGCGGAAGCCTTGCTCGACCCGGTTCGGGAGATCATTGGCGACCGGGGTGGCGCCAGCGTCTGGACCGTGAAGACATCTGGCAAGCTTCTTGCGAGGCTTTACGCCGGGGACAGCTACCACCTGCGTCAGCGGCTGGTCCCGCTCGTCGAATTGCTCAACGGAAGGGCGGGGTTGCCCAAATTATGGTCACTGTGACTGTGTCCGCATCATTTCAGGAAGACGCATGAACCTGACGCCAAGGGAAAAGGACAAGCTGCTGATCGCCATGGCGGCGATCGTGGCGCGCAAGCGGCTCGAGCGCGGCGTCAAGCTCAACCATCCGGAAGCCATCGCGCTGATCACCGATTTCGTCGTCGAAGGCGCCCGCGATGGCCGCCCGGTCGCCGAGCTGATGGAGGCCGGCGCCCATGTCGTCAACCGCGCGCAGGTGATGGAAGGCATCGCCGAAATGATCCATGACGTGCAGGTGGAAGCGACATTCCCCGACGGCACCAAGCTGGTGACCGTGCACAAACCGATCCGGTGAGGAGAGAGAAAAATGCTGGAGCTGCGCCCGAACTGCGAATGCTGCGACAAGGATCTGCCGCCCGAAGCGAAGGATGCGCTGATCTGCACCTTCGAGTGCACCTTCTGTGCGGGCTGTGTCGAAAACGTGCTTGGCGGCGTCTGCCCGAACTGCGGCGGCGATTTTACCGCCCGGCCGATCCGTCCCGCCGCGATGCTGAAGAAATATCCGGCTTCGACCAAGCGCGTGCTCAAGGCCGAGGGCTGCGGCTCCCGCAAGGCCGCCTGACACCGCATAACGAAAGGCAAAATAAAATGGTTCCTGTCAAACGCCTGTGCCTCTCGGCGATCCTGCTCGTCGCGGCAGCCATGCCTGCCTACGCCCATGTCGGCATCGGCACGACATCTTCATTCATGGCCGGCTTCACGCATCCACTGTCGGGCCTCGACCATATGACGGTGATGCTCGCTGTCGGCCTGTGGGCGGCCCTCAAGGGCGGCAAGGCAATCTGGGCCTGGCCGGCGGCGTTCGTCGGCGTCATGCTGGCCGGCGGCGCATTTGGCATGCTGCACGTGCCGCTGCCCTTCGTTGAGCCGGGCATACTGGCCTCTGTCGTGGCGCTTGGGCTGCTGGTGGCGCTGGCGGTCGATCTCCCCGTTTCGGCCGGTGTCGCCATCATCGGCCTGTTCGCGCTGTTTCACGGCCATGCCCATGGCACGGAAGTGCCGGAAAATGCCGGCGGCCTCGAATATATGGCCGGCTTTGCCGTTGCCACCGTGCTGCTTCATGCAATCGGCATCGCCGCTGGTCTGAGCCTCGGCCTCAGGTTCCGCGGTGTGGCCCGTATCGCGGGTGCCGCCTGCGCGGCGATCGGCGTCGGCCTCGCCTTCGGCGTTGTGTGAGGTCCCATGATCCCCGGCGAAATCATTCCCGCCCAAGGCGACATCGAACTCAACAAGGGTTTGCCGACCGTCATCCTGAAAGTGGCCAACGGCGGCGACCGGCCGGTCCAGGTCGGCAGCCACTACCATTTCTACGAAACCAATGAGGCGCTGAAATTCGACCGCGCGCGCGCGCGCGGCATGCGCCTCGACATCGCAGCCGGCACCGCCACGCGCTTCGAACCGGGGCAGGAACGCGACGTCACGCTGGTGCCGCTCGGCGGCAAGCGCGAGGTCTATGGATTCCAGCAGAAGGTGATGGGCAAGCTGTGAGGGTGTCTCATGCGTGGCGCGCAAGGCCGGCGAGCGGCTTCAGGGCAGGCATGAACGCAAGCACTGCGCGCCGCTCAGCCCGACGGCTTGGCAGCCGCATAGATGACGATCTTTCCGGGATCATCGAACTCCACGGCGAGCACATCATCGGCAAGCACACGCCGCGACTCGATGGCATTGTAAAGCAGGGCGTTGGCCTCGATCTCCTTGCGCAGTTCCGCGACATCGTCCTGATGCTGCCTAACCTTGTTCTCGATGGCCGGCGGCGGGCCGCCCTCGCTGCGCGCCGCGTCGGTCAGGAACACGATATCGACCTTGTCGAGCTTGGACGTCTTGCGCACCGTGCTGATGTTTTCGCGCGTGCGGTCGATCGCCGAATTGACCTTTCCGATCTCGGCGGTCGTCTTGGCCTCTTCCTGGTTGACTTGCGAGCCGACGATCCGGTCGACAGTTTCCGGGCTTTGAAGGCCCTGCGCGTTCAGCGCGGCGTGGGGAACGCTCGCCGCGAGAAACGCAGCCGCGGCAACGGCGTGCAGCCAACGGGCATCGGGCAAGGTGGTGTCGGTCATCGTCCACTTTCGCGGTTTGTTTCGACGCTCAGGAAACGAAACGACTCCGGCCCTGCCACGGTTCCCGTCACGATTCGGCGGGCGGACCGGATACCGGCCCGCCACGCCGGGTCCTTAACTCGCTTTCTTGGTGATCAGGGTCAGCGCGCCATTCGGCTCCATGCTGGCCGCGACCACCTGAGCCGAGGTCATTCCCTTGGCCTGGAGAGCGGATTTCACCTTGGGGGTGGCGTCGATCGAACTGCGCAGTTTCTGCAGGCCGGCGTCGCCACGCTGCGCGATCACCTGGTTGACCTGCGTCTGCGTGTCCTTCGGCAACTCGCTGATGTCGACGACGTTGACGCTCTGGATCGCTGGCGCGGCCTGCTGACCGCCAGGGGCGGCTGGAGCCGGCGCGGTCGGAGCGGGCTGTTGCGCGGGCTGCTGCTGGGCACTGGCGGCACCAGCCAGCATCAGGCTGGCGGCGGTTGCAAGAACTATCGTTTTGCGCATGGATTTTCCTTCCATCGATTTGGCAAACGGTCGCTTTGGGGTGGCGTCCTAACCTCAACCGCCAAATGGGATCAGAAGGTGTCGCCCAGCGGGTCATTGCGTGACCATTGGATGGCGACAATGTGCAGACGGGCTTCGATCATACCGCATTTCGGGAGCAATCGCTGATGGCCAGACTAACCCGTGCCGCCTACGCCCAGATGTACGGCCCGACCGTTGGCGACAGAGTGCGGCTTGCCGACACCGAGCTGATCATCGAGGTCGAGAAGGATTTCACCATTCATGGCGAGGAGGTGAAATTCGGCGGCGGCAAGGTCATTCGCGACGGCATGGGCCAGAGCCAGGTTTCCCGTGCCCAGGGCGCGGTCGACACCGTCATCACCAACGCGCTGGTGATCGATGCCAGTGCCGGCATCTTCAAGGCCGATATCGGCCTCAGGGATGGCCGTATCGCCGCAATAGGCAAGGCCGGCAATCCTGATACGCAGGATGGCGTCACTATCATCATCGGTCCCGGCACCGAAATCATCGCCGGCGAGGGCAAGATACTCACCGCCGGCGGCTTCGACGCGCATATCCACTTCATCTGCCCACAGCAGATCGAGGAAGCGCTGATGTCGGGCATCACCACCATGCTCGGCGGCGGCACCGGCCCGGCGCATGGCACGCTGGCCACCACCTGCACGCCGGGGCCATGGCACATGGCGCGCATGATCCAGTCCTTCGACGCTTTTCCGATGAATATCGGCCTGTCGGGCAAAGGCAACGCCTCGCTGCCCGCCGCACTCGAGGAAATGGTGCTGGGCGGCGCTTGCTCGCTCAAACTGCACGAGGACTGGGGCACGACGCCGGCCGCGATCGACTGCTGCCTGTCGGTCGCCGACGACTACGACGTGCAGGTGATGATCCACACCGACACGCTCAACGAGAGCGGCTTTGTCGAGAACACGGTGGCGGCGATCAAGGGCCGCACCATCCATGCCTTCCACACCGAAGGTGCGGGTGGTGGCCATGCGCCTGACATCATCAAGGTCTGCGGCCTTCCCAACGTCATCCCGTCCTCGACCAACCCGACGCGGCCCTACACCGTCAACACGCTGGCCGAGCATCTCGACATGCTGATGGTCTGCCATCATCTGTCGCCGTCGATCCCCGAGGACATCGCCTTCGCCGAGAGCCGCATCCGCAAGGAAACCATCGCGGCGGAGGACATCCTGCACGACATCGGCGCCTTCTCGATCATCTCGTCCGACAGCCAGGCCATGGGCCGCGTCGGCGAGGTGGCGATCCGGACCTGGCAGACCGCCGACAAGATGAAGCGCCAGCGCGGGTCACTGCCGCAGGAGACCGGCGACAACGACAATTTCCGCGTCCGTCGCTATATCGCCAAATACACCATCAACCCGGCCATCGCCCACGGCCTCTCGAAGGAGATCGGCTCGATCGCGGTCGGCAAACGCGCCGACCTGGTGCTGTGGAACCCGGCCTTCTTCGGCGTCAAGCCGGACATGGTGCTGATCGGCGGCATGATCGCCGCCGCCCCGATGGGCGACCCCAACGCCTCGATCCCGACGCCGCAGCCGATGCACTACCGGCCGATGTTCGGTGCCTATGGCAAAGCCCGGACCAATTCGTCGGTGACCTTCGTTTCGAAGGCCGCGCTCGAATCAGGTTTGCACGGCAGGCTTGGCGTCGACAAGCAGTTCGTCGCCGTCGAAAACACGCGCGGCGGCATCGGCAAGCACTCGATGGTGCTCAACGACGCCACGCCGCATATCGAGGTTGATCCGGAAACCTACGAAGTCCGCGCCGATGGCGAGTTGCTGACCTGCGAACCGGCGACGGTGCTGCCGATGGCACAACGGTATTTTCTGTTTTGAGCCTCACCGGTGCCCGCGCCAAGAAGCCGTTTAAACGCGGCGCGCTTTAGGGCATTATGCGCATATGAACAGGATTGACCGTCTCAGGGCCATGACACCCTATGAAACAGACTACGCCCAGTGGTGCGCCGAGCAGGGTGCGTTGCTGCGCGAGGGTCGTCTCTCCGATCTCGACCGCGAGAACCTTGCCGAGGAGATAGAAAGCTTGGGGAGAAGTGACCGGAGAGAAATTCGCAGCCGGATGCGGGTGTTGATTGCACACCTCCTGAAATGGGAATTCCAGCCGGGCCACAGATGCCACAGCTGGCAATCGTCGATTTCCGAGCAGCGTGTCTGGGTCGAAGGTATCCTCAAGGATAGTCCGAGTCTTCGTCGCTATCCGGCTCAAATCTTCGATCAGTCCTACAAAGACGCGTTGCCCATTGCCATTCAGGAAACCGGCCTGCGGAAATCGCAATTTCCAAGTGAGCCACCGTTCAATGCCAAGCAGGCGCTCGATGGGAGATTTTGGCCTGGCGGCCCCCTTTCGATGGGTGATTTCCTGCGAGACTAGCTGCCTCTTTTTCCCACCAGCGTTTCTTCCAAGATCCATGGCCACCGAAATAGCCTCCGCCCACGACATCTTCCCGCATATCCGCATCGTCATGGGCATGGTGATCGGACTTGGCGTCGCCCGCCTGCTGTCGGGGGTGGCGCGCATCGTCCAGCATCCTGGCCAGTACCGTCTCTATCCCGTGCATCTGGCCTGGGTCGCCTCGGTGCTGTTGATGCTGGTGCATTTCTGGTGGTGGGAGTTCGACCTCTACGCCATCGAGACGTGGACCTTTGGCAAATACCTTTTCATCATTTTCTACGCCATCACGCTGTTCCTGCTGTGCGCGCTGCTGTTTCCGGATTCGATGCTGGACTACACCAGCTACGAGGATTTCTTCTATTCGCGCCGCGCCTGGTTCTTTGGACTACTGGCGGGGACCTATCTGCTGGACGTCATCGACACCCTGTTGAAAGGTCCGGAGCATTTCGCCCGCTTCGGCAACGAATATCTGTTCCGCACGCCGGTCTTCGTCGCGCTCTGCATCGCCGCGATCCTGGTGCGCGACCGCCGCTTCCACATCGCCTTCGTCGCGGCCGCGCTCATCTACCAGATATCGTTCATCCTGCGGCTCTTCGACACGATCGTATGACACCTCCCGATGATCTAGTGTTCCGGGGAAAGGCAGGTTCAACGATGTACAAGGCCGTCGGATCGCGCGGATCCCGGGTCAGCCGCGCCCTCTGGATGCTCGAGGAGCTCGGGGAGCCTTATGAGTTCGTCGAGGTCAAGCTCCGCTCGCCGGAAGCCTATGCGCTCAACCCGTCGGGCAAGGTGCCAATCCTCATCGATGGTGAGCTGACGGTGACGGATTCGGCGGCGATCTGCGTCTATCTGGCGGAGAAGCACGCCGACAAAGGCATGGGCGCCAATCTCGGCCTCGCCGGCCGTGCCGAGATGGATTCCTGGATGCATTTTGCCCAGTCGGAGTTCGAAGCGCCGCTGTGGAACAAGCTGCGCCATCGTTTCCTCTTGCCGAAAGAGATTCGGGTCGATGTCGGTCCTGCCGCGGCCTATGACTTCGCCACGGAGGTCAAGGCGCTGGACCGCCGGCTCGGCGACCGGCTGTTCGCGCTGGGCGACCGGTTCTCGGCTGTCGACGTGCTGCTCGGCGACATGGGCGGCTGGGCGCGTGCCGGCCGGTTCCCGATCGACTCCGACCGCGTCAACGCCTATTTCGACCGCGTGTTGTCGCGGCCTGCCCGTGCGCGGGCGCAAGCTAACGGAGGCTCCATGAAATGAAGCTCAACCTCAACACCGACTTCACCAAATTCCCGCGCGCCGTCTCGGTGCTGCCTGCGGGCAGTGTTGGAGCCACCGCGCCATCCGGCCGTGCGGTTCTCGCCCATGACGAGCGGCATCTGCGCCGCCGCGCCGTCGAACTTGCCGACGGCAGCAAGGTGCTGGTCGACCTGCCCGAGCCTGTTGCCCTCAACGACGGCGACAGGCTGGTGCTGGAGGACGGCCGCCATATCGAGATCGTCGCGGCGCCCGAGGAGGTCTATGACATCCGCGCCCGCGACGCCGTGCATCTGACCGAACTCGCCTGGCATATCGGCAACCGCCATCTCGCCGCCGGCATCGAGGCGCACCGCATCCTCATCCTGCGCGACCACGTCATCAAGGCGATGCTGGAGGGGCTCGGCGCCACGGTGCGCGATGTCTCGGAACCGTTCAAGCCGGTCCGCGGCGCCTATTCCGGCGGGCATGGCCACGCCCACGCCGAGGCGCACAGCCATGGCCACGGCGAATCCCATTCGCACAGCCACGCGCATTCGCATCACGATCATCATCATGACTGACCAGCCCTGCGGCATCGCCCTGCTGCGGCTGATGGCATGGCTGTCGCCGGCCTTTCCGGTCGGCGGCTTTGCCTATAGCCATGGCCTTGAGAGGGCGGTGCATGATGGCTTGGTGACCGATGCCGCTGGCCTTGCCGGCTGGCTGGAGACGCTGGTCGAGATGGGTTCGGGCTGGAACGATGCCGTGCTGTTCGCCGAGAGCTGGCGCCGCGCCCGCGAAGGCGGCGATCTGGCCGAAGTCGCAGCACTGGCCGAGGCGTTGGCCGGCTCGCGCGAACGCCACACCGAGACCATGCTGCAAGGTGCGGCCTTTCTTAAGGCCGCCGCCGCCTGGCCCAATCCAGTGCTGGAGCGCTTGCCGGCCGAATGCGCCTATTGCGTCGCTGTCGGCACTGTCGCCGGCGGCAACGGCATTGCGCTGCAGGACGCGCTGTCCGCCTTCCTGCAAGCCTTCTTCTCCAACCTCGTCCAGGCCGCGATCCGGCTCGGCGTCATCGGCCAGAACGAGGCCACGACGCTGCTGGCAGGGTTCGAGCCGCTGGCGCTCTCGACCGCTGCCCGCGCGTCCCGCTCGATACCGGACGATCTCGGCGGCTGCGCCTTCATCTCCGACATCGTGGCGATGAAGCACGAAACCCAGTACTCACGACTGTTCCGCTCATGATCCTCCTCGCCTTCGTCCTCTCATTCGTCCTGCTGCTGATCACGGCACTGCATGTCTATTGGGGCATCGGCGGCATCTGGCCGGGTAGGGATGCGGCGTCCTGCGCCCACGCCGTGGTCGGATTTCGGGGCGTCGACGAAATGCCGACGCCGTTAGCCAGTTTCGCCGTTGCCGCTTGCCTTGGCCTGGCAACGCTGTGGCCGCTGGCGCTCATCGGGTTCTTTGCCTCGCCGTTTCCAAGGGAGGGGCTTGCCGCCACGTCGATGCTGATCGGTCTGGTGTTCCTGGGGCGCGGTATCGCCGGTTTCACGCCCTGGTGGCGCCGGCTGGCACCGCAACAGCCTTTCGCGCGGCTCGATACCAGTCTCTATTCGCCGCTGTGCCTGCTGATCGGGCTCGGCTTCGCGGTTCTTGCCATTATGGAGTTTCCGACATGACACAAGCGAACGGTCCTCTTCGTATAGGCATTGGCGGCCCCGTCGGTTCCGGCAAGACGACGCTCACCGAAAAACTCTGCAAGGCGCTGCGCGACGAGTTTTCCATCGCCGTCGTCACCAACGACATCTACACCAGGGAAGACGCCATGATGCTGGCCCGGCTGCAGGCGCTGCCGGAGGACCGTATCGTCGGCGTCGAGACCGGCGGCTGCCCGCACACCGCCATTCGCGAAGACGCCTCGATCAATTTGCAGGCTATCGCCGAGCTGAACCGCAAATTTCCCGATCTCGACATCATCTTCATCGAATCCGGCGGCGACAACCTGGCCGCCACCTTCTCACCGGACCTTGCCGACCTGACGCTCTATGTCATCTCGGTTTGCCAGGGCGAAGAGATTCCGAGAAAGGGCGGCCCGGCGATCACGCGTTCCGATTTCCTCATCATCAACAAGAGCGACCTGGCGCCCTATGTGAACGTCAATCTCGACGTCATGGAGAACGACGCCGGCCGCATGCGCGGCAAGCGGCCGTTCGGCTTCACCGATCTTTCGCGCGGCAAGGGCCTGCAGGAGGTGATCGATTTCATCGTCGAGCACGGCGGATTGCGGACTGTGGGCGCCGCAAGCACGGCGGCATAGCTGGCGGTCTGCACCAAGCGAAAGCGGTTGCGGGCACCAGCGGAGCGCGGCATTCTTGCCGAAACCGGAGGAATTCTAGGATGAGCATTGCCCGCCTGCAGAAGGAAACGCTGACCAACCTGCCCTTCTACGAAGAGCGCGTCGATCTTGCCTGCGCCTTCCGTTGGACGGCGCGGCTCAACATGCATGAGGCGGTGGCCAACCATTTCTCGCTGGCCGTCAACGACGACGGCACCAGGTTTCTGATGAACCCGAACCAGGTGCATTTCTCGCGCATCAAGGCGAGTGACCTGATCGAGATCGACGCCAACGACCCCGGCACGCTTTCAGGGCCGAATGCACCCGACCCGACGGCATGGGGGCTGCACGGAGCCGTCCATCGCAACGTACCGCACGCGCGCTGCGTCATGCATGTCCATTCAATCCACGCCACCGTGCTGGCCTCGCTTGCCGACTCGACGCTGCCGCCGATCGACCAGAATTCGGCGATGTTCTTCAACCGTCACGTCGTCGACGCGCATTATGGCGGGCTGGCCTTCGAGGAAGAGGGTGAACGCTGCTCGCAGCTTCTCGCCGACCCCAAGGTCAAGGTAATGGTGATGGGCAACCATGGCGTGCTGGTTATCGGCGACACCGTCGCCGATGCTTTCAACCGCATGTTCTATTTCGAGCGCGCCGCCGAGACCTACATCAAGGCGCTGTGGACCGGCCGGCCGCTGCGCACGCTCTCCGACGCGATTGCCGAGAAGGCGGCGAGCGAGATGGACGATTATCCAGGCCAGGCCGAACGCCATCTTGCCGAGTTGAAGGCGATCCTCGACGAGCAGGAGCCGGTGTACCGGAACTGAGGGCTACAGTCCGAGCTGAGCCCGCAATTCCGCGGCGCTGTTGATGACGACCGCGCCGGGCGGTCCTTCCATCGGCTTTTCAGGCCAGAAGATGGTCTTCATTCCCGCCGCCAGCCCCGCCATGGCGCCCGGCCAGCTGTCGTCGACCGCGACGGCGTGCGCGGGATCGACGTCCGCCAGATAGGCGGCGCGCAGGAAAGGCTCGGCGTGCGGCTTGCCTTCGCGCACGTCGTTGCGGCTGATCGTCTTCATGCCGGGGTAAGTCAGCCCCACCATGTGCAGGTTGGCGTCGACGATCATCCGGTCCGAATTGGAGACCACCGCCTGCTGCACGCCGAGCGCGCGCAGTTCGTTGAAGACCTCGATCGCGCCTGGGCGCGGCTTCAGCGCCTCGACCAGCGGCAGGTAATGCTCATATTTGTGAACGATCCATTCGTCGAAGGGCAGTTGCAGCCCGAACTCGTCGCGCATCATTTCGTAGACCGGCCAGGCGGCGACGCCCAGCACGCGCTCATGCAGATCGTCAGGCGGCGTGAGGCCGGCATTGCGCATCGCTGCAATGAGGGCTGCCTCGTGCAGCGGTTCGCTGTCGACCAGCGTGCCGTCCATGTCCCAGAAAACCGCCTTCGGTGTCATGCAGCGCTCCTTTTTGCGATCCCTTAAAGGGTTTGCGCCGGGAGATAAACCTTTGGCGGCCATAGAACATGCCTTCTGATGAAAACGGAACCCACCGCGCTTTCTCCTGCCGGATGATAGTGAAGAAAACTCCGCTGTATCGGTGTAAGCATTTGCTCCTGAGATTGACAATTGCGCAGGCGGTCATTCCCTGCGAAACTGATATGACCGCCTGATGATCGGCGGTTTCGGGAGGCAGGACGTGAATACCCGGCAGGATGGCGGCACCAACAGGCTGGACGACGCGGCGCGCGCCGGCTGGCTCTACTATGTTGCCGGCAACACACAGGACCAGATCGCCGCCACGCTTGGCATATCGAGGCAGACGGCGCAGCGGCTGGTGTCGCTGGCGGTATCGGAAGGCCTGATCAAGGTCCGCGTCGATCATCCGATCGCCAACTGCCTGGACCTTGCCGCGCGGCTGAAATCGCGCTTCGCGCTCGACCTTGTCGAGGTGGTGCCGAGTGACCCCAGTTCATCCTCCACGACCATCGGCATCGCCGAAGCGGCGGCCGCCGAGATCGAGCGGCGCCTTCGGTCGCCGACACCGCTCGTCATGGGCATCGGCACCGGACGCACGCTGAAGGCGGCGATCGAACAATTGCCGCCGATGGAATGCCCGCAGCACAAGGTGGTGTCCTTGACCGGCAACATCTCGCCGGATGGTTCGGCTGCCTTCTACAACGTCATCTTCACCATGGCCGACAGGGTCAAGGCGCGGTCCTTCCCGATGCCGCTGCCGGTCATCGCCTCCTCGCCGCAGGAGCGCGAGATGCTGCTCAACCAGCCGATGATCCAGCCGACGCTGGCACTTGCCGCCGAGGCCGATGTCACCTTCATCGGCATTGGCGATCTCGGCCCGAAGGCGCCGCTCTACGAGGATGGCTTCATTTCCGAAAGCGAACTGAAAGCCCTGCAGAAGGCCGGCGGCGTCGCCGAAATCGTCGGCTGGGTGTTCGATCGCGAGGGCCGCATGATCGAGGGCATCACCAATGACCGGGTGTCGTCGGCGGCGCTGCCGTCGCGTGAGAAGTCGCTGGTCATTGCGCTTGCCATGGGCGAGCGCAAGCTGCCGGGTATCATGGCGGCCGTGAATCGCCGACTGGTCAATGGCCTCATCACCGACGAGCGGACGGCGGCCGCCCTGCTGGCCGGCCTCTGACTCCTGCGATAAAGCCAGCAAGGCTATTGGTGCCGGCCGAAAGGGTCGTTGCCGTCGAGAAAACCGAGGTCGCGCAGCAGATGCGGCGACAGGTCCCTGATATCAAGATGTGCCTTTTTTCTGGTCGCGAACCAGCCGAACCCGTCCACAAGCCACGAAATCCAGCGATGATCGGGAGCGGGAGTGCATTTTTGCTGCGCCATGGTCATGATCGTCAACCTTCGTTATCCTGAACCCGAATGACGGGTTGAGCATCAATGTCGGCCTTGCCGGCCGCCTTTGCCAATCGAACGTCGATAACGACCCATAAGGACGCCTTATGCCTGACCTCAGCGCGCCACAGGTTTCGCAACTCCCGCCGCTGCAGGCGATCCGGGTGTTCGAGGCGGTGGCGCGGCACCTTTCCTTCACCAAGGCCGCTGGTGAACTCGCCATGACGCAAGCGGCGGTCAGCTATCAGATCAAGGTGCTGGAAGAGCGCGTCGGCGCGCCGCTGTTCCTGCGCCGGCCGCGACAGATCGAACTCACGGAAGCCGGCCAACGCCTGGCGCCGGCCGTCAGCGAGGCCTTCGCCATTCTTAGCCAGGCCTATGCCGCCGCGCGCGGCGGCGCGGACGGGCTGCTATGTGTCACCACCGTGCTGACCTTTGCCTCCAACTGGCTGGCGCACCACCTCGGCGCGTTCCAGATCGCGCACCCGTCGCTTGCCGTGCGGCTCGAGACGTCGAGCCGGCTGACGGATTTCGCCCGCGAGGATGTCGACCTTGCCATCCGTTCGGGCGGCGGCAAATGGCCGGGGCTGGAAGCCCACAAGCTGCTCGATGCCGATTTCACGCCGATGCTGAGCCCGAAGCTCGCGGCGAGCATCGGCGGCATCAATGAACCGGCCGATCTGCTCAAGCTGCCGATCCTCGATCCCAGCGACATCTGGTGGACGCAATGGTTCGAGGCCGCCGGCGTGCATAGCCATGACCTTGCCAAGCGTCCCGGCAGCAGCATGGGCGCGCAGGCCTATGAAGCCAACGCGGCCATATCGGGCCATGGGGTGGCGATCCTGACCCGGGCGCTGTTCAAGGCCGAACTCGCGGACGGCCGGCTGATCCAGCCTTTCGACCTGGTTGGCGACGACGGGCACGCCTACTGGCTGGTCTACCCCGAGGCGCGCCGCAACGTGCCCAAGATCCGCGCCTTCCGCGACTGGCTGCTGGCCGAGATCGCCTGCTGACCGGCAGACCGGACAAGAAAACCACATCTCGTTCGAGAGGCTTTTGGTCCCGTCGCCCGCATTCCAGGTGGCGGCAATTCGAGCACTGTCGCCAACCCTCCGTCGCCATTGGCTGGGTCGCGTGCTGCGCTGCAGCATCGAATCCGGCTTGACATAATTCACACCAAGTGAGTAATTGCTCACAGCCAAGGCAAATGCTCATCTTGGTTTATGGGAGGAATTTGATGAAACTTCGCACGCTCACCCTGGGCTTGTTGTCCGCCAGCGCGCTTGCGTTCGCCGCACACGCCGAATCCATCACCATCGCCACAGTCAACAATGGCGATATGGTCCGCATGCAGAAGCTGACCGACGACTTCACCAAGGCCAACCCCGATATTCAGCTCAACTGGGTCACGCTCGAAGAGAACGTGCTGCGCGAGCGCGTCACCACCGACATCGCCACCAAGGGCGGCCAGTATGACGTGATGACCATCGGCACCTACGAGGTTCCGATCTGGGCCAAGCAGAGCTGGCTCTTGCCGCTCGACAAGCTCGGCGACGACTACGACGCCAAGGATATCATCCCGGCCATCGCCGGCGGCCTCTCGGTCGACGGCAAGCTCTATGCCGCGCCCTTCTACGGCGAAAGCTCCTTCGTCATGTACCGCAAGGACCTGATGGAGAAGGCCGGCCTCAAGATGCCCGACGCGCCGACCTGGGACTTCATCAAGCAGGCCGCCGACAAGATGACCGATCGCGCCAGTGGCGTGAACGGCGTCTGCCTGCGCGGCAAGGCCGGCTGGGGCGAGAACATGGCCTTCCTGACCGCCATGTCGAACTCATTCGGCGCCCGCTGGTTCGACGAGAACTGGAAGCCGCAGTTCGATCAGCCCGAGTGGAAGAAGACGCTGCAGTTCTATGTCGACCTGATGAAGGCCGACGGTCCCGAGGGCGCCTCGTCCAACGGCTTCAACGAGAACCTGGCGCTCTTCCAGCAGGGCAAGTGCGGCATGTGGATCGACGCCACCGTGGCGGCGTCCTTCGTCTCCGACCCGAAGAACTCGACCGTCGCCGACAAGGTCGGCTACGCCCTGGCACCCGATAACGGCCTGGGCAAGCGCGGCAACTGGCTATGGGCGTGGTCGCTCGCGATCCCGGCCGGCACGCAGAAGGCCGACGCCGCCGAGAAGTTCGTCTCCTGGGCGACCAGCAAGCACTATGCGGAGCTCGTCGCGTCGAAGGAAGGCTGGGCCAACGTACCTCCGGGCACGCGCTCCTCGCTCTATGCCAATCCCGAGTACCAGAAGGCGGCTCCGTTCGCCAAGATGACGCTGGACTCCATCAACGCCGCCGACCCGACGCATCCGACCGTCAAGCCGGTGCCCTATGTCGGCGTACAGTTCGTCGCCATCCCCGAATTCCAGGGCCTTGGCACCACTGTCGGCCAGCTCTTCTCGGCGGCTCTTGCCGGTCAGTCGAGCGTCGACGATGCGCTGAAGCAGGCCCAGGACGCCGCGACCGCGGCGATGACCGAGGGCGGCTATATCAAGTAAGGCTCCTCCCGGTGCCGAATGCCGGCCGACGACCATGACCGGCAACGGCCGCCCGAAACCCAGTTCGGGCGGCCGCCTTCAACGCCTCTGATAATTCAGTTTGATCCTTGAAGGGTGACCGTCATGGCTACTCAGCAGACCCGTTCGCTTGCCCGATTCATGATGGCGCCCTCCGTGGTGCTGCTGCTGGTCTGGATGGTTGTTCCGCTCGCTCTCACGCTGTGGTTCTCCTTCCAGCAGTACAATCCGCTTAATCCGATGCGCGATGGCTTCGTCGGCCTCTCGAATTACGCGCTGTTCTATTCCAACCCGGCTTTCCTGCAGTCGATCCTCAACACGCTTGTCCTGGTGGTCAGCGTGCTGCTGATCACGGTGATCGGCGGCATCCTGCTGGCGCTGCTCATCGATCAGCCGATGTGGGGCCAGGGGATCGTGCGCATTCTCGTCATCTCGCCGTTCTTCGTCATGCCGCCGGTGGCGGCGCTGGTGTGGAAGAACATGATTATGCACCCGCAATATGGCGTCTTCGCCGACATAGCCCGCTTTTTCGGGGCGCAACCGATCGACTGGTTCGGGCAGCATCCGATGACGGCGATCATCATCATCGTCGCCTGGCAGTGGCTGCCTTTCGCGACATTGATCCTCCTGACCTCGCTGCAGTCGCTCGACGGCGAGCAGAAGGAGGCCGCCGAGATGGATGGCGCCGGCTTCGTCAGCCGCTTCATCTATCTGACGCTGCCGCACATGTCGCGGGCGATCACCGTGGTCATCCTGATCCAGACGATCTTCCTGCTTTCCGTCTATGCCGAGATACTGGTCACCACCAATGGCGGCCCGGGCTATGCCTCCACCAACCTGCCTTTCCTTGTCTACCAGAAGGCGTTGCTGGAGTTCAAAATCGGCCAGGCATCCGCGGGCGGTGTGATCGCCGTCATTCTCGCCAACATCGTCGCCTTCTTCGCCATGCGCGCCGTCGGCAAGAACCTGGACAAGTAAGGGAGGTCAAGATGGCACGTGCGCTGAACCACCCCCACTCCGTCCCGCTGCGCGGGACACCTCTCCCCCTGCCCGGGGGAGAGGAAATGCCTGCATCGAAGCTGCGCCCTTCCTCTACCCCGTCGATCGGGGGAGAGGTGGTTTGCGCAGCAAACCGGAGTGGGGGTCGACCCTGCCGCCACCATCGCCGATACGGGAGAACCTGATCATGGCACGCGCAGTCACCACCCAGCACAAGACAATCGCGACCGTCGCCGCCTGGATCGTCGCCCTGCTGATCTTCTTCCCGATCCTCTATACGATTATCACCTCGTTCAAGTCGGAGCAGGAAGCAATCCAGGGCTTCAACCTGATCCCATCGGGGACCTTCGAAAGCTACGCCGAGGTCCAGGCGCAGAGCGGCTATTTCAAGTTCTTCCTGAACTCGGTGCTGCTCTCCGTCGGCTCGACGATCCTGGCGCTGCTGGTCGCCATTCCGGCGGCTTGGTCGATGGCGTTTTCGCCGACCAAGCGGACCAAGGACATCCTGATGTGGATGCTGTCCACCAAGATGATGCCGGCGGTCGCCGTGCTGTTCCCGATCTACCTGATCTTCCGCAATCTCGGCCTGCTGGACTCGCGCATCGGCCTGATGGTCATGCTGATGCTGATCAACCTGCCGATCGTGGTGTGGATGCTCTACACCTACTTCCGCGAGATCCCCGGCGAGATCCTGGAAGCGGCCCGCATGGACGGCGCGTCGCTGTGGAACGAGATCATCTACGTGCTGACGCCGATGGCGGTGCCGGGCATCGCCTCGACCATGCTGCTCAACATCATCCTGGCCTGGAACGAGGCATTCTGGACCATCCGGCTGACCACCACGGACGCTGCTCCGCTGACCGCCTTCATCAGCTCCTTCTCCAGCCCGCAAGGCTTGTTCTGGGCCAAGCTTTCAGCGGCCTCGACGCTGGCCATCGCGCCGATCCTGATCATGGGCTGGTTCAGCCAGAAGCAGCTGGTGCGCGGCCTGACCTTTGGTGCGGTGAAGTAACGGAAATTGCCTGAAGCAACCGGCGAAAAATAGCTCTCGGGGAGGAAACCATGGGAAACATCACGCTCAAGAACGTCTCCAAATCGTTTGGATCGACGTCCATCATCCCCGGTCTCGACCTGGTGATCGAGAATGGCGAGTTCGTCGTCTTCGTCGGCCCGTCGGGCTGCGGCAAGTCGACATTGCTGCGGCTGATCGCCGGCCTCGAGGACACCAGCGGCGGCACCATCAACATCGATGGCCGTGACGTCACCGGCGAGGCGCCGGCCAAGCGCAAGCTCGCCATGGTGTTCCAGTCCTATGCGCTCTACCCGCACATGACGGTTGCCAAGAACATCGCCTTCCCGCTGAAGATGGCGGGCGAGGACCAGGCGACCATCGACAGGAAGGTGAAGGACGCGGCGCGCGTGCTGAACCTCACCAACTATCTCGAACGCCGTCCCGGCCAGCTCTCCGGCGGCCAGCGCCAGCGCGTCGCCATCGGCCGCGCCATCGTGCGCCAGCCCTCGGCCTTCCTGTTCGACGAACCGCTGTCCAACCTCGACGCGGCACTGCGCGGCACCATGCGGCTCGAAATCAGCGAGCTGCACCACCAGCTCAAGACGACGATGATCTACGTCACCCACGACCAGGTCGAGGCCATGACCATGGCTGACAAGATCGTCGTCTTGAACGCCGGCAACATCGAGCAGGTCGGCTCGCCGATGGAGCTCTACAAGACGCCGCGCAACCTGTTCGTCGCCGGCTTCATCGGCTCGCCGAAGATGAACCTGATCGAGGGTGCGCCGGCTGACAAATACCGCGCCAAGACGATCGGCATCCGGCCCGAACATATGCAGATCTCGACCACGGCGGGCGACTGGAAGGCGACGGTCGGCGTTGCCGAGCATCTGGGCTCCGACACGTTCCTGCATGTCCAGGCCGATGGCGTCGGACCGCTGACGGTGCGCGCCGACGGCGAACTGGCCGTACATCATGGCGACACGATCTACCTTACACCCGACAAGGCCAAGCTGCATCGCTTCGGCGCTGACGGCAAGGCGATGGCCCAGTGAGGATGGGGCAGTGAGGCTGAAGGGCAAATCGGCGCTGATCACCGGGTCGGCGCGCGGCATCGGCAGAGCCTTCGCCGAAGCCTATGTGCGCGAAGGCGCCACGGTGGCGATTGCCGATATCAACCTTGACGCCGCCGAGAAAACGGCCGCCGCGATCGGCGACAACGCCTATGCCGTCAAGCTTGATGTCACCGACCAAGTGTCCATCGATGCCGCGGTCAAAGCGGTGGAGGACAAGACCGGCGGCCTCGACATCCTGATCAACAACGCCGCTCTGTTCGACCTGGCGCCGATCGTGGAGATCTCTCGGGCGAGCTACGAAAAGCTTTTCTCCGTCAATGTCGCCGGCACGCTGTTCATGCTGCAGGCAGCAAGCCGGTCGATGATCGCACGGGGGAAGGGCGGCAGGATCATCAACATGGCGAGCCAGGCCGGGCGTCGCGGCGAGCCGCTGGTCGCGGTCTACTGCGCCACCAAAGCCGCGGTCATCTCGCTGACCCAGTCGGCCGGGCTCGACCTGATCAAGCACCGCATCAACGTCAACGGCATCGCGCCCGGCGTCGTCGACAGCGACATGTGGGACGAGGTCGATGCCTTGTTCGCCAAATACGAGAACCGGCCGAAAGGCGAAAAGAAACGGCTGGTCGGCGAAGGCGTGCCGTATGGCCGCATGGGCAAGCCGGAAGACCTCGCAGGCATGGCCGTGTTTCTCGCCAGTGACGAGGCCGAATACATCGTCGCCCAGACCTACAACGTCGATGGCGGCCAATGGATGAGTTGAAAAGGACCAGTTGAGGGGGAAGGCGCTTCTCTCTTTTCCTCCGGAGAAGGCGCCTCGGGGGCGGATGAGGGGCAGCATACTGGAAAACCAGCTGCGGCCCCTCATCCTCGCCCTCCCGAAGGAGGCGAAACAGTCGGGCTGCAAATCGGCCAAAGGGTAAAGCAGATGACCGTGAAACTCTCTTCCTCGAGCCTCGCCACGCTTCCGTCCAAGGTCGCAGGTCCGAACTATGACCGGTCGGCGTTGAAAGCCGGCATCGTGCATTTCGGCGTCGGCAATTTTCACCGCTCGCATCAGGCCGTCTATCTCGATGACCTGTTCGGTCAAGGCGTCGGTCATGATTGGGCGCTGGTTGGCGCTGGCGTGTTCGACGGCGAGAAGATCGGCCGCGGCAAGCTCGAAGAGCAGGACTGGCTGACCACGGTTGTCGAGCAGGACGAAGGCCACATGAGTGCCCGCGTCACCGGCGCGATGATCGATTTCCTGATGCCGGGCGATGCGGCCGGCATCATCGACCGGCTTGCCGACCCGGCAATCAGGATCGTATCGCTGACCATCACCGAAGGCGGCTATTTCATCGATCCGGCGTCCGGCGTCTTCAACTCGACCCATCCCGACATCGTCGCCGACGCACAGCCGGGCGCCACACCGAAAACGGTGTTCGGCATCATCCTGGCCGGCCTCGTGCGACGCCGCCAGGATGGCATCGTGCCGTTCACCGTCATGTCCTGCGACAACATTCCCCACAACGGCCATGTCACGTCGGATGGGGTGATAGGTCTCGCCCGCCTGATCGACGAGGATCTGGCGAGCTGGGTCAGCGACCACGTCGCCTTTCCAAACGCCATGGTCGACCGCATCACACCGGCAACCAGCGACCGTGAGCGCAAGATCCTTGCCGATGATTTCGGCCTCGAGGACAATTGGCCGGTGTTCTGCGAGCCGTTCCGGCAATGGGTGCTGGAAGACCATTTCACCGATGGCCGCCCGCCGCTGGAAAAGGTCGGCGTGCAGTTCGTCAGGGACGTCGCCCCCTACGAGCTGATGAAGATCCGCATCCTTAATGGCGGCCACGCCACCATCGCCTACCCGGCCGGGCTGATGGACATCCACTTCGTCCATGAGGCGATGCAGGAGCCGCTGGTGCGCGGTTTCCTCGACAAGCTCGAGCATGACGAGATTATACCGACAGTGCCGCCGGTGCCGGACACGGTGCTGGAAGACTATTACCAGCTCATCGAGAAGCGCTTCTCCAATCCCAAGATCGGCGACACGGTGCGCCGCCTCTGCCTCGACGGCTCCAACCGCCAGCCGAAATTCATCATTCCGACCATCGCCGACCGGCTGAAGGCCGGCAAAGGCGTTGCCGGTCTGGCGCTGGAATCGGCGCTGTGGTGCCGCTACTGCTTCGGCACGACGGACAGCGGGGCGGTCATCGAGCCCAATGACCCGAGCTGGGACCGGATGCAGGCAACTGCAAAGGCGGCAAAGGACGCGCCCGCCGCCTGGCTTGCGATGGACGATATCTATGGCGATGTCGGCCGCGCCACCGCCTTCGTCGAGGCCTTCGCCCACGCGCTCAACGTGCTCTGGGCCAATGGCGCGCGCGCCACGCTGACGCGCTATCTCGCCGGCAAGCTCTGAGAGCCAGCCGGCATCATGACGCCTGAACTGGTCATCTTCGACTGCGACGGCGTGCTGGTCGACAGCGAGGCGCTCTCCGTCTCGGCGCTGCTCGGCATGATCGAACTTGCCGGCGGCAGCGTCGGCGAAGACGCCGCCTACGAGCATTTCCTCGGCAAGAGCATGAAGAGCGTGCGCGAAATCCTCGGCCGCGACTTCGGCCTGGAGATCACCGATCAGCATCTCACCGCCATGCGCGTCGATCTCATGCGAAAGTTCCGTGAGGAGCTGAAGCCGATCGCCGGCGTCAAGGAGATGTTGCCGAAGCTCGGCCTGCCATACTGCGTCGCCTCTTCCGGCACGCTGGAACGTATTCGTTACGCGCTCGACGTCACCGGCCTGCTCACGCTGATGGAGCCGCATCTGTTCAGCGCCGCCATGGTTGCCAGGGGCAAGCCGGCACCGGACCTTTTCCTCCACGCGGCCGCCGCCATGCGGGCGCAACCGCGAAATTGCCTGGTCATCGAGGACAGCCCGGCCGGCGTCGCGGCCGCGCTCGCGGCGGATATGCGCGTCTTCGCCTTCACCGGTGGCGCACACGCCGGCAATCCGGGATTGAAAGCGCGGCTTGCGTCGACCGAACCGGACTTTATATTCGCTGACATGCTGCAATTGCCCGATTTGATTGCAGGCCTGGGAGCGAGAGTTAGAGCATCTTGACGAAACAATTTGTCTGCGCGGTCGATGTCGGCACCGGGAGCGCTCGCGCGGGCATTCTCGACGCCAGTGGTACCTTGCTTGGCCGCGCCGAGCGGCCGATCGCCATGAACCAGCCAAAGCCAGATCATGCCGAGCATGATTCACGCGATATCTGGGCCGCCGTCTGCACCGCCGTGCGTGCCGCGCGGGAAAAGGCCGGCGTCGCCGCCGAGCATATTGCCGGTATCTCCTTCGATGCCACCTGTTCGCTGGTCGTGCGTGACAGGCAGGGCGGCCAGCTCAGTGTGTCGACCAGCGGCGACAAGCGCTGGGACACCATTGTCTGGCTCGACCACCGTGCCATCGCCGAAGCCGACGAATGCACCGCGAGCGGCCACGAGGTGCTGAATTATATCGGCGGCGTTATGTCGCCCGAGATGGCGACGCCGAAGCTGATGTGGTTGAAGCGCAATCTGCCGAAGACGTGGAACGAAGCCGGCTATTTATTCGACCTGACCGATTTCCTGACCTGGCAGGCGACGGGCTCGCTGGCCCGCTCGCAATGCACGCTGACAGCGAAGTGGACTTATCTGGCGCACCGGGACACCGCGTGGCAGCGCGATTTCTTCGAACTCGTCGGCCTCGACGATCTTTTTGATCACGGCAATCTGCCGGAGCGGGCCAGTCCGGTCGGCGCCGATATCGGTCCGTTGACGGCGCAGGCAGCGGCAGAACTCGGCCTGACCGAAAACTGCCGCGTCGGCGCAGGCGTCATCGATGCCTATGCCGGGGCGCTTGGCGTGCTCGGCGGCTTTGCCGGCGACGACCAGAATATCGGCCGCCATCTGGCGCTGATCGCCGGCACCTCATCCTGCGTCATGGCAATGTCGCCCGACCCGCAGCCTTTCGCCGGTGTCTGGGGTCCTTACTATGGAGCCGCACTGCCGAAGTTGTGGCTGTCGGAGGGTGGCCAGTCGGCGACCGGCGCGCTGCTCGACCACATCATCCGCTGGCACGGCGCCGGCGGCGAGCCGAACGCGGCCATGCATGCCAGGATCGCCGCGCGCGTCGCCGAATTGCGCGCCGCCGAGGGCGACAGCCTTGCCGACCGGCTGCATGTGCTGCCGGATTTCCACGGCAACCGCTCGCCGCTCGCCGACCCACATGCCGTTGGCGTCGTCAGCGGGCTGACGCTGGATTCGTCTTTCGACAGCCTGTGCAAGCTTTACTGGCGCACCGCCGTCGGCATCGCGCTCGGCGTGCGCCATGTTCTGGAGGCGCTGAACGAGAACGGCTATCTGATCGACACGCTGCATGTCACCGGCGGCCACACCAAGAACCCGCTGCTGATGGAGCTCTATGCCGACGCCACCGGCTGCACGGTGGTCGAGCCGCTGGCCGACGAGGCGGTGCTGCTCGGCACCGGCATGGTGGCGGCGACCGCCGCCGGGCTTTTCCCCGATCTCAACGCCGCCTGCCTTGCCATGCAGCAGGGCGGCAGGACACGCGCCGCCAACCCAGCGGCCGGCGCCCGCTTCGATCGCGACTACCGGATTTTCCTGGAAATGCACCGGCAGCGGCAGATGCTCGACGCGATCCGGTAGGCTTTTGCGCTATTGCCTGCGCAGGGACGCGCCCGATGTCGCGTCGAACAGGTGAATGTCATTCTCCTCGAACGTATAGCGGACGGGAGCATGCAGTACCGGGCAGTCGCGCGCCGGAACCAGCGCGCTGATCTCCTTGCCGCCGGAGCCGAATGTCACCAGCGCGTCATTGCCGTGGAATTCGATGAGATCGGCAGTGCCTTGCAATATACCGGCGCTGCCGGCATCGGCCGTCTTCAGGTCCGGAGGCCGGATGCCCAGCACGGCGCGATCGCCTGGCTGGAGATGAAAGCCTTCCCCGTCTATCGAAAGCACCGTTCCGGCTCCGGTCAGCGTCCAGCCGTTCCCGGCCCGGCCGACCGTCACCTCGACAAAATTCATGTTCGGCGTGCCGATGAAGCCGGCCACGAACATATTGCCCGGCCGCCCGTAGATTTCCGCCGGCGAGCCGATCTGCTCGATGATGCCATCCTTGAGCAGCACGATACGGTCGGCGAGCGTCATCGCCTCCAGCTGGTCGTGCGTGACATAGACGGTGGTGGTCTTCAGCGACTGGTGCAGCCGCGCGATCTCGACGCGCATATGGTTGCGCAATTTGGCGTCGAGATTGGACAACGGCTCATCGAACAGGAACACCTTGGGCGTCTTGATCATGGCCCGCGCGATCGCCACGCGCTGCTGCTGGCCGCCGGAGAGTTCGGCTGGCTTACGGCCGAGATAGGGGTCGAGACCCAGCGTCCTCGACACCGCTTCGACCCGCTTGCGGATATCGGGCGCCGGGACCTTCTGGCGCCGCAGCCCGAAGGCGATGTTGTCGAAAATGCTCATGTGCGGATAGAGCGCGTAGTTCTGGAACACCATGGCGATGCCGCGGTCGCCCGGATCGAGGTCGTTGACCACCTTGCCGCCGATCGAGACCTCGCCGCCGCTGATGTCCTCCAGCCCCGCCAGCATCCTGAGCAAGGTCGACTTGCCGCAACCGGACGGGCCGAGGAACACGACGAATTCGTGTTCCTCGATCGAGAGGTTGAGATCGCGGATCACCGTGGTGGCGCCATAGGCCTTGTCGACATGGGAGCAAACGATCGCGGACATTGGTCAGCCCTTCTCTCCGGTAAGCAGAATCTGCAGCTTGACGTCCTGCGGGTTGCCTTCGGCCGCCCGTTCGAACGCCTCGATGCTGTCGGCGAAATCATAGGTCCCGGTGATCAGCGGCTTGAGGTCGACCTTGCCGGAGGCAATGAGCTGCAGGGCACGGTCGAAGATGTTGGCATAGCGGAACACCGTCTCGATGCGGACTTCCTTCGAGATCGCCGCCGGCACGTTAAGGGCCACCGGTTCCACCGGCAACCCGACCAGCACCACCGCGCCACCTGGCCGCACGACGTCGAACAGATCGGCGAAGGCCTTGGGGCTGCCGCTCGCCTCGAAGACGATGTCGGCACCCCAATTGTCGGTCGCTGCCGCGACGGCATCGACCAGCGACCGCTCGCCGATGTTGACCGGCACGATGCCGGCATACTGCGCGGCGATTTTCAGCTTGGGCGCGGAAAAATCGGAAATCAGCACTTTCGAACAACCGCCGGCCAGGGCGGCAAGGGCGATCATGATGCCGATCGGGCCGCAGCCGACGACGACGGCGACATCGCCCGGGACGATGCGGGCGCGGCTAGCCGCCTGCATCCCGATGGCGAAGGGCTCGACCATGGCGCCCTCGGCGAAGGAGACATTGTCCGGCAGCCTGTACGTGAAAGCGGCCGGGTGCACGGCATAGGGAGCAAGGATGCCATGCACCGGCGGGGTCGCCCAAAAAGTGACGTCGGGGTCGACATTGTAGATGCCGAGCTTTGTCGCGCGCGACGACAGGTTCGGCACGCCGGGCTCCATGCAGACGCGGTCGCCGACCTTCAGACTCCTGACATTGGCGCCGACCTCGACGATTGTGCCCGCGGCCTCGTGGCCGAGCACCATCGGCGCCCGCACGACATAGCTGCCGATGGCGCCATGCGTATAATAATGCACGTCGCTGCCGCAGACGCCGACCGTGTGGATGGCTATCCTGACATCGTCGGGGCCGACATCGAGCGGCAACGCGATCTCGCGCAGCGACAATTCACCTTTTTTCTCAAGCACCAAAGCCCGCATCGGGTAGTCCTCACTTCAAGTCTTTTTTTGCCGGAAAACAGAATTCAGGAAGCCGCTGAGCACACCGAGGAACAGCAATGGCGGCAGCGAGAGGAGCACGACCGAGGCGTTGAGAATGCCCCACGGCACGTTCATGCCTTGCTGGGAGAGTTCGGAGGCGACGATCGGCAAGGTCTTGGCGTTGGAACTCGACAGCATCAGCGCGATCAGGAACTCGTTCCAGACCAGCACGAAGCTGAAGGCGACAGCGCCGATCAGCGAGCGCGCAGCCACCGGCAACGCGATCCGCCAGAACACCGCATAGGCGCCGTAGCCGTCGACGAAGGCGGCTTCCTCGATCTCCTTCGGCACGCCTTGGAAGGCTGGAATGGCGAGCCACATGATCACCGAGATGGTGAGCAGCGAATAGGTGACGATCAGCGCCGGCAGCGTATCGTAGAGACCGAGCTGCAGCCAGATCACCATAAGCGGGATCGCCACCGCCACCGGCGGCAGGAAGCGCAGCGACAGCACGAAGAACTGGATATCGCCGGCCCAGCGGTTGGGATAACGCGCCACCGCGTAGGCCGCGGGCAGGCCGAGCACGACGCCGATCAGCACGGCTGTGCCGCAAGCGACGACCGAATTGTAGAGGCCGGTGATGACGCTGTCGCGGCCAAGGATGTAGCTGATGTTGGCAAGAGTCGGCGTGAACACCAGGCGGGGAACGCGGGTGATGATATCGACGCTGTTCTTCAGCGAGTTGAGCGCTGTCCACAGCAGCGGAAACACCGCGACGAAGCCGGCGAAGGCCAGGACGGCCTTGGCGATGATGCAGCCGGGCCTCATGCCTGCACCCGCTTCCACAGCATGGTGAAGGTGATGACGGTGGCGATCATCATCAGCACGGCCATGGCCGAGGCATAGGAAACCTTGCCGGATTCGATGAAGCCTTGCGAGAAGGCGTACATGTCGAGCGTTTCGGTCGCCACCCCCGGCCCGCCGCGGGTCATCACATAGATCAGGTCGAAGGAGCGCAGCGACTCGATCATCTTGACGAACATCAGGCTGATCAGCGGCGCCTTCAGCATCGGCAAGGTGACATAGGCGTGGATCTGCCAGCGCCTGGCGTGGTCGAGCCGGGCGGCCTCGATCGGCTGCGGCGGCAAGGTTTCCAAGAGCTTCAGCACGATGACCGCGAAGAACAGGCCCCACTGCCAGACATCGACCGAAGCGACGGCGAACAAAGCCGTCGACGGCTTGGACAGCGGGTCGAAGATCAGCCCGCCGGTCAGCAGCCGGTAGGGGTAGGTGGCGATGCCGTAGAGCGGATGATAGGCGAACTTCCACACGAAGGCCGCCGAGACGCGCGGCAGCAGCACCGGGATGATGAACAGCAGACAGTAGAGGTTGCGCAGGCGCGGCGAGGCGACCTCGAACATCAGCACGCCGAGCCCGATCGCGACGACCATCGTTGCGACGACGGTGACCACCTCCCACTTCACCGACACCCAGACGGCGTTGAGGAAGCGGCGGTCGGAGAACAGGTCGACAAAATTCGAGAACCAGACCCAGGAATAGGCAGCCGAGCTCAGCTCGCGGTTCTGCAGGGCGATGATGATCGCGTAGAGCGTCGGCACCATCGACAGGATCAGCAGAATGACCAGTGTCGGCACGACAAAGGCGACCGGCAGGGATGAACGTCGAGGCATTGGTCTCAGGCCTTGCTGTGTCTCTGATATCTGGACATGGCGGAACCCGCGCGCGGGACAGGGCAGGCCCTCCTGCGACACACAGGTCCCGGCATTCCCAGGGAATGCCGCGAACCGCGCGCCGCAAGAGGGAGGGGCCTATTTCTTCACCAGCTCATTGGCGTAGGCCTCGAGCTCGTTGAGGCTGCCCTTGACGTCGGTGCGTGTGCCGGCAATCAATTCCTCGAGGATGATGCCCCAGCGGTCGCCGAGATCCGGCCAGCGCGGATCCTGCCAGAAGTTCACCGCCGTGACCTTGCCGGTTTCGGCAAGCGCCTGGCCGAGATCGGCGCCGTAGATATCGGCGAATTCCTTGCTGGAAAGGATGCTGGTGCGGTTCAGCTCACCGAACTGGTGGGCGTCTAGCCGGCGCTTCTCGTTTTCCTTCGAGGTTGCCCACGCGATGAACAGGCCGGCGCATTTCTTCGAAGCGTCGTCGGCATTGGCCTTCGCCGCGATGGCAAGGCCATGGCCGTAACCGCCGCCGGAAAGCGGCGAGGGCGGCGGCAGGAAGCCGATCTTGCCGACCACTTGCGAGGTCTTCGGGTCGACCGCCATGCCCGAAAGCGGGGTCGATTCGACGAGGATCGCGACCTGGCCCGACAGGAAGGCGCCGGTCGATTCGTCCCAGCTGCCGGTCTGTGTCCCCGGTGCCGAATCCTTGAACAGCTTCAGATAGGCCTCGGTCGCCTCGACGGCCGCGTCCGAGTTGAAGGCCGGCTTGTCGCCGTCGAACCACTTGCCGCCATAGGCCTTGAAGAATGGCATCCAGCGCCAGACATTGGCGCCCGAGCCGCGCGCGCCGCGCAGCGCGATGCCATACATGCCCTTGTCGGCATTGGTCAGCTTCGGCACGTCGGCGATCAGCTCGTCCAGCGTCTTGGGCGGCTGGATGCCGGCGGCTTCCAGCACGTCCTTGCGATAGACCATCAGGTCGCCGCCGCCGGTCAGCGGCGCGAACCAGACCTTGCCGTCATAGGTGGCAACCTTCTGGCGGCCTGGATCGAAATCGGCATAGTCGTAGTCAGCCGGATAATAATCGGTCAGCGGCACGATCCACTTCGACGAGGCGAAAAGCGCCACATTCGCTTCATCGACATAGTAGACGTTGTAATTGCCGACGGTGGACGCGTCCGCGCGCGACTTGGCGCGGCGGTCGTTCTCGTTCAGATAATCGATCTTGAAGCTCGCGCCGGAGAGCTTCTCGAACTCGGCCTTGGAGTCCTCCAGAAGCGTCAGGCCATCGCGGGGCTGTGCCAGCACCTTGACCGGTGCCGAGCAGACCGGCGCCTGCGCCAGGGCTAGGGTTGAAACGGTAGCGGAAAGCACGAAAGCTGCGCCAAGGCTGGCAGCGAGCCGAACTGGTTTCATGATCTTTTCTCCTCCAGGAACACGTCGCGGGTAGCGCAGGTCCTCGGGTTACGCGATCCTCACCATCGCCCGAACGACATGCCACCCATCGCCAAAATGCGCGGTTGCGTGGGGCGACGCTAGAAGCCCCGTTGCAGATGACCTGTACTTTTATGCATTGTGCAGCGCAAAAACCGGCGCACCCGTACGGAGCGCGTCACATGAGTATCGATCTGGTCCAAAACGGTGATTCAGGATGCGCTTATGCGCGCATCGCCAGACGCTGCCGCGACAGCTTGCGATAGGATGACGGCGTCATCTTGTGCTTGCGCAGGAAGGCGCGGTTGAAGTTGGAGATGTTCATGTAGCCGACCTGGAAACAGATGTCGGTGATCGGAATATCGGTGTCGGCCAGGAGCTTGCACGCCTGCCACAGCCTGAGCTTGGCAAGATGGTCGCTGAAGGAGTTGCCGGTGTTCTTCTGGAAGAAGCGCGAGAAGGTGCTTTCGCTCATGCCGGCCAGCTCGGCCACCTCAGGCAGCTTCAGATCTTCGGCGAAGTGCTGGAACAAATAGGTCAGCGTGCGCTGGATGATGTCGAGCGAGGCGGCGTCGAGAACCGGCTGGAAGTCCGGCGACGACAACAGCTCATACTCGTCGGTCCTGGCCAGCAGATCGACCAGTTCGAGGAACAGGCAGAACCGGGCCAACCCATGCACCGTGCCCATCCGCTCCATGAGCGCGGCACCTTCAAGCGCGGTCCCGCCGTGGAAGACGATGCCGCGCAGCGACCGTTCCAGGAACGGCTCCAGTTCGCGCAGTTCGGGCAGCATGTCAGCCGACCCGCGCAGCCGCTCGGGATCGAATTGCAGCACGATGTCACGGCCATCGATCAATTCGCCCGGCTGCACCGCGGTGACCCAGTCATGCGGCAGGCCGCCGCCGACGATGGTGAGGTAGCCCGGCCCGAACTCGCCGATATGGTCGCCGACCAGGACCACGCCGGAGGATTTCCGCAGCAGATGGATCTCGTACTCCGGGTGGAAGTTCCAGACATTGCGCTCCCAGGGATAGTCGTCCAGCCGCCACAGGAAACTGTCGCTCGCCTCGGTGACGATGTGCTCGAAGGAAGGTGCCGTGCGCGGGATTGCTGCCGTGTTCTTTCTGCGTCTGAACGCCATCCTGCCTCCCACAATTCGCCGGTCGCCGATGTCTGATCCGTAGCAGTCCCTGGCCGGCAAGGGAACGAGGCGGCGGTTCCGCGCAATGCGCTGGCTCAATCTGTTCTGGCGCCTCCTCCCTTGCCTTCATGTCGCGTTTCGTTCAATAGACGGCGCAAACGGGGCCATTTCGTGCCGTTGCTGTGCGGCTTCCGGGCGTGGCCCGACGCGCCGTGTTCTGAAAGAGCAGGACAATGTCTGCGATCGAAGCCGGCGCTCGCGCGCCGGAAAACCTTTGGCGTCGGGAAATCAGGGCGACGCTGGCGCTGGCCTGGCCGATGGTGCTGACCAATCTCGGCCAGACGGCGATGACCGCGACCGACGTCATGATGATGGGACGCCTCGGCGCGGACACGCTGGCCAGCGGCGCGCTTGGCGCCAACCTCTATTTCATGCCGCTGATCTTCGGCCTCGGCCTGATGCTGGCGACCTCGCCGATGATCGCCACCGAGCTTGGCCGCCGCCGCCATTCCGTGCGCGATCTGCGCCGCACCGTACGTCAGGGCCTGTGGCTGGCGATCCTGATCGCGATCCCGATCTGGCTCGTGCTTTGGCACGGCGAGGCAATTCTGCTGGCCATGGGGCAGGAGCCCGCGCTGGCGCATCAGGCCGGCATCTATCTGCGCTGGCTGGAGTGGGCGGTGCTGCCTTTCTACGGCTATATCGTGCTGCGTTCGTTCATCTCGGCGCTGGAGCGGCCGGGTTGGGCGCTGATCATCGTTTTCGTCGCCGTCGCCTGCAACGCCTTCTTCAACTGGCTGTTCATGTTCGGCAATCTCGGTGTGCCGGCCATGGGCATCGCCGGCTCCGGTCTTGCCACCTCGCTGTCCAGCACGCTGATGTTCGTCGGCATGGCTGTCGTGGTGATGCTGGAGAAGAAATTCCGGCGCTACCATCTGTTCGGCCGTTTCTGGCGGTCCGACTGGCCGCGCTTCAAGGGCCTGCTGCGGCTCGGATTGCCGATCGCCGGCATCCTTGCCTTCGAGGTGACGATCTTCAACGCGGCAGCCCTGCTGATGGGCCTGATCGACGCGGATTCTCTGGCCGCGCACGCCATCGCCATCCAGATCGCCTCGATCTCCTTCATGGTCCCGCTCGGCCTCAACCAGGCGGTGACGGTGCGGGTCGGGCTCGCGCATGGCGCCGGCAATCCCGAGGGCGTCTCGCGCGCCGGCTGGACCGCCTTCGTCATCGGCGTCTCGTTCATGGCGCTGATGGGACTGGTGATGGTGCTTTGGCCGCATCTCCTGATCAGCGCCTTCATCGACCTCGGCAATCCGGCCAATGCCAGGGTGATCGCGCTTGCCGTTTCGTTCCTGGTGTTTGCCGCCTTGTTCCAGGTCTTCGACGGCGCGCAGGCGGTTGCCGCCGGCATGCTGCGCGGCCTGCACGACACCAAGGTGCCGATGATCTATGCCGCGATCGGCTACTGGGGCGTCGGCCTGCCGCTCGGCGTGCTGCTGGCCTTCCATTTCGGCTTCCACGGCGTCGGCATCTGGATCGGCCTGTCGTCGGGACTGGCCGTGGTGGCGGCCCTGCTTCTGGCCCGCTGGCTACGGCGCGACCGCATCGCGCCGTCGCTGGCGCTCGGGCACTGAACGCATTCCCGGAATAGAATTCCGCCTTTCGACGCAGGCGGGCAACCTTTCCTGCACGATGACGTTTCGAGGGATGATCGTTGCATACGATCGACGTAAATCGTGAGGAGATGAAAGTGACCTTCAAAATGCTCACTATGGGCGCGATGGCGCTCGCAATGATGACTGGCTCGGCGCTGGCTGGATCTGCTGGCGGAACCTCTGCGCTCGACGATCCGGCAAAGATGTCGCCGTTCTTCACGGACGCCGGCATGAAAACACTCAGGTCGGAAGCGGATTTCAAGACCGCATGGATGTCCATGAAGCCAGATGAACAGAAGGCGGTGTTGAAAGACTGCGGCGACACCACGATCAACAAGTCGCATGCGGATTTCTGCGCGATGGCCAAGAAGATGGGTGGCTGAATTTGCGGAAAGGCGGCCGTTTCGCGCCGCCTTTTGGCCACAGACGCCGTTTGAAGGTACCGGTAAGAGCGCCTATGATGCCTCGAATGGAGGCGGCGAATGGTGTTCACCGTTATTTGGTATGGAAGACAGGGCATCATCGACAAGGTGATCTTTGACGCCGAAAAGGTGGCAAAAGATCACGCAATCTCCATGTTTCAGACCCGAAGGGGTGACGAGGGGATCATTTGCGTTGAAGTTCGCAAGGACAATGGAACTGTCGTCTTCAGCCATGCTGAAAATTAGGATGGCTACTTACCCAATCCCCTCAGACTCATCGAAGCCAACATGTCCGTCACATCGCCAACAATGTGACACGGACCGATTGTGATGGTATCGCCCTGGATCCAACTCCACTGCCAACGCGAATAATTGGCCGAGCTCGAAGACTACGCCGATGCCGTCGTAATCTCCCGCCTAGTTGACCGTCCGCTCTAAGGAACTCGCAGATGTCGTCTGAACGGCTGGGATGCGGCGCAAAGCCGTCATGCGTGCCCAAATGGAGCTTCAAGCTCTAACAGCACACAGCTTCCCAGCCTGCGGTCGCGTCGATATTGGTCAACACAACATGCTTTCGGTTCAGCGCATCAATGTCTGCTTCTCCAGCGACCGCGCGTATTGCGTCAGCGGAAAGCACATGACGAAGAAGATCAGCGCCACCAGCCCGTAGACCTTGAATGGCTCGAAGGTGGCGTTGTTGATGGCATTCGAAGTCCGCACCAATTCCTCGAAGCCGATGATCGAGGTCAGCGCGGTCGATTTGATCAGCTGCACCAGGAAGCCGACCGTCGGCGCGCGGGTGATCGCGAACGCCTGCGGCAGGATGATCAGCCTGAGCTCCTGCAGATAGTGCAGGCCGAGGCTGGCTCCGGCGTCCCATTGACCAAGCGGCAGCGCGTCGACACCGCTGCGCCAGATTTCGGCGAGATAGGCGCTGGCGAAGAAGGTCAGGCCGAGCACCGCCGCGGTCCAGGGCTCGATGCGCAGGCCGAGCATCGGCAGGCCGAAGAACATCAGGAAGAGCTGCATCAGAAGCGGCGTTCCCTGGAACAGGGCGATATAGCCGGAGGCAAGGCGCCGGCTCCATTTATTCTTCGCGATCCTCAGGAACAGCACCGCCATTCCGACCAGCGCGCCGCCGACGAAGGCGGCCAGCGACAAAAGCACCGTCCAGCGCGCTGCAAGCAGAAGGTTGCGCACGATGTCCCAGAGCGTGAACTCGATCATGACACGCCCGCTCCGAGCGTGCGGCGCCCGCCTGACACCAGCAGCCGCCGCAAGGCCATTGACATCAAGAGATAGACCAGCGTCACGACAAAATAGGTCTCGAACGAGCGAAAAGTGCGCGCCTGCAGCATGTCGGCCTCATACGTCAGTTCGCGCACCGCGATCTGCGACACCACGGCGGATTCCAGCATCATGATGACGATCTGGCTGGTCAGCGCGGGATAGATGATCTTGAGCGCCTGCGGCAGCACGATCTTGATGAACACCTGTCGCGGCCGCAGCCCGAGCGCCAGGGCCGCTTCCGTCTGCCCGTTCGGCACCGCGTCGAGCCCGGCGCCGACGATCTCGATCGTGTAGGCCGCCATGTTGAGCGTCATCGCCAGCATGGCGGCCAGGATCGGGTCGAGCCTGATGCCGAGGCTCGGCAGGCCGAAGAAGATGAAGAACAGCTGCACAAGGAACGGCGTGTTGCGCATCACCTCGACATACCAGGCGATGGCCCGGCGCAGCAGCGCGGGGCCGTTTCGCCGCCCGGCAGCACCGAGGATGCTGAGTAGCGTTCCCGCCAGCGTGGTGACGGCGATCAAAAGGATCGTCGTCGCGGCGCCGTGCGCGATGTCGCCTACGGCACCTGGAAGCCAGCCGAAGGCCACGGCAACTCAATCCTTGAGGTTGTCGGGGTTGAGCGGCGTCTTCAGCCAGGCCTTCGAGCTTTCGTCCAGCTTGCCGTCGGCCAACATCTTGGCGACGGCGTCGTTGACCGCCTTCTTGAGGCCGTCCTCATTCTTGTTGAGGCCGATATGCGAGGGCGAGGTCAGAAGCTGGAACTTCTGCTCGGGCTTGAGCACGTCCTGCTTGGCCAGCACCTGCGCGCCGACGTCGTTGCCGACGACCATCAGCTGGGTCTGGCCGGAGATGAAGGCCTGGATCACCGAATTATAGTTGTCGAAGCGCTTTATGTCGGCCGATGCGGGTGCTGCCTCGGTGAGCGAGGTATCTTCCAGCGTCCCGCGATTGACGGCGATCGACTTGCCGGCGAGGTCATCCTTGCCTTTGACCGACATCGCCGCCGGGCCGATGACCGCGATGTAATAGGGCGCGTAGGCGGCGGCGAAGTCGATGACCTGCTCGCGCTCCTTCGAGTAGCCGACGCTCATCAGGATGTCGACGCGATGATCGTTCAAATAGGGGATGCGGTTCTGGCCGGTGACGGCGATCGGATTGAGCTTCACCTTGAGCGTGTCGGCGATGTACTGCGCGACGTCCATGTCATAGCCCTTGAGGCTCATGTCGGCGCTGGCCGAGGAGAAGGGCGGGAAATCGGCGAAGACGCCGACATTGATGGTGCCGGCCTTGGTGATATCGGCCAGCGCGTCAGCCTTGGCAGCCTGTGTGCCAAGGCCGAAACCCGCCGCGCCCAGGACCAGGACGGCGGCGATGGATGATTTGAATGTCGAACGGATTGTCATTGTCATTCCCCTTCTGGAAGCTTTTTGATTGTTTGGGTCGGCCGCCGGCTCCAGCGCGGCGGCCGCCTTGGCTTTGATCGTCAGGCGCCCTTGCTTGTGACGGCCGGGCTGAACACCATCAGGCTCAGGATCTCGAACAGCACCTGGGCGCCGGCATGCGCGGTGTTGGTGGTCGCGTCATATTGCGGCGCCACCTCGACGACGTCGCCGCCGACGATGTTCAGGCCCTTGAGGCCGCGCAGCAGTTCAAGCACTTCGCGCGTCGTCAGCCCGCCGACTTCCGGCGTGCCCGTGCCCGGCGCGAAGGCCGGGTCGACGCTGTCGATGTCGAAAGACACATAGCTCGGGCCATCGCCGACTATTCTGCGCGCCTTCTCGATGATGGCGGGAATGCCGAGCCCGGTCACCTCCTCGGCATGGACCACTGTCATGCCGGATTCGTAGGTGAACTCCCACAAATATTCGGCCGAGCCGCGGATGCCGATCTGGATGGTGCGCGTCGGATCGAGCACGCCATCGAGCACAGCGTTGCGGAACGGGCCGCCATGGTGGAATTTGGTCAGGTCGAACAGGCCGCTGGTGTCGCAATGGGCGTCGATGTGGATCAGCCCGACCGGCGCCTTCTTGCCGACCGCCTTCAGGATCGGGTGCGTGATCGAGTGGTCGCCGCCGACCGACAGGGGAATGACACCGGCGTCGACGATCTGGTTGATGCGCCGCTCGATATCCTCATGGCTGGTCTCCAGCCTGTAGCGGCTCTGGAACGGAACGTCGCCGATGTCGGCCACCCTGAGCTCATGCGTCGGCGCGCATTCCAGCACATGGTTGTAGGGGCCGATGCGCTCGATGGCCCGCAATGCGCGCGGCCCGAAGCGCGAGCCCGGCCGGTTGGTGACGCCAAGATCCATCGGCACGCCAATGATCGCCACCTGCAGGTCGCCGAAGTCCGGATTTTCGGCGGCGATTTCACGATAGGGCGCGGTGAGGAAAGTCGGGATGCCGGAATAGGGCGCCAGCCGCGTGCCGCTCTTGGAAAAAATCTTATCCGCGACCTTGCGGAATTTCGGGTCGAACATCTCGCCGCCATGGCTCTCGCCATATTTGCGACGCAGCGCGTCGAGCTTGCCGCGATCGTATCCCATATACGCTCCTCCTCCTCAGCTGATGCAGTGTTGCCGGTCGGTGACCTCGGGCGAACCGACCGTCATCCGGCCGGGCCGCGGTCCCGCTGGCTGTCTGCAGATTTCACGTCTTGATGTTGTCTTGGGGCAAAGTGTCCGGCAGCCGCTTTGAAAAAGCAATTGATATTGTTAGGGTGTTTTCTGTGAGAAAATCTCACAATGAAGCCGAGCATCCATGGCCAAGCGCTTGCCACCTCTCAACCCGCTGCGCGCCTTCGAGGCCACGGCGCGCCATGCCTCGTTGAGCAAGGCGGCGAGCGAACTGAATGTCACCCATGGCGCCGTCAGCCACCAGATCAAGGCGCTGGAGCAATCGCTTGGCGTCAAGCTTTTCGAACGCGTCGGCCAACGGGTTAAATTGACCCCGCACGGCGCCGAGCTCTTGCCTGCGGTATCGGTCGCGTTCGACGGCATCGCCGCCGCCACGCAACGGCTGACCCGGCCTGCAAGCAGCGGCGCGCTGTCGGTGTCCTGCGTGCCGGCGCTGCTGCTTTTGTGGATGACGCCGAGGCTGGGCAGCTTCACCGCGCAATATCCCGACATCCAGCTGACGCTCATTCCCTCCAACGATCCCAGGGATATCCGGGCGCCGCATATCGATGTCTGCGTGCACTATGGCGATGGCAGCTGGGCCGATTGCTGGATGCGCAAATGGTCGGGCCTCGAACTGTTTCCCGTGGTCAGTCCGACGCTGATCAACAACCGGCCGATCCGTAACGTTCGCGACCTCGCCGACCACGTCTTGCTGCATGGTGACGACGGCCGCGAGTGGCACACCTGGCTGGCCGCCGCCGACGCGCTGGACCTGGAGCGCGGCCGGCGCCATCATCTCGGCGATGCGCGCATGACGGCGGAAGCCGCGGTGCACGGCCATGGCGTGGCGCTGGGCGACTCGGTGACGGCAAGCGCGCTGCTCGCCAGGGGCATGCTGGTCGCGCCGTTCAGCCTGTCGGTGCCGGCGGTCGACGACTTCTATGTCGTTTGCCGCAACGAGATGCGGGCGACGCCGATCGTGCAGGTGTTCATGGACTGGCTGTTCGCCGAGAAGGCCGGGGATGACGGCCGCGCCGACGCCCCGGTGGCGGGCCGCCTCGTCACCCGCCGCAAACGTCCCGCGCTCAAGGTGATGGGCGGCAAATCCTCGTAGCCGTACGCAGGACTTTCTTTTTGTCGGGCCAGCCTGAAAGCGGGCAGCGTTTTGGTCAATTCGATGCTATGAGGCCTGTCGCTATTGTGGTGGCAGGGCAGCGAAGGCGGTAACGAGACATGGCCAAGACCGATATTGCGCGGCGCGTCTACAACCACACCTGGAAGCTCGACCCGATCGTGCGCAGCCTGCTCGACACCGACTTCTACAAGCTTTTGATGCTGCAGATGATCTGGGGCATGTATCCCAAGGTCGACGCCACCTTCTCCCTGATCAACCGCACCACCTCGGTGCGGCTCGCCGACGAGATCGACGAGGGCGAATTGCGTGAACAGCTCGACCATGCCCGCACGCTGCGCTTCTCCAAGAAGGAGATGATCTGGCTGGGTGGCAACAATTTCTACGGCCGCAAGCAGATTTTCGATCCGGAATTCCTCGCCTGGCTGGAAGGTTTTCGGCTGCCCGACTATGAGCTTTCCAAGCACGACGGACAATACGAACTAACTTTCTCCGGCCCCTGGATGTACACGACGCTGTGGGAAATCCCGGCGCTCGCCATCATCAACGAACTCCGATCTCGCGCGGCCATGCGGGCCTATGGGCCCTTCGCGCTCGATGTGCTCTACGCCCGCGCCAAGGCCAAGATGTGGGCCAAGACCGAACGGCTGAAGGCGCTGCCCGGCATCCGCATTTCCGACTTCGGCACGCGCCGGCGCCACTCCTTCCTGTGGCAACGCTGGTGCGTGGAGGCGCTGAAGGAAGGCATCGGCGAAGCGTTCACCGGCACCTCCAACGTGCTGCTGGCCATGGACAACGACCTCGAAGCGCTCGGCACCAACGCGCATGAACTGCCGATGGTGTTCGCGGCACTCGCCAATTCGGAAAAAGAGCTGAAGCAGTCGCCCTACAAGGTGCTGCAGGACTGGCAGCGCTACTATGGCGGCAATCTGCTTATCGTGCTGCCCGACGCCTTCGGCACCGCTTCCTTCCTGCGCGACGCGCCGGACTGGGTGGCCGACTGGACGGGCTTTCGCCCCGACAGCGCGCCGCCGATCGAGGGCGGCGAAAAGATCCTGTCCTGGTGGCGCGAGAAGGGCAAGGACCCCAGGCAGAAGCTGCTGATCTTCTCCGATGGGCTCGAGGTGGAAACCATCGAGGAGACCTACCGTCACTTTAAAGGCAAGGTACGCATGTCCTTCGGCTGGGGCACCAATTTGACCAATGATTTCGAAGGCTGCGCGCCGACAGAGACCAACAGCCTCGACGCCATATCGCTGGTCTGCAAGGTCACCGAGGCCAATGGCCGGCTGGCGGTGAAGCTTTCCGACAATCCAGCCAAGGCGACCGGCGATCTCAAGGAGATCGAGCGGTATTTGAGGATTTTTGGGCAGAAGGATCGCGTGGAGCAACTGGTCAAGGTTTGAGGGGTGGGCGGACTCTTGGAAAGTTCGAGTTCCGTCGCGCCCCCCTCTGTCCTGCCGGACCCGGCCCTCCGCTGTCGCTCCGGGCGTTCGTTGTTCGGAAAGCCAAGCAGTTGGCTTCCCGTCCGCTGCGCGGACCACTCCTCACCCCCCTCTTGGGAGGAGATTGGACTTTATCACCGCTTTCGCCAATCGCCGACGTTGCAAGAAAAGCGCCGACGCCACGGCCAGCCAATCTCCCCCCTCGTGGGGGAGATGTCCGGCAGGACAGAGGGGGGCGCCGTAGAGTGCTTCCGTCCGTCGCTAGCCCTCTTGCTTGCCGCCTTGTGGCTCGTCTCACCCTCCCCCGCCTTCGCTCACGCCTCCGACCGCGGCCACGTCCTGCTTCTCCCCACCGGCTATTATCTCGTCGCCGGCGCTTTCGCCGTAGCCGCCAGTTTCCTCGTCCTGGCATTGCTCCCACCCGACACCCTCGGCCGTGTTTGGCGCCGTCGCCTGCCGCTATTCGCCTTCAGCGACAGCACCCGCGCCATCATCAGCCTGGTCTCCTTTGCCGGCTTTGCAATTCTCATCGCCGCCGGCTTGCTCGGCAGCCGCGACCCCCTCTCCAACCCGCTGCCATTGGTGATCTGGACGCTGCTATGGGCCGGCCTGACCCTGCTGCAAGGCCTGCTCGGCGATCTGTGGTCGTGGCTCAACCCCTGGTGCGGCCCGTGGCGGCTGCTGCCGCGCGGCAGAAGCGATGAAGCGACCTGGCAACTTCCGCAGTGGCTTGGCTGCTGGCCGGCCGTCGTCCTGTTCGTCGCCTTTGCCTGGTTCGAACTCGTCGACCCGGCGCCCGACGATCCGGCGCGGCTAGCCTTTGCCGCCGGCCTCTATTGGCTGTTCACCTTCATCGCCATGCGGGTGTTCGGCTACGACAAGTGGAGCCGCAGCGGTGAATTCCTCGGCATCTTCTTCTCGATGGTTGCCCGCTTCGCGCCGGTCGAGCGCGACGACAAAGGCCGTCTTGCGCTGTGCTGGCCGGGTGCCAGGCTGCTCACGGCCGGGCCATTGCCCGCCAGCGGCATCGCCTTCCTGCTGCTCGCTTTGTCCTCGGTTTCCTTCGACGGCCTGTCGAGGACCTTCTTCTGGCTCGGCCTGTTCGGCATCAACCCGCTCGAATTTCCAGGCCGCACGGCGGTGATTGGCAGCGGCAGCCTTGGCCTTGTCCTGGCATTCGTGCTGCTCGCGGGAGTGTTCCTGGTTGCGGTAATCCTCGGTCAGCGCCTTGCCGGCAGCGATAAACCGCTCGCCCAGGCGGCGGGCCTGCTGGTGTGGTCGATCGTGCCGATCGCGCTCGCCTACCATGTCGCGCACTATCTGACGGTGCTGCTGGTCGACGGCCAGTATGCATTGGTCTCCCTGTCCGATCCTTTCGCGCTGGGCTGGGATCTGTTCGGCACCGCCGACATGCAGGTCGAAGCCGGCGTCGTTGCCGGCGCAGCGTCAGCGTGGTGGCTGTGGAATGTCCAGGCCGGCGCCATCATCCTTGGTCATGTGCTCGCGGTTCTCGTCGCCCACGGCCTTGCCTGGCGCCTGCATCCGCAGCCTGCCCGCGCCGCGCTCAGTCAGTTTCCGCTCACCGTATTGATGATCGCCTACACCATTTTCGGTCTCTGGCTGCTTGCCACGCCGACGGTCGGATGAGACAAGCCATTTCCTATGGGTCATGCCCCATGGAAAGCTCGCTTGCCAGGCCAAGCCTTTGGTGATTTAGTTTGTACACATGCAATTTTGCATCCTCTTGCCGAGGATGTTCGAGCCGCCTTATCGTTGGTCAAAACGCAAGAACAGGGGAACGAACGTGACTGACAAGAACGGATTTTTCGACCTCTCCAAAACCACACTCACCCGCCGCACCGCGCTGAAGGGGCTCGCCGCTGGTGCGGGCCTCGCCATGGCGCCCGGTTTCGTCCGTTATTCCCAGGCGCAAAGCTCCGCGCCGATCAAGATTGGCTTCCAGTCGCACCGCACCGGTATCGGCGCCGCCTATGGCCGCTGGTACGAGAAGACCACCGCCGCCGCGGTCAAGGCGATCAATGCCGCCGGCGGCATCAACGGCCGCCAGGTCGAGGTGATCATCGAGGATGACGGCACGGATCCCGGTCGCGGCGCCGAGGTGGTCGGCAAGTTCGCCACGCAGCACAAGACCGACATCGTCTTCGGCACGCTGTTCTCGCACGTCGTCATCGGCTCGGCTCCGGCCGCCGGCGAAGCCAAGATGCCCTATTTCGTCGTCAGCGAAGGGCATCACGTCGCCTCGACCAAGCTCAACCGCTACGTCTTCCAGCCCGGCATCACCGACGTGAAGAGCCAGATCCAGTCGATGGCGCCGTGGATCGCGGCCAATGCCGGCAAGAAGGTGACGCAGATATTCCCCGATTTCGCCTTCGGCTACGACCATCGCGATTACCTGCCGCCGGCGCTGAAGGCGCAAGGCGCCGAGGTGATCGCGCAGATCGCCATTCCGCCGACGGAGAGTTCCTTCACCAAATACTTCCCGCAGATACCGGCCGAAACCGAGGTGATTTACCACGTCATGGTCGGTCCGGCGGTGCTCACCTTCGTCAAGGAGCTCGGCGAGTTCTACGGTTCGAACCGGCCGCAGCTCTTCGGCTTCATCGATTCGCTCGAAGCCGTCGACATCAACAGCCCAGGCCTTGAATTCCTCGACGGCAGCCATTTCTGGGAAGGCTCGCCGCGCTACGCCCAGCCCGATGACACCGAAGCGCAGAAAGCCTATCGCGCCGCCGTCGGCATCGACGACAATGGCGCCGCCGTCGGCGACCCCAAGGACGTCTCCACCGCCGCGCACATGTTCGGTTGCTGGGAAACGCTCTACGTCGTCAAGAAGGCGATGGAAGACGCCGGCTACAAGGGACCGGAAGACCGCGCCAAGCTGGTCGAGGCGACCGAAGCGCTGAAGGAATTCGCCGAAGGGCCGGAGCATCCGCAAGGACCAAAAACCTTCAACGGCAAGATCCACCAGTGCTTTGGCATCCAGAACATCTCCAAGGTCGAAGGCGGCAAGCTGAAGGTCGTCCACAAGACCAAGATCGAGGACGGGCTTTACGAAGCCGAAGGGGATTACACGACGCAGGCGCTGTGAGCTTGGTTCTTTAAGCCCAGTGCCCTTCGGCCTACCCCCCTCTGTCCTGCCGGGTCCGGCAGGACAGAGGGGGCGCTTCGCGCCACCCTATCGAGCGTGTAATCAATGCACTTCGGCCCCCACCTCCTCCTCGCCGCCCTCGAAGGCCTCGTCACCTCGGCCGTACTGGCGCTGACCGCGCTTGGCTTGTCGCTGGTGTTCGGCGTCATGCGTGTCGTCAACGTCGCCCATGGCGAGTTCTTCATGCTGGGCGCCGTGCTTGCCTGGGCGATCACCACGGCAATCGGCGGCCACCCGGCCCTCGGCTTCCTGGCGGCGCTTGTGATTGCGCCGCTGATCGTCGGCGCCATCGCGCTGGTCGCCGAACGGCTGGTGCTGCGCCGGCTCAATTACAATCCGGAAGCCACCATCGTCGCCACCATCGGCATGCTCTACATCATCCAGCAGCTGGCGCTGACTTTCTATGGTCCCGAAGCGCGGCCGGTCGAGTCGCCTTTCAGCTACCGCATCCTTTTGCCGTGGTTCGGCTATTCCGGCTACAAGCTGTCTGTTATCGCTGCATCCGCTCTCTTGTTGATCGCGACATGGCTGGTGCTGACGCGCACGAAAATTGGTCTCATCATGCGTGCCACGCAATATGACAGCGAGACGGCGCAGGCCTTCGGCATCCCTGTCGGCCGTGTCTATGGCGGCGTCTTCGCGCTCGGCGCCATGCTGGCGGCGATCGCCGCGGTGCTGATCGTGCCGATCAGCCAGGCGCACTACCTGATGGGGCAGGACCCGCTGCTGCTGTCCTTCATCGTGGTCATCATCGGCGGTCTCGGCTCGCTGCGCGGCACCGTCGTCGCCGCCGTGCTGATCGGCCTGTCCGACGGCATCATCTCGATGTTCTTCTCGCCGACGCTGGCCAAGATCATCGCCACGCTGCTGGTCGCCATGGTGCTGGTGTTCCGGCCGCAAGGCCTGTTTGGGACGGCATCGCGATGAGCGAAGCTTCGCCGGCAAAGGCGTACGCGCTGCACCTCGGTGTGATTGCCCTGCTCTTCGTACTGAGCTTCCTGCTGCCGGAGTATTATCACGGCCTGCTCGCCCGCATCATGGTGCTGGCGGTCTTCGCGATGGGCTACAACATGCTGTTCGGCTATGTCGGCCTGCTCAGCCTCGGCCATGCCATGTTCTTTGGCGCCGGGCTTTATGGTGCCGGCCTTGCCATCATCCAGCTCGGCTGGAGCGTGCCGGCGGCATTCGCCGCGGGTCTTGGCTGTGGGGCCGTTCTCTCCCTGATCATCGGCCTTCTGGCGCTGCGCACCACGGGCGTCGCCTTCATGATCGTCACCATGATGTTCGCCCAGGTGTTTTATCTCGCCATCCTTTATTTCGCGGCCTGGACCGGGGGCGACCAGGGCATGGTCGTGCCGCAGCCGGCGCGTGTCCTCACTTTCGGCGGAACCTCGCTCGACCTCACCAATCCGACCGTGCGCTACATGAGCGCGCTGGCGCTGTTCTCGCTCGTGCTTCTGACGATGCTCGCCATCGTCCGCTCCCGCTTTGGCCGCGTGCTGGTCGCCATCCGTGAAAACGAAGAGCGCACGAAGATGCTGGGCTACGACACCTTCTCCAACAAGCTCGCAGCCGTCGTCATCTCCGGCTCGATCTGCGCGGCGTCCGGCGCCGCCTACGCGCTGCTGTTCGGCTATGTCGGCTCGAGCTTCGCCTCGGTGCAGTATTCGATCCTGCCGCTGCTGTGGGTCCTGCTCGGAGGTGCTGCCACAACGCTTGGACCGCTGATCGGCACGCTGTTCATGTACTACGTCATCGACGTCACCAGCGGCTACACATCGGCTTATCTGCTGATCGTCGGCATCGCGTTGATCCTGTTGGTGCTGTTCTTTCCGAAGGGCATTCTCGGCAGCATCCGCCAGCGCTGGCTCGGGTGGTTGCCATGACGCCGCTTTTGACCACCAAGGGTCTGTCGCGCAATTTCGGCGGCCTGCGCGCCGTCGACAGCGTCGACTTCACCCTGATGCCCGGAGAAATCCGCGCCGTCATCGGCCCCAACGGCGCGGGCAAGACCACCTTCGTCAGCCTGGTCAGCGGCCGCATCCAGCCCTCTTCGGGGGGGATCCTCTTCGACGGCGCCGACATCACCGGCCTGCCGGCCTATGTCAGGGTCCGCCAGGGCATCGCCTACACATTCCAGATCACCAGCGTCTTCGCCAACCTCAGCGCCTATGACAATGTCGCGCTGCCGGTGCAGCGCACGCTGAGCGACGGCCGCTCGAAGGGTGCGGTACGGGCCGGCGTCATGTCGGCGCTCGAACGCACCGGGCTGGCCGGCCGCGCCCATATGCCGGCCGGGCAATTGTCCTACGGACATCAGCGATTGCTGGAAGTGGCGATGGGCCTGGCGCTGAAGCCGCGCCTGCTGATCCTCGACGAGCCGACGCAAGGCCTGGCCGATAGCGAGATCGATAATTTCATCGAGCTGGTGCGCGACATCGCCAAGAACGCCACCGTGCTGCTGATCGAGCACAACATGCCGGTCGTCATGCAGCTTGCCGACCGCATCACCGTCTTCAACGCCGGCAGGATCCTGGCCGAGGGCACGCCGGAAGCGATCCGTGACAACGCCGCGGTGCAGGAAGCCTATCTGGGGACCGCCCCATGAGGGAGACGAGCAAGACCGATGCACTGGTGATCTCGGGGCTGGACTGCTTCTATGGCGAGGTCCAGGTGCTCTACGGGCTCGATCTCGTGCTGAACAAGGGCGAGGTGCTGTGCCTGTTCGGCCGCAACGGCGCCGGCAAGACGACGACGCTGAAGGCGATCATGGGCCTGGTTCCGGCGAGTGCCGGTTCGATCAGGCTCGCCGGCCGGGAATTGACCGGCCTGCCGGCGCATGAAGTGCCGAAGGCCGGCGTCGCATACGTGCCGCAGGGAAGGCGGCTGTTCGCCGAGATGACTGTGGCGGAGAACATCGAGATCGGCCTGATGGCGCGCGGCAATGGCAAGGCGACGCGCGAGAACGTCCTCGATCTCTTCCCGCTGCTGCGCCAGCGGCTGCGGCAGCGCTCGGGCACCTTGTCCGGCGGCGAGCAGCAGATGCTGGCCATGGCGCGTGCGCTCTGCCTCGAGCCGCAGGTGCTTTTGCTCGACGAGCCGACCGAAGGGTTGATGCCGTCGATGATCGCCAAGATCCGCGAGACGGTGTCGAAGCTGCGCGAGATGGATGTCTCCACCATCCTGGTCGAGCAGCGGGTCGACGCCGTGCTGTCGGTCGCCGATCGGGTTTGCTTCATCGAAAACGGCCGCAACCGCGAGACGGTCGATGTCGAGACCCTGCGCGCCGACCCGTCGGCGGTCAGGCGTTATGTCGGTGTCGGCTGACGGGAGCAATTCCAGGAAAAGTGTGCAGCGGTTTTTCCGGGAAAAGCGTGTAGCGCTTTCCCTTGGGAATTGCGTCGAATGGATCTAGCCAAAGAACAGAAAACCCGCGATCAAAAAGGTCGGGATCAGCACCAGCCCGGACCACAGCATATACCCGAAGAAGCCCGGCATCTTGACGCCGCGATGCCTGGCAATGGCATAGACCATGAAATTGGGTGCGTTGCCGATATAGGTGTTGGCGCCCATGAACACGGCACCCGCCGAGATCGCGGCAAGCGTCGAGGCGAACTCGGTCATCAGGTGCTGAGGGTCGCCGCCCGCCAGCTCGAAGAACACCAGATAAGTCGGCGCATTGTCGAGGAAGGACGACAGCGCCCCGGTCAGCCAGAAATAGGCGAGGTCGTTTGGCGCGCCTTGCGCCGAGGTGACGAGCGCGACAAGCGGCGCCAGCGCGCCGTCATGGCCGGCCCTCAAAATGGCGACGACCGGAACGATGCAGGTGAAGATGCCGGCGAACAATTTGGCAACTTCCGCGATCGGACCCCAGTTGAAGCCGTTCGCTTCGCGGTGGCTCTTATACGAGAGGGGAAGCGATAGCAGGGCCAGCACGAGGATGATCGCGTCGCGTATCAGGTTCTGCAGCTCGAGGCTGACGCCGAACACCAAAAAGCTCACGCCCGGTTTCCAGGCCGCCGACAGCAGGATGGCGCCGATCACACCGGCCAACAGCGGAAGGTTGGCCAGGCCGCGCAGGCGCACCTTCGTATCCGGGGTCGGATCCTTGATCTTCGGCGCGCCGGCCTCGCGCCGGTGCAGGGTGAGGTCGATCGCCAGGAACGCCGCCAGCACGACGACGCCGACGAACAGCGTCTCCCGGTAGAGGTTGGTGGTCGTCCAGAAGAAATCGACGCCGCGCAGGAAGCCGACGAACAGCGGCGGGTCGCCGAGCGGCGTCAGCGAGCCGCCAATGTTGGACACCAGGAAAATGAAGAAGATGACGACATGGGCATTGAAAGGCCTGTTGTCGTTGGCGCGCAGGATCGGCCGGATCAGGATCATCGAGGCGCCCGTCGTGCCGATCACCGAGGCAAGCAGCGCCCCGACGATCAGCAGTCCGGCATTGACCAGCGGTGTGCCGTGAATATTGCCGGCAAGCAGGATGCCGCCCGAAATCGTGTAGAGCGCAAACAGCAGGACGATGAACGACATGTATTCGGTGAGCAGCGCGTGCAGCACCGCCTCGGTTGCCGCCGGGGCACCGAAGGCGACCGCGAGCGGCACGATCACCAGCGCCGCCCACAAGGCGGTGATCTTGCCGTAGTGGTGTTCCCAGACATGGTGGAACAGCAGGGGCCCGGTGGCGATCGACAGGAGCAGCCCGGCAAAAGGCAGCGCCCACCAGAGCGACATCGTGGCGCCAGGCAGGCCGTGTTCTTCGGCCGCGAATGCCGATACGGGAAACAGCATCGCGACGGCGATCGCACCGGCCGTCCCGATCGCCATCGGCAAAGATCCCCTTCTGCCCCCCACGGTGCGGTCAGCCGGACGTGTGATCTTCGAGCGTCACGCCGGCATCGCGCATTTTCGCCAGCATTGTCTCGAGCGACCCGTTAAGATCGATGCCACGGCAGGCATCGAGCCTGACCATGGTTCTAAAACCCTGTTTGACCGCATCCAGCGCCGAGAAGGCGACACAGAAATCGGTCGCCAGGCCGACCAGGGTCAGCGTGTCGATGCCGCGCTCCCGGAGATAACCGGCGAGCCCGGTCGGCGTCGTGTGATCGTTCTCGAAAAAGGCCGAGTAGCTGTCGATGGCAGGGCGAAAACCCTTGCGGATGACGAGCTCGGCCTTTGTCCACGCAAGGCCGGAATGGAAATCCGAGCCGAGACTGCCCTGAATGCAATGGTCCGGCCACAGCGTCTGCGGACCATAGGGCATGTCGATGGTCGAAAAAGGCTGCGAACCCGGGTGGCTGGAGGCAAAGCTGGAATGGCCGGCGGGGTGCCAGTCCTGCGTCAGCACGACATGGTCGGTTCGCCGGATCATGTCATTGACCAACGGAACGATCTCGTCGCCGCCGGCCACCGCCAGCGCGCCGCCCGGGCAAAAATCGTTCTGCAGGTCGATGACAACGAGCGCTTCGTCGGCCATGGGGCTTCCTTCCTGTCAGGCTAGGGCTCGGGCTCCGAATGAGGGACCGGGCGAAAGAAAAAGCCGCTGGCGCGACCGGAGGGAGAAACTTGACCAGATGGCGGGCCGCGTCAACCTCCAGCGGCATAACAAATGCGTGGCGATGCCAGCCGGGTGGGCGCCGGCGCAAAACTCTGGCTTTGACAATTTCCGCCGTCTTGATATCATTTGCATACGAATGAATTTGCCGGATTGAAACCGGCAAGATATCCCCGGGGCCAAGCGCCTTGGGAGGGCCGGTTTCGGGAAAGGCCCATCTTGTTGGGAAGGCCCATCTTATTGGGAAGGCCCACCTTATTGAGAAGGAAAGCGTGATCCGTTACGCGAAACCCACCACGGTCGACGAGGCGCTCGCGCTGCTTGGCGAGGGCGCCTGGCGTATCCTTGCGGGCGGCACGGATTTCTATCCGGTGCAAGGCAGCAAGCCGTTTCGCGACAATGTGCTCGATATCAACGGCCTGACGGCGCTGCGCGGCATCACCGAGACCGGCAGTCATTGGATCATCGGCGCGCGCACGACCTGGACCGACGTCATCCGCTACCCCTTGCCTCCAGCCTTTGACGCGCTGAAACAGGCGGCTCGCGAGGTCGGCTCGGCGCAAATCCAGAACGTTGCCTCGGTCGCCGGCAATCTCTGCAACGCTTCGCCGGCCGCCGACGGCGTGCCGGGGCTGCTCGTGCTCGACGCCGAGGTCGAACTGCGCTCGGCGACGGCGACGCGCCATCTGCCCTTGTCGGAGTTCATCCTGGGTAACCGCCGTACGGCCCTGCGGCCTGGCGAGATGGTGACGGCCATCCGCGTGCCGAAACCCACTGGCACATCGGCCTTCGTCAAGCTCGGCGCCCGGCGCTATCTCGTCATCTCCATCGCCATGGTGGCGGTGCGTCTGGTTGTCGAGAATGGCACTGTCGCGGATGCGGCCGTCGCCGTCGGCTCGTGTTCCGCCGTTGCCAGGCGGCTTGCCGGTGTCGAGGCGGCGTTGCGCGGGCTTCCACTGGATGCCGGGCTTGTTGCCGCAGTCCGGTCGGCGCCGATGGCTGAGATGTCGCCGATCGCCGATGTGCGCGGCAGCGCCGAATACAGGCTGGACGCGGTGCGCGAGATCGTTGCTCGCGCCGTGCTTGAGGCCGCGGGAAAGCCGACAGGCGACAAGGTGGCCGCATGAGCATGGATCGCGCCGATATCGCCTTCGCGGTCAATGGCGCCGCCGTCTCGGTCAACGTGCCGCCGCTGCGCCGGCTGTCCTCGGTGCTGCGTGACGAATTGCGGCTGACGGGAACAAAGGTCGGCTGCGATGCCGGCGACTGCGGCGCCTGCACGGTGCTGGTCGACGGCGATCCTGTCTGCGCCTGCCTGATGCCGGCGGCCTCCGCTGCCGGCACCGCGGTGACGACGGTCGAGGGCCTCGCCAATGGCCGGCTGTCGGCTCTGCAAGCCTCGTTCCTGGCGCATGGCGCCGCACAATGCGGCATCTGCACGCCGGCACTGCTGGTCGCGGCAACCGCGCTGCTGGACACGAAACCCAGGCCGACCGCGACCGAGGTGCAGGATGCGCTGGGCGGGATTCTCTGCCGCTGCACCGGCTACCGGAAGATCATCGCGGCGGTGATGGAGGCTTCCCTCCAGGCCGCGAGCCTGGATTTCCGTCTGCCTCGGTCCGGCCACGCCATCGGCGCGTCACCGGTCAGGCTCGACGGTGTACCAAAAGTGACCGGGGCGGAGAAATTCGGTGGCGATTCTTTCCCGGCCGATGCGCTTGCCGTGCTGGTGATCCGCTCGCCGCATTATCATGCCGCCTTCGCCTTCGGCGACATCGGTGGCTGGGCAAGCCGCCATCCCGGTATTGCGGGCGTCTTCACGGCCGCCGATATCCCGGGCAAGAACTGCTTTGGCGTTATCGGCCCGTTCGCCGACCAGCCGGCGCTGGCCGAGGGCGTTGCCCGGCTTCGCGGCGAGGCGGTCGCCCTGGTCGCCGGCGAGCGCGAGGCGATGCTCGATCTCGATCTGTCGGATTTCCCTGTCCGCTGGACCGAGCTGCCACATGTTCTCCAGCCTTGCGACGCGCAGGCCGCAGGTGCGGCGCTGATCCACGAAAGCCGCCCGGCCAATTTGTTGACCAAGGGCTTCGTCGAACGCGGCGATCCCGAGTTAGCACTTGCCAGTGCGGCCTTCACCGCGAGCGGCACGATCGACACCTCCTATGTCGAGCACGCCTATATCGAACCGGAAGCCGGCTATGCATATCTCGACGGCGACACGCTGGTCGTCGTCGCCTGCACACAGGCGCCCTATATGGACCGCGACGAGACGGCGAAGGTGCTTGGTCTTGCCGTCGACAAGGTGCGCATCGTGCCGACCGCGACCGGCGGCGGCTTCGGCTCCAAGCTCGACGTTTCCCTGCAACCTCTCATCGGCCTCGTGGCGCTGAAGACCGGGCGGGCGGCGGCGCTCGCCTACACCCGCAACGAATCCATGATGTCGACCACCAAGCGCCATCCGGCGCGGATGAAGGCCACCATCGGCACCGACACCGACGGCTACGTCACCGGCATGGTCTTCGAAGGCGATTTCAACACCGGTGCCTATGCCAGCTGGGGGCCAACGGTCGCCAACCGCGTGCCGGTGCACGCCTCCGGCCCCTATGCGACGCCGAACTACCGCGCCGAGGGCCGCGCAATCCACACCCATGGCCCGATTGCCGGGGCCTTCCGTGGCTTCGGCGTGCCGCAGGCGACGATCATGCAAGAGACGCTGTATGACGAACTCGCCGGCAAGCTCGGCATGGACCGGCTCGACTTTCGCCTGAAGAACTGTCTTCAGAACGGTTCCGAAACGGTTGCCGGGCAGCTTCTTGAGTCTGGCGTCGGCATTGCCGAATGCCTTCAAGCCCTGCGGCCGCATTGGGCGCGGGCGACGGCCGATGCGGATGCGTTCAACAGTGCCAGTATCGATAGAAAGCGTGGCGTCGGCATCGCTTCGTGCTGGTATGGCTGCGGCAACACATCGCTGCCCAACCCGTCGACCATCCGGGTCGGCATCGCGGCCGATGGCGCGGTCATCCTGCACCAGGGCGCGGTCGATATCGGCCAGGGCTCCAACACCGTCATCACGCAGATTTGCGCCGACGCGCTCGGCCTGCCTCTGGAAAAATTCCAGTTGATGAGCGCCGATACGGCGATCAGCCCCGACGCCGGCAAGACTTCGGCCTCGCGACAGACTTTCGTGACCGGCAAGGCGGCCGAGAAGGCGGGCCGCGCCCTGCGCGAAACAATCCTGCGCTTTGCCAATGTCTCGGACCAGGCTTCCCTTGAACTGGATGGCCCGGCGATCGTCATCCGCGAAGGCGAGGCGACGCGCCGTATCGATCTTGCCTCGCTCGAAATGGACGCCGACAGCTTCGTCTTCCGTGCCGAGGAGACCTATGACCCGCCAACGCTGCCGCTCAATGCCAAGGGGCAGGGCAAGCCCTATGCGGTCTATGGCTATGGCGCGCAGATTGCCGAACTCGAGGTCGACCTGAAGCTCGGCACGGTCAAGCTGATCAGGATCATCGCCGCGCATGACGTCGGCAAGGCGATCAATCCGCTGCTGGTCGAGGGCCAGATCGAAGGCGGCATCGCGCAAGGCATAGGCATGGCATTAATGGAGGAATACATACCCGGCCGCACCGAGAACCTGCACGACTATCTCATCCCGACCATTGGCGACGTGCCGCCGATAGAGACCATCCTTATCGAGGTCCCCGATCCTGAAGGGCCATTCGGAGCCAAGGGCCTGGGCGAGCACGTGCTGATCCCGACGGCGCCGGCGATCCTCAACGCCATCCGTCACGCCACCGGCGTGCTGGTCACCAAGGTGCCGGCAACGCCAAGCCGCATCCTTGCGGCCATCCGCAAGAGGGAGGCACGCGCATGAGTGAGCTTGCCGAGCGCTTCGAAACCCATGATCCCGGCGAGAAGCTGGTGGCGGAGAAGATCCGCTGCGATGCCTGTCCCGTCATGTGCTACATCGCTGACGGCCGCACCGGCGCCTGCGATCGCTACGGCAATGTCGCGGGCCGGATCGTGCGCATGGACCCGCTGACCATCCTAGACCATGCGGCCGAGACCAGCGCTGCCATGGTGCCCTTTATCGCCGAGGGCGAGCAGTGGGACGGCGAACTGGTCAACACCGGCCGCCGCTTTGTCACGGCAATCGGCGCCGGCACCACCTATCCCGACTACAAGCCCGCTCCCTTCATCGTCAGCCAGGAAGTCGAGGGCGTCGATCTCGTTACCGTGGTCACCGAGGGCATCTTCTCCTATTGCGGCGTCAAGGTGAAGATCGACACCGACCGCCATATCGGACCCGAGACGGCTATTGTGCGGGCCGAGGGTGAGGCGATCGGCCATGTCACGACGGGAGAATACGGCTCGCAGATGCTGTCGCTGGGCGGCGTGCATCATCTGACCGGCGGCTCCAAGGCGGAAGGCCGCGCTACCTGCGACGCGCTGCTCAATCTGTGCAACCGCAAACCGGTGGAACTCAGCATAGACGGGGGCGCCACGGTCGTTGTCGAAGCCGGCAAACCGCCCGTCATCGACGGCAAGCAGGAACATCGCATGCGCGTCGGCTGCGGCTCGGCGACCATCGGCATGTTCGCCACGCAGTGGCGCGGGCTGGTCGACGAGGTGGTGGTGGTCGACGACCACATCACCGGCGTCGTCTCCGAACACCAGGCCGGCAAGGTGCTGGGCTGGCAGGATACCGGCATCAAGATCATCGGCCGCCGCTCGACACCGGGCCGCTATTTCAAGGTCTCCGAGCCAGGATTGGGCTGGGGCGGCACCAGCATTTCCGATCCGCTGTCGATCCTTGGCGAATGGAATGCCAAGAAGGGCGCGCGCCCGGGCCTGTCGCTGCTGATGGTTTCGACCACCGGCGAACAATTCGCCTATTACGAACTCGACGACGAGCTGAAGCCGGTGCAGAAGCCGTTTCCGGAGCGGCTACGGAAATCGGTCGGCCTGATCGAGGACAATTGCGAGCCGGCCTTGTGCACCGTGCTGTTCATCGGCGGCGCTGGCGGGTCGCTGCGTGCAGGTGTCACCGAAAACCCGGTCAACCTCACCCGCTCCGTGCAAGGCCTTACCACCTATGTCACCGTGGGCGGGGCGCCGGTCTATGTCTGGCCGGGCGGCGGCATCACGCTGATGGTCGATGTCACCAGGGTTCCGGAAGGCGCCTTCGGCTATGTGCCGACGCCGGCGCTGGTGGCGCCGATCGAGTTCACCCTGCGTCGCGACGATTACGTCAGGCTCGGCGGCTACGAGGCGGAGATACGCAGCGTCGCGGACATCGTCGCCAAGGGCGGCGAGTATCTCAATCCCCGGCGCGGCACGGGTGCTGCAACCCAAAATCCATGGCCGCCACTGGCGCAGTTGCGCCGTGCGGGTGGAGCCGGATGATGGAAGGCCCGCAAGCGCATTGGCTGCAGGACGGCAAGCGGCTACATCTCAACCATGGGCCGATCGACCTGATCGTCGAGGCTTTCGGCGATGCCGACGAGTGTCGCGCCGCCTATGCCCAAGCCGTCGCGCGCTTCCAGACGATCCTGATCGAGTTGGTCGAGGAGCTTCCCGAATTGCGCCTTCCTGCATTCTTCCTGGCGCCGCGCGCCTTCGCCGGCCCGACGGCGCGCCGCATGGAAGCAGCCGTCATGCCCCTGGCGGAATGCTTCATCACACCGATGGCCGCCGTTGCCGGATCGGTAGCCGACGAAATGATCACCGCGCTGCTTGCAGGCCGCAAGCTCGATCGCGCCTATGTCAACAATGGCGGCGACAGTGCCATCCACATCGACAACGGCCGGTCCATGGGATTGGCGGTCGCCGGCACCGGCAACGGTATGGCCGACCGGATCACGATCCGCGCGGAAGATGGCGTGCGTGGTGTCGCAACAAGCGGCTGGCGTGGTCGCTCCTTCTCGCTTGGCATTGCCGATGCCGTCACCGTGCTCGCGCGAACCAGCGCCGAGGCCGACGCGGCGGCGACGCTCATCGCCAACGCGGTGGACCTGCCCGGCAATCCCGCCATCAGGCGCATTCCCGCGCGCGACCTGTCGCCCGACAGCGATCTTGGCGCGCGGCTGGTGACACAAGGCGTCGGCACGCTTGCATCTGATGAGGTGGCGCGGGCGCTGGACAATGGTCTTGTCGTCGCCGAAGATTTTCGCCGGCGCGGTCTGATTGCCGCATCGGCGCTGTTTCTTGGCGGGGAAGCCCGTATCAGCGGCTCCGTTGCACTGGCCGCGTCCAACAAGCATGAACCGGAGGAAGTTGCCCATGCCTGAATTTCCGATCCGCAAGATCGCGGTGCTGAGCGAAGAGATCTTTCACGAAGGCGGGCCAGTCGCAGAAGTGCCGCGCCGGCGTGCCGCCGCCATGGCCGTGGTCAGGAACCCGTTCGCGGGGCGCTATGTCGAGGATCTGCAAAGCGCCATGGACGATCTGAAGCCGCTCGGCCTGCTGCTCGCCGACCGGCTGATCGCAGCACTCGGCGGCGACATCAAACAGATTGACGGTTACGGCAAGGGCGCCATCGTCGGCAGCGCGGGCGAACTGGAACATGGTGCGCTGTGGCACGTGCCGGGCGGCTACGCGATGCGCGAGCGGCTGGGCGATGCCAAGGCGATCGTGCCCTCGGCCAAAAAGGTCGGCGCCTTCGGTTCAAAGCTCGACGTGCCGCTCGGCCACATCAACGCCGCCTATGTGCGGAGCCATTTCGACGCCATGGAAGTCGGCATCAGCGACGGCCCGCGTCCTGACGAGATCCTGTTCTGCCTCGCCATGACCTGCGGCCCTCGCGTCCACAACCGCATGGGTGGCCTCGCGGCGGACGACATAAAAGCCTGGGACGGGCTGCGGTGAGCGGCGGGGACAACCTGCTCAAGCTGGTCGAGGCCGAAGAGGTCGACGACCACGACTACCTGCTGCAGGAACAGGTCGGCTTCATCCTGCGCAAGGCGCACCAGCGCCATGTCTCGATCTTCGCCGCCCGTATCGCCGATCTGACGCCGCCGCAATTCGCGGCCCTGGCCAAGCTGCGCGATGTCGGCGAGACCTCGCAGAACCAGCTCGGCACGCTGATCGCCATGGATGCGGCGACGGTGAAGGGCGTCATCGACCGGCTGAAGGCGCGTGGCCTTGTCGAGCTTTCCAGGCATGAAGTCGACAAAAGGCGGCTGCTGGTCAACCTGACGGCCGAGGGCCGCGACGCGATCGAGCGCCTGATCCCGCTTGCAAGGGAGATCACGCAGGAAACGCTGGCGCCGCTCACGGCCAAGGAGGCCGCCACTTTCATGAAGCTGCTGGCGAAGCTGGCGTAGATTGGTTCTGCCGGGCGCCATCAGCGCCCGGCAGAAGAGCATCGCCTCAGAGGCCGTTGTCCTTCAGCACCTGGGCGGCGTTTTCCTTGGTGATCTTCTCGGTCGGCAAGGTGATGGTCTTCTCGACCTTCTCGCCGTTGAGGAACTTGATCGCCTGGCGCAAGCCTTCGGCACCTGGGGTGACATAGGTGAACGTCGCCGTCAGCTCACCCTTGTTCACCATTTGCACGCCTTCGTTGGGCAGGCCGTCGATGCCGATGAACTTGATGTCCTTCTCGCGGCCGACATCCTTGGCGGCGAGATAGGCGCCGTAGGCCATCGGGTCGTTATGGCCGTAGACGAGATCGATCTTCTCGTTGGTCTTCAGCGCGTTGGCCATCAAATTGTAGGCCTGGTCCTGCTTCCAGTCGCCCGACTGCTGGTCGAGCAGATATTTGATGCCCGGCTCCTTGTCGGTGAATTCATGGAAGCCGTCATGACGGTCATGCGCCGGCTGGGTGCCCATGCCGCCCCAGATCTCGACCACATTGCCTGCCGCCTTGCCCTTGCCGCCGAGCAGTTCGACGGCATATTCACCGGCCGCACGGCCGATCAGCTTGTTGTCACCGCCGACGAACTGCGTGTAATCCTTGGTGTCGACATTGCGGTCGAGCACGAAGACCGGGATCTTGGCGTCGATCGCCTGCTGCACGACGCCGGTCAGGCCAGCCGATTCCTTCGGCGATACCAGCAGCGCGTCGACCTCCTGGCGGATCAGGTTTTCGACGTCGGCGACCTGCTTCTCGGTCTTGTCCTCGCCATCGGTGATGATCAGCTCGACCTCCGGATGCTTGGCGGCCTCGGCAATGATGTCCTTGTTGAACTGGGCACGCCAGGGCTCGATAGTGGTCACCTGCGAGAAGCCGATCTTCCACTTCTTATCCTGGGCGAAGGCATGGCCGGTGGAGAGCAGTGCCGTGGTGGTCAGCAATGCCGCGCCGAGTGCGGCAAGCTTCAGCATGTCACGTCGTTTCATTTCTTGTTTCCTCCGAGATTGAGAGACGGTGTCTCTTGCGACGGCCGTTTTGCGGCGGCCGTTTCCTTGTGCGCCGCTCCAGGCAGGCGCAGATAGGCCAGCAGATCACCGGCATTGCGCTCCTGTACGAGCACGGTGCCGATGATGATCATCCCCTTCAGCACCAGCTGAAGGTTCGAATTGATGTTGTGGAGCTGCAATATGTTGGAGAGCAGCCCGAAGATCAGCACGCCGCAGAAGGTGCCTATCAGGCTGCCGCGCCCGCCCATCAGGCTGGTGCCGCCAATGACCACGGCGGCGATGGCGTCGAGCTCCAGCCCGGCGCCGGCGTCGGGCTTGCCCTGTCGGTACTGTGCCACGTAGAGCACCGCGGCAATGCCGGCGAGCAAGCCTGATATGGCGTAGGTGGCGATCTTGACGCGCCCGGCGGCGATGCCGGAAAGCCGGGCCGCCTCCTCATTGCCGCCGATGGCATAGACATAGCGGCCGAACGGCGTGAAGCGCAGCACCGCGCCATAGATGACGATGGCGCCGAGGAAGAACAGGCCGGGCATGGGGATGACGCCGAACACCAGCGAGCGCAGTAGCTCGAAGTCGGCGGTGGCGTTGGAACCGGTATAGACCGGCAGCACTGCATTGTTCTGGCCGGCGGTGAGCCGGGCGATGCCGAGCGCCGTCACCATCATCGCCAGCGTGACGATGAAGGGCTGCAGCCGCCCGCCGACGATGATGAAGCCATTGATGGCGCCGAACAGCAGGCCGACGCAGGGCGCCACCAGCAGCACGCCGAGAACGCCGAATTTGGGCTCGATCTGCGGCAGCAGGTACCAGAGCGAAAGGCAGCACAGGACGACGCCGACGATTGCGGGCGTGACAAGGCCACGAGCGGTGTCCAGCCTGACGTCACGGGCGGCGGCATCCGCGCCGGCGCGGGATTTCTCCAAATTGAGGAAGATGAAGCGCGTGACGACGATGCCGAGGCACAGCGCGACCAGCGCAACGGTCGGCACGCCCAGCACGACGCCCGGCGTCACGCCGGGAACCGTCAGCAGCATGGCGCACACCACCGAGCAGATGGCCATCAGCGAACCGACGGAAAGGTCGATGCCCCCGGTGATGATCACCGCCGTCATGCCGGTCGCGATCAGCCCGGTGGTCGACACCTGGCGCAGCACGTCGAGCAGATTGCCGTAAGAGAGGAAGATGTTGTTGCCCTTGGAACTCACCGGCGAGCCGAGCACGCCAATCAGGAAGATGGCGATCAGGCCCCAGTAGAGCTTGGTGCGGGACAGGAGTTTCAGTGCGGTCATGCGGCGGGTCTCGATAGGGTCCGGCGCGGCGCCGCGAGGCGCATGATGGCCTCCTCGCTCGCCGCGTCGCGGGAAAGGATGCCTGTCTGGCGGCCATCGGCCATCACCAGGATGCGGTCGGAAAGATGCAGCAATTCCGGCAGCTCGGAGCTGATGACGGCGATGGCGAGGCCATCGCGCGCCAGCCGGAAGATGAGGTCGTAGATCTCGCGCTTGGCGCCGACATCGATGCCGCGCGTCGGCTCGTCGAGCAACAGCACTCTTGGCCTCGTCGCCAGCCATTTGCCGATGACGACCTTCTGCTGGTTGCCGCCCGACAGCGTGCCGGCGGGCTGGTCGATATCCCGGCAGCGGATGCCGAGCGCCTTGACCGCCTGCCGCGCCAGCCCCTGTTCGCCGGCCAGCGAACGGATGCCGAAGCGGGCCAGCGCGCCGACCAGCGGCAGCGCCACATTGTCCGATATCGAGGCCTGCAGATGCAGGCCTTGCGTCTTGCGGTCCTCGGTGACCAGCGCGATGCCCAGCCGCCGCGCATCGCGTGGTGAGCGGATATCCACCGGCTGGCCGTCGAGCCTGATCTCGCCGCCGGCACGGCCATCGCTCGCGCCGAAGATCGCTTCCATGATCTCGGTGCGGCCGGAGCCCAGCAGGCCGCCAATGCCCAGAATCTCTCCGGCGGCCAGATCGAAGCTGATGCCGCCGATCACCTGCCGCCAGCCCTGGCGGTCGGGCTTCGACAGCGACAGGTCGCTGACCGAAAGCACGGTCCTGCCGCCGGGATCCCGTTCGTCGTGAGAGGATGCGAGCAGGTCCCGACCGACCATCGCCGAAATGATGGCATTCTCGTCAAGCTCGGCCATCGGCCGTGTCAGCACATGGCGTCCGTCGCGGAAGACGGTGACGCGGCCGGCCAGATGCATGACCTCGTCTATGCGGTGCGAGATGTAGACGATGGCGACGCCGCTATCGGCAAGCTGGCCGATGATGCGGAACAGCCGCTGGCATTCGGCCGGCGACAGCGCCGAGGTCGGCTCGTCCATGATCAGGATGCGCGCCGACATCGACAGCGCCTTGGCGATCTCGACCAGCTGCTGTTCGCCGACACGCAAGGCGCCGACGCGTGCGTCCGGATCGAGTTCGATGCCGAGCCGCTGCAGGAGGGCGCTTGCCGCGCGGCTGCTCGCCTTGCGGTCGACGATCAGTCCCGCGATCAGCTTCTCGCGGCCGAGAAAGATGTTGTCGGCGACACTCAGCTCCGGCACCAGGTTGAGTTCCTGGTGGATGATGGCAATGCCCGCGTCCTCGGCATCGCGCACGCCGGCGAAGCTGACCGGCCGGCCGTCGATACTGACCGTGCCTTCGTAGCCGGTATAGACGCCGGACAGGATCTTCATCAGCGTCGACTTGCCGGCGCCGTTCTCGCCCATCAAGGCATGGACTTCGCCGCGCCGCAATTCGAAGCCGACGTCGACCAGGGCGGCGATGCCGCCAAAACTCTTGGAAATATGCTCGGCACTCAGAACGATGTCCGAGCGATCCGACGCCGCACTGCGCGTCGAGGAAACGGAATTGTTCTGCTCCATGACAATAGCGGCCTCCCTTCCGTCCTCGTCAGCTACTCGAACGCTAATCTAAACGTTTCGATCATGTCAAGCCGATATGGGGGTATCGCAACTTTGATGCATTTCGATTCTTGCCTAAAACGGCAAGATTCCGTAGGTATTGGCGGCAAGGGGTGGCGAAACGTTTCGAAAATGACAGCGTCAGGGCGAAAAAAACAGCGCAAATCCACCGCACCCACCATGCTTCACGTGGCTGAAGCGGCGCGTGTCTCGGTCGCCACCGTGTCGGCGCTGATCAACGGCACGGCGACCGTCAGCCCGGAGCTCAGCCAGCGCATCGAGCAGGCGATCCGCGATATCGGCTACAAGCGCAACGCCATCGCCCGCAGCCTGAAGATGGGCACGACGCGCACCATCGGCCTGACCGTTCCGCACATCACCAACCCCTTCTTCACCGATGTCGTCTCGGTCATCCAGCAGGCCTTCGACCGCGCCGGCTACGCCGTCATGCTGTGCTGCACCGACGAGGATTTGAACACCCAGGACGACCAGATCAGGCTACTGCTCGACCGCATGGTCGACGGGCTGATCGTGGCACGCGTCGGGGACGGCGCGATCCTCAAGCGGATCGTCGCCGACGCCAATGTGCCGGTCGTGCTGATGGATCGTCTGTGCGAGGGCGTCGACACCGACGCCGTGGTTCTCGACAACCAGCGCGCGGTGTTCGACGCCATGAGCTATTTGATCAATCTCGGCCACCGCCGCATCGGTTACATTACCGGCACCTCGGACATTTCACCCATGCATGACCGCATGACCGGATATCGCGAGGCGCTCCAGGCCGCCGGCTTGCCGGTGGCCGAAGAGCTGGTTCGCTCCGGCAATTTCCACGAGATCGACGGCTACAACGCAACCATGCAGCTGCTGTCGCTGCATGACCGGCCAAGCGCCATCTTCTCGGCAAACAATCCCATGGTGATCGGAACGATGAAGGCGATCCGCGACATCGGGCTGTCCTGTCCGGAGGATATTTCGGTAGCCTGCTTCGACGATTTTCCCTGGTCCGACGTGTTCCAGCCTCAACTGACCACGGTGGCGCAGCCTGTGCAGGCGATCGGCGAACAGGCGGCCAATCTGCTGCTCGACCGTCTCGCCGGCAACCGGGATACGCCACCGCGCAAGCTCGTCCTCAAGGGCCGGCTGATGATCCGCAATTCATGCCGGCCGCTGGGCGCGGTGGTGCACAGCGTGAGTGCCTAAATGCCGAAAGTGTGAAGCGGTTTTCGGATAACGTCGTGCTTCCTGAGATTGATCAGGACGTGAAAACACCAGAACACAGTTCTTGCAGTTTCGAAAAGACGCCCTTGCCGCCCGTAATGACCTGTGTGCCGCTCTGCAGCACCGTCTTCGGATCCGCCTTCAGGATCGTGCCGCCGGCTTCCTCGATCAGCAGCATGCCGGCCAGGCAGTCCCACGGGTTCATGTGTTCTTCCACATAGCCGAGCAGCCGCCCCGAGGCGACATAGGCGAGCATCAGCGCACCGGACGCGTTGCGGAAGAAGACGCCGCCCTCGGCCAGGATTTTCTTGATCAGCACGGCGATGTTTTCGGCCTCGGCCCGGTTTGAGAAGCCGGTGCCCACCGAGCCCTCTTCCAGGCTGGCCGCCGCACTTGTCTTGACCCGCCTGCCGTTGACGAAGGCGCCGCCGCCCAGCCTTCCGTGGAAGGTCTCGCCGGTTGACGGCTCGTGGATGACGCCGACGATCGTCTCTCCATCACGGGCGCAGGCGATCACCACGCACCAGGCCGGAATGCCGCGGACGAAATTGGCGGTGCCGTCGATGGGGTCGATGACCCAGGCATAGCCTGTCGAGCCGGCGACCGAGGCATGCTCTTCGCCGACGATGCCATCCTGCGGATAGTCGGCGGCGATTGCCGCGCGGATGAACAGCTCGACCTCGCGGTCCGCCTGCGAGACCAAATCCTGATGGCCCTTGCTCTCGATGGTCAGGCTGTCGAGATCGCGGAAATATTTCAGGCCGAGTTCGCCGGCGCGCCGCGCCAGATCAATGGCAAACTGCTCGCGTCTATCGAGATCATGGGGCAAGGCAAGGCTCGCTGTTGCGAAGGACACCCGCATTTAGCAGAGCATCGGCGTCGGCAAAAGCGGCTGGCGGCTTATTCGTTTCAGGCGGCTTGTGACAGCGATCCGTGCGCCTCGGCTAAAATCTCGAACGACCGCACGCGGGCGGCATGATCGAAGATCTGCGCGGTGACCATCAGCTCGTCGGCTCCGGTGCGGCGCACGAAGGCATCGATGCCCTGGCGGATCGTTTCCGGCGAGCCGACGACGGCGCAGGACAGCGCCTGGCCGAGCATGGTTTTGGCCATCGGGTCGAGATCGCGATCATAATTCTCGACGGGCGGCGGCAATCGTCCGGGTCTGCCGGTGCGCAGATTGACGAAGGCCTGCTGCAGCGAGGTGAACAGCAGCCGTGCCTCGGCGTCGGTGGGTGCTGCAAAGACGTTGAGGCCGAGCATGACATGTGGCTTGTCGAGTTGCTCTGACGGCTGGAAGCGCGAGCGGTAGATGTCCAGCGCGTGGTCCAGTTCCGCCGGCGCGAAATGCGAGGCGAAGGCGTAGGGCAGGCCGAGCATGGCGGCGAGCTGCGCGCCGTAGAGACTCGATCCAAGAATCCAGATCGGCACCGTCTGGCCTTCGCCGGGCACGGCGCGCAGGCGCTGGCCCTCCTCGGCGGGCAGGAAATAGCCCATCAGCTCGACGACATCCTGCGGGAAATTGTCGACGCCGGCCTCGAGGTTGCGGCGTAGCGCCCGCGCCGTGTTCATGTCGGTGCCGGGCGCCCGGCCGAGGCCGAGATCGATCCGGCCGGGAAACAAGGCGGCCAGCGTGCCGAACTGCTCGGCGATCACCAGCGGCGCATGATTGGGCAGCATGATGCCGCCGGCGCCGACACGAATGGTCTTGGTGCCGCCGGCGACATGGGCGATGACGACAGCCGTTGCGGCACTGGCGATGCCTGGCATGTTGTGGTGCTCGGCCAGCCAGTAGCGCTTGTAGCCGAGCCGCTCGGCGTGGCGAGCGAGGTCGAGCGAATTGGCGAGCGAGTGCGAGGCATCGCTGCCTTCGACGATCGGCGACAGGTCGAGAACGGAAAGTTCGGTCATATGCTGGTCTCCACGATCTTCTTCTCGCGCACCCGGACCTCGAAGGCCGTGCGGTCGGGAATGGTGACGCCGAGCTGGCCTTCCAGCGTGTCGGCAAGCTCGGCGGCAGTGGCGATATGCTTCTGCTCGGTGTGGCCATCGATGTGATGGATGGACAGGCGATCGCCGCGCAGCCCATAGCGCCGGTCGGGCGCGGCGCGCGCCGCCGAAACCGAGGTCAGGAAATGCGATGCCGGATTGGTCGACAGGAAATAATTGGCGATGGAATAGTCGACCTCATATTGCGGCTGCAGGTCGAAGCGATACAGCGAGCGCCAGTCGCCGCCGATGGCGGCCTGCAGGCGGAAGTGATCGCCGGTTTCGGCGATGCGGAACGTTTCGTGCGGGGTCGTCTGTTCGAGGCCAGGCTCGAACAGCAGCGGGGCGGTCAGGGTCAGGCCGCCGAAGCCGACATCGGCTATATAGGTCCGGCCATCGATCTCGACGCGCAAAAGCATGTGGCTGCGCGCAGTGATCGCGTCCTCGCTCTGACCCCAGAGCACACGCGCGGCAAGGCCGCCGACCTCGAAGCCAAGCGCCTTCAGCGCATGCATGAAGAGGAGATTGTGCTCGAAGCAATAGCCGCCACGCCCGGCAAGGACGATCTTGTCCTGCAGCGATGCGGCGTCCAATCGGACCGGGCGCCCCAGAAACGGATCCATGTTCTCGAAGGGGATCGCCTGCGGATGCAGGAAATGGAGCGTCTTCAGCGTGTCGAGCGAAGCATCCCTGGACCCGGCATGGCCGATCCGGGCGAAATAGGCGTCGAGGTTAACGGGAGCGTCGTTCATCGGAAGGGCACCGGGCACTGATCGGGCGGATATAGGCATTCGAACCCGCCGCCGCAAACCGTACACCGGTCAGCCGGCGGCCGTCCCGTCCTGCTCCTCGGCGTCCTCGTCCATGACCGCCGTATGTTGGGCGGCGAGAAAATTGCCGACATGGCTCAGGCTCTTGAAATGGTCGCAGAACACCTTGACGACGACCAGCAGCGGCACCGCCATCAGCGCGCCGACGAAGCCCCACAGCCATGACCAGAATGCGATGGCTATGAAGATCGCCACGGCGTTGATCTCGAGCCGCCGCCCGACCACCATCGGCGTCACGAACTGGCCTTCGATGATGTCACACAACACCAGGAAGGCAGGCGCCAGCAACGCGTAGGCGATCGTGTCGAAGCTGATCAGTGCTATGACCGTAACCAGGACAAACGTGATCATGGCTCCGACATAGGGCAGGAAATTGAGCAGGGCGGCCGCCGCGCCCCAGACCAGCGGATTGGGCATGCCGAGCGCCCACAGGCCGAGGCCGATGACCGTGCCGAGGCCGATGTTGATGGTGGTGACAGTGAGCAGATAGTGCGAGATTTCCCGCTCGACGTCGTAGACGACGCGCAGCGCCCGCTTCTTTTCGGTGAGGCTGGCGAAGGACTGGATGATCTTTTCGTAGAACATCGTGCCCGAGGCGAGCAGGAACAGCGACAACACGAAGATTATGGTCAGGCTTGTCCCGGCCGACAGGATGTTGCTCGCCGCCGATGAGAGGAAGCCCGACTGCGCAACCGCGACCTTTTGCACGCCCGGTTCCTGCGATGTCTCGGTCAGCCCTTCGATCTGGTGCGCAATATCCATGATCCTCTCGACCGGCCGCCGCAGCTGCGCCAAGCGTTCGGTCAGTTGCTGGCCGATGGACGAGGTGTTGTTGATGAGATCGATGACCGGGCCACTGAGCACATAGCCGGCGCTCGCGAAGACGAAGATGGACACAAGCACCAGAAGCGTCGCCGAAATCACTTCGGGAATGCCGCGCTTGCGCAGCAGCCGCACGATCGGCGTCAGTGTCAGTGTCAGCAGGAAGGCCAGCATGACCGGCATGAAGAAGGCACGCGCGAAATAGAGCGCATAGACGGTCATGAACAGGAAGATGCCGATGAGCAGCGAGCGCATCAGGCGCGTATCGGCGCGCGCATCGGCGCGCGTCGCCACACGCGACTCGTCAGCTTCGGCAACGCCTGCGCCCAAAGCGGCGGATTCAGCTTTCATCGTGGTCCCTCGGCGGCACACCACAACTGATGCAATCCGCACACGGAAAACGTCGGCACGGCTTCAAGGTTCCGTTAGCCGGCAGCGATGGCACGGCCGTCGTTGCGGGGTCCTGCCGCCGATAGCTCAACGGACGGCTCGGCTGCGAGTGTTCCGTATTACATGCCGTGTAATTGAGGCCGGGCACGTGGCGGCCTAGTACGGGGGCAGGCCTTCGCAACCGTGGGGTCGCAAGGCTGGCGTGGCGAGGATATCGCCCGCGCGATTACGCCCTACCCTGAAAGAGGACACCACGATGCAAAGATTTACCCTTCAAACAACCGAGTCGGCGCCGGAGAAATCCAGGCCAGCGTTGAAGGCGCTTGAGGAGAGGTTTGGCTTTCTTCCGAACGTCATGGCGACGATGGCCAACAATCCGGTTCTCCTCAACGGTTTCGTCAACAGCTTCGGCAGTTTTCACGGCGGAAGCTTCGACGAGATCGAGAAGCAGGTGCTGCTGCTGACCAACGCGGTCACCATCAAATGCCCCTGGACCGTCGCCGCGCATTCGACATTCGCCATCGAGGACGGGATTGCCGAAAGCGAAGTCAAGGCGATCCGGGATGGCAAGTTGCCGTCGGACCCGAAATATGCGGCACTCTCGGCGCTGACGAGGGCGCTGATCGAAAACAAGGGAAACGTGAGCGACGCGGACATCGATGCGTTTACTTCGGCGGGCTATTCGAAGGCCCAGATCCTGGAAGTGGTAACCGGTGTCGGCATCTCCACCATGGCGGCGACCACCACCAACATGGCTGGCACGCCGATCGAGGAACGCTTCCAGCCGCAGGCATGGTCTCCCGCCGCCGCGATGGCGGCCTGACCCGATCGACGGCGCATGGGCCGGCCGGGTGCCATGCGCCGTCGAGCAATGCGTGACCGCATCGGCGTGTATCGTTCGAGGGACTGCGAGGACAGCGGGTTATGAGGACAAACCCCGGAACGGCCATGACACCCGACCTGGGCACGCTCTTGCGTTACTGGCGCGATGTGCGTGGCAGAAGTCAGCTTGATCTATCCCTCGATACCGGCATTTCGCAAAGGCAGATCAGTTTCATCGAAAGCGGACGCAGCGTTCCCGGCCGCGAGACCTTGATGGCGATCGCCCGGGCGCTCGATGTACCTTTGCGTGAGCGCAACGCCTTGCTGCTGGCGGCAGGCTACGCGCCGATGTTTTCCGAAGGCGCCTGGGATTCCGTGGAAATGAAGAGCGTGACCGATGCCCTGACGCGCATCTTGCGGCAGCATGAACCCTATCCGGCGCTGGTCATGGACCGGTACTGGAATGTGCTGATGACCAACGAAGCCGCGCCGCTCTTCTTCGGCTGTTTTCTCGACATGGCCGCTCGTGAAGGGCCGCGCAACATACTCCACCTCATGTTCGATCCCGAAGGCATGCGCCCGTTCGTCGCCAATTGGCCTGAGGTGGCGCGGAGCCTGTTCGAGCGGGTCTATCGCGAATCCATCGGCCGCGTCGTCGACGAAAAGACCAAGGAGTTGCTGGCGGCGCTGCTCGCCTATCCGGACGTGAACAGTGATTGGAAAAATCCGGTGGCGATCGGCTTCATGCCGGTCATTCCGCTCGGCTTCATCAAGGACGGTCGCCGCCTGAACTATTTTTCGATGGTCACCACGGTGGGTACCCCCCAAACCGTCGCCGCCCAGGAACTGCGCATCGAGTGCATGTTCCCGGCCGACGAGGCGACCGAAATTCGTCATGCCGCGATGATGGATACGGCCTCGCACCGGGCAATGCGATAAGCAGGCCTATTCGAGGGCCCATGGAACAAGGCCCTGTCCTTGCGGAGCCATTAAGTTCACGCGACAGGCGCCGCCACGGCCGGCGCGGGTTTCGCCGTTTCCTTGCGCACGATCGGCGCCACCTTGGCGCCGTAAAGCTCGATCGCCTTCATGATCTTGGCGTGTGGCATGGTGCCGATCGCCATTTGCAAGAGGAAGCGGTCGTTGCCGAAGATCCTGTGCTGGGCGACGATCTTTTCCGCCACCTGCTCCGGATTGCCGACGAACAGAGCACCATTGGGACCACGCGATTGGTCGAAATGCGCGCGCGATGTCGGGCCCCAGCCGCGCTCTCGACCGATGCGGTTCATCACTTCTGCCTGCGGGCCGTAGAAGTCGTCCGCCGCCTGCTCGGTCGTCCCGGCGATGAAGCCATGCACGTTGATGCTGGTGGCCAACCCTGCCGGATCGCTGCCGGCCCGCTTGGCTGCCTCACGGTAAATGTCGAACAGCGGCGCGAAGCGCGCCGGCTCGCCGCCGATGATGGCAAGCGCCAGCGGCAGGCCGAGCGCGCCGGCGCGGGCGGCCGATTGTGGCGTTCCGCCAATGGCGATCCAGACCGGCAGCCTGTCCTGGAAGGGCCTGGGATAGATGCCGCGATCGTTGATCGGCGCGCGCAGATTGCCTGACCAGGTCACCTTCACCTGATCGCGGATGGCGAGCAGCAAGTCGAGCTTTTCGGCGAACAGCTCGTCATAGTCTTCGAGATTGTAGCCGAACAGCGGGAAGGATTCGATGAACGATCCGCGCCCGGCCATGATCTCGGCGCGGCCGCCCGACAACAGGTCTAGCGTGGAAAACTGCTGAAAAACGCGCACCGGATCATCGGAGGACAGGACGGTGACCGCGCTGGTCAGTCTGATGCGCTTCGAACGCTCCGCCGCCGCTGCCAAAGCCACGACCGGCGCCGAGGCGGCATAGTCCGGCCGATGGTGTTCGCCGAGGCCAAAGACATCGAGCCCGACCTGGTCGGCCAGTTCGATCTCCTCGATCAGGTTGCGCAGCCGCTCATGCGGGCCGATGGCGCCGGGACCCGGCACAGGGCTCACATCGGCAAAAGTGTAGAGGCCGAGTTCCATTTGGATGTCATCCCAGTATGTTGATTGTCGCGCTAGAGGTAGCGACACGCCCGCCACGCCGCCAGAGGGCGGCTTGTGAACAGTGCATGTCGATTTCGGCGGGAAATGCGTCTCCCCAGTGCAACATCCCGGAATTTCATGGCTGGCATGCCGTTTTGGCGCTTGAACTCCCGGTTTTCGCGCGTATGTAAGCGTCGCGAATAGACTTCAAGGAAGTGGACTTGGCTATCTACAGGGAAAAAGACATTTTCGAGCGGCGCAATGCCGCGACCGAGGCAAAGAAGGCGCTTCTGGAGCGCTTCAAGTCAAAGCCGGCAGCAGACGATCCTGCGGTGCTGGCACGACAGGCCGAACGCAAGGCGATCCTTGCGGCTCGGGAGATCCGTGAGGCCGAGAAGGCCAAGCTGAAGCAGGAAAAGCTGGCGCGCGAAGCGGTTGAGAAGGCCGAGCGTGAGGCAGCAGCCGAAGCGGCGCGCATTGCCGCCGAAGAAGCAGCGCAAGCGGATGCCAAGCTTCGGGAAGCTGAAGAGAACGAGCGTATTGCTCGTTTGCTTGCCGATGAAGCCGAGCGCAAGGCAAAGCGCGACGCGCGCTATGCGGCACGCAAGCAGCGCACCGGCAGGACGCCTCCCGGCTTTACGGGTCGCTAAGAGCGCACTCGCCGCGACGGATGATGAACAAGGGACGCGCCAAGGCGCGGCCCTTTTCGCGTTTGTCCATGTCGCCACCGGAAGCCCCTGCATCCCTGGATGTCAAGCGACATCCAGGGATGTCGCTTGACATCCAGGGATGTCGGCGTGATCGAAACCGTCTGCCGGCGGACAGGGCCGTTCAAGCCGCGAATTTCAGCCCCATGATACCGCAGACGATCAACGCGATGCAGCCGAGCCTGATCGCCGTGGTGGGCTCACCCAGCAGCCAGATGCCGAGCAGCGCCGTGCCGACGGTGCCGATACCGGTCCACACCGCATAGGCGGTGCCGACAGGCAGCGCCTTCAGCGCCAGGCCGAGCAAGGTGAGGCTGACGATCATCGACGCGACCGTGAGCACGGTCGGGACAAGCCTGCTGAAGCCGTCGGTATATTTGAGACCGATTGCCCAGCCGATTTCGAACAGGCCGGCGAAAAACAGAAAAGTCCAGGACATCGCAACGCTCCATCGGAACATCCAGCCTCTCCGGCCTCGGATGCTCAGTCGACAATGGCGGGTCGTCCCGACCGAATTTTTCGGAAAGTGCGAGGTCGTCCCCGCGTCGTCGACATAGGGCTGTCCGAACGCCCGATCAACACGTGCCGGCGGCATTGTCGAATGCCGCCGGTGAAGTCCCGCCCCGTCGGGTTGCCGAGACTTACTTTTCCTTGATCCTCATTGCCTTGACCGGCGGCGCCTTCAGGGCCGGAGCGGCTACAGGCTTCTTGGCGTCTTTCTTTGGTTTGCGGGCTTCCTTGCCTGCCTTCATCGCACCTTTGGCCATGATTCGTTCCTCCTGTTGCGGGAGACGGAGTGAAACAAGACAAACGCCGGACTGCAAGAGGCTAGTGCTTGCTGCCAACGCCGGCAGGCCGCTTTCAACCGGTTTCTAATTTGCTCGTAAACCCCGGCGGTCCATGCCATGGTTGTCTTCGCACTGCAGCATCGACCCGTGCACCGCCGGGTGATCGTCAGGCAGGCCGGTCAGGACGACAATGCGGATCCACATCGGCTGCGAGATGAGCTTCGACTTTCCGCAGGAGACGCCGCTCATTGCGATGCTCAATGTCCACTATTCCCGCGCCTCCGATCTTGAGCGCCCGGATTTCCTGACCTCCAACCCGCCGGTCCCGATTGAAAGTTATCGCGACAGTTTCGGCAACTGGTGCAACCGGTTCGTCGCCCCGCCCGGGCGTTTCACTTTCGGTACCGACGCGGTGATCCGCGACCCCGGCACATTCGAGATGGGCGAGCTGATGGCGTGGCAGCACGAGGTGCGCGACCTGCCGGCGGAAACGCTCCTGTTCCTGCTGCCCAGCCGGTTTTGCGAAAGCGACCTCCTGGCAAGCGAGGCATGGCGGCTGTTCGGCCATATGCCGCCCGGCATCCCGCGCGTGCAGGCGGTGTGCGATTTCGTCCACAACCACATCGTCTTCGACTACGGCAACGCACGGGTGACGCGCACCGCCGCGGAAGCCTGGCGCGAACGGAGTGGCGTGTGCCGCGATTTCGCGCATCTCGCCGTCACATTCTGCCGGGCACTCAATATCCCGACGCGCTACTGCACAGGCTACATCAGCGACATCGGCATGCCGAAGCCCTGGGCGAGCATGGATTTCTGCGCCTGGATGGAGGTTTACCTCGGCGGCCGCTGGCACGCTTTCGATCCGCGCAACAACGCGCCACGTATCGGCCGCATCCTGATCGCCTCGGGCCGTGACGCGGCGGACGTGCCGCTGACCCATATTTTCGGGCCAGGCATGCTTGCGGGCTTCAAGGTATGGACCGACGAAATCCAGGAATAGCTGGCGTTGTTGCCAGCAGGTTTCGAAGACGTTGAACGACCCGACGATTGGCGCGTTGTGATGGCTGTGCAGCTCCGCGGCAGAGCCGCTACATCGTATCTCAAAGAGGATAGACCTGCATGGCAGGGCATGGCGGCTCCAGAACGGTCATCTATGCGGCGCTCGCCGGCAACCTCGCCATAGCGCTGACCAAGTTCGCCGCGGCCTTTTTCACCGGCAGTTCGGCCATGCTGTCGGAAGGCGTGCATTCGCTGGTCGATACCGGTAATGGCGGCCTGCTGCTTTACGGCATGCACCGGGCCGCACGCCCGGCCAGCCCCACCCATCCGCTCGGCCACGGCCGTGAACTCTATTTCTGGAGCTTCATCGTCGCCCTTCTGGTCTTCGCGCTGGGCGCCGGCGTGTCGCTCTACGAGGGCATCATCCACATCATGGCGCCGGAACCGGTCGCCAACGTCAAGGTGAACTACGTCGTTCTCGGCCTGTCCTTCCTGTTCGAAGGCAGTTCCTGGCTGGTGGCGCTGAAGGAATTCCGCAAGCAAAAGGGCAAGCAAGGCTGGCTGGAAGCCGTGCAATCGAGCAAGGACCCGAGCGTCTATACGGTGCTGTTCGAAGACAGCGCGGCCCTGCTCGGCCTGACCGTCGCCTTTGCCGGCATATCGGCGGCGGAGATTTTCGAGATGCCCGAACTCGACGGCGCCGCCTCGATCGGCATCGCGCTCATCCTCGGCGCGACAGCGATCTTCCTGGCGCGGGAAAGCAAGGGCCTGCTCATCGGTGAGCCGGCCTCACCCGAGGCGCAGAGGAAGGTGCTGGCGATCGTCCAGCAGGATCCGGCGGTGCAGCGGGCGAACGGTGTGCTGACCGTGCATATGGGACCGGAAGAGATCGTTGCCGCCCTGAGCATCGAATTCGAGGACCATCTGGCGGCGCCGGACATCGAGGCCTGCGTCGAGCGTCTCGAGGCCCGGCTAAGGAAGGAAATGCCTGAGATCACGCGGCTGTTCGTCAAGCCGCAGACGTCAGGCACCTGGGAAAAGCGGCGCAAGCTGATCGAATCCGCGTCCGGATAGAGTTTGAGTATGATCCGAAAATCCCCTCTTGCTGATCATGCCTTGGCCTCTGGACCAGCGCCGCGCCGTTGCTTCGCGTCGCCGCGCCGCTAAGATTACCTGATCGATGTTGGAGGAATGACGATGAAGATCGACGGCGGCTGTCATTGTGGTGCCATCACCTATGAGGCGGAGGTCGACCCGGGAAAGACCTCGATCTGCCACTGTACCGATTGCCAACAGCTGACCGGTACGGCCTTTCGCGTCACTGTTCCTGCGCCGGAAGATCACTACCGGATCACCAGGGGCGCGCCGAAAATCTATATCAAGACCGTGGCGAGCGGCGCCAAGCGTGCCCAGGCTTTTTGTGCCGACTGCGGCTCGCATCTTTATGCGACCTCGGTCGGCGACGGTCCAAAGGTCTATGGCATCAGGGTCGGGACCTCGCGGCAGCGCCAGGACCTGGTTCCGAGACACCAGAAATGGCACCGCTCGGCGCTGCACTGGCTTCCGGAATTCGAGGGCATGACGACGGTGGAGGAGCAGTAGCGTTCAGTCGTCGCCTTCGACGACCCTCAGCCTCAGCTGTCCCGTCTTGGAATCGGCCACGCGCGGTGCGGCCTCCACCTTGGCGGCGCCGCCGTGTGGCGCGTCGGGTTCGCCCTCCCCGAATTCCAGCGCCTCGATCTTCTGGCCGCGCTTGGTCACTTTCGAGGTCGAGACGAGGATGTCTTCGATGTCCTTGGCCGACTGGCCGAAATGGCCCTGCAATTTGCGCACCCGCTCGTCGACACGCTGGACGTCTTCCATCAGCCTGATGACTTCGCCCTGGATCAGATGCGCCTGTTCGCGCATGCGGGCATCCTTGAGGATCGCCTGGATGACCTGGATCGACAGCATCAGCAGTGAAGGCGAGACGATGATGACCCGGGCGCGGTGCGCCTTCTGGACAACCGCTTCGAAATTCTCATGGATTTCGGCGAACACCGATTCCGACGGCACGAACATGAAGGCCGTATCCTGCGTCTCGCCCTGGAGCAGGTATTTTTCCGAAATATCGCGGACATGGACCTCGATGTCGCGGCGAAAGGCCTGGGCCGCGACCTTCTGCAGGTCGGCCCCGTCGGCGGCGCGGATGGCGTTCCAGGCTTCCAGCGGAAATTTGGCATCGATGGCAAGCGACGGCGCGCCGTTCGGCATTTTCACCAGGCAGTCCGGCCGGCTGCCGTTCGACAGCGTCGCCTGGAATTCATAGGCGCCATGCGGCAGGCCGTCGGCGACGATCGCCTCCATGCGTGACTGGCCGAAGGCGCCGCGCGTCTGCTTGTTGGAGAGGATCGCCTGCAACTGCACGACCTGGCCGGCCAGCGACTGGATGTTGCCTTGCGCGGTGTCGATGACCGCCAGCCGCTCCTGCAGCTTCGCCAGGCTCTCATGCGTTGATTTGGTCTGCTCGGTCATGGTCTGGCCGATGCGGCCGGTCATGGCGTCGAGCCGCTGGCCGATCGATTGCGTCAATTCGGCCTGCCGGGCGCCGAACACTTCAGCAATAGCCCCCATGCGGCCCTGCATTTCCGCCTGCGCCTGCAAAATACCAGCCATGCGTGTCTCGGCGTCGCGGGCATGGTCGGCGGCTTCCGCGGCGGCGACCGCGCGCGCCTTGGCCGACCGCCACAGCGCAGCGACGAGCGCCACGAACAGACCGAGAAACAGCAAGACGCCGAAGGCAAGCGCGTGGCCGAGCGTGATTGTCGAGGCGCCGAGCCGTACGACAGGCTCTGAAAGGATGGTGCTCAGATCATTCATGTGGACAGCATAGCCGATTCGGCAGGCCGGCACAGATCAAAACGTGAACGAGGCTCAGGCCCACCGGTTGACGCCTTTCTTTTGAGGTCTTAGGTGAAACGCCATGCCGATCAAGCCGCTCATCATCCTTCCCGACCCCATCCTGCGCCAGGTTTCCAAGCCGGTGGAGCGCGTCGACGCGCCCTTGCGCAAACTGGCCGACGACATGCTGGCGACCATGTATGACGCACCCGGCATCGGGCTGGCGGCTATCCAGATCGGCGAACCGCTGCGCATGCTGGTGATCGACCTCGCCAAGGAAGACGAAACGCCGGCGCCGCACGTCTTCATCAACCCGGAGATTCTCGAAAGCGCCGACGCACGGTCCGTCTACGAGGAAGGCTGCCTGTCGATCCCCGATTACTATGCCGAGGTCGAGCGCCCGGCCTCGGTGCGGGTCAAATATCTCGACCGCGACGGCACGCCGCAGGAGATGGAGGCCGAAGGGCTGATGGCGACCTGCCTGCAGCACGAGATCGACCATCTCAATGGCGTGCTGTTCATCGACCACATCTCGAAGCTGAAGCGCGACATGGTGGTGAAGAAGTTCAAGAAGCTCGCCAGGGACAAGGCGCCAGGCAAGCTGGCGGGATAGGCGCACCCGGGCGCAGAATCCATTGAGCAGCGATCCTTGCCGTGATATCATTGATATCAACGTTTGGAGAATTGCATGGGCGATATGCTGATCAGGGACGTTCCCGAGCCGTTGAAACGCGAAATCGAACAGGCTGCACGAAGCGGCGGCCAGAGCCTATCGGGAAAAGCAATCGATCTGTTACGCAAAGGCATGGTCGCCGAAAAGGAGGCCAAGCCAGAGCCCGGTCTGTCGGCATGGGACAATATACGCTCCGCGTTCGCGACGGAGAATGCGATCGACGACGAATTCGCCGAGATCATGGACGAGATCGAAGCGGATAGAAAACGCGACTTTGGGCGCCCGGCCGAGGATTTCGAGTGATCGTCCTCGACACCAACATCATTTCCGAAACGAGCAGGACGGCACCCGATGCGAACGTGGTCGAATGGTTTCGCAAACAGGAGTTGCTTGACCTGTACCTGTGCGGCCCTGTCGTCATGGAGCAATCCTTCGGTGCCGAACGATTTCTGGACAAGACCGGCTCCGATCGCCATGTCCGTGCTCTCGATCATCTGATCTCGAAGCAGTTCTCCGGTCGCGTCGTGGAATTTGCTGGTTCTATCCCTCGCCTTGCCGGCAAGCTCCGAGCGACGCGGGAACGGCTCGGGCGCCCAATCAGCCTTGCTGATGCCATGATCGCCGCGATCTGTCTCGCGCATGACGCCACGTTGGCAACTCGCAATGTTCGCGACTTCGATGGGCTTGACCTTAAGCTCGTAAACCCGTTTGAAACGAGTGCCTGAGCCGGATCACGGCAAGGCAGGAACAAGGCCGCAAAAGAAAATGCCCCTTCGCGTCATCTTCATGGGCACGCCGGAGTTTTCGGTGCCGACGCTGCGTGCCATCGCCGAAGCCGGACATGAGATAGCAGCTGTTTATACGCAGCCGCCGCGCGCCGCAGGCCGACGCGGGCTGGAGTTGACGCCGTCCCCCGTGCAGGGCGAGGCCGAGCGGCTGGGCATCGAGGTGCGCACGCCGACATCGTTGAAGGGCGAGGCCGAACAGGCCGCTTTTGCCGCCCTTGGCGCCGATATCGCCGTGGTCGTCGCCTATGGCTTGCTCCTGCCCAAGGCGGTTCTGGAGGCACCCCGGCTTGGCTGCGTCAACGGCCACGCTTCGCTTTTGCCGCGCTGGCGCGGCGCCGCGCCCATCCAGCGCGCCATCATGGCCGGCGACACCGAGACCGGCATGATGGTGATGCGCATGGAGGAGGGCCTCGACACCGGTCCGGTGGGATTGGTTGAAAAATGCGCCATCGACCCCGATATGACAGCCGGCGATCTGCATGATCGGTTGATGAGTGTTAGCGCTGCCCTGATGGTGGAAGCGCTGGCACGGCTGGAACAGAACATCCTGGCATTTACCGCGCAAGCGGCCGAAGGGGTGACTTACGCCAGGAAAATCGATAAATCCGAGACGCGCGTGGAGTGGACACGGCCCGCGGCCGAGGTCCACAACCACATTCGTGGCCTGTCGCCCTTTCCTGGCGCCTGGTCCGAGATTGACATTGGCGGCCGCATCGAACGGCTGAAACTGCTTCGCTCGACGCTGTCCGAAGGCCTGTCGCTTTCGGAAGATTTGGGCGAGTCGGGAGGAATTCTCGATGACCGGCTGACGGTCGCCTGCGGAAAAGGCGCGATCAGGCTGGTCGAAGTTCAACGTGCGGGCGGAGGGCCCGCTGCCGCGTCGGAGTTCCTGCGCGGAGCCAAGATCGAAAAAGGACTGAAATTCTCATGAGCATGATGTCGATACGCGCGGCGACGCCGCGGGACCGCGAGGCCATTCGCCTCGTCGAGGAACACGCTTTCGGCCAGCAGACGGAGGCCGGGCTGGTCGACGCGTTGGTGACCGGCGGTGACGCCGTCGTGGAACTGGTGGCGGAAGAGGACGGCCAGGCCGTTGGCCACATCCTGTTTTCGCGGCTGTTCGTGCAGAACGGCGGCAACAGTTTTGCCGCCGTGGCGCTTGCCCCGCTGGCGGTAGAGCCGTCTTTTCACGGCTCCGGCATCGGCGGCGCGCTGATCCGCGAGGCCCATATCCGGCTCAGGGATGCCGGCGAGACGCTGGCTGTCGTGCTGGGCGATCCGGCCTATTACGGCCGTTTCGGCTATAGCCACGCCCGGGCTGAAAAGTTCGAAAGCGAATATCAAGGCGAAGCGCTGCAGGCGCTGGCCTGGGGCGACGCACCCGAAGCCGGCAGACTGGTCTACGCCTCCGCCTTTACCGCTCTCGCCGCCTAGGCGAGGGCGTATAACCGACCGGCATGCCGCGTTTTCGCCTCGATATCGAATATGACGGCAGCCTGTTTGCCGGCTGGCAGCACCAGGCCGATCAGCCTTCGGTGCAGCAGGCGATCGAACAGGCGATCGAGAAATTCTGCGGCGAGGCGGTCCGGCTGCGCGCCGCCGGCCGCACCGATGCCGGCGTGCACGCGACCGCGCAGGTGGCGCATGCCGACCTTGCCAAGGCGTGGCCCGACGACAAGGTGCGCGACGCCATCAATGCACACCTGCAGGCGGCCGGCGCGCGCATCGTCATCCTGAAGGCCACGATCGTCTCCGACGATTTCGATGCCCGTTTCTCGGCCATCGGCCGGCACTATCTCTACCGCATCCTCAACCGGCGGGCGCCCTCGGCGCTGGAGAAGGGTAAGGTATGGTGGGTGCCGAAGCGGCTCGATGCCGCCGCCATGCACGAGGCGGCGAAGCTCCTGCTCGGCCGGCACGACTTCACCACCTTCCGCTCCACCCAGTGCCAGGCCAACAGCCCGGTCAGGACATTGGAGCGGCTCGATGTGAGCCGGACGGGCGACGTGATCGAGGTGAGAGCCTCGGCGCGGTCCTTCCTGCACAATCAGGTGCGCTCCATGGTCGGCTCGCTCAAGCGGGTCGGCGACGGCGGCTGGACATCAGGCGACCTCAAGGCGGCGCTCGAGGCGCGAGACCGCGCCGCCTGCGGGCAAGTGGCGCCGCCAGATGGACTTTTCCTGATAGGCGTCGATTATCCCGGATAGAACCCGGTCCTATCGTGGGTAAGAGCCCTCGCTCTATCCGGGATAGAGCCCGGAAAGGCTCTGGGCCCCGACATCGTCCGGCACGCTGATCCCAAGCAGCATCTGCAGCCCGAACAGCGCCAGCAGCGAAGCGATGAACATGCCGACGAAAACGGCGGTGCCGACCGCCGCGCCCCTGCCGATCGTGGCGGTGGTCATGCGCCAGGTCAGCACCATCGACAGCGAAAACAACAGCAGCGACACCAGGCTCGCGACCTGGCTTGTCGACGACAGGAAAAGCCTGATCAGCGCCGATGGCAGCATCAGCCAGGCGGTGATGGCCGAGGCCCAGTTGCTGGCGACGACATAGTGGACGAAGCGCCCGCCGATGCCGGCGCGCGGCGCCACCAAGGCGAGCGCGACCAGCGGCAGCACCCAGGAGCCGATATCGACCGTCGCCAGCCGCACCAGCATGGAGAAGCGGCCGGCGAAGGCATCGGGATCGCTGATCTCGTTGGCGATGCCGACCCAGCCGACGATCAGCGCCGGTGTCGCGACGATGATGGCGAAGAACGAATTCCAGAAGCCGTCGGCCGACAGGTCGAGCAGGCGCAGCCCGTCGACCTTGCCGAGCATCAGCCGCCAGGCGCCGGTCAGCGAAGCTTGGGTTTCGTCCGCGGTAAGCATGCTCAGCCCTGTCCGAACCAGTCGTCGATGAAGCGCTGGTAGATCCGCGTCAGCGTTTCCAGATCGGCGATGGCGACGCGCTCGTCGACCATGTGCATGGTCTTGCCGACCAGGCCGAATTCCACCACCGGGCAATAATCCTTGATGAAGCGCGCATCCGATGTGCCGCCGGAGGTGGACAGCGCCGGCGTTTTGCCGACCACCGCCTTGACCGAGCCGCTCAGCGTCTCGACCAGCCTGTCGTCGCGGGTCAGGAAGACATGGCTCGGCCGGTCGCGCCAGACGAGGTCATAGTCGACAGGCGTCTTCTTGCCTGGCCGGTATTTCTTGCGCCTCGCCGCCTGATCGAGGCGGTTGTGGATTTCCGCCTGGACCGTCTCTGCCGTCCACTTGTCGTTGAAGCGGATGTTGAAGGTGGCGGTCGCCTTGGCAGGAATGACGTTGGTGGCCGGGTTGCCGACATCGATGGAGGTCACCTCCAGGTTGGTCGGCTGGAAATCCTGGGTTCCCTTGTCGAAGACGGGATGCAGCAAGGCGTCCACCAGGCTCATCAGGCCGCGCACCGGATTGTCGGCAAGCTGCGGATAGGCGGCATGGCCCTGGCGGCCATTGACGGTGATGCTGCCCGACATCGAGCCGCGCCGGCCGATCTTGATCATGTCGCCGAGCGTGTCCGGATTGGTCGGCTCGCCAACAATCGAGGCGTCCCACTTTTCGCCTTTGGACGCGGCCCATTCGAGCAGCTTGACCGTGCCGTTGATGGCCGGACCTTCCTCGTCGCCGGTGATCAGCAGCGACACCGAACCCTTCGGGCCGCCATTTGCCTCGACATGGCGCGCCACAGCGGCGATGAAACAGGCTATGCCGCCCTTCATGTCGACGGCGCCGCGGCCATACATCTCGCCATTGGCGATCTCGGCTGCGAAAGGCGGATGCGTCCAGGCGGCTTCGTCGCCGATGGGCACGACGTCGGTATGGCCCGCGAACATCAGATGCGGGCCGTTGCCGGAGCGCCGTGCATAGAGGTTCTCGATATCGGGCGTGCCGTCCTCGGAGAACACCGGCCGATCGACCAGGAAGCCGAGCGGTTTCAGCATGGCCTCCAGCGCGCTCAGGGCGCCGCCTTCGGCTGGCGTCACCGAGGCACAGCGGATGAGAGAGACGAGGTTTGCGGCGGGGTCAGTCGGCAGCGTCATGGCAAAAGCGATAGTCGAAAGCGAAAGGCCTGTCACTGCCAGACATAAGGCCAAGCCAATGGCCGACGATACCGCCGACATTATGGTTTTCATGTCGTATAGTTCTGGCCGACGCGGAGTAAGAGATGGCAAACGGCGAAAAGAGGATCGTCATTGCCGGCGCCGGCAGCATTGGCTGTTATGCCGGCGGCTGCCTGGCGCTCGCCGGGCGGCGGGTTGTCCTGCTCGCCAGGCCGCGCGTCGAGGCAGCGCTGCGGCAGGGCGGATTGCGCGTCAGCGACCTCGACGGCCGCGATCGCCTGATCAAGCCCAAAGCGCTTGCCGTCACCACCGATCCTGCCGTCGCCTTGCCGGAAGCCGACGTGATCCTGGTCACCGTCAAGAGCGGCGCGACACAGGATATGGCAGCACTCATCAAGGCCCATGCCCGTCCGGATGCCGTGGTCGTGAGTCTGCAGAACGGCGTCGACAATGCCGACAGGCTGCGCGCGGCGCTTGGCCGGCAAACGGTGGTGGCTGGCATGGTGCCGTTCAATGTCGTGCAATCAGCCGATGGAGAGCTGCCGCTGCGCGTCCACCGCGCTAGCGACGGCAAGGTGATGGTCGAAGATACCGGCCTTGTCGGCCTTCTCGACGTCGAAGGCCTCGTGGTCGAAACGCATGGCGACATGAAGGCCGTGCTGTGGGGCAAGCTTCTGATGAACCTGAACAATGCGTTGGTGGCGCTGTCAGGCCTTCCCCTGGCAACCGAACTCGCCGACAGGCGCTGGCGGCTGATCCTCGCCGACCAGATCGACGAGGCGCTGCGGGCCATGAAGGCCTCCGGCGTCGAGCCGGCGCGCATCGCCGGCGTGCGGCCGGCACTGCTGCCGAAGGTGCTCAGGCTGCCCGACTGGCTGTTCAAGTTGCTGGCGCGGCGCATGCTGGCGATCGACCCCGAGGCGCGCTCGTCGATGTGGGACGATCTGCGGCGCTGTCGGCCGACCGAGATCGACGACCTGCAGGGTGCTGTTTTGCTGCTCGCTGAAAAAACCGGCACGCCGGCGCCGACGGTCCAGCGGATCAGCGCCCTGGTGCGCGCGGCGGAAGCCGAGCGGCTCGGCTCGCCGGGCCTGGCGCCGGAGAAGGTTGTGGCGCCGCCGGCCGGCCGTCGATCAATGTGATCTTCTGCCAGATTTTGCGCGACAGGTTGGACGCCAGGTTCTCGACGTCGTTGACGCCGTCGATGACGACGGCGTCATTGACGGACTGGGCGAACAGCGCCGCGATCTTGCCGGTGATCGACAGCATTTCGGAGCAATAGTCGAGATAGCGCGCGAGATCCGCGGCATTGGTGATGCGGGCCGGCGAATGCGAGGTCGGTTTGAAACTGGCCGACAGCGCCGCCGGATCCTTGGTCAGCTGATGCATGTCGATGACGTGGATCAGCGAACGCAGGCCGTGCAACTGGCGAAACACCTGCTTGCGCTTGATGCGCTCCTCGGTGCGGATCAGGGCGAGGAAGCCGAGTACGGCGAGGATGATCATGTTGATCGTGGCTTCGATGCCTTGCACCGACTGCACCGCGTCGTCGGCTTGGGAGATGTGGATGAGCGGCAGGATGGTGCCGACGAACAGGAAGATCAGCCCGCCGGCGATCACGGCGGCGACAATGATGCCACGCAGCCACCAGATCGGCGCTTCCAGCGCCTTGGCGGCCTTGGCCAGATCGCGCGACAACGACACCAGTTCGGCGGCGACGCCGCGCAACCCGGCGTCCGGGAAACGGTCGGCCACACGGCCTTCAAGCCGCTCGGCGGTTTCGATGATCAGTTTCGGATCAAGCGTGCGGTAGCGCATGGCGAGATATCCGATTGGCCCCCTTGGAGCGTGATGCCGAAAAGTGTGAAGCGGTTTTCGGACGACGTCATGCTCTATTTCTTTGATTCAGCCGGCTCGTTGGTGCGCCGGCCGTAGCGGTTGGGCCCAGGCTGCCCTGGAAACAGGCACAACACAAGGAAGGCGACGATCGAGACGACCGGCACGAACAGGATCAGCGCGGCGATGCCCGGCTTGTCGAGGTCGTGCAGCCGCTTCACCGCCAGCGCGATGTTCGACCACAGCGAGGCGATGAAGGCGATGAAGAAGATGAACGACCACATATTGCTCTCGGCCGAGCCCTCCGGCACCAGCGTGAAGCGGTACAGCGGGAACGCCTGGATGATGGCGACGAGCAATCCGCCGAGAAAATAGGCCGCGCGGCTGACGCGGCCCGAGGTCTTGAAGAAAAGCCAGTTGAGATCCGATCTTTCAGGCAAGCGGGTCCGATCCATATTGATTGGCACCCCTGGTGCCTTCGAGGATGCCGAGTTCGACCAGCAGCCAGATGCCGCCGATCACGGGTACGAAGCCGATCAGCGTCCACCAGCCCGACTTGTTGCGGTCGTGCCAGCGTTTGGCATAGAGGGCAATCGCGAAATAGATCGATGCCAGCGCGAAGAGGATGCCGATGATGCCGATCTGGGCACCGCTGGCCGTGGTGAAACGCGTGCCGAGGATCGCATCGAGAATGAAAGCAATAACGCCGATAACGATGAATACGCCGATGCCAGCCCAGAACTTGCCCCGGTTGATGCGACCGTCAAAGCTTGTGAGCAGATATTTCCAGTCCATGTCACCCCTCCATGTTGAACCAGCGCGACCGATCGTCGCGCCGGCGGAAGGTGCACCTGCCCGGCTGAAAGATCAATCGCGCAGCAATTCGTTGATCGAGGTCTTGGACCGGGTCCTGGCGTCGACCCGCTTGACGATGACGGCGCAATAGAGGCCTGGGCCCGGTTCGTTGTTTGGAAACGGCTTGCCCGGCATCGATCCGGCGACGACGACGGAATTCGGCGGCACCTCGCCGTAGAAGACCTCGCCGGTGGCGCGGTCGACGATCTTGGTCGACTGGCCGATGAAGACGCCCATGCCGAGCACCGAGCCTTCGCGCACGATGCAGCCCTCGACCACTTCGGAACGCGCGCCGATGAAGCAATTGTCCTCGATGATGGTGGGGCCGGCCTGCATCGGCTCCAGCACGCCGCCGATGCCGACGCCGCCCGAAAGGTGGACATTCTTGCCTATCTGGGCACAGGAGCCGACCGAAGCCCAGGTATCGACCATGGTGCCGCTATCGACATAGGCGCCGACATTGACGAAGGACGGCATCAAGACGGCGCCGGGCGCGACATAGGCCGAACGGCGCACGATCGATGACGGCACGGCGCGGAAGCCCGCCTTCTCGAAATCGACGGCGCTCCAGCCGTCGAACTTGGACGCCACCTTGTCCCACCACACGGCCTCGCCGGGGCCGCCCTTGATGATCTCCATCGGATTGAGCCGGAAGGAGAGCAGCACGGCCTTCTTCAGCCACTGGTTGACGTGCCATTTGCCGTCGGACTGCCGCTCGGCGACGCGGGCGGTGCCACGGTCGAGCAGGTCGAGTGCCGACTGGATGGCGTCGCGCACCTCGCCACGGGTCGCGGTCGAAATGGCGTCGCGTTCCTCGAAGGCCCTGTCGATGGTCTTTTCGAGGCTCACCAGATCGGGCTTCGACATGAATTTGCTCCATTACCAAGCTGTTAAGGGGCTGCGCCTTAACCTGTTTAAAAGTCGCGCGGACCCTATGTTAAGGCTCAATGGGGGTCAATCGCGGCTGCGTCACGGGACGACGCAAGTAAAGGAATGGACGGGTGGATTCGATGACTCCCATGGAAAAGGCGGGATGGACGCCGCTGCCGCATTCGGACGAGGATCTGGAGCGGTCGAAAAGCGTGCCGGACACACCGCAGACGCGGGCCGAAACCTACCGCCTGGCCTGGAACGATACCGACTTCATGACGCGGCGCGAATTGCGCGCGGTCAGGCTGCAACTGGAACTGCTGAAGCCGGAAATGATCCTGGCCGAGCGCGGCATCCGTTCGACGGTGATCCTGTTCGGCGGCGCGCGCCTGCCCGAACCCGGCGGCGAGGCCTGGGCCGCCAAGAACGAGACGCAGAAGAAGAACCTCGAGGAAAACAGCAAATATTACGAAGAGGCGCGCAAATTCGCCCGCCTCTGCTCGCAGCAGTCGGCCACGTCATATTATCGCGAATATGTCGTGGTGACCGGCGGCGGGCCTGGCGTGATGGAGGCGGGAAACCGCGGCGCCGCCGATGTCGGCGCGCCGTCGATCGGGCTCAACATCGTGCTGCCGCACGAGCAGGCGCCGAACCCCTATGTTACGCCGGAGCTCTGCTTCAACTTCCACTATTTTGCCATCCGCAAGATGCACTTCGTCATGCGCGCCAAGGCCGTGGCGGTGTTTCCCGGCGGCTTCGGCACGATGGACGAGTTCTTCGAGACGCTGACGCTGATCCAGACCGGGCGCATGGAGCGCGTGCCGGTGATCCTGTTCGGCAAGTCCTTCTGGAAGCGGGCGATCGACCTCGACTTCCTCGCCGAGCAAGGCACGATCAGCCCGGGCGACCAGGACATCATCGATTTCGTCGACACAGCCGACGAAGCCTGGAGCATCATCAGCCGCTTCTACAAGCTAGGGGAATAGGAATTGCGGGAACTGGGAACTGGGGAAATGAGGAAATGAAGAATTGACGAAATAAGGGGCACAGTCTCGCGTCCCGACCAATTCCTCAATTCCTCAATTCCTCAATTCCTCAATTCCTCAATTCCTCACTCCCTTACGACTATGGTCGTGAGGAACGTGGCGAGATCGTCGGTGACGAAATCGACGTCATCCTCGTTGGCCGGGTCGCGTTCCCAGATCTCCGAGAAGGTCGGCTCGAAATTGCGCGGCACCACGAGAACCGTGGTCATGCCCAGCGACTTCGGCACGGAAAGGTTGCGGGCGAGATCCTCGAACATCACCGCATTGTGGCCGGTGACGGCGTGCAGTTCTGCGAACTTCTCGTAGGTCTGGCGCGCCGGCTTGGGGTTGAGGCCGGCGGCGACGATATCGAAGATGTCGTCGAAATGCTCGAGGATGCCGAGCTGGCGCGCGGTGCGCTCGGCGTGTCTGCGGTCGCCATTGGTGAAGATGAACTTGCGGCCGGGAAGCTGGCGGATGGCGGTGCCGAGAACGGGATCGGGCACCAGCCACGAATAATCAATGTCATGGACCTTCTCGAGGAAGTCGTCGGGATCGATGCCGTGGCGCGTCATCAGCCCGTTCAGCGTCGTGCCGTATTCGCGATACAGCTCCTTCTGCAGCTTGCGCGCCTCCTCGCGCGGCAGCGCCAGCAGTTCCCCGACATAGGCGGTCATCTTGACGTCGATCTGCGAGAACAGATTCGAGTGGTGCGGATAAAGCGTGTTGTCGAGGTCGAATACCCAGTCGGTGACATGGGCGAAGCGGGCGGGGTCGGGAAGCGTGGTCATGCGCTCCTTATGGCATGAAACAGGGATTCTGAAAGGGACTTTATCCACAACTTCTGCGCGTTGAAGTTGCAGAAATAGCCTCACGATTCAAATTTTATGCATCCCGGAAAGATAGCCTTCAGGGCTTGCTGGCACAGAGACAGTCCTGTGGGGAGCCCGCGATGAACAGCATCATTCTCAAAGCCGCCGCCATCGCCTTCGCCTCCGTCGCGGCCTCTCTCCTGCTGACGTTGATCATCGTGCCAGCCATGGGGTTCCCGGTCACCCGCACGATCTGGCTGACATCGACGCTCTGTCCGCTGGTCCTTGCCTGGACGGCATGCGCCGGCACGTTCTGGCAGAGCGACAGGCTGAAGAACGCCCATCGCGAACTTGCCCGTGCCCATGCCCAGCTCGCCGCCGCGCACCGCCGCCTGGCGGAAAAGGCGAGCCGCGACGACATGACCGGCATGCTCAACCGGGAAAGCTTCTTTGCCGCGCTGGACGGCTCCCGGCGCAAGTCCGACCGCGGCGCGCTGCTGATCATCGACGCCGATCATTTCAAGACGATCAATGACAATTTCGGCCACCTGACGGGCGACGACGCGCTGCTGTTGATCGCCAGCGCCATCGAGCGCGGCGTGCGCGGCGGCGACGTGCTCGGCCGCATCGGCGGCGAGGAGTTCGGCGCGTTTCTGACCGGAGCCACGGAAGAGGAGGCCAAGCGCGTTGCCGAACGGATCCGCCGCGAGGTCGAGTTGATCCGCTTCCGGCCTGTCGATGAACGGACCATCCCGTTGACGGTCAGCATAGGCGGCACCGTCTGCGGCGAGGATGTCAACGTATCGGAGCTGATGCGCGCCGCGGACCGGCGTCTCTACCAGGCCAAGCATGCGGGCCGCAACCTGACGATCCTGGGCACGGATATCTCGGCCGCCGCGTGACTGATCACGAATGACCGTCGGCCATCGCAACGAGGCAGGCGGCCAGCAACCTCAATGGTGGCGCCAGGGTGAGGAACGTACCTTCGCTCAGGGCTTCGCGCGATCGTACCGCGAGCAGGCAGACGTCAACTGTTTGCCAACGAAGCATGGCGCAAGAGCCAGCCCAGCAACGCCGGCGCCAATGATGGCGACCGGCAATGCCTCGGTGGCGGCAGCCATCATTACAGGCCGTAGACGGCGATGCGCACCAGTACGGCGGCGGCGGCCAGCGACACCAGCAGGATGCCGACGCCGATGGGCGAGCCCCAGCCATACCACTCCATCGCCAGCTTGGCGTATTTGAACTCTTCCTCATGCGAGAGAGGCGTATGTTGTTGGATCGGGCTCATTTTCCACTCCTCGTTGGCGGCCGACCCTTGCCTATCGCAAGCCGCGGCCGCATATTGCTATAATAGTCTAAATGTTAGACAGATTGATAGTTAGATGATCGAAACAGTCGTCAAGCGAAGATCGCGCCGAACTGGCCGCCGCGATCGGACTTGCCGTCATGCAGTGGCAGGACGCGACACAGGCCTATGACGAGGCGGTGGGGGCGAGACTCGGCCTCAACATGGCTGAGCGCCATTGCATTGGTTTGCTCCATGGCGGCCCGCAATCGGCCGGTGCGATCGCGGCCGCGACCGGGCTGACGCCGGCCGCGGTGACGGCGCTGATCGATCGGCTGGAGGCGCGCGGCCTGTTGACGCGCAAGCGCAGCCTCGAGGACAGGCGCAAGGTGGTCATCGAGGCAACTGAGGCAACACGGGAGCTGTCGGCGCGATATTACGGCGCCATCGCGCGGGAAGGCGAGAAGGTCATTGCCACGTTCAGCGACGCCGAGCTTGCCACCATTGGCCGCTTCGTCACCGCCGCGCTCGACCTGCAACGCGACCAGCTCGAGAGGTTGAAGGCCGAGGCGCCACAAGGGCGCCGATTTGAATCGTCAATCGCCTAGCGTTCCGATCGGCCGAAGCGCTGTTCGAGATAGGCCTGGCCGAATTCCAGCGCGATCGACAGGATCCAGTAAATCATCGAGGCGGTGATCAGCATCTCGATGTGGCGGAACTCCGTCTGACCCATTGTGCGGGCGAGATACATGATCTCCCAGACGCCGACGACCGATACCAGCGAGGAATCCTTCAGCATGGCGATGAACTGGTTGCCGGTGGGCGGAATGATGACGCGCATGGCCTGTGGCAGGATGACCAGCGCCATGGTCTGGCCCGGACTCAGGCCGAGCGCCGTTGCGCCTTCGCTTTGGCCGCGCGGAATGCTTTCGATGCCGGCGCGGAATATCTCGGTCATGTAGGCGCCATAACACAGCGACAGCGCCACGATGCCAGCCGGCACCGCGCCGATCACGTAGCCGACCTGCGGCAGGCCGAGATAGATGATGTAGATCTGCATCAGCAACGGCAGGCCACGAAACAGCGACGTGTAGAAGGTGGCCAGTCCGTAAACGATGCCGTTGCCTGTCAGTTTGGCGATGGCGCCGACAAGCGCGATCAAGGTCGCGATCAGGATCGAGATCGCCGAAATGTAAAGCGTCGTGGTAACGCCCTGGGTGATCAGGAAGCCGACCTTCCTGGCGATGAAGGCAAAGGAGAGGTCGAAGGAATAGAAGAACAGCATCAGCAGCGCGAACAGCTCGATCCAGACGCCGGCGATCTGCTGGCGTCGGGGCAGGCGCAGCAGCAGCTTGCAATTCACCAGCACCAGGAGCGCGATCAACACGGCCGAGAGGGCGCGCGACAGGGCTGGGTTGGCCTGCAACCAGTCGGATGCAAGCGGCATCAACGAGCCGATCCAGCTCGACTTGATACCCATGGCGTACAGGGCCGCGGCCAGCAGCGCCGGAAAAAGCGCCGCCGCCGCGTGGCGAACGAGCCCTGGATAGGAGAGCATCAGCCTGCCGATCATGCCGTCACCTTGTCCTTGGCGATGGCGCGGCGTTCCCGACACCAGTCCTGCGCCTGCAGTTTCCAGTAGGTGAGCTGCGCGGCGGCCAGGCCGGCGCCGCCGCCGGCCCAGCTCAGTCCGAACGGCGCGAATTGCCGGTACCGGTCCGAAGCGCCCAGAATGCCCTCCGCGACAACTTTTCCGGCAATCGCCGTGGTGTTGAGACCATGGCCGCCGAAAGCGGTGCAATACCAGACGCCTGATCGCAGCTCTCCGATCTGGGGCATCAGATGCCGGGCGTAGGACATCAGCCCGGACCAGGCCAGCTCGGTCCTGAGGCCGGCAAGCTGCGGGTAGGTGCCGACCATCTCGCGGCGCAACTCGTGCGCCAGCGCGTCGGCGGAAGCGGCGCGCGTGGTGATGCGCCCGCCCCACAAAAGGCGATTGCCGCCCTCGACCAGGCGATAATAGTCGCCGGCCCGCCTGTTGTCGCCGACCGCATCTGTCGTGGCGACGGCTTGCGCAATGAGGCGGGGAGCTGCCTCGGAAACCATCACATAGGTCGCGATGGGCAGAAAGGCGCGGTAGAGCTGGCCGAATACCGGGCCGGTATAGCCGCCGGTCGCGAGCACGATCTTGGGTGCCCGAAGCGTGCCCTGTCTGGTGCGAAGCATCTTTTGCGACCCCGTGAGATCGCATTCTACGACCTCCGAGCCTTCATGGATTTTGCCACCCAGGCGCTCGATCTCGTCAGCCAGGCAACGCAGATAGTTCAGCGGATGGATGTGAAAGGCGTTCGGGTCGCGCAGGCCCTGGTGGTAACGGACGGACTTCAGCACCGCGCGGACGTCTTCTTTATCGAGATACTGAAGTTCATAGCCATGGTCGCGGGCCATCTGGTCGGCATAGGCCTTCAGCGCATCGCCGTCGTCGTAGCGCAAGACGCTGAGCAGGCCGGCACGCGGCAGGGCGGCCGATATTCCGAGCGTCTCGATGGTGTCGCGCACGAATTCCACGCCTTCGATCGACAGCCGATGCAGGTCGCGCGCCGCCTCCCCGCCGACCCGTGCGGCGATATTGTCGCCGCCGGTGGCGAAGCCGGGCGTGACGAAACCACCATTGCGGCCCGAAGCGCCGAAACCGACGACTTGGGCTTCCAGCACGGCGACGTGCAGTCCGGCGCGCGCCAGCTGCAGGGCTGTCGTCAGCCCGGCCAGTCCGGCGCCGACGACGGCCACGTCACATTGCGCCTCGCCTTGCAGCGGAGGCCTCGTCTTCCGGTCGGTCAGAGTGCGGGCGTAATAGGTGTCCGGATAGGCCATCGATGACTTTGCGGTGAGGGCATGCGTTTGGTGGCGCCGCCGGCTGCCGAGGACAGCCGGCGGAATGACTTTACTTGGCGCTGTAGTCCTTGCCGTACCACTTCGTGGTCAGCGCGGCGAGCGTGCCGTCCGTCTTCATCCCGGTGATGATGCCCGCGACCTTTGCTGTCCACTCGGGATCCTTCTTCTCGGCGATGACGACGAGCGGCTCGCGGAAGGCGTACTCGCCTTCCAGGATCTTCACGGGATAGCCGTTCTTGATGGCATTCTGCGCCGTCTGCTCCGGGGCGATCACGGCGTTCAGGCGCACGCCGTCGCCAAGCCGCAGGTCATCGAAGGGAAGCATGGAATCCGCATAGGTGCGGATCTCGCCCGGCTCGAGCTTGTATTCGATGGGAGCCAGGCCGGGTGCGTCGATTTCGAGCTTGCGGCGGATGAAATCCTCCGAGGTGGTGGCCGTCTCGACGCCGATGATCTTGCCGTTGAGATCGGCGACCGATTTCGCGCCGCTGTCCTTGTGCAGGACGTAGACATAGGGGCTGTAATAATAGATGCCGACAAAGTCGATCACCTTGGAACGGGCTTTCGTCGGCGTGACCGATCCGACGCCGAGGTCGTAGCGTCCCTGCCAGCGCCCGCCGGTCAGCGTCGCCCAATCGGGCGTTTCGAACGAGACCTCGACACCAAGGCGCTTGCCGATCTCGCGCGAGACATCGATGTCGAAACCGGCGAGTTCGTTGCTGTCGTTGAGAAAGCTCTGTGGTGGCCAGGCCGCGTTGGTGGCGATGACCATCGCCTTTTTCGACGTGACGCGGTCCAGGGTTTCCCCGGCCATGGCGGCCGTTGTGATCGCGAATGTCGCGGCGGCAAGAACGGCTAAATCGAGTAGCTTTTTCAAAGTTATCCCTCCCTTGTGGTTGAAACTGATAGGATGCTTGACGTCGGATCTCAGCGCTTTCAGCCACAGCTTCAACGCGGACCGGTTTCGGTTTGTGCCCACCACAGCCGAAGCTGGTTCCCCTGATGGACCGGCGTTTGTGACCCAGACAGTCAGGTCGCAAAAAGAAGGGTTCTACCCGGCGAAATGCGGGATAATGGCGATCGCGCAGTCATTGCGTGCCTTGAGACGGCAAAGTGCCGGATATGTTCGCTTTGTTCCGTCCACGCCGGCCCGTCTTCCGGATTGTCGCGGGGGCTGTTCAGCCGATAGGATCGCGCGGCGGGTGTGATGGTTGCAGCGCGGATCGAGCGAGAGGATTTGTTTGTGGAATTGACCGAGAAGGATCGTCAGCTGCTCGCGCTGATGCAGAAGAATGCGCGTGAGCCGGTCGCGTCACTGGCACGTCAGCTCGGCGTATCGCGGACAGCGTTGCAGGAGCGGATCCAGAAGCTGGAGGCCGGCGGCATCATCGAAGGCTATACCGTACGGCTGACCAAGGCGGCGGCCCAGAACGCCGTCCACTGTTTCACGCTCGCCGCCCTGAACAACAAGAGCTATCCGGACGTCTCCAGAAAGATCAAGGCGATGCCTTCGATCCAGGCGGTCTACGCCATAACCGGCGAATGGGACCTGATCATCCACCTTGCCGCCGAGACGCTCGAGAAGCTGAACCGGGAGGTGAATTCGCTGAATGAAATCGGCGGCGTCATCAAAACCGCTTCCCATGTGGTGATGGAGACGAAGTTCAACCGGACCATCTACGCATTGTAGAAGATGGCGGGATGTCCGGCGGCGGCGACCATTGCCGGTTCGAGCGCCGTTTGGCCCTTTGCGGGGGGGCGACGATCGCCTTCGAAATCGCACTCTGGAAGGCATCGCGCAAGGCGTCGAAAGACGGCAGCACGTGATAGGCGCTGGAACTTGTAGATCTTGTAGCGGTGCCAATCACCGTCTCCAGGTCGAACGGCTCATAGTGGGCGTCCTTGCCCTCGACCGCTGCAAACGTCGGCAGGGGACGGGACTATTTCGGCTGGACCCCATAGGCGACAAGAAACGCCTCCACCGAGGCATCCGCGTGCCGTTCAAGTTCGGCCTTGGAGCGCGCATTGCTTCCAGTGAACATAGCTTCATTCATGGGGATCCAAAGAAGCATTCCAAAAAAATGGCTGGCTGCCAGATGGGGGTCACTGGTTTGCATCAGTCCCCGATCGGTGAGCTTTTGAAAGCAGGACGCCATCGAGGCAAGCATGCGCTCAAAACCTTTATCGTACCAGCTGCGGCCAAGCTGCGGCATTCGATCCGCGTTGGCGATGATCAGGCGTCGCAGCTTTAACAACTCTTCATCCATGAGCATCGTTATCAAACGTCGAGCAAGCTGCTGCAGGCCACCCTCCATGAATTTCGCCTCTGAGAGCAGTGTCGTCACGGACTCGATGATATCGTTGACTTGGGTCGCGGTTGATAGAACAACTTCGCCGAAAAGCGTCTCCTTGTCTGTGAAATGCTTGTACACGGTCTGCTTGGAAGCTCCCGCCCTGGTGGCGATTTCCTCCATGCTGGTTCCATCATAGCCCTTGCTGATGAACGCCGCCGTGGCCGCCTGGATGATTTCACGATCCTTGCGTGCCGATCTGGTCTCACCCTTGATTTCCATTGGTGCCCTTCAACCAGTACTAGACGGTACCGTTCCCTCATGATAGTCATCAAACGGTACTGGACTGACTAGTACCTGTCAACGAAGGCAAGGCTTTAGACCGATGACCAAGATGATCTTCATAAACCTGCCGGTGCGCGATCTGCAGGCCGCGACCAACTTTTATCTCGCGATCGGGGGCACGCTGAATCCGCAGTTCTCGAACGACCAGGCCAGCTCGATCATGTTCTCGGACTCCATTGGAGTCATGTTGCTTACGCATCAGCATTACAGCCAGTTCACGGCGCGGCAGATCGGCAACCCCAAGCGTGATAGCCAGATGCTGATAGCGCTCACCACGGACAGCAAGGACGCCGTCAATGCCGTGATCGAGAAGGGCGTGGCGGCAGGCGGCCGCGCTGATCCCAATCCAGCGCAGGATCTCGGCTTCATGTTCAACCGCCACATCGAAGACCCCGACGGCAACGTCTGGGAGTTCCTGTGGATGAACCCCGCCACCCTGCAATAGCCTGTCGGGCTCAAAGCGTCTAAAGCGCGTCGCGTCGAAACGGATTCATGCGACGCGCTTTAGGTCTTTGTTTTTTAAGCCATGTCGTATTCCCAAAACCGAAACGGACTAGACCGTCGCCGGGTCGAGCGCCGGCTGGCCCTTGCGGCGCGCGACGATCGCCTCGAAATCCGCGGTCTGGAAGGCATCGCGCAAGGCGTCGAAGGACGGCAGCACGAAATAGGCGCGCTGGAATTTGTCGATCTCGTAGCCGGTGCGCATCACCGTCTCCAGGTCGAACGGCACATGGTGGGCCTCCGTGCTCTCGACCGCGAACTGCAACTCGGTAAACGATGACATCAGCCCGGCGCCAAACGCCTTCAGCGGCTGGCCAGCCTCCTGCATCAGGCCGTATTCGGCTGTGTACCAGTAGAGCCGGGTGATCATCTCGTCGCCGCCGAGCGCGATGATGTCGCCGGCCTTCTTGCCATACATCTGCATGAAGTCGGCGAACACCGGCTGCGACAGCACCGGCACATGGCCGAAGAAGTCATGGAACATGTCCGGCTCGACGATGTAATCGAGTTCCTGCCTGGTGCGCAGCCAGTTGGTGACCGGGAAGCGGCGGTTGGCGAGGTGATCGAAGAAGGGGGCGGCCGGAATGAGGCCGGGCACGGCGACTATTTCCCAGCCGGTCAGCTTGCGCAGCTTGGCGCTGACGCCCTCGAAATCGGGGATGCGATCGAGAAGGCCGAGCTTCTCGACGCCATCGAGATAGGAATGGTGGGCGAGCTTGCGCGTCAGCTTCGTCTGACGGTCGCACAGCGTGCGCCACACCGCCTGCTCCTCGGCCGAATAGTCATAACCCTGCGCCACGGTAAAATCGGCGCGGCAGACCGAGTAGTCACCACGCAACCCCTGCGCCGCGCAGTCGCGGGCATATTCGGCAACGCTCATCGTCGTCATGTTTTTTCTCCTCGCAAATCATCAATGGCTAACGTGCGCGGAGCGTAACCGGATCTGCCGAGGCAAATCGGTTTTGATGATGGACCGCTGGCGATATTCGAGATAACATTCACTCACAATCCGCATGGGAGGAGTAAAAGTGCCTCAATTCGACGATTTCGAGATCAGGATGCTCGATGTCCTGCAACGCGACGGGCGCAAGCCCGTCTCCGAGCTGGCGCAGGAGATCGGCCTCTCCACCACGCCCTGCGCGCGGCGCTTCGAAGCGCTGCAGGAAGCCGGCATCATCAAGGGATTTGCCGCAATGATCAGCCGCCGCGCCGTCGGCCTGATGGTCGAGGTGTTCATCCAGGTGCGCCTCGTCAGCCACAGCGACGGCTCGCCCGAAAGCTTCATCGCCGCGGTGCAGCGCATGGACGAGGTGTCGTCGTGCTGGACGATGACCGGCGACCACGATTTCCTGCTGCATGTCATGGTGCCGTCGGTCGACGAGCTCAACGCCTTCGTCATGCATCGGCTGATGCGGCTCGACGGCGTGCGCGACGTCCACACGCAACTGGTGCTGCAGAACATCAAGGGACCCGGCCACGTGCCGCTCGCGCATCTCAGGCGCTGATGGTGCCGGCCTTCCGCGTTTTGCGGAAAAGCTGCACGCAAACTGCTGAAACGGGCCAATCGGGCGGCGCTATCGCCGGCCAGCATGCGCGGACCAACTTCCTGGAGGTCCGCCATGAACATCGTCCTGATCAATCCGCCGCACACAGCCATCGGCAGCCGCGTGCCCGACGATCATTTGCCGCCGCTTGGTCTTCTGGCGATCGGCGGCCCGCTGATCGACGCCGGCCACGAGGTGCGGCTCGTCGATGCCGAGTTCGGGCCGATGCCGCTCGCCTCGGTCGTCGCGGAAGCCCTGAAGGACTGCCCCGACTTCGTCCTGATCGGCCATTCCGGATCGACCTCGGCGCATCCGACCGCCTTGTTGATCGCCGGGATGATCAAGGCGCGCGAGCCGGCGACGATCATCCTCTACGGCGGCGTGTTCCCGACCTATCACTGGCGCGACATCCTCGCCGAAACGGACGTTTTCGACTTCATCGTACGCGGCGAGGGCGAGGCGACCGTGGTGGCGCTGGTCGAGGCGGTGGAAATGCGCCAGCCGCCGGCAAGCGTTGCCGGCATCGCCTATCGCGACGATCTCAATCGTCCCATCGCCACGCAACCGGCGATGACCATCGCCGACCTCGACGCCTACCGCATCGGTTGGGAACTGATCGACCACCGCAGATACAGTTACTGGGGCGGCAAGCGCGCCGTGGTCATGCAGTTTTCGCGCGGCTGCCCGCACCTGTGCAACTATTGCGGCCAGCGCGGTTTCTGGACCCGCTGGCGGCATCGCGACCCCGTCAAGTTCGCCAAGGAGATCGCCTGGCTGCACCGCGAGCACGGCGTCGAGCTGATCAACCTCGCCGACGAGAACCCGACCGTCTCGAAGAAGGCCTGGCGCGCTTTCCTGGAGGCGATGATCGCCGAGGACGTGCCGGCGCTGATCGTCGGCTCGACCCGCGCCGACGACATCGTGCGCGACGCCGACATGCTGCACCTCTACCGCAAGGCCGGCGTCATCCGGTGGCTGCTCGGCATGGAGAACACCGACGAGCAGACCTTGCAATTGATCCGCAAGGGCGGCAGCACCTCGTCCGACCGTGAGGCGATCAGGCTTTTGCGCCAACATGGCATCCTGTCGATGGCGACCTGGGTGGCCGGTTTCGAGGATGAGGGATTTCGCGATCTCTGGCGTGGCTTTCGCCAGCTCATCGCCTATGACCCCGACCAGATCCAGGCGCTCTATGTGACGCCGCATCGGTGGACGCCGTTCTTCCGCATCGCTCGCGACCGCAGGGTCATCCAAAGAGACGCCCGCCTGTGGGACTACAAGCACCAGGTGCTGCACATGAGCCGGCTCAAGCCGTGGATGCTGTTCTTTTCGGTCAAGCTGATCGAACTGGCGGTGCAGTCGCGGCCGAAGGCGCTGGCGCGCATCCTGTTCCATCCCGACCCCGAGCAGCGGCATTCGATGCGCTGGTACACAAAAATGGGCCGCCGCGTCTGGTTCCGCGAAGTCTGGGGTTTTCTGGTGACAGACCGCCGGGTGAAAGGCGGCCCGACGCTCGCCGAATTCTGGGGCGCGCCGCAGGACGCCGAGGAGGAATCGATGGTCTTCCAGCGTCCGGCGAAGAGACCTGCAACGGTGCCTGCCGCCGTGCTGCATGTGGCGCCGGAGCAGCGTGCCTTTCGCATCTCGCCGCCGCCGGCCTGACCCGTCCCGCCCTGGCCGCCAGCGGTGCACGCGCTAATTTCCAGCGATCGGACGATGGTGACTGGCAGGAGGAAGCGATGGACCTTGTCACACATAAGAAGATGAAGGGCGGCCGGCTCATGCCTTGGGGCAAAGGCACCGTCGTGACCGGCGCCAAGGGTTATGTCTTCCTTGCCGGCAATACGGGCACGGCCGAGAACTATGATCCATCGAGCGGCAAGGGCGGCGCCGTTGGCGACGCGGCGACGCAATGGCGCTCCATATTGGAGAACATCAAATCGGACCTGGAAGAACTCGGCAGTTCGCTCGAATATCTCCTCAAGATCACACAGTACGTCAAAGGGCCGTTTCCAGACGGCGGCGCGCTGAGCTCGCCCAACTTCCGGCTGGACGTCATGGACGAATTCTTCGCCGAGCACTGCCCGAAGCACTGCAGCTACAACAATCCGCCGCCATCGGAAGTGATCGGGGTTGCAGCACTTGCGCATCCCGATCTCGTCATCGAGATCGTGGCCGTCGCCGCTCTGCCGGACTGAGGACGCCAGGCGCCGAAGGCAAAATATCAGGGCACGATCAGTGTGCCGGCGCCGTGTTCGGTGAAAAGTTCGAGCAGCACCGAATGCGGCGTCTTGCCGTTGAGGATGACGACGCCTTCGACGCCGCGCTCGATGGCCTCGATGCAGGTCTCGACCTTGGGGATCATGCCGCCCGAGACCGTGCCGTCCTTGATCAGCGCCCTGGCCTCGGCGACCGTCAGTTCGTCGATCAGTTTCTTGTCCTTGTCGAGCACGCCCGGCACGTCGGTGAGGAACAGGAGGCGCGAGGCCTTGCAGGCACCGGCAATGGCGCCGGCGAAAGTGTCGGCGTTGATGTTGTAGGTGTGACCGTCGCGGCCGGGCGCCACCGGCGCCAGCACCGGGATCATTTCGGAGCGTGCCAGAAGGTCGAGCAACGTACGGTCGACCTCGACCGGTTCGCCGACGAAGCCGAGATCGAGGACACGCTCGATGTTAGAATCGGGATCGATCATGGTCTTGCGAGCCTTTTCGGCGAACACCATGTTGCCGTCCTTACCGCAAAGGCCGATCGCCCATTCGCCCTCGGCATTGATCAGCGCGACGATCTCCTTGTTGATCGAACCGGCCAGCACCATCTCGACGATCTCGACCGTCTTCTGGTCGGTGACGCGCAGGCCGCCCTCGAATTTGGATTCGATGCCCATCTTGGCCAGCATGGCGCCGATCTGCGGGCCGCCGCCATGGACGACGATCGGGTTGACGCCGGACTGCTTCAACAGCGCGATGTCGCGCGCGAAAGCCTTGCCCAGTTCGAGATCGCCCATGGCATGGCCGCCATATTTCACCACGACCGTCTTGTGCTCATAGCGCTGCATGTAGGGCAGCGCGCGCGACAAGAGGGCGGCCTGCATTTCGGCGGTGGCGGCGACGTCCGTCATCGGCGTGGTTCCCTGGCTTCTGGTTCTATGCATGTCGTTGTCCCAAACCGCTGGGCACTTTTGGGCGACATGCATCAGGTGGAGACGGCGGCGTCTTAGCGGCAATTGACGCGAGCCGCAAATGGCATTGCTGTCATATTCGAGCGGTTCACGATGTCGTCATTATGACGGCACCATCAGCGGCGCCCGCCGTGTCAGCCAGCCCGAGATTTTCTCCATCTGCGCGGCGAGCGACAAAAGCGTTTCCTCGTCACCCGGACGGCCGGCGGCCTGGATGCCGAGCGGCAGGCCGGCATCCGTGACATGGACGGGGAGCGCGATCGACGGCTGGCCGCTGACATTGTGGATCGCGGGCCAATGCGTGAACCAAAGGCTCTTGTCCATCAGCTGGCCGAACAGAGGTTTGATCTTGAGCAAAGAGGTGAGGTGAAGCTTGTCGAGCAGGTTTTCGATCAGTTCATCGGCGCTTTTGGGATCCATGGCACCGCAGGCGAGCGGCGGGTGCGCGATGACAGGCATCAGCACCGCATCATAGCGCGCGGTTTCCTCGATCAGTTGCCGCGAGGCGGCGTGCAGCCGCTGCAGGCTGGCATAGGTCTCGCCGGCCGAGACCATTTCGCCCAACCGGCCGAGCACCCGTGTGGCGCGCTCGATGTCGCCCGTCACGGAACGGCCGACGCGCAGCGCTTCGGCCCGCAACGAGCCGGCGACGGCGGAGGCGACAGTCGTGCAGAAGTCGGCGAAGAAATCACGGCCGATGAAAGGGAGTTCGATATCCTCGACCGAATGGCCGCCTTCACGGGCGAGCGCCACGGCAATGTCGAGCGCCTTGAGCGTCTCGGCCGAAATCGGCAAGCCAAGCGGCGACTTGCGGTAGACCGCCAGCCTGAGCTTGCCGGGATCGCGCGCCGCGGCAGCGGCGAATGTGCCCTTTGGCGGCAGCGCGGCATAAGGCGCCAGCGTATCTGGACCATGGGTGAGGTCGAGCAGCAGCGCGCAGTCGCGCACCGAGCGGGTGACGGCGTGATCGACGACCATGCCGTACCAGCTTTCGCTCACCAGCGGCGACAGCGGGACGCGGCCGCGCGAGGTCTTGAGGCCGACAAGCCCGCTGCAGGCCGACGGCACGCGGATCGAGCCGCCGCCATCCGAGGCGTGCGCCACCGGCACGACGCCGGCGGCGACAAGCGCTGCCGAACCGCCCGACGAGCCGCCGGTGGTGTGGCCGGTATTCCAGGGATTGCGGGTGATGCCGAAGGCTTTGGATTCGGTCATCAGCCGCAGCCCGTGCTCGGGCGACGTCGAGGTGACGATCGGGATCAGCCCGGCCGCGAGATAGCGCTCGGTCATCACCGAGTTGAAATCGGGCACCCAGGCCGGACTGCGGCTGCCGCCATGCGACGGCACCCCTTTGATGGCGATGCCGAGATCCTTGATGGCAAAGGGCACGCCGGCCAGCGGCAAGGAACGGTCGATGCTCTTCGCGCGGGTCCGCGCGGACTCATAGAGCGGCTCTGCCGTTGCATTGATTTCGGGGCGGGTGGCCTCGGCACGGGCGATCGCCGCCTCGGTCAACTCGATCGCCGACAGTTCGCCCCTTCGCACCAGACTGGCAAGACCGGTTGCGTCTTCTTCCCACAGGATCCGTTCGACAGACATGCGCGCTCCCCCCACGTCCGCCAAGCTAGCCAGCGGCGATTCCCTTGGCAATCCAGGCCGATAGTGTCTCAGTTTGGAATTTGAGCAGCGACTTTTTGTAAGTCGGCTATCTTCCAGCGGTGGAACGGGGAGCAATTGCCCCCGGAACGATGTCGGTGTTCTGGGCAACCTTTATCCGCCAGCCCACCTGTTCTTCCTTCACAACCAGAAGCAGAATGCCTTCTCGTGTTCCGGCGGATAAGCCGTCCGGAGTGGATGCGCCGGTCAGGATCCATGTATAGTGCACTGATGCAAGGCCCGAGGATAATTCAACAACCGACGAGACAACACCCTCCAATCGGCTGTTACGAAACATGGTTTCATGAGTTGCGCGGTGCGCCTGTTCGATCTCGGTGCGGTTCTTCCACCACATGCCCACGACGTTGACGAAATTTGCGTCGTCGGCGAACAACGCTGCGAAATCGTCCATGTCATGTCTGTTCCAAGCATCGGCAAAGGCAGGTGCGGCATCCTCAGGTTTGGCGACCACCAACCCCATGACAAATCTCCGTTGCTTTCCGCTAAAAGCCTAGCATGTCGGGGTCATCGCCTCAAATGCGATTGCCAATTTTGAATTTCAAACTGGGACACTGCCCTGAGGCACGTGTGCGGACGCCCGAACTTTAGGGGCGCGGAATATTTCGGGCGTTGCAAACACAACGCATTTGCCTAACTTGGCGCGCATGACGCCGCAGGACATCACCAAGCTGATCGTCCGGACTTCGATGAAGGATCGGGCCGCATTCGACCTGCTCTACCGGCAGACCAGTGCGAAACTTTTCGGCGTTTGCCTTCGTGTATTGAACGACCGGGGAGATGCGGAAGAAGCGCTGCAGGAAGTCTTCGTCAAGATTTGGACGAAGGCGGACCGTTTTGCTGTCTCCGATCTGAGCCCGATCTCCTGGCTGGTGGCAATCGCGCGCAATCATGCCATCGATCGCATCAGGGCGCGGCGCAAGCCTGCCGTCGATATAGATGCCGCGCTCGAGGTGGCCGATCCGGCGCCGGGACCTGAAGCGATGGCGGTGGCGGGCGATGAATTCGGACGCATCCACCACTGTCTCGATGAATTGGAAACGGACCGGGCGGCGGCCGTCCGCGGTGCTTACCTCAAGGGCGAAAGCTATGCCGAACTGGCGGAACGCCACGGCGTGCCATTGAACACGATGCGTACCTGGCTGCGCCGCAGCCTGATGAAACTCAGGGAATGTCTGGAAAGATGACGCTGGCAGAGGACAACGGACCGGAACGTGGGGGCGACGACCTGTTCGCCGCCGAATACGTTCTTGGCGTTCTGTCGGCGGAAGAGCGGCAGATAGCATCCAGGCGCATCGATTCCGAAGCCGATTTCGCGCGGCTCGTCGACGGCTGGGAAGTTCGCCTGTCGCTGCTGGCATCAGCCTATCCGGAAATCGAGCCGCCGGCTTCGGTGAAGCCGGCGATCGATCGCCGGCTTTTTTCGTCGACATCGGCTACGTCACCTCAAGCACCCGCCGGCCTGTGGTCCAGCCTCGCCTTCTGGCGCGGCCTTGCGGCGGCCGCTGTCGCTGCGCTGGCGCTCTACATCGCCGTCCCCTATCTCAACCCACCGGCCGCACAGCCGCGGACGCGCCTTGTCGCCTCGCTCGCCGCCGACGGCAGCGACGTCAAATATCTGGTCGTCTACGACGCTGCCCGCCATGATGTCGGTCTCTCTCTCGTCTCCGGCGAGCGCGCCGCCGGCAAGGACTTCGAACTGTGGATGATCGAGGGCAAGAATGCTCCGGTCTCGATGGGCGTCATCCCGGCCGGCAAGACCGCGCGTGTGACCGTTGCCCCGGCGGTGCAGCAGAAACTCGCGCGGGGCGCCGTGCTGGCCGTCAGCCTTGAGCCTGCCGGAGGATCGCCGACCGGCCAGCCGACCGGACCCGTCGTCGCCGCGGGCGATTTGAAGGGCATCTGACCGACCCCTTCGGACAAGGTTCTGCTCCCGAAGATGTGATCGGGCGAAAGATGTAACAAGGAGCTTGCCGCGGACGAACCCGCTGCAAGAGCCCTCCGTCGATTGCGTCGTCTCGCTCCGCTGATCCGCAATCGACACGAATGCTCCGTGCCGCCCACGGTCAACCGTGTACGGCGCGGAGTCTCCGTTTTGGGGGCAACCGTCACCGGTTTTTGACTTTCGGGCGGCGGCATAGTTTGGCAAAACAGACGACAGGAGGAACTGGTCATGAACCGTCGCGACTTTCTTTTGAGTGGTGCCGCCGCTATTGGCGTCGTCGGGGCCGCGGCAACGATGCTGCGCATGGGCAGCCCGCAGGCCGCACAAGCCGCCGAGAAATTCGAGATCACCAAGACAGACGACGAATGGAAAGCCATCCTGTCGCCGGCCGCCTTCAACGTGCTGCGCAAGGAAGGCACGGAGTATCCAGGCACCAGCCCGCTGCTCAACGAACACCGCAAGGGCATCTTCGCCTGTGCCGGCTGCGACCTGCCGGTCTATCCCTCTGAGACGAAATTCGATTCCGGCACTGGCTGGCCGAGCTTCTGGCAGGAGATCGCCAACGGCATCGGCAAGACCGAGGACCGGTCGCTGGGCATGACCCGTACCGAAGTGCATTGCCGCCGCTGCGGCGGTCATCTCGGCCATGTCTTCGACGACGGTCCGGCGCCGACTGGCCTGCGCCACTGCATCAACGGCGTGGCGCTGACCTTCAAGCCGGCGACCGCCTGACGATATCAAGGCAATAAAAAACTCCGGGCTTTGCGGCCCGGAGTTTTTTGCGTGGTCAGAGCTTTTTCGGGCGTGGACTGGAGGAGCTTCCCGAAATCGCTGCCCACTTTTCTTTGCTTCAGTGCCCGCCGCCGCCACCACCGGGCGCGCCCGGCTTCCTGATCAGCATGGTGAAGAACCCCAGCGTCCCGAACAGTACGGTCAGCAGATAGAACACATCCATGAAGGACAGCAGCGCCGCCTGCTGGTGGACCATGCCCGACAGCTTGGAGATCGCCGCACTTGTGGCATCCAGGCCGGTGGTCTGCTCGAAATTGAGCGTCATGTTCTGCAGCTTGATCTGCGCGGCGGCACTGCCCCACTGCACGTGCTCGGAGAGCCGGGCATAGTGGAAGGCATTGCGATCGATCAGCACGGTGTTGATGATGGCAAGACCGACGGCGCCGCCAAGGTTGCGGGTGAGGTTGAATAGTCCGGACGCGTTCTTCAACCGGTCCGGCGGCAAGGTGCCGAGCGCGATATTGTTGATCGGCACCATGCACAGCATCATCGAGCAGCCGCGCAGGATCTGCGGGATGAGCAGCTCGTAAAAATCCCAGTCGGCGGTCAGATGCGTCATCCACCAGGTGCCGGTGGCGAAGCCGAACAGGCCGATCATCATCATCAGCCGCAGATCCATCTTGCTCGACAGGATGCCGGAGATGGGCGCGGTGAAGAACATGGCCAGACCGCTGACGAACAGCGCTTCGCCGATCATCATCGAATCGTAGCCACGGATGCGTCCGAGGAAGACCGGGTAGAGATAGGTCAGGCCATAGAGGCCGATGCCGATGACGAAGGAAAACAGCGAGCCGAAGGCGAAATTGATGTTGCTGAAGGCTTTGAGGTCGACGATCGGTTCCTCGGCCGTGAAGACACGCCAGAAAAAGATCACCGCGCCGATGGTCATGACGATGGCGCAGATGAACACGGCCTGGTCCTGCAGCCAGTCGTTGTTCGGACCCTCCTCGAGCACATACTCCATGCAGCCGAGGAAGGCGGCCATGCCGGCGAGGCCCCACCAGTCGAACTTCGAGAACAGCTTGAGATTGGGCTTGTCGAAATCGATCAGCGACCAGGCCGCGGTCGCGACCAGAATGCCCGGTACGACATTGACCAGGAACAGCCAGTGCCATGAAAAGGCGTGGCTGATATAGCCGCCAACGGTCGGGCCGATGGTCGGCGCCAGTGTCGCCACCAGGCCGATCATCGGCGAGACGATGGCGCGGCGCGAGGGCGGGAAGATCGTGAAGGCCGCCGCAAAGACACTCGGGATCATGCCGCCGCCGATGAAACCCTGCACGGCGCGGTAGACGATCATCTGGTCGATGTTGGTGGCGGTCGCGGCAAGGGCGCTGGCCGCGGTGAAGCCGGCGGCCGCGACGGTGAACAGCACGCGCGTCGACAGCATCCGGCTGAGGAAGCCCGACAGCGGGATCATGACCACCTCGGCGATCAGATAGGCCGTCTGCACCCACGGTATCTCGTCGGAGCTGGCGCTGAGGCCGGCCTGGATCTCGGCCAGCGAGGCCGAGACGATCTGGATGTCCAGGATCGCCATGAACATGCCGAACACCATCGCCAGGAAGGCGATGACGCGTCGGGTCGAGATGGTGTCGGGCGCGGCCGGTATCGCCGGCGGCGATCCTGCGGTGATGGTTGCGGTTGCCATGTCCTGGGCCTCCTTGAGGCAGGCCGGGCGGCTCGGTGCTTCAATCAGCCACCAAGCCGCCCTCCGAAAAGCGATTAGTTACTGGTCGCCGCAGGCGCGGTGCGGCTGTCGACGGCGACGACGACGCTCAAGCCGGCGCGCAGCTTGCCGGTTTTCAGCGCGTCGGCCGGCACCTCGATGCGGACCGGCACGCGCTGCACCACCTTGGTGAAGTTGCCGGTGGCGTTTTCCGGCGGCAGCAACGAGAACACCGCGCCTGACGCTGGAGCCAGCGAGGAGACGGTCCCCTGGATGGGGTGCCCGTCGATGGCGTCGACCGCGATGTTGACCTTTTCGCCAGGCACGAGCCGGGCTAGCTGCGTCTCCTTGAAATTGGCGACGATATAGAGCTTGTCCATCGGCACGACCACGGCGAGCTTCTGGCCGGGGCTGACCAGATCGCCCTGTTCGACGGAGCGGTTGCCGACGACGCCGTCATAGGGCGCCTTGAGCACGGTGAAGGAGAGATCGCGCGCGGCCTTGTCGCGGCCGAGCTGCAGCGATGCCAGCGTGCTGGCGGATTCTGCGCGCTGCGCCTCGAGCACGCCGATATTGGCCTGCGCGGCGGCGATCTGCGCATCGGCGCCGACGAGCGCGGCCTTAGCCTGGTCGAGCGCGGTCTGGGCGTCGTCCAGCTGTGCCTGCGTGCCGACATGCGTCTTGACCAGTTGCGCGGCGCGCTGCTGGGCACGGCCGGCATTGTCGGCGGCGGCCTGGTCGGCGACCTTCTGCGCCTGTGCCTGCTGCAGGGAGGCCTGCGCGGCCTTGGTCTGCGCGTCGATGCGGTCGAGCGTCTTGGCCAGTGTGGCGATCTGCGCCTCGGCCTGGGCAACAGCGATCTTGTAGTCGCCGGCATCAATCGTCAGCAGCGGATCACCGGCCTTGACCTGCTGGTTTTCGCTGACCAGGATCTGATCGACATAGCCGGAAATTTTTGGCGAGACGAACGACATGTCGGCCTGGACATAAGCATCGTCCGTCGAGATCATGAAGCGGCCGGTGGTCCAGTAATCATAGCCGTACCAGGCGCCGCCGCTCAAAAGGGCAAGGCCGATGATCGGCAGCAGGAAGGAGCGCACCGAACGCTTCTTCTTGGCCGGAGCTTCAGCCTCCGGCGGCGGTGCGACAGCCGGCTGGACATGCACATCGGGCGCTTCCGTCGCCGGGGCGACCTTGGCATTGGGAAAAGGGCGGACTTCGGCGGTGGCGGGCGTGTTCGAGGACATGACATCTCTCTAATGTTATAATACTGAACCGTTCGGTTCGATCTGGCCGTTGACATAGCGCGTAAAGAGGACCATATCAAGAGGAAATCGAACCGGGTGGTTCGAATTATTTCGAGGTGCGACTTATATGGATGAGACTGTGGGCAACGCCGAGACCGACCCGTGCGAAGACCTGCTGGAAGGTCTGCGCCGCGGCCGGCCGGCGGCTGGACAGGACCCGGTCAAGCGCAGCCAGATCATCGACGGCGCCCGTCGTGTCTTCATTGAAAAGGGCTTCGAGGCCGCCTCGATGAACGACATCACGCGCGAGGCTGGCGTCTCCAAGGGCACCATCTATGTCTACTTCGCCAACAAGGAAGAGCTGTTCGAGGCGCTGATCGAGGAAGAGCGCGGCACCATCTTCAAGAACATGTACGACATGCTCGACCGCGCCGATGACCTGCGCCAGACGCTGGTCAAGTTCGGCAAGGTGCTGTCCATGAAGATCACCTCGGCCAGGGTCATCCAGGCGCAGCGTACGGTTATCGGCGCCTCCGACAGGATACCGGACATGGGCGCGCGTTTTTACGAACGCGGGCCCAAGCGCGGCCATGACAAGGTCGTGACTTTCCTCAATGCCGCCATCGAACGCGGCCTGCTCGAGATCGAAGATGTCGATCTCGCAGCCTATCAGTTCACCGAATTGTGCCTGGCCGGTCTTTTCCGGCAGTGCATCTTCGCCTACCGCACCAAGGCCCCGCCCCAGGACGAGATCGACCACATCGTCAGGTCGGGCGTCGACATGTTTCTGAAAGCCTACGGCACCGAAAGGCTGGCAGAGGGAGAAAAGACCTTACATTCATCCTGACAGGACTATCCGAAACGGCCGTCCATTTTTTTGCGGAGGCCGGCTTGACCTCAAAGCGCTGAGCGTCAACGTCTGGATCTGGGTGGAACCGATCGTTCCGCGGGAATGGTTCTCGTTCGTGAGTGTGAAGGCAGATCCGGATGGGCGTTCCGAAGCTCCAGAATGAGATGCGACGCATCGTGGCGGACTTCAACGCCGGTCGCCACGAGCAGGCACGCCTGCTTTGCGTGGAGGCTCTTCGCCAGGCGGCCGACGACCCTGCCCTCAACCACCTTATGGCTGCCGTTCTTTTCGCCAAGGGAGAGATATCGGGAGGCCGCGCCCATATTCAGGCAAGTCTGGCGATCCGGCCTGACAACGCATCCGCTCAATTGCTCGCCGGTCGCTTGGCGCGGGCGGCACGGGATTTTGACCAAGCGCTGTTCCATTTCTCACGCGCGGCCGAATTGGCGCCTGGCGCCGCTGTGCTCATCGAGCAGGCGCGAACACTTGATGAGGCAGGCGACCGGACCCAGGCGCTCGAGCTGTGGCGACAGGTGACACTTGCCGATCCCTTGTCGGCGGAGGCGGCAGCGCGCCTGGGCCGCATGCTGTTCGAGGACGGAATGCCCGCCGATGCGGCACCTTTGCTGGAGCGGGCCGTAAAGGGAGACGCGCCTGCATCGGCGTGGTTCGACCTCGCCCTTGTCAGGCAGGATCTGCATGATCATGCGGGGGCAGCGGCCGCCTATCGCAAAGCGCTGGAGATACGCCCCGACAACGCCGAGGCGGCGGTCAATCTGGGGGTAGTGCTTCAGGAAGCGGGCGACATGGACGCCGCGATCGAGGCCTATCGAACGGCCTACGAGCAACGCGCCACAACCTTCGGCATCATCGCGATGGCCCTGACGTCAGCGCCGCACGGCAAGCTTTGGATCGATCGCGAAACGTTGAAGGGCTTGCTTGGAGGTTAGCGGGCGCGCTTTACGCGAAACTGCTTCCGGTAGACGCCGGGTTCGGCAAGAACATCGGCGACGGTTTTTTCATAGGAGGCCTTGCGCACGGCATCGAAGCTTTCGAAGACAAGTTCGGGCGCGGCGCGCGGCACGGGAAAGCATTGCGCAACCGGTGTGCCCTTCGCCAGCACGCCGGAGAAACCCTGGTCGGTCCAAATCGCCGGGAAATTGATGCCGGCGTCCTGGAAGTGATCTGAATCGACGACACCAGTCACCAGGCGGAAAGGAAGATCATCGCGGTTGACCGGATGGGTGGCGAAGAGGGACCAGCCTTCCTCCAGCTCGATCGTCCAGAAACTGTTGAATTTTATGGCCGCCAGCCCATTCGACAACGGTGCGCCGGCGAGCTGTTCGGCGACATGGAAGCTGAGCGGCGAACGCGGGTGGCCCTTCGTTGACGGCTCGGTGATGTCCCACCGCCATTCAAAGGCCCCGTTCTCAACGGTCACGTCGCATGGCAGCAGGATCATGAAGCCATGCGTCATGGCATCGACGAAGGGCGGACACTGTTTTACCGTCCTGATCTCTCGCCCATGGATTTCCGAATAGGCTTTCGGAGGCATCTTGCGGAGCCAGTCGGGCAGGACGCCGCGCGCGGGAACCGGCCGGGGCAGCATTTCGGCAAGCGCGGGATCACAACGAAAAACGATACGCATCCGGTTGCCCTCGAACGGCATTGCGATGTTGACGGATTGCCAGGGGGCGGTCAACGGATCGCGTAGGACGACTAGCCGCCATTGGCCGCAAGCACGATCGCGGCCTGCAGCTCCTCGAGGCCTTCGCCTTTTTCGGATGAGGTCGCCAGCACGAACGGAAACGCCGCCGGACGCGTCTTGATCTTGGCCAGCGTCTCCTCGATCAGCCGCGGCACGCCGACGGCCTTGATCTTGTCGGTCTTGGTCAGCACGATCTGGTAGGACACCGCCGCCTTGTCGAGCAGCGACAGCACCTCGTCGTCCTTGGCCTTGATGCCGTGGCGGGCATCGATCAGTACGTAGACCCGCTTCAGCGTGACCCGGCCCTTGAGATAATCGAAGACCAGCTTCGTCCACTCGTCGACCTTCTCCTTGGGCGCGGTGGCATAGCCGTAGCCCGGCATGTCGACCAGTGCCATTGGCGGCAGGTCGGCGCCCTCGCCGGAAAACCCGTCCGGCACGAAATAGTTGAGCTCCTGCGTGCGCCCTGGCGTGTTGGAGGTGCGCGCCAGCCCCTTCTGGTTGACCAGCGCATTGATCAGCGACGACTTGCCGACATTGGAGCGGCCGGCAAAGGCGATTTCGGGCGGCCCTTCCGGCGGCAGGAACTTCATGGCCGGCACACCACGGATGAAGATCCACCCGCGCGTGAACAGGTCGGTGCCGATCGCGGTGCTGTTGGGAACGTTCAAGCTGCTGCCTCCAGAAGAGAGATATCGGCGCCCCTGATGGCGTCGAGGTTGCGGCCGACCTTGTCCACCGGCCAGTCCCACCATGCCACCGCCAGCAGCCGCCGGATCGTCCTGTCGTCGAAACGCATCTTGACCACTTTCGCCGCGTTGCCGGCGACGATCGCATAGGGCGGCACATCGTGCGTCACCACCGATTTGGCGGCGACGATGGCGCCATGGCCTATTTCCACGCCAGGCAGGACCACCGCCTCCATGCCGATCCAGACATCGCTGCCGACCACGGTATCGCCGCGCACTTCCTTCGACCAGGTCGCCGGGTCAAAACCGTTTTCCCAGCCATGACCGAAAATGTTGAACGGATAGGTCGAAAAGCCGGACATGGCATGGTTGGCGCCGTTCATGATGAAGCGTGCGCCTTCGGCGATGGCGCAGAATTTGCCGATGATGAGCTTGTCGCCGATGAAGGGATAGTGATGCAGCACGCATTTTTCGGCGAATTTGTCCGGCCCGTCCGGGTCGTCATAATAGGTGAAGTCGCCGATCTCGATATTCGGCACTGTCACCAGCGGTTTCAGGAAGCCGACGCGCGTGTGCATCGGGATCGGGTGCTTGATGCCGGGGTTGGGTCCGTTCATGTGGTTTCGTCCGGGAACTGGCAGACAGGCGCATCCGTGACCGGAGGCGCCTGCTCAAAATAGCGTGATCCGCCCTATAGCACCAATCGGCCGGGGAGCGAGTCTTCCGTGGCGGACAAGCTGATTTGTTGCCGTGGCGGATCACGATCGGGTTGGATAGCGCGCCTGTCGAAACCACTGCCCTGATAGACCTGAACGTTCGACGCTCCGGGCGGCAGCACGAAGGTGTGAGGGACAGGACCCCGGCTTCGCCGACAGGGCTTTCCAAGAAACATGGCACCTCGTCATGAGGCGGGGATGGCGGACCGAGAAGGCCCCGACGATCCGCCAACGCCCCCTTTTCGCCGGAAGCCGCTACTTCGGCAACAGAACCTTGTTGACGACGTGGATGACGCCGTTCGACTGGTTTACGTCGGCGATCGTCACCTTCGCCTCGCCGCCGGACTCGTCCATGATGTAGAGCTTGCCTTTCTTGATCTCGGCGGTGAGCGTGTCGCCCGAGACGGTCTTCATCTCGTATTTGCCGCCCATCGCCTTGGCCTTCTCCATCATCTCGGCGCCGGAAATCTTGCCGGCCACGACATGCGCGGTCAGCACCTTGGTGAGCTTGTCCTTGTTCTCGGGCTTGAGCAGCGTGTCGACCGTGCCGCTCGGCAGTGCCGAGAAGGCTTCGTTGGTCGGGGCAAAGACGGTGAAGGGGCCAGCGCCCTGCAGCGTGTCGACCAGGCCGGCCGCCTTGACGGCGGCGACCAGCGTCGTGTGGTCCTTCGACTTGACCGCGTTCTCGACGATGTTCTTGGTGGCGTACATCGGCGCGCCGCCGACATTCGGGTTCTTGGCATGGGCGGGAGCGGAAATCGCCATGCCGGCGACAAGGGCTGATATGGCGATGGTCCTGAATGTGGGCAAGCGCATGTGGTCTTCCTCCGGGTGAGGGCTGATCGGAATTGATAGCCTTTGGAAACGCACAAGCAGTCACGCCACGCGAGCGCTTTCAGTTTCGCCGATCACGGGAACGTGAACGATGCCCGCCCCAGAGAAAAAGCCCGGACGAGCCAGGCGTTTTCGACAGGCCGTGCGGTTGAGGACAGTCTGACCCGCCAATGCACTGGCATCGAGTTCCGGACATTCAGATGCCGAACGGAAATGTATCCGGTACCTTGCCGGTGCTGTCGGCCGACATGCTGAGCGGCGTAACAGCGGACGTTCGATCGAACCAGACGAAGGCGTCGAACTGGCGGGAGACGGACGAGTCCATGTAATGGCTGAGCCGTTCGGTCTCCGGCCGGTAGATGACGCCGATATAGCGTTCCGGCCTCGGCGCCGCCAGATCGTCGCCGAGCTGGCCATGGCGCCCAAAATCCAGCAGGAACGATGGTTTGCCGCTGTCGTGACACAGTCGCTCGAAGCTGTTCGGCAGCGAAGGATTCACGTCCTTCACCTCCATCTCACCGTCCCAATCCGAGGCACAGGCGACAGTACCGGTATCTGTTCCGAAACCGATCAGCGCCGTCCGCGCGCCGAAGCGTTCCCGGCAGAGCTGGCCGATGTTCAACTCGTCGCGGACGGTACCCATGACGGTATGCCGCGCGTCGCCGATATGCGAGTTATGCGCCCACACCACGGCCTTCGAATCCGGTCCATGCGCTTCGAGAAGCTGATCGAGCGTTTCGAACATGTGCCGGTCGCGGAGGTTCCATGTCTCGGCGCCGCCATAATACATCACGCGATAGTACCGCTCGGCCGATGCGACCAGACGTGCACTCTGTTTGGCGTCGAGGAGAGCGCCGTCGCCTTCGGCCATGGATCGCTCGAACAGATCCATGCACTGTCGCACCACGGCCTCTTCGCAGGTTCTGTAGCCCGGCCGCAGCGCCGCGCGCCCGTAGGTGGTGGGCTCGTTCTGCCAGGGCATCAGACAGCCATAGCGCTCGCGCGCTACGGCGGCCGCTTCGGGATCGACCTTGTCTAGATAGGCGAGCACCGTGGCGATCGAGCCGCTCATATTGTAGAGATCGAGTCCGTAGAAGCCTGCCTTCGCGTGATCGGGCACGTCCTGATTGTACTTGCGCAGCCAGCCGATGAATTCGGACACCTCGGTGTTGCGCCACATCCAGGTCGGGAAGCGCTGGAACGGCTGCGCCTCCGACTGCCGTTCCTCTGCGCGCACATACCGGTTGATCTGTGCTGCATCCGGCCAGTCCGCCTCTACTGCCACGATGGTGAACCCGTGTCGCTGGAGGAGGCGTCGCGTGACAGCCGCGCGGGCACGATAGAATTCCGAAGTGCCGTGGCTGGCTTCCCCGAGCAGGACAACGCGCCGGCTGCCGAACCGGTCGAACATTGCGCCGAAGGCCGGATCGTCGATCGGCGGCAAATCTTCGGCCGCCCCCGCGATTTGCCGCGGCAATGAAGGTGGGCGTACCTCGCGCGCCGACGGCGCGTTTTCCTCGTGCCCGCCATGCTCGCCGATCAGCGGCACGAACATGACACCACCGAGATCCTCCTCCTCGAACTTGTTTGCCGCAATCCGCGTGAGGCGAACGAGGCGCTGCGAGTAAGGGTCCTCACCGACCGGAATGATCAGCCTGCCGCCGATCTCCAACTGCTCCTGCAAGTCGAGAGGAATGGACTTGCCGGCGGCCGCGACGACGATAGCGTCGAAGGGTGCCTTTTCCTGCCAGCCTTTCGTGCCGTCGCCGACCCTGACTTCGATGTTTCGGTAACCGGCGGCATTGAGCCGCCGTTCCGCCTGTTGCGCGAGCGGTCGGTGCCGCTCGATGGTGAAAACGTGTTCAGCAAGTTCGGCCAGTACGGCTGCCGCGTAGCCCGAGCCGGTGCCGATTTCCAGCACGCGATCGGTCGCCTCGATCTCGGCCATCTCAGCCATTTTCGCCACGATGAAGGGTTGCGAGATCGTCTGTCCGCTGCCGATCGGCAGCGGGCTGTCCTCATAGGCGAATTCCTCAAAACCCTTGTCGACGAATTGCTCCCGCGCGACCCGGCGCAACGCATTCAGAACCCGCTTGTCATGCACACCGCGGCGCGCGATGTGCGCCTCCACCATCCGATGCCTGGCGTGCTCGAAATCCAGCATGACAGCCTCCAATCAGGGCGATCCTCTGCACGCTCGACGCCGGTCGTGCCAGGCTCCTATTCGTTGGTTCGCCCGGTCTGCCGGGGATTGACCCCGCCTTGCGGCGTGGTGTCGTTATCGACATCTCCCTTGAAAGTATTCTCGCCGTCCAGTTCCTCGTCCTCGTCGAGAAGATTGCCACCCTTGATCGTGCCCCTGGAGGCGCCAATTCCGGGATTCTGCTTCAAATCCTTGTCGGAGGGCTTGCGTGTCTTTGGGTGAATGTTGCTGCTCATCGGAATGCCTCGCTGCAAGTAGCATGATGAGGCCGATCCGCTGCACTGCCTTGAATTTGGACAGACGCGTCGACCTGATCCTCCCACGCGGGAGCTTTAGGAAGCCTTTTGCGCGAACTCTTGAACGCAGGATAAGTTCCATGCGGGGCAATCCGGCAGCAGCGAGGTGCGGCTGATTTGCCGGCAGCGAGGGGAGGCCAGGAAAATGCCGGTTCGGTCCCTGGTCCCTATCGCGTGCCGGACCACGGCATCGCACGCTGCATCACTGAAACTAGCTGCATCACTGAAACTAAAAGGCTGAGCCCTGTGGAACACAGGACCCAGCCGTCAAATCCACCCCTGTCTAAACCGCCCACTTACGGTTCAGTCTACCGGGCGGGCTCTTTTTTGCCAAAAAGGCGCCGGCTATTCCGCCGGCGAGGGTTTCTTGCGGAACAGCGCCACCAGATTGTCCCACAGCTCGATCTTGGCGCCCTGGCGCTTCATGATCACGCCCTGCTGAAGGATCGACAGCGTGTTGTTCCAGGCCCAGTAGATGACCAGACCCGCTGGAAACCCGGCCATCATGAAGGTGAAGATGACGGGCATCCAGGTGAAGATCGCGGCCTGCGTCGGATCCGGCGGCGTCGGGTTCATGCGCATCTGCAGGAACATGGTGACGCCCATGATCAGCGGCCAGACGCCGATCATCAGCATGTGCGGTAGCGTGACTGGGACCAGCCCGAAAAGGTTGAAGATCGATGTCGGATCGGGCGCGGCCAGATCCTGGATCCAGCCGAAGAACGGCGCGTGGCGCATCTCGATGGTGATGTAGAGCACCTTGTAGAGCGAGAAGAAGACCGGAATCTGCAGCGCCACCGGCCAGCAGCCGGCGAGCGGATTGATCTTCTCGGTCTTGTACAGCTCCATCATCGCCTGTTGCTGCTTCATCTTGTCGTCCGCGTATTTCTCGCGGATCTCGAGCATCTTGGGCTGCACCTTCTTCATGTTCGCCATCGACGCGTAGGACTTGTTGGCGAGCGGGAAGAACAGCGCCTTGACGATGACGGTGGTGGCGAGAATCGCCAGGCCGAAATTGCCGAGGAATTTGTAGAGCGTGTCGATCAGCCAGAACATCGGCTTGGTGATGAAGTGGAACCAGCCCCAGTCGATCAGCAGGTCGAACCGCTTGATGTGGCGGTCTTCGGCATAGGCGTTGATCTTGGCGACTTCCTTGGCACCGGCGAAGACCTCGGTCTCGACGGTCGCCGACTGGCCGGCCTCGACATTGATCGGGTCGGTCAGGAAGTCGGACTGGTAGCGATGGCGGCCGTCCTCGAAATAGGCATAACGCGGCTGGAACGGCTGCTTCTCGGTCGGCACCAGCGTGACGGCCCAGTATTTGTCGGTGATGCCGAGCCAGCCGTCGGTCGACTTGCCGGGCTGGTACTGCTTGTCCTTCTCGACCGACGCGTATTTGTGTTCCTGCAGGCCTTCGGCGCCGGTGAAGCCGATCAGGCCTTCATGCAGCACATAGGTGCTGGCGACGGCCGGCTTGTCGTAGCGCGTGACGCGGCCGTAATTGAACAGCGAAACCGCGCTCGAGCCGGAATTCTGCACCGTGTCCGACACCGTGAACATGTAGTTGACGTCGACGGAGAAGGTGCGCTTGAAGGTCAGGCCCTTGTCGTTGGTGTAGGTGAGCGTCACCGGCGTCGACGGGGTCAGCGTCGGATTGCCGTCCACGCTCCACACCGTTTCGGCACCCGGCACCGCGCCGGTCTTGTCGTTGCCGACAAAACCGATCTCGGCGAAATAGCCCGTGGGCAGAGCCTGCGGGTTGAGCAGCTCGATCTCGGGCGAATTCTTGTCGACGGTCTCGGTGTAGTGCTTGAGCTTGAGGTCATCGAGCCGCGCGCCGGTCAAATTGATCGAGCCCTCGAGGCTCGGCGTGTCGATCTTGACGCGCTTGGATGCCGCCAGCGCCTGATCGCGGCCGGCAGCGGTGACGACATCACCTCCGGGGGCGTTGGGAATGGCGCCCGGGGCGGTTGTGCCTGGGGCCGGCGTCGATGCGCCCGGATTGGCCGCTTCGGCCGCCTTCTTCTGTTCCTCGACGCGCTGCTGCTCGATCTTGGCGGCCTCGCGCTGGGCCTCGCTGCGCGGCAGCACGTAGAAATACTGCCATACCGCCAGGATCAGCACCGACAATGCGATGGTGATGAAGAAGTTCCGGTTGTTTTCCATCGAGAGCCCTTGGCCTATCGTGTTCCGCGAAGTCGGCGGGAGAGTTCGGCCTTCAACTGGCCGAAAGGCGCGCGCAGCGCATCATCGCGCCCGACGATGACATAATCATTGCCGGGCACCATGTCATCTGCCGCATGGACGCGGACGGCCTCTTTCAGCCGCCGCCTGACGCGGTTGCGCACAACAGCGTTGCCGACCTTCTTGGTGACAGTGTAGCCGACGCGCGGCACCCCGCCGTCGCCGCGGTCGAGGACCTCGACGAGGAAAAACCGTCCGCGTCGCTTTTCACCACGACGGACGGCCAGGAATTCCGCGCGGTTCAGAAGCCGCTTGGGATTTTGCCCCACTGGCTTGCCGGTTGCGGGCAACGATCTCGTCTCGCTTAGGCGCTGAGCCGCTTGCGGCCGCGGTTGCGGCGAGCTGCGACGACGCCACGACCACCCTTGGTGGCCATGCGGGCACGGAAGCCGTGCCGGCGTTTGCGGACGAGTTTGGACGGTTGGTAGGTACGCTTCATTTGTTTTAATACCGCGGGGTGCGGCCCTTCTTGATTCTGTCACTTTGTAACAGGAGCTTTGCCGGGCCGGTTTTGGCGCGATCGAAACCGCGCCGGGACGAATGGCCCGAGCGTGAGCGGGCTTATAGAAAGAAGGGTTTTGGAAGTCAATCCGGCGTCGGCGCGCTAAAGACGCACCTCTTTTGGAGCATCTATTTTTCCGACCAAGGGAGAAATTGGCAAAAAAGCCGTAATCGCCTAATCTTGGCTGATCAAGTGATTGTGAAGATCGAGTCGCATGAGCGAAGCCAGCCAAGCAGGGGAAGGGACCGGAACGGCGCCAGCCGCTGTCCGCACCGTACCCCTGTCGCGCGGCCTGTCGACCAAACTGCTGCTGCTCACCATCGTTTTCGTGCTGCTGGCCGAAGTGCTGATCTTCCTGCCCTGGATCGCCAGCTACAGGCTGAGCTGGCTCAAGGAGAGGCTGAGCACGGCCGCCGCCGTGTCGATCGTGCTGGTGCAGGGCGATTCGACGTCGCTGTCGCGCACGGCCCAGAATGACGTGCTGATGGCCATCGGCGCCAAGGCGATCGCGGTGCGCGATGGCGGCGTCTCGCGGCTTCTGGTGGTGGCCGACATGCCGCCGCAGGTCGACGAACACATCGATCTCGCCAGCGTCGGCATGGTCAAGGGCATGACCGGCGCGCTGGACACGCTGTTTTTCGGCGGCGACAGGATGCTGCGCGTTTTCGGACCGGTCGGCGACAGCGACAAGGAGTTCGAGCTGATCATGCCGGACTATTCCCTGCGCAAGGCCATGCTCATCTACTCGCGCAACGTCGCCTTCGTCTCGCTCCTGATCTCGCTGTTCACGGCCATGCTGGTCTATGCCGCGATCGACCTGATCATGATCGGCCCGATCCGTACCATGACGCGCTCGATGCTGTCCTTTTCCGAGGCTCCCGACGATCCCGGGCGGATCATTCACCCCGCCGACCGCGCCGACGAGATCGGCGTGGCCGAGCGCGAGCTGTCGCAGATGCAGGAGCGGCTGCAAAGGATGCTGGCCGAGCAGAAGCATCTTGCCGACCTCGGCTTGGCGGTATCGAAGATCAACCACGACATGCGCAACATCCTGGCCTCGGCCCAGCTGATGTCGGACCGCCTGCGCCAGGTCAAGGATCCGACCGTGCAGGCCTTCGCGCCAAAACTGTTGCGCGCGCTCGACCGCGCCGTCTCCTATTCGGAGGGTGTGCTTCATTACGGCCGCACGCAGGAGCCGCCGCCTTCGCGCCGCAGGGTGAGGCTGCGCCAACTGGTCGAGGACGTGCACGGCCTGCTCGACATCGAGGAGGGCATCGAGTTCATCAACGCCGTCGAGGTGGCTTTCGAGGTGGATGCCGATTCCGACCAGCTCTTCCGGGTGCTCACCAATCTTTGCCGCAACTCGGTGCAGGCGATGGCGGCCGACACCGAAAGCGCCGTGGTGCGGCGGTTGGCGGTCTCGGCCGAGCGCATGGGCAGTGTCAGCCGCATCGCTGTCACCGACACAGGTCCCGGCCTGCCGCCGAAGGCGCGCGAAAACCTGTTCGCGGCCTTTCGCGGCTCGGCGCGCAGCGGCGGCACCGGCCTTGGCCTTGCGATCGCGCACGAACTGATCCGGGCGCATGGCGGCACGGTGGAATTGGTCGAATCGATCGGCGGGCGCACCACATTCGCCGTCACCATCCCCGACCAGCCGGTGCGGCTCGACCAGGCCCGTGGTGGCCTGCGCCGCCCGGCCTGAGGGTTTCGTGCCGTGCCTTCCCCCGTCGCTCTCCCCAACCGTTCCCGATCGTCCGCTGTCTGGATTTAGGCCGGCCCCACAGCGGCTCGAAGTGCCGGGATCGGCGCCGGCATCGCCGCGTGACAGGCTTGCGACAAAACTTTTGCCGGATCGGCTTGCTTTTCGTAAATTCAGTCGTTAGGGAACTGCACACATTCGCGGCCGGTCTTTCGGACCGGATCGCGGGGCCGTCGAAAACATGGCCTGATGCGCGCCCGTAGCTCAGCTGGATAGAGCACCAGACTACGAATCTGGGGGTCAGGAGTTCGAATCTCTTCGGGCGCGCCAAAACTTTCCTAGACTGCAGTTCGTCGATGGCAACGGCTCGGCCGAGCGGGCAAGCCGCTGCCGCTTCACCCCACCGAGCGTGCCGCCGCCCGGCCGGCGCCGCGGCCCGAGAAAATGCAGCCACCCAGGAACGTGCCTTCGAGCGCCGCGTAACCATGCACGCCGCCGCCGCCGAAACCAGCGGCTTCGCCGACGGCATAGAGGCCCGGCACCGGCTGGCCGTCGGGTCCGAGCACGCGGCTGTCGAGATCGGTCTGCAGGCCGCCCAGCGTCTTGCGGGTCAGGATGTTGAGACGCACCGCGATCAGCGGTCCGTTCGCGGGGTCGAGCATCTTGTGCGGCTTTGCCGTGCGGATCAGCCGGTCGCCGAGATAGGCCCGCGCCCCGCGCAGCGCGGTGATCTGCATGTCCTTGGAGAACGGATTGTCGAGCTGCCTGTCGCGGGCGCGGATTTCGCGCTCGACCCCTGCCACATCGAGCAGCGGTTCGCCGCCGGCCAGCGCGTTCATGCGGGCGACCAGCTTTGGCAATTCGGCCTCGACGATGAAATCCTCGCCCTTTTCCATGAACGCCTTGACGGGGCCGGGGATGCCCGACGTGGCGCGGCCGAGCACCTGGCGCCAGCTTTTTCCCGTCAGATCGGGGTTCTGCTCCGAGCCCGACAGCGCGAATTCCTTCTGGATGATCTTCTTCGTCAGGATGAACCAGGAATAATCGAAGCCGGTGCTCATGATGTGGCTGAGCGTGCCAAGCGTGTCGAAGCCGGGATAGAGCGGCACCGGCAGGCGTTTCCCACGCGCATCGAGCCACAGCGAGGACGGGCCGGGCAGGATGCGGATCGCGTGATCGGTCCAGATAGGCGCCCAATTCTTGATGCCCTCGACATAATGCCACATCCGGTCGCGGTTGATGATCGAGCCGCCGGCCTGTTCCGATATGGCCAGCATGCGGCCATCGACATGGTCCGGCACGCCGGTGATCATGCGCTTCGGCGCGTTGCCCAGCCGCTTGGGCCAGTTTTCCCGCACCAGCTGGTGATTGCCGCCGATGCCGCCGGAGGCGACGATCACGGCTTGGGCATGAAGCTCGAAATCGCCTGATACTTCGCGCGAGCTCTTGCGGCCACGCTCGGCAGTGCTCGGCTGCAGGATATCGCCCTGTACCCCGGTCACGGCTGCTCCCGTTCGCGTCAGCGCATTGACACGATGGCGGAACCTGAAGTCGATCAATCCACGCTTTTGCGCCTCGCGCACGCGCAGCACGAAAGATTCCAGCACGCCGGGGCCGGTACCCCAGGTGACGTGGAAGCGCGGCACCGAATTGCCGTGGCCGATGGCATTGCCGCCGCCGCGTTCGGCCCAGCCGACGACAGGAAAGAACTTCAGGCCGCGCTCGATCAGCCAGGAGCGCTTCTCGCCGGCGGCAAAGCCGACATAGGCCTCCGCCCATTTGCGCGGCCAGTGGTCTTCCGGCCGGTCGAAAGCGGCGGTGCCCATCCAGTCCTCGAGCGCCAGATCATGGGAGTCGCGGATGCGCATGCGCCGCTGCTCCGGTGAATCGACGAGGAAAAGCCCGCCGAACGACCAGAACGCCTGACCGCCCAGCGATTGCTCCGGCTCCTGGTCGACGATGATGATTTTCTTGCCGGCCTCGGCAAGCTCGGCGGCGGCAACCAGCCCCGCAAGGCCGGCGCCGACAATGATCACATCCGCGTCGTCAGCCATTTTTCCTCTCAGTTAACCGGCTAAGCAAGCAATTCCAGGAAGTGTGTGAGGCGGTTTTCCCGGGAAAAGCGCGTAGCGCTCTCCCTAGGGAATTGCGTCAAACAATGGCTCAGACGGTCTCCCAGCCGCCTGTGTCTCCGGCGCGGAAGATGGCGTCGATGACTTTCTGGTTGAGCACGGATTCTTCGAGCGTGAAGACCCGCTCCTTGCCGCCAAGTGCCGCCCGCGCGAAGGTTTCGACCTCGAGCCTGTACTGCTGCGTGCCGGGGAAGCGGAACACCTGCGCCTCGGTGTGGTTCTGGTTGTGCAGTTCGACGCGGTGATGGTCGTAGAGCCCGGCATTGAAGGGCGAGAACACTTCGATGAAACCCTTCTCACCGTGGAACACCATCACCTGGCGTGCCGCCATCTGGGTCGACAAATAGAAGGACAGTTCGAAATCGCCGAAATCGGCGCGGATCGAGGAATAGATGTCGGTGCCGAATGTCTTGTCGCGCTCGATCGTCGCCTGCACGCGCAGCGGCTCCTTGCCGGTCGAAAAGCGCGTCGACACGGTCGGGTAGACGCCGATATCGGGCAGCGCGCCGCCGCCCAGATCAAGCTTGTTGCGCATGTTGTTGGGATCGACATTGTAGTAGGAGAAAGCGCCCTGCACATGGCGCAGCCGGCCGATGGCGCCGCTGGCGATCAGATCACGCACCTTGATCCATTGCGGATGATAGATAACCATGAATGCTTCGCAGACCAGCACCTTCCTGGCGTCGCGCAGCTTGATCAGCGGCGCGATGTCCTTGGCGTCGAGCGCCAGCGGTTTTTCGACCAGCACATGCTTGCCGGCTTCGATGGCTTTGGCCGTCCATTCGACGTGCTGCGAGGTCGGCAGCGGGATATAGACGCCGTCGACCTCGTCGGAAGCGAGCAACTCCTCATAGGAGCCGAAGGCGTGGCGCGCGCCGAAGCGGTCGCCCAATGCCTTGGCCTTCGACGGGTCGCGGCTGGCGATCGCCGAGAGCACGCCGTTTTCCGCCCCGACGATCGCCGGCAACAATTGCTCCCGGCCGATCTTGGCCGTCGACAACACACCCCATCGGAACATCACGCTTCTCCATATCGATTTCAAGCAAGGAGGTTTGCCTGAAATCGGTGGAAAAGCCAATGCGGGTGCTCTGTTCCTCGCGCCACGAAAGTGGGCGAGGAAACCAGGTACCGCAGCCGCGCTTAGCCCCTTTTCCCCGTCAGCGTCATGTCGAAATCGACGACGTTGGAATAGAGCGGCGTGCCGACATCCATGCCGTAGCGCGAGCGCAGCACCTTGCCGGTGACGTGGAATTTTATCGTGCCACCCTTCAACCCGTCGAGCTCGGCGGTGAATTTTTCCGGAAACGTCTTGCCGCGCGCCGTCAGCCGGCCGGTGACGATCGCCGTCGTGTCGCCGGTGCGGGTCACGCCGGTCGAGCGGAACTGGATTTCGGGGCTGTTGGCCGCGTCGAACACCGCGTCGGAACGCAGGAAGGCATCGATGCGGCCCTGGCCGGTCCCGACACTTTCGGGATAGATGGTGAGGTCGACCTTGGAGCGACCGACATCCTTGTTGTCGATGCGGATAGTGCCCTTGAAACGGGCAAAGGCGCCGTCGAAGCCGCCGCCGCCGGCCTTGCCGATGGTGAAGCGGATCGCGGAACCAGCCTGGCTGATCGTATAGTTGCCGGCAGCATCGCTAAGCACGACTGCCGCATGGACTGGCATGGCAAGGCAGGCGGCGGCAGCCGCCAATCCGAGGATTCGCGCACGCATTGGGTTGTTCCTTGTTAGGAGGCAACGCTCTCTGGCGTCCTCACCTCACAAACGAGACCAACGCCCGTTCTATTCCCCGGCTGACGAAGGCGTGATCATGCGCGTGAGCACGCTGTCACGCAGTAGGAAATGGTGGCGCAGGGCCGCGCAGACATGCAGCGCAACGAGCGCGATGCCGGCATAGGCGAGATACCAGTGCGCCGACGCCCAAAAACTTTCGGCGGCGTCGGATTCGGGCAGCGGCAGGTTGGGCATGACGAACAGGTTGAACGGCATGCTGGGGATTTCCAGCGTCGAAACCGACACCAGCGCCCATCCGGACAGAGGCAGGGCGAGCTGGAATACATAGAGCGCCAGATGTGCCAGCGGCGCCGAGCGGCGCTCCAACGCGCCGACAGAAGACGGCAAGGGCGGTACCGCATTGCCGAGCCGCCAGGCGATACGCAGGATGACGAGGCCAAGCAGCAGAAAGCCCAGGGATTTGTGCAGCTGGATCAGCTCGAAGGCCGTGCGTTGGCTTTGGGTCCTGACCATGACGAAGCCGAGTATGAACTGGCCGATGAAGATAACCCCGATCAGCCAGTGGAGAACGATGGTTGCCCAGCCATAGCGGGTCGCGGTGTTGGTGATGGTCTGCATGGGAGGCGAACGACTGCCAGGCTGGGTTTCTTCCACCCTTGGGGAGGGTGGACTACCCGCTCACCTTGAAGAAGTCGACGAAAGCCCTCAGCGCCGGCCGCATTTGCCGGCGGCTCGGATAGTAGACGAAGAAACCGTCGAAGAACGGGCACCAGTCCTCCAGGACGCGGATCAGCCGGCCGTCGGCAAGCGGCGCGCGGACATACTCCTCGAAGACGAAGGCAAGGCCGGTGCCGCCGACGGCGGCCTGAGCGATCAGATGGTCCTCGTCGAGGATCAGCGGTCCTTGCACCGCGATCTCGACCTCTTCGCCGTCTTTCTCGAACTCCCAGCGGTAGAGGACACCGCTGGAGAAGCGGAAGCGGATGCAGCGATGGTCGGCGAGATCGCGTGGATGGCGCGGCTTGGGGCTTGTCTCGAAATAGGATGGCGCGCCCACCACGGCGCCACGAATGTCCGGCCCGATGCGCACCGCGATCATGTCGCGCTGCAGGCTTTCGCCGAGCCGCACACCCGCATCGAAACCGCCTTCCACCACGTCGGTGAAGCGATCCTCGATGACGATCTCCAGCACGATGTCGGGATAGGCTGACGCAAAGGCGCTGAGCCGCGGCGTCAGCACCAGATGCGCTGACGTGCGTGGCACGCTGAGCCGCAGGTTTCCGGCAGGCCGATCGCGCGCCTCGACGGCTGTCTCCAGCGCCAGATCGATCTCGGAAAGCGCCGGGCGCAATCGCTCCAGCAGCTGCGCGCCTTCCTCGGTCGGAGCGACACTGCGCGTGCTGCGCGCCAAAAGGCGCACGCCAAGCCGTGCTTCCAGGCTGGAGACCGCATGGCTAACCGCCGAAGGCGCGATAGCCAGTTCCCTGGCCGCACCGCGAAAACTGCCGCATTGGGCAACGGTTGCCAGTACCGCAAGCTGTGAGAGATGTGCTCGGTTCATTGATCTATTTCTTGGAACGACCCGTACGAAGAAGAGCCGATTATCGAACGGACTGCAAGCCGTTATGTCTGCCGCATCACAACAAGGAGATGCGTGATGAAAACTCGCAAGCTAGGAACTGAACTCGAAGTCTTCCCGGTCGGCCTTGGCTGCATGGGCATGAGCTTTGCCTACGGCGGCCAGCCGGAAGCCGAGGCGATCGCCACCTTGCACCGCGCCGTCGAGATCGGTGTCAACTTCTTCGACACGGCGGAAGTCTACGGACCCTATGAGAACGAAATCCTGCTCGGCAAGGCGCTGAAATCGGTTCGCGGCAAGGTGACGATCGCGACCAAATTCGGTTTCAAGATCCTGGAGGAAGGCACCGGCATGGATCGGATGGCCGGTGTCGACAGCCGTCCCGAGCACGTCAAGGCTGTTGCCGAGGCCTCGCTGAAGCGGCTCGGCACCGATGTCATCGACCTCTACTACCAGCACCGTGTCGACCCGAACGTGCCGATCGAGGATACGGTCGGCGCCATGGCCGAGCTGGTGCGCGAGGGCAAGGTGCGGGCGCTGGGCCTGTCGGAGGCGAGTGCGGCCACCATCCGACGGGCACACGCGGTGCACCCGATCGCGGCCGTGCAGAGCGAATATTCGCTGTGGAGCCGCGACCCGGAAGACGATGTCTTTGCCGTCTGCCGCGAACTCGGCATCGGCTTCGTGCCTTACAGCCCGCTCGGCCGTGGCCTGCTCACGGGCACGATCGCCAAGCCGGAGACCCTGAGCGACGACGATTGGCGCCGTGGCCTGCCGCGCTTCCAGGCCGATGCCATGGCCGCCAATGCCAAGGTGATCGCCACGCTGGATAAGATGGCGGCCGAAAAGGGCGTCACCTCGGCGCAGCTGGCACTAGCCTGGGTACTGCACCAGGGCGACTTTATTGTTCCGATCCCGGGTGCCCGAAAAATCCGCCATCTGGAGCAGAACACCGCGGCGGCCGGAATTGAGCTGAGCGCGGCCGAGGTGGCATCGATAGGCGATGCGCTGTCGCCCGACAAGGTGATGGGCAAGCGCTATACCGAGGAGCTGCTGGCGCTGGTGAATGGGTAGATAGATAGGCGCGAGGCGCCCCCTCTGTCCTGCCGGACATCTCCCCCTCAAGGGGGGAGATTGGATATTACCCCGGCTTTCGCCAATCGCCGGCGTCGAAAGAAGGCTGAGACCGCCAAGCGGCTGATCTCCCCCCTTGAGGGGGAGATGCCCGGCAGGGCAGAGGGGGGCGCTGTCCCGCCGACATTCAAAATTTCCGCCACTCACCACGGCACCACCCTAATCTCCGGCCAGTTCTCCTTTGCCCGCTTGCCCTTCGTCTCATGCGTCCGCCGGTTATCCATCACCCGGTTCGGTGTGATGCGAAACGAGAAGAGATCGTCGAGCCCGAACGGCGCCACGAGTTCCAATTGCCCATCGCCGCCGTAGCGCACACCGACCGCATGCGTCTTCGAGGCGAAATAGCTGACGGATTCACTGGCACTCGCATAGCGCGGGCAGGGTTGCCCGAACTTCTGCGGATACCACAGATGCACGCGGGCCTGGTTGCGCACTTCGACCGGCAGCGGCAGTCCCTCGAAATGCGCCGCCGCCCTGCGGATCACGCCGTCCTCTGCCTCATAGGACAGGTCGGAGCCATCGAAATAGAACAGGTCGACATCCCTGATGCCATAGCCCGACGGCTTGCCTGTCAGATGGTTCCAGACGCTGTTGTAGAGCGCGCCGGAAACCACCAGCCAATCCGGCAAGGCAAGGTCGCGCACTCGCGCCAGCGTTTCGCCCAGCAGCGGATCAGCCGCGACGATGTCGAGAAACGCCGCACGTTGCACCTCGAAGGGAAGCCCGGAATACGCGAGATGGTCCATCGCCCTTTGGAGGGCGATTCGCCACCTGCCCGCAATCCTGAATTCTCTATGCCCTGAGCATGCCGCCCGTCTGCTTGCCGACATTGTCGACGATGCGCCTGGCCAGCGCCTCGAAATCCTCGTCGGTCAGCGTCTTCTCGACCGGCTGGATCGACACTTCGATGGCGATCGATTTCTTGCCCTCGCCAAGCGACGCGCCTTCGAAGATATCGAAGACCGAGACAGCCGTGATCAGCTTCTTGTCGGCGGCAAGTGCGGCGCGCACCAGCGTGCCGGCCTCGACGGCCCTGTCGACGACGAAGGCGAAATCGCGTTTCACCGCCTGGAAAGCGGACAGCTCCAGCCTGGGCTTGGTTTTCGTCGGCTTGGCCTTCGGCTCGGGCACGGCATCGACGAACACTTCGAAGCCGCATAGCGGTCCGGAGACATCGAGCCCTTCCAGCGTCTTCGGATGAAACTCGCCGAACGTGCCGAGCACGGTCTTCGGACCGAGCTTGATCGTGCCCGAACGGCCGGGGTGATACCAGGCCGGTCCGCCGGCCTCGATCTGCAGCCGGTCGACCGGCGCGCCGCAGGCTTCGAGCGCGGCGATGGCATCGGCCTTGGCGTCGAACACGCCGACAGGGCCGGAATTGCCGGCCCAGTTGCGGCCTGAGCCGTCGAGCTTGGCCGTGCCGCGTCGCACGCCGGCGGCGACGCGTCGCTGCTGGTCGGCGCCATCGCCTTCATAGGTGCCCGACACCTCGAACAAGGCAACGTCGCCGATGCCCTTGTCGGCATTGCGCTGCGCGGCCGAAATCAGCCCTGGCAGCAGCGAGGGCCGCATGTCGGACATGTCGGCTGCGATCGGGTTGGCAAGCTTCAGCGCCGTCTGGCCGCCGCCGAACAACTCGGCGTGCCTGGCCGGAATGAACGACCAGGTAACGGCCTCCATCATACCGCGCACGGCAAGCGAACGCTTGGCGGCACGGGTGCGGATCTGCAGCATCGTCAGGATCTTGCCGTTGACCACGTCATGCGCGCCGAGCGGCTGCGGCGCGATATTGTCGACGCCATGGATGCGCATGACCTCCTCGACCAGGTCGGCCTTGCCGTCGACATCGGGACGCCAGGAGGGCACGGTCACGTCGACGACGTAGCCCGATCCCTGCGCGTGGAAGCCGAGACGCGACAGGATGTCGAGGCTCTCCGCCTTCGGCACCTCGATGCCGGTCAGCCGCTTCACTTCCGACAAGGGAAGGGAAACGATCTTCGGCTGATGTCCGGCATAGCCGGCCACCTCGGTCTCCGTCGGGGTGCCGCCGCAGAAGTCGATCACCAGCTTCGTCGCCAACTCGATACCCGGCACCATGAATTCGGGATCGACACCGCGCTCGAAACGGTAGCGCGCGTCGGTGATGATGCCGAGCGTGCGGCCGGTGCGGGCCGTGGTGATCGGGTCCCAAAGAGCGGATTCGATCAGCACGTCCGTCGTGTTCTCGTCACAGCCGGAATGCTCGCCGCCCATGATGCCGGCAATGGATTCGACGCCATTGTCGTCCGCGATCACGCAGATCTCCGGCGTCAGCGTGTATTCGCGCCCGTCGAGCGCCTGCACCGTTTCGCCATCCTTGGCGCGGCGCACGACGAGATTGCCCGCGACCTTGGCGGCATCGAAGACATGCAACGGCCGGCCGCGGTCGAAGGTGACGTAATTGGTGATGTCGACCAGCGCGCTGATCGGCCTCAGCCCAATGGCGATCAGCCGCTGCTGCAGCCATTTCGGCGATGGGCCGTTCTTGACGCCCCTGACCAGCCTGAGTGCGAAGCCGGGGCAAAGCTCCGGTGCCACGATCGTCACCTTGACCGGACACATGCCGCTGCCGACATGCGGCATGATCGCGCCGCCGACGAGGCGGCCGAGTCCGCTCGCCGCCAAATCCCGGGCGATGCCGTAGACGCTGGTGGCATCGGGCCGGTTCGGCGTCAAATTGATCTCGATGACCGGATCGTCGAGATGCGCGTAAGCGGCAAAGCTGGTGCCGACCGGCGCATCCTCTGGCAGGTCGATAATGCCATTGTGTTCGTCGGACAGTTCCAGCTCGCGCTCGGAGCACATCATGCCATGGCTTTCGACGCCCCTGATCTTGCCGACCGTCAGCGTCACGTCGATGCCGGGCACATAGGTGCCTGCCGCGGCGAAGGCGCCGATCAGGCCGGCGCGGGCATTCGGCGCGCCGCACACCACTTGCACCGGCGGCTTGCCGTCGCCGGTATCGACGGTCAGCACCCGCAGCCGGTCGGCATCGGGATGCTGCACCGCCGTCAGCACCTTGGCGATGACGAAGGGCCTCAGGCCGGCCTTGTCATCGACATGTTCGACCTCCAGGCCGATCGAGGTCAGCCGCTCGACGATCTCGGCCAGCGTGGCGTCGGTCTCGAGATGATCCTTGAGCCAGGAGAGGGTGAATTTCATTGGACTGTTCCGTAATAGCTGGCAGGAGTCTTCAGGACCGTCACGCGCTCAGGCCTCCGAACAGCGTCGGCATGTCGAGCGGCCTGAAGCCGTAATGCGATAGCCAGCGCACATCCGCGTCGAAGAAGGCACGCAGGTCCGGCATGCCGTATTTCAGCATGGCGATGCGGTCGATGCCCATGCCCCAGGCAAAGCCCTGGTACTCGTCGGGATCGAGCCCGCCGGCCCTGAGCACATTGGGATGCACCATGCCGCAGCCGAGGATCTCCATCCAGTCGGAGCCTTCGCCGAAGCGCACTTCGCCTGGCCGCGAACGGTCGCACTGGATGTCGACCTCGAGGCTCGGCTCCGTGAACGGGAAGAAGGACGGCCGGAAGCGCATCTTGACCTGCGGCACTTCGAAGAAGGCCTTGCAGAACTCTTCCAGCACCCACTTCATGTTGGCGACGTTGGCCGACTTGTCGATCACCAGCCCCTCGACCTGATGAAACATAGGCGAATGGGTGGCGTCGGAATCCTGGCGGTAGGTCTTGCCGGGAATGACGATGCGGATCGGCGGCTTCTGCTTCTCCATGGTGCGGATCTGCACCGGCGAGGTGTGGGTGCGCAACAGCTTGCGCTCGCCCTTCTCGTCCGGCTGGAAGAAGAAGGTGTCGTGCATCTCGCGGGCCGGATGGCCTTCCGGGAAATTCAGCGCGGTGAAATTATAGTAGTCGGTCTCGATGTCAGGTCCTTCAGCAATGGCAAAGCCGAGATCGCCGAAGATCGCCGCGATCTCGTCGATGACCTGGCTGATCGGATGGATGCGGCCGCGCTCGGCCGGCGACTGCCGCACCGGTAGCGTCACGTCGACCTTTTCGGCGGCAAGCCGTGCGGCGATCGCCACGTCTTTCAATTCCGCCTTGCGCAAAGCAAGCGCATCGGTGACGCGGTTCTTCAGGCCGTTGATCGCCGGGCCCCTCACCTGCCGTTCCTCGGCGCTCATCGCGCCAAGCGTCTTCAGCATTTCGGAGACCGAACCCTTCTTGCCAAGCGCCGAGACACGCACGGCCTCGATCGACGCCTCGTCGGCGGCCGAGGCGATGTCAGCCATCAGGGAATTTTCGAGTGCATCAAGGCCAATGGTTGCGTCGTTCACGATCAAGCTCGCTGCGTTGGAAATCGCTCTGGACGTGAAAGTCACGTTTGGAGTGAAAGTTCAGGCATAAGAAAAACCCGCGCCAGCCGTGCCAGCGCGGGTTCCCCAAATCAAGTGTCGAAAGTGCTTGGGAAGCGCTGGGCTCGGAGCCCGATCCCGAAAAGTTGCAGACTTTTCGGAAAAGATCGCGCTCCTCGCTAATTTCCCTGGAGCATGATGTTGTCCAAAAGTCAGAAACTTTTTGGCATCATGCTCTAGGCGACAGCGCTCTCAAAAGCATTCGGCGTGGTGTTCTTCAGATATTCGAGCGCGACCTTGGCCTTGGCGACCAGGGCGGCGAAAGCCTGCGGCTCGTGGATGGCCATGTCGGACAGGATCTTGCGATCGATCTCGATGCCGGCCTTGTTCAAACCGTCGATGAAGCGGCCATAGGTCAGGCCATGCTCGTGGGTCGCGGCGTTGATGCGCTGGATCCACAGCGCGCGGAACGAGCGCTTGCGGTTCTTGCGGTCGCGATAGGCGTACTGCAGCGACTTTTCCACCGCCTGCTTGGCGATGCGGATGGTGTTCTTGCGGCGGCCGTATAAGCCTTTCGCGGCTTTCAGGACCTTCTTGTGCTTGGCGTGCGAGGTGACGCCTCTTTTTACGCGTGCCATGTCATGATCTCCTTAAAAGCAATTCCAGAAAAAGTGCCTTGCGGTTTTCCGTTCGGAATTGCGTAAAACAAATGCGTGTCCGGACCGAAATGCCTTAGAGGCCGTTCGGAAGAAAATTCTTGATGACCTTCTTGCCATCCGGTTCAGCCAGAACCATCGTGCCGCGGGCATTTCGAATGAACTTGTTGGAACGCTTGATCATGCCGTGACGCTTGCCGGCCGCAGCCGACAGGACTTTACCCGTACCTGTGATCTTGAACCGCTTCTTGGCGGCCGATTTGGTCTTCATCTTGGGCATTTTGCTACTCCGTAATGTTGGCGCACGATCGCGCTTCTTGTTCGCTTCAGGCCGACCAAAGCCCGAAAAGCAAATGAAACCGCCACGGCATGCCCTGCCGGGCGGTTTTCTTGGAACGGCGGTGCTATAGATCAAAGATGGCGCGGGCGCAACACCTCAGGCCGTGCGACGCGCTGTCCCCGGTCAGGGCAGCCTGAACCACACCGGCAGCATGCCCGACAGCTGCGCGCCGTCGATCAGTTCGAAAGCCGGCAGCGCGATCAGGAACACCAGTCCGTCGAGCAGCGTGGTCAACAGCAGGCGCGGCTTGAAGCTGCCGGTGTCGCCTTCCTGGTAGAGCGAAAGCTTGGGGAAGAAGCGCGGCACGCGCGCCAGATAGTCGGCATACGGCGCGCCGAGCGCCTCCTTGAGGAATTTCTCCTCGCGCAAGATGACGATATGGAAGGCGCCGGCGCACAGAACCGCGAAAAGGATGATGCCGGAGAACGAGCCGATCTGCGCGCCGACGCCGGCGGCGGCCACGGTCGAGAACACGTAAAGCGGGTTGCGGGTGATGGAATAGGGGCCGCCTGTGACCACTTCGGAGGATTTGCGCCCGCCTATGTAGAGCGTCGCCCAGAGGCGCCCGACGATGCCGAGGAAAATCAACAGCACGCCGAACATCTCGATCGATTCGTGCACCGGCGTGTCCGGCGGGAACGTCGATTGGCCGAACAGAAGTGCCAGAAACAGCACCGCGACGAGCATGGCAAGCACCAGCCGGCGCATCTGCTGGTAGTTGCCCAGCCCGTGTTTGTATTCTGTGTCCAAGTTTGGGATCCGATCGTCGAGGAGCTTAGCCGGCGATCGCAGCTCTAGCCAGGAATAGGCGTCCCGCCGGTCGTCGGGACGCCCTGTAGCACAATTCAGGCGGATTTTAGCGCGATGACTAGACCTGACGTCATCGTGATCCAAGCGGATTCCGCAAAAGCGTTCACGGTTTGCGGCGGGAACCCGCGACAACCATGGAAACTATGCAGACGGCGCGTTGCGAAGCGTGCGGAGCCTGCTTAGCGCGGCGCCAGCACCATCATCATCTGGCGGCCTTCGAGCTTCGGCTCGGCTTCCACCTTGGCGATGGTCGCCACCTCCTCGCGCACCTTGTTCAGGAGTTGCATGCCGAGTTCCATATGCGCCATCTCGCGGCCGCGGAAGCGCAGCGTCAGCTTGACCTTGTCGCCTTCCTCGAAGAAGCGGCGGACCGCCTTCATCTTGGTCTCGTAGTCATGGCTGTCGATGTTCGGGCGCATCTTGATCTCCTTGATCTCGATGACCTTCTGGTTCTTGCGCGCCTCGGCCGCCTTCTTCTGGTTGGCGTATTTCAATTTGCCGAGATCGAGGATTTTTACAACGGGCGGCACCGCGTTGGGCGATATTTCAACCAGATCGAGCCCGGCCTCTTCGGCGAGCAGCAATGCGTCGTTGATGGAAACATCGCCGCGGTTCTGGCCTTCGGCGTCGATAAGCTGGACCCGGGGAACCCGGATATCGCGGTTGGAGCGCGGCCCATCCTTGGTCGGCGCCGCTGCTTTGAAAGGTCTGCGAATGGTCGTGGTCTCCTTGGCCGTTTCGTTCGGGGTTCGTACAAATGTGTGTGGACGCGCCAATGTGGGAAGCGCGCGGCGCAAGTCAATAGCACAGCGTTCTCAAGAAATCACCTGATCACGAGCCTGTGCCAAGCAAAGAAACATCGCGAGCACTTTCCGCCTTGCCTTCGGCCGTGCCAAAAGCAGGCGTGAAAAAAATCAGGACCGCCCCACAGCCATGACCGCCGCTCCGACCTTTCTGGATGTTGATGGATCCGAAATCGCCGTGCGCCATTCGGCGGGCTCGACGCCCGGCATCGTCTGGCTCGGCGGCTACAAGTCGGACATGTTGGGCACGAAAGCCGAGACGCTGTCGGACTGGGCGGCACGGGAAGGCCGCGCCTTCCTGCGGCACGACTATTCGGGCCATGGCGAATCCGGCGGCGCCTTCGCCGATGGCACGATTTCGACATGGCTTGCGCAAAGCCTTGCGGTTTTCCGGAATTTCGCCAGGGGCGATCAGGTCCTGGTCGGCTCGTCGATGGGTGCCTGGATCGCGCTACGCATGGTGCAGGAATTGCGCAAGGCGGGCGACGCAAGGGTGGTCGGCATGGTGCTGCTGGCACCGGCGCCGGATTTTACCAGTGAATTGGTCGAGCCGGTGCTGACCAAGGCGCAGAAGCGCGACCTCGCCAAAAAGGGCTACTTCGCGGAGCCGTCGGACTATTCCGCGGAACCCTACATCTACACGAGCGCGCTGATCGAGGATGGCCGCCATAACCGGGTGATGACCGGGCCTATCGACACGCATTGCCCGGTTCACATCTTGCAGGGGCTGGCCGATGCGGACGTGCCGTCGAGCCACGCCTTGAGGCTGGTCAGCCTGCTGCCGGCCGACGATGTCACGCTGTCGCTGATTCCTGACGGCGACCATCGCCTGTCGCGGCCGCAAGATCTCCACATGCTGGTGCGGGCCGTCGGTGACATGGCCGGACGAGGCAAATGACCATGCGCCTTTCCATCCCGGTTTCCGCCTTCGTCGCGGCCATCGTCGGCTTTGGCGGCACGCTGGCCATCGTCATCGCCGCCGCCAAGGCGGTCGGCGCGACGCAGGTCGAGACGGCGAGTGGTGTGACGGCGATCTGTCTGGCCATGACGGTCGAGTGCCTGTGGCTGTCATGGCGCACGAAAATGCCTGTCATCACCGCCTGGTCGACGCCGGGCCTGGCACTGGTCGCCGCCTCGAGCGGCTTTTCGATGGGCGAGACCGTCGGCGCCTATATCATCACCGGCGTCCTGCTGGTCGCGACCGGCCTCTTCGGGCCGCTGACCCGGCTGATATCGAGAATACCGGCTTCGGTCGCTTCCGGCATGCTGGCCGGCATCGTCGTCACCTTCGCCATCAACGCCATGAAAGCCATTCCGGCGGATCCTTGGCTCATCCTGCCGCTGATCGCGGCATTCTTTGTCATCCGGCTGTTCAATCCGGCGCTATCGGTACTGGCGGTGCTGGTTGGCGGTGGCCTTGCCGCCTTCCTTACCGGCCGTGTCGGCGGCTTGCCCGCGCCCGAACTGTCGACACTGACGTTCATTGCTCCCCATTTCACCGCCAAGGCCATCATCGGCCTGGCACTGCCGCTCTATCTCGTCACCATGGCCTCGCAGAACCTTTCCGGCCTCGCTGTGCTGCGCGCCGCCGGCTACCACCCTGAGCCCGGCCCGCTGATCGGTGTCACCGGCCTGTTTTCGCTCTTATCGGCGCCATTCGGGGCCGCGACCACCAATCTGGCGGCGATCTCGGCGGCGATATGCACCGGGCCGGACGTCCATCCCGATCCGGCCGAACGCTGGAAGACCGGCCCGTTCTATGCGCTTGCCTATCTGATCTTCGCGATTTTCGGCGCCTCGCTGGTGGCGATCTTCGCGGTCCTGCCGCAGAGCCTGATCGTGCTTGTGGCGGGTCTCGCGCTGATGGCCTCGCTCGCCAACGCGCTGGCGATCGCGCTTAGGGATGAGGGTGACCGGATGGCAGCCACCGTCACCTTCGTCGTCACCGCCTCCGGGCTGACGCTGTTCGGCGTCGGTGCGGCATTTTGGGGCCTGATCGCCGGCTTGGCCGTGCTTTTCCTCGATATGCTCAAAAAGCGGCAATCATTTCAGAAGCTTGTCCGGTTTTGGCCGACATTGTCTTGAATCGCCGTTTTCGCCTTCCCATTTCGATTCCACGCAGCCGGTTCTGGCTGTCTCCAACCGAAGGAATGGGAGAAAATGAACACATCTGCATTGATCCGCCCGGCCTGGACGCCGGCGACCATCGCGTTGATGGTGATCGGCTTCATGGTGTTCTGGCCGCTCGGCTTCGCCATGCTCGCCTACATCATCTGGGGCGACCGGCTCGAGGGCTTCAGGCGTGACGTCAACCGCGCGACCGACGGCATCTTCGCCGGCTGCCGCCGTGGTTCCGACAAGGCCGCACGCTGGGGCAACGGCTCCGCCCGCACCGGCAACGTCGCTTTCGACGATTGGCGCGAAAAGGAACTTGAGCGCCTGAACGAAGAGCGCCGCAAGCTCGACGAGATGCTGACGCAGTTCGACGAGTATGCCCGCGAGTTGCGCCGCGCCAAGGATCAGGACGAGTTCGACCGGTTCATGGCCAACCGCAACAAGTCGACCGCGCCGACCAAGACCGATCCGGGCACCGGAACGACCCCCACCAAGCGTGGCAAAGGCTCGAACCTGCTCGACGACTGAGGCCAGGCGACAGGGCCAAGGTATGATGACGGCGTCGCGCGAGCGGCGCCGTTTCTTTTTTGTTCTATTCGTTTTCCTCGAATCGCGTATCGTCCCGCCATGACCATCGGGTTCTTCCGCAATCTGACGAAGCCCAAACCCACGCCTGCCGTGGAGCGGGAATACTGTGTCGCCGGCCGCACCCTGCCGCTCAAGATCGTCGAGAGTGCCAGGGCAAAGCGCCTGACGCTGCGCATCGATTCCGGCGGTCAGGGCCTGCGCATCACCGTGCCGCCGGGCCTGCGCCGCGGCGAGGTGGACAGGTTCCTCGACCGCCATCAGGACTGGCTGGAGCAGCGGCTGGCCAAGGTGCCGACGCGGCCGCAGGTGCGGCCCGGCATCAGGATCCCCGTGCGCGGCGTGCCGCACCGCATCGTCCACGAGCCGTCAAGGCGCGGCACCGTAACAATATCGCGCGACGAGCGCGGCCCGCTGCTGATCGTGCATGGCGAGCGCATTCATCTGCCGCGCCGCATCGCCGATTTTTTGAAGCGCGAGGCCAAGAAGGAGATCGAGAAGCTGGTCGTCAGACACACCGAGGCGCTCGGCAAGCGCGCCAAGGCGATCCGCTACAAGGATACCTCCAGCCGCTGGGGCTCCTGCACCTCCGAAGGCAATCTCTCCTTCTCCTGGCGCATCATGATGGCGCCGCAGCCGGTCATCAACTACCTCGTTGCGCATGAAGTGGCGCATCTCAAGGAGATGAACCACGGGCCGAAATTCTGGAAATTGTGCGAAAAGCTCTGCCCCGACACCGATCGCTGCAAGGACTGGCTGAAGCGCAATGGCGGCGCGCTGCAGGCGATCATGTTCGAATAGGGTGCGGCGGAGTCACCTTGGAGTCAGGCGAAGGCTTCTCCACTTCGTCATGTATGGACGGCCCCAAAGAAGGCCGCTAGTCGTCATTCGCCGCATTCAATTCCTCCGGCCGCAGCCCCTCTTCGCCCTGATGCGGCCAGGGCAGGAAGTTCCGGTCGAAGGCGTCGCCGCCGAAATAATCCAGCGCCCGATGCGCTTCGGCGCCGTTGAAGGCGGCCTTGTCCATCAGATGCGCGATGACCTCGCGCGCCTGTGCGATCTTCTGCTTCAGTTCGGCAACGGTCTGGTCGGCCATGGCTGTGCTCCCGCCTTGCATGCTGTCCATCCATAGGTAGCGCCTTTCACCTTGCCGGCAAACAGCATGCTTTTTCTCGACTCTTGATGCTTTTCGTGCCAATTCCCGCGCCATGGCGCTCGACATCAAAATCTGCGGCTTGAAGACCGACCAGGCAATGGCCGCGGCCCTTGCCGGCGGCGCCAGCCATGTCGGCTTCATTTTCTTTCCGAAAAGCCCGCGTTACGTCGAACCGGCCGAAGCCGGCCGTCTGCGCGAAGCGGCGCGCGGCAAGGCCTTGGCGGTTGCCGTCACGGTCGATGCCAGCGACGCCGTCCTCGATGAAATCGTGGAAAAGATGCAGCCCGAAATGCTGCAACTGCACGGCTCCGAGACCCCCGAGCGGGTGACCGAACTGAAAGCCCGCCATGGGCTGCCGGTGATGAAGGCGTTGCCGCTCAGCGAGGCCGCCGATCTCGACCGGATAAGGCCGTTCATCGGCGTTGCCGACCGCTTCCTGTTCGATGCCAAGCCGCCGAAGGGCTCCGAGCTGCCGGGCGGCAACGGCGTCGCCTTCGACTGGCGCATCCTCGCCGGCCTTGACGCCGGGATCGATTACATGCTTTCCGGTGGGCTCAACGCCGCCAACATCGGCGATGCCCTTCGGCTTGCCAATCCGCCCGCAATAGACATTTCGTCGGGCGTGGAAAGCGCGCCGGGCGTCAAGGATCCGGCGCTGATCGAACAGTTTTTCCGGGCCGTCAGGGCCGCGCGGGACGACCGCGCCGCCTGAACAAAATTTCGAACCCTGAGCATGTCCCGGAAAAGTGGGAACCGGTTTTCCGACAGGGACATGCTCAAAGTACAGATCCAGGAGATCGGCGATGAACAAGCCGGCGACACCCAATTCCTTCCGCACCGGACCCGACGAAAAGGGCATGTTCGGCATTTTCGGCGGTCGTTTCGTCGCCGAAACGCTGATGCCGCTGATCCTCGACCTGGAGAAGAACTGGAATGAGGTCAAGAACGATCCGGATTTCAGGGCTGAGCTGACCGATCTGTCGACCCACTATGCCGGGCGGCCGTCAAAGCTGTACTTCGCCGAAGGCCTGACGAAGCATCTTCGTGACATTTCCTCGGCGAAAGGCCTCGGGGGCGGCGCGAAAGTCTATTTCAAGCGCGAGGATTTGAACCACACCGGCTCGCACAAGATCAACAATTGCCTCGGCCAGATCCTGCTGGCCAAGCGCATGGGCAAGAAGCGCATCATCGCCGAGACCGGCGCCGGCCAGCATGGCGTGGCGTCCGCGACCGTCGCCGCCCGCTTCGGCTTTCCCTGCGTCGTTTATATGGGCGCGACCGACGTTGCCCGGCAGAGCCCCAACGTCTTCCGCATGAAACTGCTGGGCGCCGAAGTGCGGCCGGTCACCGCCGGCCATGGCACGCTGAAGGACGCCATGAACGAAGCCCTTCGTGACTGGGTGACCAATGTCGAGGACACCTATTACCTGATCGGCACCGCCGCCGGTCCGCACCCCTATCCGGAGCTGGTGCGCGACTTCCAGTCGGTGATCGGTACCGAGGCCCGCGCGCAGATCCTCGAACAGGAGGGACGGCTGCCCGACACCATCATCGCCGCCGTCGGCGGCGGCTCCAACGCCATCGGCATGTTCCATCCCTTCCTCGATGACAAAGAGGTTCGCATCATCGGCATTGAAGCGGGCGGACGCGGCCTTGACGGCATCGAGCATTGCGCTTCGATGAATGCCGGCTCTCCCGGCGTGCTGCACGGCAACCGCACCTATCTCCTGCAGAACGCCGACGGCCAGATCATGGACGGCCATTCGATTTCGGCCGGCCTCGATTATCCCGGCGTCGGTCCGGAGCATTCGTGGCTGCGCGACTCGGGCCGTGTCGAGTATGTGCCTATCCTCGACGACGAGGCGCTGGAAGCCTTCAAGCTGACGACGCGCGTCGAAGGCATCATCCCGGCGCTGGAATCGGCGCACGCCATCGCCCATGCCGTCAAGATCGTACCCGCCATGGACAAGGACCAGATCGTCATCGTCAACCTGTCCGGCCGTGGCGACAAGGACGTGCACACGGTGGCCTCGATGCTGGGCATGGAGATCTGATCATGGCAACCCGCATCGACCGCCGCATGGCGAAGCTCAGGAACGAAGGCCGTCCGGCGCTCGTCACCTATTTCATGGGTGGCGACCCCGACTATGCAACCTCGCTGTCGATCATGAAAGCGCTGCCGGGCGCCGGCTCGGACGTCATCGAGCTCGGCATGCCGTTTTCCGACCCGATGGCTGACGGCCCGGCGATTCAAGCCGCCGGCCTCAGGGCGCTTAAAGGCGGCCAGACGCTGGTCAAGACACTGAAAATGGCCTCGGACTTCCGCGCCGGCGACGATGAAACGCCGATCGTGCTGATGGGCTACTACAACCCGATCTACATCTACGGCGTCGACCGCTTCCTGAAGGATGCGATTGCCAGCGGCATTGACGGGCTGATCGTCGTCGACCTGCCGCCGGAGATGGACGAGGAACTGTGCATCCCGGCGTTGAAGGCCGGCATCAACTTCATTCGGCTGGCGACGCCGACCACCGACGACAAGCGCCTGCCCAAGGTGCTGCAGAACACGTCCGGCTTCGTCTACTACGTGTCGATGACCGGTATCACCGGCTCGGCGCTTGCCGACACAGGCAAGGTCGCCACGGCGGTCCAGCGTATCAAGGGTCACACCAACCTGCCGGTCTGCGTCGGTTTCGGTGTCAAGACCGCCGAACAGGCGCGCGTCATCGGCGCCAACGCCGACGGCGTGGTCGTCGGCACGGCGATCGTCAATGCGGTTGCCAATGTGCTGGGGCCGAAGGGCGAAAAGACCGCTGATCCGGCCGAGGCGGTGGCCACGCTGGTCAGCGGCCTCGCGCAAGGCGTGCGCTCGGCCCGCCTTGCTGCTGCCGAATAGTCTTCCTACTCTCTTACCAACTCTTCGTCAGGACAGGAGCCGAAGCGATGAACTGGATCACCAATTACGTTCGCCCGAAGATCAACTCGATGCTCGGCCGGCGTACCGACATGCCCGAGAATCTCTGGATCAAGGATCCCGAGACCGGCGAGATGGTGTTCCACAAGGACCTGGAATCCAACCAGTTCGTCATCCCGTCCTCCGGCCATCACATGAAGATCTCGGCCAAGGAGCGGCTGAAATTCTTCTTTGATGACGGCAAGTACGAGACCCTGGACAATCCCAAGGTCATGCAGGATCCGCTGAAGTTCCGCGACGAGAAACGCTATGTCGACCGGCTGAAGGACGCCAAGGCCAAGACCGGCCTGGAAGACGCCATCATCAATGCGCTGGGGACCGTCGAGGGCCTGCCAGTCGTGGTGACGGTGCAGGATTTCGCTTTCATGGGCGGCTCGCTCGGCATGGCGGCGGGTGATGCCATCGTGCATGGCTTCGAGGTCGCCCTGCAGCGCAAGCGACCGCTGATCCTGTTCGCTGCTTCCGGTGGCGCCCGCATGCAGGAAGGTATCCTGTCGCTGATGCAGCTGCCGCGCACCACGGTCGGCGTCGACCGGCTGAAGGAAGCCGGCCTTCCCTACATTGTCGTGCTGACCAACCCGACCACCGGCGGCGTCACCGCCTCCTACGCCATGCTGGGCGACGTGCACATCGCCGAGCCAGGAGCGTTGATCGGTTTTGCCGGTCCGCGCGTCATCGAGCAGACCATCCGCGAGAAATTGCCGGACGGCTTCCAACGCTCCGAATATCTGATGGAGCACGGCATGGTAGACATGGTGGTGTCCAGGCTGGAAATGCGCCAGACGATCGCGCGGCTTTTGAAAATGCTGCTCAAGATGCCCGAGGAGCAAAAGCCGCTGGAACCGGAAATCATGCCGCCGGCCGCGCTTGCCGCCGAAGTCCGGCCGCAAGCTTGACGCTACAATGGCCGGCCGCGACACCGGCCCTGACGTGAGACTGGCCTGACGCGACATTGGCCGCCGCGGACAGCGATTGCGCAGCATCCGTGGCGCGCTGTAGCCTTTTGATAGCCGTGGTCATTGCGGGAGCGATTCTGGCTCTCGGGCCATGCGCCGGGATTGTGCCATGACGACGCTTGCCGCCGACCGCGAAATCGAAGCCCTGATGGCGCTTCACCCGAAAGGCTTTGACCTTTCGCTCGACCGCATCACGCGGCTTCTGGAGCGGCTGGGCAATCCGCAGGACCTGCTGCCGCCGGTCATCCACATCGCCGGCACCAACGGCAAGGGTTCCTGCGCCGCCTTCTCGCGGGCGCTGCTGGAAGCTTCCGGCCGGCTCGTCCATGTCCACACCTCGCCGCATCTGGTCAGCTGGCACGAGCGCTACAGGCTTGCGGCAGAGGGCGGCGGCAGGCTGGTCGACGATGACATCTTCGCCGAGGCCATTGCCCGCGTCGCCAAGGCCAATGCAGGCCAGAAGATCACCGTCTTCGAGATACTCACCGCCGTCACCTTCGTCCTGTTTTCGGAACATCCGGCCGATGCCGCCATCATCGAGGTTGGTCTTGGCGGCCGCTTCGATGCCACCAATGTCATCGCGCGGCCGGCCGTGTCGGTGATCATGCCGGTGTCGATGGACCATGAGGCCTATCTCGGCGACCGTGTCGAGTTGATCGCCGCCGAAAAGGCCGGCATCATGAAACGCGGCTGCCCGGTGGTCATCGGCGCGCAGGAAAGCGAGACCGCGCTGCAGACGCTGATCGACACCGCGGAGCGGCTGGAATGTCCGACCCTGGTCTATGGCCAGGATTTTCTCGCTTTCGAGGAAAACGGCCGCATGGTCTACCAGGACGATGATGGCCTGATGGATCTGTCATCACCGCGTCTGCCCGGTCGCCACCAATTTGCGAATGCGGCGGCGGCGATCGCCGCGGTCAAGGCCGCCGGTTTCGAGATCAGCCACCGCGCCGCCGAGAAGGCGATGACCAACGTCGCCTGGCCGGGCCGTATGCAGAAGCTGGTGCAGGGCAAGCTGGCGGAACTTGCGCCGAAGGGCGCCGACATCTGGCTCGACGGCGGCCACAATCCGGGTGCCGGCGTGGTCGTCGCCGAAGCGCTGGCCGAGCAGGAGGAAAAGAACCCGCGCCCACTGTTCCTCATCTCGGGCATGATCAACACCAAGGACCAGAGCGGCTATTTCCGCGCCTTCAAGGGCCTGGTCAAGCATGTCTACACGGTGCCGGTGAGCCAGAGCGACGCCGGCGTGCCAAACGACGAACTGGCCATCCGCGCCACGGAAGCCGGGCTGACGGCCGAACCGGTAAACTCCGTCGCCAGCGCCCTGATGCTGCTGCGCGACACCTGGGACGGCCCGACGCCGCGCATTCTGATCGGGGGCTCGCTTTATCTCGCAGGCGCGGTCCTGGCCGAAAACGGCACGCCGCCTACCTGAGGGGGCTACAGTTTCGACGCCTGCAGCGGAAATGTCTACTTCAGCCACATACCTTAGTCCTCGATCCGCTTCAGGTATCGACGAAAATCAAAGCTCAACTCCGGGATGAACCTGGCGACCTTCGCGAATAACTTTCGCCAGATCGATGTCGACGCCACTGCTTGCGGTCAGGCTGGCGTGGAAGGTGGAGGCAGGTTCGGCGCCAGCTTCCCGAATCTCGTAGAATTCAAGCGCGCGTTCGACCACTTCGGCAATCGAACGATTTTCACGACGAGCTAGCCGATGAGCCAGGTCGCGTGCCTTTGCACTGCGGACTGAGAGCTGTGATTTGCCCATTTTTAACTCCCTTTTGGAAGAAACATACGCCGATCGTTTCTGCCATCAAGATGGAGGCGATGGCCCGCCTTCACACAACCGACTGAGTGAATGGACTTCCAGCGCGGCAATCAGTGGCCAAGGCCTTTACTTCAGCTCGATCTCGATAAAAGCGTACTCGCCCTCGTTGGCGCTGATGACGTCGTGTTCGACGCCCTCCTTGCGGAAGTAGGGGGAACCTTTCTTCATTTCGGCGAAGGTTTCGCCGTCCTTGGTCACCAGCTTCAGCTTGCCGTCCATCAGCGGGACCACGACATAGTCGTGGCCGTGGCGATGCCAGCCGGTGTTGTCGCCCGGCTGGAAGCGGTATTCGGTGACGATGACACGCTCATTGTCGATGAAGACTGTGGCCTTGGCGGATCCGGTCATTTCTCTCTCCATGCTTCTGCTGCCAACAAAAGACATGGAGAGCCCCGACGTGAGTGCCAGAGCGGCGCACCGATGGCGCCAACAAAAAGCCCGGCGCGATGGCCGGGCTTGATATCCGAAATTCGGAATGGATCAGGCGAGATTGCCATTGACCCAGTGCGACAGCGCGGTCTTGGGCGCGGCGCCAACCTTGATGTCGGCCACTTCGCCGCCCTTGAAGATCATCAGCGTCGGGATCGAGCGCACGCCAAACTGGGCGGCAAGCTCGGGATTCTCGTCGATGTTCAGCTTGGCGATCTTGACCTTGGCGCCGAGTTCAGCGGCGATGTCCTCAAGCGCCGGTGCGATCATCTTGCAGGGGCCGCACCACTCCGCCCAGAAATCAACCACGACCGGTACCTGGGCATTGAGCACATCGGCCTGGAAATTGTTCTTGTCGACCTTGACGGTGGTCATGCGGAAATCCTTTCGAAATCTTTCGCCGCACCAAATGTGGTGGTTGTCGCGCCCTTCTTCAAGCAGTTCTTGTGTCACGCTCCCGTGAGTCGGGCAAGGGCGTCGTCCATGGCCCGAGCCGGCAGTTCGATCAGCCTTGGCGCTTCGGTGAACAGCAGGGCCGCCTTGACTTCCCGCCCGGGAAAAAGCGGCTGCAGCAGGGCGCGATACAGCGCGAGTTGCAGCAGGTAGGCCGGCGGGACTTCGGCGAGGGAAGCGGGTGCGGGCCTGTTGGTCTTGTAGTCGACGATCGAAACCGTATCCCCTGTCACCGCCAACCGGTCGATCTTGCCGGAGATGGAGCGGATTTTGCCCTTGACCTCAAGGCTGCCCATGATCGCGACCTCGGCACGTGACGACGGCGCGAACAGTTGACCGAGGCCGGGCTCGGCAAGGATGGCCACGACCGATGCCAGGGCTTTTTGGCCCTCGGCTTGCGGCCACGCCGCACCCGTTCGCGAGAGGTAACGCTCTGCCGCACTTTGGCGGTCGCTCTCGGCAATGGCGGGCAACATCTGCAGCAGTTTGTGGAGGGCGAGCCCGCGCAGCACCGCAAAACCCGGCTCGGCATCGGCGTCCAGCACCGGCGAGGCCTTGTCGACCACCGCTTCCTTGCCTTCCTCGATCAGCGCCGAGGCACCCGACGGCGACAATGGACGCGGCAGGTCCTCGAAAGGCGGCAAGGGCCGGAACAAGGTCGCCGGCAACGGACCGAACGCATCGACCTGCCGCGCCTGCTCGCCCAGGCTTGGCGTAACCGGCGGCAGTTTGGTGACGTGAAAACGGTAGACAGGCTCGCCGCCGGCTGGATGCGGACGCTGTTCGCTTTCGGGCGCGCCGCTCAGCGCTCTGCTGACGATCGAATGCCAGGTGCCGCTGTTCGGCGCCCGCTTGCCGTGATAGCCGCAGACGATCAACCGGTCCTCGGCGCGCGTCATGCCGACATAGAGCAGCCGGCGGTACTCGTCGTCGGCGAGTTCGCGGGCGCGAGCGGCGGCCGTTTTCGAAAAGCCGTTGGCGACGTCGCTCGCCGAACGCCAGAGGTAGCCCTTGCCGTCCCAATGTCGACCCGAGCCGTCGAAAGGCATCAGGCGCGGCAGATGCTGGTCGCTGAACGGGGCGGAACCGCCGTCGATCAGGAACACAACCGGCGCCTCCAGGCCCTTGGCCGCGTGCACGGTCATCACCCTGACCTCGTCACGGGTCTGGTCCATCTCGCGTTTGATCTCGGGGCCGGCGTTTTCCAGCGTCGACAGGAAGGCTTCCAGCCCGGGCAGGCCGGTCCGCTCCTCGGCAAGGCAGAAGCTCAGGAATTCGTCGAGAATATCGCCGGCTTCCGGCCCGAGCCGCGCGATCATCTTGCGGCGCACGCCATCGCGCGCCAGCAGGGCGGCATAGAACTCGAACACCGGCTTGAAGGCGGCCTCGTCAGTCCAGGCGTCGAGCTGCGCAACGATCGCCGCTAGCGCTTCGCTTTCGCCGGCATGCTGGCGCAGCGATACCGCCAGCGACACGCCGGGCGGCCTCTGTGCGGCGAGCGTGAACAGCGTCTCCTCCGGCAGGTCGAAGATCGGGCTGCGCAGGACGGCGGCCAGCGACAGGTCGTCCTGCGGCTGGATCAGCAGATGGCCGAGCGCGATCAGGTCCTTGACCGCGATATGTCCGGGCAGGCTCAGCCGGTCGGCGCCGGCAACCGGAATGTCGCGCCGCTTGAGCGCGCGGGTCAGCGCGTGGACGAAGCTGTCGCGCTTGCGCACCAGCACCAGCACGTCGCCCGGCCGCAGCCGCTTGCCACGGCCCTCGATGATTTCGCTCTTGCCGATCCAGCCGGCAATGGTGGCCGCGACATTCTCGGCGACGCGCACCGCCGGTGCATGGGCATGGTCGATGGCTTGCGCCCAGTCGTCGGGCTCGTCGACGGCCTCGGCGCCGATCGATGGCCAGACCTCGACATAGCCTGGCGCATCGGTGCGGATCGCCTTGTGGTTCAGCGGATCGGGGTCGTGGCTGATGCCGCGCCGCACGATTGGATCGGCAAAGACGCGGTCGACGGCGGCCAGCACATCGTCCGTGGAGCGGAACGACCAGGTCAGCTTCAGGTCGGCGAAGGACGCCTCGGCGTCGCGCACCCGCCCGGCGAACAGCAACCGGCTGTCGGCGAAAGAATCCGGTGCCGCGCCCTGGAAGGAGTAGATCGACTGCTTCTCGTCGCCGACGGCGAAGATCGTGCGGTGGACCCGGTCCCGAGCGCCAAAGCCGGCAAAGAATTCTTCCGCCAGCCGCTTCACCACCTCCCATTGATCAGGGCTGGTGTCCTGCGCCTCGTCGAGCAGGATGTGGTCGATGCCCTGGTCGAGCTTGTACTGAACCCAAGGGCCGGCATCGGGCCGCGCCAAGAGGTTCACCGTGCGGGTGATCAGGTCGTTGAAGTCAAGAAAGCCGCGGCTGCGTTTCAACACTTCGTAGCGCGCGATCAACCAGTCGGCGATGGTCAGCGCCGCGCGTGTGCCTTCCAGCATCCGGAACAGCGCCAGCCGGTCGACGGTCTCCATGATGGCGCTGGCCGCCGAGAGATAGCGCCCGGCGAGATCCGGCAGCCGGTCGGTCAGCGCCTTCTTGAAGGCCTTTGCCGGATCGTAGGGATCGCCATCGGTCTTGAGGAAGGCTCTTGCCAGCAACTGCAGCCGTCGGACGGGATCGCCCTCGGTGAAAGCCTGACGCGCATAGGGAAGGATGTTGTTCAACACCGATCTGGCGTCGGTGGCTTCGGCAGCCTGGGCAAAGCCGGCAAAATAGTCCGGCAGAAAGCCGGGCAGCGGCCATACAGATGCCGCTATGCCTTCGGCGGCCTGGCCGGGCTGGAAATGGAATTCATCGAACAAGGGCTGGAAGCCGTCACGCCCGACAGCATCGAGGAAATGGCGCAACCCGTCGCGCTTGCGCACGATTTCGCCGAGCAACGCGTCGAGACCGGCCTCGCCCCCACGTTCCAGCACAGTGGCGAAGGCCTCGGCCAAATTCCTGTCGCCGGCGGCGGAGATCATCTCGCGGCGCGCGGCGGCAAAAAGCGAGGCCTCCATCTGGCTGTCGAGCATGTCGAAATGGGCGGGAATGTTGGCTTCCAGCGGGAACTGATGCAGCACGGATTCGCAGAAAGCGTGGATCGTCTGGATTTTCAGCCCGCCAGGCGTCTCCAGGGCCTCGGCGAACAGGCGGCGGGCTCTGCGCATGGTGTCGCGATCGGGCCGGCGTCCCTCCAACGCCTCGACTTTGGACGCCAGGTCGGCGTCACTGAGCGTCGTCCACCCCGACAGCGTCGAAAAAACCCGGTTCGACATGTTGGCGGCCGCGGCGCGCGTATAGGTCAGGCACAGTATCTTCGACGGGTCGGTGCCGTCGAGCAGCAACCGGATGACACGCTGGGCAAGCACATGGGTCTTGCCCGATCCCGCATTGGCCGACACCCAGGCGGAATTGCCGGGATCGGCGGCGCGGGCCTGGCTCGAAGCGGTATCGCTCGGGATCGGATAGGCTTTCTTCATGCCTCCCCTCCCTCATCCCCGGCGTCTCCGCCGGCCGACCATTCGAGCACGCGGGCGAGATGGTCGTAGTCGCCATCGGTTTCGCCTTCGCGAAACGGCAGCGCGCGCGACAGATAGCCGATCGCCAGGTCGGCATAATGGATCAGCAGTTTCTCCAGCCGCGCCCAGGCCTCCTCGGCGAGATCGGCCGCGGTGCGTGGCTGGCGGTTGTGTTCGAGTATGGATTCCTCGAAGACCTCGCCATTCGGTTTCAGCCTGATGAAGGCCAGTTGCGACGGCTGGCGCGCGCCCAGGTCCTTGAACGCGCCACGCCTGAGCAGTGCGCCTTCCAGCGCCAGCTGAGGCGCCAGCAGCGTATGCGCCTGCGCCTTGGATGGCGAGGAGCCGGTCTTGTAGTCCAGAATGTCGGCCATGCCGCCGGCCAGCAGATCGACACGGTCGGCATAGCCGGACAGCGTCACGCCGGACTGTCCGACGACGGTCTTGCCGGCGCGGCCCTCGGCATGCCGCTGGACCACCGCGTCGGCGCGCGTGCGCTCCCATTCGATGATGTTGGCGGCGAGCTTTTCGAAACGCGGCCACCACACCGCCTCGACATCGGCCGGAAGCGCTGCCTCGGCGAAACAGGCGCGGCCGGCGGCGATGAGCCCGGCCAGCGCGTCCAGCGCGCGGGGGTCGGCCACCTCGGACGAGAAGAGATGCAGGATGGCGTGAAACAGCGTGCCGCGCTCGGCGGCACCCGGATCGCGGATGAGCGGATCGAGCGGCATCAGGCCGAGGACCCTTCGGGCATAGACGGCGTAGGGGTCGCGGCGCAGCGTCTCGATCTCGGTGACGGAGAAATGCGTTGGACGCATCGAAAGCGGCGGTTTCGGCTGTGGCCGCGGCGCGAAATCCCGCTTTGGTCCGGTGTCGAGCGCGCGCGCCCAGGCAAGCAGTTCATCGCCGCGCCGGCGCAGCGCTGCCGCCTGGTCGTTGCCGATGAAGGTGAGCAGCCGCTGCAACCAGCGCGAAGGCACCGCGGGTGCGTCGCCGGCACGCGCCGAGCGCGCCAGCACCACGTGTCTCGCGCCCATGGCCATCTGGAAATCATGCGCGGCAAGGCCGATGCGCCGCTCCGGCGGCTCAAGATCGATGCCGGTCTTCATCAGCCGCGACATGAAGCGGTCGCTCTCCGGCTTGCGTGGCCAGATCCCTTCGTTGAGCCCGCCGATGACCAGCGTATCGACATCCTGCAGCCGCGCCTCGAGTGCACCCCAGATGGCGATGTTCCTGTCGGTGCCTTGCGCCGGCTTGACGGTCTCGGGCGCGATCAGCGCCTCCATCACATCGGGCCATTCGCTCGCCGCGAACGACAGCGATGCTGAAGCCGCGACCAGCCCGCGCAGCAGTTCGGCGAGCTTTTCGCCGGCGTCGCCGGCGTAAAGTTCGCCAAGGCCGCCATCAGCGGAACGGCCGAGATTCTCCAGGGCAACGACGCTGGCCTCGACCAGCGCGGCAAGGTCGGCTTCCGCCTGGCCGCGAAAGGCCGAAAGCGGCGCCAGCGCTTGCTTGAGACGTCCAAGCAAATTCCGCGCGCCTTCGATGGAGCGCACGGTCAGCCGGGCAAACCAGAAGGGCGGTCGGCTATCACCGCCGAGCCCGGTGAGGCGGGCCTCGAAAAGGTCCGGCAGCGAAGCGATGTCGGGGCGGCCGGTGCCGCCGCGCAGCGCCACCAGCTCTACCAGTTCCGCCGCGTGGCGCACATCTGACCTCTCCAGACCAAGGCCGAGTAGTGGATGCTTGAGCAGCGACAACAGGCCGACCGGATCGCCCGGCCGGAACACCGCTTCGAGCGCCAGCCTGAGGAGGCTGGCTACCGGGGTGTTGGAAAGCGGCGTGCCGCCGGAATCGTCTGCAACGACACCGAAGCGCTTGAGCTCGACGCTGACGCGGCGTGCCAGCGCGCGGTCACCGGTGACGAGTGCCGCTCTCTGGCCGGGGTCTTCGACCGCGCGCTTGAGCGCGACGGCGATGGCGACGGCCTCATCGCGCTCGCTGGCCGCTTCGAGCAGCGTCACGTCGGCGAAGGCGCCGGCGATATCGGACGCCGAAAACCCGTTTCGCGTCTCGGCCCACAATTCGGTGGTCTCGGCCGGCCGCAGCGCCTCGCCGACAAGGGCCGCGCGGAGCCCAAGCTTCGGCTCGGCCGCACCGATCTCCTCGACATCGCCGCGCAGCACGCCGATCTTGCCGATCAGCTTCGCCAGGCCGTATTGCGGATGGCCAAGCACGGCTGGACGCGCGCCGGGTGCGACGAGCGCCTGGAAGGAGGCTTCGTCCAGCATCTGGTCGAGCCCGGGCAGCACGATGGCGCCGCCGGAGAGGCCGGCAATGGTCGCAAGCAGCTCCGCCGTGGCGGGGATGGAGCCGGTGGACCCCGCTGCTATGACCGGCCCGGCGGGCGGATTGCGCCGCAGCCGCGCCGCTTCGGCACGGATCAGGGCGCTGCGATGCGCGGCCGGGTTGGAGCGGTCGCTCTCTTCGAGGAATCTCGGCCAGGCATCGGTGACGATGCCGAGGAATTCGAGCGTCACCTGCCACCATCCGGCAAGGTTCCCGCTCACCAGGCCGGCGAGTTTGGCCCAGTCGGTGCCTTCCGTCTCGATCTCGTCTATCAGCCCGGCCAGATCGCGCGCCAGCCAGATCGCGTCGGCGGTGGAGGCCGGGACGACGATCTCCTCGGCGAAGAGGGCCGCGACATGGGCGGGCAGCCGGCGTTTCCACGCCCGCACCAGCGGCGTCAGCAGTAACAGCCGCTCGGTGGCGGCGATCGGTGGCGCGAGATCGATTGCCGCGGTTGGCTCGGCATCGAACGCGGCCTCATCCTCGTCGAATTCGCCGAGCGGGCGGATCACCGGCAGGATCGCCGAACCGCCGCCACGCGCCTTCAGGCTGTCGACGAAGACGCCGCGCAAGGCACGTGCGGCGCGGCGCGTCGGCACATAGATGGTGACATCGGCCAGGGCGAGCGGGTCGCCCTCGAAACGAAACCCGGGGACAAGGCGGCCGTCAAGCAGCGCCTCGGCCAGCGTCGGCAGAAACGGCGCTCCGGAGGGAATGGAGAAAACGCGGCTTGAGCCGCTCATTGCGATCCGATGAGTGCGCCGGCCACCGCGTCTTCGGCGAGCGGAATGGCATCGGGCGTGCCGACGGTTATCCAGTGGCCATGCATCGGCATGCCGAACAGGCGGCCGCCGGCAATCGCCTTGTCGAAATAGGCGTTGAGCGAATGCGGTTCGGCGGGTGCGTCCTTGAACAGGCGCGGGTGGATGATCGCGGCGCCGGCATAGATCAGGCCGGCAGGATCGCCTTTTGAACGCCGCAGGGCGCCATCCGGCGCCACCAGGAAATCGGTGTTGCCACAGTGTCCCGTCGCCTGATGGAGATCCGCCAGCATCAGCAGAATATCCATTTTCGCGGCGTCCCATGCAAGGGCAAGCCGCCCGAGATTGAGCGGGCCGTGGTCGATCCAGAATGTATCGGCGTTGAGGATGTAGAACGGCTCCCGGCCGAGCTCCGGCAGCGCCTTGACGATGCCACCGGCGGAATCGAGCAGCCGGTCGCTCTCATCGGAAATGACGATGCGCGGCGCGCGGCGAGCGGCGACATGGGCGACGATCTGTTCGGGAAGATAATGAACATTGACCACCGCCTTGCCGACGCCGGCCGCGGCCAGGCTGTCGAGGCCCCAGTCGAGCAGCGTCTTGCCGGCGATCCGGACCAGAGGTTTGGGCATGGTGTCGGTAATCGGCCGCATGCGCTTGCCGAGCCCGGCGGCAAGAACGATGGCGGTCTCCGGTCTTGTTGTCACAGCGCTCGTTCCTCCAGCAGCCCGTGCGCGCTGTAGAAATCCCGCAGGTCGGCGAGCGCGGGATGCGACAGCGCCCGCCTGAGATAGTCGCGGATGCGCGGCAGGTGCTTGAGATAATAGGGTTTGCCGTCGCGTTTTTCGAGACGCACGAAAATGCCCAGAATCTTGGAATTGCGCTGCGCGGCCATGATTGCATAGGCTTCGAGGAAGCCTGCTTCATCGAAGTCGCCCGCTGCATGACGCGCCGCGACATAGGCATCGCGCGTCCGCTTCTCGATCTCGAGTGCCATGGTGACGCGGGCGTCCATGGCGAGCGAGGCGACGTCATAGGCCGAAGGCCCGATCAGCGCGTCCTGGACGTCGACGATGCCGAGCCGGTCGAGGCCGGACCGTTCGCCGCGCCAGATGATGTTGGGCGAGTGGAAGTCGCGCAGCATCAGCGTGTATTCGCTGCCTTGCAGCCGGTCGAGAAGCGCGTTCCATGTCTTGTGGTAGCCGGAACGCAGCGCGTCGCTCGCCGGGCCGCCCGATATCGCCGGCACGTACCAGTCGATCAGCAGGTCCGCCTCGATCAGCATGGCGTCGCGATCGAAGGGCGGCACGTCATGAACGACGCCTGGAGCCGCCTCCATCCGGTGAGGCCAGGCCTTGCCGTGCATCATGGCGAGCAGTTCGGCTGCCGCCTCGTAACGTTCGGCGACCGGCTCGCCATTGCCGTCGAGAAAGCCTTCCGAGCCTAGATGCTCGAGCAGCAGGAAACCCTGGTCGAGATCCTGCGCGTCGATCCTGGGCACCGCGACGCCGGCGGCCAGCAGCGCACGGTCGATGGCGACGAAGGCGGACACCGACTGCGCGGTGTGGGCGATCACCGCATAGGGTTTGCCGTCGCGCACGGGAGGGCCGAGCACCAGCCGCGGCGAGTTCATCAGCACGCGCGGCGCCTCGCCGGCGAGCGATACGATCTCGTAGGAGCGGGCCGAGGCATCGCCGATGAAATACCGGCGCCGCGCTTCCCCCCATCCGGCGCTCTCCAGAAAACCGCGCATGGCCAGTGAGCGTGCGACACGGTCGAAGGTCGCGCCATGCCCCGACAGTCGGGCCAGCCGGCCCTCGCCATGCTGGACGAGTTCGATCAGCACCGTCGTCTTGGGCAGATAGCCGTCAGCCCGTTCCGGCCATTCGATAAGGGCTGCACCTTGCGCCAGCGCCTCCTCGAAGCCGAGTTCGTCCAGCTCGGCCGCCGACGACAGGCGGTAGAGATCGAAATGATGGACCGGGATGCGCGTTTCGTAGCTCTGCACCAGCGTGAAGGTCGGGCTCGGCACTTCGAGACCGGCATCGTCGGCCAGCGTCCGGATGAGCGCTCTTGCCAGCGTCGACTTGCCGGCGCCGAGATCGCCCTTGAGCGCCAGCACGTCGCCCACGCGCAGAGCCAGCGAAAGATCCTCGCCCAGCCGCGCTGTCTGGGTCTCGTCGGCGAGCAAACGCTCCAGCACCGGTTCCGTCATCGAGCGCGCTACTCGGCCGCTGCGCGGATACCCGGCATGTCGGGAAAGGTGCAGATGACGGTCGTGCCCTTATCCCTGCCGGTTTCGATGCGAACGGCGCCGCCATGCAGTTCGACAAAGCTCTTGACGATCGACAGGCCGAGGCCGGCGCCGCGCCGGCGGCCGCCATTGGCGCGCGGCTCGAAGCGGCGGAACACCGAATCGAGCACGTCGGGCGGCATGCCGGGCCCGTCGTCGTGAACCGAGAACTCGACTCCGTCGGCCAGCTGGCGGCATGCCAGCCGGATGGTGCTGGCCTCGGGCGCGTAATTGGCGGCGTTGCTCAGCAGATTGTAGAGGATCTGGCGGATGCGGGTTTCGTCGCCATGGAAGGTCTTTGGCGCGGCGGCGGCGTCGACCGCGAGCCGGATCGAATGCTCCTCCAGCCGGTCGGCGACAAGCTCGGCGGCGGCCGCGATGGTGCGGTCGACATGCACTTCGGAAATATCGAGCTGCATGATGCCGGCATCGACCGTCGCCAGGTCGAGTATGTCGTTGACGATGGTCAGCAGCACCGATGAGGACGAGCCGACATGCTCGACATATTCGCGCTGCTTCTGCGTCAGCGGGCCGGTCGCCGGCAGCGACAGCAACTCGGTGAAACCGATGATGTTGGTCAGCGGCGACCGAAGTTCGTAGGACACATGCTGGACGAATTCGTTCTTGAGCTGGTCTGATTTCTCGAGCGCCTCGTTCCTGTCCTTGAGCGCGCGCTCGATGTGGACGCTGTCGGTGACGTCGACGAAGGTCATCATCACTTGCCCGTTGGGCAGCGGAATCACGGCGTAACGCAGCACGGTGCCGTTGTTGAGCTCGGTCTGGCCGTGGCGGTCGCGGCGCTCGTCGTCGAAGCCGGTGATGGCGGCGACGAAGCCGGGCCAGGGGCTCTCGACCGCTTGCCGATCGGACAGCTCGCGTATGGCCGATACGTGTACATTGGGCTTGGCGGCTTCCGCGTCCAACCCCCACAGCGTGGCAAAGGCCGGGTTCGACAGCCGCAGGCGGCCGTCGGGGCCGAACACCGCGACGCCTTCGGCGAGATTGTCGAGCGTTTCGCCCTGGACTCGAACCGCGGTGCGGTAGCGGCTTTCGAGATCCATCTTCTCGGTCAGGTTCTCGAACACCCAGGTGACGCCGCCCTTGGGTTGCGGGTTGGCGACGACACGGATCGTCTTGCCATCCGGCAGGTGCCACCAATGTTCCTGCGATTCGACCGCACGATAGGCGCTGAGCAAGCCTTCCTTCCAGCGGCGCCACTCCGGCTGTTCGGCGATCTTGCCCTCGCTGCGCAGCCGGTCGAGCAAAAGGGCGTTGTCGGGCGCGCTGTGCAGGAAGCCGCTGTCGAGCCCCCACAGCTTCTGGAAAGCCTGGTTGAAGAAGCGCAGCTTCTCGTCGGTGTCGAAGATGGCGACAGCGGTGTTGAGCTGGTCGAGCGTATCGGCGTGGCTGCGCACGGTCCGCTCATATTCGCCACGGATAGCCTCGATGGCGCTGGTGTCGCAGGCAAGGCCGGCCGAACCGTCGGCGCCGGCAAAGTCGGTCACGGCGAACACGCGGCGGTCGCCTTCGATCACCGTCGAAAGCGACTGCTCGAAGACCGGATGCGATTTGTGCTGCGTGGCGATGGCTTCGCGCGCCTGGCCGCCGAGGAATTCCTTGGCGTCACGCACGGCGGCTTCCGCGCTCTCGGCTTCGACCGCGTCGGCATAGGCCCGGTTGACCCATTTCAGGCGGCCATGCTCGTCGCGCAGCCATGCCGGCATCTTCAGCGCCTCGAGCAGCCCGATCATGGTGTCATGATCGGTGGCCAGCCGCTGGTTGTCGATCTTGAGCCGGGCCTGGCTGCGCTGCGTCTCGGAAAGCGAGACAAACCGCACCAGCACATGGGCCGCGCTCTTGCGGCCATGCACTTCCAGTGGAGCACCGGCCTGGGATTCGATCACCAGGTCGAACTGCCTGCCTTTTTCGCGCAAACCCGCCACGGCATGTTCGAGTGCCGCCGCCGAGCGCGGCATCAACCAGCGGCCAAAGGCGAGGAACGCGGCCCGGTCCTCCGGCGCACCGCTTTCAGTCGGCAATGTGCCGATGAGTTCGGGTTTCTTGTTTTCCGAGGCCCAGACGACCACACGCTGGTCGCGCAGATTGAGCAGCGCTTCCGAACGCCGCAACGCGGCGCTGACATCGGCGACGCGGCTTCTCAGCTCGACATTCTCCGCCGAGGTACGCGCCCGTTCGCGGATGAGAACGATGGCCGACAGGAATGCCGTACCCGTCACGCCGACGAACACCGCCAGCTGTACGACCTCGATGGTGCTGATCGAAAGACTGGCCACGGCGGCGCCGGCGGTCTGGGCATGCGCGACCGCGCTCGCCAAGGGGCAGGCGAGAGCGGAGCCGGCAAGAAACAATCCCGCACGGGCGCGCCATGAAAGGCGCTCGCCTCGCGGGGCGGAGCCCATGGTCCTCGACTCGTCATGGCCGCCGGAAACGGCCTTTCCCGCCTGAAGCGGGTTATCCCCCGGCATGTCTTGGTCCTCTTCGCCGCCTGAATGCAAGACCGCCCTGATGCGTACGCCGGTCCTCGTCCCCGGACCCGCGAATCACAACATAGCGCCTGCCGGAATCGCCGTGAAGAATCATTCGGTGCAAAAATAAAGCCGGGCGAAAAGTCAATCGCCCGGCTTCAATATCTAGTGGTAAATCTGGATTTGGTTAATAGCGGTAGTGTTCCGGCTTGAACGGACCCTGCGGTGTGACGCCGATATAGGCTGCCTGCTCGCCAGACAGCTCGGTCAACCGGGCGCCGAGCTTGTCGAGATGCAGGCGGGCGACCTTCTCGTCGAGATGCTTGGGCAGCACATAGACCTGGTTCTGGTACTGCTCACCCTTGGTGAACAGCTCGATCTGGGCCAGCACCTGGTTGGTGAAAGAGGCCGACATGACGAAGCTCGGATGGCCGGTCGCGTTGCCGAGATTGAGCAGGCGGCCTTCCGACAGGAGGATCATCCGCTTGCCGTCCGGGAAGGTGATCATGTCGACCTGCGGCTTGACATTGGTCCACTTCAGATTGCGCAGCGACGCGACCTGGATCTCGTTGTCGAAATGGCCGATGTTGCCGACGATCACCATGTCCTTCATCGAACGCATGTGGTCGAGGGTAACGACATCCTTGTTGCCGGTGGTGGTGATGACGATGTCGGCGGTCGGTGCCGCATCTTCCAGCGTGACCACTTCAAAGCCGTCCATAGCCGCCTGCAGAGCGCAGATCGGATCGACCTCGGTGACCTTGACGCGGGCGCCCGCACCCTTGAGCGAGGCCGACGAGCCCTTGCCGACGTCGCCATAACCGCAGACGACCGCTACCTTGCCGGCCATCATCGTGTCGGTGCCGCGACGGATGCCGTCGACCAGCGATTCCTTGCAGCCATATTTGTTGTCGAACTTCGACTTGGTGACCGAGTCGTTGACGTTGATGGCCGGGAAGGGCAGCAGGCCCTTCTTCTGCAACTGGTAGAGCCGGTTGACGCCGGTCGTCGTCTCTTCAGTGACGCCGCGGATCGCCGCTTTCTGTTTGGTGAAGAAGCCAGGCGAAGCCTTCAGGCGCTTCTTGACCTGGGCGTAGAAGTATTCCTCTTCCTCGCTCTGCGGATTGGACAGCACGTCCTCGCCGGCCTCGGCGCGGGCGCCGATCAGGATGTACATGGTGGCGTCGCCGCCATCGTCGAGGATCATGTTGGAGAGGCCGCCATCGGCCCACTGGAAGATCCTGTCGGTGTAGTCCCAGTACTGCTCGAGGCTCTCGCCCTTGACGGCGAAGACCGGAATGCCGGCCTCGGCGATGGCCGCGGCGGCGTGGTCCTGGGTCGAGAAGATGTTGCAGGAAGCCCAGCGGATGTCGGCGCCGAGCTCCTGCAGCGTCTCGATCAGCACCGCCGTCTGGATGGTCATGTGCAGCGAGCCGGTGATGCGCGCGCCCTTGAGCGGCTTCTTGGCGCCGAATTCCTCGCGGCAGGCCATCAGGCCCGGCATTTCGGTTTCGGCGATATCGAGTTCCTTGCGGCCCCAGCCGGCAAGCGAGATGTCGGCGACCACATAGTCCTTGCTACCCGTCATGGCAGTGCTCCGATGCGAATTGTCATACTTGCGAATTGTTAGCGGATGCGCCGTGCCGGAAGACATTTCCAAGGGCGCGAATTGCCGGCCTGACTAGCAGATCAGGCCTCGGACGACAATGGGACATAAAGAAATCTTTATTCGTGCATGTCCTGGAGGGCTGACTTCGAGGTCAGCACTCCTCGCCGAAACGGGAGGCGACAAGCTGCTCCAGCGCATCCATGACCTCGAGCGCCTCCGGGCCGCTGGCGGTGACGCGGATCGAGTATCCCGGGCTGGCTGCCAGCATCATCAGGCCCATGATCGAGGTGCCGCCGACCTTGACACCGTCCTTCTCGACATGGACCGATGCGTTGAAGCCGCTGGCAAGCTGGACGAATTTCGCCGAAGCGCGCGCATGCAGGCCGCGCTGGTTGACGATCGGAAACTCCCGGACGATCTGGTCCTTGTCAGGCGACAGCGTGCTCATTTGCTGCTCAAAAGCTGGCTGGCGACGTTGATATATTTGCGGCCCGCGGCCTGCGCTTCGTCGAGCGCTGCCGCCATGTTATCGCCCTTGCGGATCGACGACAGCTTGATCAGCATCGGCAGGTTCATGCCGGCGATCACCTCGGTGCGGCCGGACTCCATCACCGAGATTGCAAGGTTGGATGGCGTGCCGCCGAACATGTCGGTCAACACGATCACACCTGCCCCCGTATCGACACGGGCGACCGCATCGACGATGTCGCGGCGACGCTGCTCCATATCGTCGTCGGCACCGATCGCCACGGTTTCGAAATTGTCTTGTGGCCCGACGACATGTTCGACGGCATGTCTGAACTCGGTGGCCAGTTGACCGTGCGTTACAAGCACGAGTCCGATCATTCTTTGGTGGCTCCCGTCATCGCCGCTTCACAGGCGCATTTTATGCTCGCCAGCCAATCCAGGCGGCGGGAGCGCTATCTTGTCGACGCGAGGCCCGTTGACAAGCCCAAAATTGCGCCGGCCCATGCCATTTTGACGCATTGCAGCAAAAAACCCAGGGCGGATCATAGAAAAGGCGCGATCGACAGCCGCGCCATCACGGCGGCCAAGGCGGCGGCGACATTGCGCTCGGCCAGATCGATGCGCGCCACCGCGCAGCCGGCGATCTTGTCGCTGGCGTCCTCCTGGAAGCGTGCGATTTCGACGGCCGGCAGAAGCCGCACATGCAGGTCGACGACGCAGGCAGGCTCGAATGGCAGGGGTCGTGGCCCAAGCCCTGGAACTTCGGCCAGGCCCTCGATGGTGGCGGGCGCACGGCACACCAGCCGCCCCGCATGGGCTTCGACGAAGAGCTGATCGTCGCCGACGAGCCGCGAGAACAATCCGCGTTGCAGGCAATGGTCGATCAGCGTCAGCGCCAGCGTTGTCTTGCCCGACCCGGGTGAGCCGGTGATGAGAATGCCGCGCTCGCCCATCAGCAGTGCCGTCGCATGAATGTTCTCAGGCCGCACGGCGCAATCCATAACGATCGGCGATCATCCCTCGGCCGGCAGCGTCACGACGAAGCGTGCGCCCTTGATCTCGCCGGGCTTGGTGCCGGGAATGTTTTCGGCGGTCAGCGTGCCGCCATGGGCCTCGACGATCTGCCGGGAGATCGACAGGCCAAGGCCCGAGTTCTGGCCGAACGCCTCGCCGGCGGGCCGGTCGGTATAGAAGCGTTCGAAGATGCGGTCGATGTTGTCGGCGCGGATGCCGGGACCATTGTCGTCGACGGTCAGGATGTTGAACTTGCCGGCGCGCGCCAGCGACAGGCTGATGTGGCCATGGTCCTCCGGCACGAAGGAGCGGGCGTTCTCGATCAGATTGGTGATGACCTGGCCGATGCGCAGATCATGGCCGACGACGACATAGCCCTTGGCGCCCTGCGGCAGCTTGGCGACCTTGAGCTCGATCTCGACCGCCTTCTTGTTGCGCGTCGTTTCACGCGAAACAGCGACGAGGTCGGTAACGAATTTCTTCAAGTCGACGGTTCCCGCGTCCTCGCGCGCCAGTTCGGCGTCGAGGCGGGAGGCATCGGAAATGTCGGTGATGAGGCGGTCCAGCCGTTTGACGTCATGCTGGATGATCTCCATCAGACGCGCGCGTGAGGTGTCGTTTTTCGCCAGGGGCAATGTTTCGACGGCGCTACGCAACGACGTCAGCGGGTTCTTCAGCTCATGTGAAACATCGGCGGCGAAACTCTCGATCGCCTCGATGCGCGCATAGAGCGCGTTGGTCATGTCGCGTACGGCGATCGACAAATTGCCGATCTCGTCCTGGCGGTCGGAAAAGTCGGGGATTTCCTCGCGGCTCTTGACGCCGCGCCTGACCCGCACGGCAGCGGCGGACAGCCGGCGCAGCGGGTTGGCGATGGTGGAGGCCAGGAGCATCGACAAGATGGCCGTGACCAGCGCCGCGATGCCGAAGACGCGCAGGATCGCCTTGCGTTCCGCCGCGACGATCTTGTCGATATCGCCGCCTTCGGTCGACAGCATCAGCACACCGAGAACGGCGCGAAAACGCTGGATCGGCACCGCCACCGAGACGATCTGCTCGCCCTGTTCCGAGACGCGCACGATGGTCGACGGACTGCCGGTCAGCGCCTTCACCACTTCCGGGAAGGCAGCGCCATTGCCGCCCGGCTGCTCGTGATAGACCGGCAGGTCGGTGTTGCGGAAGAAGTCGAAGATGAACTTCTGGATGCGCTCGACAAGGTCCGGCTCTTCCTCGTCCACCGGCGGCAGGTCGTAGCGCAGGATCTGGCCGCGCGAATAGAGATGGCGCGAATCGAGCAGCAGGTTGGCGTCGCGGTCATAGATGCGGGCGCGGGTGCGGGTCGGCGAGATCAGTCGCCGCAGCACCGGCGCCACGCGCTCGGGATTGATCGGAAAATCGAGGTTGTCGAGCTGGTCCGAGCCAGGCCCCAAGCTTTCGCCGGCCTGCAGCTCGAGCAGCTTTTCCGGGTCGATGCTGATCGAATCCGTCTCGACCGTCGCCGACGCCGCGATCGCCCCGGCGATGATCTCGCCTTGCGTCATCAGGCTTTCGACGCGCGCGTCGATCAGCCCGTCGCGGAAGGTGTTGAGGTAGAGGATGCCGGTGACGAGCACCGCCAGGCCGGCAAGGTTGAGGAAGAGGATGCGCCGCGTCAGGCTGGAAAAGATATGGTGGCCGAGGAACCGGCGCATCGGCACCGTGATTTTCGACACGAAGGAAGGCATGATGCGCGACGGCCGCCTGGCGGCGCCCGTCGGCCTGCTTCGCTGTGCTTCCACTGCCATCGAATAGCAGCTCCCGCTAGTCCCAGGTTTGAAGTATGTCGCAGCCCCAAGATGGGGGCCGCTTTTGCTCGACATACATCAAATTACGCTTCGCGGAACCGATATCCGACTCCGTAAAGGGTTTCGATCATCTCGAAGTCGTCGTCGACAGCCTTGAATTTCTTGCGCAGCCGCTTGATGTGGCTGTCGATCGTGCGGTCATCGACATAGACCTGCTCATCATAGGCCGAATCCATCAGCGCATCACGGCTTTTTACCACACCGGGACGTTGCGCCAGCGAGTGCAGGATCAGGAACTCGGTGACGGTGAGCGTCACCGGTTCGCCCTTCCAGGTGCAGGTATGGCGTTCCTGGTCCATGACGAGCTGGCCGCGCTCGAGCGAGCGGGCCTGCTGGCTCGGCGCTTTTGCCGCGGCCTCGCGGGCGCTGGCCCGCCGCAATACGGCGCGCACCCGCTCGACAAGCAGGCGCTGCGAGAACGGTTTGCGGATGAAGTCGTCGGCGCCCATCTTGAGACCGAACAATTCATCGATCTCGTCGTCCTTGGAGGTCAGGAAGATCACCGGCAGGTCGGATTTCTGGCGCATCCGGCGCAGAAGCTCCATGCCGTCCATGCGCGGCATCTTGATGTCGAGGATGGCGAGATTCGGCGGCCGGGCCGCCAGGCCTTCCAGCGCGGACGCACCATCCGTATAGGTCTCGACACGATATCCCTCGGATTCGAGGGCGATCGACACCGACGTCAGAATGTTGCGGTCGTCATCGACAAGCGCGATTGTTGCCATTTCAAGCGGCTCCCTCATGAGCTGTCCCTTCTGTCGTAAGAGAAGGGGCTTTTGCAGGACAAATTAGGTACAAAATGTGGCATAGGCCTTGTCCGCTGTCACGAGCGGCGTGCCGGCGGCCACAATTCTACCTCGACACGGATTGGACGAACGAGCACCGCCAATCCTTTGGGCAACCACCGAACTTTTTGCATATATAAACGATTTAAACAACTTTCAAAATATTTAAATCGATTAAATATTTGATATCATTTGCCTTTTCTGGTTCTGACCATCTAGCCTGCTTAGTAGGTGTGCCGGAAATATGCCGGCAAAGGTGCGGCAAATCTTGAGAAGGGTCACCAAATGTCGGAATTCGGCAAACGCAATCCTGCCTGCGCGATCGATCGTATCGGTCTGAAGACTTCCGGCATGGTGCGCTACAATTTCGGCGCGGCCGCCCTTTACGAGGAGTCGATCCGGCGCGGTGAAGCCCGGCTGACCGCGCATGGCGCGCTTGTCGCCGAGACCGGCCAGCACACCGGTCGCTCTCCCAAGGACAAGTTCGTCGTTCGCGACGGCGCCACCGAACCGCAAGTCTGGTGGGACAACAACAAGGCGATCTCGCCGGCCCAATTCGACGTTTTGCTCGCCGATTTCCAGGCCCACGCCGCGGACAAGGACCTTTACGTGCAGGATCTGGTTGGCGGCGCCGACGCCGAGCTCAAGCTGCCCACCAGGGTGATCACCGAATTTGCCTGGCACTCGCTGTTCATCCGCAACCTGCTCATCCGTCCCGACGCGGCCGAACTCGAACAGTTCGTACCCGCGATGACCATCATCGACCTGCCGTCCTTCCGCGCCGATCCCGCCCGTCACGGCAGCCGCACCGAAACGGTGATCGCCGTCGACCTGACGCGCAAGATCGTGCTGATCGGCGGCACCTCCTACGCCGGCGAGATGAAGAAGTCGGTGTTCACCATGCTCAACTACCTCCTGCCGGAGAAGGGCGTGATGCCGATGCACTGCTCGGCCAATGAGGGACCGGCCGGCGACTCCGCCATCTTCTTCGGCCTGTCGGGCACCGGCAAGACCACGCTGTCGGCCGATCCGTCGCGCACTTTGATCGGCGACGACGAACATGGCTGGGGTCCGCATGGCATCTTCAATTTCGAAGGCGGCTGCTACGCCAAGACCATCAAGCTGTCGGCGGAAGCCGAGCCGGAGATCTTCGCCACCACGCAGCGCTTCGGCACGGTGCTGGAAAACGTCGTGCTCGACGCCGACGCCGTGCCGGACTTCAATGACGGCCGGCTCACCGAAAACACACGCTGCGCCTATCCGCTCGACTTCATCCCCAATGCCTCGAAGACCGGGCGCGCCAATCACCCCAAGAATATCATCATGCTGACCGCCGACGCTTTCGGTGTGATGCCGCCGATCGCGCGGCTGACGCCAGCGCAGGCGATGTATCATTTTCTCTCCGGCTACACGGCCAAGGTGGCCGGCACCGAAAAGGGCGTGACCGAGCCCGAAGCGACCTTCTCGACCTGTTTCGGCGCGCCGTTCATGCCGCGCCATCCCTCGGAATACGGCAATCTGCTGCGCGAGCTGATCGCGCGCCATGGGGCCGATTGCTGGCTGGTCAACACCGGCTGGACCGGCGGCGCCCACGGCACCGGCAAGCGCATGCCGATCAAGGCGACGCGCGCCTTGCTCGCCGCCGCCCTCGACGGTTCGCTGAAGGCAGGCGCGTTCCGCACAGATGCCAACTTCGGCTTCGAGGTGCCGATGGCGGTGCCTGGCGTCGACAGCGCCATTCTCGATCCGCGCTCCACCTGGATCGACAAGGCTGCCTACGACCGGCAGGCGGCAAGGCTGGTCGGCATGTTTGCCGTCAACTTCGAGAAATTTGAACCGCATGTCGATGCAACCGTCATGGGCGCGGCGCCCCGCATGCAGGAAGCGGCGGAGTAATCGCCAAGGCATCGTTGTGGCGCAGCACCATTGAAGGCCCGGTTTCGATCGGGCCTTTTCTTTTTCGGTCCGCCGCGCCATGACTGCGGCATGCCGATCGACGACGACATCATCATATCGGGCGAAGCCGTGATCCACCCGGGCGACCTGCACGAGGATTTCATCCGCTCGTCCGGTCCCGGCGGCCAGAACGTCAACAAGGTGGCGACGGCGGTGCAGCTTCGCTTCGACGCGCAGAACGCGGAGGGCCTGTCGGAGCGCGTGCGCGAGCGGACCATAAAACTTGCCGGCCAGCGCGCCACCAAGGACGGTGTCATCGTCATCGAAGCCGGGCGCTTCCGGACCCAGGAACAGAACCGCGCCGATGCCCGGGCGAGGCTCACGGCACTGGTCGCCAAGGCCGCCGAACCACCGCCGCCGCCGCGCAAGAAGACACGGCCGTCGAAAGGCGCGGTTGAGCGACGGCTGAAGAGCAAGGCGGGGCGCGGCACGATCAAGAAGCTGCGCGGCCGGGTGGAGAACGATTAAGCACCACACCAGGCGCGTGTACAAAGCGGCTTCCCATTTCGCACCGCAGATGCGAGGTTTCCCCATTGCCACAGCAAGGGAGACCTAGAGATGGGTATGTTCGATTTCGTCAAGAGCGTCGGCAAGAAGCTCGGCATCGGCGGCGATGAGGAAGCCGCACCTACCGCCGACACGCTCAAGAAAGAGCTCGATTCACACAAGCTCGGTACCGATGGCGTGCAGGTCGTCGTCCAGGGCGATACGGCGGTGCTGAAGGGTGTGGTCAAGGACCAGTCGATCTTCGAAAAGGCGGTCATTGCCGTCGGCAACACGCTGGGCGTCTCCAAGGTGCAGGCTGACGAGTTGCAGGTCGCGCCGGCTTCCGGCACGGCGGCCCCTGCCAAGGAGCCGACCTTCTACACCGTCCAGAAGGGCGACAATCTCTGGAAGATCGCCGAAAAGAGCTATGGCAAGGGCCAGGGCGCCAAGAACACGGTCATCTTCGAGGCCAACAAGCCGATGCTGACCCATCCCGACAAGATCTATCCGGGCCAGGTCCTGCGTATTCCCGAGCCTGGCTGAGCCACAGGGCAGAAATCAGTGCGCCGTGCGTCCGAAAGGCCGCGCGGCGTTGCATTACCAGCGGCGCTTCGTCTTTATTCGTCAACCGCCATTGGCGAATGGAAAGACGAATTCGGCGCGCGGCATCTGGCAAAAACCACGACGGCTTTCGGGTCGCCGTTTTCGTCCGCTGGTGGCATGCTGGGCTCCGAACCATTCACATGAGCCAAATCCATGCTCGTTCTGCCCAAGGGCGTACGCCACATGCCGGCCCATCTGTCCCGCGCCGTCCAGGAGGCGCTGGTCGAGGAGGTGAGGAGCATCGTCCAGCAATCGCCGCTGTTCGTGCCGGCCATGCCGCGGACCGGCAAGGAGATGAGCGTGCGCATGACCAATTGCGGTCCGCTCGGCTGGGTCACCGACAAGGAACGCGGCTATCGCTACCAGCCGACGCATCCGCTGACCGGAGAGCCTTGGCCGCCTATCCCCGACAGCCTGCTCGACCTGTGGCGGCAGGTGTCGGGTTATCCGAATCTGCCGGAGGCCTGCCTGGTCAATTTCTACACGCCTGATGCGAAGATGGGCCTGCATCAGGATCGCGACGAGGCCGATTTCTCGGCACCCGTCGTCTCTGTCTCGCTGGGCGACGATTGCCTGTTCAGGGTCGGCCAGACAACGCGCGATGGCGCCACCAAATCGTTCAGGCTGAAAAGCGGCGATGTCGTCGTGCTTGGCGGCGAGGGGCGCCTTGCCTTCCATGGCGTCGACCGCATCTACCCTTCGACCTCGGCGCTGCTCAAAAACGGCGGCAGGATCAATCTGACGCTGCGTCGGGTGACGAAGCCCGATGAGGCCTCCAAATAAGCCGATCTTAACGCGCGTCCCCTATCAAGACTGCCAGGGTCTTGGAAAACAGCGCAATGGCACCAGTCAACCAGACTGCCCCCTTTCGATCCGATATCCGTTTCGCGGCACTTGTGCTGTGCACCGGAATCCTGATCGGGCTGCGTTATCACCTGGGATTGTGGACAGCCGACGAGCGCGGCTTGTCCGTGGTCAGCCACGGAATGCCCTATTGGGACTTCACAAACCTGTGGGCGGGCGGACGCATGGCGCTCGACGGGCATGTCGCGTTCCTGTTCGATATGGACAGCTATCGCGCAACCCTGCGGCGGATGTTTTCGCCGGACCTTCCCAACCAGGAGTGGAGCTACCCGCCCAGCATCCTGATTTTCGGCGCGCCGCTTGCGCTGCTGCCGATATTTCCCGCCTATCTCGTCTGGACCTTGGGCACGGTCTTTTGTCTCTGGCTGGCCCTCCGGCCGCTGCAACTGGGCAAGGCTGCCGAAGCAGCCGTCCTCGTTTGTCCGGCCGTGCTGATCAACGCGGCCTTCGGCCAGAACGGCGCCCTGACGACGGCCTTGCTCATCGGCGGATTGGCGGCGGTGCCGAAGCGGCCGGTCCTGGCAGGGCTGCTCTTCGGCCTGCTGACGGTAAAACCGCATCTCGGCATACTGGTGCCGTTCTGCTTGCTGGCGAACGGCAACTGGCGCGCCATTGTCGCCGCCGCGCTGTCGTCGTCGGCCCTCTTCGTCCTGACCGGCCTGCTGCTGGGCTCCGAGGTCTGGACGCTGTTCTGGACCGAGACCCGTCCCCTGATGACGGCGATTCTCGAGGCTCCCTACCCGCAGCCCTATCAGTCGAATGCGGCGACCATGTTCTTCCTGGCTCGTGCGTCCGGTCTGGGACTGACCGCGGCCTATGCGCTGCAAGCCATTGCGACGGTCGCGGCGATCGCAACGGCGATCTGGATCTGGTTGCCATGGCGGCGGGTCGAGCATCGCGAACGGGTCGTGCTCACCGCCGTGCTGGCAACGCTGGCGACGCCTTACGGCTACAGCTACGACACGATCGGCCTAGCCGTTGCCGTCGCCTATCTGTTCTCGACGCGCAACGCCATGCCGAGGATTTTTCTGGCGCTGATCTGGCTATACCCGACTATCGCGCATCTGGTGAACAATGCCGGGCTTGGCATCGGCGTGCTGGTACCGCTGTTCTTGTCGGCATGGATGCTTGCCGACATAATGGCCCGCGAGCGCGGGCCCACGGTTGGCGGCACGCCAGGCATCGACATGCCGACGTAGGACGCTTGGTTGCGATACCTATTGGCGAGCTTTGACGTCGGCGCGGATGAGCAGGGTCACCGACCCGTTCTGAAGCAGTGGGCGGTAATCCGCCAAGCTCTTGGCGACTGCGATGTCGTCCCTCAAAGGTATTGGCGCACGCGGCTCCGCCGTCCCGTCGTCGACCACAATGTCGGGCCGTTTCGCGGCAAGTTCGGCGGCGATCGCCGCGGTATATTGCTGGCGCAAGGTCTCCAGATCCAGCCGTTGGGCAGGGTCCTGCACCAACCGGATGAGGATCTCGGCATCACTGACCATCCAGGCGGAGGGGTTGCGTGCCACGACACGGGCGCCAGTCATCCGGGCGAGCGGATTGCCGGCCTGCAGCCGCGAGCCGATCGACATGAAGGTTGGATGGTCGATTACGCGGCTGACGGCGACCGCCGCGGCGTCGAGACCGCCGCGTGGCTGAGCGAATGCCAGACCTTGTTGCGCCACGACCAATTTCACGATCGAAAACAGCCCAAGCGCGGCCCCAAACATGGCCGGCAGGGGCAGGCTTCGCAATGGTTTCAACCTGATAGACTGCAGCATCAATGCCAGGACCCCGACTGTCAGGAACGGCAGCGCCTGATACGTCCACCCCTTGCCCATGATGACGAAGGCGGGGACATAGGCCGCTCCAGCCAAAAGCAGTATTTGCGCATCGCGATGGGGCCGACCGGGATAAGCCATCACCAGTGTGGCCCCTGCCATGGCCGCGAACATAGGGATAGGCCATAGCATCAACATGTCCATGACCGGCATCCGCATCGGCAAATAGACTTGACGCAACAAGGGCAGCACCTCGGCGAAGAAAGGCTGCATGAAAACAGCGAGTGCGATCAGATAGCCAACGGTCAGAATACCACCGACCACACTCTCGGTCGTAAAAAGAGGACGCAGCGAGCGTCGCTGTAGCGCAATCACAAGGGCCGGCAACGCCAGAGCCAGCACGCTGTAGGGTGGTTTGATCATCACGAAGATACCGGCGCCGACACCGGCAACCATCCGCTCGGCGATGCCGCCGGCACGAAAATCCGCCGTTCGATCACGTGCCGAAAGCAACGCCAGCCACGGCAGCAAGGCGATCATGGCAATCTGCTCGCGCTGGCCGAAATCCGGCGGAAACAGGAACAGCACGACAAACACCGCCGCCGGAATGATCCAGACGCACCGCTTCAGAACCTCGTCGGTCCGTGCAAGAATGCGAGCCGAAAAGCAGACGGAAGCAGCCGCGAGTGCCGCCACGCCCACACTCACCCAAAACTCCGCCGACAGCCCTGTCAGGCGTTCCATGGCGAGGAAAGGCAAATAGAGCCAGGTTGAAAAAGGTGGATTGCCCTCGGCGATATCGACGTAAAGGCGTTCGCCTTTGAGGACACGGTCGCCAACCGTCAGCAGCCAGGACACGTCGACATTGCTCGGCACCACGAAGAGCGAGACGACGATCGCATAAATGGCGATCAACAGCGTTGCGACAACCGGCCCGACAAGTCGAAATACAGCCTTGCTGGATTTCAAGCTTGCCAGCTTGCCCTGAGCAACGAGCGGCGCATTCATGCAAATGGCTTTCATCACCAGAACAACCAATATCGGTGAGTTTCTAGCAGCCAGCAGTTAAGGGCGTTCTAACCTGGCGGTTGAACCCCACTTGACCGCTACAGATTGCACGGCGCGTCGCTATCGGTCTGGATGCTTGCCGGGATCAGGGCCGCGAACGCGGGAACCGGCTGCAGGCGCGCCAGACATCATAGCCATGGCGAACAGATGCCGCTGCTGTCTCAGCCGACCGCCGAAAAGGTCGCCGAGACCAGCTGGAAAGGCAATGCGCCATAGGCTGCGACCGTCGCCTGATCATCCCATTGGCGGAATTGCCGCGATGGCCGCGCCTCGAGCGTCAAGGCCTGCCGCCGGCCGTCGACTATAACCTTGCCGCGAAAGCGCAGCATCCTTTCCCCACCGGATCGGCTGATGGCCGTGGCACGCAGACGCGCGACGTGGTCGTCGTCCCGGTTGATCTCCATTTCGATGCGGCGCCGGACCGGCGGAACGCTGATCCTGACCGTGATGTCCAGCATCATCTCTCCCACCGTCGGCGGGCAAGGTATGGCCTGCGAGAAGACCAGGGACGACGGTCCCTCCAGCGGCTCGCGGCGAGCCGGTCCGCCGCGCCATGTTTTGCCGCGCCATGCCTTGGCGGGCGGCTCCTGCCGCAGCCGGCCGCTCTTGCGTCTCAGCCGCAACTGCTTGGCAAAGCCGCGCGACAGCCAGGCCAGCCTGCCGAAATCGGTTCTCGGCTTGGCCTGCAGCACCGCCGACCAGCGCGAAAGACCGGTGAGGTCGGCCATGTCAAGCACGCGCGCCAGCACCCTGTCCGGCACCGCCGCGCCAATATCGAGCGCGAGGTAGGAGAGCGCCACCGCCGCGGCCACGGCAAGGCCACGCCTGGCGACAACGTCGAGGAACACGTCCCAGTCGACATCGCCGGCGCGAATGGCCACCGCGCAATCGACCAGCCAATCGCTGTGCGTGTGGGCGTCGAGCCCGCCATGCGCGATGGCGAGCGCGATGCGGTCCGCAGGCGACGGCACCAGCACGCCGACGCCGCTGAATTCGGCCGCCGCCGCTCGCCGCCAGATCGCCTGGTCGTCCTCGTCGCTTTGCTGCGAACCGTCATAGGCAAGCTGGTGCAGGTCGATGTCACCATGATTGCCCTTGAAGAAGTTCATCGAGCGCAGCGACGCCAGTCTTGTCCTCAGATATTGCGGGCTCACCCCGGTGGCGATCTGCCAGTCGCGGTCGCGCAGCACGTCGAACGCCGCCGATATGTCTTGCGGCCGCACCAATATGTCGATGTCGTGCGCCACCCGGCCACGTTGAGCCGATGCGTTCAAGGCAATGCGGCTGGCCCCCTTGATCAGCATCACCAGGCATCCGGCGTCTGTCATCGCCTGCAGCGCCGGTTCGGCCTCGCGCATCGCCACCGCGACTTGGTCCACAGTATCTTTTGCAAGCCGACAAGACGTGGATAGGCGGAATGGCCGGCCAATTTCCGGCCGAACCGGTCGCAGATGGCGGCCAGCAGCCGATGTTCCCTGAAGGAGACGAGATCAATGTCGTTGGCGCTCAGCCACTGCATCGCGCAACCGGCGGCCGCGTCCTCATCGGCAAGAAGCGCGGCCTTGAGCAACTGGTCGAGCCCGCCCGTCGGCCAGGACCAGCCATAGTCCGGGAAGCGTCGGCTGATGCGGCGGATGCGCGCCATCAGCCCGCGCCGGCCTTGTTCCGGGCCCGTCGCAGCATGGCCAGCCGCGCCACTTCGAGGTAGCCGCGGTCGCGCGTCGCATCGCGCCCGTAGGACAGGCTGCCGGGCCTGATGCGGCGCAGCGCCAGCACCTCTTCCATCATGTCGAGGGCAAGGCCCGCCTCGCGTGCCCTCGCGATCCAGTCGATCATTTCGCCGCGGCCGCCCGGCGGATCGACGACTGGTCCGACGCTCTCGGCGACCTCGCGCCGGATCAGCATCGTGGTCCGCGACCAGCCGGGTACCGTGGCGTCCTCGGGCGCGTCCGGCCGGTCGTTGCGGAAGGTCCGCAAATGGCAGAAGACGCCCGATGTACCGGGCAATCCGCGCAGATATGCAAGCTGGCGCTCGATTTTGGTCGGCAGCCAAAGGTCGTCGGCGTCGAGCGTCGCGATGAACGGCGCCGACAAGGCGGCGATGCCCCTGGTCGTGGCGCTGCCCGGTCCGGCATTTGCCTGGCGCAGCAATTGCAGCGGCAGGTCCGTTCCGCCGATCGCCGCGGCGAGATCATCCGTTGATCCGTCATCGACGATCACCACCAGTTCCGGCCGTACCGTCTGGGCCGCGACCGATCGCAGCGTCTCGGCGATGGTGCCGCTGGCGTTGAAGGCGGGTATGACGACGCCGTATCCGTCCATCACAGGGATCGCCAATCCGAAAGTTTGTCGAGCTCGAAGATACCTTCGATCGGCCGTAGCGTCGGATCGGCCTTGCGCCGCTTCATCGATTTATAGATAGCGCGCAGGAATTCCCGCGACTGGACGTCCTCTTGCCTCGTCATGTTGCCCGCATGCCGTCTGTAATAAAGCGCGACCGTGTCGGGAAGCACGTATCTGGGGCCGATCTCAAAACCGCGCAGCAGGTAGTCGGTATCTTCGGCCTGGACGAAATCCTCGTCGAAATCGCCTATGCGTGCCACGAGCCGGCGCGCGAAGATCGCCGCCGACAGATGAATGCCACGAACCGTGATGCTGTTGCTGTCCGCCGTGGGCTCCAGGGTCCCGTCGTCGATCTTGTCGACCAGCATCATCCTTGAATAGGTCAGATCGAGATCGGAATTCTTCCGGAAAAGCTCGACATCGGCCTTGAAGCGTCCGGCTGGCGAGATGTCGTCCGAATCGAGGAACGACACCAGTTCCGCCTCGGGTTTGAGCTGCCTGAGCCCGTTGTTGCGCGCCCGCGTCACTCCCATGTTCTGCTGCTGGAACAGCCGGATGCAGGAATGATCATCGATCATCGCGCGCACGGCCTCGACCGAGCGATCGGTCGAACCATCGTCGATGACGATGATGTCGAGGTCGGCGGCGTCGCCTTGCCTGAGCAGCGAGCGCAGCGCGGCGCCGACATAGGCCTCGCGATTGTACACCGGCATGATCACGCTGAGCTTCACCAGGCGCCTCGTGTCAGGAAAGCCTCGATCGTGCCGGCGATCTCTGCCGGGTCGGTGCCGAGGGACAAACGAAAGCAGGGCAGGTGGCGCGTCAATTCGCCGAAGAAGCGAAAGCCGCTTTCGCGCTCGCCCGGCATCTGGGCGATGCCGGACGGCGCCAAGGCAATCATGGCATCCCTGCGCGACACCGGCATGATCGAACTTGCTCCGCCACCGCTGATATGTGGCACCATCAACGCAACGATGTCCAGCATCGCGGGCACCGGCCCAGGCGCGATGTCATCGACGTGAAACATGTGCTTGCCCTGCCAGTTCAGCGGGCCTTGCGCCGTTAGCCGCTGTCGCAGGCCCAGCCGCGCGAAACCTAGCGCGTCCTGCTTCAGCGTCGAGAAAAGGGGCCGCGCGGTCACGCCTCCGGCGAGATCGATCAGCACGTAGTCGTCGCCGACACTGTCGAGTCCGTTGAGCAGGCCGGCGGCGACGGTGCCGGATTTCCCGGCCCCGCCAGAGCCGGCGAGCAGGATGCCCTTGCCCTCGATGCCGAGCGTGCCGGCATGGGTCAGCCGCATGCCGCGCGCGGCGTATTCCCAATGCAGGAAGGCGCGCAGCGGTGCTCCCGGCTCCCAGGGCGGAAAGGCATCGGCCGACGCCATCAACTGCACGCCAATGCAATGTTGCGGATCGTAGATCTGCCAGAAATCCAGGTCGTGGAAATAGTGGCCGCGCAGCCCGGCTTCGGCGAGCCGTCTGGCAAAACCGTGCTCGGTGAAATGCGCATCGCCCCATCGCGCCGGCTCCGGGATGCCGTCGATGCCGGGATGGGCGATGAAGATGCGGCACATGGACGGTTCCGGCTGATCATGACCGGCCTCGACAAATGCATGGCTTAGTGCATCGGCAAGCACGCCGTGGCCGAGATGCGCGGTCAGTTCCAGCCGGGGCAGGCGAACCTTTCGTGTGGTCGGATAGCGCGGGGCCGCGCCTTCAGCGGCGGCGATGAGATACCGGGCGTAGTCGGGCAAGGTTTCGAGCGTGACGCGCGGCATCAAGCGCCTTCCACCACGGCCGCGGCCGGCCCGTCAGGAAGCCTGCTTGACCGCCGGCCAGCCAAGAGGTTCCTCGACATCATGGATGGGATCGACGACGATCAGATCGGCGAGGTCGTCGTGAATGCTCACATTGAGCGGTTCGTTCGTGGCGGCGAGCTCGGCTGGCAATTCGCCTGGCAGTGGCTGCGCCGTCGCCTCCGAACGCACCAGCAAACCCAGTTCGAGCAATTGCGATATGAAGTGTTCGAGTTCGGCCTGGCCTATTGTCGAGCCGCCTGCGGCCAGCCCGATCAGAGCCTGGGCGTCCGCTCCGGACGAAAGCGCTTGCCACACCTTGCTGCCGGAATCCGAGAAGCCGAAATATTTGCCATTGGCAAGGTTGAGCACCACGGCTTCGCCATCGAAGGATTCGAAAACGATATCCCGGCTCGCAACCGCATAGGCATGGGATTCATGCATCATTGTTGCCCCGCTCTGCATTTCCTGCCCGCTAGCAGGACCGCTTCCACCGACAACGGCTGTAAACTTTCGGGTCTTCCTTGGCAAGGTAACCATCGCCGGCAAGGCGCGGACCATTCCCGGATCAGTCGAAGGCCGGGCGGATCAAGCCTCGATTTCCAGTGCCGACAGTGGCTTTGAACAGCAGGCCAGGATGAAGCCATCATCGATCTCGTGATCGAGGATGCCGCCATTGTGGCTCATCTCGACGCTGCCGGAGACTTTCTTCACCTTGCAGGTTCCGCACAGGCCGAATTCGCAGGCAGCCGGTATCCGCACGCCCGAAGCACGCGCTGTCTGCAGCACGGTCTGGCCGGCGACACAGTCGGCGTCGACGTCCGAAAGCGCGAAGCGGATCGGCGTTGCGGCTTCGACGGGGACAGCCACACCGTCCTGCGCCGGCGCCGCGAATGGCACCGGGATTTCCTCAACGGTCGGCGCGGCAAAGCTCTCCTGATGATACTTTGCCATGTCGAAGCCGGCGGCTTCGAGCATGCCGCGCACGGCGCCCATGAAGGGATCGGGGCCGCAGCAGAAGATTTCGCGTTCGCGGAAATCGGGCGCCAGCAGCGGCAGCCGGATAGCGTCGATGCGGCCCATATGGCCATACCAGCCCTCGCGGCTCGACCGTTCCTCGATCATGAAGCCGAGCGACACGCCCGGCATGTGGCCGCCGAGCAGCTCCAGCTCCTTGCGGAAGATGATCTCTTCCGGGCGCCGCGCGCAGTTGACGAAGCCGACATCGGTCCATGGCGCGCAGTCGTTCAGCCAGCGCAGCATCGACATCATCGGCGTCACGCCGGAACCGGCCGAGATGAACAGATATTTCGCCGCCGGATGGCCGTGCAGTGAAAAGTCGCCGCTTGGTCCATAGGCCTTGACGTGCGAGCCGGGCGCCAGGTGATCGAACATCCAGCGTGTGCCGATGCTGCCCACCTGCGCCTTCACTGTCACCGCGATCGAGAATGGCCGCGACGGTGACGATGACAGCGTATAGGTGCGCATCAGCGGCCCGTCCGGTGTCGGCAATTCCAGCGTCACGAACTGGCCCGGCTTGTAGCGGAACCAGGTCTGGTTGTCGGAGCGGAAGGTGAAGGTCTTGACGTCGGGCGCCTCGTCGGTGACGCCGGTCACTTCCAGCACCTGCAGCCTGTCGTTCCAGGGCGCCATCTGGTCGAGATGGCGATAGAGGCCGAGATCCGTCATCGCATTCATCCTCTTGTCCCCTTTGTTCCGCGCATGTCCAAAACCGCCGTCTTTGGCGATATGCCTTAGGCAACGCTGCGCAGGGCCGGCCGGCCGCCTTCGGCAAGCCGTGGCCCGATGAAGGACGCGTACCACTCGACGAACTGGATCACGCCGCCCTCATGCAGCTCCGAATAGGGGCCTGGCTCGTAGGCCGGCGACAGGATGCCGAAGGCGTTTTCCTCGACGATGCGGCGATCCTGGTCGTTGGTCTCGGTCCAGACATGGGTGAGTTCCGCGAGATCGTAATCGACGCCCTCGACCGCATCCTTATGCACCAGCCATTTGGTTGTCACCGCCGTTTCCGTGGCGCTGATCGGCAGCACCCGGAAGGTGACGGCGTGGTCGCCCAGGATGTGGTTCCAGGTCGTCGGATAGTGGTAAAGCAGCAACGAACCGATGCGGTCGGTTGAAACGCTGTCGGAAAGATTCCTCTCGACCGCGCGCTTTCCCGTCATCGTGTAGCTGACGGCATCGCGCAGCAGCGGCGCGCGGGTCGCGCGATACTGGCCGGCCGGATCGATGCGGAACTTGCTCGGCAGGCCGGCCGCTTCGCATTTCGCCCAGTGCGCCAGCATCTCCGGATCGCTGTCGGCGCCTTGCACGCCGGTCACCGTCGGTGCTTCCGGGAAGGTCTTGCAGAGTTCGGGATGGTTGCCGGCGCAATGATAGCATTCGCGGTTGTTTTCCCAGACCAGCTTCCAGTTCCCCTTCTCGATGATGGTGCTCTCGAAGGCGACTTTTGCCTCACGCAGCCGGTGCGGCAAAAGGTAGGGCTCGATCATCGCCCGCATCGGCGCGAAATCGGCGGGCTCGCTGGCCAGACAGATGAAGATGTAGCCGCCAACGCTTTCGCAGGCGACGGGCTTCAGGCCGTACTGGCTCTTGTCGAACCCATCGGCCATCTGGCGGGCGAACAGCAGCCGGCCGTCGAGCTCGTAGGTCCATTGGTGATAGGGACAGACCAGTTTGGCGGCCGTGCCCTTATCACTGTTGCAGACGCGGCTGCCGCGATGGCGGCAGGAATTGTGGAAGGCGTTGATCTTGCCCTGCTGATCGCGCACCAGCACGACCGGATAATCGCCGATCTGCACGGTGATGAAGCTGCCCGGCTTGGGCAATTCGCAATCATGGCCGATGAACAGCCAGTCGCGATACCAGATCAACTCCATGTCCAGCTTGAAGTAGTCCGGGTCGGTGTAAAAGGGCTGTTCCAGCGAAAAGCCTTGTCTGCGGCTGTTCAAGAGCCTCAGCATGTCGTTGCGCGCGTCCATGTCCTGTCCTCAGTTTCAAGGACTGAACTGGTGGTGATTGAGGAAGGACTGGGCGCAGATCGGCGAAAAGCCGGACAAACACCATCCGCCTCTTGACCGCCCACCGCGATCAGTCGAGTTCTAGCGATCTCGGGCTGGTTTCCGGGCTCTGGAGTTGTCCTTGCGGACCATCGCGACACCTTCCCAGGCTTTCGCCCAGTGGTCTCCCGTTGCGACTTGAACTCCACCACCGTTGCGGGGGCAGCGCCGGAATCTGACCGGCTTCCCAATTCTCCGCTCCGTCGTCACGCAGCGGCACCTGAGATGCCCGATCTAACCACGACAGGCTTTGCGACATCGGCACGAAAGCGACATCGCATCCATGCGGCGCGACACGCATGCTGGATCGTCATGAGAGGCTTGTAGCCGCGGGAATCGCCTTCTGTCGCCAAGCCGCGCCGGCACCGTCATCGACCCTTTTGCCGGCAGCAAATAGGTTAACAGTTTCAAAAAGTGACTATTAGCAGGGACTAAAATCGAACCGAACGGTTCGTTTCTGTTGACGGTGCGTGCAAGACGCTGTGAACGCCGAGCCTCCGACACAGTTGGTGATCGAGGTGCTGCTTTAAGATAATCACTTGATATTACAAGAGAAAATAAGAGATGTGGAAGGCGCTGGTACAATTTCAAGTGGTGGAGTCATGGTCCACGCTGAACAACTTCGTGATTGGAAACGGCAAGGGTGCTCTCCCACATCGGGGCTGTCCGAACGACGCGATTTAATCCCAAGACACGCCGCTAGACGGACGGAAAAAATACTGGAGTACCAAAAAATGAAAAAGATCATTCTCACTGCCGCCGCCCTTCTGGCTGTTTCCGGCAGCGCCTTCGCTGGGAGCGACAATTACGGTTCGAACGGCGCCAACCAGCCTGCTGCCGCGGTGGACAGCTCGTACACCGCTTCCACCTCCACCAAGACGTCGGAGCCTGTTGCTCAGACGCCTGCTCAGGGCAGCGATCGCAACCTCTTCGGCCGCTAACGGCCTGTCCCCACGGACGGCGGGCTTGCCCGCCGATCCGGTGGAATTCAAGAAATTCAGGAGTGTCTAAAATGAACAAGATCCTTATTGCCGCCACCGCCGTTCTGGCCATTTCCGGCAGCGCTTTTGCCAGCGACAGCTATGGCTCCAACGGTGCCAACCAGCCTGCCGCCGCGGTGGACAACTCGTACACCGCTTCGGTCGACAAGTCGGCTCCTGCCAGCCAGGAGCCCGTCCAGCACGGCGCCGATCGCAACCTGTTCGGCAACAACTAACATCTCTTCAAGCAAGGACGGCGCGCTCAGCCCGCCCCTTGAATTCGAAAAAATCGGAGTACCAAAATGAAAAAGATTGTTCTTACCGCCGCCGCTCTTCTGATTGCCGCTGGCAGCGCCTATGCCGGCAACGACAACGTTGGCGACACCGACATCAACAAGCTGGCGACCGTCAACGTCGACACCTCGCATACGGGCTCGATCCGCAAGAGCGAATCGCCTGTCTACAAGCTGCTCAATTCGTCGGGCGACGTACAGAAGTCCGCCCCTCAGGGCGCAGACCGCAACCTCTTCGGCAACAACTAACCAGCCGTGGTGATATACAAAAGAGAGCGGCGGGCTTACCCGCCGCTCTCTTTTTGCGTTGTCGAGACAGCTTGTGGTCTCAGGCGGCTTTTGCTTCCGCTTCCTGCAGGGCGAACGACCGTCCATCCGCATCGAAGATATGAAGATCTGCGGCATTGGCGGTCAGCCGCAGCGTCGAGCCCCGCTTGACCTCGACATTGCCCGGCAACTTGGTCACCAGCGGCAGGTCGGCACGGCCGATGTCGATATAGACCAGCTGAACCTCACCGAGCTGCTCGAGATAATCGACCGTCCCCTCGAACAGATAATCGCTACCACTGGCGATCGCGAGATCTTCCGGCCGCACGCCGAAGCTTACCGCCGCTCCTTTTGCCGAAGCAGGCGTCGCGATCGGTACCGTCGCCTTGCGGCCGCCGACATGACTGACGATGGTCGGATTGCCCGTCTTGTCGACCGTCGCCGGCAGGATGTTCATGGCCGGTGAGCCGATGAACTGGGCGACGAAGAGGTTGCCGGGGTTCTTGTAGAGCTCCATCGGCGTGCCGACCTGCTCGATGTGGCCATCCTTCAGCACGACGATGCGGTCGGCCAGCGTCATCGCCTCGACCTGGTCGTGCGTGACATAGATCATGGTCGTGTTGGGCATCGATTCCTTGAGCTTGGCGATCTCGATGCGCGTGGCGACGCGCAGCGCCGCGTCAAGGTTCGACAGCGGTTCGTCGAACAGGAACACTTTCGGATTGCGCACGATGGCGCGGCCGATGGCGACACGCTGGCGCTGGCCGCCCGACATCGCCTTGGGCAGGCGGTCGAGATATTTGGTCAACTGCAGGATCTCGGCTGCCTGCCGTACCCGCTTGTCGATCTCGGCCTTGCTTTCCTTGCCGATCTTCATCGAGAAGGCCATGTTGTCGTAGACGGTCATGTGCGGATAGAGCGCATAGGACTGGAACACCATGGCGATGCCGCGCTTCGACGGCGGTACGTCGTTGACCACCTGGCCGTCGATCCTCAGTTCACCCGAGGTGATTTCCTCAAGCCCGGCGATCGAGCGCAGCAAGGTCGACTTGCCGCAGCCCGACGGGCCGACGAAGACGATGAATTCGCCCGATTTGATGTCGAGGTCGATGCCGTGGAGAATGTTGAGATTGCCGTAGGACTTCTTCACTTGTCTCAAATTGACATCGGCCATTGATTTCCTCCAGTGGTTCCTCAGATGTTTCAGCCTATGCGTCCGAACCAGGCGTCGTAACCGCCGAGTTCGACCGAACCGGTGCTCGCCTGCCCGGAAAACCCGTGTCCCGCCAAAGGTTGCAGGGTTCGGTTGCCGAGGTCAACCTTCGCCGGCCTGGCGCCCAGATTGAAAACGCAGACGACCTCCTCATTGCCCGCCCGGCGGGTGAAGGCGACGGTGTCGCCCTCGCTTTCGATGAAGGTGATGTCGCCCTTGGCCAGCGCCGGATGGGCGCGGCGGAAGGCGAGAAAGCGCCGGTAATGCTCAAGCAGGGAGGTCTCGTCGCCTTGCTGCACGTTGACCGCCTGTGACAGATGCTTGGCCGGCACCGGCAGCCAGGGTTTTGCCGCGGAGAAGCCGCCATTCCTGGCGCCGCCATCCCACACCATGGGCGTGCGGCAGCCGTCGCGTCCTTTGAATTCCGGCCAGAAGCGGATGCCGTAGGGGTCCTGCAGGTCCTCGAAGCGCAGGTCGGCCTCGCCGAGCCCGAGTTCTTCGCCCTGGTAGATGCAGACCGAGCCGCGCAGCGACATCAGCAATGCCGAGATGACCTTGAGATAGGCGGACGGGTCGGCTTCGTCGGCGGCCCAGCGCGAGGCCGGGCGCATCACGTCATGGTTGGAAAACGCCCAGCACGACCAGCCGTCGCTGGCCACCCTGCCAAAGGCTTCCAGCACCGAGCGCACTTTGGCGGCGCTGATCTTTTCCGGCGCCAGGAAGTCGAAGGAATAGCACATATGCACGCGCTTGCCGCCGGCGGTATAGGCGGCGACCACGTCCAGCCCGCGCTGCGAATCGCCGACTTCGCCGACCGCGGCGGTCGCCGGATACTCGTCGAGCAGCGCCCTGAAGCGCTCGAGGAAAGCGAGGTTCTCCGGCCGGCTCTTGTCGTAAATATGATCCTGGTAGTTGTAGGGGTTGACCGCCGGCGCGGTCTGGTCGTTGCGCTCTTCCGGCGGCAGCGGCGGATTGTTTTCCAGCCCCTGGCTGTGGAAGTAGAAATTGATGGTATCGAGACGGAAGCCGTCGACGCCGCGCTCCAGCCAGAAGCGGGTGACGTCGAGCAGCGCGTCCTGGACTTGGCGGCTATGGAAGTTGAGGTCGGGCTGCTCGGCCAGGAAATTGTGCAGGTAATATTGCTGGCGGCTGGTGTCCCATTGCCACGCCGAGCCGCCGAAGATCGACAGCCAGTTGTTGGGCGGCGTGCCATCGGGCCTTGCGTCGGCCCAGACATACCAGTCGGCCTTCGGATTGGTGCGGCTCGAGCGACTTTCCATGAACCAGGGATGGATATCGGCGGTATGCGACAGCACCTCGTCGATCATCACCTTGAGACCCAGCCGGTGCGCCTCCGCCGTCAGCGCGTCGAAGTCGGCCAGCGTGCCGAACATCGGGTCGACGTCACAATAATCCGAGACGTCGTAGCCGAAATCCTTCATTGGCGATTTGAAGAAAGGCGAAATCCAGATGGCATCCGCGCCAAGGGCGGAAATGTAGGGCAGCCTGCCGATGATGCCCTTGAGGTCACCGATGCCGTCGCCGTTGGAGTCCTGATAGCTGCGCGGATAGATCTGGTAGATCACCGCGCCCCGCCACCAGTCGCGATCAATGGCGGGGTCTGGTTTCGAAGTCGCCTTCAAAGCCGATTGCATTGTCTCAACCTCCTTTCACCGAGCCGGCCAGCAGCCCGCGGACGAAATAACGCTGCAGCGAGAAGAAGACGATCAGCGGCACGATGATGGTGATGAAGGCCGATGTCGTCAGGATCTCCCAGTTGCCGCCACGCGAGCCGAGCAGCGCATTGAGCTTGGCCGTCAGCACGATCTGATCGGGCGCCGTTCCGAGGAAAACCATTGCCACCAGGAGATCGTTCCATACCCACAGGAATTGGAAGATGGCGAAGGAGGCGAGCACCGGGAAGGACAGCGGCAGCACGATCTTGACGAAGATCTCGAAATCGCTGGCGCCGTCGATGCGCGCCGATTCCATGATCTCGCGCGGCAGGCCGGCGATATAGCTGCGCAACAGATAGATGGCGAAGGGCAGGCCGAAACCGGTATGCGCCAGCCAGATGCCGAGATAGGTCTTGGACGGCACGCCGAAGAACGTCCCTACGCCGTTGTAGAGCTTCAGGAGCGGGATGAGCGACATCTGCAGCGGCACCACCAGCAGGCCGATGACGACAGCGATCAAGAGCGCGCGGCCTGGAAAGCGCATCCAGGCCAGCGCATAGGCGGCAAACGCCGCGATCAGGATCGGGATGACGGTCGCCGGGATGGTGACCGTCAGCGAATTCATGAAGGAGCGGCCGATGCCTTCGGAGAACAGCACGGTCTGATAGTTTTCGGGGGTGAATTTCGGCGGCGCCGACGAAGCGTAGTAGATGCGCTGGCCCCGGTCGCCCTCGAATGCCTTGGGCGAGGCCATGACGAAGCTGCCGTCGGCGTTGAGTTGCAGGGTGACGCCGTCGCCGAGATCGGCTGATGTGCCGGCAGGATACTGCGTCGGTGCCGCAGCCTTGACGCCGAAGGCACTGATGCCGCGCTTGGCCCCATCGCCGAAGATGTTGCCCTGGAGAACGAACTTGCCGTCCTTTTCTACTTGTGTGGAGGCGGCCGGCAGGCGGCCGGCTTCGGTCTGGCTGGAACTGGCGAACGAATTCCACCAGCCCGAGGCGATGATCTGATCCTTGTCGCGTATCGACGAGACGAGGATGCCGAGCGTGGGGATGGTCCAGATCACCACGAAAACGAGCACCGCGATATGGACGCCGAAACGGCTGGCGAAGGAGTTTCCGGTCGCGACGGCCATCTCAGTGTCCTCCCGTCTCTTTGTTGGCCTGGCGGATGTTCCAGATCATGATCGGAATGACGGCGATCATGATGATGATGGCAATGGTCGCGCCGCGGCCGAAATCGCCGCCGCCGCGGAACATCCAGTCGAACATCAGATTGGCCAGCACCTGGCTGTTCCATTGACCGTTGGTCATGGTCAGGACGATGTCGAACACCTTCAGCACCAGGATGGTGATGGTGGTCCATACCACCGCGATGGTGCCCCAGATCTGCGGCACCATGATCTTCCAGAAGATCTGGAACGGATTGGCGCCGTCTATGACCGCCGCTTCCAGTGTTTCTTCGGGGATGCCGCGCAGCGCCGAGGAGAGGATGACCATGGCGAAGCCGGTCTGGATCCAGATCAGGATGATCATCAGGAAGAAATTGTTCCAGAGCGGCAGCGATATCCAGACCTGCGGCTGGCCGCCGAAATACTGGATGATGGCGTTGAGCAGTCCGATCTGGATCTGGCCCTCGCCACGATATTCGTAGATGAACTTCCAGATCACGCTGGCGCCGACGAAGGAGATCGCCAGCGGCAGGAAGATCAGGCTCTTGGCGATCGTGCCCCACCATATCTTGTCGGTGAGCACGGCGATGATCAGGCCGAGGAAGGTGCAGGCCGCCGGCACCACCGCCAGCCACAGGATGTTGTTCCGGATGGCGTTTCGCAGATCCGGGTCGCGCAGCGCCCACTCATAGTTGGCGGAGCCCACGAAACTCGTGCCGCCGCGGTCGAAGAAAGACAGCCACAGCGTCGCGATCACCGGATAGATCAGGTAGATGGTCAGGATGATCAGCGCCGGACCCACGAACAACCAGGGCCGCACCAATCCCTGCCGGCGCAGATTGTTGACGGCGGCCGTCCCGGACACTCCACGCGAGGGGAAGATCAGGTCGAGCAGTTTGTTGGCGCCCCAGAAATAGGCGACGCAGCCGCCGACGCCGATGATGATGACGAATATTGCCGAGAAAATCTGAGTCGCCATGGGTCCCTCTCCCTGCGCATGACCGGCCAGGCGATGCTGGCGACTGGATACGCCGACTTTCAGTTGTTCGGAACAATCGAAACGCGAAGGCTTCCGGCATGCACCGCCGGTCGGATCCGGGCCGTAGCCCGGATCCAGTAGGAGGATCAGGAAGGATCAGGTCGCGCCGCAGCGGCCTACTTGATTGCGTCCCAGCTCTTCTGGATGTCGGTGGCGACGTCCTGGGCGGACTTGCCGCCGACCAGGTCGATCATGCCGGTCCAGAAGGAGCCGGCGCCCACCTTGCCGGGCATCAGGTCGGAGCCGTCGAAGCGCACCGTCGTGGCGCCGACCAGGATCTCGCCCTGCTTCTTCAACGCATCGCTGCCATAGGCGTCCTTGTTGGCGCCCTTGAAGGGGGTGACGAAGCTCTTCTGCGCCATCCACAATTCATGCGCGAGCGGCATCTGCAGGAACTTGATGAATTCGCGCGACGCCTTGGAATCCTTGGTGATCATCACCAGCGTTCCGGCCACTTCCAGCGGCGTCCCGAGTTCCGGCTTGGAGGCGTAGGGCGGGTAGGGGAAGAAGTCCGCATCCTGGCCAAGCTTCACGCCCTCCGGGAAGAAGGAAGGGATGAACGATGCCTGATGGTGCATGTAGCACTTCGGCGGCACGGTGAAGAGGCCCTTCGGGCTGTCGCGGAAGTCGGTCGCCGCGACCGCCTTGGCGCCGCCGTCGACCATCTTGTCGTCGGTGGCGATCTTGCCGAAGATGTCGATGGCGTTGACCACTGCCGGATCGGTGAACGGGATCTCGTTCTTCACCCACTTGTCGTAGACTTCAGGCGGCTGCGTCCTGAGCATGATATCCTCGACCCAGTCGGTCGCCGGCCAGCCGGTCGCGCCGCCCGAGCCAAGGCCGATGCACCAGGGCTTGCCGCCATCGGCGATGATCTTCTTTTCGAGCTCGGCCAGTTCTTCCTGCGTCTTCGGCACCTTGTAGCCGGCTTCCTCGAAATTGTCGGGCGAGTACCAGACAAGCCCCTTCACGTCGATCTTGTAGGGAAAGGCATAGAAGCCCGGCTTGCCGTCCTTGCCCGTATAGGTGCCGAGCTTGGCCCAGGAGTCGCCGGCGGCGTAATTCTCCTTGACCCAGGTCGCGACGTCGTCGCCGAGCGGGGTCAGTACGCCCTTGGAAGCAAGGTCCTGGATGAGGCCCGGCTGCGGCAGGACGGCGATGTTGGGCGGGCTGCCGGCCTGGGTGTCGATGACGATCTGCTGCTCGTAATTCTCGGACGAGGAATATTTGACCTCTGCGCCGGTGGCCTCGGAGAAATAATCGAGTACCGACCGGACAAGCGCCTCGTCCTCGCCACGCCATGGGCCGAAGATCGACAAGGTCTCACCCTTGAGGTCGACTTTCTTGAGGTCTTCATAATTCGCCCAGTGAAAGTGCTGATCTTCGCCGGGCTTGAACTTTAGTTCGGCCTGCGCGGGCGCGCTCAGGGCGAACGCGGCAGACGCAACGCCCAGCAAAAGCAACTTCTTCATCGGTATTCCTCCCAGTGGGTCACACATACTGGACGGAACCTCCATTCCGCCCGCCGACGCCGCAGGACTGTGACTCACTCGCAAGGGAACCGCAACCTTTCGAAGAGTCTTCCAAAGCGCTTTGGCCTTGCCGATCTCGCCATTGAATCGATCAGGAGTCAAGAGTGCTCGCGAACTAATCGATTTAACTGCCAGCGGTCCGCGCTCGAAAAGTGCGCCGCAACATGCTTTTTTGGCGGTGCAACAGCAATTTCTGTTTCAAAGCTGCCCCCTGCACGCATATGGTCTCTGCGATGTGGCCGCATCTCGGGTAGTGTTTGGGTCGATTCAATCTAAAAGCGCTTTGAGGCAGGGAGGCCTCTCGTGAACCTCAAGCAACTCGCGCATATGCTGGCGCTTTCGCAGACGACGGTAAGCCGGGCGCTGAACGGCTATCCCGAAGTCAACGAGGAAACCCGCAGGCGCGTCATGGACGCCGCCAAGCGCCACGGCTATCGCCCCAATCCGAGCGCGCGTCGGCTGGCCACGGGCAAGTCCGGAATGATCGGCTACGTGCTGCCGACGGGTGCCGCCGTCGACATCGACCCCCACTTCGTCGAATTCCTGTCCGGCCTCGGCGACTATGCCCGTTCGCACGAACTCGACCTTGTCCTGTCCCCGACCGACGCCGACGATCAGGAGACGACCTACCGGCGCGTCGTCGCCAACCGGCAGGTCGATGCCGTCTACATCTCTTCGCCCAGGCCCGCCGACCGGCGCGTGGCGCTGGTCAATACGCTCGGCATTCCCTTCATCGTCCATGGCCGCAGCGAGGGCTTGGACTTCGACTATCCCTTTCTCGACATCGACAATGAAGGCGCTTTCCACGAGGCCGCCCGGCTGCTCGTCCAGCTTGGCCACCGGCGGCTGGCGCTGATCAACGGCGATGACGGGGAAACCTTCGCCATTCATCGCGAGCGCGGCCTGTGCCGGGCGCTGGCAGCAAGCGGCCTGACATTGGACGATCGCCATGTCTGCTCCGTCGTCATGACCGAGGAGAACGGCTATCGCGCCGCCCGGCGCCTGCTTGAACAGGACGGCGCGCCGACGGCGATCGCCTGCTCCAGCCTGATCATGGCGCTCGGCGTCGTGCGCGCGGTGCGCGACCTTGGCCTCAGCATTCCCGGCGACATCTCGCTGATCGCCCATGACGACGTCTTTCCCTGGCTGAAGCCGGAGAATTTTTCCGTGCCGCTGTCGACGACGCGCTCGTCGATCCGGCTGGCCGGCGCGCGCATCGCCGAGCGGCTGGCGGCGCGGATATCGGGACTGGAGGAGGGCGCGCGCGGCGAGGTCTGGCCGGTCGACCTGGTGGTCAGGGGATCGGTCGCCGGCGCGCCGGCCTAATGCATGTCGCCCGGAAGTGTCCTCGGTTCCGGGACAACGACATGCATAAAATCAGAAGCTTACAGCAGGTCGGGCGAATCCTATTCGCCGCGACATGCTGTAGGGTCGCCCCAAGACAGAGTGCCCTCTTAACCCCGCATTAGTGCGCTTGTCCCAACATGGCCGGATGAAAATCGATCAGCCAAACGCGGTTTTCGGCCGGCGCGGGCGCGAAGCCAGCGTACCGGCTGCCTTGGCTGGGCGCACGGCCGAACCGACGCGCACCATAGGCCATCTTGTGCGTCTGCTTGGCTTAGTGACGTTCCTGGTCACCGTGGCCGGCGCTGTCTTCTGGACGTTGCCTGGCATCGAAAAAATGAATCTGGAAGCCGGGCGAGCAGAGCGGAGAGTGGTCGAGATCGTCAACCAGCCGATTACGCATCTGCCCCGCTCCGGGCCGGTCTCGGTATTTGCGCCAGGCTGGTTTCACCCGGGCGCCACAACCCCCGACTTCAACACTGTTGATGTCCGTTCCACGCAGGAACTCACCTATGAAGGCCATGTCACGTCAGACCTGAACCCCACCGAAATGTTCATCGGAAGTGAACTCGAATTCAACGCCATGACCAAATATTTCTATACCGATCGAACGCTGCCCAAGAAGCGGTTGTCCAACTCGGAAATGATCGAGATCAACGGCCTTTACCGGGTTATTGGCAGCGATGAGCAGGCGGTATTAATGCGATGGCTGGCAATAATCGGTTTGGCTGTCGTCGGGCTTTGTCTTGGAGTCGCGTTGCTTCTGCTATTCCGTCGAACCCGGCGACTGGCGACAGGTTGATCGGCCGCAGATCGACGAAATCGACGCCTGAAGGAAAAAAGCTACTCCCTCACGGCCTCGGCCGCCTTAAGATCCAGCAGCCCGTAGCCGAAATCATTGTCGCGCCCCTTCGGTCCGAGATCTCTCGCCGTTGCTGCAAGTGCCTTCTCGATGTCGTTGGCCGAGCGGTCGGGCGTGGCGTGGATGAGGTTGGCGATGGCGCCGCTGACGATCGCCGCGGCAAACGAGGTACCCGTCACCACGTCCGAGCCGGCGCCGCTCGGTGCCACCATCTCGACGCCCGGCGCCGAGATGAAGACATAAGCGCCGCGATTGGCCTGCGGCATCAGTCCGTCACTGGCGTCGGTGGCCGTCACCGCGATGACACCGTCAAAGGCGGCCGGATAGCCATAGGGCGCCTTCGGGCCGTTGTTGCCGGCGGCGGCGACCAGCACCATGCCGAGCGCCCGTGCATTACGGCAGGCGGTGCCGAGCAGGTCGTTCTTCGGGCCGACGAAGCTCATATTGATGATGCTGACATTCTGGTCCGCCGCCCAGTCGAGCGCCGACAGGATGACGTCCATGGTTGACTTGCCGCCCTCGAAGGCACGCGCGTGGTAGATTTTCGCGCCCGGCGCCATGCCTTCCAGCGGGCCGACGCCGGCAATCAGACCATCGATCGAAGTGCCGTGGTCGCGCTTTTCGACCGGGACGTCGGGCATCGCGTCGAACTGCGCGGCGATGACCCCGGCCAGAGCCGGATTGGTATCGTCGATGCCGGTATCGATGACGGCGACACGCACGTTCTCGCCACTGGCCTGTTTGGCGTCGAGCGCGATGCGGTCGAAGGCATAGTTGACGATGCCGGCCGACTGCTGCAGCGAATAGATATGGTTGGGCTCGCGGCGCTGCGTGCGGCCGTCGGCGGCAAGCTGCGCCAGCACGACGCCGACGGGGCGGCCATCGGGAATGCCGAAACGCACCAGCGTGGTGCCGAGCAGCCGGGACTGGCGCTGCGAGCGCACTTCAAGGCCGAAGGAAGCGGCGATCTGCTGCACGGCTCCGGCATCGCCATCGACGGTCACCAGCACCTCGTCGCGTACGAAGTCGCCGGTCACGGCGCGTCGCGACTGGACGGCGATGAGATCGGTCGGCGAGATGATCGGGCCACCGGACGGCGGGCCTGCCTGGTTCCCGGCGGGGGCTGTCGCGGGCTCCGGTCGTGGTATCGGCACCGGTGCAGGAAGGGCGACCGGGTTGGGGAAGAGGTCGACGATCAAGGCGGGCAGAAAAACGGCGCCGGCCTGGGCCACACCCGACCCACCCTTATCGCCGCCGTCCTTGACGCAGTCGGCCGCGGTCGCATTGGCCTCGTTGCTGCAATCGATTTTCGTCCGGTCGGGAGTGGCTTCGTTGCTCTGCGCCGACGCAGGCACGGCGACGATTGTCATCGCCGCCGCCAGGATGGCCGCAAATCGAATGTCCGCCTCAACCGCCATCAGCAGGTTTCCTTCCCTCGATCACAGCCTCCGCGAAAGGCTGGGCGGCAATAAGGCCCCGCAGTTTCTCATAGTCGGCGGCTGTCGTCGCCGGAATGGCGAGCCTGAAGACGCCGTCGGCGGTCGGCCCGCCGATGATCTTGAGCTTGTTGGCGTCGAGAAAGGCCGCAATATCGGCCATCCTGGCATCCGGCTTGAATTTGACCAGCGCGAACGGAAATTTGGCCAGATCGTCTTGTGCGCCGGCGATCTCGAAATTGCCGCCCTTGCCGCCAGGCTGCACCAGAGACTGGACCGCGATCAAGGCCAGCAGGACCGCGGCCGCCGCCCAGGCGACGCCGACCGGCACCGCCATGAAGCGGCCCCAGGCCTGCGCCAACCAGGATGCGCTTGCAGGCGCCCGAACCGGCCCTGCCTCCGCGTCGAGCGCCTTGGCGAAGCGGCTGAGCGCATCGGCCGGCGGGCGGATCGCCTCATTGGCTGCCGCCGTGCCGGAGAATTCGGCTTCCGCCTCGCCGAGCGCGACAAGTGCCGCCGGATCGGTGGCCAGCCATTCTTCGATGGCTTCCAGATCCGACCCTTCGAGCGAACCGTTCAGGTAGAACGGCAGCAGCGTTTCCATTTCGTCGCGGCGCGACATCTTTTCAGCGGCGCTCATGGCCACCCCCTGTCGTAACCGGCGGCCTTCAAGGCTTCGCCGAGTTTCTTGCGGGCGTAGAACATACGGGTCTTGACGGTCGCGACCGGGATGTCGAGCACCTGTGCGATCTCGGTCACCGATTGCCCTTGATAATAGGCGAGGTCGATCACCGTGCGGTGCTCGTCGGGCAAGGCGTCGATGAGGCGGCGCAAGGCGGCGGCCTTGTCCTCCTTCATGGTGACGACCTCAGGCGTGTCGGCGCTGTCGGGCACCGCCGCGGCGGCCTCGTCGTCGATCCAGTCTTCCTTCTTCTTGCGCAGCAGCGAGAGCGCCTTGAAGCGGGCGATGCCGAGCAGCCATGTCGAGACTTCGGACCGCCCTTCGAAGCTCGGCGCCTGGCGCCACAGTTCGAGGAACACTTCGTTCGCGATATCGTCAGCCATCATTTCCGATCCCGTCTGGCGCGCCACGAAGCGGTAGACCCGCGCGTGATGACGCATGAACAGGAGCCGCACGGCAGCCCGGTCGCCCTTCGCGACCCGGTCGACAAGCGCGCGATCGGTTTCCGCCGCCGCCGTCATGGCCGGTCGAGCCGCCTGGCTCCTGTCTGCTCTGTCGCCGATCGATCCAAAAAGGTTCATCCTCCGCCAAGGAATTCTGGGAGGCTAACCGAAGAGCGGGACGGTTGCCAGAGCATCCCTTCTCGCCGTTTACGGGGAGAAGGTGCCGGCAGGCGGATGAGGGGCGGCGCCAGCCACTCGATCAGGAGAGAAAAGCCTTCGCCTTCATCGTCGCCGGCACCGGCACGCCAAGCCGGCTCAGAACCGTTGGCGCCAGTTGCAACTGGTCGAGCAGCGTATCGGCTTCCGGCCCTTCGCCCTGTCCGAAATAATACAGCGCGAAATCCTGCATCTCGTCGTCATGGCCGCCATGGTGGCCGCGGTCGGTCTGGCCGTGGTCGGCGGTGACGATGACCTCGTAGCCGGCCTCGATCCAGCCCGGCAGGAAGGCCGCCAGCATGCCGTCCATGGCGTAGCAGGCATGGTCCATCTCATGGCAGTCATGGCCGAAACGGTGGCCCATCGAGTCCAGCGTGCAGGTGTGCAGGACACCATAATCGATGCCGTGGCGCCGGGTGAGCATGGTCAGCGTCGCGAACAGGTCGACATCGCTCGGCGTCATCTGGTTCTTGAGATTGTAGCCGGTCATGGTGTGAAAGCGGCCATGCGTGATCGGGCCGTCCGGCTCGTCATACTCCATGTCCTCGACGAGGTCGAACGGGTAGGAGCGGAAGAATTCGGACCAGTAGGAATGGGTGACCGCGCCGGTCTTGCTGATTTCCGAGAAGATGTCGGGCTGCCCGACGCGAAAGCGGTTCTCGTTGGACAGGATGCCGTGCACCTGCGGCGACACGCCGGTGTGGATCGAGGCATAGCAGCAGGCCGAGGTCGACGGCAGCACCGAGCGCATCTTCCACACCCGCGCCTCGCCCGACTGCACCCAGCCTTCGAGATTGCCCATCAGCCGGCGCCAGTTCCGGTAGGGAACGCCATCGAGGATGATCAGCAGAAGCTTGGTCTTGAGCGCCACGGGCTGCTCCATGCGATTATCTGTCGAAACGAGTGCGCCGCGTGTCGTTCGGACACGCGGCGCTTTTCAATATGAGTCGGATGTCAGGCGTTCAGCCAGCATTCGCCCAGCGCGTAGCCGTCCATCATTTCGCCGTTCGGGTTCTTGACGAAGCCGCTTATTTTGTTGGTGGCGGCGGCGTCGATGAACTGGTTGAAGAAGGGCACGATCAACCCGCCTTCGTCGCGCATCAGCATGGCCATGTCGTGGTAGATCGCCTTGCGTTTGGCCTGGTCGAGCTCGGCACGGGCCGTGAACAGCATCTTGTCGAATTCCGGCCGTTTGAAGCGCGTGTCGTTCCAGTCGGCGGTCGAGACGTAGCCCGTGGAATACATCTGGTCCTGCGTCGGGCGCCCGCCCCAGTAGGAGAGCGAGAAGGGCTGCTTGTTCCAGACTTCGGACCAGTAACCGTCGCCGGGCTCGCGTTTGATCTCGATCTTGATGCCGGCCTTGGCCGCGCTCTGCTGATAGAGCTGGGCGGCATCGACGGCGCCGGGGAAGGCGACATCCGATGTGCGCAGCAGGATGGAGCCGCTATGGCCCGACTTCTTGTAGGCGGCCGCGGCTTTTTCCGGATCGAACTTGCGTTGCTCGATGTCGGTGGAAAACAGCGGATAGGCTTCGTTGATCGGGAAGTCGTTGCCGACCGAACCGTAGCCGCGCAGGATCTTTTCCAACAACTCGTCGCGGTCCATGGCAAGCTTCAGCGCCATACGCAGGTCGTTGTTATCGAAGGGAGCCGTGTCGCAGAACATGTTGAACGGGTAGTAGCCGCGCCCCGACACGTTCTCGATGGTGACGCCCGCGATGCGCTTGACCAGATCGACCACTTTCGGCTCGACCCTGTTGATCAGGTGAACCTGGCCCCCCCTGCAACGCGGCAAGCCGCGCCGTAGCATCGTTGATGACGACGATCTCGATCTGGTCGGCGTGGCCGGCCTTGTCGCCGCGCCAGTAATTGGCGAAGCGCTCGCCGCCATGGCGTACGCCCGGCTGGTTCACGGTCACCTTGTAGGGACCGGCGCTGATGCCGGCATTGGGGTTGTCCTTGCCGCCATTCGGCTGGATGACGAGGTGGTAGTCGGCCATCAGATAGGGGAAGTCGGCATCCGCATCGCCGAGCGTGACGACCACTTCCTTGCCAGCCGGCTTGATCGTCTTGATGTTCTTCAGCACGCCCAGCGCACCCGACTTCGACTTCTCGTCGGCATGGCGCTCGAGCGTGGCAGCAATATCCTCCGCGGTCACGGTCTTGCCATTGTGGAATTCGATGCCGTCGCGCACCTTTATGGTCCAGGTCTTGGCGTCCGCCGAGGCGCCGATCTCCTGCGCGATCCGGTTCTCGACGCCACCTTCCGGTGTCAGGCGGACAAGGAACTCGCCCCACTGCTTGCCGAAATTGTAAGTAACCTGGCTTAGGTTCAGTGCCGGATCGAGGCTGTTGGTCGATTCACCGCCCTGCAGGCCGGCCTTGAGGATGCCGCCCTTGACCGGGCTCTGCGCGAAGGCTTTCCCGGCCAATGTCGTTGCTAGTGCCGCCGACACACCCAGCGCCGCCGTGCGGCCAAGAAACTCGCGACGCGATATCCGGCCCTGGCCGGCGAGTTCAGCGAGATGGTCAAGTTCGGTCTTCATGTCATACCCCCTTGTTGAAAACAACGTCACACCAGCGGCGCCCCGCCCGAAGACGTGTGGCGCCCCAGTGTTGCATGCGGATGACGGCCGCCATCTCCTTGGCTGGCGGACTGCTGGCTGGCTAGTTCCCGGCGCTGGCCATGCGCCGCCCCTTGATCGCCTTTTCCAGCCAGCCGATCTCCATTTCCGGAACGGACGACAACAACAGGTCGGTATAGGCATCGAAGGGCGGTGTGAGCACCTTGCTCTTGGAACCGTAGCGCACCACTTCGCCGCGATACATCACCGCGATCGAATCGGCGATCGACTTCACCGTCGCGAGGTCGTGGGTGATGAACAGATAGGCTACGTTTTCCTCCTTCTGCAGCTCGAGCAGCAGCTTGAGGATGCCATTGGCCACCAGCGGATCAAGCGCGGATGTCACTTCATCGCAGATGATCAGCTTGGGCTTGGCCGCGAGCGAGCGGGCGATGCAGACACGCTGCTTCTGGCCGCCGGAAAGCTCGGCCGGGTAGCGGTCGACAAAGCCCTTGCCCATTTCGATCTTGTCGAGCAGTTCGGCGACGCGGGCATCGCGCTGCCTGCCGCGCATGCCGAAATAGAATTCGAGCGGCCGCCCGATGATGGTTCCGACGGTCTGGCGCGGGTTCATCGCCACGTCGGCCATCTGATAGATCATCTGCAGCTGGCGCAGGTCTTCCTTCGGCCGGTCGGCAAGCCGGTTGGCCAAGGGGCGCCCGTCGAACGTAACGGTGCCTTGCTCGGGCGGCAAAAGTCCGGTTATGGCGCGCGCCAGCGTCGACTTTCCGGAGCCGGATTCGCCAACCACGGCCAGCGTCTGGCCGGGGTAGATGTCGACCGAGACGTTCTTCAGCACCTTGACGTGGCCGCCGCCATAGGCGGCGGTCACGTTCTTGACCGACAGGAACGGCGTGGTGCCGGGTTTTTGCTCGGCATGTTCGATCTCGTGCACCGAAACCAGCGCATTGGTGTATTCCTGCCGCGGCTCCTTGATGATCTGGCGGGTGCCGCCCCATTCGACCAGCCGGCCGTGACGCAGCACCATGATCTCGTCCGAAACCTGGGCGACGACGGCCAGGTCGTGCGTGATGTAGAGCGCCGCCACATGGGTGTCGCGGATAGCGTCCTTGATCGCCGCCAGCACGTCGATCTGCGTCGTCACGTCGAGCGCCGTGGTCGGCTCGTCGAAGACGATCAGGTCCGGCTCCGAGCAGAGCGCCATCGCCGTCATCACACGCTGCAGCTGGCCGCCCGAGACCTGGTGCGGAAAGCGCTCGCCGATGGTTTCGGGGTTGGGCAGGCTGAGCTTCTTGAACAGTGCTACGGCGCGTTTCTCGGCCTCGGCCCGCGTCGCCGTGCCGTGCAGCAGCGTGGCTTCCACCACCTGGTCCATCAGCCTGTGCGCCGGGTTGAAGGCGGCGGCCGCCGACTGCGCGACATAGCAGACCTCGCGGCCGCGCAGCTTGCGAAAGTCCTCCTTGCCGCCCTTGAGGATGTCGCGGCCGTTGAGGAGCACCTCGCCGCCGGTGATGCGCACGCCACCGCGGCCATAACCCATCGAGGACAGGCCGATGGTCGACTTGCCGGCGCCGGATTCGCCGATCAGGCCAAGCACCTTGCCCTTCTCCAGTGTCAGCGAGACATCGTGGACCAGCGTGATGGTCTTCGGCGCCTCACCGGGCGGATAGACCGTCGCCTCGATGCGCAAATTGCGGATGTCGAGCAGAGGGGTGGACTTTGCCTTGCCGTCAGCCATCACCCGCGTCCTCCCTTCAGGCTTGTCGTGCGGTTCAGCACCCAGTCGGCGACAAGATTGACCGAGATCGCCAGCGCCGCGATCGCGGCCGCGGGAATGAGCGCTGCGCCTATGCCGAACACGATGCCGTCCTTGTTCTCCTTCACCATGCCGCCCCAGTCGGCGTCCGGCGGCTGCACGCCAAGGCCGAGAAAGGAAAGCGTCGACAGGAACAGCACCGCGTAAATGAAGCGCAGGCCGAGCTCGGAGATCAGCGGCGACAACGCGTTGGGCAGGATTTCACGGAAGATGATCCAGACGCTGCCCTCGCCGCGCAGCTTGGCGGCTTCGACATAGTCCATGACGTTGATGTCGACGGCGACCGCGCGGGACAAACGGTAGACGCGCGTCGAGTCGAGAATGCCCATCACCAGGATCAGCGTCACCAGGTTGGTTGGCAGCACCGAGAGCACCACCAGGCCCATGATCAATGTCGGGATCGACATCAGGAGGTCGACGAGGCGCGACAGGATCGTGTCGAACCAGCCGCCGAACACCGCGGCCGAAAAGCCAAGGATGGCGCCGAGCGAGAACGACAGCGCGGTGGCCAGCACCGCGATGAACAATGTGATGCGGGCGCCATAGATCATCCGGGACAGCAAATCGCGGCCAAGATTGTCGGTGCCCAGCCAATGCGCCGCCGACATCGGCTCCCAGACATCGCCGACAATTTCGGCGTTGTCATGCGGCGAAATCCACGGCGCGAAGATCGCCGCCAGCACGAATAGTGCCGTCAGGATAATGCCGATCAACGCGGGGATGGGGATGCGTTTGATATCGAGCATGCCCGCCCCCTATTTCGGATGTCGCAGGCGCGGATTGGCGACGATCGCCGCTATGTCCGCGATGATGTTGAGACTGATGTAGACGGCGGCGAAGATCAGGCCGACGGCCTGTACCACCGGCACGTCGCGCTTGGTCACGTGATCGACGAGATATTGTCCCATGCCGGGATAGACGAAAATCACCTCGACCACGACGACGCCGACGATGAGATAAGCGAGGTTGAGCATGACGACGTTGATGATCGGCGCGATGGCATTGGGGAAGGCGTGCTTGCGGATGACGTTAAACGCTGACAGGCCTTTCAGTTCCGCCGTCTCGACATAGGCCGACTGCATGACATTGAGGATCGCAGCTCGCGTCATGCGCATCATGTGGGCGAGCACCACAAGCGTCAGCGCCGTCGCCGGCAGCGCGATCGCCTGCATCCGCTCACCGAACGGCATGCCCTCATAGACGGTCGAGATGCCGGGAAAGATCTGCCACTTCACGGCGAAGAAATAGACCAGCACATAGCCGATGAAGAACTCCGGGAAAGAGGTCGAGGCGAGCGCCAGGCCGGAGATCAGCTTGTCGACCCAGCCATTGCGGTAGCGCACCGCGATCAGTCCGAGAATGATGGCCAGCGGTACGGCCACGATCGCCGCCCAGAAGGCGAGGAACAGTGTGTTCCACAAGCGCGATTTGATCGAGGTCGCGATATCCTGCCCGCTCGACATCGCAGTGCCGAGGTCGCCGGTCAAGACGCCGCCGAGCCAATGGAAATACCTGACATAGGCCGGGTCGTTCAGCCCAAGCTGCTCGCGCAGATTGGCCAGCGACTCCGGTGTCGCCGATTGTCCCAAAATGGCTTGCGCGACGTCGCCGGGCAGGATCTGCGTGCCGGCGAAGATCAGGACCGAGATGGCCAACAAAAGCAGGATGCCCAGCGCAATGCGCTGGGCAATTAGTTTCAGGATGGGTGAAGACATCGCTGCAAAGCCGGACTCAGGCCTGCAGCCAGCACTTCGCCAGGGCGTAGCCGTTCATCAGCTCCTGATGCGGGTCGTCCACCCAGCCATCGACCTTGGCACCGGTGGCGTCGATGAACTGGTTGAACATCGGCAGGATCAGGCCGCCTTCGTCGCGCACCATGACAGCCATGTCGTGGTACATCTGCTTGCGCTTGGCCTCATCGAGTTCGGCACGCGCCGCCAGCACCATCTTGTCGAAATCCGGGCGCTTGAAACGCGTGTCGTTCCAGTCGGCGGTCGACAGATAGGCGGTCGAGTACATCTGGTCCTGCGTCGAGCGGCCGCCCCAATAGGAAGCGCAGAAGGGCTGCTTGTTCCAGACTTCGTTCCAGTAGCCGTCGCCGGGCTCGCGCTTGAGCTCGATCTTGATGCCGGCCTTGGCCGCGCTCTGCTGGAAGAGCTGGGACGCATCGACAGCGCCCGGGAAGGCGACGTCCGAGGTCCTGAGCAGCACGGTGCCGTCATGACCTGATTTCTTGTAGTGGAACTTGGCCTTGTCGGGATCATACTTGCGCTGCTCGATCTCGCTGAACAGCGGATAGGACGCGTTGATCGGGAAGTCGTTGCCGAGCGAGCCATACCCGCGCAGCACCTTGGTCAGCATCTCCTCGCGGTCGATCGCCAGCTTCAGCGCCATCCTGAGGTCGTTGTTGTCGAACGGCGCCGTGTTGCAATGCATGATGAACACGTAGTGGCCGGGGCCCGCGTGGTTGCGGATGGTGACGCCCGGCACGCGCTTGATCAGGTCGACGATCTTCGGCTCGACGCGGTTGATCATGTTGACCTGGCCGCCCTGCAGTGCTGCCGTGCGGGCCGTCGCGTCGTTGATGACGATGACCTCGATCTGGTCGGCATGGCCCATCTTGTCGCCCTGCCAGTAATTGGCGAAGCGCTCGCCGCCATGGCGCACGCCCGGCTCGTTGGTCTTGACCACGTATGGGCCGGCCGAGATGCCGGCATCGGGCTTGTCCTTGCCGCCATTGGGCTGGACGATCAGGTGATAGTCGCTGAGCAAATAGGGAAGATCGGCGTTAGCCTCCTTCAGCGTCAGCACCACTTCCTTGCCGCTGGCCTTGATGGTCTCGATGCCCTTCATATAGCCGAGCGCGCCGGATTTCGACTTCTCGTCCGAATGGCGCTCGAGCGTGGCGGCGACATCCTCGGCGGTCACGGTCTTGCCGTTGTGGAATTCGACGCCGTCACGGATCTTCAACGTCCAGGTCTTCGCATCGTCCGAGGAGCCGATCTCTTCAGCGATGCGGTTCTCGAGCTTGCCATCCGGCGACAGCTCGACGATCAATTCGCCCCAGCACTTGCCGAAAGCGAACGGCACCTGCGTCATCATCAGCGCCGGATCGAGGCTGTTGGTGGATTCACCGCCGACCAGGCCGGCCTTCAGCGTACCGCCCTTGACCGGACCCGCCGCGCGCGCCGCGCTCGAAAGCAGCGCGTTGGCGAAGGGTGCGGCGATGCCGAGCGCTGCGGCCCGACCGAGAAAATCACGACGGCTCAGCTTGCCAGACGCAACCCGCCGGCTAAGGAATTCCAGTTCATTTGACATTTGAGTTCCTCACTCTGTTGGTTCGACTCTGCGGTCGATTTTCTTGCTTCTTGTTAAAGGGAATAATGACCGCAAGGGAAAGCGGTAAGCAAGACCGAATGCGACATGCCGTGGCGTAAATCGCACGTCGCATTTGGACCAACGATTTCAGCGCTCAAACCAGCTCGCGCGGGACCTTTTCGTCGAACTCGCGCTCGAAGATGAGGGTTTCGCCTTCGTAGGCCTCGATTCTGGCGCTGACGATGAAGTTTTGCGCGTCCGACCGCATCTGGGCCCATGTCTCGGTACGGACCGACCATCCATTTCGCGACAGGGTCTGCGTCCAGTGTGTTTTCCCAGAGGCTGACAGAGGATCGTCAGGATGGATGGTCCAGGTTTCGCGGGCGATGCTGCCGTTGACCAGGCCGTGGTCGAGATCGCGCACTTCGCCGAAATCATCGGCAATGGAAAGCGTGGCGATTCCCGTCTTTTCGTCGCGGTCGACATGGCGTTCGGAATTGGCGGGACGGATCGTCTCGGTCGCCCAGGGCGCGGCCCCTTCCGGCTCGGCGAAAACGGCTTCGTCGCCTGTTGCCAGCAGGCGCAAGGGCACTGATAGCGTGGCGTCCGACAAGGTCAGTCGTGCCGGTTCCGGCGAAGGCCAGATCATTGGCCAGTAGGCGGTGGAAACAGCGACGCGCAGACGGTGGCCGGCCGGCACGCGGTAGGCGCATTGATCGAGCACGACACGCGCCGAAACCGTCTCCCCGGGGACCAGTGCTTCGGGGAATTCATGCGAGTTGCGGTGCGTCAGATTGAGCACGCCATAGGAGATAAGTTCCGAGGCGCCGTCGGGATGCACGTCGCAAAGCCGGACCGCGATGTTGGCCTGGGGCCGATCGGAGGCAAGCAGGACCTCAAGCTCCGGCGCGCCGACGATCTCGATCGGCTTGGTGAGCTCAGGCTGGTCGAAACACGCCGACAGCCCATCGTCGGGGCGCTGATCACCCGGCAATTCCGGCCCGAAGGTGAACGGAAAGTATTCGCCGCCGGCAAGCCCGCAGGTCTGCGGCGAAACGACGATTGAAGGCCCTGCATCAGGGGAAATGAGTTCGATCGCTTCAACCGCTATGTTGGACGACGGCCATTCCTGCTCGGCTATCCAGCGGCCGGGCCGCTCCGGATGCCAGCGTGCGGGACGCACGCTGTCCATCACATAGGCACGGTAGTCGGGATCGGCCTCGACGCCGGTCTCGGCGCCCTTCAGCCAGTGGTCCCACCAGCGCAGCGCTTCCTGCAGGAAGCCGATGGCGGGCTTGGGTTCGGCATAGTGCGGGTATTTGTGGATCCACGGTCCGACGATGCCCTTGACCGGTGCCTCGATGTTGCTGACGAGGTGCGAGATCGTGTTGCGGTAGCCGTCGTGCCAGCCGCCGATCGACAGCACCGCGGCATGAACAGCGGAAAAATCCTCGCAGATCGAACCGCGCTTCCAATAGGCGTCGCGATGCTGGTGGCTGAGCCACAGCGGCAAAAGGAACGACTGGTTCTCCAGCCGTTTCAGCCACAGATCGCGCCATTTGTCGTCGCCGGCAATCAGCGGATCCGGTGGCCGCGACGAATAGGACAGCATGGTCGAGGCCCAGCCGAAATTCTCGAGCAGCAGGCAGCCGCCCTTGTAGTGGATGTCGTCGGCATAGCGGTCGACGGTCGAGCACAGGCTGATCACCGCCTTGAGCGCCGGCGGCTGTTTGGCCGCCACCTGCAGGCAATTGAAGCCACCCCAGGAAATGCCCATCATGCCGACATTGCCATTGCACCAGGGCTGCGCCGCCGCCCAGGCAATGACATCGCAGGCGTCCTGCAGTTCCTGCTCGGAATATTCGTCGTCCATCAGCCCTTCGGAATCACCATTGCCGCGCATGTCGACGCGGATCGAGGCGTAGCCGTGGCCGGCGAAATAGGGATGGGTAAGCTGATCGCGAAAGATCGTGCCGTCGCGCTTGCGGTAAGGCAGGTGCTCGAGGATGACAGGTACTGGATCGTTGCCCGCATCCTCCGGCATCCACACCCGCGCCGACAGCCGGCAGCCATCGGGCATGACGATACCCATGTCGGGAAATTCGACGACCTTGCGGGGAAATTCGGTGATGGTTTTCATGGCAGGCATAACGCTCCGCGGCACGAGAACTTTCAATCGTCATTCGCGACTGGAGCAGCGAAATATGCGACCTGTGCCGCTACCTGTTTCATACCATCAATTCAGCGGAATGTCGTTTTCGGCCTTGTTGGCCTGATAGGCGCCGGACAGCTCGTCATAGCGTCCGGAAATCCTGCCGATCCGCTCCTCCAGCCGCTGGCGCTCGACCTCGGGCAGCGCTCTCACCAGCCTGCGGATCGAAAAACTTTTCCAATAGGCGTTCTCGGCATTGTAGCCGCCGGGATCAAGGGTGAAGACCTCTTTCAGGATTTTGAGGTCATGCGGGATGGCGAAACTGTCGCGCGAATCCTCGTGGCTGAACAAATAGTAGAAATTGTCGAAGCCGGTCCAGGTGATCGCCGACAGGCAGAGCGAACAGGGTTCATGCGTGGCGATGAAGATGGCATCTTTCGTGTCGACACGTTCGGCCTTGGGCATTTCGTAAAAGCGCTTCAGGCAATGCACCTCGCCATGCCAGAGCGGGTTTTCCATCTCGTTGTTGGTCTCGGCCAGCACCAGCGACCGGTCGCCCTTGCGCAGGATCGCCGCGCCGAACAGCTTGTTGCCGTGCGCGACGCCTTCTGCCGTCTTCGGCACGATGTCGTGCTCGATCACGTCGAGCAGGCGGTCGATCAGCGAAATGTCGGTCATCACAAGCTCTCGTCGGGGAGATGGATCTCGTAGGCGTGCGAGAAATGGAATTCCTCGAGATTGGCTCCGTCGCCGCCACGGTCGACGATCAAAAAGTCCTGAGGCTCTCCGATGGGCGTCAGCACGCCGTGCCAGAGATTGCGGGAATAGTTGATGCCTTGCCCCGGTGCGGTGATGAAGGCATGCGGCTCGCCCGGCCCCTCCTTGCCGTCATGGCAGACGACGACCAGGAACGGACGTGGCGACAGCGGGATGAACGCTTGGCTGCCCAAGGGGTGGCGCTCCACCATGGTCAGCTTCAGCGGCATCTCGTAAGGCGTGCCGCGTACCATGGAAATCAGCACGCGGGCGTTAGGTCCTGCAGCTTCAGCGGTGGCGAGATCGTGATAGCGCTCGGCCTTGCCGCCATTGATCGGATAGTGATTGTCGCCGCCCATGTCGATGACGTCGCCGAATTCGGCAAAGGCCTCACGCGTCAGCGGCCGCGCGACGATGCGGGTCATGACGTCCGCTTCGCGATGCCAGCCCCGCCGAGCTTGGCGTGGCGGTTGACATCCTTGTAGAGCAGATAGCGGAATTTGCCGGGGCCGCCGGCATAGCAGGCCTGCGGGCAGAAGGCGCGCAGCCACATATAGTCGCCGGCCTCGACCTCCACCCAATCCTGGTTGAGCCGGTAGACCGCCTTGCCTTCGAGCACATAGAGCCCGTGTTCCATGACATGTGTCTCGGCGAAAGGAATGACCGCGCCGGGCTCGAGCGTGACGATGGTCATGTGCATGTCGTGGCGCAGATCGGCGGGATCGACGAACCGCGTCGTTGCCCAGCGGCCTTCGGTGCCCGGCATCGGCGTCGGCGCGATCTCCTGTTCGTTGGCGAAGAAGGCCTTGGGAATCTCGAGACCGTCGACCGCCTCATATGCCTTGCGTATCCAGTGGAAGCGGGCCGCCGCCTTGCTTTCGTTGCGGACTGTCCAGCCGCTGGCAGGCGGCAGGAAAGCAAAGCCGCCGGGGCTCAAGCTATGCTTCTTGCCGTCGAGCAGAACCGTCAATTCGCCCTCGACCACGAACAGGGCGCCCTCGGCGCCGGCATCGGGCTCGGGCCGGTCGCTGCCGCCGCCGGGCGCGACCTCGACGATGTATTGCGAAAACGTCTCGGCGAAGCCGGACAGCGGCCGCGACAGGATCCAGACGCGGGTCTTGTCCCAGAACGGCAAGGCGCTGGTGACGATGTCCTGCATCACGCCCTTGGGAATGACGGCATAGGCCTCGGTGAAGACGGCGCGTCCGGTCAGAAGTTCGTTCTGGCCGGAATGGCCGCCCTGTGGGGCATAATAGGTGCGCTCGGGCATCCTGATCGTATCCATGGTTCAAACCTATTGTGGAAGCATGTCCTTGAGGCGGAGCAGCGCGATGCGCTCGACCTGCTTGCAGGCGGTTTCGAATTCGACGCCGCGGCCGTTGCCGATGCGGGCTTCGAATTCGGCGAGGATTTCCTCCTTTGTCTTGCCTTTCACCGCGATGATGAAGGGGAAGCCGAAGGTGGTGACGTAGGCGGCGTTGAGCTTGGAGAACAATTCACGCTCCTTGTCGGTCAGCGCGTCGAGACCGGCGGAAGCCTGTTCCCTGGTCGATTCCGTCGTCAGCCGCCTGGCTTTGGCCAGCTTGCCGGCGAGGTCGGGATGGGCGTTGAGCACGCCGAGCCGCTCGGTTTCGCTAGCGGAACGGAAGATACGGCAGAGCGCATTGTGCAGGCCGCCGGCTGTGTCGTGCGCCGGGCCGAGCTCCAGCTCGTAGGCCCGTTCGGCAATCCAGGGCGAATGCTCGAACACGCCGCCGAAGGTGTGAACGAACGTCTCGAATTCCATCTTCGACGGGCGCAGAGCGGCCGGTTGATAGGGGTGATTTTCCTGCCAGTGCTTGGCGATGTCGATGCGCCGCGCCAGCCAGACCTTGTCGTGAGATTTGACATAATCGACGAAGCGTTTCAGCGCCGCCACCCGGCCCGGCCGTCCGACGAGGCGGCAGTGCAGGCCGATGTTCATCATGCGCGGCCTGCCTGCCTTGCCCTCGGCATAGAGCGTGTCGAAACTATCCCTGAGGTAGGCAAAGAACTGGTCGCCCGAGTTGAAACCCTGCGGCGTGGCAAAGCGCATGTCGTTGGCGTCGAGCGTGTAGGGGATGATGAGCTGCGCGCCGTCCGCATGCTCGAACCAGTAAGGCAGTTCGTCGTCATAGGTGTCCGAGACGTAGTCGAAGCCGCCTTCTTCGGCCACCAGCCGCACCGTGTTGACCGATGTGCGGCCCGTGTACCAGCCGGTCGGGCGCTGGCCGGTCACCTCGTAGTGCAGCTTGATCGCCGCTTCGAGGTCGCGGCGCTCGTCCTCGGCGTCGTGGTCGCGGTAATCGATCCATTTCAGCCCGTGCGAGGCGATTTCCCAGCCGGCTTCCTGCATGGCCGTGACCTGGTCGGGCGAGCGCGCGAGCGCAGTGGCGACGCCATAGCAGGTCACAGGCACTTGCTCTTCGCTGAACAGGCGCAGCAGCCGCCAGAAGCCGGCCCGCGCCCCATATTCGTAGATTGATTCCATGTTCCAGTGGCGCTGGCCCACCCAGGGCGCCGCACCGACGATTTCCGACAGGAAGGCTTCCGAAGCCTTGTCGCCGTGGAGCACGCAGTTCTCGCCGCCCTCTTCGTAGTTGACGACGAACTGCACGGCGACATGCGCGCCGCCAGGCCATTTCGGATCCGGCGGATTGGCCCCGTAGCCACGCATGTCCCTGGTGTAACGCATCGTCCCTCCGCGCCCGGCTTCACCGGAAGTATGATCAGGATATCGAAAGGGTGCTTCTCGCATTCCCCTCAAAATTTTTGAAAGTGTTTTTGTCGCACTCCGCTCGACCGGGACTTATGCATCGCCTTTAATTGGCGCACAATTCATCGTTAGTGCTCGATTGTACCGGCCAATTTGTTCGTATTGGAAAATGGGAGGCGGCCAATGGCAGAAACGTCGAAAGCCGATGGCGGGCGTCTGACGACCCATGTCCTGGATACCGCGACCGGCAGGCCGGCGGCGGGATTGTCGGTCGCACTCTACCATCTGGAGGGTTCCGCCCGCACGCTTCTGAAGACGGTCGTCACCAATGCCGACGGCCGCTGCGACGCGCCGCTGCTGGCCGGCGCCGACTTCCGCACTGGCGAGTACGAATTGGTGTTCGCGGCTGGCGACTATCTGCGCGGCCAGGGCACGAAGCTGCCCGCGCCTGCCTTCCTCGACAGCGTGCCGATCCGCTTCGGCATGGCGGAGGCGGTGCATTATCATGTACCATTGCTGATCTCGCCGTACGGCTATTCCACCTATAGGGGGAGCTGAGGCATGGCCAAGGTCAGCATCCGCAACGAAATCCGCTTCATTTTGAATGGCAGGGATATCGCGCTGTCATCCGTGGCGCCCGATGCGACCTTGCTCGACTGGCTGCGGCTCGACCGTTCGCTGCGCGGCACCAAGGAAGGCTGTGCCGAGGGCGATTGCGGCGCCTGCACCGTGCTCATCGGCAAGCTTTCGGCCGCCGGGCTGACCTATGAAAGCGTCAATGCCTGCATCCGCTTCCTCGGCTCGCTCGACGGCACCCATGTCGTGACGGTCGAGCATCTGCGTGGCGAAGCTGGCCAGTTGCATCCTGTGCAGCAGGCGATGGTCGATTTCCATGGCTCGCAATGCGGCTTCTGCACGCCGGGTTTTGTCATGTCGCTCTATGGCCTGTGGATGAAGTCGCCGGACCCGTCGGATGCGACGATAGAAAAGGCTTTGCAAGGCAATCTCTGCCGTTGCACCGGTTACGAGGCGATCATGCGTGCCGCGCACGCCATCTCGAGCTATGGCAAGGCGGCGAAGGACCCGCTGGCGGCCGAGCGCCGGGGCATCACGACACGACTGCAGGCGTTGCGCGACGGCGCCAGGATCGAGATTGACTCCGGCAAGACGCGGCTGGTCGTGCCGGCCGATGCCGGCGATTTCGCTTCTGTCTTCGAAAAAGAACCCACCGCCACCGTCGTCGCCGGTTCGACCGACGTTGGCCTGTGGGTGACCAAGCATATGCGCGAAATCTCGCCGGCGATCTTCATCGGCAATCTGCCGGGGCTTTGCACCATCACGGAAGACGATAGTGTCATATCGATCGGCGCCGGCGTCACCTACACCGAAGCTTTTTCGATACTGTCGAAACGCATCCCGGCGTTGGGACCGTTGTTCGACCGCATCGGCGGCGAACAGGTTCGCAACATGGGCACGATCGGCGGCAACGTCGCCAACGGCTCGCCGATCGGCGACACGCCGCCGCCGTTGATCGCACTCGGTGCGCGGCTGACGTTGCGCAAGGGCAAGACGCGGCGCACGATCCCGTTGCAGGATTTCTTCATCGCCTATGGCAAGCAGGACCGCCAGCCAGGCGAGTTCGTCGAGGCCGTGCATGTGCCGGTGCCGGCAAAGGACGTGAAATTCGCCGTCTACAAGATCACCAAGCGCCGCGACGAGGACATCACCGCGACCCTTGGGGCCTTCTGCCTGGCTCTGGCCAAGGACGGCACGGTGGCCGACATCCGCATCGCCTATGGCGGCATGGCGGCAACGCCGAAGCGGGCTGCGGCCGTTGAACAGGCTTTGATCGGCAAGGCCTGGAACGAAGCGACGGTAGAGGCGGCGATGGCGGAATACGCCAAGGACTTCACGCCGCTCACCGACATGCGCGCGAGCGCCGAATATCGAGCTCTGGCTGCAAAAAACCTTTTGTTGCGCTTTTACGTGGAAACCACGGGCACCAAGGTGCCGGTGCAGGTATCGCGCAGCGAGGCTGCCTGATGAACAAGCACGCCACATCAAACCACAAGGCCGAGAAGATCGTCGGCGGCATCGCTACCGACCAGCGGCATGATTCCGCCCACAAGCATGTCAGTGGCGGCGCCGTCTATATCGACGACATGCCGGAGCCGGCCGGCACGCTGCACGCCGGCCTTGGCCTGTCCAAGGTGGCGCATGGCGTTCTGAAAAGCGTCGATCTCTCGGCGGTACGCGCGGCCCCCGGCGTCGTCGACGTGCTGACTTATGCCGACGTGCCGGGTGAGAACGATGTCTCGCCCAGCAACATGCATGACGATCCGGTGCTGGCCGAGGGCAAGGTGCAGTTCTTCGGCCAGCCCATCTTCGCGGTGATTGCCGAAACGCGCGAGGCAGCCCGGCGCGCCGCGCGCCTGGCCAGGATCGAGTATGACGAGCTTCCCGCCGTGATCGACATCTGGGACCTTGATCCGGCGAAGGACAAGCAGGTGACCACGCCGCTGGTCCTGAAGCGCGGCGATGCGGCCGCGGCAATCAAGGCAGCGCCCCGCCGCATCAAGAGCCGCATGTGGCTTGGCGGCCAGGACCATTTCTACCTCGAAGGCCAGGTGTCGCTCGCCATCCCCGGCGAGGACGACGAGGTGACCGTCTACTGTTCGACCCAGGGGCCGAGCGAGACGCAGCATCTGGTCGCCCACACGCTCGGCGTGCCGAGTAACGCGGTTACGGTGGAGGTGCGCCGCATGGGCGGCGGCTTCGGCGGCAAGGAAACGCAGGCCAATCAGTGCGCCGCGATCGCCGCCATTGCCGCCAAGAGGCTGAAGCGCGCGGTCAAGATCCGGCTCGACCGCGACGAGGACATGACCGCCACCGGCAAGCGGCATGATTTCGCCATCGACTACGAGGTCGGCTTCGACGACGAGGGCAACATCCTTGGCGTCGACTTCACCTACGCTCTGCGCTGCGGCTTTTCAGCCGACCTGTCCGGCCCGGTCGGCGATCGTGCGCTGTTCCACTGCGACAACGCCTATTTCTATCCAGCGGTGCTGGCCAAATCGGCGCCGCTTTTTACCAACACCGTCTCCAACACCGCCTTCCGTGGCTTCGGCGGCCCGCAAGGCATGATCGGCGCCGAGCGCGTCATCGACGAGGTCGCCTTTTCGGTCGGTAAGGATTCGCTCGAGATCCGCAAGCTGAATTTCTACGACCCGATGGAGGCGATCGGCGGCCGCAACGTCACGCCCTATCACCAGAAGGTCGAGGACTGCATCATCCAGCGCATCGTGGCGGAACTGGAAGAGAGCGCCAGCTATGCACGCCGCCGTCGCGAGATTTCCGCCTTCAACGCCAACAGCCGCTTCATCAAGCGCGGCCTGGCACTGACGCCGGTCAAGTTTGGCATCTCCTTCACCAAGACCGAGTCCAACCAGGCCGGCGCGCTGGTGCATGTCTATGCCGACGGCTCGGTGCACATGAACCATGGCGGAACCGAAATGGGGCAGGGCCTGCACCTCAAGGTGGCGCAGGTCGTGGCCGAGGAATTCCAGATCGACCTCGACCGCGTGAAGATCACCGCCACCACCACCGCCAAGGTGCCCAACACCGCGCCGACGGCGGCGTCCTCGGGCGCCGATCTCAATGGCATGGCGGCACAGAACGCGGCGCGCCAGATCCGCCAGCGGCTGACCGACTTTGCCGCCGAGAGATACCAGATCCCTGTCGACCAGGTGGTGTTCCTGCCAAACCGGGTGCGCGTCGGCAACCAGGAGGTCAGCTTCAACGATCTGGTCAAGCAGGCCTATATTGCGCGTGTGCAGCTCTCGGCCGCCGGCTTCTACAAGACGCCGAAGATCCACTGGGACCGCGGCAAGGGCCAGGGCCACGCCTTCTATTACTACGCCTATGGCGCGGCCTGTGCCGAAGTGTCGGTCGACACGCTAACCGGCGAATATGTCGTCGAGCGCGCCGATATCCTGCACGATTGCGGCCGTTCGCTGAACCGGGCCATCGACCTCGGCCAGGTCGAGGGCGGCTTCATCCAGGGCATGGGGTGGCTGACCACCGAGGAATTGTGGTGGGACGACAAGGGCCGGCTGCGCACGCATGCGCCGTCGACCTACAAGATCCCGCTGGCGTCGGACCGACCGAAGATCTTCAACGTGGCGCTGACCGACTGGTCGCAGGCCTATGAACCGACCATCCATCGCTCCAAGGCGGTCGGCGAACCGCCGCTGCCGCATGGCATGGCGGTGCTGCACGCCCTGTCGGACGCAGTGGCCAGCGTCGCCGACCACAAGATCTGCCCGCGCCTCGACGCCCCGGCAACGCCGGAACGCGTGCTGATGGCAATCGAGCGGCTGAAGAAAGCGGTCAAGGCCGGCGCCTGAATCTGGCAGAACGTGCAATTCGGACCGAAAAAGCCTATATTTCCCATTCGGGAACCGTGAAACCATGAACTCGAAAGTACAAAGCCTGAAAGCCTTTCTCGGCGGCGCCGGCCGTCTTGCCCTGGTCGAAGTGGCCGGCACCAAGGGCTCGACGCCGCGTGAGAAGGGCGCCTTCATGCTCGTCTCGCGAACGGCGATCTTTGGCACGATCGGCGGCGGTCAACTCGAATACATGGCCATCGACAAGGCGCGGCAGATGGTGGCGCCATCGGGTGGGTCCAACCGCCTGCGGTCGACGTCCCGCGTCGCGGTCGACGAAGTCCGCACCATGCTTGACGTCCCGCTCGGCCCCGAAATCGGCCAGTGCTGTGGCGGGCGGGTCGAGGTGCTGATCCGGTTGGTCGATACCGCATTGGCCGCCGAACTGGTGGCAGTGGCGGAAGCCGAGGAAGCTCATATGCCGCATGTCTATATTTTCGGCGGCGGTCATGTCGGCCAGGCGCTGGCGTCGACCATTGCGCTCCTTCCCGTTCACGGCGTCGTCATCGAAACACGCGCCGAGGCGCTGGAAGGCATGCCGGAAACCGTGGAGACACGGCTGACCCCCATGCCGGAGGCCGAGGTGCGCAACGCCCCGGTCGGCACCGCCTTCGCCATCCTCACTCATGACCATGCGCTCGATTTCCTGATCGTCGCCGAAGCACTGAAACGCGACGACGCGGCCTATGTCGGCATGATCGGCTCGAAGACCAAGAAAGCCACGTTCAGGAGCTGGTTCCTGAAGTCGGCGGACGGTACGGAGGCTGAATTCGCCCGCCTCGTCTCGCCGATCGGCGGCGATGCGGTCAAGGACAAGCGCCCGCCCGTCATCGCCGCGCTGGCGGCCGCCGAGATCATGACGGCGCTGGTCAGCCACGTGACCGCGGATCATCGGGCCCTGCAGGGCAAGATGATGGCCGGCTAGACCAGCCTAGGCTGGCTTTCACGCAAGGCAACCGGATCGGATAGGCCACGAGGCCATCACTTGCAGGCCAGTTCGCTCTTCCGCCTACTTGCCGGCCAGAAGATCCTTGATCAGCCGCTGGCAGCGCTCCGCCATGAAGTCGAGCAGCAGCCGCACCTTGGGGTCCTGCAGCTTCTTGTGCGGATAAACGGCCGCGAACTGCACCGGCGTCGGTGGCGTGTTGCTCAGGATCACCTTCAGCCGGCGGTCGCGGATGAACGGCTCGACCTCGAAGCGCGGCTTGTTGATGATGCCGCGCCCTGACAGCGCCCAACCGGTCAGCACGTCGCCATCATCGGTGTCGTAGGGGCCGTGTACCTCGAACTTTTGTGGCCCGGTCGGAGTCTGCAAGGTCCAGACATATTCGCGCGCGCCGGAATAGCGCAGCATCAGGCAGTCATGTTTCCTGCCGATCAGCTCCTGCGGCTCCATCGGCTCGCCGCGCGCTTCCAGATATTTTGGTGCGGCGACCAGCACGCGTTCGCATTCCATGATGCCACGCATCCGAAGACTGGAATCCTCGATGATGCCGAGCCGGAAGGCGACGTCGATGCCTTCCTTCATGATGTCGACATTGTGGTCCGAGAGCCTGAGCCGCACCTCGATGTCAGGGTATTTGTCATGGAAATCGGGAATGCCCGAGGCCACCAGCCGTCGCCCGAGACCGAGCGGCGCGGTGACGCGGATGGTGCCGCGCGGCTGGCCGGACAGCGCCGAGACGGCAGCCTCCGCCTCGGTGATCGCTTCCAGCACCTGCTTGGCGCCGGAATAGAAAACAGTGCCGTGTTCTGTTGGCATCAACTGCCGGGTGGTGCGGTTGAACAGCCGCACGCCGAGATGCTTCTCCAGTTCCTTGATGCGATTGGAGGCGACAGCCGGCGAAATGCGCATGTCGCGGCCGGCCGCCGACAGATTGCCGAGCTCGACGACGCGGACGAAGACGGCGATGTTGTCGAGATAGGCCATACGGAGCACCTTCGCCGGTTTGTGGCCATCAAACTAGTATTTTCCAATTTTTTTTGAAAGTCATCGTACACCTCGCCTCTTTTCGTTTGCGCACCACACCGTAAAGTCACCGGATCGGCAGGGACGACTTCAATGATGGATTTCGCGATTTTCTGGGACTGGCTGAGCTTCGCCGTGCGCTGGCTGCACGTCGTTACCGGCATCGCCTGGATCGGCTCGTCCTTCTACTTCGTCGCACTCGATCTTGGCCTGCGCCAGCGCCCGGGCATGCCGGTCGGCGCCTTCGGCGAGGAATGGCAGGTGCATGGCGGCGGCTTCTACCACATCCAGAAATATCTGGTGGCGCCGTCCGAGATGCCGGAACACCTGACCTGGTTCAAATGGGAATCCTACGCCACCTGGCTGTCCGGTTTCGCGATGCTGTGCGTGGTTTATTACGCCGGCGCTGACCTGTTCCTGATTGATCCCAACGTGCTGCCGATGTCGGTACCGGTCGGCATCCTGCTGTCGATGGCGACGATCGGCGTCGGCTGGGTGGTCTATGATCTCTTGTGCCGCTCGCCGCTCGGAAAGAGCGATACCGGCCTGATGCTGGTGCTGTATGGCGTGCTGGTGTTCATCGCCTGGGGGCTGACGCATCTGTTCACCGGCCGCGCCGCCTTCCTGCATCTAGGTGCGATCACCGCGACGATCATGTCGGCCAATGTCTTCATGGTCATCATTCCCAACCAGAAGATCGTCGTCGCCGACCTCATCGCCGGCCGCAAGCCGGATCCTAAATACGGCAAGATCGCCAAGCAGCGTTCGCTCCACAACAACTATCTGACGTTGCCCGTCCTGTTCCTGATGCTGTCGAACCATTATCCGCTGGCGTTCGGCACCGAGTTCAACTGGGTCATCGCCTCGCTGGTGTTCATCATCGGCGTCCTGATCCGCCATTATTTCAACAGCGTGCACAAGCGCGCCGGCAATCCGCACTGGACCTGGCTGGGCGCCATTGTCCTGTTCCTCATCATCATCTGGCTGTCGACGGTGCCGAAGGTGCTGACGGGCGAGCCCAAGGCCTCCGCCGCGGCTGAGGTCTATATCGCTTCGGCGCATTTCCCGGCCGTGCGCGACACCGTGCTCGGCCGCTGCTCGATGTGCCATGCGCAGGAGCCGGTCTATGAAGGCATCTATCACGCACCCAAGGGGGTGATGCTGGATACGGATGCTGGCATCGCCGAGCATGCCCGCGAGATCTATCTGCAGGCCGGCCGCAGCCACGCCATGCCGCCAGCCAATGTCTCGCAGATATCAGACAAGGAACGGGCGTTGCTGGTGGCGTGGTTCGAAGGCGCGGGGAAATAAGCATGACCTCGACACTTCTGCGTGGCCGCACGCTGTCCTTCGTGCGCTGGCCGCAAACCATCGACGACCACTCCGCCTGGCGCTACGAGGAGGATGGCGGGCTGCTGATAAGCGACGGCAGGATCATTGCGGCAGGCGCCTATGCCGATGTCGAGAAACAGGCCGGTGAGACGGCGAAGAAAATCGACCACCGGCCGCATCTGCTGCTGCCGGGCTTCATCGATGCCCATGTGCATTTCCCGCAGATGCAGGTCATCGCGTCCCATGGCGCCGAGCTGCTCGATTGGCTGAACACCTACACCTTTCCCGAGGAAACAAAATTCGCCAACGCCCAGCATGGCCGCCGCATCGCGCGCCTGTTCCTCGATGAGACGGTGCGCCATGGCACCACGACCGTTGCCGCCTACTGCTCCGTGCACAAGGCGTCGGCGGAAGCCTTCTTCGCCGAGTCGCATGCGCGCGACATGCTCAACGTCGCCGGCAAGGTGATGATGGACCGCAACGCGCCCGAAGGCGTGCTCGATACGCCGCAATCGGGCTATGACGACACCAAAGCGCTGATCGCCGAATGGCACGGCAAGGGCCGCCAGCTTTATGCCATCACGCCACGTTTCGCCATCACCTCGTCACCGGAGCAGATGGAGATGGCCGGCGCGTTGTGCCGCGAACATCCCGACTTGCACATGCAGACGCATCTGTCCGAAAACCACGCCGAGATCGCCTTCACCGGGGAACTCTACCCCTGGTCGCGCGACTACACCGATGTTTACGAGCATTATGGGCTGCTGGGCAAAAAGAGCCTGTTCGGCCACTGCATCCATTTGTCGGAGCGCGAGGCGGACGCGCTGTCGGACAGCGGTTCGGTGGCCGTGTTCTGCCCGACCTCGAACCTGTTCCTCGGTTCCGGCCTGTTCGACTATCAGCGCTTTCGCCGCCGCGACAAGCCGTTGCGCATAGGTGCGGCCACCGATGTCGGCGGCGGCACAAACTATTCCATGCTGCGCACCATGGACGAGGGCTACAAGGTCATCGCGCTCAATGGCGAGAAGCTGAACCCGTTCCAGTCCTTCTGGCAGATCACGCGCGGCAACGCAGAGGCGCTGTCGGTGGCGGACAAGATCGGCACGCTGGAGGAAGGCACCGATGCAGACATCGTCGTGCTCGATGCCAGGGCGACGCCCGCCATGCGGCTCAGGATGGAAACGGTCGAGACGCTGGCGCAGGAATTGTTTCTGCTGCAGACGCTTGGCGACGACCGAGCCGTGCGCGAGGTCTATGTGGCGGGGCGGGCGGCCAAGAGCGACATGATCGCGGGGTGAACCCCGTCTTGCCAACCGAATTGCGAAGGGCAATTCGGGGCGCTCCGGCCTCTCCCCAAGGAGAGAGGAGACCGCCGGCGCTGGCGCCAGGTTCTTCTCCCAACCGGGGAGAACGCGGCCGCGCAGCGGCCGGATGAGGGGGGCGCCGCGATGGAAGCTTGACCCGGCCGATGTTGTCGTACAAACGAAACGTCACGATTTTCGGAGAAAAGAGACATGGCCGTTGCTGACGACATCGCTCTGATCAAGAGACAGGAAGAGACCCTTGTCTTCGCAGCCTTCGACGAGGCCGTCGCCTTCGAGATCGGCGCAGCCATCCGTGGTCGTGCAATGGCCGAGAACCTGCCGGTCATCGTCGACATCAGGCTATGGGACCGGCCGCTTTTCTATGCCGCCATGCCGGGTTCGAACGCTTCCAACCCCGACTGGGCGCGGCGCAAGATCAATGTCGTGAAGCGCTATCTCAGAAGCACTTACCGTCTGGTGCTTGAACAGCAACGTCCTGACCGCACCTTCAAGATCGGCGAGGGGCTGGATATTGCTGACTACGTGCTGGCCGGCGGCGGCTTCCCGGTCACGGTCAAGGGCGCCGGTGTCATCGGTGTGATCGCGGTGTCCGGCCTGCCGGAGCGCCAGGATCATGGCGTGGTGGTCGATGCGCTGTGCGATCACCTGGGCATGGACAGGCGCGAGCTTGCGCTGTCCGCGGACCCCGAATGACCGTGCCCGATCCCAAGGTTTTTCTCACCTCGATCTTCAATGCCGCCGTCGCCGCCGCGGATCCGGAGCGTACCATCCGCGACCATTTGCCGGTCAGGCCCAGGGGCCGCACCATCGTCGTCGGCGCCGGCAAGGGCTCGGCACAGATGGCCGCGGCCTTCGAGAAGGTCTGGGATGGCCCGATCGAAGGGCTGGTCGTTACGCGCTACGGCTATGGCGCCAAATGCGAGCGCATCGAGATCATCGAGGCGGCGCATCCGGTGCCGGACGCCGCCGGGCTCGAGGCCTCGCGGCGGCTGCTGGACAAGGTGCAAGGGCTGACAGCGGACGATCTGGTCGTGGCGCTGATTTCCGGCGGCGGTTCGGCGCTGCTGCCGTCTCCGGCCGCCGGCCTGACGCTGGCCGACGAGATCGCCGTCAACGAGGCGCTGCTCGCCTCCGGCGCGCCGATCGCGGCGATGAACACCATCCGCAAGCATCTCTCCACCATCAAGGGCGGCCGGCTGGCTGCCGCCGCATGGCCGGCCAAGGTGGTGTCGCTGGTGGTGTCCGACATCCCCGGCGACAATCCGGCCCTTGTCGCGTCCGGCCCGACCGTTCCCGATACCGGCAGCCGCGAAGACGCGCTGGCGTCGATATCCGCCTATGGCATGAACCTGCCGGCCTCGGTCATGGCGCATATCCGGTCGCCTGCGGCCGACGCGCCAGATCCCGACGACGAGCGCTTTTCGCGCAACGAAGTGCACCTGATCGCCTCTGCCGGTGTGTCGCTGGAAGCGGCAGCGGTGGAAGCGAGGCGGCAAGGCATAGAAGCCGTCATCCTCTCCGATGCCGTTGAAGGCGAAGCGCGCGAGGTCGGCGGCTTCCACGCCGCGATTGCCCGCGAAGTGGCGACGCGCAACCGGCCCTTCCAAAAGCCGGTTCTGATCCTGTCGGGCGGTGAGACCACCGTGACCTTGCGGGCCAAAGGCAAGGGTGGCCGCAACTCGGAATTCCTGCTCGCCTTCGCCATCGGCATCAATGGCGTGGAAGGCATTCATGCTTTGGCGGCCGACACCGACGGCATCGACGGTTCGGAAAACAACGCCGGCGCCTTCGCCGACGGCTCGACTGTCTCGCGCATGCGCGCGGCTGATGTGGATGCCAAGGCGATGCTGGACGGCAACAATGCCTGGACGGCCTTCAATGCCGTCGGCGATCTCTTCGTGCCCGGCCCGACCGGCACGAACGTCAACGATCTCAGGGCAATTCTCGTCCGCTAATGCATGTCGCCCAAGTGACCTCGGTTTTGGGGGAAGGACATGCATCAACACAAAGATCTAAAGCGCGTCGCATGAGTCCGTTTCGACGCGACGCGCTTTAGACCGGCAATCAAGCGGCCATAAGCCGCTTCACCTGCTTCATATCCTGCAAAAACCGCTCGCGTTCGGCCTCTTTGTCGGCGTGATCACGAATGCGCAGGATGAAGGAGGGATGAATGGTGATGAAGACCCGCAAGCCATCCTCGCGTTCGATCACCTGGCCGCGCATCTTGGTCACCGGTATCGCCTTGCCAAGCAGGGACAGCGCCGCCGTGGCGCCGAGCGCCACGGCGACGTTCGGCTTGATCAGGTCAAATTCCTGGTCGAGCCACCAGCGGCAGGCTTGAACCTCGCCGACATTCGGCTTGGAATGGATGCGCCGCTTGCCGCGCGGCTCGAATTTGAAGTGCTTGACCGCGTTGGTGACGTAGACCTTCAGGCGATCGACCCCGGCATCGTCCAATATGGCATCGAACACCTTGCCCGCCGGGCCGACGAATGGCTGGCCGGCGAGGTCTTCCTGGTCGCCCGGCTGTTCGCCGACAAAAATCACCTTGGCATTGTCAGGCCCTTCACCGAATACCGTCTGCGTCGCATCGCGCCAAAGCGGACAGCGGCGGCATCCCTTCGCGACCTCTCGCAATTCGGAAACCGTGTCCGCGGCATCGTCATCAGGTGTTTCGGCTGGCTGCTGCTTCGGCCAGTGCCTCGCCTGCACCTTGGCGTGGTGCGGCGCCGGCGTTGTCGGCATCTTCGCAATCATATCTCTGGCGGCCTTGTCCGCTCTCGCGATCAAGTCAGGAATGAGCGAGGCCTCGGGAAGGTTCCGCCAATATTTCTATGGCAAGGCTGATACGCCACCTCATTTTGATGACGACGGCGAAAAAGTGATCGTCGCCGGGTCAGCCAGCCATCAGACTTCGTGCAGGTAAAGATGATAGTCCAGTTCGCTGACCGTGCGCGCCACGCGCAGGTATTCGGACTGCTTGATCGCCACGAAGGTGCGGTGCAGGTCCTCGCCGAGCGCGCCTTTCAGGAAGCTGGACGCCTTGGCGGCTTCGATGGCGGCGCGCCAATCGGCCGGCATCGTCGTGCGGGTGACGGACGCCTCATAGCCATTGCCGGTCGTTTCGGGGCCTGGATCAAGCCCTTCATCGAGGCCTTTGACGATGCCGGCGAGCACCGTCGCCGCAATCAGATAGGGGTTGGCGTCGACGCCGGACGGACGATGTTCGATGCGCCGGTTTTTCGCATCGCCCGCCGGCACGCGTAGCGCCACCGAGCGGTTGTTGACGCCCCAGGTCGGCGCGACCGGTGCATAGGATTGCGAGACGAAGCGGCGCCAGGAATTGGCGTGCGGCGCAAACACCAGCATCGATTCCGCCATGGTCTGGATCAGCCCGCCGAGGCCACGCAGCAGCGGCAACGACCAGTTCTCGCCGGCTGCTTCCGAAAAGACGTTTCGGCCGTCCTTGTCCTGCAGCGAGACATGGAAATGCATGCCGGAGCCGGCATATTTCTCGATCGGCTTGGCCATGAAGCAGGCGGTGACGCCGTGGCGGCGCGCCTGCGCCCGCACCAGCCGCTTCAGCATGACCAGATCGTCTGCCGCCCGGATCACGTCCTTGCGGTAGTTCAGCGTCAATTCGTACTGGCCAGGCGCATATTCCGAGATCACCGTCTCGGCCGGAATGCCTTGCGCCTTGGCGGCGGCGTAGATGTCGGAGAACAGCGGCTCCATGCCGTGCAGATGGTCGACGGAATAGACTTCCGTCTTGCCCGAGACGCGGCCATCGAGCACCGCGCGCGCCGGCTGCACCTTGCCCTCGGCATCGCGCTCATTGGCCAGCAGAAAGAACTCCAGCTCGAAGGCGCCAGCCGGATGGAGGCCCTTGGCCGCCAGTATGTCGACCTGCCGGGCAAGCGCCAGCCGCGGGTCCGACGACATTGGCTGGCCGTCGAGATGGTGCATCGCCATCAGCACCTGGCCGCGGGGCGGGTTCGTGCCGTAAAGCGGCACCAGCGTGCCGGGAATCGGCCAGGCCCTCAGATCGCCATCGCCGCTGTCCCAGATCAGCCCGGTTTCGTGCACATCTTCGCCGGTGATGTCGAGGCCGAGGATCGAGATCGGCATATGCCGGCCGCCTTCGAAAATGCTTTTCAGCTCATGCCGGCGCACGATCTTGCCGCGCCCGACGCCATTGGCATCGGTCAGCACGATATCGAAGGCCTCGACCTCGGGATGGGCGTCGAGGAAGGCTTGCGCCTCGGTGGGCGTCGAGCCCGAAGGTGAAGTCATGATGGAACTCGAGTTTGGCTTGGTGGCTTGGTGGCTTGTCTCATGCCGCAAGCTTTGCCGCAACCGAGCCAAAAGCGGTGATCAGCCGGTTGACCTGGGCGCCTGACGTTGCCGGTGAGATCAGCATCATGTTGTGGAAGGGTGCGATCAGCACGCCGCGATTGACCAGCGCGACATGGATGGCGGCCTCCAGTTCCGGTGCATGTGCACCCTCGGCCTCGGCGCCATTGCGCAGCGGGCCGGGCGCGCAGATGAACTCGGCGCGGGCCCCGACACGGGAGACATGCCAGGGCAGACGATAGCGATCGATCACGCCGGTCAGCCCGGCATCGAGCCGCCGCGCCAGATGATCCATGCGGTCGTAATTCTCCTGCGTCATCACCTCCTCGAGCGTGGCGCGCATCGCCGCGAACTGCAGCGGGTTGGCCGACAGCGTCGTGCCCATGCCGGAATAGCCAGGCTCTTTCGTCCTGTTATAGTCGGCATAGCGCGACGCGACCTCCTCGCTCATGCCCCAGACGCTCGCCGGCACGCCGCCGGCAATCGGCTTGCCCAGCACGAACAAGTCCGGCTCCAGCCCATATTTCCTGGTGTAGCCGCCCGGGCCGGTCGAGATCGTGTGCGTCTCGTCGATCAAAAGCAGCGTGTCCGCTTCGCGCGTCAACTTTCGCAGCGCCTCATGGTAGCCGGGATCGGCAAGCACCATGCAGGAATTGGTCAGCACCGGCTCGGCGATGACGCAAGCGACATCCCTGTCCTTCAGCGCCGCTTCGAGAGCGGCGACATCGTTGAATTCGATGACCTTCGCCGTTCGGGTCAGGTCGCGGAATTCACCCGCCAGTCCGGGCCGGTTGATTGGCTTGCCGTCGATCAGCCGCACCATCGTCTCGTCCACCGAGCCGTGATAGCAGCCGTTGAAGACCAGGATTTTTTCTCTCCCAGTGATGGCGCGGGCGACGCGTAGCGCGAACCGGTTGGCGTCGGTCGCCGTCGTCGCGATCTGCCAGAACGGCAGGCCGAAGCGCTGCTGCAGCAGCGGCCCGATGGCGAGCGCGTCTTCCGAAGGCAGCATGTAAGTCAAGCCGCGCCCAGCCTGGCGGCGAATGGCGCGTGCCACCGGCGCAGGCGAATGGCCGAACATCGAACCGGTGTCGCCGAGGCAGAAATCGTCGAGCTTGTTGCCGTCCATGTCGGTGATCGTGGCGCCGCGGGCACTGTCGACCAGGATCGGAAACGGCGTCGGCCAGTCGTTCATCCAGTGCATCGGCACGCCGCCGAAGAAGGCGGGCAAGCCGTTGCCGACCTTGGCCTGCGATTTCGGCCGCGCCTTGCGGAATACGGCGCCTTCCGTCTCGCGCAATCGCGCGATGCGGTCGCGGCTGATGCCGCCGATGGTCGTTGAACTGTCGCTGTGCATGAAAACCCCTCTGGCACGTCCCTCTTAGCCAATCCACCTCCGCATCGGCAATTGGCCGCGCGGCCGTTCTGCATTGGCTCAGCCCTAGCTGGCGGCGCTTGACGCTCCGCGCGAAGTCGGCGCCAATGGGAACGGCAATAGGGGCAAGGGAAATGCGGACGATCATCTGCGTGACGGCACTGTTCCTGTCGGCCGGTACGGCCTGTGCGACCGGCGGCATCTGGTGCTCCGTCGATGATCCACAGGTGAAATTCCAGGTCGATGCCGGCGTCACCACCGGCATGGGCGGCCCGACCTTCAACTTCCGCGGCGACCTCGAAATCAAGGCAAGGCCGGCCGGCGATCAGCTGCGCAAGGCCACTTTCGAGAACTCCAACCTCACCCAATACTGGCTCGACAACAAGGAGCTGCGGCTGAACATCTATGACGAGCAGGAGGTGGCCAAGACCTACAGTTCGGTCGAACTCACGATCCTGACCAGGGCCAGCGACGAGGGCGTCTATGATGGAGACTACAAACTCGCCGTCTATGACAGCACGGACGACAACGACAGCGATGGCAAGCCGGTCGATCTGACCGGCAAGGTTTCCTGCGGCGCCGAGTAATCCGCTGTTTCAAAACTACGCAGTGATGTCGATGACGCCGCAGTCGCCGCCGGCACTGCCGAAGGCGACGCGGCGTTCTTCCTTGTCCCACATCATCGCGGTGATGGCGCCTTTGCCCGGGCGCCGCAAAAGCACTTCCTTGGCGTCGGAAAAGCGCACGGCCATGACCATGCCGTCGTCATAGCCGACGGCGACGACATCCTGGCTCGGGTGGCAAGCGACCGCCGTCACCATGGCGTTGCCCCGGGTGCCGAGTTCCAGCGGCGCCTTGCCCATCGGCCCGTCCTTGGCCGAGAACGGCCAGACGATCGCCGCCGGCGCGCCGGAACTGGCCAGCCACTTGCCTTTCACGCTCCACGACAGGCTTTTGACCTTGCCGGGATAGCCGCTCATGCGCATGTGCTTGCCGTCGGCGAGTTTCCAGCCATGCAGGGCGTTTTCCTGCATGGTGGTAACCAGAAAGGCGCCGTCCGGCGAGAAGGTGATGCCGGTGTGGGCGCCCGCCCATTCGAGCTCCACCGGCTTGCCCTCGGCGGCCGGGAAATGCAGCGTCGCGCCATTGTAGCGGGCAACGCCGAAGCGCATGCCCTTGGGCGAGAACGCCAGCCCCTCGACCGAGCGCGGATGGGCAAATTCCCGGGTCTTGCCATCGGCGAAGCGCACGAAGGCGGTCTTGCCCGTGGCAAAGGCGACGGCCCCTTGCGGCCCGGCGGCAACGCTGGTGATCCATTTCTTGCCGGCGCTCGCCATCTCCTGGGTCTCACCGCCGGCTTTGACGGCAAACACCTTGCCGTCCTCACCGCCGGTGATCAGCCGGTCGTTGGCCGCGTCATGAAAGGCCGCGAGCAGCCCATCATTGGCCTGCACCGTCTTGTGGCCATTGTCGAGCCGGTGGACGGCACCATCGGCCAGCGCGAAATGCGGCACGTCGCCAAGGAAGACGGCGGTAACGCAATGGCCTTCGAGATCAAGCGGGGCGACTGTGGGCATGATTGTCTTTGTTCAACTGAATGAGATTACAGAGGCGGCTTACTCGACGTTTGCGGTTCCGGCAACCGGCAGATCAGATGGCGAGAGGCTGTCATCAAAGCAGCCCCTTCGCCCGCAGATCGGTTGCGAACGTCGCCAATGGCATCACCAAGGTCAGATCCGATCCATCGAGACGCTCGGCCCCGTAGCTGGCATACCATCTTGCGGCCCGCTCGCTCTTGGCATCGATGATGAGCAGGATGCCGCCGCCTTCGCCGGCAAGTCGCAAGCAGCGCAACGCGGCGGCGGCAAGCAGCTGACCTCCGAGTCCTTGCCTGGCGACGCTGCGGTCGGTCGCCAGCCGGGCAAGCTTGAAGCCGGAAACCTCGTGCCGTGCCAAGCCTCTCGTCATCGTCTCCGGCACGGTTTCATGAGCAATGGCTGACGGCGCGATCGTATAGAAGCCAAAGATCCGCTCCAAAGCCGTATCGTCGATCGCACAGAAAGTCTTGGCGGCATTTTGTTCGTGGCTTTGCCGCGCGAACCGCCGCAGAAAATCGTTCATCTGCGCATCGCCGCAATCGAACGAGGCCCGATCATGGCGTTTCGCAATCGGCTCCTCGTGCCAGGCGGGAAGCGTCACAGAGTATCCGGCAAGGCTGCGATCGCTGCTCGGAGCTTGGCATTGGGTTTCGGCGGGTTCTCCAGCAGATCGAGTATACGTGTGAAATCGCGGTCGGACACTTTCGCAACCTCGGCTGCCTCGATTACGGCCTGTGCTTCCGGAACCACCTTGTTGAGAATGAAGTCGGTAACGTCCTGATGAGATAGCGCGGCGGCGCGCGCGATCATCGCCTTCTGCGCAGGCGCGATGCGGATTTGATAGCGTTCCGTTTTGTTGTCGGCCGACCTGGGCATCGAAAATCTCCTCGGGTCCATGTACACATGATATGTGTACATGGACCCATAGTCAATCTCGAGAGCCCTTCAAATACAGCCTTACGAGGCCTGGCAGGCCTCGAAGCTCTTCTTCAGCCGCTCGGCGTCGAGTTCGCGGCCGATGAACACCAGCCGGCTTTCGTGCTTCTCGCCGTCCTTCCAGGCGCGCTGGTGGTCGCCCTCGATGATCATGTGCACGCCCTGGATGACATAGCGCTCATCATCGCCCTTGAGCGCGATAATGCCTTTCAGTCGCAGGATGTTGGGGCCTTCCATCTGGGTGATCTTCTCGATCCAAGGGAAGAATTTCTTCGGGTCCATCTCGCCGCCGCGCAGCGATACCGACTGCACCGTTACGTCATGGATGTCGGAAGGATGTGCGTGATGGTCATGCCCGTCATGATCATGATGGTGGTGATCGTGGCCATCATGGTCGTGATGATCATGATCGTGGTGGTCATGTTCGTCATGCGCCTCGAGGAAATGTGGATCGTTTTCCAATGCCCGCGACAGGTCGAAGGCGCCGCGGTCGAGCACTTCCGACAGGTCGACACCGGCGCGCGTCGTACGATGGATCCTGGCCGCCGGATTGATGGCGCGGATCGTCGCCTCGACCTTGGCGAGTTCTTCCGGGGTCACAAGGTCGGTCTTGTTGAGCACGACGACGTCGGCGAAGGCGATCTGGTCCTCGGCTTCCTTGGAATCCTTGAGCCGCAGCGGCAAATGCTTGGCGTCGACCAGCGCCACCACGGCATCGAGCTTGGTCTTGGAGCGCACGTCGTCGTCCATGAAGAAGGTCTGCGCCACCGGCACCGGATCGGCGAGCCCCGTGGTCTCGACGACGATGGCGTCGAAGCGGCCGGGCCGGCGCATCAGGCCCTCGACGACGCGGATCAGGTCGCCGCGCACCGTGCAGCAGACGCAGCCATTGTTCATCTCGTAGATTTCCTCGTCGGATTCCACGATCAGCTCGTTGTCGATGCCGATCTCGCCGAATTCGTTGACGATCACGGCGTAGCGCTTGCCGTGGGTCTCCGACAGGATGCGGTTGAGCAGCGTCGTCTTGCCGGCGCCGAGATAGCCGGTAAGAACGGTTACGGGGATCTGCGTCTGTGTGTCGCTCATGGCTTGCCTCGAAATGACTGGGCCCTGAAATCCAGGCCGCGAAAGGGATTGTCGGTTCCATATAGGATGTGCGCCGGGCTTTTGCACGGGCCAAACCATGGGCCAAATTTAACGGCTGGGATTCGTTCTGACATCGTGGCCGCGAAAAGCGGTCGTCGCCCCGCGATGGAATGATCAAGGGGCTTCTTGTCCGGGGCTATCGGTTGCCGGATCGCATTCACGCAGCCGTTGGTTCGAATTTCCTGCACGCGAAACTCGTTTGTCATCTAACTGAAATAAACATCTGGCATCACCACGGCGGACACCGCAAATGCTTGCCGGCAAAGCTGTTTCGGATGCCGGAATCTTTTTCGATCGTCGATTGCCAACCGGCCGGCTGCGTCTATGCTGTGCGCACCGGTACGGCCGAAGAGGGATGACCATGGCCAAGGCGGACAAGACTGCAACGATGAGCCGGCTGCATTCGGCGGCAAGGCTGGCAAGGACCGCGCTAGCGGCACGGCTTCTGGCGCACGGCTTCTACGCCGGCCAGGATCAGATCATGCTGTCGCTGGACCGCGAGGACGGCCAGACACCGGGCAATCTTGCCGGGCGTCTTGGCGTGCGTCCGCCGACCATCACCAAGACCATCAACCGGCTGCAGGCGCAGGGCTTTCTGGAAAAACGCGCATCGGAATCCGATGCCCGCCAGGCCCATATCTTTCTCACCGATACCGGCCGTGAAACCATCCGCGCCATCGAGAAGTCGGTGAAGAAGACCGAAAAGCAGGCGCTGAAGGGCCTCGACAAGAAAGACCAGAAGGCGCTGTTCAAGCTGCTCGCCCGTATCGAGGCCAACCTCTCCAACGAGGAACTGGTGCTGATCGACGACGACGTCGAGACGGACGAATGATCTCTTCGGCTATCAAGCCGCCGCGGCAGCTCCGTGGATCAAGGACGACCAGCGTCCCGGTGTCATGCCGAACGCTTTCTTGAATTGCCTGTTGAAGTGGCTCTGGTCGCTGAAGCCGGCCTCGACCGCGATCTGTGCCAAGGGCTCGCCGGAGGCGATCATCCTGCGCGCGCTCTGAAGCCGGCGCATCACCAGGAAACGATGCGGACTGGTCGAGAAGGCCGCACGGAAATGTCTCGACAGGGCATAGCGGTCGAGACCCGTGATAGCTTTCAACTCGTCCGAACGCACGGGCCGGTCGAGGTTTTCCGAGAGATATTCACGCGCCAGTGTCACCGCTCGCCACGCCGTCCCGGCCAGTGGTTTTGCCGGCTGACCGGCATGCCGGGCGAGGCTTTGCATCAGTTGAGCCAGGAAGTCGTCGATGAACAGCTCGTCGAGTTCCCGCTCCAATGGCCCAAGCGCCGAAAGCAGCGTCGCGCAGAAGGCATCGTCGGTCACCACGCCGTCGCTGACGAACGGCAGCGCCGTGCCGCCGAGACAGTCGAGTATCAGTGACGGCTCGAGATAGAGCATTCTGTAGCGCAGGCCTTCCTCGGTGCCCGCGCCGCCATCGTGCAATTCGTCCGGATGCAGCACGATGACCTGGCCGGGCAGGCTGTGCCGCGCGGCACCACGATAGCGAAAGGTCTGCACGCCGCGCAGCGTCACCCCGATCGCATAGGTGTCGTGGCGATGGGGATCGAAGGCGCTGCCGTGAAACCGCGCCTCGATGCGCTCCATCCCCGCAGGGTCGGGAGCGGAGATGATGCAGCTTTCAGCGGCATCGGCGCACAAACGTCCAAGACCCTCGAAGGCCTGGCGGTCTAGTTCGAACGACATCGTCTCCTTCAGCCTCGCAATACGGGGCTTAACCTCGAATGGCGCATTTTCTCATGTTTGATACGAAATTTGCAATCGTGCTGCGGGAAGATCTGCCCGTCTGGCAGAAACTCAACGTCACCGCCTTCCTGACCAGCGGCGTCGTCGCGCAATTCCCCGACATCATCGGCGAGCCCTATCGCGACCGCGCCGACAATCTCTACAATCCCCTGTCGATCCAGCCGGTCATCGTGCTCTCGGCCGACCATGCGGCGCTTGGTGCGATCCACCGGCGTGCGCTGGAACGCGGCGTCACCACCTCGCTCTATGTCGAGGAGATGTTTTCGACCGGCTTCGACGCCGCCAATCGCGCCGTCTTTGCCGAATTCGCGCCGGAAGACGCCAAGGTGGTCGGCATCGCGCTGCGCGCAGGGAAGAAGGTCGTCGACAAGATCACCAAGGGTGCCCGCATGCATGGATAGAGGCAAACTCACAAGCTCAATCGACTGGCTGCCGCCGATCGAGAAGAGCGGCATACAGTGCCGCCAGCAATGCGAATATCGCCGACACCAGCATCATGGAAAAAAGCGCTGGAGCTGAATCTGCGAGAAACAGGCCGGCGATGGAGGCGATGAGTGCCCCGCCGCCGATCCTCATTGCGGCGGCCAGTCCTGCGGCGGTGCCAACCAGATCCGGCCGCACCGACAATGCGCTGCTGTTGGCGGCGGGCATGGTCAACCCGTTGCCGGTTTAGGCCGTGACATGCCGGACGAGGGCTAAGCCTGTCCCAGGCGTCTTGTTGTGCCAGACGCTTTTGGCTTGCCGGCAAGCGACAATTCCCGCAAAAGGTGGGCTTCAGCCCAGCTTTTCCCCCGGTCTGCACGTGAATCCTTCCCAACGATATGCAGAAAGCGCGACGCCGCCGGTGGCAATCCTGTGCATGCTGACGACCTATGTCTTCTTCACCTTCCTCGATACCAGCAGCAAATATCTCGTCCTTGCAGGCGTCTCCGTCCTGATCGTCGCCTGGGTGCGCTTTGCCGTGCATGTCGTGCTGGTTGGGGCGCTGCTGCGCGGCTGGCGCGAGCCGGTGCGGTTTCGCCCGGTCAACTTGCCCGCGCATGTGATACGCGGCGCCTTCCTGTTCGGCTCGACCATGTTCAACGTCCTGGCGCTGCGCTCCCTGCAACTGGCCGAGACGACATCGATCTATTTCTTCGGGCCGATGGTGATCACCGCGCTTGCCGGCCCGCTGCTGGGCGAATGGGCCGGTTGGCGGCGTTGGCTGGCGATCCTGACCGCTTTCGCCGGGGTCTTGATCATCACGAGGCCGGGTGTCGGTGTTTTCGGCGTCGGACATCTCTTCGCGCTCGGCTCGATGCTGTCGAACTGCTTCTATGTCATCATGACGCGCCGCATGTCGGCGACCGAAACGTCGGAAAGCCTGATCCTGTTCTCGGCGCTGGCGCCGGCGGTGCTGCTTTTACCCATGCTGCCGTTCTCCTTCTCCTTGCCGCACGATGGCTGGCACTGGTTCGTCCTGCTAATGCTTGGCGTTTTCGGCGGCGTTGGCCATTGGCTGCTGGTGCAGGCCTATCGGCTGGCGACGACCACGGCGCTGGCGCCCTATCCCTATTCGCAGATGGTGTGGATGATCATTTCCGGCTGGCTTGTCTTCAAGCAGTTCCCCGACCGCTGGACGCTGGTCGGCGCCGCCATCATCGTCGCCAGCGGCCTCTACATCGTCCATCGCGAACACCGGCTCAGGCTGCGCAGCCGCGCGGCCTCGGATGTCGAGGCCGAAGCGCTGGCAAAAAAACTTTGATTTGGCCCCGATCGATGGCATAAGGCCGCCCTTAAACAGTTTAAAAAACGACGGGGAGCGAAAGCCTGGCACAGAAGATCAAGCTGTCGACGATCGCGGATGCGCTCGGCGTGTCCACGGCCACGGTTTCGCTGGCGCTGCGCGACAGTCCGCTGGTCGCCGGCTCGACGCGCGACCGCATCAAGGAACACGCCCGCGCCATCGGCTATATCTACAACCGCCGCGCCGCCAGTCTGCGCACCTCGCGCTCGGGCATTGTCGGTGTCGTCGTGCACGACATCATGAACCCGTTCTTCGCCGAGATCCTGCGCTCGATCGAGAGTGAGCTCGACCGCAGCCGGCAAACCTTCATCCTGTCCAATCATTATGATCAGCTCGAAAAGCAGCGCACCTTCATCGATACGCTGCTGCAGCTCGGCGCCGACGGCGTCATCATGTCGCCGGCCATCGGCACGCCGGCGTCGGACATCGTCATGGCCGAGGAGAACGGCTTGCCGGCGGTGCTGATCGCACGCACCGTCGAGGGCGCCGACGTGCCGGTGTTTCGCGGTGACGATGCGTATGGCACGGGCCTCGCCACCAACCACCTGATCTCGCTCGGCCACAAGCGCATCGCCATGATTGGCGGCACCGACCAGACTTCGACCGGGCGTGATCGCTACCAGGGCTATGTCAACGCCATGGAGGCGGCGGGGCTTGAAGTCAGACCGTCCTGGCGCATTGCCGGCCCACGCACCAAGCAAGCCGGCTTCGAGGCGGCCGGGCAGTTCCTGGCGCTGAAGGACAGACCGACCGCCGCCTGCTGCTGGAACGACCTAGTCGCCATCGGCCTGATGAACGGCATAGCGCGCGCCGGCCTGGTGCCGGGCATCGACATCTCCGTTACCGGCTATGACGATCTCGAGGAGGCGGCGATCGCCACGCCGGCGCTGACCACCGTCTGGAATGGCCAGCGCGAGGTCGGTCGCCGCGCCGCCAGCGCGCTGCTCGACAAGCTCAACGGGCAGACGGTGCGGCCCTCGCAGGAATTGATCAAGCCGGAACTGCATGTGCGCCAGTCGACCGGCAAGCCGGTGGAGCGTGCATGACCAGGGCCAAGGATCTGCAAGCCGTTGCCATTTTGGTGCCGGCGGATTTCAGCGATCACGCCGTCGGGCGTATCGAACGGACCTTCAGGCGCGTCGGCATCGAGCGCGCCGATCCGGCGCTGGTCACCGAGGAGATGCGCCGCGCCGTGCGTGGCATCGCATCCTTTGCCGGCATCAGTGCGGCGATGATGGATGCGTTGCCCAATCTCGAACTCATCGCCTCCTTCGGCGTCGGCTATGATTCGGTCGACGTCCACCATGCGGCGGCGAAGAACATCATGGTCACCAACACGCCCGACGTCCTGACCGAGGAGGTCGCCGACACCGCGATCGGCCTGCTGATCAACACAATCCGCGACCTGCCGCGCGCCGAGACCTGGCTGCGTGACGGCAGCTGGGTGCGCAAGGGCAACTATCCGCTGAGCCGGCTGACCTTGCGCGCGCGCCGTGTCGGCATTTTCGGCATGGGCCGCATCGGCCAAGCCATTGCACGGCGGCTGGAGGCGTTCGGACTGCCGGTCGCCTATCACAACCGGCGTCGTGTCGAAGGTCTGGCCTACCAGTATCACGCGACGCTGAAGGGCTTGGCCGAGGCAGTCGACACGCTGATTTCGGTGGCGCCCGGCGGAGCATCGACACAGAAAGCGGTCAATGCCGAAATCCTTTCGGCGCTCGGCGCGAACGGCGTCTTCGTCAACATCGGCCGCGGCAGCACCGTCGACGAGGCGGCCCTGGCGGCCGCTCTCGCCGACGGCACCATCGCCGCAGCCGGGCTCGATGTCTTCGCCGACGAGCCGAATGTCCCCAAGGCGTTGCTCGACTTGCCAAACACCTCTCTGTTGCCGCATGTCGGCTCGGCCTCGGAGCACACGCGCCGCGCCATGGCCGATCTGTGCGTCGACAATCTGGTGTCGTGGTTCAGCGAGCGCCGGCCGCTGACACCGGTGCCCGAGACTGTTGACGTGAAGGCACGCGCTTGAGCGCCGGGCTCTACCCTATTTATTAACGTCTGCTTAACCCTTTGAAATCATTCTTCATCCTGTGTATGCGTGGGTGAAGTTCAGGGATGAAGACGCTTTCCACATTGATCGGGGCCGCTGCCTTGTTCGGCGGCGTTCAGCTGTTTCATGCCGGCGGTGTTGAAAGCGTCGGCGAAGAGGCCACGCCGTCCGACACCTACAGGCTGGTCGCCAATGGCGACGAGGGGGCCTGCGCGGTCACGCGCGGCGCCTCGGTCTCGGATGGCTTGTCGCTGTTGACCGTGGCTCCGAATTGCCGACGGCTCCTGCCGGGCCTCGAGCAGGCGAAATTCTGGCGCGAGCAAAACGACGGAACGGTCGCCTTCAGCGCCAACGGCATCGATCCGATCGTCACCTTCGCCGTGGCTGACGGCAACGGCTACGAATCCTACGCCCCGGCGCTGCCGTTGCTGTCGCTGGCATCGGACGGTGGCTTGAAGCGCGGAGACTGACTACTCAGCCGCGGCCCGTGCGCCGGCTTTCGCTGCCGCGTGCAAACGCACCGCATCACCGAAAGCCCGAAAAATCTTGGCGGAATTGCTGTCCGATTTGACCCAGTATTCGGGATGCCATTGGACGCCGACGGCGAAGGCGCGCGCGCCCTTGACCGAAACCGCTTCGACCGTGCCGTCAGCGGCGACAGCCTCGATCTCGAGCTTCGAGCCCAACCGGTCGATCGCCTGGCGATGCAAGGAATTGACCTTGATGTCGCCCGCGCCGAACACGCCGGCGAGGCAACTGCCTGGCTTGATCGAAATGGTCTGGTGAATGGCGAAGCGCTCATCCTGTTTGTCGCTCACCGCCGCGCGGTGGTCCAGCGACCCCTCGCGCTCCTGGATCTCGGTGCCCAGTGTACCGCCAAGCGCCACGTTCAGCTCCTGGATGCCGCGGCAGATGGCAAGCAGCGGCACGCCGCGCTCGATCGCCTTGCGGATCAGCGGCAGCGTCGTGGAGTCGCGCGCGGTGTCATAGGGGCCATTGGCTTCGCTGGCATCGCCGCCATAGAGTGAGGGATCGACGTTGGATTTCGAGCCGGTCAGCATGACGCCGTCGACCGACGACAGGAGTTCGTCGAAGTCCAGCCGGTCGCCGAACGAAGGCACCAGCAGGGGGAAAACGCCGGCACCTACGATTGCTGCTTCCAGATATTGTTGGGGCGCGGCATGCCAGGTGTAGTTGTCGAATTGACGGACGTCGGTCGATATGGCGACGAGCGGCTGCTGCATTTTGGGTCTGTTTTCCATCTGGCAAGGGATGTCCTGCCTTTAAAATAAGCGATCCCCCGGCATTTTTCCAGCCAAGTTTCAGCGTGTCGCATGGGCCAGGAAACCGCCTGTTAGACTATAGTTGCAGGGTCGCACGGCTTCGCCACCAAATCCGGCCGCAGTGCTGGACTCGACTCCTTGCCCGTGTATTGTTTCGTGCGAACCGATGCGGGGGCCGAGGATTTCCCGAACGTCGGTCTGTTGATCCAAAAGGGAGGAACTGCATGGATCGTCGTTCATTCATCCGCAAGGCCGGCGTCACCGGCGTCGGCGCAGCCGCGGCAGCGGCCACGCTCGCCGCACCGGCAATAGCCCAGTCCAATCCCAAGGTGACATGGCGGCTGGCGTCCTCCTTCCCGAAGTCGCTCGACACCATCTATGGCGGGGCCGAAGTGTTCTCCAAGATGTTGTCTGAAGCCACCGACGGCAATTTCCAGATCCAGGTCTTTGCCGCCGGCGAACTCGTTCCCGGCCTGCAGGCCGCCGACGCCACCACGGCCGGCACGGTCGAGGCCTGCCACACGGTGGCATATTATTACTGGGGCAAGGACCCGACATGGGCGCTGGGTGCGGCGGTGCCCTTCTCGCTCAACGCGCGCGGCATGAATGCCTGGCACTACCATGGCGGCGGCATCGACCTGTTCAATGAGTTCCTCGCCACGCAAGGTCTGTTCGGCCTGCCGGGCGGCAACACCGGCGTGCAGATGGGTGGCTGGTTCCGCAAGGAGATCAACACCGTCGCCGACCTCTCCGGCCTCAAGATGCGCATCGGCGGCTTTGCCGGCAAAGTGGTGCAGAAGCTCGGCGTCGTGCCGCAGCAGATCGCCGGCGGCGACATCTATCCGGCGCTGGAAAAGGGCACCATCGACGCCGCTGAATGGGTCGGCCCCTATGACGACGAGAAGCTCGGCTTCTACAAGGTCGCCCCCTATTACTACTATCCGGGCTGGTGGGAGGGCGGCCCGACCGTCCACCTGATGTTCAACAAGACGAAATACGACGAGCTTTCGCCGACCTACAAATCGCTGCTGCGCACGTGCGCCCAGGCCGCCGATGCCAACATGCTGCAGAAATACGACTACGTGAACCCTCCGGCGGTGAAGCGGCTGGTGGCCGGCGGGGCGAAACTGCGTCCGTTCAGCCAGGAGATCATGGCCGCGTGCTTCGAGAAGGCCAACGAGGTCTATGCCGAAATGGAAGCCTCGAACGCGCCGTTCAAGAAGATCTGGGAATCGATCAAGGGCTTCCGCAAGGAGCACTATCTCTGGGCGCAGGTGGCCGAATACAACTACGACACCTTCATGATGGTCCAGCAGCGCAACGGCAAGCTGTAGGCGATCGCGCTTTGTTTGTTCGAAAGCCCCGGGCTCTTCTGTCCCGGGGCTTTTCCTTGCTCAACGGCGACGGCAATGCCAGACGCCGGAAGCCCGCGCCTCAGCCCAAACCCGGCACCACCAGCACCTTCACTTCGCCTGGAGCCGGCGCGTTGGCGATCACCGCCGGCGCCTCTTCGAGCGTGACTTGCCTGGAGATCAGCCGGTCGATCTCGATCGCGCCCGACGCGATAAGCTTGGCGGCACGGCGGTGTGTGTAGGGGTTGAGGAACGAGCCCAGCACCTTCAGCTCCCGGAACAGCAGGTCGAAGGGTTCGAATTCCACCTTCACGCCTTGCGGCGTCACACCGACGATGACGACAGTGCCGCCCGCCCTTGCCAGCCGCATCGATTGCTCGACGGTCTCGCGCACACCGGCGCATTCGAACACGACGTCGACGCCGTCAGGCATCAGGCCGGCCGGACCGGCGATGGCGTCGATCACATCGGCGGCGGTGGGATCGACCGTCGCCGTCGCACCGAGTTCCCTGGCAAGCGCGCGCCGCGAGGCTTGCCTCGTCGACAGGATGATGGTGGTGGCCCCGGCAAGCCGCGCCAGTTGAACGGTGAGCAGGCCGATGACACCGCCGCCGAGCACGACAACCGAACTGCCTGGCTTGATCTCGGCAAGGTCGACGCCGTGCAGGCAGCAGCCGAGCGGCTCGCAGAAAGCGCCATGTGTCGGCTTCAGATCCGCGGGAAGGACAAAAGCCTGTTTCTGCGGCATCACCACATAATCGGCAAAGCCGCCGTCGCGGTGAATGCCGATGGCGGTGAGATTGCGGCACAGGTTGACCTGGCCGGCATGGCAGTGGCCGCAGCGTCCGCAGGCAATGTTGGGATCGCCAGTGACCCGGTCACCGACGGCAAAGCCGGAGACGGCGGTGCCGACCGCCTCGATGATACCGGAGAATTCGTGCCCGGGCGTCACTGGAGGCCTGCAGGGGAACTCGCCGTGGAAAAGATGCCGGTCGGTGCCGCAGACACCGCAGGCCTCGATCCGCACCAGAAGCTCGTCCGGACCGGGGACCGGCTTGGGAATTTCGCGTAGCGCGATGCTGCCCACTCTCTCCAGCCGCACGGCTTTCATGGCGTCTTCCCCTCCGAGCTCAGTTGAAATTCGGCGGCTGCGACAGGTCCGGCGTCGGTGTCGCCGGCTTGGCTGGCGGCGTATCGCCGAAATTCGGCGGTTGCGACAGGTCGGGCATGCCGGGCGTCGCCGGTGCGCCACCGCCATTGGCAGGCGCGCCGCCACCTTCCGGCGTGCCAAGCGGCGACAGGCTGGGCATTTCCGGCACCTTGTAGTCGATCGTGCCGGAATCGACGGCCGCGCCCTTGTAGCGCATCACCATTTGCGGGAAGGCGATGGTCAGGGCGATCATGATCACCTGGATGCAGACGAACGGCACCGCGCCCCAATAGATCTGGCCCGTCGTCACCGGCGCGATCTGCTTGCCGGTCAAGCGGTCGAGGTAGGGCACGCGCGAGGCGACCGAGCGCAGATAGAACAGCGCGAAACCGAACGGCGGATGCATGAAGCTGGTTTGCATGTTGACGCCCAGAAGCACGCCGAACCAGATCAGGTCGATGCCGAGCTTGTCGGCGGCCGGCGCCAGCAGCGGCACGATGATGAACGCCAGTTCGAAGAAATCTAGGAAAAAGGCGAGGAAGAAGACGAGCATGTTGACGCCGATCAGGAAGCCGACTTCGCCGCCCGGCAGCGAGGTCAAGAGATGCTCGACCCAGATCTGGCCGTTGACCCCATAGAAGGTCAGCGAGAACACCCGCGCGCCGATCAGGATGAACAGCACGAAGGACGACAGCCGCGTCGTCGAGGCCAGCGCCTGCTTGATCACGTCCATCGACAGCCGGCCCTTCATCGCCGCCATCGCCAGTGCGCCGACCGCGCCCATGGCGCCGCCCTCGGTTGGGGTGGCGATGCCGAGGAAGATGGTGCCGAGCACCAGGAAGATCAGCGCCAGCGGCGGGATCAGCACGATCACGACCTGCTGCGCCAGCCGCGACATCATGTTGATGTTCAGGCCGCGGTCGAGAATCGCGACGACGTAGATGAAGATGACGCCGACTGCCGCGCCGAGAATGTCGGCATTGTCGCCATGAGCGGGCACCAGGTAATGGTAGGCCGCATAGGCAATGGCCACGGCCGCTACCAGCGCAATCAGCAAGGACACCACGCCATGGCCGAGTGTCCGCGCCTCGAGCGGCAGGGCCGGCATAGATTTGGGCCGGACGATCGACATGATCACGATGTAGAGCGTGTACAGGCCGGTCAGCACCAGGCCGGGGATCAGGGCGCCGGCATACATGTCGCCCACAGAGCGGCCGAGCTGGTCGGCGAGAACGATCAGCACCAGCGATGGCGGAATGATCTGGGCGAGCGTGCCCGACGCCGCGATGACGCCCGATGCCACCCTGCGGTCATAACCATAGCGCAGCATGATCGGCAGCGAGATCAGCCCCATGGCAATGACGGATGCCGCCACCACGCCGGTGGTCGCCGCCAGCAGCGCGCCGACGAAGATCACCGCATAGGCGAGGCCGCCGCGGATCGGTCCGAACAACTGGCCGATGGTGTCCAGCAGGTCCTCGGCCATGCCGGATCGCTCGAGCACGATGCCCATGAAGGTGAAGAACGGGATGGCCAGCAGCGTATCGTTCGACATCACCCGGCTGCCGTAGAAATTGTCCGGCAGCGCATAGAGCAGCGGCCAGGCGAGATTGATCGCGCCGCCCGAATAGGGCGTCAAAAGCACGCCGATGAAGAAGAACATCAGGCCGTTGGCGGCGAGCGAAAAGGCGACGGGATAGCCGATCAGCATGAACAGGATCAGCGAGGCGAACATGATCGGCGCCATGTTCTGGGCGATGAACTCCATCACGAACGCACCTCTTCGGCGAGCGCCTTGGCTTCTTCAGCGAGCGCCTTGGCTTCGAGTTCAGCCTGTTCGTGCACGGAAATGAACGGGTTGGGATCCTCAATGATGCCGCGCATGATGGCGATCTTCTTGATGATCTCGGAAATGCCCTGCAGCGCGAGCAGGAAAAAACCGACCAGCAGGATGGCCTTGGCCGGCCACACGATCAGGCCCCCGGCATTGGTCGACATTTCACCGCTGTGGAACGACAGCGACACATAAGGCACGAAATAGAACACCATCAGCGTCACGAACGGCATCAGGAAGAAGACGTGGCCAAAGAGGTCGATCCAGTGCTGCACGCGGCGTGAAAACAGGCCGTAGACGATATCGATGCGGATATGCTCGTTCTGTTTCAGCGTATAGGCGGCGGCCAGCATGAAGGCGGCGCCGAACAGGTACCATTGCAGCTCGAGCCAGGCGTTCGACGAGGTGTCGAACACCTTGCGGATGACCGCGTTGGCCGCACTCACCAGGATCGCCAGCAGGATCAGCCAGGATACCGATTTGCCGATGAACTCGTTCATACGATCGATCGTTCTGGATAGAGCGAGAAGCCCTGCCATGCATTCCTCCCTGATGCGGTGACGCGCGATCCCCCTTTTTCGTCGCGCCGCCTGGCCCAACCGTATGCAGTGCGTGGTCCGGTTGGTCAACACGAGGAGGAAGGATGCAGGCCATCGGCTCTTGCGGCACGGTGGAAAACCGCAGCCTGACGATACGTCATGCAACCAAAGTCTGATGGGTTCAGACGACCTTGCCGGAGTCGCGGCCGGCGCCGATCAGGATCAGCATGGCCACCAGGAACAGATACATCCACGCATCGCGCCATTCGACCGGGAAATAGCCGGCCCACAGTGATTCGGCCATGCCGAAAGCGGCCGCGCCCAGCGCGGCCCTTGGCGGCGAGAGATAGCCGCCGACAGCCGTCACGAACAGGATCTTCAGGCCGTAGACCAGGCCGGAACCGAAGCTGACATTGCCGTAATAGAGACTGGCCATGACCCCGGCCAGCGCGGCGCAGAAGCCTCCGAACAGCACGGCGCGCCTAAACACGCCACGCACGTCGACGCCGCACAGGGCGGCGGCCCTGGGGTCGTCGGAGACGGCACGCCAGCACCGGCCGAAGTTTGAGCGGGCAAACGCCCATGTAGCGAGTGCGACCGCCGCCAGGACCACGACGCAGTCGAGCACCTGGATCAGCGTCAGCGTCGCCTTGAAACCGGAGCCTTCGGCGAAAACGATGGGCTCGGCCAGCATCGGCGGCAGCCACAGATCATGCGTGTCGGCCGCGATGCGGCTTGCTTCCGACAGGATGATCAGGATGCCGAGCGTCGTCACCACGATGGCATTGGGCGAGCGGTCGGCCAATGGTTCAAAGACGCTGCGTGACAGGACATGGCTGATGAGCGCGGCATAGAGGAACGCCGCGACGACGCCGAACAGCACCGAAGCCAGCAGCGTCAGCCACAGCACCTGGTAGCCGAAGGCGACGCTCAGGATCATTGCCTGGCCGCAGAAGGCAAACAGCGCGCCATAGGCGAGGTTGGTGCGGTGCAGGATGCCGTTGGTCAGCACGTAGCCGAAGGCGAGCAGGGCATAAAGCGCGCCCGAATGCAGCCCGTTCAGCACCTGCTGGAAGAAATAGAGCATGCTCGACAACACCACAAGCATCCCGCCCAAGAGCGGATCGGACAGGAGCGGATCGGATAAAGGCGATCATACCGTGCGCATCTGAGGTTTGCATCGCCGAATCTAACTTGTCAAATGCGATTTATCGGTTAGATTTCGGGGAATGACAGTCGCCTGGACTCCGCACCGCTTCACCGGCGGTCTGCTTGCGCTCGACACGGCAAACACCGTCGTGCTCCGTGGCGATCCGGCGCGCACGTTCGACCGCTTCGACGATCCGGCCGAAATCGCCCGCTTCGCCGACGCGGCCACCGGCTTTCGCGCCGTCGAGCTTGGCGACAGGCGGCTGGCGGTGTCCTCGCCGGCTGCAATCGCGCCCGTCGTGCTGTCGATCCGCGAGACGACCGACCGGCTGTTCCGGGGCGCGGTCTCGAAGGGCGCGGTCGCCACCGCCGACCTGCCTGAATTCCTGCGGGCCTGCGCCGACGGCCTGGCCGCCGGCCGGACCGAGATCGGGGCGCCGGGACGGCCGTTCGGCGATCCGGCGACGCCGATCGCCTTCGAGGCGGCGCTGGCGGTTTCAGCTCTTTCACTGCTGCGCGACGACACGGTCGCGAGGCTCAGGATCTGCCCCAACTGCACCTGGCTGTTCGTCGACAGGAGCCGCAATTCCAGCCGCCTTTGGTGCGACATGGCGGTGTGCGGCAACAGGCAGAAGGCAAGCCGTCACTACCGCCGCCGCATCGCGGCCAATGAGGTCAGGAATGGCTAGAATTCTTTCCCGATTGAACGTTGTTGGCGTGGCGCTGGTAGCGGCGATGGCACTCGGCGCCTGTCGCGATACCGGCGGCGAGGGCAAGCTGTTCGAGGTTTCCGGCAAGATATTCATCTTCAATTACCGTCTCGCCAGGGCGACCTACGTCGTGACGTTGCGGCCCTTGCGGCCGATGGGCGAGGGTCAGGTGGCGGTCGCCAGTTTCCAGAATCCGGCCGGCGGCGCGCCCTTCGTGGTCGAACAGAAGATCTGGCCGAAGCTCGACAAGGTGAGCCTGGAAAGCCCGGCGCTCACCTGCGTCGTCAGGAACAAGCCCTATGCCATCGCCATCAGCATCAAGGGCGCCGACGGTGCCGTCCTGCAGACCATCGACACCACGCTGATGTCGACGGAAGACCAGTCCATCCTGCCCGACCGGCCGCTGGTCATCGACCAGCTCTACACGGCCAATCCCGATCTCGCCGGCCATCCCGACGGCAAGCTGCCGGGCGAGCCGAAGCCGGACTGCTCGAAAGCCGGCTGACGCCGTCCGACGGCATCGATTTCGCCCGGAATTTTTGTGCGCCGTCGCGCTGTCGGCCCACGCTTTCATGCGCGGCCCAGCACCCGCCGGACTGTTTGTTGCGCGTTGGCTGGTCCTTTCGATTTTGTTTGACCTGCCTTGCAAGGGAAGAAAGGATGCGTCATCCGATCCCGACGTTGGCCGCTGCCGCGCGCGGCCTTCGCAGAGGAAATGCCTGATGACGCTGCATGATGTCGCGCTCGACGACAAATTCGATCTTGGCAAGGAGCGCATCTTCCTGTCCGGCGCGCAGGCGGTCATCCGCATGCTCCTGATGCAGCGCGAGCGCGACCGCCGTGCTGGCCTGAACACGGCAGGCTTTGTCTCGGGCTATCGCGGCTCGCCGCTCGGCGGCCTGGATATGCAGCTTTGGAAGGCGAAAAAGCAGCTCGGCGAGGCCGATATCGTTTTCCAGCCTGGCCTTAACGAGGAGCTTGCCGCCACCGCCTGCTGGGGCTCGCAGCAGACGGAACTGTTGGGCGAGGGTACCCATGACGGCGTGTTTTCGGTCTGGTACGGCAAGGGTCCGGGCGTCGATCGTTCGGGCGATGTGTTCCGCCACGCCAATCTCGCCGGCTCGTCTAGATATGGCGGCGTCCTTGCGCTCATGGGTGACGACCACATGGCCGAATCTTCGACCAATGCGCACGCCACCGAATTCCTCTTCGTCGACACCATGGTGCCGATCCTGAACCCGGCCGGAGTCCAGGAGATCATCGACCACGGCCTGTATGGCTTTGCCATGTCGCGCTTCGCCGGCACCTGGGCGGCGATCAAATGCGTCAAGGACAATATCGAATCGACAGCTTCGGTCGATGCCTCGCTCGAACGATTGAACATCGTCGTCCCGGATTTCGACATGCCGCCGGGTGGTCTCAACATCCGTCACGAGATCGACATGCTCGGCCAGGAAGAGCGGTTGCATGAGCACAAGCGTGCCGCGGCCTCCGCCTTCATCCATGCCAATGGGCTGAACAGGATCGTCTATTCGGGCGGCCGCAATCCGAAGCTCGGCATCATCACGCTGGGCAAGAGCTATCTCGACGTCCGCCAGGCGCTGGAGGATATCGGCATCGACGAGGCGGAAGCCAACCGCATCGGCGTGCGGCTGTTCAAGGTCGGCTGCCCCTGGCCGCTCGACCTGCAGCACATCGCCGAGTTCGCGCGCGGTCTCGACACCATCGTCGTCGTCGAGGAGAAACGCTCGCTGATCGAGGTGCAACTGCGCGAAAGCCTTTATGGCACCGCCACGCAGCCGGTCATCGTCGGCAAGAAGGACGAGCGCGGCGACTGGCTGTTCCCGGCCAAGGGGGCGCTGGACCCCAACGAGATCGCCATTGCACTGGGCGAGAGGATCGTGAAGACCATCGGCCCGTCCGAAGAGATTTCGGCAAGGGTCGCGAAGTTGCGCCAGTTCCAGGCGATGCTGAAGGACGCTACCGACATCGGATCGCGCACGCCCTTCTTCTGTTCGGGCTGTCCGCACAATTCCTCGACCAAGGTGCCGGACGGCTCGATCGCCGCCGCCGGCATCGGCTGCCACTTCATGGCGCTCTGGATGGACCGCAACACGCTCGGCTTCACCGCCATGGGCGGCGAGGGCGCGCAATGGGTAGGCCAGGCGCCGTTCTCGAAGCGCGGCCACATCTTCCAGAATCTCGGCGACGGTACCTACAACCATTCCGGCACGCTGGCGATCCGCTTCGCCCTGTCGAGCGAAGCCAACATCACCTACAAGATCCTCTACAACGACGCCGTCGCGATGACCGGCGGCCAGCCGCATGAAGGCGGGCTGACCGTTGACATGATCGCCAGGCAGGTGCGGGCGGAGGGCGTCGACCGCATCGCCATCGTCACCGACGAGCCCGACAAATATGCTGGGAAGGCCGAGTTTCCGGCGGGCGCGACTATCCACGACCGCGACGACCTCGATCTGGTCCAGCGCGAGCTGCGCGAGGTCAAGGGCGTATCGATCCTGCTCTACGACCAGACCTGCGCCGCCGAAAAGCGCCGCCGCCGCAAGCGCGGCACTTTTCCCGATCCTGACAAGCGCGTCTTCATCAACGAACTGGTCTGCGAAGGCTGCGGCGATTGCGGCGTGCAGTCGAACTGCGTCTCGATCCAGCCGGTCGAGACCGAATTTGGCCGCAAGCGCAAGATCGACCAGTCGAGCTGCAACAAGGATTTCTCCTGCGTCAACGGCTTCTGCCCGTCCTTCGTCACCGTGCACGGTGCCAAGATCCGCAAGGCAGACGGCCTGGCCGGCAAGACCGACCCGCTCGAAGGCGTACCGACACCAGCCGAATTCCCGCTCGGCGTCGAGGGCTGGGCGGCGATCATCGACGGCGTCGGGGGCACTGGCGTCGTCACCGTCGGCGCCGTGCTCGGCATGGCGGCGCATCTGGAGGACAAGGGTTGCGGCATGATCGACATGGCCGGCCTTGCCCAGAAGGGCGGCTCTGTGTTCACCCATGTCCGCATTGCCCGCACACCCGAAGACATCAATGCCATCCGCGTTTCGGCGGGCAAGGCCGACCTCGTGCTCGGCTGCGATCTCGTCGTGTCGGGGGCCAAGAAGGTGCTGACGGCGGTGCGCGAGGGCCATACGATCTTCCTCGCCAACACCGCCGAGATCATGCCGGGCGAATTTGCCCGATCGGCCGATTTCTCGCTGCCGGTCGAGCGCTTGAAGAAGGCGATCCGGTCCGCCGCCGGCGACGACAAGGCCCATTTCTTCGACGCCACCCGTACCGCCACCGCACTGTTCGGCAATTCGCTCGGCGCCAATATGTTCATGCTTGGCTTTGCCTTCCAGCACGGTGGTCTGCCGCTCTCGGCCGAAGCCGTTGAGAAGGCCATTGAATTGAACGGCGAAGCGGTGGCGATGAACATCGCCGCTTTCCAGTGGGGCCGCCGCGCCGCACATCAGCCGGATTTTGTGCGCGGCCTCGTCGCCCAGCCGGGCTCAACCTTCGCCGACAAGACCGGGCAGGCCGCGCCGGTCGCCGAGACGCTCGACGAGATCATCGCCCGCCGCGTCACTTTCCTCACGGCCTATCAGAACGCTGCTTACGGCAGGCGCTACGCCGACAGGATCTCGACGCTGCGAGCGGCGGAAACCAAGGCCATGCCGGGTTCGACCGCCGTGACCGAGGCCGCCGCCAAAAGCCTGTTCAAGCTGATGGCGATCAAGGACGAATACGAGGTGGCGCGGCTCTACACCGACGGCTCCTTCGCCGCCGAGCTTGGCAAGCAGTTCCAGAGCTATGAGAAGCTCGAATTCCATCTCGCGCCGCCGATCATGGGGCGTCGCGGCAATGACGGCAAGCCGAGGAAATCGAGCTTCGGGCCTTGGATGATGAAGGGCTTTCGCCTGCTGGCGGCGATGAAAGGCCTGCGCGGCACGGCTTTCGACCTGTTCGGCTACACCGCCGAGCGGCGCATGGAACGGCAATTGCTGGCGCAGTACGAAGCCGATCTGCAGCTCGTGGCCAGCTCGCTGGCGCCGGGCAAAATCGAGGCCGCGGTAGCCCTGGCCTCGGTCCCGGCGCTGATCCGCGGCTATGGCCACGTCCGGCAGGCAAGCGCCGAAAAGGCGGCGGAGGAGCGCTCCAGACTGCTCCAGCGGCTGACCCAAACCATGCCGATACCGGTTCTCAGTGCCGCTGAGTGATTCCACCGCCAAAGCCTTATCCGGGCTGCAAGGTCCCCTCGCCGTGGCAGGTGGGCCGAAGCCGTTGCTTAACCCCCAATTCTAAGCCTTTCTTAAGGCGGTTGTGGCATGACAAGGCCTAGCGTTGGGCCGACCATATGGGCAAAACAAGGACCGAGAGCATCCCCGCGGATGTCTATATCCAATTTGTGCGGTCGTTGTTCGACAACGCGCACATGTTGGTGATCGGTGGCGCGTGTTACTGGATCCTCGGGTTCACGATTTATCTGCGCACGCAAAATCCGTTGTTTCTGGCCTTTTCCTTTATTCTGCTGCCGATCAGCCTTCTCCGTTATTTCGGTATTCGCAGCTTCCTGAAGACGGGCGGTGTGATTGCCGATGTCGAACACGCGCACCGACTGGAGCGCAGCTACATCCTCAAGGGCTGCTTGCAGGGCCTCGGGTTGGGTGCGCTGTGCTTCGTGTCGATCTATGTGTATCCCGACCCATTCGCCGAACTGGCGGCGATGTCGCTGACGCTGGCAACCCTGGTCACGGTTGTCGCCCGCAACTACGGGTCTCCGCGCATGGTGCGGATTTTTTCGGTAACCTTCATCGGTCCGGCGGCACTTGCACTCCTGCTGCGTATGGATGGCCCGTCTCTCGTCCTAGGTCTGATGATCTTCCCGATGACGTTCATCACCATCAATAGCGCCGACCATGTTCGTAATGTGCTGTTTTCCGCGGTCATCGGCCACCAGCAGGCGAAAAGCATAACGCGCAGGTTCGACCGTGCGCTCAACACCATGTCGCACGGCCTGGTCATGCTCGGCCCTGACGGGCGCGTCGCGGTCGCCAACGCCGAGGCCGCTCACCTGATGTCGCTGAAATCGGCCGACGCGCTGCTCGGGCGCTCCATCCACGGCCTTCTGATGCGCGGCGTCGCCGGCGGCATGCTGGCGCCGAAGGACTGCCGCTACGTCGAGGCGCAGCTGACGCGCGCCCTGCGCGAGGGCAGGGACCGCAAGGTGCTTGTTTCGCTCGCCAACGGCCAGCATTACGAATTCTCCGCGCGTGAAGGCAGCCAGGAACTCGGCGTGATCACCTTCGAGGATGTTACGGCGCGCGTCGAAGCGGAGGACAAGATCCGGTTCATGGCGCGCTACGACAATCTGACCGGCCTTCCCAACCGCGCCTATTTCCATGAACTGGTCGGCGAGCTGATGGCCTCCGGCGACCGCGATCGCCTGTGCGGCCTCGCCGTGATCGACCTCGACGATTTCAAGAGCGTCAACGACACGCTCGGACATCCTGTCGGCGACGGGCTGATCTACGCCGTCGCCGACCGCCTGGCGGCCATCGCCGGGCAAGGCCTTACCGTCAGCCGCTTCGGCGGCGACGAGTTCATGCTGTTCTTCGACCGCATCGATGACGAGAGCCACCTGGAGAGCCTGCTCGACCGGATTTTCGCCGAGCTGCAGGGCGAGGTCGACGTCGCGGGCCACGGGTTACGGATCCAGGCCAGCGCCGGCGCGGTGCTGTCCAAGGTCGGCGGGACCGATGTCGACGCCATGATCGTCAAGGCGGACCTGGCGCTCTACAAGGCCAAGGAGCTCGGCAAGAACGGTTGGCGGCTGTTCGAGGCGGCGATGGATGCCGCGTTCCGCAACCGCCAGCTGATGAAGGCGGATCTGCGCAGTGCCGTGGAAAGCAGGGACCTGCGGGTCGTCTACCAGCCTATCGTTGCTATGAACACTATGCGCATCGCCAGCTGCGAGGCGCTCTGCCGCTGGGACCATCCCGATCTCGGACCGATTTCGCCCAGCATCTTCATTCCGCTGGCCGAGGAGATGGGCATTATATCCGAGATCAGCACCTTTGTGCTTCATGCAGCTTGTACCGAATGCGCCAAATGGCCTGACCAGACCAGCGTCTCGGTCAATCTCTCGGCCAGAGATTTCCGCAGCCGCGACGTCATCCAGAAGGTGCGCGATGCGTTGGCGAACTCCGGCCTCGCCGCCAGCCGCCTGGAGATCGAAGTCACGGAAACCGCGCTGCTCGATGACAAGTCCTTGACCCGCCAATATATCGAGGAACTGAAGCAGCTCGGCGTCCGCATCGCCCTCGACGATTTCGGCACCGGCTATTCAAGCCTGAGCTATCTGCACAAGCTTCCACTCGACAAGATCAAGATCGACCGGTCGTTCGTGATGGACATCACTCACAATCCGCGCTCGCTCGAGCTGTTGAAGGGCGTCGTCGACCTGACCCGTATCCTGGGGCTCACCGTCACCATCGAAGGCGTGGAGACATTCGAGCAGCTTAAGGTCCTCATGGATTCGGTGAAGCCGGATCTTGTCCAGGGCTTCCTGTTCGGCGCAGCGCTCAGCGCGTCGGGCATCGAGACGATGTCGAACGTCACCTGGCCATTTGCCGCGGACCTGCGTCTCGCCGCCAAGCGTACAGCCGGCTAGCTTTCGCCGCAAATTCCCGCCCATTGAAGTCAATCCCACCCATTGAAGTCAATAATGTGCGTTGCTTGGATCGTGTGCGGGGCTTGTACGAACCAGCATATTTAAGGCACATTTGATAGCGACTTGGAACAATTCCAAGCAAAGCGCTTAGTAGTTTTCACGCGAACTTGGATATGGACGCCCAAACTGCTCCTTTAGTTAGCACCACTCTGCCGTCAGGATCTCCGGTTGTTAAGGTTAACAAGTGGTAAATCGGTAGGGTCGAATTTTCGGCTTGTGTCTCATTTCAACTCGAATAGCCTGTTCAGAGGCGGATACGAGGACTTGAGAATGGATGCTGCGAGAAACGATGCGCGGGCTGGCGCCGGCGCAAATGCTGGGTCCGCGCTGAACCAGTCGATCATGCAATTGCTGGAGCATGTCGACTATCGTCTCATCACTGGAGGCGAGGATCTGGAGGCGATCTACCGCCTCCGCTATCAATCTTACCTTCAATCGGGCATGTGCGGCCCGATCGCCAGCGGGATGTTCGAGGATCGCTGGGACAATCTGCCGAACTCCTATCGGTTCGGCGTCTATTTCGATGGACACCTGGTCAGCACACTGCGGCTCCACTACATTTCCCGCGAGCACCCTCATTCGCCGTCCGTCGACGCCTATCCGGAAATATTGACCGAGCGGCTTGCCCGGGGAGAGACGTTCATCGACGGGACTCGCTTCGCAACCGATGCCGACAGTGCGCCCGCGCCCGGAGTCCTGCCTTTTCTGACGCTCAGGCTTGGCATGGTGGCCGCCAGTTACTTTAATCTCACGGCAGTGCTTACGCCGATCAAGATCGAGCATTCCGCTTACTATGCTCGCATCTTCCATGCCATTCAGAAGACAGAGGGCAAGGTGTTCCCGGGTGTTCTTGCGCCGATCGCTCTGTTCGAGATCCCCTGCGGCGAAAACTTGCGCCAGACACTCGATCGGTTCCCATTCTTTAAGTCGACGGCAGTGGAGCAGCGGATGATGTTCGCCAATCCGGCCATCAACCGGCTGACGCCGCTGTCCATCGTACCGACGGCGAAATACTATCGCGACGCTGCCTGAACGGGCGCCTTTCCTGGCATCATGAACCTTTCCCGCGGCTTCGCCGTTATAAGTAGTGGCGTCGCCATCGAGTGTCGCCGCAATTCTGCCCAACGGGCGTTCGCCCCGGGCTCATGTCGGATTGTTCGTGGGAAGGAATACGGGTCATGACCATCCACTCGCTCGCGCTCACGCCGCTGATCTCGCTGATCGCCGGCGTGCTGATCCTGATCATGCCGCGGCTGCTGAACTATATCGTCGCGCTCTATCTGATCATCGTTGGCCTGCTCGGGCTTTTTCCTCACCTTGCTGGCTGAGACGCTGGGCAGGCCTCGCGCAAAACCCATCCCTGCGGGCATCGGCCCGCCGATTTCAATTTTCCCTTGAGGCAGTTGTCGGCTGCGATGCGGCAATAGCGCCATTGCTCTCCGCGCGGCTTTTCGGTATGTGCCTGAAAGATGTCTTCGAAGGGGTATTCCTATGGCTGAGCATACGCCGAGCGGTCCTGCAGAACTGGGCGCGAAGATGGACTATGCCGAGCATGACCGCACCTATGCGGGCTTCCTGGCGCTGGCCAAATATGGTTCGCTCTTCTGCGGTGCGCTTCTCCTGGCGATGGCTTTCGGCTTCTTCGCGGGCGGCTTCTTCTCTGCGCTGATCCTGTTCGTGCTTATTCTGGCCGTCGGCGCCTTCATTCTGCGATAGACCTTCCAAAAACCCTCTTGCGGTTGAAGTAGCCGGATATCCCGGCCGACACTTCGCGCAGACAGGTTCCAGCCGAAAGGATCATGCGGTGGGACAGACGGTTTTCATCCCTCGTGAGCTTGATGCGAACGAGCCGCGCGTTGCCGCCTCGCCCGATACGGTGAAGCGGCTTGCGGGGCTGGGCTTCGACATCATCGTCGAAGCCGGTGCCGGCACCTGCTCGCGCATCCCTGACGAGGAGTTTGCCAAGGCAGGCGCTGCCATCGGCAAGGCGGCGGATGTCGCCAAGGCCGATGTCGTGCTGAAGGTTCGCCGGCCAACGCATGCCGAGCTGAAGGGTTACAAAGCCGGCGCCGCGGTGATCGCCATCATGGATCCGTACGGCAATGATGCTGAAGTCGCGGCCCTTGCCAACGCAGGCGTCACCGCCTTCTCGATGGAGTTCATGCCGCGCATCACCCGCGCGCAATCGATGGACGTGCTGTCCAGCCAGGCCAATCTTGCCGGCTACCAGGCGGTGATCGACGGAGCCGCCGAATATGACCGGGCGCTGCCGATGATGATGACGGCCGCGGGCACGGTTCCTGCCGCAAAGGTCTTCATCATGGGCGTCGGCGTCGCCGGCCTGCAGGCGATCGCCACGGCGCGCCGTCTCGGCGCGGTCGTCACCGCCACCGACGTTCGGCCCGCCGCCAAGGAACAGGTCGCCTCGCTCGGCGCAAAATTCCTGGCGGTCGAGGACGAGGAGTTCAAGGCCGCCGAGACCGCCGGCGGCTACGCCAAGGAAATGTCGAAGGACTATCAGGCCAAGCAGGCGGCGCTCACCGCCGAGCATATCGCCAAGCAGGACATCGTCATCACCACGGCGCTGATCCCCGGCCGGCCGGCGCCGAAGCTCGTCTCGGCGGCCATGGTTGCCTCGATGAAGCCGGGCTCGGTGATCGTCGACCTCGCCGTCGAGCGTGGCGGCAATGTCGAGGGTGCCGAGCCAGGCAAGATCGTCACCACCGCCAACAATGTGAAGATCGTCGGCCATCTCAACGTGCCGGGTCGCATCGCTGCATCCGCCTCGCTGCTCTATGCCAGGAACCTGTTCGCCTTCCTCGAGACGCTGGTCGACAAGACCACCAAGACGCTGGCCATCAACCGCGAAGACGATCTGGTCAAGGCGACGATGCTGACCGATGGCGGCAAGGTCGTTCATCCGGCCTTCGCCAAGGCCGACCAGCAGCCGTATATCGAGCCGCCCGCTATCCCGGCCACGACCATGGTCGCCGATGCTTCTGCCGCGCCGAAGAAGTCAGCGCCCCGGAAGACCGCCGCATCCAAGTCACCCTCGCCGAAGCCGAAAGGGACCGCGTGATGGATCAGACCTTGCAGAAAGCCCTGGACCAGCTCGACCAGGCGAGTGCCGCCGTCAGGCTCGCGGTACAGAACCTGGCCAATGCCCCGGGCGGCACTGAGGCCGCCGGTGACGCCGCGCACGCGCTGTCGGGCGGTGCCATCGATCCCTTCGTCTTCCGTTTCGCCATCTTCATCCTGGCGATCTTCGTCGGCTACTACGTCGTCTGGTCGGTGACCCCCGCACTGCACACGCCGCTTATGGCGGTCACCAACGCCATTTCCTCGGTCATCGTCGTCGGCGCGCTGCTCGCGGTCGGCATAGCGGCCTCCGGCGTCGCCGCCGGCTTTGGCTTCGTCGCGCTGATGCTGGTCTCGGTCAACATCTTCGGCGGCTTTCTCGTCACCCAGCGCATGTTGGCCATGTACAAGAAGAAGGACAAGTAGAGCGCCATGAACGCCAACTTCGCGTCCTTCCTCTATCTGGTTTCCGGCGTCCTGTTCATCATGGCGCTGCGCGGCCTGTCGCACCCAACAACCAGCCGCCAGGGCAATCTCTACGGCATGATCGGCATGGGCATCGCCATTGCCACCACATTGGCGCTGGCCGTCCCGTTGGTCCCGTCGGCCGGCCGCTACGGTCTGATCGTGCTCGGTCTCGCCATCGGCGGCGGCGTCGGCGCCGTGACCGCGCGCCGCATCGCCATGACCTCGATGCCGCAACTGGTCGCCGCTTTCCACAGCCTCGTCGGTCTCGCTGCTGTCATGGTCGCGGCCGCGGCCATCTACGCGCCCGAAAGCTTCGGCATCGGCACTATGGGCGACATCCATGCCCAGGCCCTGATCGAGATGAGCCTGGGCGTCGCCATCGGCGCCGTCACCTTCACCGGCTCGGTCATCGCCTTCCTGAAGCTCGACGGCCGCATGTCGGGCAAGCCGATCATGATCGGCGGCCGTCATTTCATCAATGCCGCACTTGGCATCGCCCTGATCGTGCTGATCGTGCTCCTGGTCGCCACCGAATCCAAGCTCGTCTTCTGGCTGATCGTCGCCGCCTCGCTGGTGCTCGGCGTGCTCCTGATCATCCCGATCGGCGGCGCCGACATGCCGGTGGTCGTGTCGATGCTGAATTCCTATTCGGGCTGGGCAGCGGCCGCACTGGGCTTCACGCTAGGCAATCTGGCGCTGATCATCACCGGCGCGCTGGTCGGCTCGTCGGGCGCGATCCTGTCCTACATCATGTGCAAGGGTATGAACCGAAGCTTCATCTCGGTCATCCTCGGCGGTTTCGGCGGCGAAACGGCGGCTGCCGCCGATGACGGCATCGAGCGCACGGTCAAGCAGGGTTCGGCCGACGATGCCGCCTACCTGATGATGAACGCGCAGAAGGTCATCATCGTGCCGGGTTACGGCATGGCGGTCGCCCAGGCGCAGCACGCGCTGCGTGAAATGGCCGACAAGCTCAAGGCCAACGGCGTCGACGTCAAATACGCCATCCACCCCGTCGCCGGCCGTATGCCTGGCCATATGAACGTGCTGCTCGCCGAAGCCAACGTGCCTTACGACGAAGTGTTCGAGCTCGAGGACATCAACTCGGAGTTTGCCCAGGCCGACGTCGCCTATGTCATCGGCGCCAACGACGTCACCAACCCGTCCGCGCGTGATGACAAGAGCAGTCCGATCTATGGCATGCCGATCCTCGACGTCGACAAGGCGCGCACCTGCCTGTTCGTCAAGCGTTCGCTCGGCTCCGGCTATGCCGGCATCGACAACACGCTGTTCTACAAGGACGGCACCATGATGCTGCTCGGTGACGCCAAGAAGATGACCGAGGAAATCGTCAAGGCGATGGATCACTGACCGGGCGGCCTTGAGACAAGCCAAGATACGCCCGGCCTAGCGCCGGGCTTTTTCTTGGCTTGACGGCGGTTTCGAGGTTACGATGGCGAATTCCCGTCTCGCCGACGGGATTGTCGTCAACGGAGACGTTGGTGCCTGACCCAGTCGCATCACCGGCCACCGGAAAAGCGCCGCGCAAGCTTAGCCAGGCGGTGGTGATCGTGCATGGCATGGGCGAACAGCGGCCCATGGGCACGTTGCGGGGTTTTGTTCAGGCTGTCTGGAGCCATGATCCCGCCCGCGCGCCGTTTTATGCACATGTGGCCGATCCGGACGATCCCGCTGGCGCGAAGATCAACCAGAGCTGGATCACACCTGACAGCCGGACAAATTCGTACGAACTTCGCCGGATCACTACGCCCTATGATGTCGATGGCCGCCGCACCGATTTTTACGAGCTCTACTGGGCCGACATCACGCAAGGCACGACACGGGGCCGGCTTGCCGCATGGGTGACAAATCTGCTGTGGCGCAAGCCCGCCGACGTTCCGCGCGACGCCCGCGGGCTCTATCTCGTCACTCTTTCTGCCGTCATCGTCGTCCTGTGCGCGGCGCTGGCGCTGGCGACGTCGGTTTGGCAAGGCTATGTCTCCTGGGCCGCCGGCGTGCTCGTCACGATCCTGGCCTCATTCATCATCTGGTCCGTGGACCGGTTTGGCCTTCCCTATTTTGGCGATGTCGCGGCCTATGTGCGTGCGGAAGCGGCAACGGTCGAGAAGCGCGCGCTGATCCGCGATCGCGGCCTGAGGCTGCTGAAGCGTCTGATGATGGACGATGCGTACGACCGGATCGTGCTGGTTTCGCACAGTCTTGGGTCAATGATCGCCTATGATCTCCTGCAGATATTGTGGGCCGATTTCAGGCCCCGAAAACTCGAGGCCATCCGCGACAAGGCGAAACTGAAGGCGATCCGAACCATCGAAAAGCAAACGCTTGTAGCCGATGGATCTGGATGGCCCGATGGCCTGGGTGATCTCGCCGGCTTCCAGCGCGATCAGTGGGAGCTCTACCGGCAACTCCGCACCAGGGATGCCGACCATCCACTGCCGTGGAAGATCAGCGATTTCGTCACGCTTGGCAGCCCGCTGACCCACAGCGAATTTCTGGTGACGTATAATCTCGCCGAATTCAGGCGCGGCATTGCCGAGCGGCTGTTCTCGGCATGCCCGCCGATTGCCGAAGGGGCGGTGGCCGGCGGCACTGTCCTTTATCAAGAGGGGCGCGGCCTTTCAGGCAAGCCGCAGCGCGCGGTGCACCATGGCGCGGTGTTTGCCGCGACGCGGTGGACCAACATCTTCGACAGGGGCAATGGCTGGTTGACGGGCGACCCGATTTCCGGATCGATGACGGAGAATTTCGGTCCCGGCGTCGAGAATGTCCAGGTCGAGCTGCGCGGTTCCCTCGGCCGTATCTTCACGCACACACTCTATTGGTCGCTGACGGCAAACGGCGTCGAGGTCGCGATGCCGGCTGGCGTTGCGTCGCGCTCGCATCTTGCCGTGCTGCGCGATGCTGTCGACCTCGGCCGCAAGCTGGAGCCGAGCCAGGCCAAAGCACCGGCGATTCGGCAGGGTCTTCCGTTCCAGCAGGTTATGAAATGATTTTGTCTGCCGCGGAACAATTGGCGCGCCGCGGCGCGCCAATTTCGAGATCCGGGGTCGAGATCAAATATCCAGATTGGCGACCGACAGTGCGTTGTCCTGGATGAATTCGCGTCGTGGCTCCACCTCATCGCCCATCAGCCGCGAGAACAGGCTGTCGGCATCGGTCGCGTCGTTGACCTTGACCTGCAGCAGCGAGCGCACATTCGGGTCGAGCGTGGTCTCCCAGAGCTGCTCGGCATTCATCTCGCCGAGACCCTTGTAGCGCTGCATGGTCAGTCCCTTGCGGCCGGTCGCGAAGACCGCGTTGAGCAGCGCCAGCGGTCCCGAGACGGTTTCGGACACCTCCTTGCGGCGCAGCACCGGCGGCGTCCCGTAGACCTCGCTGAGGCGCTGGGCGTAGCGGTCGAGCTGGCGTGCGTCGGCGGAATTGATCAGTGCCATGTCGAGATGGGCATATTCCTTGACGCTGCGCACGGTGCGTTCGAAGACATAGCCGCCGATGCCCTCGTTCGAGGTCGACATGCGGCCGGTCCAGCCGCGCTCGGTGTCCTCGGCAATGATGTCGAGGCGTTGCGCGATCCGCTCGGCCATCGCGTTGGCGCGACCGAGATCGGCGAAGACATCGGGATTGAGCCCGCCGGCGATCGCCGCCTGCTCGACGACATTGCGGTTGTAGCGCGTGTGCAAGCCGTTGATGAGCTGGCGCACAGCCAGCGCATCGGCAACGGCGCCGTGCAGATCCTGTCCGGTCCGCACTTCCCCTGAGCCAAGCGTAAGGGAAGCTTCCTCCAACCCTGAATCGATCAGGAATTCTTCGAAGGCGCTCTCATTCTTGATGTATTGCGAGCTCTTGCCGCGCGTCACCTTATAGAGCGGCGGCTGGGCGATGTAGAGATGGCCACGCTCGATCAGCTCCGGCATTTGCCGGAAGAAGAAGGTGAGCAGCAGGGTCCTGATATGGGCGCCGTCGACGTCGGCGTCGGTCATCAGGATGATCTTGTGATAACGCAGCTTGTCGGCGTTGAATTCGTCCTTGCCTATCGAGGTGCCGAGCGCGGTGATCAGTGTGCCGATCATGTCAGACGAGAGCATGCGGTCGAAGCGGGCTCGCTCGACATTGAGGATCTTGCCGCGCAGGGGAAGGATCGCCTGGTTCTGGCGCGAGCGGCCGCCCTTGGCGGAGCCGCCGGCCGAGTCGCCCTCGACGATGAAGATTTCGGACTTCGCCGGGTCGCGTTCCTGGCAGTCGGCCAGCTTGCCCGGCAGCGAGGTGACGCCGAGCGAGGTCTTGCGGGTGATGTCGCGCGCCTTGCGCGCGGCTTCGCGCGCCGCCGCGGCCTGGATCACCTTGTCGACGACAACCTTGCCCTCGGCCGGATGCTCCTCGAGCCACGTGCCGAGCGCTTCGTTGACCAGCCCCTCGACCACGGGACGGACTTCCGACGAGACCAGCTTGTCCTTGGTCTGCGACGAGAATTTCGGATCGGGAACCTTGACCGACAGCACCGCCGTCAGGCCTTCGCGGCAATCGTCGCCGATCAGCGAGACCTTTTCCTTCTTGGTGAGGCCCGAGGATTCGCCATAACCGGTGATCTGACGGGTCAGCGCGCCGCGAAAACCGGCCAGATGTGTGCCGCCATCGCGCTGCGGAATGTTGTTGGTGAAGGCCAGCACATTCTCGTGGTAGCTGTCGTTCCACCACATCGCCACTTCGACGGTGATGCCGTCACGCTCGGCCCTGATGGAGATCGGCTTCCCGATCAGCGGTTTCTTGACGCGGTCGAGATATTTGACGAACTCTTCGAGGCCGCCGTCATAGTGCAGTTCATGCCTCACGACATCGGCATGGCGGGCGTCTGTCAGCACGATGCGCACGCCGGAGTTCAGGAAGGCGAGTTCGCGCAGCCGGTGCTCCAGCGTGCCGAAATCGAACTCGACCATGGTGAAGGTCTCGGACGACGGAAAGAAGGTGACCTCGCTACCGCTGCGGCCCTCATTCGTGCCCGGGCGCTTGTCCTGCTCGTAGCTGCCGGTCGCCTTCAGCGGCGCGTCGGCATTGCCATGGGTAAAGCTCATTTCGAAGATCTGGCCGTTGCGGCGGATCTTGAGCTTCAGCCAGGCCGATAGCGCGTTGACCACCGAGACGCCGACGCCATGCAGGCCGCCAGACACCTTGTAGGAGTTCTGGTCGAACTTTCCGCCGGCATGCAGCTGCGTCATGATCACTTCGGCCGCCGAAATGCCCTCGCTGGGGTGAATGTCGGTCGGAATGCCACGGCCATTGTCGATAACCGTCACCGAGCCATCGGGGTTGAGCGTCACCGAAACCAGGTCGGCATGGCCCGCCAGCGCCTCGTCGATGGCATTGTCGACCACCTCGTAGACCATGTGATGCAGGCCCGAGCCGTCATCGGTGTCGCCGATATACATGCCCGGCCGCTTGCGGACAGCATCCAACCCCTTCAAAACCTTGATGGAATCGGCGCCGTATTCGGCTTCAGCGCCGTTGGTGTTCTCGGTCTGGTCGCTCATGAAAACCTATTGTCTAGATGCCGTTTTTGCAGCGCGAAAAATTGGCCCCGAATCGCGCTTCTGAGATCGACTAGATATAGGCGCTAAAGGCGGTTTTTCCAAGGTTTGCAGGCATTTCCGGCGCAAATCCCAAGCCGGCAGCCGGCTATTTTTTTCGGGCGTTGATTTTGGCGAGAAGGCCGCGCAAATATTTGATCGTGGATTTGTCCCTGGGCGTCAGCCGGCCCGTGCGGTCGAGCTCCAGCGTCAGGTTCAGCGCCTTGGTCAGCACCGCCTTCGGATCCTTGGCCACATACGCATAGTTGATGTAAGCCTGCACCAGATCAAATTGCCAAACCGCATTGTTCGGATCGGACTGAGCCAGTTGCTGGCGGATGCCGAGGCTGGCTTCGAAGGCCCTCTTGGAGCCCTCGAAGTGGCGCTGCTTGGTCTCCAGCATGCCGATTTCCGACAGAGTGATCGACAGGTCGCGTTGCCAGTCGGAATTGCCTGGGTCGAGCTGGGCCAGCCGGTCGGCAATGGCAAGACTGTCCTGGTAGTTTTGCAGCGCCTCGCTGACATTGCCCTGCGCATCAAGCACACCGGCAACCTTTTCCAGACAGACCGACAGGTCGCGCTGCCAGCCGGTGTTGCCGGGGTCGCTCTGGGCAAGGTCACGCGCTACGGCCAGCGCTTTCTGATAGGAGACCAGTGCTGCCGGCCAGTTCTCCTGGTCGTTGAGCGCGTTGCCGATCTTGGCGTAACTGATCGACAGGTCGCGCTTCAAGTCGGTATCGTTAGGGTCGCGGCGCACCAGGCTCCCGGCGATCGCCTGGCTCTTGTTGTAGGCCACGAGCGCCCCGGCGGCGTCGCCTCGCTCGCGCAGCACGTCGCCGATCCTCTCGTGGCTGACAGAGACAGCGCGCTGGCGCTCAAGGTCGTCGGGTTTGTTCTCGGCCAGCGCCAGCCGGATTCTCAGGCTCTCTTCAAAGGCGGTCTGGGCGCTGTTCAACTGGCCGGCGGTATGGGCAAGGTCGCCGATTTCGTCATAGGTTATGGTCAGGTCGCGCAGCAGATAAGCGCTGTTCGGCTCGGCGTCGGCCAATTTCTGCTTGATCGACAGGCTTTGTTGATAGGCCTGGGCCGCCGTACCCACATCGCCTTGCGTCGCCAGCACGTTGCCGATCTTGTCATTGGCCATGGCAAGATCACCGAGCCAGTCTTTCTTGTCCGGCACGCTTGCGGTCAGCTCCTGCAGCATGCCCCTGGCCGCCTCATAGTTTTCGAGCGAGTTTGGCAGGTCGCCTTGCGCCATCTCTATGTTGGCGAGCTTGATGTGGCTGATGGCGAGATCGCGTTTGACGCTGGGATCGGTTTCCCGAAGCGACCGCTGCTCGAGGTTGGCCAACAGGGCGGTGAAGGCCCGGCCGGCCGCCTCGACATTGCCGACCGTCGTATAGAGCAGACCGAGCTCGTCCAGCGTGCTGCTCTGGCGGTCGGCTTGTTCCAGGCTGAGCGAGGTCTGCCCGGCCTCGCCATACAGCGACAGCACCGTTTCATAGCCCTTGATGGCCGCCTCATAATCGAGGTCGGCGCGCGCCGTGCCCGCCGACAGGAACAGCGTCGCGGCCTGCGACAGCGTTCGATCGACGAAATTCACCTTCAGCGCCTTGCGCGACACGTCGTCGATACCGACCGCCTCGGCCAACTTCGCCTGTGCGGTGCCGAAGGCGCCCAGGGCCAGCTGCTCCTCGGCCTGACGGCGCAGGTCCGTCACACGCGGATCGTCGGCAGCCAGCGTCTTCATCCCGGCGCGCACCTTGACGAAGGCGTCCGCCGCCTCGCGCAGCCGGGCATTCAGGCTCTCCGCCGACAGATGGCTGGTGTCGACGCTGATCAACGCCCCATAGAGCGGCGCCAGCGGCATGTCGGCGTCGCTGGCGATCCGCTCGACCTCGCCCCGCATCTCCGGCGTCACGTCGGCCATGGCCAGCAGCAGCCTTTCGCGCTCCGGCAATTGCTCCTTGGCGGCAGCGGCGAAAAACAGCTTAGGCAGGCCGCTCTCGACATAGGGCAGTTGCTTGCCGCGCGACAGGTCGTAGACCTCCTGCTGCACCAGCGTCAGCACCGAGCGAATCTCGAGCCCGTCGGTGCCGAGATATTTGGTCAACGCCGTGGTGAAGGGTGAGTTCTGGCCGGTGCCATCGGCGGCCGTCTCGCCGGGTGCGGCCGAGAAAGCGAACAGGATGTTTTCCGCCCGCCCGATGCGACCAAGACCCGGTTTCACGCTGTCGGCGACATCCTTGGCCAACGAGGTCGCGCCACGACCCGTGCCGCTGCTCCCCGAGAACGGATCGCTGCGGCAGGCATCGAGCACGATCAGCCCGACTTTCGCGGTGGCGGCGACCGCGTCGCGCACCTCTTCCAGCGGCAGACTGGTCTTGTCCAGCGCATCGAGCGAAGACGCGTCGGCATCGACCGGCAGCAGCCGGTTGTCGCCCGATATTTCGACGCCATGGCCTGAGAAATACACCAGCGCCACGTCCGCGCCCTTGGCGTCTTCGCGGAAGTCGTCGAGCGCGCGGCGCATGCGCCTGAGGTCGCGGTTGGTTTCGAGCACCACCTCGAAACCAAGTTTCTTCAGCGCCGCCTCCATCGCCTCGCCGTCATGGATGGGGTTGGCAAGCGGCCGGACCAGCCGGTAGTCGTCATCGGCCATGACCAATGCCACGCGCCGCTCCGCCACCGCCACGGCGGTGGTCGCAAGCATCAGCAGCAAGGCAAACAGCAAACGCAAGTCGAACCGCCCCCGGCTCAGTCATCTGCCGACCATTCCACCTCTTTATGGCGCGAGCAAGCCGCGCTGAGAGCGGCTCTCTCAGGCAGCGCGCATCGGTTTCAACGCCTCGCTCCAGCGCAACAGTTCGTCCAGCATGGTCTTGGTTCCGCCCCGCACCTGCTCGCTGGCATCGAAGGCGCCATTCTCGTCGAGCAGTTTCTGGTACAGCGGCAGCGCGACACCTTCCGGGATCGGCATGATCCCGACCGCGGTCAGCAGCGGTTTCAGCGCCTGCGCCGCGCGCAGGCCGCCGGAAACACCGCCATAGCTGAAGATGGCGGCTGGCTTGTATTTCCATTCGCGGGCGAGATAGTCGATCGCGTTGACGATCGCGGGCGCCACGAAATAATTGTATTCCGGCGCCACGAAGACTAAGGCGTCCGCAGCGTCGATCGCCTTCGACCAGAGCTTGGTGTGGTCGTTTTGATAATTGCCGAGCCTTGGATGATAGGGTTCGTCCAGCACCGGCAGACCGAACGCGGCGATGTCGGTCAGCACCGGCTCGAATTTTCCGTGCTCGCGCGCGAACGTCTCCAGCCACTCGGCAAAAACCGAGCCGGCGCGGCCGGGCCGCGTGCTGCCGATGATGATGTTCAACTGGTGCTTCAAGGCAGGCTCCTTTGTCGGGCGGTATCCGTTGGTGACCGTCACTACGGCAGAGCGTTCCAGCGGACAAGGTCGGAGCCCTGACGGAACGGTCACGATCGGATGAACAGATTGTCTGCCCTGCGTTCCTGAAGTCATGATCCGCTCTGCCGTTTGGCCACATGGACGCTCGGTGTGCCAGTCACTACATTGATGGGAACAGCGGAGCACTCCATGGATACTCAGCCCGCCCCCTTCGTTCCTCCCGCCCCGAAGCCGCGCACGTCGCCGCCTTCGACGCTGGAGATGATCCGCATCGTTTATCGCAACCCGCTCGAACTCTGGGGCGAGCCGACCTACAACGAACCCTGGATTTCGGCCAAGGGCGCCGGCGGGCCGCTGGTCATCGCCAATGATCCCGCCCTGATCCGCCATGTGTTGGTCGACAACGCCAAAAACTACAAGATGGCGACGGTGCGCCAGAAGATCCTGAGGCCGATCCTGCGCGATGGCCTGCTGACCGCCGAGGGCGAGGTGTGGAAGCGGTCGCGCAAGGCGATGGCGCCGGTGTTCACACCGCGCCACATTTTCGGCTTTGCCCAGCCGATGCTGAAACGCACGCTGGAGTTCGTCACCCGTTACGAGGCGGGCGGCACGTCCGATATCGCCCATGACATGACGCTGCTCACCTACGACATCCTGGCCGAGACGCTGTTTTCCGGCGAGATCGCAGGCGAGCCGGGCAGTTTCGAAAACGAGATCGACCGCCTGTTCGAGACCATGGGCCGCGTCGACCCGCTCGACCTGTTGCGCGCGCCCGACTGGCTGCCACGGCTGACCCGCATCCGCGGCCGCAAGACGATGGCCTATTTCCGCAAGATCGTGACCGACACGGTCAAGATGCGCGAAGAGAAGTTCGGGCGCGACCCCGATGCCGTGCCCCAGGATTTCCTGACGCTGCTGCTCAAGGCCGAAGGCCCCGACGGACTGACACGCCCGGAAGTCGAGGACAACATCATCACCTTCATCGGCGCCGGCCACGAGACCACGGCGCGCGCGCTCGGCTGGACGCTTTATTGCCTGGCCGAATCGCCCTGGGAGCGCGACCGCGTCGAACAGGAGATCGACCAGGTGCTGGCGCGCGAGCCCGATCCGACGAAGTGGCTCGACGCCATGCCGCGGACACGCGCCGCCTTCGACGAGGCGCTTCGGCTCTACCCGCCGGCGCCATCGATCAACCGCGAGCCGATCGTGCCGGAAATGTGGAGGGATCTTTATATTCCCAAGCACGCCGCCGTGCTGGTGATGCCGTGGGTCGTCCACCGCCACAGGAAGTTGTGGGACCGGCCCGACGCCTTCCTGCCCGAACGCTTCCACCCGGGAAACCGTGAAAAGATCGACCGCTTCCAGTATCTGCCCTTCGGCGCGGGACCGCGGGTCTGCATAGGCGCCAGTTTCGCCATGCAGGAGGCGATCATCGCGCTCGCCATCCTTTTGTCACGCTTCCGCTTCGACGCGACCGCTGAAACAAAACCCTGGCCGGTGCAGAAACTGACCACGCAGCCGCAAGGCGGGTTGCCGATGCGGATCACGCCTCGTCATCGTTGAGGGCTGACGCTTCTGGAGATTATACCGCGGGCTTGCGCTGCTGGAACTGGCCGGCGGCGCGGAAGCGCCAGAGATAGCTGGGCAGGATCGTCGCGATCGATTGCGGCTGGATGCCGAGCCCCGCCAGTGTCCGGTTGCCCTTGGCGGCTTCGTCCGAAACGATGTTGTGCTCACGCAGCTGCATCACCTGGTCCTTGGTCAGCATCGGGTTGGGCAGCAGGCCGAGGATCGAGGCCTGGATGTTGGCCACCCACCACGGCACCGGCACCAGCAGGCGCTTGCGCTCGATCACGGTGAGCATTTCCTGCATGCACTCCTTGAAAGTGAGCACGTTGGGGCCGCCAAGCTCATAGACCTGGCCGCCATCGATCTTGCCGTCGACCGAGCGCGCAACAGCTTCAGCAACATCGCCGACATAGACCGGCTGGAACTTGGTCTGACCGCCGCCGATCAGCGGCAGCACCGGCGAATAACGCGCCATGTTGGCGAAGCGGTTGAAGAACGCATCCTCCGGCCCGAAATTGATCGACGGCCGGAAAATGACGGCGTCCGCGATCGTCTCCAGAACGGCCTTTTCACCCAGCGCCTTGGTGCGTGCGTACACCGACTCGGACTCCAGATCGGCGCCGAGCGCCGAAATATGGGTGAGCCCGGCGCCGACGGCGCGCGCGGCCTCGGCGATGGCGCGAGCACCGAATTCGTGCACGGCGGAGAATTTCTGACGGCCGCTCTCATGCAGGACGGCGACGAGATTGACGACGTGGTCGGCGCCTTGCACGGCGCGGTCGACGGACCAGCGTACGCGCACATTGGCCTGCACCGGCTGGATCTGACCGACATTGCCGAGTGGCTGCAAATGGCCGGCAAGATCGGGCCGCCGGCAGGCGACCCGGATGCGATAGCCGCGCTTGGCCAGCGCCCGCACGACATGACGGCCGACAAAGCCAGACCCGCCAAAGACGACGACGAGCTTTGGGGTCTGCAGGATTTCGGTCATGGCGTGCTCCGGCGCGCGTTCCAGATGGCTTGGCTGAGCCGTTTCATAGTCCGTTTTGCGCTAAAGGCAAAGGGTGACGCGTCGTCGCGTCATCCTTGTCCCTTGGGCAATTTCCAGAAAAAGTGTGAAGCGGTTTTCCGCGAAAGCGCATGGCACTTTCATCATGTTTTGGCGCCGCGAACGACAAACGCAGAAAACCCCGCCGAAGCGGGGTTTCCCGGGTGACGTTCGCGCCGAAAACAGGGTCCAACGAGGAGGCCTGACCTGAGACGGTATCAGCGTGGCGTGAAGCAAGTACGCCCGCCCCAGCCCTGAACGCATCCGACAGAAGACACCGACCGGGCAAACCCGACCCGGACAGCCATTGGTCGTCGGGACACGCGGGAAGGTTCACCGACGCGCGGGAAATTTCGTCAGTTCAGGCCGAATAGCGCTCGGCGAATTCGGAGATGCGCTGGATCACCGCCTTGGGCGCGGTGATGCCGCGCGCCTGCGCCTTCTCGACCGCTTCGGCCCGGGCGCGGCCGGGCACATGCACGCCATAGCGTCGGCGCAGCCGGTCGAGCTGGTCTTTCATGCGCTGCTCGAAATCCGGATCGAGCAGCTTCGGCTCGACCGCAAGCACGAACAGGCCGGTTCCCGGACTGTCGGGACCGCCGCTGAACCACGGTGCGTCGAGCGACCAGTTGGCGCCCGACAGGCCCGCCGCCAGCACTTCGACCATCAGCGCGATATTGGCGCCACGCTGGCCGCCGAAGGCAAGCATGGCGCCCTTCATGGCGGCGGCCGGGTCGGTCGTCGAATTGCCGCTTGCGTCCAGCGCCCAGCCTTCGGGAATCTTCTTGCCGTCTTCCGCCGCCTTGCGGATGTTGACGAAGGCGGTGGCGCTCGACGACTGGTCGATGACCAGCGGCGCGCCGTCGGCGGCGGGCGCGGCGAACGACATCGGATTGGTGCAATAGACCGGCTTGACCGAGCCCGAGCCGGCCAGGACGGCCGGGCCGTTGGTGGCGGCGAAGGACACCAGTCCCTGCGCCGCCAGCCGGCCGGTGAAGTAGCCGAGCGCCCCGCACGTATAGGCGTTTTTCTGCGAGAAGATGGCCACGCCGAACAGTCTTGCCGCCTTGGCGAGGTCGTCGATGGTGCGGTCGAATCCGGTATGCGCCAGCCCGCGGCGTGCGTCCGAGAGATAGATGGCCAGCGCCGGCCGCGTGATCACCGGATCGGCATTGCCGTCGATGCGCCCGGCCTCGAGCGCTTCGAGGTAATCGATGAAATGCGACAGCCCGACGGTGGCAAGTCCTTCCGCCTCGGCCGCGATGATGGATGCGGTGAGCGATTGCGCCGCTTCCTCATTGGCGCCGGCGCCAAGTGCCGCCATCCGGCACAGTCCTCTTGCCTGGTCGAGACTGAGTTGCATCAGGGCTGCTCCTGAGTGGGTAGGAAGTAGGGAGTAGTCTGTAGGATAAAACCGGCAAGCAGCCCACTATTTCCTATTCACTACTCGCTTACCCGATCTTGACCGGAATCCGCGCCTCGATCCGGCTGAACGCGAAGACCAGAATGCCGGTGATCGCCATATAGATCAACGCCAGGAGCAGCAAGGGCTCGTAGGTGAGGTAGGTGTCCTGCCGCACCTTGGACGAGACGGCGAAGATGTCGATCACGCTGATGGTCGCCACCAGCGGCGTCGATTTCAGCTGCAGCACGGTCTCGCCGGTCAGCGTCGGCAGCGCCCGGTAGAAGGCTTGAGGCAGCCAGATGCGGCGGAAGATCTTCCAGCGGTTCATGCCGAAGGCGCGGGCGGCTTCCAGTTGCCCCTTGGGCACGCCGGCAAAGGCGCCGCGCATTACTTCGCCTTCATAGCCGGCAAAGGACAAGGTCAGCGCCAGCACGCCGTACGGCCAGGCCTGCCTGAGATAAGGCCACATCCAGGATTCGCGGATCCATGGATATTGCGGGAACAGCGAGCCCAGCCCGTAATAGAGCAGCCATAGCTGCAGGAGCAGCGGCGTGCCGCGAATGATGGTGCAGAAGACTTTCGCCGGTGCGGCGACCCAGATCGAACCGGCCGCCTGCGCCAGCCCGACGGGCAACGCGATCATGAAGCCGAGCGTACAGGTGACGGCCAGGATCCACAGGGCACGCCAGATGCCCATCAGGCCCATTTCCCAATATTGCGGCAGCCAGTCCCAGCGCATGAAATAGGCGGCCGACGCCACGAGCCCCAACGCGATGAGGATCAGCACGATGCGATGTGGCTGCAGCCAGAGCGAAGCGCGCGCCGCCGTGTCGATGACGGCTGTTTCGCTGGTCATCAGCGTGCCTCCTTGATGGAAGGCATGCCGCGCCGCGCCCATTTCTCGGCGCGGCCAAGCAGGAAGTTCGAAACCAGCGTCACGCAGAGATAGAGCACGCCCGCGGCGAGGAAGAAAACCAGATAGGCCTTGGTGACGCCCGCCGCCTGTCGTGTCGCCAGCGTCAGTTCGAAGAAGCCGACGACGGCCAGCAGCGCGGTGTCCTTGGTGGCGATCAGCCACAGATTTGCGAGGCCCGGAATGGCGAAAGGCAGCATCGCCGGAAGCGTGATGCGCCGCAACAGAAGGCCGGGAGACATGCCGAAGGCGCGGGCGGCTTCGATCTGGCCCTGCGGGATGGCGAGGATCGCGCCGCGGATGACCTCCGTCGAATAGGCGCCCTGGACGAAGCCGAGCACGGCAATGCCGGCCACCAGCCCGCTTATATCGACACGCTGGTAACCCATCGCGGTCAGCACCTGGTTTATCAGGTCGGTGCCGGCATAATAGAGCAGCAGTATCAGCACCAGTTCCGGCACGGCGCGCACCACCGTGGTGTAGACCGCGAACAGGTCGCGCACCACGGGCCCGCCGTAGAGCTTGCCATAGGCACCCCAGGTTCCAATCAGCAGGCCGACGATCGTGGCGCCGACGGCGATCTCGAGCGAATGCGAGAGCCCGAGCAAAAGCGTCCCACCCCAGCCGACGGGCGCCGGCGAGAGGAGTTCGACGATGCCGGCCGCGGAGGCCGGAAGAAAGGATTCGATCAGCGTCGCCCCCGGATTGCTGGCTCGATCCGCGGGCACCAGCGGCCGGCGGCAAGCATGCGTGGACTGGCTAGCTGGAGGACGGGGACGTCAGCGCCCCGTCCTCCAGCCCATGCGAGGGTCGTCAGTTCGACTGCGTGGCGCCGCCGTAAATGTCGAAATCGAAGTATTTCTTCGATATCTCGTCATATTTGCCGTTGGCGCGGATCGCCTTGATGCCGGCGTTGATCTTCTCTTTCAGATCGGTGTCTTCCTTGCGCACGCCGGCACCGACGCCCGGTCCGAGCACTTCGTCGTCAGGGGCCACCATGCCCTTGAGATCGCAGCAGGCCTTGCCCTGGTCTGTCTTGAGGAACTCCTTGAGCGCGATGGAATCGGCCTGCACCGCGTCGAGGCGGCCGGCGGCAAGGTCGTTGTTGGCTTCGTCCTGCGTCTGGTATTCCTTGATCTCGGATGCCGTGGGGCCGAAATGCTTCTTGGCGTAGACGGCATGCACCGTCGACACCTGGACGCCGAGGACCTTGCCCTTGAGGTCGTCAGGCGTGGCGCCGAACTTCTGGTCCTTCGGGCCAATGATCGCGGTCGGCGTGTTGTAGTACTTGTCCGAGAAGTCGATGGTCTTCTTGCGTTCGTCCGTGATCGACATCGACGAGACGATGAGGTCGATCTTCTTGGTGGTCAGCGCCGGGATGATGCCGTCCCAGGCGACAGGGGTGATGACGCAATCGAGCTTTTCCTCGGCGCAAACGGCGTCGATGAACTCGATCTCCCAGCCGACCCATTTGCCCGAAGCGTCGGGCGAGGTGAAGGGCGCGTAGGGTTCGGCGGCAACGCCGATCTTGACCGGATCGGCCTTGGCCACGCCCATGGCGGCGACGCCGAGCAGCAGCGCCGCGGCGAATGTCTTCAGAACAGTCTTCATTTTCAGAACTCCCAGTTTGTTGTTGGTTCCCGGTTTTCTTCCGTCCCGGCCGTTCCCTAGCCGATGTTGCGGATGAACTGCTTGAGCCTTTCGGATTTGGGCGCGCCGAAGATCTGCTCCGGTGGTCCTTCCTCCTCGACCAGCCCGTTGTAGAGGTAGACGACGTGGGTCGCGACCTCGCGGGCGAATTTCATTTCGTGGGTGACCAGCACCATGGTGCGGCCTTCGCGCGCCAGATCGCCGATCACCTTCAGCACTTCGCCGACCAGTTCAGGATCGAGGGCCGAGGTCGGTTCGTCGAACAGCATGACGCGCGGATTGATGGCCAAGGCGCGAGCGATCGCTGCGCGCTGCTGCTGGCCACCGGAGAGATAGGCCGGATAGACGTCGCGCTTCTCGGCGAGCCCGACGCGCGCCAGCAGCTTTTCGGCCTGGGCGACAGCCTCGTCGCGCTTGACGCCCAGTACGTGCACGGGAACCTCGATGACGTTTTCGATCAGCGTCATGTGGCTCCACAGGTTGAAGTTCTGGAACACCATGCCGAGCTTGGAGCGGATGCGTTCGATCTGCCTGCGGTCGGCCGGAATGGTGTGGCCATGGCTGTCCGCCTTGAGCTTGATCTCCTCGCCATTGACCCGGATGATGCCGCTGGTCGGATTTTCCAGGCAGTTGATGCAGCGCAGCAGCGTCGATTTGCCCGAGCCCGAGCCGCCGATGATGGCGATGACCTCGCCGTCGCGTGCCGACAGCGATACGCCCTTCAGCACATGCAGTTGACCGAATTTCTTGTGCAGGTTCTCGACATGGATGGCTTCTGCGGCGCAGTCCTGCGCCTCGCCGGATGAGATCTTGGCAGCTGCCACAGCGCTCACCAAATGACCTCCATATGGCCGCCGGCGGTTCGTCGAACGTCTATCCGGCTAATCAACATACGCTGTACTGCCCTGCTCCAGATTTCAAGCATGGACTCAACAGAGCGAGCCCGTCAATCCCGCTCATTACGGCACTTGCGGCCTTGTTGTGCAAGTGTATAAATAACCTCTCATGAAATTTTCTCGATTTTTTTCAGCTTAAAAAGGGCAACGATGAGCGCTTTCGGATCACAGTCCATGGCGGCGCCGCTGCGGCGCGTGCTGATGCGGTCGGCGGCCAACGCCATGCGCGACGCCGACAGGGCCGCCTGGCACTATGGCCCGGGATTCAACCCGGCGAAAGCAGCCTCGCAGCACGCGGTCCTTGCTGAACTGGTGGCCGCTTCAGGCGCCGAGATCGAATGGATCGAGGACAAGGCCGACGGACTTTCGGATTCGGTGTTCACGCACGACCCCTCGCTGATGACCGACCGCGGCGCGCTGATCCTGTCCATGGGTAAGCCGTTGCGCGCCAGCGAGCCTTCGCTGCATGAGGAAACCTACAGAAGACTGGGCATTCCGATCCTCGGCCGCGTCGAGGCTCCTGGCCGGGTCGAAGGTGGTGACTGTGTATGGGTCGATGCCCGCACGCTGGCGATCGGGCGCGGTGTCCGCTCCAACCAGGAAGGCATCCAGCAGGTTTCCAATCTGCTGACGCCGCTGGGCATTTCCGTCTACGGCTTCGATCTGCCGCTGTGGCAGGGCGAAGAGGCGTGCCTGCATCTGATGTCGGTGATCAGCCCGCTGGCCGACGACCTGGCGCTGGTCTATTCGCCGCTTTTACCGGCCCCGTTCTATCAGACGCTGAAGGCGCGCGGCATCCGGCTGGTCGAAGGCGATGCCGAAGAGTTCGCCGCTTCCAATGGCCTCAGCCTGAACGTACTGCCGACTAGCCCGCTCAACGTCATTGCCGTCGCGGGCTTTCCCAGGACCAAGGCCGCGATGGAAGCCGCCGGCTGCACGGTTGAAATCTTCGAGGCGGATGCGCTCTGCATCGCCTGCGAAGGCGGGCCGACATGCCTGACGCGGCCGATCCTGCGCCAATGAATGCGCGCCGCAAGTTCCGTCGCGAGGGCGAGGGGCGGCGGCGGCAGGATCTGATCGAAGCGACTCTGGACAGCGTGGCGGAACATGGCCTGCAAGGCGCTAGCCTGCGCACCATCGCATTGCGTGCCGGCGTCACCGCCGGGCTGATCGGGCACTATTTCCCGGGCAAGGAAGAATTGCTGCAGGAAGCCTATACGGCGCTGGTCAGCCGCATGACCGAGCAGGCGAAGGCGGCGTTGGTCATGGACGGCGCCTCGCCGCGCCAGCGCCTTGCGGCCTTCGTCACCGCCAATCTCAATGCGCCGATCATCGACGCGCGGGTGTTTTCGCTCTGGGCAACCTTCATCGGCCGCGCCAGTGCGGATCCTGCCCTGGCCCGTGCCCACCGCGAAGGCTACCTTGGCTTTCGCAACGAGGTGGAAGCGGTTGTGGCTGAAGTGCTCGCCGCCGAACAGCACAAGCCGGACGCAAGCGAGTTGCGCCACCATGCCATCGCGATCAATGCGATCATCGACGGGCTCTGGATAGAAGGCTGCCTGGCCGGCGAGATGTTCTCGTCCGGCGAATTGGCGGCGATTGGCATCAAGGCTGTCGAGGCCGAGCTCGGCCTCGCGCCGCTAGAGCAATTCCAGGAAAAGTGAGAAGCGGTTTTCCCGGGAAAAGCGCGTAGCGCTTTCCCTTCGGAATTGCGTAAGAAACAAAGAGACAGAGCGGAATCAATAATCCGCTCTAACCGGGAGAAAACCAATGACCACCATCGGCGAAGCATTGATTTCGCTACTCGAGGCCTATGGCGTCGACACCGTCTTCGGCATCCCCGGCGTCCACACGGTCGAGCTCTATCGGGGCCTGGCGAGGTCGAAGATCCGCCATGTCACGCCGCGCCACGAACAGGGCGCCGGCTTCATGGCCGACGGCTATGCCCGCGCCAGCGGCAAGCCGGGCGTCGCCTTCGTCATCACCGGGCCTGGGCTGACCAACACCATCACCGCCATGGGCCAGGCGCGCGCCGATTCGGTGCCGATGCTGGTGATTTCTGGCGTCAACGCCACCGATACGCTCGGCAAGGGGCTGGGCTTTCTGCATGAATTGCCTGATCAGCGCGGCATGATGGAGAAGGTGGCGTTGTTGTCGGTACGCGTCACCGGGGCCAGCGAGTTGCCCGGTGCGCTGGCGCGGGCCTTCGCCCTGTTTTCCTCCTCGCGGCCCGGCCCTGTGCATATCGAGATCCCGACCGACGTCATGGTCAAACCGGCGGACGGAATCGCCACCCTGCTCAGCAATGCGGCGCCTCCCGCACCGAATGGTGCGGCAATTGCGAACGCGGCCAAGCTCATCGCCGCCGCGCGCCGTCCGCTGATCCTTGCCGGCGGCGGCGCCAGGAAGGCGGAAGCCCCGCTGCGGCGCCTCGCCGAAAGGCTGGGCGCTCCCGTCGTCGAGACGACCAATGCGCGCGGGCTGCTGCACCGCCATCCGCTCTGCGTACCGGCAAGTCCGAGCCTGAAGGCGGTTCGCGCGCTGATGGCCGATGCCGATCTGGTGATCGCCGCCGGCACCGAATTCGGCGCGACCGACTATGACGGCTATGGCGACGGCGGCTTTGTGCTGCCTCCAAACCTGATCCGTATCGACATCGGTGCTGACCAGCTTGCGCGGCGCCCGGTGACGGTCGCCATCCAGGCTGACTGCGCCGAGGCGATCGAGGCCCTGCTTGCGGCGATCGATCCCGCCCACAACGCCGATGAAGACGGCCATGGCCGGGCCGCTACGGGGCGAAAGGCCGCCTTTGCCGAGTTGAGCCCGGCCTATGCGGCGCAGGTGCATGCCGTGGAAATGATCCGCGATGCCTTGCCCGGAGCCATCGTCGTCGGCGACTCGACGCAGCCGATATACGCCGCCAATCTCTATTACGACCACGACCGGCCTGGCGGCTGGTTCAATGCCGCGACCGGCTTCGGCGCGCTGGGCTATGGCCCTCCGGCGGCGATCGGCGCGGCACTCGCCATGCCCGATGCACCGGTTGTCTGCCTGACCGGCGACGGCGGCTTCCAGTTCACCTTGCCGGAGATAGCCGTAGCGCTGGATTCCGAAGCACCTGTCATCTTCGTCGTCTGGAACAACAGGGGCTATCGCGAGATCGAGACCTCGATGCTCGATGTCGGCGTGGAACCTGTCGGCGTGTCGCCGGCGCCGCCCAATTTCTGCAAGCTGGCCGAAGCCTATGGCATTGGCGCCGAAAGGCTGGCCGACATCGACGCCTTGCCACAGGCGCTGAAGCACGCCCGGGCAACGGGACTGCCGCGCGTGATCGAAATCACGGTCGTTTGAACCATCCAGGCCTGCCTTGGTCCGCCGTCCGGAGGCGGATCATTCGCCGGCTTAGTCCTGAAAGGCATGGGCTGCTTCCGGGTGGCTTCGCTATTCGACGATGTCCTGACGCATGCAAAGACGTGACGGCTGCCATGTCGAGATATCGGTTGAGTGATCGGCTGAAAGGCGCGACGCTTCGCGTCGGCGCGGCAAACCAACGACAAAAGTCATAAAAATGACAGGAGCGGTCCAGGATGATGGAAACACTTGAAGGCAGGCATATCGTTGTGACCGGTGGAACCGGCGCGCTCGGTGGGGCGGTGGTCGGCAGACTGCTGGAGCAGGGCGCGATCTGCCATGTGCCGAACGCGCACGCCGCCGCGCCTTCACATTTCCCCTTCACCGCGCATGACAATGTGAAGCTGGCGCACAATGTCGACCTGTCGGACTCCGCCAAGGTCGAAGCCTTCTATTCCCAGGTCCCTGCCTTGTGGGGATCGATCCATCTGGCGGGCGGCTTTGCCAAGGCGCCGGTGGAAAAGATCGAATCGGCGTCCTTTGCCGAGATGATGGACACCAACGCCCGCACCACCTTCCTGTGCAGCCGCGCGGCTATCCGCTCGATGCTGGCGTCGGGCTCTGCCGGCCGCATCGTCAATGTCACCGCGCGCGCCGGGCTCGACCCCAGGCGCGGCGCCGGGATGGTCGCCTACACCGCCAGCAAGGCGGCGGTGGCCGCCATGACGGTGGCAATGGCGGAAGAGCTCAAGGCCAATGGCATCCTGGTCAATGCCGTCGCCCCCTCAACGCTCGACACGCCGGCAAACCGCGCCGACATGCCGGATGCCGATTTCACCAAATGGGTCAGCCTCGAAGCGGCGGCTGAAGCAATCGCCTATCTCGCTTCGCCCACCAACCAGGCGATGAGCGGAACGCTGGTGCCGCTTTACGGACGCGCTTAATGCATGTCGCCCGGAAGTGCCCTCGGTTCCGGGATAACGACATGCAAAAATCAGAAGCTTACAGCAGGTCGGGCGAATCCTAGTCGCCGCGACATGCTGTAGCCGGCCTCCGACAGCATTCGTCAAAGAAAAACCCCGCCGGAGCGATCCGGCGGGGTTTTGTTTTCAAGGCTGCGAGAAGAGCTTAGCTGCCCTGCTTCTTCAGCGCGGCACCTAGGATATCGCCCAGCGAAGCCCCGGAGTCGGTCGAGCCGTACTGGGCGACCGCTTCCTTCTCTTCGGCGATTTCCAGCGCCTTGATCGAGACCTGCAGCTTGCGGGTCTTCTTGTCGAAGGCGATGACGCGGGCGTCGACCTTCTGGCCGACGGTGAAGCGCTCGGGGCGCTGCTCGTCGCGATCGCGGCTAAGGTCGGAGCGCTTGATAAAGGTCTCGATGCCGCTGTCGACCAGCCGCACTTCCAGACCGCCATCCTTGACGCCGATGACTTCGCAGGTGACGACCGCGTTCTTGCGCAGTTCTCCGCTCGTCGCCGCTTCGCCGACCGTGTCCTTGGCCAGCTGCTTGATGCCGAGCGAGATGCGCTCCTTGTCGATGTCGACGTCGAGCACCTGCGCCTTGACCATGTCGCCGCGATTGTACTCTTCGATGACCTGCTCGCCCGGACGGGTCCAGTCGAGATCGGAGAGGTGCACCATGCCGTCCACGTCGCCTTCGAGGCCGATGAACAGGCCGAACTCGGTCTTGTTCTTGACCTCGCCCTCGACTTGGCTGCCGACCGGATGGCTCGAGGCGAAAGCCTGCCACGGATTCTCCAGCGTCTGCTTGAGGCCGAGCGAGATGCGGCGCTTGGCCGGATCGACCTCGAGCACCACCACGTCGACTTCCTGCGTCGTCGACAGGATCTTGCCGGGGTGCACGTTCTTCTTCGTCCACGACATTTCCGAAACGTGGATGAGACCCTCGATGCCCGGCTCCAGCTCGACGAACGCGCCGTAGTCGGTGATGTTGGTGACGGTGCCCTTGATCTTCTTGCCGATCGGGAACTTGGTGCCGATCTCGGACCACGGATCGCTCTCGAGCTGCTTCATGCCGAGCGAGATACGGTGGGTTTCCTGGTTGATGCGAATGATCTGCACCTTGACCGTCTGACCGATGTTGAGGATTTCGGTCGGATGGTTGACGCGGCGCCAGGCCATGTCGGTGACGTGCAGCAGGCCATCGATGCCGCCGAGGTCGACGAACGCACCGTAGTCGGTGATGTTCTTGACGACACCCTCGACAACCTGGCCTTCTTCGAGGTTCTGCACGATTTCCGAACGCTGTTCGGCGCGGCTCTCCTCGAGCACGGTACGGCGCGACACCACGATGTTGCCGCGACGGCGATCCATCTTGAGGATCTCGAAGGGCTGCGGGTTGTGCATCAGCGGGGAAACGTCGCGGATCGGGCGGATATCGACCTGGCTGCGCGGCAGGAAGGCCACGGCGCCGTCGAGGTCGACGGTGAAGCCGCCCTTGACCTGGTTGAAGATGACGCCTTCGACGCGCTCACCCTTGGTGAACTTCTCTTCGAGACGGACCCAGCTCTCTTCGCGGCGGGCCTTCTCACGCGAAAGCATGGCTTCGCCAAGCGCGTTCTCGATGCGCTCGACATAAACTTCGACGGTGTCACCGACCTTGAGGGTGGTGTCCTTGCCCTTGACGCCGAATTCCTTCAGCGGCACGCGGCCTTCGACCTTGAGGCCGACGTCGATGATGGCCATGTCCTTTTCGATCGCGGTGATCGTGCCCTTGACGACCTGACCTTCGCCGGAATGGCCGGCGGTGAATGATTCTTCGAGCAGGCTCGCGAAATCATCGCGAGTGGGATTTGCAGTTGACATTGTTTCTCCTGGAGTGCCCCGCATCTCAAGCGGGACGGGCGCCGTGGGTTAGCGTTGCGTTGGCCTGCCGGCGTTCCGGGCTAAAAGCCCTGGGCCGCTTTTTGGGCGGCAATTCCGGCGCATGAAGAATGCTGGCAGGCTGGTTCGTGCCCGATATGGGTATTTTCTTCGCCTCCGGCAATCGGAAGCAGCATGAAAACCCGGATCAGGCCTTGTTTCTCTTGGCCAGCACGTCGTCGATGACAGACATGGCCGCGAGAAACGCGGCTTCTATAGCCATTTCGCTGGTATCAAGCAAGTGCGCGTCGGCGGCCGGCTTCAGTGGCGAGTCGGTTCGGCCCATGTCGCGCTCGTCGCGGCGTTGGATATCGGCAAGGATTTCGGCGAAATTGGCGGTGCCGCCGATGCTTTCGATTTCGGCCAGCCGGCGTTGTGCCCGCACTTCGGCGCTGGCCGTCACATAGAGCTTTATGTCGGCGTCGGGACATACGACGGTGCCGATGTCGCGACCGTCAAGCACCGCACCCGGCGGCGTCCTGGCGAAGTCGCGCTGCTTTTCGACCAGGATGCGGCGCACGGTCGGGAAAACCGCGATCTTCGAAGCCGCTTCGCCAACCGCATGCGCCGACAGCACCGCCCGGTCGAGTTTTGCCAGGTCGACCTGGCGCGCCGCGGTCTCGGCCGCCGAGACGTTGTCGAGCGGCAAGCCAAGCCGCAGCAGGGCGTACGCTACCGCGCGATAGGTGAGGCCGGTGTCGAGGAGGTTCAGCCGGTAGTGGTCGGCAAGGCGCCGGGCCAGCGTGCCCTTGCCGGCACCGGCGGGGCCGTCGATGGCAATGGTGAAAGGTGTGCTCATTGGGGGGGCCGCCAAGTGCAATGATCCCGACAGGCGTAGCGATCTGTCGCGCCCCCCTCTATCCTGCCGGACATCTCCCCCACAAGTGGGGAGATTGGCAGCTTCGGCGCTGGCGCCTTTTCTTTGACGTGGAAGATTTGCGAAAGCCGTCGTGACATCCGATCTCCCCCCTCGTGGGGGAGATGCCCGGCAGGGCAGAGGGGGGCGCTGTCCCTCCGACATCCCTATTTGGCCGCAACCTTGGAGGTTTGCCATCAACGGTCACCCAATCTCCGCGCCAAGTCCCTTCATCAATCCCATGAACTCCGGAAAGCTCGTCGCGATCATCGCCTGGTCGTCGATCGTCACCGGCTTCTCCGTCGCCAGTCCCATCACCAGAAAGCTCATGGCGATGCGGTGGTCGAGATGGGTCTCAACGGTCGTGTCCCGCCCGTTGGGATGACCGCCCAGACCCTTGCCGCCCGGCTTGCCGCGCACGGCAAGCGAAGCTTCGCCCTCGGTGCAGTCGACGCCGTTGAGCTTCAGTCCGTTGGCCACCGCTGACAGCCGGTCGGATTCCTTGACGCGCAGTTCTTCCAGCCCCTGCATCAGCGTCTCGCCCTCGGCGAAGCTGGCGGCAACGGCCAGCACCGGATACTCGTCGATCATCGACGGCGCCCGCTCGGGAGGCACGGTGACGCCTTTCAGTTCGGAATAGCGCACGCGCAGGTCGGCGACGTCCTCGCCGCCGGCATTGCGCGGGTTCAAGATCTCGATCTGGCCGCCCATCTCCTGCAGCGTGAGAAGTAGGCCGGTGCGGGTCGGGTTCATCAGCACATTTTCGATCGTGATGTCCGAGCCCGGCACGATCAGCGCCGCCACCAGCGGGAAACCCGCCGATGAAGGGTCGCCCGGCACCGCGATGGTCTGGCCGGTCAGCTTGCCCTGGCCTTCGATGAAGATGTGGCGCACGCCGCGCTCGTCGGTCTCGACCGACAGATTGGCGCCAAAGCCTTTCAGCATCTTTTCGGTATGGTCGCGCGTCATCACCGGCTCGATCACCGTGGTGATCCCCGGCGTGTTCAGCCCGGCCAGCAGCACCGCCGACTTCACCTGCGCCGAGGCCATCGGCACGCGGTAGGTGATCGGGGCGGCGTGTTTTGGGCCATGCAGCGTGATCGGCATGCGGTCGCCAGGCGTGGCTTTGAGCACCTGCACGCCCATCTGGCGCAAGGGTTCAAGCACGCGCCCCATCGGCCGGCCGGACAGCGAAGCATCGCCGATGAAGGTCGTCTCCATGTCATAGGTGCCGACAAGGCCCATGGTCAGCCGCGAGCCGGTGCCGGCATTGCCGAAGTCGAGCGGTCCTTCCGGCTGCAGCAGCGCGCCGTTGCCGGTACCGCGGATCACCCATTCGGCGCCGTGCTTCTCTATATGCGCGCCCATCGCCTTCATGGCCGCCCCCGTGCGCATCACGTCCTCGCCCTCGAGCAGGCCGGTGATGCGGGTTTCGCCCGAGGCGAGCCCTCCGAACATGAAGGAGCGGTGCGAGATCGACTTGTCGCCCGGCACGCGGGCCGTGCCGGAAAGGGCTGGTGACTTGCGGGCGGTGGCCGGCTTGGCAGCGGCGGCGTGAGACATGGAATTTCCCTGGACGGATGCCGGCTGACCGGCGCTTTTCATTTGTTGCGGCGGTCTCGTATCACGGCGAGGCGAAATGGTCATCCCCATGGTCGTCACTTGGCGCGAGGCCTTTCAATGCTTGGTTTTGTGACGCCGGCTTTTCGCTTTGACAGCGCTGCAAACTGTGGTTAAGGGGACCACTCTTTTATTGACGAGGCTTGGCCGTGGTAAAAACCGAACTTGGCACAAAACGCATCGACCCTGAAACGGGCCGGAAATTCTACGACCTGAACAAGGACCCGATCGTCTCGCCCTATACCGGCAAGAGCTATCCACGTTCCTATTTCGATGAAGGCAAGATCGCCGCCGTCGAGGAGGAGGAGGAAGTAGCCGAGAAGGAAGTGGACGCCGAGGACGAAGAGGGCGTCGAGGTCGTCTCGCTCGAAGAGGCGGAAGACGATGCCAAGAGCGACGATCTTCCCGATCTCGGCGACGACGAGGATGACGTCGACCTCGGCGACGACGAGGATGACACCTTCCTCGCCGACGAAGAGGAAGCAGAAGACGACGTTTCCGACATGATCGGCGTCGGCGACGACGACGACGAGGTCTGATAAGGTCTCGGACGCGAGCCTTTGCCGGCTTTCACCGCCTGTGAAGAAAAAGCCGCCGATGAAGGCTTGATATCTGGGAAAGGCGGGGTTAGAAGCCGCCTGCACTAACGGCGCGGTCTTCCAACCCGCGCCGATCTCTCGCCGGAAACGGCGCCGGCTGACTGCCGGGAGTGGGGCCATAGCTCAGTTGGGAGAGCGCTTGAATGGCATTCAAGAGGTCGTCGGTTCGATCCCGATTGGCTCCACCAAACAGTCTTCTAAGGACCTGTAACCCTTAGGTATTAGCAAATTCAACGCCTTACATCTCCCCTGGGCATCACTTTAGTGATACATTTCGGAGCATGAAAGACGTGGCCGATACCCATCTCCATTGCCGAAAAGGGACCTGGTATTACCGACGCGTGGTACCGAAGCACCTCGTGCAAGCGATAGGCAAATCCATGATTTTCCACTCGCTGCATACGATGGAGAAAAAGAAGGCCAACAAGCTTCGCGAAATCGAGGACGTGACTTGGAGCGCGAAGTTCGCGTCCCTAGAAGCCGGCGAAACGAACCCCAGCAACCAGCCTTCAAAAGTGGTCTTCGGAGATCAGGAGCTGCTTGAACTCGTTCGGGCCTACGTCGAGATCAATTCGCGCCAATTCGAGGAGCGAGAGACCGCAAATCGGCCCAACAGTGCGGAACGAAAAGATGCGGTCGAAAGTATCGAAAGGGATATCTCGATCTTGCGCGACCCGGACGATCCTCGGGCCGATGAGTGGATCGGTGCGATTGGCGGAAAGTTGCTCCTTGAAGGGGGGCATGACCCAAACTCAGTGTCGAACAAGAACAACGCTCGCTATGCGGAAGTGGTACGTCGCGGGCTGCTCGAACTCAGCCGTCGTAAGTTGGCGGACTACCAAGACGATTTCGGCAAGAGGCTTTTCGACAACGCGTTTGATCCTGCCAGCCCCAAGCCGCTTTATTTCGAAAAATTGGCCGATCAATACCAGACGATGCAGATCGAAGAGGCGAAAGCCAATGGCATGTCGGCCAAATGGCAAGACAAAGTGAAAGCCCAGGTCGCACTCGTGCGGGAGCTGATCGGGGACGACACCCTTGTGTCCGCCATCGATTATGATTGTTGCCTGCGCGCCCGCAGTCTCCTGGCAAGGACGCCTAGCAATCGCACAAAGCTCTACCCTGGACTTGGTCTTGAAGCAGCCATCAAGAAAGGCGCGCACGAGGGCAAACCGTTGCTATCTTCTGTTACGCAAGCCACGTATTTGGACACGCTACGAGGCATCCTAGGGTTGGCCGAGCTGAAGCGGCTTTTGCCGCATAATCCTGCCGAAACCTTGCGCCCGCTGAAACGTGATGCCCAGCGGGCAGAAGATAAGCGACCGCCATTTACACTCGATCAAATCAAGGCATTTTTCGCCAGTTCCTTTTATGCGAGCTGCGCTCCGAATGCCTCTATCCCGTATGCAAAGGCGGACCGCGAATGGCGCTTTTGGCTGCCACTGCTTTCGATATTCACGGGCGCGAGGCCGAACGAACTTTGTCAAATGCTGCCGGGCGACGTGAAATGCTCGACGAAGGGAACCTGGTTTCTGGATGTGGTCGCCTCATTCGATGATGATGATGCAGGCTCGGGCAAGCCTGCTAAGACCCTTAAAACCGCGACGAGCCGAAGGAAGATACCAATCCATCCCGAGCTTCTAGCGCTGGGCTTTGTCGAGTTCGCCAAAACCAAGCAAGAAGCCAAGGCGGAGCGTCTATTCGGCCATCTTAAGAAGGACATGTATGGAAACTGGGCCGCGTATTCATTGAAACGCTTTCGCGACAGCTTCTTACCCGAAGCCATCACCATTGGCCCAAAGCAAACATTCTACAGCTTTAGACATTCGTTTCGCGACGCGTTGCGCCGTTGCGATGCAGGACCTGATACTCTGAAAGCGCTCGGCGGCTGGAGCCAAGGCACAGTGATAAGCGACAATTACGGCGACAAGTCCAATCCCGATCTGCACGTCGAGGCGATGGGAAAGATTTCGTATCCGGGACTGGATTTAGCATTCCTCAGGCCGCTTTCGACAACCGCTTGAGGAGACATCTCCATCGGCGACGCCTCCTGTAGGCAACGCGATCAAGCCCGGATCACGATCTCAATCTGCTCCGGTTTAACGTCATAATGCAAGGCGAGCCCCGCCTTTGCCGCCAGGATGGTCAGAGGGAGGTTATGGGCGGCGTCGGCAGGGTCGGGGGCCTCCGGCTTCTCGTTCTTCGCCTCAGGCATCGGCATAAACTTCAACCCAATTTCGTCGATGCCGAGATCTTCTAGGGTGGTGTAACGAACGGGGTTTCGCCATCCCTGCCACGCTCCGCTGTCGCTCACCTCCGCATAGGCGTCGAACTGGATGAGATAGCGTCCCGCTACCCATCGCGAAGGGACGACATTGGAGATCCGGCCGACGAGAAAAGCTTCTCTGTGTCCGGTGAAGCCTTTGGTGGGGTATTCTGAATGCTCGTTGAAATACAGAACCGCGTACTCGCAGCCTCGCGCCTTTTTTTGATCAAGGACCCACGAACGGGACCCGCCGTCCTCCAGAACCATGGCGGTAGATTTCCCGGTGAAAATCGCGATTGCAGACTTGCCCATTGTGGAGGTCTCCTACCGTAGATATAGATTGTATTTACTTTGTATCATCAAACTATGCAAGGGGGTAACACTCGCTTTCGCGCGAATGCCCTCGCCGGATGCACCGTCTACGTCGTATCTCCGCAGAAGAGTGTGATATCGGGAACGAAATCAAAGGCATACGGAAGTCGAAGGTGCGGCTGCGTTCGAGGGCTTGGCTTACTTTGCCACCAGGCGCGGAGATTAAGCTTGTCGCACCGGCGACCGTTAATTACCGAAGTGTGCCAAGCTTCGACGGAAGGTGAATTCGATGAGCAGCTCGGGAAGAGAGCCCGTCGTGAGAATTGAAATGGGGTGGGATCCACCCGCTCGTTCAGAGTTGGTGTCGATACAGGAATTGGCCTCTATGGCAGGTATATCGCTCCGCACGTTGCGGCGACGCCAAGCTGCTGGGGAAATGCCCCAGCGGATCCAGCGCTCTCGCTCCCTGATGTACAGGCGTGCGAATGCTCTGGAATGGCTCGCTCGAGTAAATGCAGCGCAATCTGGTGAACTGGACCGGCCGGCATGACACCTAATCCAAGTCGCCTTGCCCGCTGCATCATGCTGGCCCAAGGCAATCACACTGTGGGCGTTCTGCTCCACTCCATTACGTACTGGGCGAAATACGGGAAGGCGGAGATCCCCAACACGCCCGGTACGTGGATCGCCAACGAACGGACGTTCTGGATGCAAGAGGCGTGCCTGTCATCTGACCAATACGACCGGTGCATACGCTCGTTGCATAAGTGGGAACTCATCGAAAGACGTCAGTGGTGGTTTGGCGGAAAAAACATACTCTTTGTGCGACCGTCTACGATCACCGTGAACTACCTTCAGTCTGCCTCTACCTGGGAAGCTGCAAAGGAGCTTGCTCCGTCACTTCCCGCGACGATGCATGGTTCGATCAGCAAGATTGCGGAACCCAGTTCAGCATTTTTGCCGAACTCGAATGAGATTGGCAATTGTGCGGATCCCGGAACCGCAAAGCCGCTGAACTCCAATAACTTGATATACAGTAGCATAATAGACCAACATAAGACCCTGACAGGCGAACATCCGGCTGCGCCTACGTTCGCCGGGAAAGAGAAAACAAAAGGCTCATACGGGAAGAGCAATAAGAAGCAGGCGAGTGGCCATCAGACAGGTAAAAAAGTACCCTTTCCCGAAGAAAGCTCCATGAAGCCGACAGTTTCGGAACTGCTCGCGGCTTGGCCGCAGGCACTGAGCAAACATTGCGGCAATCACCCGACCGATCAGCCGGGCTGCCCAACTCTGTCACCCAAGGAGATCGGCCAGCTCGCTTTGTTTCACAAAAGCCTGGGTTCAATTCCCGTGTCTGGTGGTCAACTCGATTTAAGAGGTTCAGCCATTGATATTCTGGACTATGCGGTTCGGCGATGGGGTGAGTGGACGGTCGGGCTATGGAAGGCGGAGAAGCACGAGTTCCCTTCTGCTGAGTTCCTGCATGAAAATTTGAGTGCTGCGATTTCAGCGTGGGACAACGACGGATGTCCGCCACGCTCGTAAGTGGCGGCATAGCCTTTCTAGACGGACGAACGGCAGGGACACGAAGGTGGCTCGGAGACACTACTAGGGACAGAAGCCACCGGCAGCCAGCATATGGGTTCGAGCGACCTTAAAAGTCAGAATAGCTCGGGGATATCAGATGTTTAGTCCATCGCTCGAATGATGGAGATCATAGACCTCCATTGTGGAAGGTTGACGCTACTAACGGGGCACGCGATCTTCTTCGACGCAGGCCGCCCGAGAATTTCAGGAGACATTTGTCCCTGGGGTGTAACTCATGAAAGCAACCCCATAGCCGGAGCGGCTTCTGACTTATAGGCGGAGCATCCGTCAATCTACTTGCGACCAGGTGCCAATATCCTACGATCAATATGGGACTGACGTTCTCAGCTCTCCCCCTGAACCCAAAGGAGGAAGTCATGAACGGTCCCGAAACTTTCGCAGTCCTGCGAGACGAACTGGCGCAGCAGCTGCTTCACCACGAACTACCGGTCCCCCATCCCCTCGACATTTCGCCCTGGCTGGCCATGGCGCTGCTGCAAAAGGCGATCCGGCGTGGGCATAAGGTATTTGCATTGCAGGCCGCAGCAACGCTGCTTCGGCGATCACATGATGCGTTCTGGCGTCGATGCGGCGTCATTGCATTCGAAGACGTCGGCGTGGCCGATCTGGATGCGGTGAGCCTCGCGGTCGCGGCGCTGGCGGGGAAAATCTTCCGGTCGAAGGTCGGTGGAGAATGGGCGGTTGCCAGTTTCGTTGTCGAGCGTTTGGTAAAGGCACGGAAATGCCGGAGTGCCGACGATCTGCTCATGCTCTCCGAACGGCACCCCGGCTATGAGCACCTTCGGCTAGGGCTCACCTACGGCACGATCCCCGAACTGCTCGGGATCGTGAGGAGCAATGCTTCCATGCCGAAGCGTGCACTGGCCCTGTGGTATGCCATTGGCTCAGATCGTTGCCCTTCGCCGCACCTGCGGACGCGAAAGGGTGCACCCCAAATCGTTTTCGACGATCTTTGCGAAACAGGTCATCCCCACACGCTGGTGGAGGTTGCGCGGGAAGGTTTTCGAAGAACCGGGCAGGTCCTGTGCCCGCTGGTTGTTCTGTTGGCATCACTTAAGCCCTCGCAGCCAGCGGTGATCGGGGAAGATGACTTTCCTCCCGAAACCTTGTGCGGCCCGCTGCCGAGTTGGGCGCTGGACGTGTATTCGCGTGAAGGGCAACAGGCGCTAAGACAGTTTGTCGGACGCGACTGCGACACGGCACGCTGGGTTCGAAGTCACGTCCCGCCTGCGCAGCGGATCAAGTTTATCGGCAATGTCCTATTCGCGGCGGAGGGTGGGCTGCTGCAGAACCACTATCGCTGGCCGTTGGCGGACGAACTACGGCGATCTTGGGAAATCGAATGTCAGGGACCGTTCTGCCCAGACGCAACCGAAATCATCTCACTGCTGCGTAGCGACATCCCGCTTCTGAACGAGGAGCGCCAACATGTCCTATAACCGTCTAACTCGTGATAATCCCCTCTTATCGCGATCTAAAACTGGCAAACCTGATCTAAACGAAAGCCAATCGACAGGAGCTGAAACGCCTTTAGATTTTTGTGAAATTAACTTCACAAACGGGCTGTCAGAAAAGGTCGCCGCCTATGTCGAGCAGGGATTGGCAGAAAACACGAAGCGCGCTTATGCAGCCGATCTAGCTCATTTCGAGAGCTGGGGCGGCAGCATCCCGGCAACCGACACTGTAATTGCCAGCTACCTGGCAGAACACGCCGAAACGTTGGCCGTGGCCACACTTTGTCGGCGTATGGCAACTCTCTCAAAGGCTCACGCTGCGAGGGGTCTCACCAGTCCAACATCGTCCGAACTCGTCAAAGCGACGATCAAAGGGATTAAACGCAGTCTGGGAACCGTCCAAGCTGAAGCAAAGCCTCTCCTGCGCGAGGACCTGTTCGCAGTGTTGGATCGCACGAGCGATGACATAAAAAGCATTCGAGACCGTGCCTTGCTTCTGATCGGTTTCGCGGGCGGGTTCCGACGATCAGAGCTGGTCGGTCTCGACGCGGAGGACATCGAGCATGTCCGGAAGGGGATTGTCGTCCACTTGCGGCGTTCGAAGACAGACCAAGAAAGCGTTGGCCGGAAGATCGGCATTCCGTTCGGTCGAACCCGATGGTGCCCCATCAATGCTCTCGATCAATGGGTCAACCGGGCCGGCATCGAGGCGGGGCCAATCTTTTTGCGTGTTGACCGACATGGCAGCGTCAAGGGCCAACGTCTGTCTGGTGAAGCTGTATCACTCGTGTTGAAGGACCGGATGGCGGCGGCGGGTATCGCTCCTGCGGGCCATTCTGGCCACAGCATTCGGGCCGGTTTTGTCACCAGCGCGGCCATGGCTGGGGCATCAACCTGGAAAATCAGGGCGCAGACAGGCCATGCCAGTGACGCAATGTTGGCACGATATATTCGAGATGCAGAAATTTTTGAGAATAACGCGGTAGGGCTCTTGTTGTAAGATTTGTGCTGGCCGCACCGTCAGCTCCGCCAGAAGGCTATACAGAGTTCTGGCGGTCTTCCCTCCAAGCGATGAACAATTCTTGCTAAGTTGCGGTTGATAGCCTTGTAGTGGTTTTGATCGCTTGTTTTACGGCTTCTGAGGTGCACGACTGACAGCGCGAGACCGACCTAGGCTATGACGTGTTTGACCGCGAGGAGATTAGAGAATGAGTGGAATACCGCTAGGAGAGTGGAGTGGCAGCAGTGCAACTCGCGAATTGCACGAAACGATCAAGCAGTTCACGGAAAGCTCTGACAAACAGGCGCAGGCTATGATTAAGCTCACGTGGGCCATTCTTCTCCTGACAGCGCTCATGTTCGGAGGTCTTATCGTTCAGATTGGTCTTGCCATGTCGCATTCGCGCTGAGAGCGGCGGGGGTTGCTTCTGTAGGTTTTGCGGAAGAGACCGGATCGCTTCCAGCTGGCAACGGCCCCCCTCAGATTTGTTGGCGGCCGCGAGAACAGGGTGCGGGGAGACCAGACAGAATATGCTGATCGTCCTGCGGGACATCGCTGACGCAGCCAAGAAGCATGACCATACTGGCCTGCGCGATGGAGGCCGGCATGACGGCTGGCGGTTCCTCCACATTGGCAGGTCCAGGATCGACGGGTACGGTAGGTCAAGACGTGCGCCGGCGGTTCTCCGGGGCGATCGATGAAGGTCTCTCAGGTCTTCGAAAGCGTCGTTGCAGAACTCAACCGCGCCAAGGGAGTGACCTTCCGCATCTTGCTCGAAATTCAGGCAGAAAGCGACGGTTTCCCGAAGGATGTCGAGGACGATGTGCTCCTTGGACACCATGCCCGCAGTAGCTGCCCATGAAGAATGCTCAAAGCACCCTATTGGAGAGTTCTTGGGGGCAATTGCAGCAGATGGTGGAGAAAGTTTGCAGATGGTCGCGTCGTGTGCTTAAGACCTAGATCAATTCTGACGGGGGATTTGGGCGGGAATGGGTGCGATTAGGATCGTAGAGCTCGGCATTGCTGAGGTGCTCGAAAACTTGAGGAAAGGCACTTGGCAGGTCCCAAAATTTCAACGGGAGTTTGTTTGGGATACGTCCGCTGTTGCTGAATTGGCGACCTCAATTATTGACGCCTATCCAATCGGCATGGCCACTCTGTGGCAGCAGTCGCACCTGAACCCGCTTGATCTCGAACGCGTATCGATAGCGGACTACGATGTTGTCAACAAAAAACACAGCATAGCCTACTTTGGCAAAGATACAGGTGATCCCAATCTGCTCGCCATTCTGGATGGTCGCCAGCGCTGTACGGCAATTGCGATGGCCTTTGCTGGCTTCGCTCCCTCCTTTGGTCGGAGTAAATACTGCGGCTCGTACTTTCTCAATGCATCGCAACCTGACCCCCTTGAACGGGTGATTTTCATAAAGCGGTCCGATCTTCAGCGCAGGGGGCTCACCAGCACTTCTAGCTGCATCGGCCAGGGATTGTTCCCCCTCGCTAGCGATCAGTCCGATGAAAGCGTTATGCGGCAATGGTATCGATATGCGCAGGAAATCAAAAACCCCGCTAATTACCCGCACGGTCAGCTGCCCGAGCCGGGTGAGCTTGCGCGTCGAGACGCGATAGTCCAGGCCGCCTTCGACGGAATAACTTCCACCAAATTGGCTGCCTGCATAGTACCTGAGGACTATGATCTCGGAAAAATATGCGAGATATTTGAAACACTTAATTTATCGGGCATGAAGGTCTCAACTGTCGATCTAATCAACGCCTGGGTATACCGTGAGACTGAGCATCTTGGTGACGAAGCCATCCAAATCAGAGAATGGATGAAAGAACTGGGCGACCTCGATGGCGCGGCAGGCTGGGCAGTTCCAGAAAAGCGGCCTGAGCTAATCGCGCAGATGGTTACTGCGTGCTTTGTCGCGGCGGACGACTTGGCCGATAAACCGAAGCCGCGCGTATTTAGCGGCACGAGAAAAGTCGGAAAAATCACCTCGGTCAAATCCCCCGATCTTTTGGCTACGCCCTATCAGCATTGGCAAAATGTAGTTAGAAACGACGCCAAATTTGCACTGTTCATCGGCGAATTTCAAACCTGTGTTGCTGGTGGAATGTTTCCCTACGACAGCGCTCCCTATCCAATTTCGGGCGCGATCTATGTGGCCCTGAGATGGCACAAGGAGTTCGACCCCCCCGCAAGCCATTCGGGGTGGAGTGTCGAAAATTTGCATTCCCTGTTCCGAGGCTTTTATTGGCGCAATGCGCTTTCTCGCAGGTACGACCAGGGTTTCCTTACTACCTTGGGATCAGACCTATCATTTTTGAAGGCTCTTCTTAATCGCCGGACTTCCTTCCCATCGACGTCGAAATGGCTTGAACACTGTGAGGCACGCATTTCGGAAGATCTGATCGAGAAAGACGATCTACCCACCAAGGAGGACCTTGTAGAGCTATTGACTAACGGGAAACCGGGGGGCGCAATTCAAGCTGCCTTGCAGCTTCCGATGGTAGCTGGAACCAAGCGAGACGTCGACGGTATCGATATATCCTACAAAACGGAAAAGACCGCAGAGCTTCACCACATTTTTCCAAGGAAGTGGTGTGCAGACAACGCGTTCGGGCAGCTCAAAGAATACCTGGACCGAGAACAAGCGGCTCGAGACTGGGTTAATGGGATTTGCAATCTCATGCCGCTGTCGCGCGAAACAAACAATAAATGGAAGAGCCAGTATCCGGCGCAGTACTTGGGCGACAGCGGCATAAGCTATTCTAGCGCAAAGGCCTATTTTGATAGCGTGTTTATTGGGCCCGAGGAGTTCACGTTGTTAACCGGCGGACCAGAAAACATCCCCTACTTCTGGCGCTCCCGCGCCAATAAAATGGCTGAAAAGCTTGTGTCGCTGATGACGTTTACCATCTAGGTCGCCCAATGGGACGGTTTAAGTCCGAAGTAGAATTCGTCGCAGCGGCGCTGACGCGGGGCGCGGAAAGCTCAATCGATGAGCTTAGGCAGATGAAAGAATACGAGCATCTAAGCTCGCTTCCTGCAGTCGCCAAGCTGGTTGCATTTTGTGAAGAGCATCAGATTTGCGTCGCGCCTGCGCTTACGGAAGGGGAGCTAACGGACAGTCGTGTATTTAGTCGTCTCCCAACTGTCGATGAGATTTCCATTGGCGTGGACGATGCACTGACACGTGGCGAATGCCTCAACGTCGAGTTCAAGCAAACCTTATTCCTGAATGTCAGACGACTTGAAAAAGACCCGACATTTTCCGCATCGGCAGCAGTGGACCATGAAATATCGCACGAAGTGGTGAAGACCATCAACGCGTTTATGAATTCGGGTGGAGGGACACTACTTATCGGCGTCTGTGATAATGGAGATTGCTACGGTCTTGAGAACGAGTTCCCATACCTTCCCGGAGCAAAAAAGGACCGAGACGCATGGGAGCTTTTTTTTTGGCAGACAATTGAGAACTGCTTGGAAGAATTTGGCCGCTTCAGAAGCTCAATTACCGGGACTTTCGTAAGGCGCAGCGAGAGAGACATTTTTGCTGTAATTATGAAGCCAATCGGCGCACCGATTTGCGTCTGTAAGGAAAGAGGTGGGCAAGAGCACGTTTACGTGCGGAGCGGTAACAGGTCGAAAAAGTTGAAGCTGCGTGAGATTGTCGACTTGATCCGCGAGAGGATGAACCCCTAGTACGGGAACCTTTGGTAACCGCGAGAAACCGCTTGCCATTCTCTTTCCGCAATCGGCAAAAAAGCATGGCGATGGCTAGGAGCGCTCGTGTGGTTCCTGGACTAACCATCAGCCGAGAGACCGCATTCCCGAAATAGGCGGGCGTGACGCGCTGTGGTCTCCGTGTTCCCACAATCCCTCCCAAAATTGAAATGCCGCTCTATGACCCGCCGAGATTGTCATACAGGTCGCGCAGAATTTCGGGTGGGGAAGCAAGGCCGCTCTATCGCCTGGAAGCTTGGTGGGGAATTTTGATGGAAGATAGTCTCAGTCGGATCCAGGGTCCAAACTTGTGTGGGCGATCTTTCAACGATAGCGTCGGCTTATGATCACAAAGATTGAAATTAACGGGTTTAAGAATTTCGAAAATTTGGTACTCGATCTCAGGCCGTTTACGGCAATCGTAGGCCCAAACGCCAGTGGCAAGTCGAACCTTTTCGATGCCTTGAAGTTCCTATCGTTGCTTGCGCAGCACGATGTTAGGACCGCTATGCAGGACCTTCGGGGCGAGCCTGAGGAGCTTTTCCGCAGGACATCTAGCGCAAACAGTAGCCGCATGCAGTTTGCTGTGGAGGTCGTTCTCGATCCGAAAGGGGTCGATGCGTTTGGCACGTTGTATGAAGTGAAGTCTCAGCGGCTTCGCTATGAGCTGGAGATCGCATTTAAGTACGATGCGAAAGGAAATGTGCGCGGCATTTTTGTCAGTCGGGAAAATTGCTATGTTATACCAAAACATAGCGAAACTGCCGCCTACATTCGGCGAGACAAGTCTCTCCGATATAGCGGCCAGCTCAAGCCTTTTATCCGGATGAAGCAGGGACCGGGGAGCGAGTATGAAGCGATAGAGATACGACAAGATGGAGCAACTAAGCGCGGGCGACCGGTTACCTTGTCTGCCAATGAGGCTTCACGGACTGCGCTTTCGACTGTGAGCACTGCGGAGTTCCCACACCTGTACGCGCTTCGTGAACTGTTTATTTCGACCAGATTTTTGGAGATAAATCCCCAAGCAGCGCGAAAGCCGAGTGGGAGGTTTGAGGATCGTCATCTGCGATCCGACGCGTCCAATCTTTCGGCCGTCCTAGCCAAAATTAGAGACGAAACTCGTAGTGAAAGCCAACCCGATGGCGTTCTCTCGGACATTTCCGCCGACCTATCTTCGCTCATACCCTCGGTTAGGGCAATTGTTCTGCGCGACGATCCCGGTGCAAAGGAGTACTCATTTAGCCTGGCGCTCGATGACCTTGCTTTCAGTTCTCGAGTAATAAGCGACGGCACGCTTCGGCTCCTAGCCCTGCTAACTGCCTTAAACGATCCGCTGCGAAAGGGCATTTTGTGCTTTGAGGAACCTGAAAATGGGGTCCATGAAGGCAGGATTGAGCTTCTTGTCGATTTCCTGCGCAGTGCCGCAACCGCTCGGGACCAACTTGGAAAGGGAAAATTGTACCAGATTTTGGTGAATACACATTCCCCAGCCGTTATGGCAGCACTGGAGGATGAGGAAATAGTGGCGGCGGACATGGTCACGACTATTGATAGCAAGACAGGCGGCAGAACGCAGCGCACTAGAATGCGGACTGGAGTTACCGTCCCTGATTTATTCGATCCTGAAACAACTCTCACGCGCTCCGAAGTTATTCGGTTGCTCAAGCGGTCCGCTGACGCCGCATGACGTATCTAGCTTGGGCTACATTTTACGAGGGGAATTCGGATCGGGAATATTTTGATGTCCTCCTTCCCCGTGTGATGGAAGACTTTTTACTCCGGCAGGGAGTTGGGGTTCATACGGTCCCAACGATGCCAGCAATTGACCTCGGAGTGCGCGGTCGCGAGATCGCAAAGGTGGCCAAGGAGGCGTGTGATGGCCGAGACGCATTTCACATCCTGTTTGTTCACTCAGACACCGGTGGAAGGGCGCAGGAAGATGCCATGGGGGCGCGTTCTATTGCTTATCGAGAGGCAGCATTCGCGGAGTGCGGCCTCCCACTAAATCGTACTGTTGTCATCGCCCCGCGGCGAGAAATGGAAGCTTGGGCCATTTCAGAAAGAGAGGCTGTGGCCGCAGCCCTTGGGTTTCGGGGAGACCTGGATATCCTTCGGCTTCCGCCCACGCCACAAGCGGCAGAAGTCGAGCCGGACCCGAAGGCCATTCTTATCCGGGCAGTCGAAGCGGCTCGAGGCCACAGGCGTTCTGCGAGAAGACAGCCCCCTTTCGCGGCAATCGCCCAACGTCAGGATCTTGCAAGGCTGCGCCTATCGGCATCGTTTTCGGCCTTCGAGAATGAGCTCAGAGAGGCGCTGGCAAGTTTAGGATGCCTACCGCACGCGCTGGTCTGAATGGGCATGTGATGATCTTCACCCGCCGTGCACTTGAGACGGAAGGATTTGTTGGCTGGCTGCCGTTCGCCGCCCTGCGTTCAAGCATGTGCCCTGTCACTGCGGGTGTGTATGTAGTTACCCACGATAGCGGAAACCCCGCCGCGTTTGCAGAGAAGAATTGTGGCGGCTGGTTTAAAGGCAGGGATCCGTCGATTTCGCATGAAGCCCTCGCGGCAAACTGGGTCGACGGTTCGAAGGTCGTTTACATTGGCAAAGCTGACGTGCTGCGTCGCCGACTGCGACAGTTCGCGGACTTCGGTGCTGGGAAGGCTATCGGCCATTGGGGTGGCCGGCTGATTTGGCAGCTTGCAAATGTGGCTGACCTTCGCGTCGCGTGGAAAGAAACGCCCCACGAGGTTCCACGTGCTGTCGAAGCAAACTTATCCAGCAGTTCCGATCAGTTTACGGAAAGCCGCCTTTCGCCAACGATCCTCACCGGCTCCGTCTGTAGAAGGAGGGCTGCCTTCGTCGCATTCAACCCCACGCCAAAGGCCGGCAAAGGCACGCCACTCGCCGATTTTGACCAGCATCCAATCCATCAGCCCACCTTGACCAAGGCCGCCCAGAGCGAAATCACGTCGGTGTATGCGATCTTTGGGCCGTTTGGCCTCATCGGGCTTGAGGTATCCCGACGCGCCGAAGTTCTAACGGCACCGGCCCACTTCCCTCGTGGACAGCGGGATTTGCAGACCGCCTTTGCCCCAATCTTGGCTTTCAGCATTTGTCGCACGACAATAGGTGCCTACTACGCGACGGATCATCGCTAATGAAGGAAAGTCGAATGCTCTTTCACGCGACTAGCTCCAAAAGGGCCTACGCGATCTTGCGCGACGGCTTTCGGGATGGCCAGGGCCATTACATGACTGACATCTCGTTGCGCGGGGTTTGGCTTTCAGATCGCCCCTTGGACGCCAATGGGGGTGTCGTCCTTGCCGAAGAGACAACGATCCTGGCCGTTGAACTCGGCGTTCCCCTGTCGAAATGGTGTGTGCCGTCAGACCTCATTAGCCAGTTCGCGACAATACGGGTTGCGCAACAAGGATGAAGCGCTGGCTGAAGCAGAAGTCTGACACCCGCTCCCCGTTTTCGCGGGTCAAGTCCAGCAGCCGTCTACAACGGGACGACAGGGATCGCCCCGTCCGGCTATTCTGGCCAGAGCCTTCGCGCCGGTTTTGTAACAAGTGCCGCGATGGCAGGGGCATCAACATGGAAAATCAGAGCCCAAACCGGGCATGCCGCTACGCGATGCTCGCGCAGTGTATTCAAGACGGTGAAATGTTCACCGACAACGCCGCACAGATCCTTTGATCTCCCTCGGCAACCGTTCACTGGAGCCGGACACATTGCGCCGAAACTCCGCCCGAAGACCGTGTAGGGGGCGACAGGTTGTTCGAGGAGATCGCGAAAACGAGCGTTCGCGGGCTCCGGCGCAAGAAGAATGCCGTTCTAAGCGTCCGAGAAAATCAAGGGCGCAGCGGTCTTATTCGACCAGGGAATTTAGTGTATCGTATCGTCGAAGGTGGTCGGTGACGACCGCAACGCACGGGTGCAAAAATGTCGCAAACTCTGGATGGTACAGTGAGGCGTTTCTCAGGCTTGCTGGGTGGGAACTGTGAAAGTCACGAGCCGTGGGATGTCCTTCTTGAGCAAGCCCCAGGTTTTGTGGTCGCTCCCACAAAAGGTGCGATACTGCCGTACTGGCTTCTCGTGATCCCGAGGATGCCGCACCTCAATTTCGCGACTTCGTTTCAGGAAGAAGACAAAAACCCGGTCGAGATAGTGCGGGAGGTGGCAGGTAAATTCACACCTTCGAAACAATGGATTTGGTTTGAGCACGGCGCTGCTATTTTGGGAAATGATGTGGGATGTGGTGTGGATCACGCACATATTCATCTTTTGTTATCGCCGCCGTTTTCACTAGAAGAGTTCCGATCTGAGGTGGTCAGAGCGAGCAGTAGTGAATGGACACACTCGGGTTCTGGGCAGGTCTATGAGCAAGTCAGCGGCAGGGAGAACTATTATATGTTTGGCGGATTGGAAGACGCATATTTCACATCCGGTCACAGTCTAGGTTCTCAGTTCTTCCGGAAGACAGTTGCCTCGCTAGTTGGCAAGCCTCAGGAATGGGACTACAAGCGCTTTGATGGAAAGCACAACGTACTGAAAACGCTAGACTATTTAGCGCCCATGAATATGAAAGCGGCATGACTGTAACGCCGCAGAATGATACGCCGTCCGACAAGGGGCCAGGTGATGAGGGCGATGGATTTCGGGGAGTAACTAACCCATCAAAAGGCTTTGACGACGGTCGAAAACTCTGGGAGTGGCGAACCCGATACCCAGACGAGGCGCAGGGGCTTATTCATAAAGAGGCCTGCATCGCTGGAGGTTACCTTGTAGTGTTCCTGGTCCTGACCTTTATTTGCGCTGGGTTTGCGGGAAAATCGTTTCAGATCAATGTTGGGATTAGCGCATTCTATAATCTCGACATAAACCTACTTGCAGTCTTTTTCACTGGCGCGCTAGGCGGCACGACGTTCTCGATTAAGTGGCTAATGCACTCTGTCGCGACAGGAAAATGGCATGTTGATCGATTTTATTGGCGCGTGTTCGTACCGCTTGTTGGTGGCGTCTACGCAGTTATCGTTCTAAATTTGCTTGCCGGGGGACTAATTGGCGGCGGGATGCAGCGGGAGAACGCCTCTGCCGGCACGACGTGCGCTTTGGCCTTCTTGGTAGGCTACTTTTCGGACGGTGTCAGTGGCCTGTTGACCAACGTCGCCAACGCTGTTTTCGGCACCGTCGAGAAGAAATGAGTGACCAGGTCCTTGTATCTCACGATGTCCCTCTTCAGTCATGGAGTGATGCTGAAGCCTTAACTCCAAGCTTTGGAGCGAAGGGAGCGAGGCTATTTGCATTGCCGCGAGCATGGTGCCCGCCATTCGCCGTTGTTTCTGCAAAGACCGTAGCGTGGCTCGCAGCGAGCGGTGCGGAAACATCTCGGTTCTTCGCCGACGTTTTGTCCCCTATTGCCCAGCGTCTTCGGGTGGAGACGGACGAGATCATCGTTCGTTCAAGCGTAGTTGGTGAAACGATCTGGGACCGGGGCACGTATAAGAGCATCGTCCTGAATGTCGCTCGCCGTGACGATCTTGACGCGCCCCTGCTAGATGCTATTCGCGAAGTATCGAAATCCGCTGGGGATCACGATTGCGCTATAATTCTGCAAACGCACGTTTTCCCCGAGGAAGCAGGTGAATTTGGCAATTTACTCCGTGTGTCGCGCACAAGGGATCATTGGGAATATTCGATTAGAACGACTGATCCCGTAATACAGACCGAACGCTTCAACTCCCAACGCGATATCGCACCCCCTGCCGATAAGCCCTTGCGCGCTCGTGTTGGGTTGCCGCGAGAGCGACTTTTTGGATCGGTTGCGGCCTGGATCAACAACGAACTTTTGCGTGGTGTTCGCACCCGCGTGAATTGCGAATGGGTTAGGCGCGGAGAACTCTTTTATATTGTTCAAATCGACGCCGAGGACGATGACCTCTATGGAGTAAATCCCATGCAACTGCATATCGAGCCTTCCGTATCGGCACGAAATGACAGTGGACAGCTACTGATAGCAGCCGATGTGGACCGCCGCGGGGATTGGGACAAACTTCTGGTTCTTGATGAGCTTTACGAAGAGAACTCGGCGGTCGCTCCAAAGTTGTTTTTTCTTCCTGTACCGACCGCTAGTAAGGGTAATCTGGAGCAGCTGGAGAGCGAATTCACCGTCTTGCTCAATAAAAACATTGTAGTCAGAACAAGCGTTGCGGCGGGTCAGGAGAAAGTGACCAATCTCCCGAAAACGGACTGCATGACACCCAAAAAAGCTGCTGACTGGTGTGTGGAACAAGCTGCGAGGTTGGCCGAATTACACCCTGAGAAATCCCTCGCGTTTGTAGCTCATCGATATATCGCCTCACGGTCTTCCGCCTGGGTAAGGGCTGACCCCGATAGCCCGATCGTGGAAATGCACGGGACGTGGGGGCTGCCGGACGCTCTTCAGTTCTGCCCTTATGACATCTGGGATGTTCATATCCCAACTGAGGAGGTGACTGAATATACGAATTACAAATCGAACGTCCTTCTTCTTCAAGCCGACGGGACTTGGAAATACGAGCGCGTCAAAAATGAGGTTGCTCGCTTTCAGAGTATCAATAGGAATGACGTTCTTGATGTCGCTAAGAGGAGTTTCGACCTGGCGACAAGGTTGGGTAAGGCATGCCACATTATGTGGTTTGTCGGCTGCCGGACAGACGACGAGAACTCGATCAATCTTCCGTGGTACTGGACGGAGGCCCACGATACGGAGAACCCAGATCGCGGCAACCTTCAGATCATGACCATTCGCAATACCGCTGATCTAAGCAAGATTGCGGAGATGAAACGCCGGTACCCCCGGTTGGCAGTGTTGCTTCAGCCTACGTCGGTTGAACTTCTTCGTGACAACGGGTTCCTCTTTGCGGTCGCGGAAATTGTGCGCCCAATGTCCGTGCCAGTCATTCTATCAGGATCAACACTAGCGCATGCTTTCTTCCAGCTCCGCAAGCATGGTTGCGTCGTCATTTCAGAAGTCGAGAAAGACCATCTTCGAACACGCCGGCAAACGAATTTTGGCAAGCTGGTTCGAGACAAGATCCCCGAAAAGATTGCCAGGCAGCAAGAACAGCAGAGTGTTGCAACGATACCCAAGTCGGCACGTGTCGGCTTCTTGATCGGGAAATTCTTGGAGGAGATTTTAGAGGCCCGTGAAGCCACTGAAATGAAGGACAGGCGCACTGAGCTTGCAGACGTGTTTGAAGTATTGCGCGCGTTCATTACCATTTCCGACGAGACCTTAGAAAACGTGGTCGGCGAGGCAGACAAAAAAAGGAACAAGGTTGGAGGTTTTGACGGTGGCAAGCTGCTTCTTGAGACCAGCTTGCCGAAAGCTCAGTCCGGCACCCAATCAAAGGACGCGATCATTTCTTCGGGCACGTTGGCAGAGCCATCCGGCCCTCGGACCTATCGGGTTCCTTTCAGTTATTTTGGGTTCGCAGAAATCGGCCAATTGCGAACATTGCGGTTTGCGGGAACAAACAGCTACATCCAACTTTCACTGCAGAGAGATTGTATCGAGATAAGCCTTCTTGAAGAGCCTACTCAACTCTCACTCGGAGTTTAGTCGCTTTCGGAACGCTGGGTTTCGAGGTTGATGAGTGGTTCTGCTGAGCTTTCGCGCGGGCTACGAATTAGTCCTTCCCACTACCGCCGGATCGGCTGGCTTCCGAAATTAAAGGGACATACAGCGCCTTAGGCCGCATTTTCTCCCAATCCCTCCGAGAAAGTGAAATGCGGCTGTATGGCCGCCAAAATAACCACAAAGGTCTTGGCTGAATTTCGGGTCCAGTTCGGAATTGGCGGAGGACAAAGCCGCTCTATCGCCTGAAAATTGGGTGGGAAATTTTGATGGCAAATAATTCCATCAGCGCACATTCCACTGGCTCTGGTACAGACTTCTGGTGCATTTTGAGGAGCTTCCAGGTCTGCTCGCAAAAATGAGATCTTTAGGTCGAATATAGATGCTCCGCCGTCGGGCGAAGGAGCTATCTGTAGCCGTTGCCACGATATACGTTCCCTATCGAGGTCATCGCCATGGTCCACATTTTAAAGACCGAACCGACTGCCCACTCGTCATCATCGAAGGAATTAACATAGGCGGTATAGACGGCTTTCTGATTGCCGAAGAGGGATCGTCCTGCGTCGTTTTTGGTGAATAGGAAGCTCGCATTCAACTGATGGCGCGAGGTAAAGACCACTATCCCCTTGCTAGCGAGCTCGAGGAATTCCTGACCGTTTGCCGCGATGCCTGATGCTCCCATTACCAGGTCACGACCCTTCTCCCTTCCTGCCTTCAACACCGATGTGGCCACGGTGAGGTCATTTTCAGTGAAACTTATTCGGGTAGACGTACGGATGATGTCGTCGAGACTTACAAATCCTTGCATAGGGGTTCCTGAGTTGGGCTCTGACAAGCTTCAGAACGGTCGGTTCGAATGATTGAGCGAACGGCAGCCCGCGCCCAAAGCCGAATGCCGCGCCAGCATACACCCCGACCGCATATCTGAAGAACATATCGGAGGTCACTATGCCAATGGCGAAGATGACTAGCGGCCAAGCTTCCCTGTGCCCGCATCCTTCCGGGAACATTGGTGAATTTTGGAACAAAACCAAATGTCACTCTGGATCATGATGCAGTTCGGTGTTACAAAAATGCGCGTATCGGAAGAGTTAAGTCATTGATGTTGCTTATGTTATGGGGGGGTTGGTTATTTCCCGATTGGCTCCACCAAACAGTCTCCGGGGTGTTTAAGACAACTCTTTGATTTCAAGGCATTACTTTGAAATGTACTGATCCGGCGTGACGTCTCCAGCTTCGCGGTGACGTCTGACTTGGGTTGCGCATCCGGATGCGCATTCAACAAATCAGGGACGACCGAGCTCGAACAGTCACGGAACGTCGGCGTCGAATTCGATGGCAAATCCCGCATCGATTGCGCTTCGCGCTATGTGGTCGCCAAGTTCCCAATCCGTGAGCTCGCAAAGCGGAAACATCTTTCTCACGGCGCGGATAACCCCGGATAGCGAAACGCTGGGGCTGTCGACATTGTCGATCAGGTAGCGGACAATGGCCTGGCGAACGTCCGTGGAAGCAGTCCTCTGCGCCAGCGCGGACATCTCCGGCCTACGAATGGAGACGCGGTGCCGAGCCGTCCGGCTCGGCTGCGTCGAAAGCGACGGGCACCATGTGAGCGATGCAGGCCGCCGCCAGCATTTCCTCCAATTCGTGATCGGTGGCCTTGCATGCCGGCATAAGAGTTCGGATGGCGCGGATTGCTTGTGCAATGGAGAGAAAGCGGGCCTTGCCCCTGGAAAGGACATAGGCTTCGGCCGCTCCTTCCACCGTGATGGTGTGAAACGTGTTGGTCATCAAGAATGCCTCCCTGAAATCCACGCCAAATACGACTTTCGACCAACATGCGGCGGTCTTCAAGCCTATGTCCGATTCCGGACATTCAGCCGGAGGCGATACCGAAATGACGCTGCTCCTCCTCGCCATATGCGCCGTGCGTGAGTTTTATCATTCCCGTGCGGTCGACAATCGTGATCTCGCCGCGCTTGGCGTGTACCAGCCCTCGATATTCAAGCATCTGGAGAGCCGTGGTAACGCCGGGGCGTCGGGAACCAAGCATGGTCGCCAGAAATTCATGCGTCAGATAGATGATGTCTCCTTCGGCGCGGTCGTTGACCATGAGCAACCAGCGGGCCAGCCGTTCCTCGATTTTCGAATGGCCATTGACCAGCGCCGTTCGCGACGACTGGATAAGGAATTCGTGGGCGTAGCGAAGCAGTGACGGGCGAAGGGTCTGGCTCCCGGCAATCGCAATGCGAAGCGGTTCAACCGGCAGGGACCAGCCTTTGCTGGCGACCTGGATATAGGTTTCATTGGGAGACCTGTCCTGGCCGAGGACGACCGCAATGCCCGTCATGCCGTCATAGCCGATCAGGCCGACTTCGCTTTGCCGCCCTCCGGTCATGGCGGCGACCACCGATGCGATACCGGTCTCGGGGAAATACACCTGCTCGATCGGCTGATATGCGATCTCCAGCCGGGCTTTGATGGCCAGTTCGACGTGATGCATCGATGGCCGTAAAAGCGCGAAATCCTCAGGCGTGAGGGTTTTCAAAACATGGTTGCGAAAAGTGGATTGAGGCATGGCTCTTCTCCCTGACGGGCAAGAGCGCGTACCTCTCACGTCGGCTGCACCCGGATAAATGGCGGCCGATGGTTGAGTTTACGCTCCACAGGCGGGCTTGGCAAACAATTGCGCCCGCGTCGGGCGGGGCCAGCCCAAGACCATTCTTCCTGCGACGGAACGCCATTCCTTTTCGACGGAACGCCATTCCTTTTCGACGGAACGAAGGAGCGGCTTTGGGCGCCGTCCCGTCACCACTCGGCGAAGGAGCCGTCCTTGTGGCGCCAGATCGGGTTGCGCCAGTGGTGGCCTTCCTTGGCTCGCTCCTTGACATAGTCCTCGTCGATCTCGACGCCCAGCCCCGGGCCGTCGGGAATGGCGACATAGCCATCCTCGTAGCGGAAGACATCCTTGTTGGCGGCGTAGTCGAGCAGGTCGTTGCCGGCGTTGTAGTGGATGCCGAGGCTCTGCTCCTGGATGAAGCAGTTGTAGCTGACCGCGTCGAGCTGCAGGCAGGCGGCGAGTGCGATGGGTCCGAGCGGGCAATGCGGCGCCACCGCCACGTCATAGGCCTCCGCCATCGCCGCGATCTTGCGGCACTCGGTGATGCCGCCGGCATGCGACAGGTCTGGCTGAATGATGTCGACGATGCCTTCCTCGAACACCGACTTGAAGTCCCAGCGGCTGTAGAGCCGCTCGCCCAGCGCGATCGGCGTCGAGCCGAGGGCGGCGATCTCCTTCAGCGCCTCGCGGTTTTCGCTGAGCACCGGCTCCTCGATGAACATAAGCCTGTAGGGCTCCAATTCCTTGACCAGGATGCGCGCCATCGGCCGGTGCACGCGGCCGTGGAAATCGACGGCGATGCCGATATTGGGCCCGACTGCCTCGCGCACCGTCGCGACGCGCTCGACGGCGGCATCTATTCTGTCGTGGCTGTCGACGATCTGCAGTTCCTCGGTGCCGTTCATCTTGAGTGCCAGGAAGCCGCGCGCCACCATTTCCTTCGCGCCCGCCGCCACCTCCGCCGGCCGGTCGCCGCCGATCCAGGAATAGACCTTGATGGTGTCGCGCAGCCTGCCGCCGAGCAGTTCATGCACGGGCACGCCAAGCGCCTTGCCCTTGATGTCCCACAGCGCCTGGTCGATGCCGGCAATAGCACTCATCAGGATCGGCCCACCGCGGTAGAAGCCGCCGCGATGCATCACCGTCCAATGATCCTCGATCAGGCGCGGATCCTTGCCGATGAGATAATCGCCAAGCTCCTTGACCGCCGCTTCGACGGTCAATGCCCGGCCTTCGACCACCGGCTCGCCCCAGCCGGTGACGCCGGCATCGGTCTCGATCTTCAGGAACAGCCAGCGTGGCGGAACGATGTAGGTGGTGAGCGAGATGATTTTCATGCGCGGTCTCAGTTGTTCTTGAGTTTCTTGGCGCTGACGAGGTCGCGCGCCGCAAGGTCGAGGATAAGGTTGGCCGCACTCCGCGCCGCCTCGGCATCGCGCATGCGCAGCGCCTCCACCACCTCGCGGTGCGCGGCGACCGCTTCCATGCGCCGTTCGAGCGAGATCGTCGCCGAGGCTTCCAGCGAGAATTTCAGGCCGGTGTCGATCAGATTGCCGATCTGGCGGAAGATCGGGTTGTGGCTGGCGGCATAGACGATCTGGTGGAAAACTATGTCGCTGCGCGAGAAGGCGGCGAGGTCTTCGCCGGCTCCGGCCATGCCGCGCCATGCGGCTTCCAGATCGGCGATCTCCTGCAGTGTCGCGCGCGTGGCGGCAAGCTCGGCGACCAGCGGCTCGATGGCCCGGCGCGTTTCCAGAATGGCATCGAACAGCTTATCGTCCAGTGCATGCGGCGCATGCCAGGCCAGCACCTGGGGGTCGATGATGTTCCAGTCATCCTCGTTGCAGACGATTGTGCCGACGCGCGGCCGCGACAGCACCAGGCCCTTGGCGGCGAGAACCTTCAAGGCTTCGCGGATGACGGTGCGGCTGACGCCATACTCGACGCCGAGTTCGTTTTCGGTGGGCAGCGAAGAGCCGGCCGGATAGCGTCCGGAAAAGATGTCGGAGGCAATGGCCTTCGTCACATCGGGCATGACGCGCGGGCGGCGCGGGGCCGTATCGGCTGAAGCCTTCTTAGACGTTTCAGTCACCTCAGCCCTCCTCCAAGGCGGCGAACCCACTGACTTCGCACAACCGGCCCGGCCTTACCGGATGCGGATGATTTGCGCCAGCGATCCTTGGTCGGAGCATGTAGCTTAATTATCATACCAGATCAATTGACGAGTATGATAAAACCGAATACAGACTCCGGCACCCGGGCCGAGCGCCCGGCCTATCGCTGGGAGGTAATCATGCGACTTTTGAAGACCGCGCTCGTCGCGGGCGCGCTTGCCGTGCTGTCCGTCACGACCATCGCTGCATACGCTCAGGACACCAAGATCGGCTTCATCGTCAAACAGCCCGAGGAGCCGTGGTTCCAGGACGAATGGAAGTTCGCCGACCAGGCCGCCAAGGAGAAGGGTTTTACCCTCGTCAAGATCGGCGCCGAGGACGGTGAGAAGCTGATGTCGGCGATCGACAATCTCGGCGCGCAGGGCGCCCAGGGCTTCATCGTCTGCACACCCGACGTGAAGCTCGGCCCAGGCATCGTCGCCAAGGCGGCCGCCAACAATCTCAAGCTGATGACCGTCGACGACCGTCTGGTCGGTGCTGACGGCAAGGCGCTGGAAGACGTGCCGCATATGGGCATCTCGGCCACCAAGATCGGTGAGGCGGTCGGCCAGGCGATCGTCGACGAAATGAAGGCACGCGGCTGGAAGGCCGACGAAGTCGGCGCGATCCGCGTTTCCTATGACCAGTTGCCGACCGCCGTCGATCGCGTCGAAGGCGCCATCTCGGTGCTGAAGGCGAACGGCTTCAAGGCCGAGAACATCTTTGACGCCCCGCAGGCCAAGACCGACACCGAAGCCGCGCTCAATGCGGCGACGGTGGTGCTCAACGCCCATGCCGACATCAAGAAGTGGGTCTCTTTCGGCCTCAACGACGAAGCGGTGCTCGGCGCCGTGCGTGCTTCCGAAAGCGTCGGCATCCCTGCTGACGGCATGATCGGCGTCGGCATCGGCGGCGCGGATTCGGCGATCAACGAATTCAAGAAGCCGACTGCCACCGGCTTTGTCGGCACGGTGATCATCTCGCCGAAGCGCCATGGCTACGAGACGGCGCTCAACATGTATGACTGGGTCGCCACCAACAAGGAACCGGAGAAGCTGATCCTGACCTCCGGCGCGCTCGCCAAGCGCGACGACTACCAGAAGGTCCGTCAAGGCCTCGGCATCGAATAATCCTCCATGTACAAACAGGCGGCGGCTCATGCCGCCGCCTGTTTGCCGTGGCATAAGAAGGATCGACGCCCGTGTCCTTTCTCGAATTTTCGCACATCACCAAGACCTATCCAGGCGTCAGGGCGCTGTCGGACGTCTCGTTCGGCATCGACAGGGGCGCCGTGCATGGGCTGATGGGCGAAAACGGCGCCGGCAAATCGACCCTGATCAAGATCCTGTCCGGCGACCAGCATGCCGATGTTGGCGAGATAGGCATCGACGGCAAGGTCCAGGCCTATGCCTCGACAAGGGATGCCTTCGACAATGGCGTCATCGTTATCCACCAGGAACTGCAGCTCGTCCCGGAACTCACCGTCGCCGAGAACCTCAGCCTCGGCCGCTTTCCCGCCAGTGCCGGCGTCATCGCGTGCGGCAAGATGCTGGAAGACGTCGGCGCCAAGCTGAAATCGGCCGGCATCGACATCGATATCAGCCGCAAGGTCAAGACGCTGTCGATCGGCGAACGCCAGATGGTCGAGATCGCCAAGGCGATCATGCTCGATGCGCGTGTCATCGCACTGGACGAGCCGACATCTTCGCTGTCCTCGCGCGAAAGCGAAATCCTGTTTGCCCTGATCGACCGCCTGCGCGGCGAGGGCAAGGTCATCATCTATGTCTCGCATCGGCTCGACGAGGTGTTCCGCCTCTGCGACAGCCTGACCGTGCTGCGCGACGGCAAGCTCGCGGCGCACCACGCATCACTGAAAGGCGTCACCCGCGACCAGGTCGTCGCCGAAATGGTCGGTCGCGAAATCTCCGACATCTGGGGTTTTCGGCCACGCAAGGCCGGCGGCATCAGGCTGAAAGTCGAAGCTATCTCCGGGGCAAAACTGAAGACGCCGGCCAGCTTCGAGGCCCGCGCTGGCGAAATCGTTGGCTTCTTCGGCCTCATCGGCGCCGGGCGCTCGGAACTGATGCGGCTGGTCTTCGGCGCCGACCCGCGGTCGGGCGGCACCATGACGGTGGATGGCAAGACGATCCATGCCAGCGACCCGCATGGCGCGATCCGCGCCGGCATCGTCTTGTGTTCGGAAGACCGCAAGCATGACGGCATCATCCAGGGCCGCTCGATCGAGGAGAACATCAACATCTCGTCGCGGCGCCATCACGCGCGCTTCGGCATCTTGAACCGCGCCAGTGAGATCGCCACGGCCGAGACCTTCATCAAGAAGCTCAAGGTGCGCACCCCCTCGCGCAAGCAGGACATCATCAATCTTTCTGGAGGCAACCAGCAGAAGGTCATCCTTGGCCGCTGGCTGTCGGAGCAGGGTGTACGGGTCCTCATCGTCGACGAGCCGACACGCGGCATCGATGTCGGCGCCAAATCCGAGATCTATGAACTGCTCTACCAGCTTGCCGAGGACGGCATGGCGATCGTCGTCGTCTCGTCCGAGCTGCCGGAGGTGATGGGCATCTGCGACCGCATCCTGGTGATGTGCGGCGGGCGCATCAGCGCCGAACTTTCCCGCGACCAGTTCGCCGAAAGGGCGATCCTGGCCGCCGCTCTTCCCGACAAGAAAACTCCCGACGCGATCGCATCCTGAGGACTTTGGCATGACCCAACCGTTGAAGAAGATCCTGCTCGGCGAACAGGGGCTCGTCGTCATCTTCGTCGTTGCCTTCGCGCTGGTCTCACTGCTGGTTCCCAATTTCCTCACCGACCGCAACATGCTTGGCCTGCTGCAGTCGGTGGTCACGGTCGGCATTGTCGCCTGCACCATGATGTTCTGTCTCGCGGCGCGCGATTTCGACCTGTCGGTTGGCTCGATCGTCGCCTTTGCCGGCATGGTCGCGGTGATGGCGTCGAACTACACCGGCTCGATCCTGCTTGGCCTCTTGGCGGCGATCGCCTGCGGCGCCTTTGTCGGCTTCATCAACGGTGTCGTCATCGCCAAATTCCGCATCAACGCGCTGATCACGACGTTGGCGACCATGCAGATCGTGCGCGGCCTGGCCCTGATCGCATCCGACGGGCGCGCCGTCGGCATCAACAGCCCCGATTTCTATCAGCTCGCGCTGTCGAAATTCTTGGGCATACCGACACCCGTCTGGGTGCTGGCCGTCCTGTTCGGCATTTTTGGCTTCGTGCTCAACCGCACCGTCTTCGGCAAGAACACGCTGGCCATTGGCGGCAATCCCGAAGCCTCACGGCTTGCCGGCGTCAATGTCGACAGGACACGCATCTGGATCTTTGCCCTGCAAGGCGTCGTCTGCGGCATCGCCGGCATCCTGCTGGCCTCGCGCATCACCTCGGGCCAGCCCAATGCGGCGGTCGGGCTCGAGCTGTCGGTCATCTCGGCCTGCGTGCTCGGCGGCGTCTCGCTTGCCGGCGGCCGCGCGACGATGTCGGGCGTCATCGTCGGCGTGCTGATCATGGGCATCGCCGAGAATGCCATGAACCTGCTCAACATCCCGGCCTTCTACCAGTACATCGTGCGCGGTGTGATCCTGCTGCTCGCCGTGCTGCTCGACAATCTGCGCTCGTCGGCTTTGGGCCGGCGTTGATCATCTTCGACTGGAGGGACACCCATGGCTGAGCGCCTGTCCGGCAAACGCATCTTCCTGACGGGTGCCGCGCAAGGCATCGGCCTCGCCATCGCCGAGGCTTGTCTTGCCGAGGGTGCGAAATTGTTCCTCGTCGACCAGGACGGCACGTTGCTGGGCAAGACCGTCGCTGGCCTAGCGGCACCCAAGGGGCATCTTGGGCATGCGACGGCCGACATCAGCGACGGCGCGGCGATAAAAGCAGCCGTTCATCGGGCGAACGCCGAGATCGGCCCGATCAACGCGCTGATCAACAATGCCGGCATGAACGTCTTTTCGACGCCGCTCGAGGCCACCGAAGAGGAGTGGAACCGCAATTTCGATGTCAACGTCAAGGGCGCCTGGAACTGCAGCAAGGCGGTGCTGCCGGGCATGCTCGCAAATGGCGGCGGCGCGATCCTCAACATCGCCTCGACCCACAGCTTCACCATCATCCCGCACACATTCCCCTATCCCGTCGCCAAGCACGCCCTGCTTGGCCTGACCAAATCACTGGCACTTGAATATGCCGGGCAAGGCGTGCGCGTGAACGCGCTCGCGCCCGGCTATGTCGCGACGCAGAAGGCCATCGATTACTGGAACAGCCTTCCCGATCCGGCGGCAGCGCGCGCCAACACCATGGCGTTGCATCCCGGCGGTCGGATCGCCTCGGTGCGCGAGATCGCGCTGGCCGCCGTGTTCATGATTTCCGACGAGTGCCCGTTCATGAACGCGGCGACCCTCGTCGTCGATGGCGGGCTGAGCCAGCTTCAGCATCCCGCCTGAAATCCCGGGCGCGCGCCATCAATCTGCCGGCCGGCCGTTGATGGGTGCGCCGAAGCCTGCGCCGCGCTTTAGTAGGTTGTCCGACCGCCCGACAGATCGAAGGTCGAGGCCGTGGCGAAGCTGTTTCCCTGGAGAAGAGCCAGCTGATCGCCTCGGCCTTCAGGCCTATACAAAGCCTCATTCTCTTCACGTGCTGATCGTGTCCGGTCGCGGGTTTTCAGCCGAGAAGGTCGGCGGCGACCTCGAGCGTGTTGCGGAACGACGTCTCGAGGTGGTTTTCCATCGCCTGTGCCGCGCCCTCGGCATCGTGTCGCTTCAGGGCGTCGAGAATGGCTTCGTGCTGCTCGATCGTCTGTTCGCCATAGCCGGGCTTTGGTATGGCGAGGTAACGGCCGCGGTCCATCTGCGCCTTCGAGATGTCGACCGCCCGCCAGATCATCGGCAGGCCACAGATTTCGGCAATAGTGCGATGGAAGACATCGTCGAGCTGGATCGCGGTCGCGTATCTGCCGCGCGATATGGCAAGCTTGTGCGCCGCCATATTGTCCTCCAGCAGTTCGGCGGACGCCGGCGTGAGCTTGACGGCCGCGCGCCTAGCGCTCTCCATCTCCAGGGCTCGGCGGATGACATAGGCTTCCTCGAGATCGGCGCGGCTGATCGGCGCGACATAGGTGCCGGTCTGCGCCAGGATCTTGACCAGGCCTTCGTCGCTGATGCGCTTGACCGCTTCCCGCACCGGCGTGCGCGAAACGCCGAGCGCCTCCGCGATGGCCACCTCGTTGATCACTTCCCCCGGCTTCATCTGTCCGACAACGATCAGGTTGCGGATCTTCTGGTAGATCTGATCGCGGAGCGGCAGCGCCCGATTGAGGGTCGAAGGGTCCAGGTCCATGGCAAATCCATAGCTTCGTTCACCGGGAATGGTCAGATTATATTAGAATGTAAATCGGAATGCAGCCAATGAGAGGTTGGTCTCTGTCGACAAGCGCGCTCGATCTTTTCGGGCGCCTGGAGCTGATTTATCACCGGCGGCCGGGACGAGCGGCACCGTCGAGCTAAGTGGCTTCGCCCCTGTCGGTTATCCCGGGTGAAAGCTTACCCGCAATTTACGACCATCGGTTACATCAGTTCCTGTCTGATTCGCCCGGGACAGGAACATCATGAGCAAAGCCCTCACATCCTTCGCACTGGTCGCGGTGCTGACCGCCTTGCTCATGGCGCTGAGCCTGGCGGTGGCAAGGCACGGTTATCCCTATGGCGCGATCGGTGTGAGACGGCTAGACGGCATCGCCGATGCCGGCACGTTCATTCCACTTGCAGCGGTCTATTTCTTCAGCGCCCTGCTGATGATGATCCTGCCGATCAGGGCAGCCAGCATTGTCCTGACCAACGCCGCGGACGCGGTCTTCTGGACCGTCATCGTGCTGTTCGCGGCCATCCTTGGCTGCCTCGTCGCCAGGTGGGCGTTCGGTCAGCGGGATGTCTTGTGGGCGGTGTTGAACTGGCGCTTCCTGTTTGCGGCCGCGATCATCGGCTGCCATTTCGTCATGAACGAGTTGCGCCGCAATGTGCTGCTGCGCAGCCTGTTCTTCGTGGTCTTTGCCGCCGCGACGCTGGCCTGCCTGTTCTGGTCGTTTACGCTTTGAGCATGATCAGCGCTGGCTAATTTTCGGCGGCGATGTTGCCGACATGGATGCGCAGCTTGCTTCCAGGGGATGGCTACCGGGTGCGGGGGACGGTCTTCTCGACGTAGCGCGAGAAATCCTCGATATCCTGGGGCGAGGGCTCCCGGCCGGTGAAGCTGCGCAGATAGGCGGCAACATGCGACAGGCGGCTGCTCATCGGCTCGTTGAGTTCCAGCGAATAGTAGCCGATCTGCATGAAATAGAGCACGCGAGCACGCACGAACGCGTCCTCTTCTTCATAGCCATGACGCATGAACATGTCGCGTATGGCATTGACGCGTTCTTCGTCGGCCTCATCGAGCGCACGCCGGATGGTCGGGGAGCGGCGCGCCCAGGCCCGGATCGCGAAATCCAGCCGGGGGTCGAACAGCTTTTCGTCCACCCAGCATTCGAAAATGCTCATCACCCCGCGAATGACAGTCGCGGAAGGGCGTTGGGCGCGCTCGACGATGAATCGGGTATTGGTCTGTCGCCAGTGGTCCAGCAAATGGTCGAGCAGGTCCTGGCGGCTCTTGAAATACCAATAGAAGCTCGAGCGCGAGACGTCGAGCTGCTGGCCTAGCGTCAGCACACGGACGCGTTCGACGCCATCCGAGATCAGGGTTTCAAGCGCGAGCTTCAGCCAGTCGTCGCGAGTGGCCTTGATGTTGCCGGTGGCGCCGGCACGCTGGATCGTCGTCTCGGGTGCTGCCATCAGCACGACGCTTGACACGCCGCATCGGGCAAATCAAGGTCGTGGACATATCTGTACAGGGCAATTCAACCTTGACCCGGAGCGCTATCCACCGATGTTAACCGGATTGGTGTCGACGCGGCACTGTCGCCGCTGCACCGAAGGCATGAGCGCGGGCCCGGGGACTTTTGTCGCGGCCTTCGAGCCCAGTGCGTGCTTTCCCGCAGCGCAATTGTCTGGCAAATACCACTTCAGACGGATGCGGCCGCGCGGCCAGCAAGCAGGAAGGCAAGGACATGACAGCGTTTCGAAAGAACCTCATCGATGGCGAATGGGTCGGCGATGCCGGGTCCCGCAACATCAATCCTTCGGATACCGGCGACGTCGTCGGCGAATATGCCTCGGCGGGCGTCGAACAAGCGGGCCAGGCGATAGCGGCAGCCAAGGCGGCGTTTCCGGCATGGTCGCGCTCCGGTCCGCTGGCCCGTCATGCGGTGCTGAAAAAGGCGGCCGACGAGATCATGGCGCGCAAGGACGAACTCGGCCGCAATCTTGCGCGCGAGGAAGGCAAGACGCTGGCCGAGGGCATTGGCGAGACCATTCGCGCCGCCCAGATATTCGATTTCTTTGCCGGCGAAACATTGCGCCTGTCGGGAGAGGTGGTGCCAAGCGTGCGGCCGGGCGTCGGCGTCGAGATCACGCGCGAAGCGGTCGGCGTGGTCGGCATCATCACGCCATGGAATTTCCCCATCGCCATCCCCGCCTGGAAGATCGCTCCGGCGCTGGCTCACGGCAACACCATCGTCTTCAAGCCGGCCGAACTCGTTCCCGAGAGCGCTTGGTCCATCGTCGACATCCTGCATCGCGCCGGGCTGCCCAAGGGCGTGCTGAACCTCGTCATGGGCAAGGGCTCGGTGGTCGGCCAGGCAATGCTCGACAGCCCCGACGTCAACGCCATCTCCTTCACCGGCTCGGTGGGAACCGGCAAGCGCGTTGCCGCGGCAAGTGTCGAGCACATGCGCAAGTTCCAGCTCGAAATGGGCGGCAAGAACCCGCTGGTCGTGCTCGACGATGCCGATCTCGCGGTCGCCGTCGATTGCGCTCTGAACGGCGCCTTCTTCTCGACCGGCCAGCGCTGCACGGCCTCGTCGCGTTTGATCGTCACCAACGGCATCCACGACCGTTTCGTCGACACGCTCAAGGAGCGCATGGAAAAGCTGGTGATCGGCGATGCGCTCGACGCGCAGACCCAGATCGGCCCGGTTGTCGACGCGACCCAGCTCAAGCAGGACGAGGACTATATCGCCATCGGTGTCCGGGAAGGCGCCACGCTCGCCTTCGGCGGCGAGCGGCTCGACCGCAAGACGCCGGGTTTCTATCTTAAGCCGGCGCTGCTGACCGAGGCCACCAATGCCATGCGCAGTTCGCGCGAGGAGATTTTCGGCCCCGTCGCCAGCGTCATTCGCGTCCAGGACTATGACGAGGCACTTGCCGTCGCCAACGACACGCCGTTCGGGCTGACCTCGGGCATCTGCACCACGAGCCTCAAGCACGCCACGCATTTCAAGCGCAACTCCGAAGCCGGCATGGTGATGGTCAACCTGCCGACGGCGGGTGTGGACTTCCACGTTCCCTTCGGCGGGCGCAAGGGCTCGAGCTTCGGCCCGCGCGAACAGGGCCGCTACGCCATGGAGTTCTACACCACGGTAAAGACCGCTTATACGTTCGCGGGATGAGTTGGTTCGCCGGCTGACCGGCCGGCGAACCGTCACCACACCAGAAACCGGACCGGTGCAAGCGATGACGTTGCAGGACCTGACCTGGCTCAACCCGCCGCCGCACCACGCCATCGAAGGTGATGGCGTGCGTGTGCGCACCGGCAAGGAGACCGATTTCTGGCGCGAGACCTTCTATGGTTTCTGGCGCGACAACGGCCACTTCCTGTCTCGGCGGGCCGAGGGCGACTTCACCGCCGAGGTCACCGTCAAGGGCGACTACAAGGTGCTTTACGACCAGGCCGGGCTGATGGTCCGGCTGAGCGAAACACACTGGATCAAGGCCGGCGTCGAATACACCGATGGCCTTGCCTATGTCTCGGTCGTTGTCACCAACGACACCTCGGACTGGTCGCTGGTGGCCATCGCCGCTGGCCCGGACGGCGTCAGGATCCGCCTGACCCGCCACGGCGAAGCGATCCGTGTCCAGTATCTCGACGCTTCCGACGGTCATTGGAAGCCGGTGCGGCTCGCCTATTTCCCGATCTCGAAGATGGCTGATGTCGGCATGATGTGCTGTTCGCCGCAGCGTGAAGGTTTCGAGGTCACGTTCTCCGGATTTTCGGTCGGCCCACCGATTGCGCGGGACCTGCACGACTGACGCCCGCAAACTATCTGGAGCCTCTGCGCGAGGCGCTTCGGCGGGCGGCCGCCCCACCACCGGACGTGTAGGATTTCCAGCTTGGGCAGGCCGACCGGCCGGATGTCGAGGTCGTTGGCAAGGAGGCGCCACGAATCGAGCAGCATCCGGTCGCTCCTTTCGGGATTTTCGACGAGCTCCACACCAGGCAATCCGGCAGCGTCCGCACGGTTGCCTCGGGGATCGTCGGATAGACGCTGTCGGTCGCGGCTTCGGCGGGCAGCACGTTGGGAATTCCATTGGGAGCGACATCGATCGGCACCTTGTGCCGAAAGACCGATCAGCTTGTCGCAGCGGTTTTTGGGGTTATCGCCTGGACCATGCCAGCCAACGCGCCGCCAGGCGCCTGCGCATGGAGGTGAACCGTGTCCGCCTGTAGGCGTCGCCCGCCATCTTGATGCCTTGCGTCTGTGTCGGGAAGGGATGGATGACATCGGCCAACGCATGCAATCCCATGCCCGATCGGATGGCGAGGGTCACCGTGTTGATCATCTCGCCGGCATGGCTGGCGACGACCGTCGCCCCCAGGATGCGGTCGGATCTCTCCCTGACATGGATCTTGACGAACCCTTCCTCCTCGCCGTCCATCACGGCGCGGGCGACATCGTGCATCAGCACGGTGTAGGTCTTGACCGGAATGCCGTTGCCGCGCGCCTCCAGGGGGTAGAGACCGACATGGGCGATCTCCGGATCGGTATAGGTGCACCAGGGAACGACGAGTTCACTGAGCCTTTCGCGGCCGCGAAACAAGGCATTGCGCACGACAATGCGCGCCGTTGCCTCGGCGGTGTGGGTGAACTTGTATTCGAGGCAGACGTCGCCCGCCGCGTAGATGTGCGGGTTGCTGGTTCGCAGATAATCATCCACCTTGATGCCGCTGGCGTCATACGCCACGCCAGCTTCTTCGAGGTCGAGACCCGCGATATTGGGTGAACGGCCGACACCGGTGATGATCTCGTCCACCGAAATCGTCGTCGTGTCGCCATCCCGCACCAGGTCGGCGAACTTGTTTGCCCCTTCCCTGCGCACCGCCACCACTTCGGTGTTCAGGCACACCTCCACCCCCTCGCGCGCCAGCGCATCCGAAAGGATCTGCGCGGCGTCGCGTTCCTCGCCGGGCAGGAACATCGGATCGCTCTGCGCCAGGATGACTTTCGCGCCGAGCAGGCAGAAGGCCTGCGCCGTCTCGCAGCCAAGCGGCCCGCCGCCGATGACGAGGAGCCGCGGCGGGCATTGCGTAAGGTCGAACATCGTCTCGTTGCTGAGATAACCGGCTTCGACCAGTCCCGGAATGGCAGGGAAGGCCGGATGCGCGCCTGTCGCAATCAGCGCCTTCTTGAAATGCAGCGTGCTGTCCGCGACCGTGACCGTATCGCGTCCGGCAAATCGCGCCTCGCCGAAATACAGATCGATTCCTTCCGAAACCAGGCTCGTGGCGGAATCGGCACGGCTGATCCGCTGCCGGATCTGCCGCATCCGTGTCATTGCCCGTTGAAAATCGACACGAAGATGGTCCGGCGGGTCGCCGCCAAAACTCTCGGCATCGCGCATGTCGGCATAAAGCCTGGCTGTACGGATGATCGACTTCGACGGAATGCTACCGACATTGACGCAGGCGCCGCCGATCAGCCCACGCTCGATTAGCGCGACCTTCGCTCCAAGGCTCGCCGCGTCACGCGCGGCGGTCAACCCTGCCGGCCCGGCGCCGATGACGACGAGATTGTAGGGGCCGTTCGGGATCGGGTTCTTCCAGTGCGGGGGATGCGCGCCCCTGATCAGTTCGACGTCGTTGCGGTCGACGGGGAAGGCGGCGGCTCTCGTCGGTTCACCTGACATCGCGCCCCCCGGTTGCCGGCCGCGACAGCCACCCGCCGGTGAAGCCGGCCTTGCCCAAGCCGCGACGGATATGGGGATTGGAGCGCATGAGCTCCCAGATCAGGCCGGAACGGTGGTTTTCGATCATCATCACCGCAATACCCTGGTCCAGTCCGAAATGGCCTTCCGACACCCAGCCGTTGCGGCCGAATTTTCGCCGGTTCGCCAATGTCGGGTTGAAACCGCTCGGCAGCCGGAAATTGTCGATCACGTCCGGGTAACGATCGACGAGGTGGCGTAGCGCCGCCAGGCAGATATCCGGCGCGAAAGGCAGCGACGCCGGATAGGACCATGGCGCGATCGTGCCGTCATCCGGACCGAAAGGCGCGCCGCGCGCCGCATAACCGGAAAACCGGTGGCGCCGTCGCTCCACGCTGGCGCGGAAGCCGCCTGGTCCGTCGCCTGCCGAAAGGCCCCACAGGTTCTCGCCATAGCCGTCAAAGCCGTAAGGATTGTGCCGGGCGTAATCGCGGTGAAGGTGTGTCGAGCGGCGGCTGTTTTCGAAATAGTCCGAATTCTTCTCGCGCATGAAAGCGTCGCGGATGCCGGCGAAATCGATCCAGGCATGTGAGAACTGGTGCATGAACAGCGGTCCGCCATAGAGCACGTCGTGGCCGTAGATGTTTTCCCATTGATAGGTCGCCGTCCAGGCCTCGTAGCTGCCGTCGGAACTCGGGCGGTCCGGTGAGGCCATGGACAGCACATAGAGGATCGTCGCCTCGTTGTAGCCTTCCCAGCCATAGTGCAGAAAGCCGCTCCTGGCCTTCCAGCCCTGGCGGAGCGTCGGGCTGCTGCCTTGCGCCCATCGCCAGTCGACGCGCCTGTAGAGCGCCTCGGCCAGTTGGCGGATTTCGGCCTCGTCGTCATTGTCCCCGGAAAAATAGGCGCCCGCCACCAGCATGCCGGCGATCAGCAAGGCGGTGTCCACCATCGACAGCTCGCAGCGCCAGACGCGCAAACCAGTCCTCATGTCGAGGAAGTGGTAGTAAAAACCCTTGTGGCCGGTGACGTCGTGGCCGCTGCCTTGCGTGCTGGTCTGGAAGAAGCGTAGCGCCGCAAGGGTCAGCCTGGCAGCCGCGTCGCGCGCTATCCAGCCACGCTCGACGCCGATCGGATAGCAGGACAGGGCGAAACCGACGACGGCGATGCTGCACGGTGAATTGGGCCGCGACGTGTCGGCGACCAGCCCGTTGCCGGGGTTCACATTCTCCAGGAAATAGCCGAAGGCGGCGCGTTGATAGCGGTCCAGAAGCTCGTCATCGGCCAGCGCGGCGGGATCTGCTCTAAGCAAACGATGCAAACTCCAACATGATGATCGCGGCTCCCGTCGATCGCACGCCACCGGCACGGTGGCCGGGGGGCGTCGCACCTGCCGGGCTCTCTCGTCGTGACATGGCATCTCCCTGTGATGGCACGTTCATTGAGACGTCAGCTACCATAAGCCTGTCCAGCTCCAATCGTTGCTTCGTCACGCGGAGTTGTAGTTGGCTCGCGCCAACTCGGAACTGCCTCGATCGGCTCAATAAGTGGCGCGGCCGCCCGAAACGTCAAACACGGCGGCCGTGGTGAACGAGCATTCCTCCGAGGCGATCCATGAGATCAGCGCCGCCACCTCCTCGACCTCGCCGAAGCGAGCCATCGGTATCTTGGACAGCATGAAGTCGATGTGCTCCTGGCTCATCTGCTTGAAGATCGCTGTGCGTACGGCGGCCGGCGTCACGCAATTGACCGTCACCTTGGTCTTGGCGAGCTCCTTGCCGAGCGACTTGGTCAGGCCGATCACCGCCGCCTTCGATGTGCTGTAGGCGGAAGCGTTGGGATTGCCTTCCTTGCCGGCGATCGAGGCAATGTTGACGATGCGGCCATAGTTGCGCTCGAGCATGTGCGGCACCAACGCCTTGTTGCAGTAGAAGACGCCGTTGAGGTTGATGTCGATGACCCTTTGCCAGTCCTCGGCCGAATAGGACCAGGTCGTCATGTTCGGCCCGGTGATGGCGGCGCTGGTGACCAGTATGTCGACGCCGCCGAGGGCTTCGATAGTCGATTGTGCGGCGGCCTCCACACTTGCCGCATCCGCAACATCCATCATCACCCCATGCAGGCCGGGAATAACGGCTTTCGCCTGTTCGATCTGTGCGGGATCGCGATCCCAGACACTGACGCGCCCGCCTTCGTCGACGATCCTCTGCGCCACCGCCAGGCCGATGCCCGAGGCGCCGCCGGTAATCACCGCCGCGCGGCCGGCGAAGCGTCCCGCGAAATTCATCGGCATGTGATTCCCCCCTGTCCATCTTGGCTGAAAGCCGATCTATGTGATGGCCTTTCCATCCGAGACTGTGAGGTTACCGCTAGCCGAGTTCAAGTCGGTATGCGGTCGGATCGTCTGGGCCAACACCGGCCGGATTGTGGTTGTGATCTCTCGGCGATCGCCGCGCTGTAAGACAAGGTGACCGGATTTGCCATTGAGCATGGGGTGCGATAGGTTATATTGCACTGCACAATGGAGACGCCGTTTCTTGCACGCCCTTGTTTGCGGATATGCCGGCTGGTTTGCGACCTGCCGGTCCCGGGTCGTGTCGACGGGACCCTTTAGATGAAAATTCCCAAATCCCTGATCGTCGATCCCGAGAAGAATTCGGTCTATGGCAGCTTTGCCGTTGCCGTCTCGATCTGGGCGTTTTCCTATTCCGTCATTTTCGGCCAGGTGCTGATCCTGGCCTATTATGCCGTCTGGCTTCCGCTCATCCTGGTCGACCACCGCCGGTTCCTGCGGCAACTGTCCAGTGCCTGGCTGCCGCTGCTCTTCGTGGCCTATGTCTGCTTCTCCGTGTTCTGGTCGCAGGCGCCCGGCGTCACCGCCAGAACGGCGGTCCAGTACTTTTCGCATATCGCCTGCGCCTATGTCGCGGCGCGCACCGTCAGCGTGCGCACCCTGACGATAGGCGCCCTGGTCGGCATATTCTTCGTCCTGATCTATTCTCTGAAGGTCGGTGGCTATTCCGAGGACGTGCTCGACGGCACCTATAATTTCGTCGGCGCCTTCGCCTCCAAGAACCAGATCGGTTTTGTCGGCTCGCTCGGCATCTATTTCTCCGTCGTGTTCCTTGCTTTTCTGCGGCGTGGCCGGCTGAGCTTCATGCTGACCGTGCCGGTCGTGCTTTTGTCGGCCTATGTGCTGGTCGTCTCGCATTCCGCCACCTCGATGGCCTCGATACCGGCCGTCCTGGCGCTTATTGCGCTGCTTGCGATGAGCAAGCTTTTGTCGCGGCGTTATCGCCGGGTGATCTTCCTGATCGGCGCCGGCATGATCGTCGTGGTGGCTATTGTCGCCCTCAATCTCGGGCTCATGGATTTCGTGCTTGGCATCTTCGGCAAGGATTCGACGCTCACAGGGCGGACCTATCTGTGGGAGCAGGGCTGGGACGCCGCGCAGCGCTCGCCGATTCTCGGCGTCGGCTATGCCGCCTATTGGGTGCAGGGTTTTGCCGAACCCGAGCGGCTTTGGAACGAATTCTACATCGCCAGCCGCACCGGCTTCCACTTCCACAACACCTATGTCGAGGCCCTTGTCGAACTCGGCTTCACCGGGGCGGTGCTGATATCGCTGATCTTGCTGCGCACGCTCTATGGCCACGTCGCAGCGGTGATCTTCAAGAGGTGGCAAGCCGAATCGGTGGTTCTCTTCGGCGTGATGGTATTGCTGCTCATCCGTTCCTTCGTCGAGGTCGAGACCCTCAACCCTTACATCATGGGCTCCTTCCTGATGTATTTCAGCTACTTCAAGCTGGCGCGGCTGCCTGTTACCCGCACGCGACGGTCCCCGGCCATCGAGCCGGCGAATGCGAAGGGCGGAGAGGCCTGGCCTCACCGTCCGACGGCGGCCGAGTAACGATGAGGTTCGCTGGATAGAGCCGTTCCAGGAAAGTGCGTAGCGGTTTTCCGTCCGGCGCTAATGAATGTCGCGCAAAGTGACCTCGGCTTTGCGACAACGGCATGCATCAAGCAACAGCCTAAAGCGCCGCATGAATCCGTTTCGACGCGACACGCTTTGGGTAAAGCTGGAGCGGGCCAGAGCCATTCCAGGAAAAGAACGTGAGACGGTTCTCCGCCCGGTGTCGCGTCAACAGCCGTTCTGGTTTCCCGGTGTAGGAAATCCTGCCAGCAAAAACCTCCGCCCGGCAGGCCAGGCGGAGGTTCAAAGTCTTTGCGTTATGGATCGGACGCGCCCGGCCGCGCGAACTTCCGCTTTCCTACTGGCTGGCCAGCGGTGCCAGCTTGATCTTGATCACATCGCCAGGCAGCACCGGTGTGTCTTCCTTGGCGGCGATTTCGCTGGTCTTGCCGTCGACATTGCGCACCAGCGAATAGAGCAAGCTAGGCTGCTGGTCGTTGGTGATGGCGGCCGTCGTCGCCGGATCCGTGGCCTGGGTTATCAGGCCTTTTTGCATATTCACCTTCAGCGCGGCCTCGTTCAGGTCGGCTTCGGTTTGCTGCCGGTCGACGGCAAGCTTCGAGCTCAAGGTGTTCTGGGCGTCGATGGCGTCCTGCGTCGCCTTGCTGATCGCCTGCTTGGCGGTGAGGATGGCCGTCTCATAATCCAGGATCTTGCCCTGCAGGTCGGTGACGGACTGCTGAGAATCCAGAAGTCTCGCATTGGCGACCAGGCCTTTCTGGGCAAGCGGACCGATGCTGGTCAGCTGTTGCTGCGCCAGGTCGACCTGCTTCTGCTGGTTGACGATCTTCTTCTGCAGCGATTCGATTTCGGCCTGCAGCACACCCTTGAGATCGTCCAGCGCCTCGAGCTTCAGCTTCAGCGCCTTCTGGTCGGCTGTCAGGATCGTCATCTCGTCATTGACGATGGTCGGCAGCCGCGGATCGCCCTCGACCTCCTTCGGCGCTTCGAAGCTCGTCTTGCCAGCCATATCGGCGTCGATGCGGGCGCGCTTGACGAGCAGTCGCACGCGCAGGTCGTCGGAGATATCGAAATTGCCCTTGGCTGTGACCAGGTCCTTGCCGAGCTGGGGACCGTAGTCGGCGTTGCGCCTGATGCCGCCGGCGACGCTGATCGCCTTCAGCACCGTAAGGTCGGGCACATAGGGAAATTGGCCGGGGTTCTGCACTTCGCCCGAAATGTAAAACGGCCGGAATTGTGCCATTTCGACCGAGGCTTCGGGCTTGTCCGACAAAGCGAGCTTGTGCTGCAGCGCCTCGCCGATCGCCGCGGCGATCTCCGCCGTGGTCTTGCCGGCCGCCGGCAGTTCGCCGACGAAAGGCACCGACAGCGTGCCGGCCGGACCGACCGTGTATTGGCCATTGACCGACGACCAGTCGCGGAACGCGCTTTCGACGGTCTGCCATTCGGCAATGCGGATGGTGAGCTTGTCCTGGGAACCCAGACGGTAATCGTCGGCGGCGGCCAGCTGGGGGAAAGCGAGCGACATCGCAAGGCACGTCGCCACGAGCCGCGAGCGGCCGGAAAATGGGCCGCTGCCAAAGGCTTCCAACATGTCTATCTTCAACTGAACATTCCGATCCGTTTTAGCCCCATCGCCCAATGAGCTTGCCGCCGGATGCCTGGGTCAGCCGGCCGATCAATAAGAGCCGCGTGACATCCAGACGGCCGGTACGGTCCTGATGATGATGCGAACGTCCTCGAACAGCGACCAGTTCTCGACATAGTGGCGATCGAACGCGACGCGGCTGTCATAGGAAACGTCGTTGCGGCCGCTGACCTGCCACAGGCCGGTCAGGCCGGGCCGGGACTTCAGATAATAGACGGCCGCGCTGCCGTAGATTTCCAGTTCGTCACGGACCACCGGGCGAGGCCCGACCAGGCTCATGTCGCCCTGGAGGATGTTGATGATCTGCGGCAACTCATCGAGGCTGAGCTTGCGCAGGACCGCTCCGACGCGGGTGACGCGTGGGTCGTTCTTCAGCTTGCGGGTCGCTATCCATTCCGCATTGGCCTCTGGATTGGTCGCAAGATAGGCAGTCAGCACCTTGTCGCCGTTCGGAACCATGGTGCGGAACTTGAGGCAGGAGAACAGCCGTCCGCCGCGCCCGATTCGGCGGTGACCGTAGAAAATCGACCCGCCATCGGAGAACTTGACGAGCAACGCTATCATGATGAACAGCGGGCTGAGCGCGATCAACCCAGCCAGCGAGCCGGCGATGTCGAAGCTCCGCTTGATGAGGCCGCCGATCGGCGGCGGAAAGTCGGTGTCAGCCTGCGAAAAGTCCGCCGTGGCCGACTTGGCAATATCCCTCATACGGAAACTCCATGCGTTGAACGAATGGTTTACCGCACGATACCAAAAAAATGCTGCAGCGCAACACACAATTTCCAACCCTCTTGAAATAGTCGCGTCATGAATTGACTAAATAATAAGCTCGCCCTGCACAAATTTCGAAATCTTTAGCACATTTGTGACAATAAATGGGCAAGGATAAAAAAATCGGGACATTTTTGAGGCGATTCCTAGGCGACGCGTTCTCGGGGCGAGGGCCTGGAGCATGTCAGTGCTTTAGGAAGATGCCATATTCGAAACTATTCACCTAAAATACTGCTTAATATTATAGATTGTACTCGCAGCTTATGGCGGCTGCAGGTTGAGTGAATTGCGATCGTGTGCGTTGCAGCATGGCAGAGTCGAAGGCGTAAGCTCAATCAAAAATATGTGCGGTTGGCCTTGCCGCCTTCTGCTCGCCTTAATAGAATTGCAAATTATACCTGTCATAGTGACGACAGGTTGAAAGGCCGGAAGCAACCGGTCGGCAGCGGGTGACTCAACAAGCCCGCATGACAAGGGACGGCGCTCGGGTGGGGCTATCGTTGGATATGACCCGAGCCGGTTTATGGGCTATTGGGTATGTCGCTTCCAAAATTCATCGTTGGGATGCTCTTCGCGCTCGCGATCGTCGTTGCCTGGTCCTGGCTAGGTGGGGCTTCGCTTGGCACGACACTGATGCGCATCATCATCTGCGCCGTGGTCATCCAGGCCGGTTATTTCGCGGTTGTTTATGCCATGATCGCCAATAGCGCGCCGACACCAGCCGACAGGCTGCGCGAAGCCGAGAGAAAGCAGAACTCCACCGAAGTGCCCAAGGGCGAGAAGCTTGGCAGCGCTCGGCGAGGCCTGCATTAGATCCCACGGGGATATCACCGTCCTCAGGCCACATCGGCGGGTTCAGTCTCCGATTGTTCTCCCGACAGCATCCGGGACAGCCGGCTCCCCGGCTTCGCCTTCAGCCGCTGATATTGCCCGACTTCCACGACACGGCCCCCTTCCATTGCCACCACCCAGTCGGCGAAGGCAATCATCGATGGCCGGTGCGCGATGGTCAGGATCGTCATCGCGCCGCGCAGGCCGTCGATCGACCGGGCGATAAGCGACTGGTTCTGCCAGTCGAGCGCGCTTGTTGCCTCATCCAGGATGAGCAGCGAGGGTTTGCGCAGCAGCGCGCGCGCCAGCGCGATGCGCTGACGCTCGCCGCCCGAGAGGCGTACGCCGCGGTCGCCGACCACCGTCTCCAGTCCCAGGTCGAGCCGTTCGACGAATTCGCCGGCGTGCGCGGCGCGCAGTGCCGTCCACAATTCGTCGTTGCTGGCCTGCGGGGCGGCAAGCCGCAGGTTCGCCGCGATCGTGTCATGCAGCAGGAACACGTCCTGCGGCACATAGGCCACCCGATCGCGCCAGCGGCGGCGATTGCCGGCATCGATCTCGACGCCATCGACGAGGATCTTGCCGGCGGTCGGCTCGAGCAGCCCGAGCAGCATGTCGGCGATCGTGCTCTTGCCTGATCCGGACGGGCCGATCAGAGCGGTGACCTTGCCGGCCGGGAGGCCGAAGGTGATGTCGCTCACCACCGCCTTGCCGGCGCCGTCGTCATAGGCGAAGGAGACATCACGAATGTTCAGCCCCGTATCGAGCGACAGCTTGCGGGCGTCCCTGGGTTCGATATGGCCCGGTTCGCGCTCGGCGTCGAAACGGGCCTGCAGGCTACGCATTGCTGTGTAGGCGGGCAGGTTGATCAGCAGCTGCTGGGCCTGCGTCTGCATGTCCATGAAGCGCGGCGCGATCCGCATGAAGACCAGGAGCAGCACGACGATCTCGGCCAGCGACAGGTGGAAGCGGACCAGCGCCACGTAGATGAAGACGCTCAAGCCCACGACGCTCGCCACCTGGAACACGGCTGTGCCGATCGAAGAATTGCGGACATAAGCGATGTTGTCGGCCTTCATCTTTTCGAGCGTGGCCTGCAGCTGCGCGAAATAGTTGGCCTCGACATTCAGGCTCTTGGCCACCTTGATGCCGCCGAGAAATTCCGAGACCGTGCGGTACTGATCCTGGCGGTTGGTCGTCAGGATCCGGCCGAACGCGGTGGCCCGAGAGCGGAACGGCTGCAGCGCTATGAACATCACAATGCCGATGACAACGGCAAACGCCGTCATGACCGGCGAGATGAACATGGAAATCACGAGATAGCCCGCCAGCAGCACGGCGATCTGCACCAGCATCAGCAGGGAAAAGGCCGCCCCCTGGACGCGGTCTATGTCACCGGTCAGGGCATGGTCGAGATCGGAGCCGCGCATGCGCGTGAACACGCCCCACCGCGCCTTGCCGATGCTCTCGAACAGGTTCATGCGCAAGCGGTTGATGAAATCGAAGAGCAGCCTTGCCATATAGACCGACTTGAAGCGGTTGAAGGCTGCCTGCACGGCAACAAGCCCGACCAGCGCACAGAGCACCGTGGTCAGCTGCAGCGTTCCGCCTGGCACCAGCCAGCGCACAAAATCAATGTTCGGCAGCCTGACCGCGAAATCCTGGTCGGCGCGGCCGACCAGATGCAGCAGCGGCACCAGCAGCAGGATGGAGATGCCTTCCGTCAGGCTGCCGAGGATCAGGAACAACAGCGCCGTCCAGGTTCGCCGCCCGCCGATCTGGGCAATGACGGCACCGAACGCCGCGACATCGCGAAACAGCGACAGGCTGAAGACCGATGACCTAGGCATCTCCAGCCAGTTCCTTTTCGATCAGCGCCACGGCCTCGCCGATCCTGTCGATGCCCGTCGGAACGTCCAGCCGGCACACGCCGACATGGTTAGCGATTGCTGAACATTGGCGAAGATGCATCGCCGCGAAATCGCCGGAGAGTGCGGCGCGGCCAAACCGCGTCACGTAGGAGAATTTGATGATGGCAGGCAAGGCGGCGATGTGAGGCAAGGGGGTGATCCCAGCCCTTTCGCCGCGCTCGAGGATGTAAATCCTGGCCGTCGGCACCTTGTTGCCGGAGAAGGCGCCGTGCAGGCGATGCTGCAGCTTCTCGATCGCGGGATGCACTTGCGGCCGCACGTGCGCCTGCCCAAGCGAGATCGCCGCCGCGGCATCGGCGGCAAGCTTGATCTGCGGAAACCCCGGAACGATCATCGGCTGGTTCGGGTCTGCCAGGTCGATCGCCACGACGTCGTCGGTAAGCAGATCGTGTCCGGCCCGGACCAGCGCGCTTGCCGTCGTCGATTTGCCGGCGCCCTTGTCGCCCATGAAGATGGCGCCCCTGCCGGTCAGCGCAATGGCGCTGGCATGCAGAACCAGCAGGCCGCGCTGGTGCAGAAGCAGCGCCAGCACCGGCCCCAGCAGCGGGAAGGCAAGCAAGGCGTCGTCGACGCCGGGCGCCGGCTGGACATCGATGCGGCGCGCGTCGCTGATCAGGAATGCGCCGACGGCCTCCCAGGCCAGATACTGCCGGCCGGGCTCGAAGCGGAAGACGGTCGCGGCCTCCGCCGAGGGCTTGGGCATGTCGATCGGGCCGATGGCGATCTCGATGTCGGCCGCCGCCGGTTCCGCCGGCTCTAGTTCGGGCAGTGACACATCGGATGCGATGATCAGGCCGTAGGCGCGGTAGTAACGTCGTTCTCCCGCGATCCCGCCGCGCTGGGCAAGATGGTCGAGATCGCCGCCGAACGGCTCATGGCGAGACATCATGCGGGGCTCCCGCCATGCTGGACCTGCCGCAGCCACAGCGACAGTGACGCCGAGCGCCAGACATACTGGACATCGAGCGGTGCCGCCTGGTCCGGCTGGCGCAGCAGCCGCGCATAGGCGGCGTTTACTTCCGGCAGGTTGACATAGGGCGCGATGCGACCCGCATCGCTAACCAGCAACTGCTCCAGCAGGTCGCGATGATTGCGCACCATGCCGTTGACGAGATTGGCGGTGAAATCGATCTTGTCGCGCCGCCATTGAACCGCCGCCGGCAGGATGCCCTCCATGGCCTGGCGCAACACGTAGCGGCCAAAGCCGTGACTGAGCTTCCGCTCGCCCGGCAGCCCCAAGCAGAATTCGACCAGCGGCTTGTCCCAGAACGGATAACGCGGCTCGACGCCGAAATTGGCGGCGGCCTTGTCCAGAACCTCGAAAGAATGCGGGACATATCCGTTGGACAGGATCCAGCGGTGGCTGAGCGCGTCGCTGGCCTGGATGCTGGGCGGCATATAGGCGGCTCGGTGGAACCGGTCGATGAGCTCCGTTCGCCGGGCAAGGTCCGGATTGATCAGGTCGCGCCAGCTCCGGCCACGCTGCGATTTGGCAGGCCTGCGTATCCTGTTCAGGGCTCGGTTCCCCAGCTGCCTCAGCCTGGCGATGCGCCAGGCCGGTCCGTAAATGGTGAGAAACTGGAAATAGAGGCCGAGCGTGCTGCCGCCATAGGTGTTGGAGGCGCTGCGGACCTCGCGCCAGAGGTCCAGCCATCGGCCGCCGTTGGCAAGCTCGTGCAGATGGCCATGTCCCTGCGAAACGACTTCGTCGCCGCCATGGCCGTCGAGCAGCACCTTGATGCCCTTGGCGCCCGCCGTCCGGTAGATGCCGCGGGTCAGCGTCAGGCCCGGCGCCAGGAAGGTGCCTTCCTGCTCCTCCAGTACTCGTTCGAACTCAGCGAAAGGCGCATAATTGCCGACAGGGATCAGCGTCGGATCGGCCTTCTGCTGATCCAGCACCGCATCGACGAAGGAGCGCTCGTCCATCGACGAACCCTTGTCGAAAACCAGTGAGAAGGTCGGCAGCTTCGGCTTGCGCCCGGCCGCATTTTGCAGCCCGGCCACGCAGGCGATCGAGGAGGAATCGAGGCCGCCGCTCAGCATCGCACCGACCGACGAACTTCCCCGCATGCGATTTCGGACCGCTTGCGAGAACAGATGGGCGAATTCTTCCGCGGCATCAGACCGCGGCGCTCGCTGCGATGGCTCGATCTGCCAATACCGGCGCAGCAGCAGACGTTGCGCGGTGACGGTGAGGCTGTGACGCGCCGGCAGGGCGAAGATGTCGCTGTAGGGCGTGGATTGCGGGCCGTCGGCAAGCCCGGCCAGGAATCCAGAAATCCGGTGCTCGCTAAGGCGCGCATCGACCCCGTCGAGGTCGAGCATTGGCCCGATCTCGGAGGCAAAGGCAAAGCGTCGCTCCGCGGCGTGGTAGTAGAATGGCTTGACCCCGAAATGGTCCCTCGCGCAGAACAAAAGTTGCCGCTCTGCATCCCAAACGGCAAAGGCGAAATCGCCTTGCAGATGCACGGGGCAGGCTTCACCCCAGCGCAGATAGGCCCGCATCAGCAATACCGCATCGGCGACTGAGCTGTCCCTGATACCGAGCCTGGCGAGCAACTCGTCGCGGTTGTCGAGCCGGCAGTCGGCGGTGATGGCCAGCTTGCCGCCGGCCATGGTCAGCGGGCCGGGGCCGGGTTCGTCGGTCGTGTTCAGCCAGGCGTGGCCAAGCGCGATGCCGCTGTCCTGCCACCATGAGCTTCCGTCTGGGCCACGATGGCGCATGCGCGCCAGCATCTGCTGGATGCCGCTCGCCGCTTCAGCCGGCGCGGGGCCCTGTCGCAGCAGGATTCCGGCCACGCCGCTCATCGGCTGCCGTGGTCGACCAGATGGGCGAAACCATCGACGGATCCGCCAAGCACGATGTGGTTGTCGCTGACCAGCCAGGCATGCGCCTTCAATTGCTCGCCCGTGCCGCGCTCGATGCCGATGCGGACATTCGAGGCATTGCCTTGGCGCGCCAGGAGGTATTGGCCCGAAAGCGCCTGGGTCAGGCATGTGGCGCCCGGCACCAACCGTGCGGCCGCTGCAACCCCCCAGGCGACAAGCCGCAACTCGCCCATGCTGGCACATTGGCGCGCGTTGAGCCGTGTCACCATCCCGCGGACGCGGTTGTAGGAGAACAATGTCAGCCCGAGCCGGACGGCCGCGACCACCAGCAGGCAGCGGCACAGGAAAAGCGCTTCCGAGCCGCTCAAGGACAAAATCCTGGCCAGGCGCCGCCCGCCAGGCCGCTGCTTCATCGGCCGGGGATGTCTCTGTGTCACAGGTCTTTGCTGCGGAACCATGGCCATTTGCGACACCTGCCTAGACGAGGGCCTCATGCTCAAGCCTCGCAAGCCCGTTTTCCATTAAGCCTTTCAGCAATGCATCGACGTCGGCCTTGCAGCGTTCGGCGTCGACATTGTAGCGAGCGAGAACCGCGCTGCGGATATCGGCGATCGATTTGGATTCCTGGATCAGTTCCCAGATGAAGGCCCCGACACCGTTGAGGCTGTAATAAATATTGGATTTCAGGTTGAGAAGCGCGAGGCCATTGCCGAATTCGCAAGCAACGGCGTCCTTGGTGGCCCTTACGCAATCGTGCTCGGAGGGGTTCCAGTTCATCCTAAAACCTCGTTTGCAACACACGGCTTACACGTCGTCGGTTCAAGGCGGAAAGTCGGGGATTTTCATCCCCGGCTCCATTTTGGTCTTGGATGCTGGAGGCCCAACGTCACTCCTCCAGCATCAGGCTGGTCTCAGGAGAAAGTCAGGTCGCCGATCGGGGTGTGCGCGGGAAACGACGCGTCGAGTGCCGTGCTGCCACCGCCGCCCTGCGTAATGGTTTCAATTGAACCATGTACCGTCAGGTTTGGCGTTTCATACTCATGCTTTTCAACATTCTGTTCCATTTTACTCTCCATTAGGACTTGAAACGGCCTGTCGATTGCCGTCAGCACTTTAATGCTGCATTGCAATAGCTGCACGGCAACATTTATGAGTCAAGCCTCATTTACCTTGCGTTAATCAATTATGGGTTGCGGACGTCACCCGGTATAAGAGACTCGCCTCTTTTGATATAAAGCCGCGTGCAATCGCCGCTTGCTGCTACAAGCCCTGTAAACCTTTGATTCTACTGTTTTAAGGGAAAATAACGCAGGCGATTGATTTTAGACAACACTAGACTATATCCCTCTTTGAACTGACCGCCGCCGATAGCCCGGCGGTCGCAAAATTTTGCACTGCGAAAGGAAAGGCTTTACGGCGCCGCGGTTTTTAAGGATGCTTTGCTTCGCAGTTGCAGCATAGCGCGACGCGCAAACCGTTTTTGGAGACTGTGCGCTCAATGGCCTTGCCGGAAAGCTCTTATGAAAGATTGCGCGCCACGGACTGCGCCAATGAGATCGCCTATGTGCAGGCCTGCTTACGATTGTATTTCGCAGGAACGGCCGCCTCGGCGGGCGAGGTATCGCCGCCGGGCCTTTCCGTCGCTGTCGTCACCGATATCGCCAGGCTCAACAAGGTCGGTACCTTCGTTCTGAAGGTGCTGTCGCGTGCGCCGGCGAATGAGAGGCCGGCCGAGCTCGTCCAGTGGCTTGAAACCTATCGTAGAAGGACGGTTTCGATGAACGCCGCCTGCCTGATGGATTCGATGGCCGTCAACGAGGCGCTGCTCGACAGGCGGATTGATTTCGTCTTCCTGAAAGGGCCGTTCCAGCAGCATCTGCTTTACGACGATCACTTCATGAAGCCTGCGGGCGATGTCGACATCCTGGTCTCGCCGGCCGGGTTCTCGAAGGCACGCGACGTGTTGCGCTCGATCGGCTACGAGGTGTCAGGCAAGTCACGTTCGGTCTGGTGGGTCCGCTTCCTCGGCGAACAGCACATGGTTCGCGGCAATGGGCCGAAATCATCCACGGTCGATCTTCATTACCGGCTTCAGCAGCCCGGCTCGCCCAGCCCCCGCGATGCCGACGGGTTCCTGCGGCGAAAACGGCTGGTCGAGATCACCGGCGCCGAAGTCCCCTTCACGTCAGCCGCCGACACCTTGATGCTGTCCTGCATAAGCGTCGCCAAGGCCCTGTTCAACCGCGAGCCCTGCGCCGGCTATGTCTGCGATATCAGGGCCAGCGCCAGCCGACTCGACGAGGCTGATCAGCAGCGTGTGCTCGATGCCGCGGTGAGCCAGGGACTGGAAGACACCTTGCTGCTCGGCCTGCGCGCCGCCGATGTGCTGCTGGGCGGCACCGGCACGCTTCTGTCGGAGCGGGCCAAGCCGATCCTGTCGCGCATCGGCAATGAGGATCTGCTCAACATGGTCATTGCGCCATGGCTGTTGTCGCTGCGCTGGCCGCAGCGGCGGACGGTGTTGTGGGAATTGTGCGGGCGGGCTCCCGTCCGCTATCTGGCTGAGGTTGGCTGGGCCGCGTCGGCGGACATCAGCCGCCGCATCTTCGAACGGCCGGCCAGTCCATGATGGCAGTGGGTATCGAACGGGTACAGGGCGAGGGCAGAACGGAACCTGTGCAAGAGGCAAATTCCATGTCGATGACGAAATCCCAGGTCTGCGTGATCATCGCGGCCAAGAACGCGGCGCGCACCATCGCGGTCGCCATCGGATCCGCGCTGCGCGAGCCGGAAGTGGCGGAGGTCGTCGTCGTCGACGACGGCTCTACCGACACTACGGCCGAGGTTGCCCGCTCCGCCGATGATGGCAGCGGTCGGCTTACCGTCATGCGCCTCGACGTCAACCGCGGCCCGTCCTTTGCCCGCAATGCCGCGATCGCCCGCTCACGAGCGCCGTTCGTCAGCATTCTGGACGCCGACGATTTCTTCCTCGAGGGCCGGTTTCGCAACCTGTTTGCCGGCGCCGACTGGGATTTCGCCGCCGACAACATCATGCTTATCAGAGATGACGCGACCGGTGACGCGACCAAAATCGTCGCCCCGGATTTTGCCGCCGATCCGGAATTCCTGGATTTCGAAAGCTTCGTGGAAGGCAACATCTCCAGACGCCGGGTGCAAAGAGGTGAACTCGGCTTCTTGAAGCCCGTGATCAGCCGTGCCTTCCTCGACCGCCACGGATTGCGCTACGACGAAAGCCTGCGACTGGGCGAGGACTATGAGCTTTACGCGCGGGCGGTCGCCCACGGGGCACGGTTCAAGGTCATCCGCTCTTGCGGTTACGGCGCCATCGTGCGCGCCGATTCGCTCAGTGGCCGCCACAAGACGCAAGACCTGAAGCGGCTGGCCGATGCCGATCTGGCGCTGCTGGCCATCGACAGCCTGCCGGAAGGGTCCAAGGCGGTACTGCGGCGGCACGAGCGGCATGTGCGCGACAAATACCGGCTGCGCAATTTCCTCGATGTGAAGGCCGAGCGAGGCCTGGCTTCGGCCGCGGCCTACGCCTTCGCAAGCCAATCCAACCTCATTCCCATCGTCCAGGGGGTGGCATCCGACAAGCTCGAGGCGCTGTTTCGCAGTGTTGGCCTCGTGTCCAGGAACAAGCGCGTGCCGACGCTGCGTTTCCTGATGGACGGAACCAGCACGGGCAAGGGACGGTAAGGCGCGGGACCGTCCGGTGTTGCCTGCCGCCCGGGAGCGTGCCACGCAAACCATTTCGATCGGATTTATGAGTTTACGAATTGGGTGGTTGCCTCGCGGCTCCGGGGATGGCAGTCTATGTTGCGGTGCAGCAAATTGAACGGCCAGCCGAATTGGCCCCCGGTCGGACTGGTCCGAAGTCTCTCTTCTTCGGAGAGGTGGACGCGGTACGAGTTTTTCAGCCCCGGTTGCGGGGATCGGCCAGTGGCCCGGCCGGAAGCCGGCCCGGAAAGCCGGCGATGACGGGAATTTAAGCTCATGGCCTCGATATTCGGCTTCAGATCAAGGGATCCTATCCGCGACAGGCAGACAGACGTTGCGCGTCTCGACCGGCTGGCGAAGCTGTTCGAGCAGGTCGCGGCTGAAATCGATGCCGAGAAAACCAGCCTGGAGAGCCGCTACCGCAAGGAGGCGACCAACACGGCCTTCCCGGTCGAAGCCGTGGAAAACGGTTCCGCCTCCGACCGCCGCTCGTCCGAGGTCAGCGCGCTGACGCAGTCGATCTTGAACAGCGAGCGCCGTATCGCGGCACTGTCGCGCCAGGGCGGCATGATGCGCGAGCTCCGTCATTCGCTGGATGCGGTCTTCGACGAGAATGCGGCCACCGATTCGCTGGCCACGGTCGCATCGGCCTGGCGGGCAGGAGCCGGCCGGGGGTGAAGGCGGCGGCGCGGGACCGTCACGACGGAGGTGATGCAAGACTGGAGGAAGTCGGGAGGGTGATTGAAGAGGTCAAGGTTGGCCCGTTTGGAGGCAGTTCAAACGTCGACTTTGGGTTGGGGACGCACAGCGCAAAGGTGAGTTTGTCATGAATTCGGATCCCAAAATCATGTCCACGACAGCAATCGACGCCCCCCTGCATTTCGGCTGGTGGTCCGGCCTGGCCGTCGCTTTGCTGCTCGCCGCTCTTGGCAGCCTGCCGGCAACCCCGTCTCATGCGCAGGATGTCCAGTCCGCGCCCTCTTTCGTCGACGACTTCAAGAGTTTCGACCACGAGCGCTGGTACGTTTCAGATGGCTGGACAAACGGCAGCCATCAGAATTGCACCTGGTCGAAAGGCCTGGTCCAGCTTTCCGACGGCGTTCTTTCGCTCGGCTTCGCGAAGCAGAAGACCAAGGATCGTGAGTTCGCCTGCGGTGAGGTACAGACCAAGCAGCGCTTCGGCTATGGTACCTATGAGGCGCGAATGAAAACCGATACAGGCGCCGGCCTCAATGCGGCCTTCTTTTCCTATATCGGCCCGTCCGACAAGCAGCCCTGGGACGAGATCGATTTCGAGGTCCTCACCAAGGACACGTCCAAGGTGCAGGTCAACGCCTATATCGCCGGCAAGGGCAAGAACGAGAAGCTGGTCGACGTGCCCGGTGGCACCGACAGTGCCTTCAACGACTACGCCTTCGTCTGGGAGAAGGATAGTCTGCGCTGGTACCTCAACGGCCAGCTTGTGAACACCATCACCGATCCTGCGAAGCTGCCCAGCCATGCGCAGAGGATTTTCTTCAGCTTTTGGGGCAGCGATACGATGAAGGGCTGGATGGGAACGTTCGCCGATCCGGGCCGCAAGCTTTCGCTGCAGGTCGAACGTGTCGCCTTCACCGCGCTCGGCCAGCCCTGCCAATTTCCGGAATCGCTGGTGTGCAGTATAAAGGAGTTGGGAAAGACGAATTGAACCGGCAGGGCCGAGAAGAGGCCCGCTGCCTGATGGGAATCAAACCGCATGAACTTGACGGTGTTTGGAATTGGCTATGTCGGCCTCGTGCAGGCGGCGGTGCTTGCCGAGGTTGGACACCAGGTCGTTTGCGTCGACATCGACGCAAGCAAGGTGGAGCGGCTCAACCAGGGCCTCGTCCCGATCTTCGAGCCAGGCCTTGAAAGCATCGTCAGGGAGAATCACGCCGCCGGCCGCATCAAGTTCACCACCGATGCGGCGGCCGCCGTCAGGCATGGCGAAATCCAGATGATAGCGGTCGGCACGCCGCCCGGCGAGGACGGTTCGGCCGACCTCAAATACGTGTTGACGGTCGCCGAGACCATCGGGCGCGAGATGGATACCGCCAAGATCGTCGTCGGCAAGTCGACCGTGCCGGTCGGCACCTGCGAAAAGGTGAAGGCCAGGATCGCCGAGACGCTGAAGAAAAGGGGGCGCGAGGATTTGCGCTTCGATGTCGCCTCCAATCCCGAATTCCTCAAGGAGGGCTCCGCCGTTGCCGACTGCATGAAGCCCGACCGCATCATCGTCGGCACCAGCAGCGAGGACACCGAAGCGGTGATGCGCGAACTCTACGCGCCCTTCAATCGCAACCATGAGAAGATGATCGTGATGGACGTGCGGAGCGCCGAATTCACGAAATACGCCGCCAACTGCATGCTGGCGACCAAGATCAGCTTCATGAACGAGATGGCGAACCTCGCCGAGCAGCTCGGCGCCGATATCGAGGAGGTGCGCAAGGGTATCGGCAGCGATCCGCGCATCGGCTACCACTTCATCTATCCGGGTCTCGGCTATGGCGGCTCGTGTTTTCCCAAGGACGTCCGCGCTCTGATCAAGACCGCCGAGGGCGTCAAATTCGACGCCAAGCTGCTGCGCGCCGTCGAGGAGCGCAACAACGACCAGAAATCCGTCCTGTTCGACAAGGTGCACCGCTATTTCAAGGGTGATCTCACGGGCAAGACCTTCGCGCTGTGGGGCTTGGCCTTCAAGCCCAACACCGACGACATGCGTGAGGCGCCGGCGCGTGTGCTGATGGAAGCGCTTTGGAACGCCGGCGCGACCGTGCAGGCCTATGACCCCGAGGCCATGCAGGAATGCCAGGCCATCTATGGGCTGCGCGACGACCTGATGTTGTGCGGCACCAAGGAAGCGGCATTGCGCGGCGCCGATGCGCTGCTGATCGCCACCGAATGGAAGAATTTTCGCGCACCGTCCTTCGATGCGCTGAAGGCTGCACTGACCACGCCGGTCATCTTCGATGGCCGCAACCTCTACGATCCCAAGGTCGTGGCGCGCCACGGCATCGAATATCACTCGATTGGCAGGCTGGTGGCGTGAGCAGCTGAATGCAATCACGACAGCTGTTAACCCGGCGTTGTGCGCTCCGCGCTCTGGGCAGTTTGCGCGACATGCATCAGGTCGACGGAAAATAGGCCAGCTTGATTGGATAGCCGGCTTTGAATTCGTGTAACCCCGTGCAACGTCACCAACACGCCCTCACTCCAGCTGAGCAGCGCGTCATCGTGGTGTGTGAATTGAGGCGATCATGTCGATCGCTCGACGCTCACGGGGCTGGCCACCACGCCACTTCAATGCGACGCGCTTTAGGCGGTTCGGGGCTTGGCCGAAAACATCTTGTTGAGATTTTGCACAGGGCTATCGACCATTCTTCGGAAAATGTCAGCTACCAAAAGCGACACTACAAGAACCATGGGCAGGACGATCCACACAGGAGCACCAATCAACGTACCTATTTTCGCGACAGCGATGAGCACAGTGAAATGAGTGAGGTACAATGGGTAAGATATATCCCCCAGCCATATCAGCGCCGGCTTATCGAGGAAACGGCTACTCCCGAGCGAAGCGAACGCCATAAGAATTATGAGGCCAGCACCAACCCCGGAGGAGATGTGGCTGAAAAGTAACCCGTCATAGATGATCCATCGAGCCTCCAGAAGAAGAATTCCCATGGCCCACATCAACGCAACGACAACGATTGGATATTTGGCGATAGCTGTTTTCAGTGTGTCTCGATAGACGGCCAGGAAAGCTCCGCCGACAAAGATCGGGATATAAATGGAGGTCTGCAGAAGAGACTGCGTTACGCTGCTGGCGGTAAGGCTAAATGCTTCGGGCCAGATCGCCCCGGGCACCAAGAGGACCAACGACAAAGTTATCATGGCCTTTGGAAATTTCAGAACGCCCCAGACTATGAATGGCATCGCGATGGATATTCTTATCTCGTGTACGAGAGACCACATTATGGGCGATAGCGTCATATGTTGGGTCAGTCCTGTCATCAACAAATGACCCACGACGGACTTGATTGAAATCGCACCAGGTGGCATGTGCTGGAGCCATTCGCTGTATCCATCTCCGATGGGTTGAACGAAAAGAGCCTTTGATGCAATTATTGCCAGCAACAATGCGACGGCAAAGGGCATCCAAATTCGCACTATTCTCTTTGCGGCATAATTGGCAAAAGAATCCCGTGCCTTGAGAATAGCCAACGTCAAGACAAAGCCGCTTAATATGAAAAACACCAATACCGCTTCGTGCCCGCTCCAGAAGATGTGGAGCGGAGAATAGGTAATTGCGTTTTCCCAGCGCCAGGTGAAATGGCGTGTCGCGTTTGGGTCTGCCCACACAAGCAAATCGATACCTGGAATGGCCAACACCAAGTGGCTCGTTAGTACGACGATAGCTGCAATTCCACGAATTGCATGCAGGGAATTGAAGCGGTCTTGAGTCAATATTCGCGCCCTGAATTAATCGACATAGCGGCGGTTATCTAACTGCGAAGAAGTCCCGCTTGACATAGGCACGAAATGCCCGGCGCTGGGATATTCGAGTGCGAGCGCCCCGAAGGGTTGAAATTCTCGCACGCAGGCCGGGTGTCGGCTGCGGCGCGTAAGGTTCGACTTTGAAGACCGACGCAAGCTCCGGAAAGCGCTCCATGAGATCGGTATAAGGCTTGTGGAAACGCCATCCCCATGGCGGGACGGCAGCCTTCCAAGGTTTGGCGGGGCCGGTGAAATGGATGATCTTTGGCGCGAGAATTCCGTGGCACTTGAGCTTGGCGTAGACATTGTGGAAATTATAGGCCGGCGAGAGCGGTTCGACATTTTGCTCAAAGACGGCATTGAGTGCACTCTGGTCGTGCCGAATGAATGTGTCGCCGTTGCTGAAGAATGCGTTTAACGCTTTGGGACCATAAATGGCCCAAGTGTCCCGGTTGCATGCCAGCACTCCGGAGTTGAAGTAGCTCTGACGCGTGGCTCCCGCCAACACATCGAAATAGCCTTTAGGATTAAGCCCCAATCTATCGTCGGGATCGAGCCAGGCGCTACCCCTGCCGGCCGCGATCCAACCGTCCCGGACCCGATGCCGAACGAGCGGCGCAATGTCTCCAACGATTTGGATATCGCCATCAAGATAAACGATGTTGCGATACTGCGACGGCAAATGGTCGGCTATCACGAGCCGCGCCAAAGCGGTGACTGGCACGTGGTTCTTGGCAAACGCCACGCCATCCGGTGGCACATAGGACGTGTCGGGCAGCGCGATGAAGGATATCGCCCGACCTGCACGGTTCTGAAGTGTGTCGATCAGTGCTGGATCGACACCGACCGTGTAGATCATGATGTCGGCCAACGCGTCGATGCCTTGCGCCGTCAACTGAAGTGCCGCCAGGAGTGACGGACCGAGATATCCGTTGTCGGTCACGAAGACGACCGCGGTGTCGTGCTTTTTCCCTGTCATGCCCACCGTCCAAGCAGGCGTGCGCCCCTGCCCATCAAAAGCCGCTTGCCCAGGGCAATCAGTTCAGTTTCGGGTCCTACAGGTCGTCGCATCAAATTCCACTGCAGCAATTGCGCTGCGGCAAAAGAGATCGCTCCAATGGCGATCTGTGACGCGAGGTTCAAAATCATCTCGGACGTTTCGACGCCGGATGGAAGCGCCGACCGAGAGACGAGCACGGCCGCGATCATGACTCCGGCACTTGCCAGGCTTCGCAGATTTGGGCGCACCTGTGCCAGGTAGCCAATGCCGGTGAGTTGCCGCACGACCTGAAGATTGAAAAAGATGCCGATGACCCCCGCCACCGCTCGCGCGATTGCCACGCCGGCAAGTCCACCAAGCCAAAGTCCGACGATGACCGAGGGGACGCGCAGGATGAATGCCTGAACGTCACGCTTGAACAGCAATCGCGTGTCGCCCGTCGCCATCGCCAGCGGTTGCGCCAGGCTTCCCAGGGTTTGAATGGCAAACACGGCAGACAACGCCTGGATCACGATTACGGCGGGAAGCCACTTGTCCGTCATCGTCAGCCGGACCAATGGTTCGGCAATCAGCGCCATTCCGACACCGACGGGCAAGGCGATCATCGTGACGAGCGCTTGCGACGACTGGTAGACTTTCTCCAGGCCGCCGTCGTCACGGTTCTTCACATGGGCGAATGCAGGAAACAGCACCGAGGTCAAAGGAGCGATCGCCTCGCGCGTCGGCATGGCGGCGAGATTGTCGCCCACCGAATAATATCCAAGCGGGGTCTTGCCGAGGAAGGCCCCGATCAGCAGGTGGTCGAACCGCCAGTTCAGTGTGTTGATAGCCTGTGCAAGAGTCAGCCAGATGGAATAGCCGAACATCTCGCGCCAGTGCCGCAAGCCGGGCTTTGGCTTGAAGGGCGCGACTACATAGGAAATGACGAGGCCAGTGAAATCCGATGCCAACGTTCCCGCAACAAGCGCCCAGTAGCTTTTGAAGATGAACGCGAACACGGCCGACACGATGAGCCCGACAAGCTTCTGGGAAACTTCGACCAGGAATTGCTGCCAGAACACCAGGTCGCGCGTGAGGAGAATTCGACGCGGACTGCCAAGCCCTGCTATCAGTGTCGAAATTGCCAACGCCGCCAGCACCGGCGGCAAGCGCGGTTCCGCGAACGCCGATTCGGCCGGCATCGCGACGACCATAAGCATCGCGGCGACCGCCGCGGCACGCACCGCGCTTAGCGTCCAGGCGGTATCAAGATGTTCCTTGGTGGGATTTGGATGATGGATGAGCACAGCGCCGATCGAAATTTCGGTGACTGAGTTCAAGATCGCGAGCACGGTCCAGCCGAGGGCGACAATTCCGAAATCGCCGGGAGTGAGCAGCCGCGCTAGGACAAGCGTGCTTACCAACCCCAGGAGATTGGTGATGAGCCGAGCCGCGGTGATCCATGCCGCGCCCTTGGCCAGTCTTCCCTTGATTCCATCCACGCGCCGGCGCCTCCAGTACACTCAGAACCGACACATCCCGCCCGCGATCGATATTCGATCAATGTCCGATGCGACCGTTTTTATTCCCCGTCGGGTCAGGGCGCAAGCATTTATGCCGCAGTGCAGCATTAAAACGGATGTGGCTATTGTGCACCGCAGTCGGTGGGGCAAGATGGAAAAGAGCGACACACAAAAGGATCGACTTCTGATGACGCACCAGAAATGGCTGGAAGACCCTCCGCAAGGGAGCCGAACGACCGAAGATCTTCAAATTGCCTTGCGGCATCGTATCAGAGAAGTCTTGCTCCCGCTGATAGCCGGACGCGGCGAGCGCATCCACCTTATTGATCCACCGGAGCATCCCAACGTCGGCGACTGCGCGATCTTGTTGGGCGAATTGGATTTTTTTAAACGCGAGCTTCCCGGCAGCCAAGTGGCATTCCACGACTGGAGTACCTACAGCCCGTCATCTGACCGACACATCGAGCGCGCATCCGTTCTCTTGATGCATGGCGGGGGCAATTTCGGGGATATATATCCTCACCACCACGAGTTTCGTTTGAAAATCCTTCGGCGCTTTCCCAATCGACCGACCATCCAGCTGTCTCAAAGCATCCATTTCGACTCACCGGCAGTGTTGCAGGAAACGCGTGACGCCATCGCCGCGCATTCCGATTTCACATTGCTGGCTCGTGACACAAAAAGTGAAGCCTTTGCCCGGGCGAATTTCGATTGCCAGGTGGTGCTCTGTCCGGACATGGCATTCGCCATGGACCGGATCGTCCGCAAGCCGGCAAATGTGGACGCGTTCTGCCTGTTGCGCACTGACAAGGAAGCGGTGGCGCCGCATGAAGAAATCAAGAGGCAGCTGAACCAGATGGGGCTTTCCGCGGAGGCGAGAGACTGGTTGGATGATCCCAGAACCGCGGCTCGATTGGCGGACATATTGTTCTCCAAATTCACGCGTAAGGTTCCTGTCGCCTATCCGCTGCTGGCACCCTTGGCGCTTATCGCACGCCGACGCTACGCGGAGACCCGGCTGAGGGTGGGTATCGATCTGTTGAGCCGCGGGCGTATTGTGGTCACCGATCGGTTGCATGCTCATATTCTGAGCACGCTTCTCGGAATCCCGAACGTCGTTTTCAGATCCTTCGATGCCAAAGCTGCTGCTTTTTACGACACCTGGACACATGCGGCGCCCATCTGCCGGCTAGCTGATGGTCCCGCCGACATGGTCCATGCTGTCCAAGCCGTGATGCCGCCGAAATGAGCCAGGTCATTGGAATGCCGGATCGCAGCTCTTCGCCGCATTACGCGGCGGTGATCCGCGCATATCAATGCACGCCGCTCCTGATCGAAGTGATAGAAGCGCTGCGAAGACAAAGCGTGCCTCCGAAACGGTTTATCATCGTGGATTCGTCGCGCGATCCGGCCGTATCCAGCGCGTTTGAAGAGCTTGGTGCGGATATCGTGACATATCCTTCCGAGGACTTTAATTTCTCGAAAGCGATCAATCTCGGTGTCGCAATCAACGACCAGCCTCTCACGCTCATCATCAGCAGCCACATGCTCATTCGGGCGCCTGACCTGATAGCGAAAGGATGGGACGCTGGTCTTGGTGGGGGCATGGAGATTGTCTACTGGAGGCATCCACCAGCACAGGATGCCCCACACGAGTGCCACACCGTTATGACCAATCACAACTTCAACGGCAGAAATGGCCTGTCCAATACCATGGCCATGATCCCCACTCGACTGCTACGAGAGCGTCCCTTCCGGGAGGAGGTCTTTTCGGCCGAGGACCAGGAATGGACCAAGTACTATTTGGCATCCCACCGTCACGCGATGTTGCGCATCGACACCAGGGATGTCAGCTACAGCAATCCCAACCACAATGCCGAGACATGGAGCGAGACCAAGCTTCTGCGGGAGGAATTGGCGATTGGATACTTCGTCAATCGGCGGCTACTTTTGCCGGACAGGATCATCGCTCGGCTTCTGCGAGGTATTCTCGCCACCTTGCGCCGCCGACCAGAAAAAGCTCGAGTGCATTTCGGCTTTGCCTGGGCCATGACTAAAGCAAATTTCAAGCAACCAAGTGCAAAGTCGCGATATTTTTGAGCCGTGGAGCGTCTCCCGGGGCATGGCGGCTGGCACTTTTGGCGTTCAAAAGATCAGAACGGCTTTTTTTGAATTTAAGGAGCGGTGATGAGCAATTCTGTTGATGAAAATATCAACATAGTATGCGTGTCCGACACAAACTATGTACCGCATCTGGTTACACTATTGAAATCAGTCCAATCAAATTCCGATCAGGATGACACCTTCAAGGTGCATATTATACATGACGCTATAAGTGAAGATTTGCAAAAATTAATATCGGCCGAATTGAGAGCGATGGAGGTTCGCTGGTATTCAATTGTCGGCCACGATGCTTTGACGTTGCCTCCTCTTCTGCAAATAAGCCGCGCTACATATTTGCGTCTTATCATGGACGAGGTTCTGGATGAATCGATATCTCGTCTCATATACCTGGATATCGATATGGTTGTGACGGGCAGCCTGAAAGAGCTTTGGCAGTGTGATTTGGGTGACTGTGTTTGTGCGGCTGTTCCTGATCCTGGTATAAATATCGAAGCGTTCGCGCAGAAGTATAACTTCACCCTCCCCGGTCAATATTTTAACGCGGGGATGATGGTATTTGACATGCATCGCGCTCGTATTGACGGAATTCTGAGAGGTGCATTGAATCTGTTGCTGGAGCATCCATCCAAGTTTGAATATGCCGATCAGGACGCCCTGAATGTCGTGTTGTGGGGTAAGTGGAAGCAGGTGGATGCGACTTGGAATTTCCAGAGAGAGTTTATGTACGATGATCTAGCCGCATGGCGCGTGATGTCGAGAGATAGGCATACCGTGCCGAAAATCATCCACTTTACGGAGAGCGTTAAGCCGTGGAAGGCTGGAGAGTGGCACCCGTTTGCATGGCTTTATTGGAAGCACCTGCTCCGGTCGGGATTTGCCGGGGAGGTCATGCGAAAAGAGAACATCAGGTATCGAGACATTATCAAAATGTGGCTTAAGTACCTATTCAAGAAACCGAATTTGGCTCGGGGCTCGGCCAATCCGTAGGGCGCCATCCTGCTTCGTCTCGATCCACGCATTTTATGCTGCAGCGCAATATGCACTGTGGACAAATTTATCGCCAGTCGATGGTCTTCAGCGGCCTGACTCCCCAAGGGAAGCTTTCCGGGCTGGCAAGCCTTTGAAACGACGTGATAAATCCATTCAGAGCGTGTGGTTCTCCTGACTCCCGGGCATTCGCCTTGATCAACGCGCCGGGTCGATTTTTGCTACGCCGCAGCAAAAATGTTGCGATGCAGCAAGAGCTGTACTAGGCTTCCCTCGGGTGGGTCAAACAGCGGTCGAGTTTTCATGCTGCATGTCTTGTACCTTGTACACGATGTTTCCGATCCGGCGGTTCGCCGGCGGATCACGATGCTCCGGACAGGTGGCGCCCAGGTCACCCTGGCTGGCTTCCGCCGTACCGCCACCCCGGTTGCCGATATCGAAGGATTGCGGCCGGTCGATCTTGGCGCGACGCGTGACGGCCGATTCGCGCAGCGTCTGGCGGCCGTGGCGAAAACAGCAGTTTCGATAGGTTCGAAGCTCAAGGGCATGCCGAAGCCCGACATCATCATCGCGCGCAACCTGGAAATGCTGGCGTTGGCGCGCCGGGCAAGGTCGGCTTTCGGCGCCGCGGTCCCGATCGTCTATGAATGCCTCGACATTCATCGCCTGGTGCTCCGCGACGATGTCCTGGGCAAGGCGCTGCGCGCCACCGAGCGCCATCTGGCGCGGGACGTAAAGCTGCTGGTGACCAGTTCGCCCGCCTTCATCGCCAATTATTTCAAACCCTTCCGCCAGGTCGCGGCACCGGTGGAACTGGTCGAGAACAAGTATTTCGAGGCAGCGGCTGTTCTGCCTGGCGAACGCGAGGCGGTGGAAGGACCTGGCGCCCCGCCATGGCGCATCGGCTGGTTCGGGGCGCTTCGGTGCCGCCGCTCGCTCGAACTTTTGGCCGGCTTCACGCGCCGTATGGAAGGCCGGTTCGAGGTCGTACTGCGCGGCCGCCCGGCACTTTCCGAATTCCCGGATTTCCATGCCTTCGTCGATGCCGAACCTTACCTGTCGTTTCGCGGGCCGTATCGCAACCCGGAGGACATGGCGGCGATCTATCAGGACGTCCATTTCTCCTGGGCGATCGATTTCTTCGAGGAGGGACAGAACTCCGAATGGCTGCTGCCCAACCGCCTTTATGAAGGCTGCCGCTTCGGCGCGGTGCCGATCTCGATGGACAACACCGAGACCGGACGGTTCCTGCGGCATCGCGATATCGGCGTTTTGTTGCCGCAGGCCACGCCCGAGGCGCTGGAAACAGCACTTGGCAGGATGGAACAACACCGCTTCGGCAGGCTCAAGGCGCGCGTGCTGGCCCACAATCCGAGGATGTGGAGCTACGATCGCGGCGACTGCAGCGCCCTGGTCGAGAAACTTCGCCGACTGACCATCGGGCGCGAGCCTTTCACAACCGAAGTTTTGGCCTAGGAGAAACATCGCCCGATGACGCAAGCGCCTGCCGCCAGCCTGATCGTGATCCCGTGCCTCAACGAGGCAACTCATATCGGTGCACTGCTCGACCAGCTCTGCCCGGCGGCGGAACGGCTTGGCGCGCGGATCCTCGTTGCCGATGGCGGCAGCACCGACGGTACGCTGGCAATTGTCGGTGAGCGCCAGAAGAACGATCCGCGCATCATCCTGCTTCACAATGAAAGGCGCATCCAGAGTGCCGCGATCAACCTGGCGGTGTCCAAATTCGGCGAGGGCGCGCAATATCTGATCCGCATCGATGCCCATGGCGGTTATCCCGACGACTATTGCGACCGGCTGGTCGAGGAGGCGCAGGCCACCGGCGCCGATTCGGTGGTGGTTTCGATGCTGACCAGCGGCAGCGGCACCGTGCAGAAGGCGGCGGCGGCGGCGCAGAATTCCAAGCTCGGCACCGGCGGCTCCAAGCATCGCCACCTCTCCGCCGGCGAGTGGGTCGACCACGGCCATCACGCGCTGATGCGGATATCGGCCTTCCAGGCCGTCGGCGGCTATGACGAGACGTTCAGCCACAACGAGGATGCGGAACTCGACTATCGGCTGAGGCAGGCCGGCTACAGGATCTGGATGAGCGGCAGGACGCAGATGGTCTACTATCCGCGTACTTCGCTGCGCGGCCTCTATTTCCAGTACCTCGGCTATGGCCGTGGCCGGGCCAAGAATGTGCTGAAACACCGGGTGATCCCGAAGGTTCGGCAGATGGTGCCGTTGGCGGTCTTCCCGGTGGTTCTGTTGGCGGCCTTCTCCTTCGTGCACTGGATTGCGGCGCTGCCGCTGTTGCTGTGGGTGGCGGTGTGCTTGGGCTACGGCCTGGTGACGGCCATCAGTCAGCGCAATGCCGATATCGCGCTTGCAGGCGTCTCGGCGATGGTCATGCATTTCGGCTGGTCCGTCGGCTTCTGGCTGCAGCTTCTCGGCCTCGGCGCGTGGCGGAGGGCGGCGTGATGGCGGTTGGGGCCAGGAACCGCAGCATCGACATCGGCGTGTGCACGTTCCGGCGGCCGGAACTGGCCGACACGCTGCGCTCGCTCGCCGCGCTTGCCATGCCTGACGGCTTCGAGGTCGGCGTCATCGTCGCCGACAATGACGACACGCCAAGCGCCAGGGCGTTGGTGACGGCGCTGTCGCAGGAATTGAAGCTGCCGGTCCGCTACCGGCATTGCCCGGCGCGCAACATCTCGATTGCCCGCAACGCTTGCCTCGACGCCAGCGAGGCGGATTTCCTGGCCTTCATCGACGACGATGAGACCGCCACCGCCCACTGGCTCGCCGAACTGGTGACAATGGCTGAACAGAGCGGCGCCGCCGCGGTTCTCGGCCCGGTGCGCGCGCTCTATCGCCCGGATGCGCCGGACTGGATGCGCCGCGGCGATTTCCATTCCACCTTGCCGGTTCGCGTGCGCGGCGAAATCCGCACCGGCTACACCTGCAACGTCCTGCTGCGCATGGGATCGGACAGCCTGCGCGACCGCCGCTTCAGCCTGGCGCGCGGCCAGACCGGCGGTGAGGACACCGAATTCTTCGACCAGATGCACAAGGCAGGCGGCCGGATCGCCTTTGCGCCGGAAGCATGGGTGGACGAGGCGGTGCCGAGGGCCAGAGCCGCTTTCGACTGGCTCAGCCGCCGCCGTTTCCGGGTCGGCCAGACGCACGGCCATCTCCTGGGCCGCAATGCCAGCGGCATCGCGCGGGTGAAGCAGGCGGGCCTTGCCGCGGCAAAGGCCGCTTATTGCTTTGCCGCCGCACTTCCGGTTGCCGCCAGCCCGATGCGCAGGAACCGCAGCGTACTGCGCGGCATCATGCATGTCGGCGTCGTCAGCGGCCTTGTCGGTGTGCGCGAACTGCGCCTCTACGGCCAGCCTTCACCAGGGGAAGGGGGCAAGCATGCAGCCTGATGGTGCCTTCGTCCCCGACGTTTCTTTTGTGATTGCGGCCTTCAACGCCGAGGCAACCCTTGATCGGGCGATCGCCAGCGCCATCGCCCAGAAGGGTGTCAGCCTCGAAATCATCGTCGTCGACGACAAATCGCGTGACGGCACACTCGATGTGGCGCGAGCCTATCCCGAGCACATCGTACGCGTCGTGGCGCTCGAAAAGAACAAGGGCCCCGGTGGGGCCAGGAATGCTGGGCTCGACGCCGCGCGCGGCAGGTGGATCGCGGTTCTCGATTCCGACGACGCCGTCTTTCCCGGCCGCATCGCCGCCATGACAGGCCGCGCCGAAAAGGCGGACGCCGAGATCGCCGTCGACAATCTCCAGGTCGTCCGTGAGGACGGTGTGGTCGAGGACGCGATGTTCCCGCACCAGTATCTGGAAGGTCTGCGCGAGATAACGCTCGCCACCTACATCGCCGGCAACGTCGTCTTCGAATCGAAATTCAATTTCGGCTACCTCAAGCCGATCTTCCTGCGCAGTTTCCTCGACGAGAACCAGCTGCGCTATGATGAGAAACTGAGGATCGGCGAGGACTACATCCTGTTTGCCGACGCCCTGGCCAAGGGCGGCAGATGCGTGGTCGAGCCTACTATCGGCTATGCCTATCACATTCGCAGCGGCTCCATCTCCCGTGTGCTCGAGCTTCATCACGTCGAAGCGATGCGCAAAGCAGATGCGGTATTCGCTCAAACCCACCAGATGGATGAGGCTGCGCAGGCGGCGTTCGCCCGGCGCGGCCGTAGCCTGCGCAAGGCAGCCTCGTTCCTGGCGATGGTTCAGCACATCAAGGCGCGGTCCCCGCTCAAGGCGATACGGACTGCGCTCAGCGACCCCGCGGCGGTCGGGCATATGGGCATGCCGATCGCCGTGCGGTTGCGAAGAGTAGCGGCACAGTTTGCCGTTGGGGTGGGGAGGTGAAGATGCAGGCACATGGAGGGATTTTTCGTGGCCTGTGAATGGACTGAAGTCGATCTCCTCAGAAGGAATTTGCGATGAAGAAAATCAGGAAGGCCGTGATACCGGTGGCGGGGCTTGGAACAAGGTTCCTGCCGGCGACCAAGTCGATGCCGAAGGAAATGCTTCCCGTCGTCGACAGGCCCGTCGTGCAATATGCGGTGGACGAGGCCTTCGAGGCCGGCATCGAGCACATCGTGTTCGTGACGGGCCGCAACAAGGCGGTCATCGAGGACTATTTCGACCTCCATCCGGAATTGATCGGGACCCTGGAGCAGACCGGCAAGAAGGCGCAATTGCAGTCGCTGGAAAGCCTGCTTCCGGTGGCTGGCGCCACCTCCTTCATCCGCCAGCAATCGCCGCAAGGCCTCGGCCATGCCGTCTGGTGCGCGCGCGAGGTCATCGGCAACGAGCCCTTCGCCCTGCTTTTGCCTGACATGGTCTCCTTCGGAGGGCGCGGATGCCTGGCCGAGATCACCGATCTCTATGCCGAGACCGGCGGCAACGTCATCGCCGTCGAGCGCTGCGATCCGACCGAGACCAACAAATATGGCATCGTCGGCCGTGGCGCCGACATTGGCGGCGGCTTCGAGGTGACGGCCATGGTCGAAAAGCCGGCGCCAGCCAACGCGCCGTCGAACTTCTACATCAACGGCCGCTACATCCTGCAGCCCGAGATCTTCCAGCTTCTGGGCAACCAGCAACGCGGCGCCGGCAATGAGATCCAGCTGACCGACGCCATGGTCCGCCTGTCGCAGGAGCAGCCATTCTTTGCCCAGCCCTTCAAGGGCCGCATGTTCGACTGCGGTTCCAAGGAAGGGTTCATCCAGGCCAATATCGCCTTCGCGCTGGCGCGCGACGACATGAAGGGCCCGGTTTTCGAGATGCTCCGGGAGTTCGTCCGGACGCATGAACGCCAGGAAGAAGCCGCATAATGCCCATCTTTCGGGAGCATTGTCGGATGGCTGACGGCGGAGGGGCCGGTTGGCTCCTCGCTGTCCGGCACCAAGCGTGTGTCGCGTCCGCCAATGCTCCCGATCTTTCTGGGGCCCGCGAGCGAGACAAGCCAGAATTGGACCGAAGATGAATTATGCCAATTTTCCTCTCGACAAGAGGATGCCATTGCCGAATTCGGACGCAGGAGACGGCGACGACTTCATCGATATCGAGCGGCTGCTTGGCATGGCCGCACGGCAGGCCAAGGTGGTTGGCGTGTGCGCCATCATCGGTCTTTTCCTGGGCTTGCTCTATCTGCAGACGACGCCGCCAAAATTTGTGTCGGTCTCCAGCGTGCTGATCGATGAGGGCCTGAACAAGATCGTCGACGACATCTCGGCGACATCGACAACCATGCAGACCGATTCGGCCATCCTGAGCCAGATCGAGATCCTGACCTCGACCCGGCTCGCCGCCGTGGTCGTCGACAAGCTCAAGCTCGACCAGAACGACGCGTTCATGAACCCGCCCCAGTCGGCGCTTGCCCAGGGCGTCGGCATGATCCGCGGTCTGATCCAGTATGTCCATCCGAGCCAGTCCACGCCGGGCGCCGGCGATATCTCCAAGCTCGACCCCGCCGCGCGCGATGCGTTGATCGCCACGTCGCGACGCGACTATGCCATCCTCAAGCTGCAGAACGAGATCCGGGCCGATCGCGTCGGGCGAAGCTACGTCATCGCGCTCGGCTATCAGGCGACGGATCCGGGTTTGGCGAAAGCCATCACCAAGGCCTATGCCGACGCCTATCTCGCCGATCAGCTCGATGCCAGCTTCGACGCCACCGAGCGCGCGGCGGTCTGGCTGCAGGGCCGGCTGACCGAACTGCGCGAAAGCTCGCAGCAGGCATCGCTGGCGGTCGAGAAATTCAGGGCCGAACATGGCCTGTCCGCCAACAGCGACGGCCAGCTGATGAGCGACAAGCAGCTCGCCGACCTGAACGCCCAGCTCATCGTGGCGCAGGCCGACACGGCACGTGCCAGCGCCCGCTACCAGCAATACAAGTCGATCGTCGACAGCGGTTCGGACAACGCTTTCAAGGACGCCGCCATATCCAGCGACCAGCCAAGCAGCGCAGTCATCGCGGCGCTGAAGACGCGCTACCTCACCGTCGCCAAGCGGCAGCAGGATGTGGAGGCGAATTTCGGCCCGCAGCATCCGCAGGCGGTGGCGCTCGCCAAGGAGAAGGCCGACATATCGGCGCAGATCTTCGGCGAACTGAAGCAGCTGACCCAAAACTATCGCAACGAGTATGAGGTGGCGCTGGCGCGCGAGACCGCGCTCAGGGCCAATGTCGCCGCCGCGCAAGGCAAGAGCTCCATCGACAACCAGTCGCAGGTGAAGCTGCGCGACCTCGACCAGAAGGCGACGGCGCTGACCACACTCTACCAGACGTTCCTCGGCCGCTACGAGGAAGCCGCGCAGCAGCAATCCTTCCCGGTCGGCAAGATCCGCATCATCTCGGATGCGTCGACGCCGCTTGCCGCCTCGAGCCCGCGCACGGTCATCGTGCTCGGCCTTTCGCTGGTGCTCGGCGTTCTGATGGGCGCCGGCTTCGGCGGGCTCAACGAGTTCAACGAGCGGTTCTTCAGGACCGGCGAGGAGGTGCGCGACCGCGTTGGCCTCAAATTCCTCGGTTACCTGCCTACCATCGGCAGCAAGCCGACGAAGGAAGACAAACCGGACGAGCCCGATCTCAAGGTCGCCAGATCGCCGGCCGCCATTGAAAGGCGCGCGCGAATGCGGGTGAGCATCGACGCTCCGGCGTCGATGTTCTCCGAAACGCTGCGCAGCGCCAAGATCGCTTTCGATGTCGTCATGGAAGGGCAGGCCAGCCGCGTCATCGGCGTGGTCTCGGTCCTGCCCGGCGAAGGCAAGTCGACGGTCGCGGCCAATCTCGCAGGTCTGCTCGCCGCCAACGGCGCCAGGACGCTGCTCATCGACGGCGACCTGCGCAATCCGGGCCTCAGCCGCAGCCTCGGCATGGAAGCCGAGCAAGGGTTGATGGAAGCCGTGGTGAGCGGCCAAACCTGGCAGTCCGTCGGCAAGATCGACAGGCAGACCAAGCTGGCGATCATTCCGGCGGTGTCGCGTGGGCATTTCTCGCACACCAGCGAGCTTCTCTCCTCGGCCGGCATGCGGCGCTTCATCGAGAACGCCAAGGAGACGTTCGAATACATCGTCGTCGATCTGCCGCCGCTGGGGCCGGTGGTCGACGCCAAGGCCTTCGCGCCGCTCGTCGACGGCTTCGTTCTGGTCGCCGAATGGGGCCGCACGCCGCGCGCCATGGTGCGCTCGATGCTGGAATCCGAACCCTATGTCGCCAACAAGATCGTCGGCGCGGTGCTGAACAAGGTCGATCTGAAGAAGCTGGCCAAATACGGATCGTTCGGCGCGTCGGAGAAATTCTTCGACAAGTACTCGAGCTACTATCTCGACAAGTCGGAAGTGCGGTCGAAGACAGCGGCCTGAGATAGGCCGCCGCTCCCATTTCGAGATTGCGCAGAGTTTCGGCCGTCCCGCCCTGCGGCCGTCAGAAAGTTCGCGGCGCCGCGACATCGCGGAACGGCAGCGCCACCCAGATGCCGGCAGTGCTCCCTACACGCCGATGCCACGCGCCTTCAGCGCCGCCGTGATTTCCTCGAGGATGGCGGGGTCGTCGATGGTCGCCGGCATCGTCCACGCTTCCTTGTCGGCGATCTTCTGCATGGTGCCGCGCAGGATCTTGCCGGACCGCGTCTTGGGCAGCCGCTTGATGGTCACCACCGTCTTGAAGGCGGCGACCGGGCCGATACGCTCGCGCACCAGCGCGACGACCTCTTTCTCGATGGCGCCGCCTTCGCGCGCGACACCGGCGTTCAGCACCACGAAGCCCAGCGGAATCTGGCCCTTCATCGCATCGGCGATGCCGACGACGGCGCATTCGGCGACGTCGGGATGGGCGGCCAGCACTTCTTCCATCGCGCCGGTCGACAGCCGATGCCCGGCGACGTTGATGATGTCGTCGGTGCGGGCCATCACGTAGAGATAGCCGTCCTCGTCGATCATGCCGGCATCGGCCGTCTTGTAGAAGCCGGGGAACTCATTGAGATAGGCCTGGCGGAAGCGGGCATCGGCGTTCCACAGCGTCGGCAGGCAGCCCGCCGGAAGCGGCAGCTTGACCACGACATTGCCCAGTGTGCCGCGCGGCACCTCATCGCCGGCATCGTCGAGCACGCGGATGTCGTAGCCCGGCATCGGCACACCGGGCGAGCCGTATTTCACCGGCAACAGGCCGAGCCCGGCGGGATTGATCGTCATCGGCGAGCCGGTCTCGGTCTGCCACCAATGATCGATCACCGGCACGTTGAGCTTCTGTTCCGCCCATTTGATGGTTTCGGGGTCGGCGCGCTCGCCGGCGAGGAACAGCGTGCGGAATTTGGACAGATCGTATTTCGGCACGAACTCGCCCTTGGGGTCCTGCCCCTTGATGGCGCGGAAGGCGGTCGGCGCGGTGAACAACGCGACCACGCCATGCTCCGAGATCACCCGCCAGTAGGTGCCGGCATCGGGCGTTCCGATCGGCTTGCCTTCGAACAGCACGCTGGTACAGCCATGCAGCAGCGGTCCGTAGACGATGTAGGAATGGCCGACCACCCAGCCGACGTCGGACGCCGCCCAGAACACTTCTCCCGGCTTGACGCCGAACTCGTTGTCCATCGTCCATTTCAGCGCGACCATGTGGCCGCCATTGTCGCGCACGATGCCCTTGGGCTGGCCGGTCGTGCCCGACGTGTAGATGATGTAGAGCGGGTCGGTCGCCAGCACCGGCACGCAGTCGACATTGGCGCCGGCCGCCCGTTCTCGGGCGACGGCGTCGGCATAGTCGATGTCCAAATGGTCCTTCAAATCGCAGCGCAACTGGTCGCGCTGCAGGATCAGGCAGGCGTCCGGCTTGTGGCGGGACATCTCGATCGCCTTGTCGAGCAGCGGCTTGTAGGCGACCACCCGGCCCGGCTCCAGGCCGCAGGAGGCCGAGATGATCAGTTTCGGTTTTGCGTCGTCGATGCGGGTGGCAAGCTCATGCGAGGCAAAGCCGCCGAACACGACCGAATGCACGGCGCCGATGCGGGCGCAGGCGAGCATGGCGATGGCCGCTTCGGCCACCATCGGCATGTAGATGATGACGCGGTCGCCTTTGCCGACGCCGCGGTTCTTGAGCACCGAGGTCAGCGCCACCACGTCGCGTTTCAACTCGGCATAGGTGAACTTCTTCACCGTTCCGGTGATGGCGCTGTCATGGATCAGTGCGATCTGGTCGGCCCGCCCGCCGGCGACATGCCGGTCAAGGGCGTTGTAGCAGGTGTTGCAGGTCGCGCCGGTGAACCAGCGGCCATAGACGCCGGCGGCGGCATCGAACACCTTGTCCCAGGGCGAATACCAGTCGATGGCCTCGGCCGCCTCCGCCCAGAATTTTTCCGGGTCGCGTTTCCAGCCGTCATAGACCTCGTGATAGCGTGAAGCCATCCGTAACCTCCCCAGGAACGATTTGCGGTCCTCGGCAATAGCCTATGTTGTTTCTTCGGGCGATGTCTCCCTGCATTTTCGTCTCAGTCGGCCGCGTCTTGACCTGACACGCGCGGTGTCGTGAAGTGGCGGCTATCGAGGGGGGTGAACGAATGCACCATCGGTGGTCTATCGCGGCAAGGCCGGCGATTGGGCTGGCAATTGGCGTGGCACTGGCGGTTTCAGCCGGGACCGCCCATGCCGGAGATGCCGCGGCACGGCGTATCATCGGCTTCTCGCCCGATGGCGTCTATTTCGCCTTCGAACAATATGGAACGCTCGACGCCGGTGCCTCGGCCTCCGGCTATTCCGAGATTGATATCATTGATATCAGAACCGACGAGTTCGTCGGTGGCAAGCCGATCCTGATCGTCGACGAATCCGAGGAGTCGACGCTGACCCTCGATCAGGCAAGGGCGCAAGCGACCGCCAAGGCAGGACCCACTCTTGCCAAATATGCCATCGCATCGCGCGGCAAGCAGACGGCTTCCGACAAGTTCACCTTTCCCGGTGAGATGGTCGCCTACAACGACATTCCCCGCCTTGAGCAGGTGTCACAGAAATGGCTTTCGCCGCTCTATGACGAAACCGGGGCTTCGACGATCCAGTTGGAACAGATTCTGGCCGGCAGCACGGCCGATTGTTCGGCGAGCTTCGATGACACCCAGCAAGGCGACTCATCGGGCAAGGCGCTCGGTTTCCGGCTGACGCTGCAAGGCCAGGACGGCAAGCCTTTCAGGACCTTGCATGAGGACAAGGCCGTGCCGGGCTCGAGGAACTGCCCGAGCTCCTACAGCCTGTCGGAATCCTATGAATACACACCGGCTGGCAATCCGGCGGTGATCGTCGTGCTGGTGCAGCGCTTCAGCCAAGGCTTTGAAGGGCGTGATCGCCGCTTCATCGCCGTGACCGGACAGCTCCGCTGAGCTATCCATCGATAGCCGTCTAACGAACCGGATTCGCTGGACAAATGTGGATTGCACTAGATCGGCAAGGCCATCAGCATGAGGCCGACACCGCCGAAGATCAAAATGGCTGTCGCAAGAGCTTTTCGATGACGTTCGAAAGTCGTTGGAGCCCGCTCCCAATTGTAACGCATACGCTTATCCCCCAAGTCCCGGGAGTTCTTACCTTACCCAAGGGAAGAAAAGCAACGGTCTTGCCGGTCAACGCACTCGCCTGCCGCGTCATTCCGACGACTATTTCTGGGACGATTTCGGCAGTGGATGGACGTTGCGGCCTGACGAGAGCCTGTCGCAAACACAGAGCTGCGCGGGCCATCCCCCGGACGGCCGATAGACAGCGCCCTACCACCGCGCTATCTCATTTCGGGGTTTTGCTTGGCTTTTGGGGCTCGCGATGGAAATTGCCTCTGGAACGGTTCTGCGGCTGGCGGACGATGCCTCGGTTCAGCATGTCGGCGACGGCGCGGTCGTGCTTTTGGCGCGCAGCGGCCAGCTCTATACCTGCAACGGCACGACCGAAGCTTTTCTCGACAAGGTGGATGGCGCGCGCAGCCTCGGCCAGATCGTCGGCCTGCTTTGCGAGGAGTTCGAGGTCGACAAAGGCACGCTTGACGAGGACATGGCGGCGCTGGCGACCGATCTGGTCTCGGAAGGCATCCTCGCCGCTCCAGATAGCTGAAGGGCTGCTTGATGGCGGACAGTCCCCTCCTGCGCGCCTTGTTCCGCTGCCATCTCTGGGCAAGCGCGCGGCTGATGCCGGTCCTCATTGCCAACCGCAGCTTCGAGGAGGTGCTGAAATGGGCGCCGCTCGCCTCGCCGACGCCCTATCGCGGCTTGCCAGCCGCCTACATTATCGCCCGCGTCAACCGTGCCGTGCGCCGTCCCTGGCTGATGCGCGACCGCAGATGCCTGCGGGAAGGACTGCTCGGCCATCGTTTCCTGCGCCTTGCCGGCTTCGATCCGGAGTTGCGCTTCGGCGTCGATCCGAAGTCGCTGCAAACGTCGCGGCTGTCGGCGCATTGCTGGGTCTGCCTCGACGGCAGGCCGGTGGTCAGCTACAGCCTTCCTGGCATGGTCGAGATCTATCGCCACCATGACCGCGCCTCGAAAGTGCGCGCCGCTTGACCAGACCTTGCGCCTTCTATGATCTCAACGGCCATGTCCTCGGCATTTCGGCCGACCGTGCCGAGCTATGGCGGGACTTCGACAGGATGCTCGCCAGCCTGCGCGTCGAAGGTTCGACCGAAGCGGATTTTCATCTCGACATCGTCGAGGCGGAAGCATTGGACGAGACACCCGCCGGATCCCTGGTCTTCGACGGGGAGATCCCGGACGACGGCTACTGCCGGATGATCACGGACGGCGCCAGCGTGCATCTCGTCCTGCCGGGACGCCAGACCGTCGAGATCAACGAGAAGGGCTGGGCTCGACTCCGCATCGTGCCCGACAGCAAGGCCGCCTGGACGCCATCGATGCTGATGCTGGACGCAGCACTTGATGCCGGCGGCCAACATATGCTGCACACCGCGGGCCTGACGCTGCCGGGCCGCGACGCCGTCGTGCTGGTCCATGCCCCGAGCGGTACCGGCAAGACCACCACATCGCTGGCCTTGGCCACGCAAGGATTCGGCCTGTGCTCCGACGATGCCATGATCCTGAATGTCGCTTCCGCCACGCCTGTTGCCTGGGGTTTGCCCCGCCTCGTCAAGATCCATGAGAAGACAGCGCGGATGATCCCGCTTGTGGCGCCATGTCTCGGGCCGTCCTGGGACCGTAACGGCGAACAGGCTGTTTCGCTGGAAAAGCTGGGCCGGATCATAAAAATCGAAAACCCGACCGCCCGTCCGGTAGCAGCACTCCTGCACCTCGCGCGATCGGCCGACGAAGAAACCCGGCTCGCGCCCATGGCCCGGACCGACGCGATGGTGGCGCTGGCGATGGACAATGTCCGCACCGGCATGACCGGCCTGCTGCCGCTGCAGAAGCGCCGGCTGGCGACGATCGGCAAGCTGGTCTCCTCGGTGCCGACCTTCACCCTGGAAGTGGGCGCGCGTCCGGCCGATGCGGCGGCGCTGATAAGCGCCACATTGACGTCACGGGGCTGACGGCCACTTCAAGCCGCGTATGGCCTGGCTTTGGCCAGCCGCTGGATCCAGCGGAACGCATCGCGACGCAGGCGCGAGCCGATCTTCTCCCGGGAATTGACCCTGAGCAGCGTGTTCGTCGTGATCAGCTTTTTGGCCAGCCGTATCGACAGGTCGGGCTTGATCCGCTCTGCCAGTTCGAACGCATGCGGTTCGTCGAACAACTGGCCGGTCACGTTGAGCACGATCGCCAGTTCGAGTTCGGTGCCGGTCATGCGGGCGGCATCGAGCAGGCGTTGCTCTGCTTTCGGCGACTGTAGCGCCCGTACGCCTTGCAGCACGTCGACACAAAGCTGCAGCCGGTGGAATTTATGCCCCCCTGCCGCATGCACGATGGCGATCGTCAAAAGGGCTGCCGGCGTGTCCGTCGCCTCGCCGTCAATGATGCCCAACTCGTGAAAGCCCAGGGACAGGCGCCGCCGCATGCCGGTATCGTGCACAAGGTCGCCATGCAGCTCGACCAGCAGGCTGGAGTTCTCCTTCTCCTGCCATTTGAACTCCTGCAGCTGGTAGGATTCGGCTTCGTTGCTGCCAAGCTCGAAGCCTGACGCCGCGATCACCTGGTTTGCTCGCGCAAGGTTGGCGGGCTCGACGAGGATGTCGATGTCGGTGAACGGCCGGTCGGAAATGTTGCGGTAGAGTTTTCGCGCGAAGACCGGTCCCTTGACGATCCGTGCCGGAATGCCTTCCGCCGCCATCCCCTTCATGATGCGGTCGCCATGATACTGCAGCAGCATCGACTGGCCGGTGGCGATCGTCGCCTTCTGGCGCAGATCATCCAGCTTGGATTGCAGGCCTGAATCTTCAGGCAGGCCCGCGTCGCCGCGCTCCCTGAGCTTACGCAGCATGATCGGCAGAACGCCGTGGAATTCGGCATTGTCGAGCAGCGCCGACAGTGCCTTCGCCGACAAATTGTCCTCGACCGCCGCGGCCTCCGGATCGGCCAAGCGCAGCAGCAGTCTTTCTTCTGCGAAGGTGAGGGAGGGCAGCATCAACCCGGGCAAATCCATGGCTAAGTGGATTGTCCAGAATGGTTGCAGAAAAGCGCGGCCGAAGCCAGCCTTATAGGCCCCAGCGCAGCGCGGCCGTGTGGACAGGTGCGTCCCACCAGCCCGTCAGTTCGTCGTCGAGCAGGGCCAGCGTGATCGAGCAGCCGGCCATGTCGAGCGAGGTGACATAGGTGCCGACCAGCGAGCGGGTTACCGTCACGCCATGTTTCTCGAAAATCCGGCGAGCGCTGTTGTACATCAAGTAGAGCTCCATCAGCGGCGTGCCGCCGAAACCGTTGACGAACAGCAGCGCCGGGCCTTTCGCCTTGCCATCCAGATCCCCAAGGATCGCGGCACAGATCTCCTGCGCGATCGCATCGGCGCTCTTCAAGGTGTCGCGGCGGCGGCCGGGCTCGCCATGGATACCGACGCCGAATTCCATCTCGCCATCGCCGATATCGAAGGTCGGTTTGCCGGCCGCCGGCACGGTGCCGCTGGTCAACGCCACACCCATCGAGCGGGTCGCGTCGTTGACGCGCTCGCCCAGCGCCTTCAACGCCGGCAACCCCAGCCCGTGCTCGGCGGCCGCGCCGACGATCTTCTCAACCACCAGCGTGCCGGCGACGCCGCGCCGTCCGGTCGTGTAGGACGAATTCTCGACAGCGACATCGTCATTGGTCACCACCTGAAGCACGCCTTCCGACATTTCCGCTGCCATGTCGAAGTTCATCACGTCGCCCTCATAGTTCTTGACGATGAACAGGCAGCCGGCGCCGGTGTCGACAGCTTGCGCGGCGGCCAGCATCTGGTCCGGCGTCGGCGAGGTGAACACCTGGCCGGGGCAGGCGGCGTCCAGCATGCCATGGCCGACAAAGCCGCCATGCAGCGGCTCGTGGCCGGAGCCGCCGCCGGAGATCAGCGCCACCTTGCCCGGCTTGAGCATCTTGCGGCGGATGAATTTGTGCTCCTCGCCAAGCACCAGGATGTCGGCATGAGCGGCCACGAAACCGTCGAGGCTCTCGGTCAGCACCGTGTCCACCGAGTTCATGAATTTCTTCATGGCCGTCTCCTCCCGAAATAGCCTGACATCAAGGGGCAATCAGCCACTCTTGCCGGTGATGCTGGTGACCTTCTGGATGAATTCGTTGATCGCGCGGTCGAGCGCCGCATTCTGCTTGTCGTCGCCGAAATCCGGCACGATGAGCGAAACATGCCTTGTCTTGCGCGCGCCCGCGGCGACCGAGATCTTCCCTGGATGCGCCTGATGATAGGCAGCAAGGAACTGGTCCCGCTCGGCCTGGCTGAAATGGCAGACGGAAAAGATGGCGGGCAGATGCTTGGACGGGATCGGGATCGAATAGGTGGGGCTCGAAATCTGCGTGACGAAACTGCGGTGCTTGCCAAGCGCGTCGGCAAGGCGCTGGCGCATGCCGGACGGGCGCTGGTCGATGACCTGTGACAGGATCGTCTTGTAGGCGCGGATCGCTTCTTCGGAACCGGGTTCGAGTTTGATATCGATCATGCCTACCGCCTAGACCGGGACGTCCGCGATGGCCGCCTTGGCCATGGCGAGTTGCGCCGGCGCGACCGAGAGATCGCGCAGGCCGACCTCCAGCAGCGACGGGATCGAGGCGGGGTCGCCGCCGGCATCCCCGCACAGGCTGACCGGAATCCCGTTTTCCCGTCCGAAGGCCGAGACCGAACCGATCAGCCTCAGCACCGCGGGATGACGAACAGAATTCAGGTGGGCCACAGCGGCATTGTCGCGCGCGGCCGCCATCACATATTGCGTCAGATCGTTGGAACCGATCGACAGGAAGGCGACGCCGGCGAACGCCTCCGGCGCGATGGCCACCGAAGGCACTTCGACCATGATGCCGAGCGGCGGCATTTCTTGCGCGATGCCGCGCGCGGCAAGGGCTGCCCGTTCCTCGGCGAACAGGGCGGCGGCGCGTTCATACTCTTCTGACGTGGCGATCATCGGAAACATGACTTTGAGATTGCCGTGTGGTGCGGCGCGCAGCAATGCCCTGATTTGAACACGGAATATGTCGAGCCTGGCCAGCGACAGCCTGATGCCGCGCAGGCCAAGGAACGGATTGCCTTCCTCGACGGTGAAGCCCGGCACCGGCTTGTCGCCTCCGGCATCGACGGTACGGATCGTCACTGGTTTTTCGCCGGCCCATTCCAGCACTTTGCGATAGGCGCGATACTGGGTCTCTTCATCCGGCAGCGTCTTGCCGAACAGGAATTCCGTGCGCATCAGGCCGACACCGTCGCAGGTTTCGATATCGATGGCGTCGACATCCCTGGGGTCGGCGATGTTGACCTGCACGCGCACGGCGGTACCGTACTTCGTCGCCGCCGGTCGTGCCAGAAAGGTCCGCGCGTCGCCTTGGCGGGCGGTGAAGGCGGAGGATGCCTGCCGGAACGAGCCGATCTCCGCGGGCGAGGGCGCCAGAACGATATTGCCGTGCTCCGCGTCGAGCAGCGCGATGCCGGCAACAGCGGTGAGCGGCTCGCGCAGACCCACGACCATCGGCACGCCACGCGAGCGCGCCAGCATGGCGACATGACTGGCGGTGCTGCCTGCCTTCAGCGCGATGCCGCCGCCATGGCTCCAGTCGGTTTCGAGAAACCGCGTCGGCGCGATGTCCTCGCCGTGGAGGATGGCGCCGGCCGGTGCCGTGCTGCCACCGTCCTCGGTCAGGGCGCGCAGCACCTGGTCCCTGATGTCGCGCAGGTCCGTGGCGCGGGCGCGGAAATAATCCTGGTCCGAGGCGTCGTAGCCGGCGATCTCGGCATCGAGTGCCTGCCGCCAAGCCGCGTCGGCGGGTTCTCCGGAAGCGATCGACGCGAAGGCCGGTCCGCTCAGCGCGTCGTCTTCCAGCATGGCGAGGTGGAATTCGAGTATGCCGGCGGCATCGCTGTCGGCGGTTTCGATCATGGCCACGAGCCGGTTCGCCGCCGTGCTGATCGCGGCCTCCAACGATGTCTTCTCTTCCGCGGCGCTTGCCTTGCTCGCGTAGATGCTTGCAGGCCGGCCGAGGTCGAACAGAGGCCCCTCGGCATAGCCGGCCGAGGCTGGAACACCCTCAATGCGCATGGCCCGCATTCCCAGCGGGTAGGCCACGGCATGGATCGACCTCAAGCCGAGCGGACATGGCCGGCATCCTCGTCGAAATCGCGCTGCACCAGTTCGATCAGCGAGCGGACAGCATCATCGGCACCATCGCCATTGGCCCTGATGTGCAGCACCGTGCCCTTCGGCGCCTTGGCCGCCATCACCTTGACGATGCTCTTGGCATCGAACCATGGGCCGTTGGCGGCGAGTGCAATTTCCACGTCGGCGGCAAAGCTCTTGGCCAGCTTGGTCAACTTCACCGAAGGACGCGCATGCAGGCCCACATCATGGGTGATCAGGACGGTCGCTTCGGCGGTTTCTGACATGTCTTCAAAAATCCCGTTCACTCACGACGGCGACAGTTCGTGCGCCGTCGCGACCACTTCCCGCAGCGAGGCGCCGCCGGATGCCTCGGTCGCCGCCATCACCGCGCCCTCGACGATCGGCGCGTTGCAGACGATGATTTTGTGCGCCCGCGGCTCGCCGATCATCTCGACCGCCATTTCACTGTTGGTCTCGGCGCCGCCGAGATCGACAAGGACGGCAACGCCGGCTTCCGACCAGGCCCTGTCGATGGCGCCCATGATCGCCTCGACATTGGTGCCGAGCCCGCCATGGCCATTTCCACCGCACCACGCAAGCGGCACTTCGTCGCCCACCATCTGGCGTACCATGTCGGCCGTGCCCTCCGCGACCAGCGGTGAATGCGACACGATCACGATCCCGACATTGCTCATGCTTTGTCCCCGATGATTTGCGCGACCGTGCGCACCAGCAGCGCTGTCGAGCGCGCGCCGGCATCCATATGGCCGATGGAGCGGTCGCCGAGGAACGAGGCACGGCCGCGCAGCGCCTTCATCGGCACGGTCGCTTCGGCGGCGGCGTCCGCGATGTCGGCTATTTCAGCCGCCGTCTTTCCCCCGGCCAACGCGTCATGCACCGGCTGCAGCACATCGAGCATGGTTTTCTGGCCGACTTGTGACTTGCCGCGCGCGGCCACCGCTTCGATCGCCTTGCCGAAGGCAGCCGTCAAATTGGCATGGTCGGGCTCCGCCGAAATCTCCTTGCCGAGCGCCATGAACAGCGTGCCGAAGAGCGGGCCGGAGGCACCGCCCACCGTCATCACCAGCTTGGTGCCGATCGCCTTCAGGGCGTCGGGCAGCGGCTTTGCCGCGAACGCATCGGCCTCGGCGCGCACGGCTTCGAAGCCGCGCTTCATGTTCAGCCCATGGTCGCCGTCGCCGATCGCCTGGTCGAGCGCCGTCAATTCCTCGGCGTGAGCGGCAATCGTGTCCGCGGCCGCGGTGATCAGCCTCGAAAGGTCCAGCGCCGTCATGTCGCCCGAATTCCCGGTTTCCACCTTGCCCGCAGTAGCGAAAGAACGGTCGTTCGACAACTGGTGCATGCGTCAGGCCGTGACAAGCAGCGTAGCAGCAGCCGCGAACACTTCGGCCACGGCATGGGCGCCGGGGTCGATTACGCCGTGCAATTTGGCGCCGACATAGGCGGACCGGCCGGCCTTCGCCTTCTCCATCTCGGCCGTTGCCTCGGCGCCGCGCTGGGCCGCTATCGCGGCTTCCTCCAGGCCCTGGCCGTCGAGCGCCTTCAAGGCCGGCTCCAGCGCGTCGACCATGGTGCGATCGCCCGGTCTGGCTCCGCCGTAGAAGGTCATTCGTTCAAGGCCGGCGAGCAGCCCATTGGATAGCTTCGCACCGCTGTCCATTGCCTGCGCAGCCGCCGTGAAGAAGATCGACAGCAGCACGCCGCTGGAGCCGCCCATCGAGGCGCTCAGGATATCGCCCATCGCGCCAAGGGTCGCGGCCGGCCCGGCAAGCGGCAGCGTATCGAGCCGTTCGAGGATGCTGCGCGCGCCGGTCGCCACGGTCGAGCCGGTGTCACCGTCGCCCGCCTTGGCGTCCAGCCCGTTCAATGTCGCTTCGAGCGAAATCAGCCTTTCGCAGACAGTGGCGATCAAGCGCCTGGTGCCTGCATCCTGGCTGGCCTTGCGCGCCGCGCCTTGTCCGGCTGCCTTGGTCATAGGTACGACAGCAGGCGCAACGACCGGCTTTGCCGGCATCCAGGCATGCGGGCCGACCGGTGCCAGCAAGGCAGCCTTTCGCGCCGCATCGAGCTTGATCAGCGACAGTGAGAAACCGTTCATGTTGAGCGCCGTCATCAGCGGCCCGGGGCCGATCGTCAGCTTGACGGTCTTGGCGAGCGGCGAGGCAAGCACCGCATTGGCAACCAGCGACATTTCGAGCGGAGGCACCGAGCCCAGATTGTTGATCAGCAAGGCATAGGTGGCCTTCGGGTCGAGCCGCTCCGCAAGGCGCTCCGCCATAATGGCTACCAGCCGGTCGGCGCTTTGCACCGCGATGCGCTCGACGCCGGGCTCGCCATGGATGCCAAGGCCGAGCTCGCCATCGTCGGCGCCGAACCTGTCTTCATGCGGCTGGCCTGGGATCGAACAGGACGACAGCGACATGCCGAGCGAGACGATATCCTTCGCAGCAGCACGCGCGGTTGACGCGATCTCGGCCAGATCGCGGCCGGCTTCCGACAGATGGCCTGATATCTTGTGCACGAACAATGTGCCGGCAACACCCCGCGGCTGGGCGATATCGGGCAGCGCGATGTCGTCGGCGACGATCACCATATCGACCCGGAAACCTTCGGCGCGCGCCTTCTCGGCCGCCAGGCCGAAATTGAGCCGGTCGCCGGTGTAGTTCTTGACGATCAGCAGGCAACCCGCAGGACCGGTGACCGCGCGAATGGCCGCCATCACGGCCTCGACGCTCGGCGAGGCAAAGATTTCGCCCGAGACGGCAGCCGTCAGCATGCCCTTGCCGACAAAGCCGGCATGCGACGGCTCGTGCCCGGCGCCGCCACCGGAGACGACGGCAACCTTGGACTTGTCCCAATCGGCGCGCAGCACGACCTTGATCTCGGGATAGCCGTCGAGGCGCGCGAGGTCGCCTGAGCCAATGGTGCGCAACAATCCGTCCAGCGCCTCGGTGACGATCGTTTCCCTGCGGTTGAAAAAGTGCTTCATCGAATTCGTCCCGTATTTCGCAATCGTCAATCAGAAGCCGGCATAACCTTGGCGGGGATGCCGAAAATCATTCACATCAGTCGTTGTCCGTCGGCGCCGAAATAGAGCGGCGACCGGTAACGGATTATCACTTTGTCGCCCTGCGCGAGATCGGTGTCGGGATCGGTCAGCGTCACCAGTTTCTTCGGCCCTACCGTCACATGCAGATGGTTCTGGTCGCCGAGATGCTCGACCCAGTCGACAACGCCGTCGGCATGGCCGTTCATGGCTTTCTCGATCGCCAGATGCTCGGTGCGGGCGCCGATCGTCCTGGTGCCGACCGGCGCGCCGCCGTCAGGCAGCAGCCCCGTCGGCAGGAGATTGATCGCGGGCTGGCCGAGCCGTGCCGCCACATGCAGGTTTGCCGGTTCGGAATAGATGGTTCGTGGTGAGCCGATCTGCACCAGCACGCCGTCGGCGAGAATGCCGATCCGATCGGCCATGGTCATGGCCTCGATCTGGTCGTGCGTGACGTAGAGCATGGTGGCGCCGAGTTCGGACTGGATGCGCTTCAGTTCGAGCCTGAGATCCGCGCGCAGCTTGGCGTCCAGCGACGACAGCGGCTCGTCCATCAGATAGATGGACGGCTTGCGCACCAGCGCGCGGCCGATGGCGACGCGCTGCATCTCGCCGCCCGACAATTTCGTCGAACGGTTGGCGAGCTTGTGATGGATGCGCACCATCTTCGCCACCTCCTCGATCCGCCGGCGGATCTGGTCTTCCGGTATTTTCCGCGCCGGCGAGCGCAGGGGGAAGGCGAGGTTGTCGAACACCGACAAATGCGGATAGAGCGAATATTGCTGGAAGACGAAAGCGGTGTCGCGCTCGGCCGGCGACAGGTTCGTGGCATTGTGGCCGCCGATCTCGATCGTTCCGGCATCCGGCCGCTCCAGCCCAGCGATCAGCCGCAGCGTCGTCGTCTTGCCGGCGCCGGTCGGTCCCAGCAGCACGACGAATTCGCCGTCAGCTATATGCAGGTCGAGACCGTTGACGGCGACATGCTCGCCAAAATTCTTGGTCACGCCCTTGATGCGCACATCAGCCATGCTGCACTCTCCGCTCCGAGGCAGTATCGTGGATCGCGGTTCTCACCGCGCGCCCGGAGCCCTTGTCGAACAGGGACAGCCGCGCGCTGTTCAGCGTCAGGCCGACATGGTCGCCGGTGTTGAGCCGAATTTCGGCCGGCACCCGCGCCTTGATGATGCCGTCCGCCGTCTCCACCGCCACGATCTGCGTGGTGCCAAGATATTCGGTGCCGTAGATGGCGCCGCGCAGCTTGGAGGCATCGTCGAAGCGGATGTGCTCGGGCCGGATGCCGAGCGCCATGTCGGCCGGCGCGATGTCCTCGCGCACTTCCGGTACCGCGACCCTGGCACCCTGGACGACGATCTCCTTTACACCCTTGGCGAGCCCGCCGCCGAAGCCCAGAAAATTCATCGGCGGCGAGCCGATGAAGTCGGCGACGAACATGGTAGCGGGGCGGTCGTAGATCTCGCGCGGTGTGCCGAACTGCTCGATGACGCCATGGTTCATGACGGCGATCTTGTCGGCCATCGACATCGCTTCCATCTGGTCATGTGTGACGTACACAGTCGTCGCGTGGATACGGTTGTGCAGCTCGCGCAACTCATGGACCATCAAATCGCGGAATTCGGTGTCGAGGGTCCCCAGGGGTTCGTCCATCAGGAAGCATTTCGGCCGCCGCACGATGGCGCGGCCAAGCGCGACGCGCTGGCGGTCACCGCCCGCCAGTCCCGAGACCGATTTGTTGAGCAGATGGTCGATGCGCAGAAGCTTCGCGGTCTGCTCGACGCGGGTGCGGATCTCGGCCGACGGCATGCCTTGCGCCAGCAGCGGAAAACCGATGTTCTTGCGCACATTCATGTGCGGATAGAGCGCGAACAGCTGGAAGACGAAGGCAATGTCGCGCTCGCGTGCCCTGAGCATGGTGACATCGTCGCCGCCGAGCAGGATCTGGCCACCGGTCGGCAATTCCAGCCCGGCGATCATGCGCAAGGTGGTGGTCTTGCCGCAGCCCGATGGCCCGAGCATGACGAAGAACTCGCCGTCCTCGACGACGAAGTTGGAGTCCTGCACCGCGACGAAATCGCCGAAGGCCTTTCTCAGATGTTGGACGCGGATCTCGGCCATGATTATTCCGGGAACTTCGAGACAATGATGAACATCACCGTGCCGGCGAGCATGGTGATGAAGGAATAGGTGTAGAGCGACAGCGCGAAGGGCTGGAACAGCATCAGGAAGCCGATGGCGATCAGTGCGGTCGCGATGTTTTCCATCAGCCCGCGCCTTGCCCAGCGTGGCCAGCGAGACTTGCGTTTGATGGGCTTGGTCATGCTCATTTGCGCACCGCGCCGAAGGTGATGCCGCGCAGCAATTGCTTGCGGAGCAGGATGGTGAAGACAAGGATCGGAACCAGGAAGATCGTCGTGCCGGCCGCGACCGCCGGCCAGTCCTGCCCGCCTTCGCCGATGATGGTCGGGATGAAGGGCGGCGCCGTCTGCGCCGTGCCCGAGGTCAGAAGAGCGGCGAAGGCGTATTCGTTCCAGGCGAAGATCAGGCAGAAGATGGCGGTCGCGGCAATGCCGGTGGTCGCCTGCGGCAGCACGGTGCGCCAGAAGGCCTGCAGCCGCGTATAGCCGTCGATCATGGCGGCTTCCTCGTATTCGCGCGGAATCTCGTCGATGAAGCCTTTGAGCAGCCATACCGCCAGCGATACGTTGACCGCAGTGTAGAGCAGGATCATGCCGAGCGCGGTGTCCGACAGCCCAAGCTCGCGGTACATCAGGTAGATGGGGATGGCGACCGCGATCGGCGGCATGAAGCGTGTCGACAGGATGAAGAACAGAAGGTCGTCGGCGAGCGGCACCTTGAAGCGCGAGAAGCCATAGGCCGACAGCGTGCCTAGGAAGACGGCGCAGAAGGTCGAGCCAAAGGCGATGACAAGCGAATTGATGAAGCGCGGCAGGAAGTTGGATGGTCCGGCGATCACCATGTTGCGCTTGCGCACCGTCTCGTCGCAGAAGCCGGTCGCCGGTCCGAGCGAGTTGATGTAGTCCGGCGTCTGCCTGGTCCGCGTCGTGAACAAATTGCAGTAGCCCTCGATGCTCGGCTGGAACACGATCTTCGGCGGATAGGCGATCGAGTCCGGCGGCGTCTTGAAGCTGGTGGCGAAGATCCACAACAGCGGCACGATCGAGATCAATGCGTAGGCGATGATGATGGCGCCGGCGATGCGCTTCGAACCTGCCGAGGGGGCGACGACCGAATGGGCAGTGGTCAGGCTCATCTCTGTTTCACCTTGTTGAGCGCCTTGACGTAGATGTTGGCGAGACCGAACACCGCGACGAACAGGATGATGGCGAAGGCTGACGAATAGCCGGTGCGCCAGCTTTCGAAGGCCTGCCGCTTCAGCGTGATCGAGGCCACCTCGGTGGTCGAGCCCGGTCCGCCGCCGGTCAGCAGATTGACCATGTCGAACATCTTGAAGTTCTCGATGCCGCGAAACAGCACCGCCAGCATGATGAAGGGCAGCGCCATCGGCAGGGTGATCGACCAGAACTGTCGCCAGTTCGAGGCACGGTCGACCTCGGCCGCCTCATAGATGTATTCAGGGATGGAACGCAGGCCCGCGAGGCAGATCAGCATCACATATGGCGTCCACATCCAGGTGTCGACGATGATGATCGACCACGGTGCCAGCGACACGTTGGACAGCATCTGGATGCTTGTCGGCGGAATGCCCGAGACGAACGAGATGACGTAGGAAAACAGCCCGATCTGAGGCTCGTAGAGGAAGCGCCAGAAATTGCCGACCACCGCCGGCGACAGCATCATCGGCACCAGGATCAGCGTCGTCCAGAAGGCGTGGCCGCGGAACTTCCTGTCGATCAGCCAGGCCAGCGTGAAGCCGATCAGCGTCTGCAAGAGGATGGTCCAGAACACGAAATGCGCCGTCGTCTGCATGGCGATCCAGATGTCCTGGTCGCCGAGGATGCGCTGGTAGTTGGCGAAACCGAGGTTCTTCACCACCTCGTTGGGGCGGTTGGCGCGGAAATTGGTGAACGACAGGTAGATCGCCCAGAACAGCGGAAAGATATTGATGGCGAGCAGCAACAGGATCGTCGGCGAGATGAACAGCCAGGCGAGGCCCTTGTCGCTGATGCCCCGGACCTTGCGCGCCAACGGTTCCGGGGTTGCCCGGGCAACGTTCTCCGCGGTCCGATTGAGCATGGCAAGTCCTGCTTCGGTCACTTGGCGTCTCTGTGATGGAATTTATCTGAACCGCGTCCCGTGCCAAGGGCGGCACGGGACGCGGCGGTCACAGCTCGGGAGGAGCCTTGGATATTGCCTCGCGGCTACATCTTGCCATCGTCCTGGAAGACCTGCGTCCAATCCTTGACCAGCCCGTCGAGCGCATCCTTGGCCGAACCCTGGCCGGCGACGACATAGTCGTGGAAGCGCTTCTGCGAGGCCTGCAGCAGCGGTGCGTAGCTCGGCTCGGCCCAGAAGTCCTTCACAATGGCCATCGAGTCGAGGAACGTTTGAGCATAGGGCTGGCTGGCCGGGAATTTCGGATCCTTGACCACCGCGTTCAGGCAGGAATAGCCACCGAGCGACCACCACTTGGACTGCACGTCCTTGTTGGCGAACCACTTGATGTATTTCAGCGCCGCTTCCTGCTTGTCGGAATAGGACACCACCGAAATGCCCTGGCCGCCGAGCTGGGCGAACTGGCCGCCGTCCGGCCCCTTGGGATTGACGAAATAGCCGATCTTGTCGCCGCCGACATTCTCGTCCTTCTGCAGGCCCGGCCATGTGAAGGCGAAGTTCATGTGCATCGCCACCTGGCCGGATTTGAAGGCATCGACGCCTTCACCCATGTAGCTGTTCGAGGCGCCGGGAGGGGTGCAGCAGTCGTAGAGCGCCTTGTAGAACTCCAGCCCCTTCACCGATTTCTCGGAGTTGACGAAGCCTTCCATCTCGTAGGGCTTCTTCGGGTTTTCGTACTGGAAGCCATAGCTGTAGAGCACGTCCATGGCGCCCATGGTGATGCCTTCGGAGCCGCGCTCGGTGTAGATCGAGGCGCCGTAGACGGTCTTGCCGTCGACCTGCCGCTTCTGGAAGAATTCGGCGATCTGCTTCAGCTGGTCGAAGGTGGTAGGCGGGCCGAGGTCCCAGCCATACTTCTCCTTGAACTCCTTCTGCAGCTCGGGCTTGGAGAACCAGTCCTTGCGGTAGGTCCAGCCGACGACGTCGCCCATGGCCGGCAGCGCCCAGTAATTGGGCGTGTTCTTCGGCCATTCCGAATAGCCGACGACGGTCGCCGGCACGAAGTCGTCCATGCTGATCTTCTCCTTGTCGAAGAAGTCGTTCAGCTTGACGTAGTGGCCGTTCTCGGCCGCGCCGCCGATCCACTGGCTGTCGCCGATGATCAGGTCGCAGAGCTTGCCGTGCGAGTTCAGCTCATTGAGGAAACGGTCGGCATAGTTGGTCCACGGCACGAATTCGAATTTCATGCCGATGCCGGTTTCCTTGGTGAAATCCTTGGACAGTTCGACAAGCGCGTTGGCCGGGTCCCAGGCGGCCCAGCACAGCGTCAGGTCTTCAGCGTGCGCGGCGTTCGAGACGGCTGTCGACGCTGCGATCGCCGAGGTCAGTCCCAACGCCAGTTTCAAGCTCGATTTCATGCCTTCCTCCCATTTGTGAAACACGCCCGGATGGCGGTCTCAAGAACCTCAACCTCTCTCCTCAGAGTCCCAAACATGGCGGCATCGTTGCGCCGCGGGATGTTTAGTAATTTGTTTAGTGATGCAATTTTTACTAAACAAGGCAAGCGAATTCGTTGCTGCGCCGCAACATGCTGAAGTCGGTCTCTGAAAACGTTGGGAAAAGCGCCGAGGGCCCGGCCGGACGAGCGCGGATTGTGGACGCGGTCCGGAAGGTCAGTCGACCCGCTTGGTGCTCACCATCACCGTCCTGATCGGCGGGGGTGGCGGAAGCAGCGCACGGATGTCGCCGAATGGAAACGTCGGCTCGAAGCGGAAGGCTTCGGCCAGCGAGCCTTGCGCGCCATTGCATTGGCCCGAGCGAAAAAGGTTCTGCGTCAGCGCGATATCGACGAAGCGATCCGGGTCCTGCGACTGGTGCATGCGGATCGCCAGGGCCTTGATGTCGGCATGAGCGGAAATATCGACATAGTGGGTCGGCGAGAACCCGGTGCCGCCCATCGTGTCGGCATGCAGCACGGGGACGCCGAACGACGCAGCGATGCGCACGCCGTCCGACAGCGCGCGATGGTCGGCGTGATAGTCGTTGGGCGCGTGCGTGATCACAAGATCCGGCCCGATGTCGCTGATCAGCGTTTTCAGCGCATCGATCAGTGCGGCGTCCGCCGCCAGCCCGCCGTCGGGAAAGTCGAGGAAGCGCGGCGCCGCCCCGAGCAGCGCGGCCGCGGCCAGCGCTTCCTCACGGCGGACACGAGCCAGAACAGCGGGATCGCTCTTGCCGCCCCTGGCACCATCGGTGGCCACGGCAAAACTGAGTTCCGCGCCTTGCGCGGCATAGGCGGCCATCGTACCGAACATGAAGATCTCGATGTCGTCCGCATGCGCACCGAGCGCCAGTATTTTCAACTTTCTCTCCCCGGAAATGAAAACGTGCCGAACGGTATCCTGCTCGCCATGATCGCCTATGCAAGCTAATCGGGCAGCGATGCCGTTATCAAGAGCCTGGGGGCAATTCACGGTGTTCGAGATCGGCTTCTTCTCGACCCTGTTTGCCGCTGCTTGGTGCGCGAGGAAGCGCGGCTGGGTAAGGTGCGCTGGAATCCCTTTTCGCGCACCCGGCTTTGAACCGGCGCGACTTTCACGAGTTGCACGGCGCCCGCGACCGCTGATATGCGATCGCAATGACGACCAGACCCTTGCCGGAGCTTCCGGTATCCGCCGTGCTGCCGGCGCTGAGCGAGACGCTCGGCTCCGACAACAGCGCCGTGCTGGTGGCACCGCCCGGTGCCGGCAAGACCACGCTGGTGCCGCTGGCGCTGCTAGATGCGCCCTGGCTGGGCACGGGCAAGATCGTGTTGCTCGAACCGCGCCGGCTTGCCGCCCGCGCCGCGGGGCGCCGCATGGCCGAACTGCTGGGGGAAGAGCCCGGCGCCACGGTGGGCTATGCCATGCGTATGGAAAACCGCACCTCGGCGCGGACGAAAATCCTGGTCGTCACCGAGGGCGTGCTTGCGCGCATGATCCTTGACGACCCTGAACTGCCCGGCGTTTCGGCCGTCATTTTCGACGAATTCCACGAGCGCTCGCTCGACGGCGATTTCGGTCTCGCTCTCGCCCTCGATGTACAAGGCGCGCTGCGGCCGGATCTGCGTTTGCTGGTGATGTCGGCAACGCTCGACGGCGCACGGGTCGCAAAACTCCTGTCGGGCGCGCGGGTGATCGAAAGCCAGGGCCGCGCCTTCCCTGTCGATGTCAGGTATGACGAACGGCCGGCCGGGATGCCGATCGAGGACGCCATGGCCAAGGCAATCCGCTCCGCGCTTGCCGACGAGAGCGGCAGCGTGCTTGCCTTCCTTCCCGGCCAGCGCGAGATCGAGCGCACCGCCGAGCGGTTGGCCGGCAAGGTCGGCGCCGACACCGATATCGTCCCGCTCTATGGCCAGCTCGACGGCAAGGCGCAGGACGCGGCGATCAAGCCGGCGCCGGCGGGCCGCCGCAAGGTGGTGCTGGCGACCTCGATCGCCGAAACCTCCATCACCATCGACGGCGTGCGCGTCGTCATCGACTCCGGTCTGTCGCGGCTGCCGCGCTATGAGCCGGCCAGCGGCCTGACACGGCTGGAGACAGTTCGCGTCAGCAAGGCTTCCGCCGAGCAGCGCGCCGGCCGCGCCGGCCGTACGCAGGCCGGCGTCGCCATCCGGCTGTGGCGGGCTGAGCAGACGGCGGCACTTCCCGCCTTCACGCCGCCGGAAATCCTCGAGGCGGACCTATCCGGCCTGCTGCTGGACTGCGCCACCTTCGGTGTCTCCGATCCCGGGACGCTCGCTTTCCTCGATCCGCCGCCGGCTCCAGCGCTCCATGAAGCAAGGGCGCTGTTGCGCGCACTCGATGCCATCGACGAGGCAGGCCGGTTGACGGACGCGGGCGCTTCGATGCGCAAGCTCGCTCTGCCGGTACGGCTGGCGCATATGGTCGCCGAGGCGGCGAAGGCCGGAGAGGCGCAGGAAGCGGCCATGCTCGCCGTGCTGCTCACCGAGCGTGGCCTCGGCGGCGACGGTGCCGATCTCGAACGGCGGCTGATGCGCTTTCGCGGCGAGAAATCGCCGCGTGCCACGTCGGCGCGCCAGCTTGCCGAGCGCCTGGCCAGGCAGGCAGGTGGTGCGAAGACCAGCGGAGCTGTTCCAGCCGGAACCCTGCTCATCCATGCCTGGCCGGACCGCGTCGCCAAGGCGCGCGGCGAGCGCGGCCGTTTCGTGCTGGCCAATGGCTCCGGCGCCATGCTCGATGCCGCCGATCCGCTGGCGGGCGAACCCTTTCTGGTCGTCGCCGACCTGCAGGGCAAGGCGCAGAATGCCCGCATCACGGCGGCGGCGGCGATCAGCGAGGAGGACATCCGGTCAACGCTTGCCGGCAAGATCGAAACGCGCAGGCAGACGAGCTTCGACCGCGAGCGCCGCGCCGTGCGGGTGCGCGAAACCGTGCGCCTCGGTGCCATCACGCTCGCCGAACGCATGCTGCCGGCGCCGGCCGGCGCCGATGCCGACCGCGCCATCATCGAGGCCTTGCGCGAGCATGGGCTTTCCCTTTTGACCTGGAGCAAGGAGGCCCAGACGCTGCGCCAGCGGCTGTCCTGGCTGCACAAAGGCTTAGGCGCGCCCTGGCCGGACATGTCGGATGAAGCACTCATCGGACGCCTCGACGACTGGCTGCTGCCGTTTCTGTCCGGTGCGGCATCCCTGGCCGCCATCGACGCCGGCACTGTCCCGGCCGGGCTGGCGTCGCTCGTGCCGCACGACCTGCAGCGCAAGGTCGAGACGCTGGCCCCGACCCATTTCGACGCTCCGTCGGGCAGCCACGTGCCGATCCGCTATGACGGCGAATGGCCGGTGCTGGCGGTCCGCGTCCAGGAACTGTTCGGCCTCGACCGCCATCCTTCGATCGCCAACGGTACCGTGCCCTTGACGCTCGAATTGTTGTCGCCGGCACACCGGCCGATCCAGACGACGCGCGACCTGCCCGGCTTCTGGCGCGGCTCCTGGGCCGACGTGCGCGCCGACATGCGCGGCCGCTATCCCAAACATGTCTGGCCGGAAAACCCGCTACTCGCCGCCGCCACCGCCCGCGCCAAACCGCGAGGGACCTAGCCTTGGGGATAACGCACGCCTTGGCGATTGGCGCTCATCATTTCGTCATCCCAGGGTCTCCGCGACGGAGCTTCGCTCCTGCTTCGCCCAGGGATGACAAAGTTGGGGAGGCCTCGGGCTGACAGCGCTGCTGGCGCTATTCCTCCCACGGCTGTAATCCATTGCCATGATCAACATCCTGAACACGCCCGATTTCCAGCAGAGCCAGCGACTGCGCCTCAACACGCTGATCCGGCTGCGCTGGCTGGCCATTGTCGGACAGAGCGTGACGGTGCTCGTCGTCGCCTACGGCCTGAAATTCCCGCTGCCGGTCAGCCTGTGTTTTGCCCTGATCGCCTGTTCGGCCTGGATGAACCTGTTTCTGGCCTTCCGGTTTCCGGCCGCGCACCGGCTCACTCCGTTCGCAGCCTTCGGCATCCTGATCTTCGACAGCCTGCAGCTAGCCGGGCTGCTCTATATGACCGGCGGCCTGACCAATCCGTTCTCGCTGCTGATGACCGTGCCCGTCGTCATTTCGGCGACCTCGCTGCCCCTTCGCCTCACCGCCATCCTTGGCGGGCTGGTGATGATAGCGGCGACCTTGCTGGTCTTCCGCCATCTGCCGCTGCCCTGGCATGAGGACGCGCCGCTGGCGATGCCCTTCGTGTATGTCGCCGGCATGTGGATGGCGGTGCTGTCGTCCATCGCCTTCACCGCCATGTACGCCTTCCGGGTGGCCGCGGAAGCCCGGCTTCTGGCCAACGCGCTCGCCGCCACCGAACTGGTGCTGCAGCGCGAGCAGCATCTTTCGGCGCTCGACGGGCTGGCCGCCGCCGCCGCGCACGAACTCGGCACGCCCCTCGCCACCATCACGCTGGTCGTCAAGGAAATGGAGAAGGCGCTCGGCACCGATCCGAAATACGGGGAAGACGTGAAGCTGCTGCGCTCGCAGAGCGAGCGCTGCCGCGAAATCCTGAAGCGCCTGACCAGCCTGTCGTCCGAAGGCGAGGCGCATCTGTCCCGCCTGCCGCTGACCTCGCTGGTCGAGGAGGTCACCGCGCCACATCGCGACTTCGGCATCTCGATCAAGCTTCGTCCGGGCGAGCGGTCCGGACCGGAGCCGGTCGGGCGGCGCAATCCGGGTGTCATCTACGGCCTTGGCAACCTGGTCGAGAACGCCGTCGATTTCGCCCGCAAGAGCGTCACCATACGCTGGAGCTGGGACGAGGCGATGGTCTCCTTCTCGATCACCGATGATGGCCCGGGTTTTCCGCCCGAGATCATCGACCGCATTGGCGAGCCCTATATGTCGACACGCCAGGGCAATGAAGCCGGAGGCGGCCTCGGGCTCGGCCTGTTCATCGCCAAGACATTGCTCGAACGGTCTGGCGCCACGCTCGATTTTCGCAATTCGAGCGGCCTCGGCGAAGGGGCCGTGGTGCGGATTTCCTGGCCGAGGAGCGTCTTCCTGAACCCGGAAACGGCCCCGGCGACCATGTTTGACACTGCGTAATTGGACAATAGCCCCGCAAAACTATATCTGCGTAAAAATAAGGCAGCAGGAATTTTCGAGACGATGACAGGCGATGAAAACAGTGGGCCTATGGTTGAAGGCGAGGACACCTCGCTTCTGATCGTCGACGACGACAAGCCGTTCCTGACCCGTCTGGCCCGTGCCATGGAAACCAGGGGTTTCGTGGTCGAGACGGCGGAGAGCGTCGAGGAGGCCGTGGGCAAGGCCCGCGCCAATCCACCCGCCTATGCGGTGGTCGACATGCGGCTCGGCGACGGCAATGGCCTCGACGTGGTCGCCGCCATCCGCGAGAAGCGCGAGGATTCCCGCACCATCATCCTGACCGGTTACGGCAACATCGCCACCGCGGTGACCGCCGTAAAGCTCGGCGCCGTCGACTATCTGTCGAAGCCCGCCGATGCCGACGATGTCTTTGCGGCACTGACCCGCACCACCGGCGAGCGCGCCGCCCCGCCCGAAAACCCGATGTCGGCCGACCGCGTACGCTGGGAGCATATCCAGCGCGTCTACGAGATGTGCGAACGCAACGTCTCCGAGACCGCGCGCCGGCTCAACATGCATCGCCGCACGCTGCAGCGGATCCTCGCCAAGCGCGCACCGCGTTAGGATCGCTGGCTGCCGCCTGGGATCGATGAAAATTTACAGCCTGCGGTGGAGACGACCCAATCGCCGAAGTCAGCGCTGCCCATCATCGCCCTGCCGGGTACTTCTCCCCGTATAGTGACGGGGAGAAGGGGCTAGCGGCAATGGCGACGCTCTTCTGGCGACGTCGACGATTGGCGAAACCGGTTGCGAGAGCGCCCCTCTCCCCGTCACTATACGGGGAGAGGATGCCGGCAGGCAGGTGAGGGGCGGCGCCGGCGCCTGGACAATGAAGCCCGCCGAGCAGGCGACATGACGGAGGCAAAATGCAGGATTTGAAGCAACGGCCGGTTTCCGTCTTCCGCGAGTTCCTGGACAGCGAGGCGGCTGGCGGCATTGTCCTGATGGTGGCGGCGGCCCTTGCCCTGATCGTCGCCAATTCGCCGCTTGCCGAAACCTATTTCGCCGTTCTCCACGCCTATCTCGGCCCGCTCAGCGTCTCGCATTGGGTCAATGACGGGCTGATGGCGGTGTTCTTCCTGCTCGTCGGGCTGGAGATCAAGCGCGAGATGCTGGATGGCCAGCTCTCGACCTGGCCGCGCAGGGTGCTGCCCGGCATCGCCGCGGCCGGCGGCATGGTGGTGCCGGCTCTGGTCTATGTCGCCATCAACAGCAGCAATCCGGCCGCACTGTCCGGCTGGGCGATCCCGACCGCCACCGACATCGCCTTCGCCCTCGGCGTCCTGTCGCTGCTCGGCAGCCGCGTGCCGGCCTCGCTGAAGGTCTTCCTGACCGCGCTTGCCATCATCGATGACCTCGGCGCCGTCATCATCATCGCCATCTTCTACACCAGCGGTCTGTCGCTGGCCTATCTCGGCGCGGCCTTCGCCGTCATTGCCGCGCTTGTCGTGCTCAACCGCATGCGGGTGATGACCCTGGTGCCTTACCTCGTGCTTGGCGCCATCCTGTGGGTGCTGGTGCTGAAGTCGGGCGTCCATGCCACGCTGGCCGGCGTAGCACTTGCGCTCACCATTCCGCTCGAACGCTCCGCCGGGATCGGCCACGATCTCGACCATTCGCCGCTGCACCGGCTCGAGCATGGCCTGCACAAGCTGGTGGCGTTCATCGTCGTTCCGATCTTCGGCTTCGCCAATGCCGGCGTTTCGCTTGCCGGCCTGAGTTTCGGCGCCTTGATCGAGCCGCTGACGCTGGGCGTCGCGGCCGGTCTCGTCGTCGGCAAGTTGGTCGGCGTGTTCGGCTCCTCCGCGCTCGCCATCCGCTTCGGCCTCGCCGACCTGCCGGCCCATGCCGGCTGGTCGCACATGGTCGGCATTTCGCTGCTGTGCGGCATCGGCTTCACCATGAGCCTGTTCATAGGCCTGCTCGCCTTCGCCGGCGATGTGGCGCTGCAGGACGCGGTCAAGGTCGGCATTCTCGCGGGTTCCTTCATCGCCGCGCTGCTCGGTGCCGCGGTGCTGCTGATGGCGCCGGCTGCGAGTGGCGTGGAAGGGACGGAGGAGTAGCAGTTCCGGGCTGAATCATCTGCTGGCAACGCCGCGCCGCCAACATCGGAAGATTGCGGACGCCGTCCCGGCGTCAATTTCAGGGCCGCGATTACTCGCTCTCCCCCTCCAGCGCCGGTACCGCCACCCCCGCAAGCTCCGCCGCGAGCAGCCGTGCTGCGCCCGCACGCGCGATGCGCAGCATCAGCGCCTTGCGCGTTGCCGCCACCATGCGGTGCTCCGGCGCGTCGCGCAAAATCTCGGCGCCATATCCGTCGGAGAGGATGAAGCCGCACTCTTCCGGAAAAATCTCCGCCGGCACACCGGGATGGGTGGCAAAGAAAAAACGGTCGGAATGCAGGCGATAGTCCGGCCACTTGCGGTCGACGCGAAAATCCTCGATCGAGGATTTGATCTCGATGATCCAGATATCGCCCTGCCGTGTCAGCGCCACGAGATCGGCGCGGCGGCCGGTGGCCAGCGACAGTTCAGGCAGCACATGCGCGCCCATTTGCATCAGCAGTCGCTGCACGCCCCGCCGCACCAGCATGGCGCGCTCGGACTGGCGACCGTCGATCAGAGGGTTCAGGGGAATCGGGGAGATGATTGGCATGGCAGGCACCATGCCAGATTTTGTTCACGGTTTGAACCTGTGAAAATGAGTTGCGAGCGCAGCTAGGCCAATTGGGTGCGCGAGTTGCCGAGCTTAAGGCTGCGCGGCAACCTCGGCCCGAGTGGGCACATATTGAGGGCGGCCCGCTTGGTCCGACAGACCCGCTGGAGACGGAATTCTTGCAAAGGACGGGGGTGCGGTTGTTCCCCCAGGGTGGTTTTGCCCTTGGCGCCCTTATAGTCTTTATCCAGTCGTTGCGTCGAACCACCAAATAGGTTGCCGGCCTGTCGAACGGCTAGAGGTCCTTATCAGTCGGATTAAAGACCTTCCGGGCTTTCAAATCGCCCCAGTATAAGGTCAAGGCCAGCAACGCGGGATAACCAATGCCGCCGACAATGACGACCGCGATGAGGCCAAACCACCTGTACGCGAGAATGCCGATCACAATAAGGATCATGCTTCCAACAAAACTACTAAAGGGCGCGACATGGCTGATTTGCATCAGAGCTTCCACAGCGGAGCCATTCCCCCTACGGCTGGGTAGCCCCAGCCCACTTAGTGTTACCTTCAAAGGTACGGCCTGTCGAGGACCATATTCCTATTTCACTTTGGGTTTGTCAGCCAGATAATCGCCTTTGGGCGGGTGATTATATATTTGATAGACCCACAGCCGAACCGGGGTTCATCCAAATGTCATGATGGGGCGGTACATTAGTCATGCCGAATATCCCATCCGGCTCCATCATTCAGCCCGGTCCCAACCCGGGCTTTCTTTTTAGGTCTCGACGGTTTCCAGCCTGGACCGTATGGATCCGATGGCGCTTACGATGGCCTCTGCGGTTTCTCTGTCCAGCGCGATATCCAAGGTACCCTCGGTCGTCTGTATCGACAGGATGCCGAGGGCGCCTTGGTCGTCATTGACTGTGCAGACGTGGATTTCGGTCGGCACGAAAGGCGGTGACTTTTCCCTGCGGTCCATCGTTCACCTGATGTCAGCGGGGCGAACGACAATCGCGCAACCCCGCGACATATTCAAGCGGGCTAAGGTTGTAACTCCTAGCTAGGCCGGCCGCCCCTCCACAAGGCAGGCCGTGGGGAAAGCGGGGATTGGCGCTCGCGAAGAACCACTACCGCTGCCAGAAGCCACGGTGCACCGAGACCAGCTCGTCCGCGATTTCGGGGAAGGGGCCGTGAACCGCGATCTTCTTCTGTCCAGAGCCGAGCACAACGCGCGAGGACAGGCTCATCGTCGGGTTTTCGGGATGGTCGCCAGTCAGCGCGAGAAGCTCTGTCTCCTCGAAGCCATAGACCAGCCGGCCGATATTCGCCCAGTAGAGCGTTCCGGTGCACATCGCACAGGGCTCGCCGGTTGAGACCAGCGTGCATGTCCACAGAAACTCCGGCGAATAGGCTGCCGCCGCGCGCCGGGCAAGTTCGGTCTCGGCGTGATGAACGGTGTCGATATTGCCTTGGCGCATGAGGATCACGTCGTCGGGGCCGACCAGCACAGCACCGAACGGATGATGGCCGTGCGCGGCAGCCTCGCGAGCGACCGCATCGGCGGCGCGAAGGTGGGCGAGCATCTGGTCGCGGGTCATGCAGTCTCTCCGGTTTGGGGTCACCGACCGGCGGGACCAACGGCAGTGCCTATACCCTACGCTCATATTGGAGCGTGCAATATGCCACACGACCAACGCTAGCGGCGTTCACGAGCGTGTGGCAAGGCGGCTGGCGCCGCCTTCGCCCAGGCCACCTTCCTCGATACGAGGTCTATCGCTCCTGCGGTGAGGTTTGTCGCTGACTAACGCCGCCCCCGCCATATCATCCAGGATCGGGCAGTCCGGCCGCTCGTCGCCATGGCAGGCGTGAACGAGCTTCTGCAGCGTCGAGCGCATCGACTGCAGCTCGCGCACCTTCTCCTCGATGGCCATGACATGAGCGGCGGCGATCGCGCGCACGTCCTGGCTGGCGCGGCCACGATCCCTGTAGAGCGCCATCAACTGGCGGCAATCGTCTATGGAAAAGCCGAGGTTGCGCGCGCGGCGCAGGAAGGCCAGCCGGTGGATGTCGTCGCCCGAATAGTCGCGGTAGCCATTGGCGGCGCGCGCGGGCGCGATCAGGCCGATTTCCTCGTAGTAGCGGATGGTCTTGGCCGGCAGGCCTGAGCGGCGGGCGGCGTCGCCGACATTCATGGCGGGTCCTCGATTTTGCGGGCCTGCGATTCAGGCCCATTGAATTTCCTTGACAATCCGGCGAGGTATGTTGCCGAAATGCCATAGTGATACGCATACCAGCATGTAAGTCCCCGCATATAGGCATCGTGTGCTTGGCAAGCAAAGCAAATGCCAGCATGAATGATGATGAGAAAGCGGCCGACTCGTGCCGCTCTGGTTTAGGCGGGGCACCGGATCACCACATGCGCATGAAGTCGCTTGCAATAATCGCCGCACTGGCGCTGTCCACCGCTATTGCCGGTTGCAGCACCATCGGCGGGCAGATCTTCTCCAACGACTATGGCGCGGTGACCGATGCCGGTTACCAGCTGCCGCGGATCCCGATCGAGAAAGTGCCTTCGAAGTACCATCGCCAGGAAGTCAATTACGACACCAAGGAAAAGCCGGGCACCATCATCGTCGATACGCAGAACAAGTTCCTGTACTTCGTCGAGGGCGGCGGCCGGGCCATCCGCTACGGTATCGGCGTCGGCCGCGAAGGCTTTGAATGGCACGGCACCGCCCATATCGCCATCAAGCGCGAATGGCCGACCTGGACACCGCCCTCGCAGATGATCAAGCGCCAGCCCGAACTCGCCAAGTTCGCCGGCGGCATGGATCCGGGCCTGAAGAACCCGCTCGGCGCGCGCGCCATGTACCTGTTCAACAAGGGCGGTGACATGGGCTACCGCCTGCACGGCAGCCCGGAATGGAACTCGATTGGCAAGGCCATGTCGTCGGGCTGCATCCGGCTGATGAACCAGGATGTCATCGACCTCTACGATCGCGCCGAGGTCGGCGCCAAGGTCATCGTTCTTTAGGGCATGATGCCGGAAAAGCCCGTCCGCTTTTTCGGCATATCGTGGTTAAACTGGAAGTCGCCTTTCATACGCGGACCGTCTAGGCAACAACGGACGTCCCAAACAGAAAACCGGGCAATTCGGCCCGGTTTTTTGTTGTCTATCGGCAGGGAACTGGCGGTCAGGAGACCTGTTCGACCTGCTGCACTTCCGGCACGAAATGGCGAAGCAGGTTCTGGATGCCGTGCTTCAACGTCGCCGTCGACGACGGGCAACCGGCGCAGGCACCTTTCATGTGCAGGAACACGGTGCCGTTCTCAAAGCCGCGGAAGGTGATGTCGCCGCCGTCCTGGGCCACCGCCGGGCGCACGCGCGTGTCGAGCAACTCCTTGATGGTGATGACGAGCTCCTCGTCGGCCTTGTCGTAGAATTCGCCCGTCTGGCTGGTCTCGGCGGCGGGGCCGGCCTTGGCCATGACAGGTGCGCCGGACATGAAGTGCTCCATGATGGCGCCGAGGATCGCCGGCTTCAGGTGCTGCCAGTCCGGGCCGTCCTTGGACACGGTGATGAAATCATAGCCGAAGAACACGCCGGTGACGCCGGGGATTTCGAACAGCCGGCCAGCCAGCGGCGAGGCCGTCGCCGCACTGTCGGCATCGCGGAAATCGGCGGTGCCTTCGAGCAGCACTTCCTTGCCGGGCAGGAATTTCAGCGTCGCCGGATTGGGCGTCGACTCGGTCTGGATGAACATGGCCGTCTCCATGCCCGTTTTGGGCAACTAGTTTGGAATAGTTCTAAATAGGCTCTATCGGCTGGACATTCAAGCGAAACGCATCGCCGGAACGTCTGGCTGGCGGAATGTTTTTTCGAGCCTGGCGCCGACTTGAGATGTGTTGAGATTCAGGTCAGGCCGAGTCGAAAATGCTTGATACCGAGAACCGGAGCGGAACGTACTTGAAGTACGTGAGCACCGGAAGCGCAGGTATCATGTATTTGCAGACCGGCCTCACATGAATATCAACATATCTCAGGCGAGGCTGTCGATCTCCTCATCCGACAGGTTCTGCGGCACCACGGTCACCGGGATCGGAAAGGCCGCGCCTTTGCCGGCCACGGCACCGACCAGCGGTCCGGGACCTTCCTTGCCGGCGCCGGCCGCCAGCACCAGGATGGCGATATCCTGGTCTTCCTCGATCAGTTTGTGGATCTCTTCCGTCGGCTTGCCTTCGCGCACGACCATCTCCGGTTCGATGCCGAGCTTCTGGCGCACCTTGTTGGCGTAGCCGTCGAGCGCCGCGCGCGCCGTGGCGTTCGCCTCCTCGCGCATGATCTTCTCGACGCCCAGCCAGTGCTGGAAATCGTCCGGTACGATGACATAGAGCAGCACCAGCGTGCCGCTGGTGCTCTGCGCCCGCTTCGAGGCGTAGGCGACGGCGCGTTCGCATTCCGGCGTGTCATCGATGATCGTCAGGAATTTCCTGCGATGACCGGCTTCGCGGCTGAGACGTTTGGAGACCATGTCTACCTACTCGGTAACTTTTCGGCCGCAATCTGCCACCGCGGCAGGCCGGCGGCAAGCCGCCGGCCACAGGCCAGTATGTCTTGGCCGGTATGAGGCGGCGTGTTGACGATCGGGCTCAGCCCTGCAGCAGCCCGACAATGTCGCGCACCGTCTTCATTGTCGTCTCGGCAAGCGCGCCGGCGCGTTCGCCGCCGTCCCGGAGCACGGCGTCGACATAGGCGCGGTCGCCCTGGATGCGGCGCATCTCGCTGGCGATCGGCGCCAGTTTCTCCACAGCGAGATCGGCCAGCGCCGGCTTGAAGACGGAGAATTGCTGGCCGCCGAACTCCTTCAGCACGTCAGCCTTCGACATCTCGGCGAGGCCCGCATAGATGCCGACCAGGTTTTCCGCCTCGGGCCGGCTTTCCAGCCCGTCGATCTCGCTCGGCAGGGCCTCCGGGTCGGTCTTGGCCTTGCGGATTTTTTTCGAGATGGTGTCGGCATCGTCGGTCAGGTTGATGCGCGACAGGTCCGATGGGTCCGACTTCGACATTTTCTTCGATCCGTCGCGCAGGCTCATGATGCGCGCCGCCGGCCCGCCGATGACCGGCTCGGTGATCGGGAAGAAGCCGTTCACCGTCTCATCGCCGACCTGCATCTCGACGCCGACGCCAAGACCGGCAATGCGGTCGGAGAAATCGTTGTTGAATTTCTGGGCGATGTCGCGGGTCAGTTCCAGGTGCTGCTTCTGGTCCTCGCCCACCGGCACGTGGGTGGCGCGGTAGAGCAGGATGTCGGCCGCCATCAGCGAGGGATAGGCGAGCAGGCCCAGCGAGGCATTCTCGCGGTCCTTGCCGGCCTTGTCCTTGAACTGCGTCATCTTGTTCATCCAGCCGATGCGCGCGACGCAATTGAAGATCCAGGCAAGCTCCGCATGCTGCATCACCCGCGACTGGTTGAAGACGATGTGCTTCTTCGGATCGATGCCGGAGGCGAGGAACGCCGCGGTGATCGACCGCGTCTGGTCGGCAAGATCGTCATAGACGAGCTGGGCGGTCAGCGAATGCAGGTCGACGACGCAATAGATGCAGTCGGACGTATCCTGCAGGGCGACGAATTTCTTGATGGCGCCGAGATAGTTGCCGAGATGCAGATTGCCGGTCGGCTGGACACCGGAGAAGACGAGTGGCTTGAAGGCAGACATGGTTTCCTCATGGCTTGTGGAGGGCCGTATAAGCGTGATTCCGAAAAGTTGCAGACTTCTCGGAGCCAATCACGCGGCTGGAAACCGCGCGCGGCGAAAGCCTTGCGACGGCGCGCTTATGGACGAGAGTGGGGAGAGGATCAAGAGGCGTAAGATCGATCCGCGATCATGTTGATTTATTTTTGTAGTGTGCTACGTATCAATAACTATACAAATGAATGTAGGTACTGCGATGACCATCAACATCAATAACAAGGAGGCGGACAGCTTGACGCGCGCGTTCGCCAAGGTCGAGGGAGTCGGCATCACCGAGGCGATCGTCATCGCCATGCGCGAAGCCCTGGAGCGTCGGCGTAACCGAGAGACACCTCTTGAGACGGCTGCACGACTCCGCGCCGAATTCGGGATCGAGCTGAGCGAGCAGGCACGCAATCCGCTGCCGCGCTCGGTCTACGACGAATTGTCCGGCGAACACTGATGTTCGTCGACGCAGCCGCTATCGTCTCGATGCTGAGCCAAGAGGCCGAAGCTCAACGCTGCTCGCAAGCGATCATGGAGGCGCCGGCTCCTTTCACGTCGGCGATCGCCGTCTGGGAAGCCTCGATGGCGCTTTCGCGATCAGAAAAATTGGCAGTGCCCGTCGAAGTAAGCCTGAGGATAGTCAGTCGTTTTCTTGAAGAGCGAGCTATAGCCTTGCGGGAGCTTCCGCCTGCCTCCGAGGCAACGTCATTGTCCATCGAGGCCGCGTCACGGTTTCGCAACAACGCCATTCGCCTGAATTTGGCGGACTGTTTTCACTACGCTTGCGCGCGTTACTACGCCGTTTCGATACTTTCGACGGCAGACGAATTCCGGCTTACGGATCTGGAGACTGTTCCTTAGTCGCTGGCGATCCCCTGCGCCCGACATTGCGCCGGATCATGCTGAAATCGGCACCGCCGGTGGCGAACGCGGTGACGAAATAGAGCGTCGCCCCGCCCGACACCAGCGCGAGTACCGTCGTCGCCTTAATGACCAGCGGCGAGCCGGGTCCGAGCCTGACGGCGAAATAATGCTCGGCGAAATAGAGGGCGACCCCCATTACCACCGCCGACAGCACCAGCCGCGGAATGCGCTTCAGGAGCGGCACGTCGCGGCCCCAATGGCCGCGCCGGATCAGCACGGCAAGCAGCATCAGCGCGTTGACCCAGCCGGCGACGGCCGAAGCCACGGCAATACCGGGTGCGCCCATCCTCGGGAACAGCGTCAGCGCCGTGGCGACGTTCACCGCCACGGAGATTGCGGCGAAGATCATCGGCGTGCGCGTGTCTTCGCGGGCGAAATAGCCTGGGGTGAAGGCCTTGATCAGCACGAAGGCCGGCAGGCCGAGACCGAAGATCGCCAGGATCGCCGCCACGACAGGCGTTGAATGGTTGGCGGCGAATGCGCCGCGCTCATAGACCAGCCGTACGATCGGTTCCGACATGACCCAGAGTGCCGCCGCCGCCGGCAACGTCATGAACAGGGTGAATTCGACGGAGCGGTTCTGCAGATTGGCGGCCTCGATCAGGTTGCCTGACTTCAGCGCCCGCGACAGTTCGGGCAACAGCACGATCGCCACCGCGACGCCGACGACACCGAGCGGCAACTGGTAGACGCGGTCGGCATAGGCCAGCGAGGAGACGGCACTGTCCTGCGCCGAGGCGATGGCCGTTCCGATCAGCTGGTTGATCTGGGTGATGCCGCCGGTGATCGCCGCCGGCAGCGCCAGGATCAGGAGCCGCTTCACGTTCGGCGTCATCTTCGGCCGGCGGAAGCCGATCGAGATGCCGGCATTGCGTACCGCCACCCAGACGATGGCAAGCTGCACCACGCCCGCCGCCAGCACGCCCCAGGACAGGGCGAAGCCGACAGCATGTGCATCCAGTCCCTGGTACCAGGCGTAGCCAAGCACGCTGATCAGGATGATGTTGAGGAAAGCCGGCGCGATCGCCGCCGCGAAATAGCGCCGCAGCGAGTTCAGCATGCCCGCCATCATGGCTGCGAGCGACATGCAGATCAGATACGGGAACATGATCGTCGCAAGCGTGACGGTCGTCTCGAACTTGCCCGGCGTGTCGGCAAAGCCCGGCGCCACCAGATAGCGCACGATCAGCGGCATCGCCAGTTCCATGGCAATGGTCAGCGCCAGGAGCGCGGTGAACAGGACGCCGAACACCTCTTCCGAGAAACGCTTGGCTCCGTCGGTGCCGTGCGTCTCGATCTCCTTGGCGAACAGCGGCACGAAGGCGGCATTGAAAGCGCCCTCGGCGAACAGCCGGCGAAACGTGTTGGGAAACTGGAACGCGGCGTTGAAGGCGTCCGCGACCGGTCCGGTGCCGAGTGCGGCTGCCATCAGCATCTCGCGGCCGAAACCGAGCGCACGGCTCATCAACGTGCCGGAAGCGACGGTAGCAAATTTCTTGACGAGACTCATGCGTTCGCAAACTGCCTGTGGGATTGGGAGAAGGGGATGATGGCCGTCACTCGGCGGCTGCCTTGGCCCTGCCGCCGCGTTCCGGCACGATGCCTTCGAGCGTCGCGATCAGCCGGTTGCGGATGGTGGCGATGCGGGCTGGGCTGTCGATCTTCTGGCCGGTGAGGTCGGTGACGTAGAAGGTGTCGATGACCTTCTCGCCGAAAGTGGTGATATGCGCCGAGGCAATGTCGAGCGACAGGTCGGACAGCGTCCCGGTGATCTCCGACAAAAGGCCAGGGCGGTCGAGCCCCTCGACCTCGATGACCGAAAACCGGTTCGACAGCGCGTTGCGGATTTCGGCGCGCGGCGGGATCTTGAACACCTTGGATCCGCGCCTTGGCTTGGTGCGTTTCTCGATCATCTCCGGCAGCCAGCTCTTGCCCGACAGCACGTCCTCGATCAGCCTGCCGACACGCTCGGCGCGCCGGCGCTCGTCCTCGTCGCGGTCGAACTCCCTCGATATCAGGATCGTGTCCAGCGCGCGGCCATCCGATGTCGTGAATATCTGCGCGTCGACGATGTTGCCGCCGGCCCCGGCGCATGCCCCGGCAATGACCGAGAGAAGGCGGGGATGGTCCTGCGCCAGCACGGTGATTTCGGTCACCGCCTCGAATTGGTGGGTCTTGACCATGGTGGCGAGCTTATTGCCCGCCGCATCCGTCTCGCGAATGAATTCGGCGTGGCGGAGCTGGTCCGGCAGGTCCACGGTCAGGAGATAGTTTTCATAATGCAGCCTGACATAGCGCTTGCGCGCCTTGTCGGGCCAGTCGGCGAGCGCCTCCGCCAAGCGTTCGCGCGCTGCCGCCGTGCGCTGGGCGCGCGAGACTTCCGAAAAGCCACCGGTCAGCAGCAGTTCGGTCTCATAGTAGAGTGTGCGCAGCAACTGGCCCTTCCAGCCATTCCACACGCCCGGTCCGACGCCCCTGATGTCGCAGACGGTCAGGATCAACAGCATCTTCAGCCTCTCGACCGACTGCACGATCGAGGCGAAGTCCTCGATCGTCTTGCGGTCGTTGAGGTCGCGGGTCTGCGCCGTCATCGACATGACGAGGTGGTTCTCGACCAGCCAGGCGACGGTTTCCGTGTCGGCCGGCGAAAGCCCCATATGCGGGCAGATCCGCCTTGCGATCCTGGCGCCGGCCTCGGAATGGTCTTCAGGCCTGCCCTTGGCGATGTCGTGCAGCAGCACGGCGACATAGAGCGCCTCGCGGCTCTTCTTCAGGCCCGGCATCAGCGAATGCGACAGCGGGTGCACCTTCTCGCCGTCGCCGCGCTCGATCTCGGCCAGCACGCCGATGCAGCGGATCAGGTGCTCGTCGATCGTGTAGTGGTGGTACATCGAGAACTGCATCATGGCGACGATCTTGCCGAAATCCGGGATCAGCCGGCCGAGCAGCCCCGCCTCGTTCATGCGCCGCAGGTTGAGTTCGGCGTTGCGGTCCGAGGTCAATATGTCGAGGAACAGCCGGTTAGCTTCCTCGTCGCGCCTGAGCGACTTGTTGACCAGGCCGAGCGAACGGGTGAGTAGTTTCAGTGCATCGGGATGGAATTCCAGCCCGTGCTTGTCGGCGAACCAGAACAGCCTGAGAAGATTGACCGGGTCGCGCTCGAAGACGCCGTCGTCGGCGATGTTGATGCGATGGTTGTCGACGATGAAGTCGGACGTGCCGGCAAGCTTGCGCTTGCGGCGCTGGAAGGTGAGGAAGATGCGGTTGAAGCCGGGAACGTGCTTGGCCTGCTCCTCCTCCAGCGCGGCGCAGAAGATGCGGGTCAGGTCGCCAACATCCTTGGCGACGAGGAAATAGTGCTTCATGAAGCGTTCGACAGCCGACAGGCCGGGATGGGTCGTATAGCCGAGCCGTTCGGCGATCTCTCGCTGGATGTCGAAATGCAGCCGCTCCTCGGCCTTCCCCATGAGGAAATGCATGTGGCAGCGCACCGCCCACAGGAAATCCTCGGCCTTCTGGAACTCACGATACTCGGCCTCGGTGAAGACGCCTTTCTCGACCAGTTCCTCGCCGGTGCGCACGCGGTAAAAATACTTGCCGATCCAGAACAGCGTCTGCAGATCGCGCAACCCACCCTTGCCGTCCTTGACGTTGGGTTCGACCAGATAGCGGCTTTCGCCGGCCTTGGCATGGCGCTCGTCGCGTTCGGCGAGCTTGGCCTGCACATATTCCGGGCCGGTCGTGCGCACCACCTCATGGTCGAAGCGCAGCATCAGCTCGTCATAGAGTTTGCGTTCGCCCCACAGGAAACGGGCTTCCAGGATCGAGGTGCGGATGGTGATGTCGGTGCGCGACAGCCTGAGGCACTCATCGATGTTGCGGGTGGCATGGCCCACCTTCAGCCCCATGTCCCACAGCATGTAGAGCATGTACTCGACTGTTTGTTCGCCCCACGGCGTCTGCTTGTAGGGCAGCAGGAACAGGAGGTCGATGTCGGATCCCGGCGCCAGCGTGCCGCGGCCATAGCCTCCGACGGCAACGACCGCCATGCGTTCGGCCGAGGACCGGTTCTTCACCCGGTAGACATGCGTCGCGGCAAAGTCGTAGAGCGCACAGATCAGCTCGTCCATCAGGTGCGACAGCCGTTCGGCGCAAGCGTTGCCGCCGCCATCTTGCCTCAGCATGGCCTCGGCTGTCTTGCGGCCCTCGGCGAGGCGCCCCTTGAGAAGCTGAAGAACGGCAGCACGGATGGCCTGGCTGGAACCGTCGCCGGCACTGGCCGCGGTCAGCGCGGTCATCTCGCGGCGCAAAGCGTCGCCGTCGATCAATTCATCGAGCTTCAGGGAGATTTTCGCCATGGATACCGGTTGGCCCTGCCTTTTGGGCGGCGTCTATAGCGTGTTTTCGCGGCGCTGGGTATGGGCCTGCTGTCGATCCGGCAAACGCTCTAGTCGTTTGCCCGGGCTAACGCTCTAGTCGTTTGCCTCGACTGGAGCGAGCGGTACGACAATCTGCCGCCGCAGCCTGCAGAGATCGGTGATCTGCCGCGCTGCCCGCCGGGCCTCCCTGCGGATCCGCGCGAGAGCCGGCATCCTGTGTCCGTCGGCGACCCCGCTTGCGACCCACTCGGCCTCCCGTCCCGGTTCAACCAGGCTCGGCAACCTGTTGCCCACGAACTGCTCCTGCGCACAGAGCGCCGGGACCAGCTGGTAGATCGTCTTGCCGCTCGACGTAGCGAACGCAGGGTCGAAGATGAGACTGTCCACCGCCACATTGACGTCGGCGGTCGCCTCGAGAAGGGCACGTGCCATTTGCCGGGAGAGCAGGTAACCGCCAGTTCCGATGTGGTTCTTGCGGAGCCTGAACAGCGAAAAACCGCCGCCGACGGAAAACCTCTCCCTCTGGATCACGGTTGTGTGGAAGAATGTCTCGAGCTTGACGACATCGGCATCGGCCGGAATCCAGCTCGTATCGGCAAGCAGCGCACCGGCTTTCGCGGAAAACACGATGTCGTCCTCGAAGATGGCGCCATAGGGCGCGTCGTCTTGCGCGATAATGGTCCAGCAGGCGCGATGGCTGTGCAGGCATGCGATCTCGCTGCCGGACAGGCGCCGCACCGCATACAGTGGATGCTGGCGCTGCAGCATGAGATCTGGGTGGTCCCTTGCATCGATTGCGGCAACCCGCTCGAATCCAAGGCCGATGCGCGCAAATTCCGCCGTCGTATGGGCAAGCCGGTCGGGAGATCGATCGAGGTTGATGACCAGGCGCTTCATTCGTCAACGAAACTTATTTTTTCTTGTGATGGCAGGCTCTATAGCACATGTGGAGCCGACGTCTCCTATTTTCTTGCGAGAGGTTTTGCGTTGTAACCAAACGAAAGGACAATAGGGCTATTTGCTCCTCAATTGGCCGGAATCACTGTGGATTTCTAGGGGAGGTGTGGGTTTCAATTTCTGCCTCCGCTCGCCGCATGGGCGGGTCCAAGCAATACTGAAACCTATACTTACCTTGGGGAGTGTTGGGGATTTCCGCCGCGGTGCCGGCGGGCTTTCTTCCCGCGACGCCCAAGCGCATTCCTGCGCCGTAGGATGTGGACCTGTCGGCGGTCACGCAAGCTTAGGCCCCGGTCGAATCGAACGGGACGATAATGTGTCGCCGACCTCTGCAGAATTCGATGATCCACTGCACGGTTCGTCCGCCTTCCCTCATCATTCTTTCGGCGATCGGCTTCCTGCATTTTGCGACAAGCCCATTCGCCGTCCCTGTGGCGTCCCGCTCTTGGGCGAGCAGGCTTGGCAATCGGTCGCCGACGAACTGGTCCTGCGCGCACAGGGCAGGGACGAGCTGGTAGATCGTCTTGCTGGACGAGGTCGCGAACGCCGGAGTGAAAATTAGATCGTCGGCGGTGATATTGATCGTTTCGGTCGCTTCGAGGAGATCGCACGCGACCTGTCTGGAGATGATGTAGCCCCCGGTCCCCGGATGGTTCTTGTACAGCCTGAACGCGGAAAAATCATGCCCGGCGGCGGTCCTTCTCCGGTGGATGAGGGTCTTCTTGAAGTACGTCTCCAATTTGACAATGTCGGCATCGGGCGGAATCCAGCCGTCGTCGGCAAGCAACGGACCGGCATTTGCTGAAAAAACCACGTCGTCCTCGAAGATGGCGCCGTAGGGGGCCTCTTCCTGCGCCAGGATCGCCCAGCAGAGGCGGTGGCTGTGCAGGCAAGCGATCTCGCTGCCCAACAAACGCCGGGGCGCATACATCGGATGTTGCGGTTGCTGCCCGAGTTCGGGGTGGCTGCGTGCATCGATCGCCGCAACGCGTTGGAACGTGGTGCCGATCCGGGCGAACTCTGCACTTATGTGAGCAAGTCGGTCCGGGGACCGATCGAGATTTATGACCAGGCACTTCATTGTCGACCGAAATCTAGCGGGATGAATGGGATGCGGAGAATATTAGCAAGAAAAGCTTTAGCACGAGCTCGGCCTTTGTGCAGGGGGGCGATCGATTTCACGGGGCCTGAAATGCGGAAAACCAAAACGGCCCTTGACCTTCCAGTTACTGGAAGCACTACCTCGGGTTTTGAAGCAGTGAAAATCAAGGCATTTTAGAATGACGCATTCAGAACACGATCATCACACGAACGGCTCGCATGGCGGCTGTTGCGCGCCGAAAGGCGCTGTCTCGGATGCGGTTCTGCGCGACCCGGTCTGCGGCATGACCGTGGATCCGGCCGCCGGCAAACCGACATTCGAGCATGGCGGCCGCCTCTATCATTTCTGCAGCGAGCGCTGCCGTTCGAAGTTTCAGGCCGAGCCGGAAAGCTACCTGACGGCGACCGACCCTGTCTGCAGCATGAGCGTCGACCGCGCGACGGCGAAACATTTTGTCCGCCATGAAGGCCAAGGCTTTTATTTCTGCTCCGCCGGCTGCAAGGCGAAGTTCGAGGCGGCGCCGCAAACCTATCTCGGCGGCAGGCCGGCGCCGGCGCCGATGCCCAAGGGCACGCAATACACCTGCCCGATGCATCCGCAGATCATCCGCGACAAGCCCGGCTCCTGCCCGATCTGCGGCATGGCGCTCGAGCCAATGGGCGTGCCAACCGGCGATGAAGGGCCAAATCCCGAACTGGTTGATTTCACCAGGCGGCTCTGGGTGAGCGCGGTGCTGTCGGTCCCGCTGCTGATCATCGCCATGGCGCCGATGGTAGGCCTGTCGCTGGAGGGCCTGGTCGAGGATCGCGCAAAGGTCTGGATCGAACTGGTCCTGGCGAGCCCGGTGGTGCTCTGGGCCGCCTTCCCGTTTTTCCATCGCGGCTGGGACTCGATCCTCAACCGCAGCCCCAACATGTGGACGCTGATTTCGCTCGGCGTCGGCGCCGCCTATCTCTACAGCGTCGCCGCCGCGCTCTTTCCGGACATCTTTCCGCATCAGTTTCGCGGCCATGGCGGTGCGGTGCCGGTTTATTTCGAGGCAGCCGCAGTCATCGTGGCGCTGGTCTTCCTCGGCCAGGTACTGGAACTGCGCGCCCGCGAAAAGACCGGATCGGCGATCCGGGCTCTGCTTGACCTCGCGCCGAAGACCGCACGGCGGATCGCCGAGGACGGTTCCGAGAGCGATGTGCCGCTGGACGACGTCAAGGCCGGCGAGCGCCTGCGCATCAGGCCCGGCGATGCCGTGCCGGTCGACGGCACGGTACTCGAAGGCCGCTCCTCCATCGACGAATCGATGATCACGGGCGAACCCTTGCCGGTCGAGAAAGCCGAAGGCGATGCCTTGACCGGCGGCACGCTCAACAAGAACGGCTCGCTGATCATGCGCGCCGAACGGATCGGCGCCGAGACCACGCTGTCGCGCATCGTCGAACTCGTCGCCAAGGCACAGCGCTCGCGCGCGCCGATCCAGGGCTTGGCCGACCGAGTTTCCTTCTACTTTGTCCCGGCCGTCGTCATGGTCGCCATCGCCGCGTTCATCGCCTGGGCGGTCTTCGGCCCCGAGCCCAGCCTGATCTTTGCCATCGTCTCGGCGGTTTCGGTGCTGATCATCGCCTGTCCCTGTGCGCTGGGTCTCGCCACGCCGATGTCGATCATGACCGCTACCGGGCGCGGCGCGCATGCTGGCGTGCTGATCAAGGAAGCCGCCGCGCTTGAACGCTTCGCCGCTGTCGACACCTTGATCGTCGACAAGACCGGCACGCTGACCGAGGGCCGGCCGAAATTGACCGATGTCGTGGCTGCCAGTGGCTTTTCCGAGGACGAATTGCTGGTATACGCCGCGACCCTGGAAAAAGGCTCGGAGCATCCGCTGGCCGAGGCCATCGTCGACGGGGCGGGCCAGCGCGGCGTGAAGATCGCCGAGGCCGGCAGCTTCGAAGCGGTTACCGGCAAGGGCGTTTCCGGCACGGTATCGGGCAAGAGTGTCGCGCTCGGCAATGCCGCGATGATGGCCGATCTCGCCATCGACGTTTCCGCAATCCTGGCCAGCGTGGAAGCGTTGCAGGGCGATGGCAAGACGGCGATGTTCGTCGCTGTCGACGGCAAGCTGGCCGGCATCGTTGCCGTCGCCGATCCGGTCAAGGCGACCACGGCCGAGGCGATCAAGGCACTGCATGACAGCGGGCTGAGGATCATCATGGCGACCGGCGACAATGAGCGCACCGCCAAGGCGATCGCTGGACGTCTCGGCATCGATGAGGTTCGGGCAGGTCTGTTGCCGGAACAGAAGGCAGCGCTCGTCGACGAACTGCGCGGCAGGGGTGCCGGCGTTGCCATGGCCGGCGACGGCGTCAACGACGCGCCGGCGCTTGCCGCCGCCGATGTCGGCATCGCCATGGGAACGGGCGCCGATGTCGCGGTCGAGAGTGCCGGCATCACTTTGGTCAAGGGCGACCTGAACGGCATCGTCCGCGCCCGCACCCTGGCCCAGGCGACCATCGGTAACATCCGGCAGAACCTGTTCTTCGCCTTCCTCTACAATGTGCTCGGCGTGCCGGTTGCCGCCGGCGTGCTCTATCCGCTCACCGGCACGCTTTTGTCGCCGATGCTGGCGGCGGCGGCGATGAGCCTGTCCTCCGTCTCGGTGATCGCAAACGCATTGCGGCTCAGAACGTTGAAACTCTGAGATCAACTCCCAGATACGAAACCCAACCAACAGGAGACCATGAATGACCTTGGCTAAAAAACTCGTGCTGCTGCTGATGGCCGCCGGAATGCTGCTTGCCGTCTTCCTCGAAAGCGTGCCGGCGCAGAGCGAGGAGATGAAGCACGACATGGGCGCCATGGCCATGGGGGCGGAAGGCCCTTCGACGGCGGGCTACAAGGCGGCTATGGACAAGATGCATACCGACATGATGGCCTCGGAATATACCGGCAATGCCGATGTCGATTTTGTCCGCGGCATGATTCCGCATCATCAGGGCGCGATCGACATGGCCAAGGTCGAGCTGGCCAACGGCAAGGATCCGGAAATCCGCAAGCTCGCCGAAGGCGTCATCGCCGCGCAGGAAGCCGAAATCAAGCAGATGCAGGACTGGCTCGCCGCCCATCCGGTGAAGTAAGCTTCCGGCATCGCTAAGCAGGGCCCGGCGAGAACTCCTTCCGGAGTCTCGTCGCGGCTCGATGCGATCGGGTACCACGGAGCCAGCCATGGAATCGAGCGTCAGGACCACCACGCTGCCCTGCGGCGAGGCCATACCCGTTCTCGGCCAGGGTACGTGGAAGATGGGCGAGGATTCGCGCCGGCGCTCCGAGGAGGTAGATGCGCTCAAGCTCGGTCTCGATCTCGGCGTCACGCTGATCGACACCGCCGAAATGTATGCCGGCGGCGGTGCGGAAGAAGTGGTGGCCAAAGCCATCGCCGGGCGCCGCGCCGAGGTCTTCCTGGTCTCGAAGGTCCTGCCTTCCAACGCTTCGCGGGCCGGCGTGCAGCGCGCCTGTGAGAACAGCCTTAGACGCCTCGCGACCGACCGCATCGATCTCTATCTTCTGCATTGGCCGGGCAGCGTGCCCCTGTCGGAAACGGTCGAAGCCTTCGAGGCGCTGAAAAAAGCCGGCAAGATCCGGCATTGGGGCGTCAGCAATTTCGACACCGGCGAGATGCGGGAATTGGCGCTCCTGTCCGACGGCGACAAGGTACAGACCAACCAGGTGCTTTACAATCTGGTCCGCCGCGGCCCGGAATTCGATCTCACGCCCTGGATGAGGAAACGCGGCATCCCGCTGATGGCCTATTCGCCGGTGGAGCAGGGCGCGCTGGCACATAATGCCAGGCTCGCCGCAGTCGCAGCCCGTCACGGCGCAACCGCGGCGCAAATCGCCTTGGCCTGGGTGATGCGGCAGGACGGCGTCATCGCCATTCCCAAGGCCGGCAGCCAGGCGCACGTCCGCCAGAATTTTGCCGCGCTGGACATAAAGCTTACGCCGCAGGACATCGCCGATCTCGACCGTGCGTTCCCGCCGCCCAGCCGGAAGAGTGGGCTGGAGATGATCTGACTACTTCCCCGCCAGCCCTTTCAGCCGGTAAAGCGCCTCCAGCGCTTCCTTTGGCGTCATCTCGTCGGGGTTGATGTCACCGAGTGCGGCGCCCAGCGCGTCGCTCTTCATCGGCCTTGGCGCTTCCCGCTTTACCGCCACCGAAAACAGCGGCAGGTCGTCGACCAGCCGGTTGGTCTTGCCGGAGACCTCGCCTTCCTCCAACTGGTGCAGCACCGCCTTGGCCCGGTCGACCACCGCTTCCGGCAAGCCGGCGAGCCGCGCCACCTGCACGCCGTAGGAGCGGTCGGCGGCGCCCTTGCCGACCTCGTGCAGGAAAACGACGTCGCCTTCCCATTCCTTGACCCGCATGGTGACGTTGGAAAGCCGCGCCAGCTTGCCTGCGAGCGAGGTCATTTCGTGGAAATGGGTAGCGAAGATCGCCCGGCAGCGGTTCTTCTCGTGCAGATATTCGACCGCCGCCCAGGCGATCGACAGGCCGTCGAACGTCGCGGTGCCGCGGCCGATTTCGTCGAGGATCACCAGCGCGCGTTCGCCTGCCTGGTTGAGGATCGCCGCCGTCTCGACCATTTCGACCATGAAGGTCGAACGGCCGCGCGCCAGATCGTCCGACGCGCCGACGCGCGAGAACAGCCGGTCGACGACGCCGATATGGGCAGACGCCGCCGGCACGAAGGAGCCGGTCTGGGCCAGGATCGCGATCAGCGCGTTTTGCCGCAGGAACGTCGACTTACCACCCATGTTCGGGCCGGTCAGCAGCCAGATCGCGCCGTTCTTGGCATTCCCCTCCGGAGAGAGGTCGCAATCATTGGCGACGAACGGACCTTCGCCCGAACGGCGCAGGGCCTGTTCGACCACCGGATGCCGGCCGCCGGAAATCTCGAAGGCAAGGCTGGAATCCACCACCGGCCGGCACCAGGCTTCGCTTTCCGACAAAAGCGCAAGTGCCGCCGACACGTCGAGCACGGCGAGCGCATCGGCGCCGGCGCGGATCGCCTCGGCCTGGCCGACGGCTTCGGCCGTCAGCGCATCGAAGGCAGCCAGTTCGATGCTCAGCGCACGGTCGGCGGCATTGGCGATCTTGGTCTCCAGTTCGGCGAGTTCGGTCGTGGTGAAGCGCATGGCATTGGCCATGGTCTGGCGGTGGATGAAGCGCGCCTTGGCGCCATCGCTGCCGGTCATGACGGCATGATGGTTGGCCGTCACTTCGATGTAGTAACCGAGCACGTTGTTGTGCCGGATCTTCAGCGAACGGATGCCGGTCTCCTCGATCAGGGAGCGCTCCAGCCCGGCGATCACTTTGCGCGACTCGTCGCGCAGCGCCCGCATCTCGTCGAGTTCGGCATGGTAGCCGCCGCGAACGAAACCGCCGTCGCGTTTGAGCAGCGGCAGTTCCTCGCCGAGCGCCTGGGTGAGATGCTGGGCAAGCGTCTTGGGCAGCGCCTGAATCGCGGCCATCGCGCCGGCCAATTCCTGGGGCAGGGCGATCGCGGCAAAGGTTTCGGCGATGGCGCCCGCCGCCTCGAAGCCGGCGCGGAGCGCCCCGAGATCGCGCGGGCCACCCCGGTTGAGCGCCAGCCTGGACAGGGCACGCGGCATATCGGCGACACTCTTCAGCCTCATCCGCACTGCCTGGCAAAGCCGCACTTCGGAACGGAAGAACGACACCGAATCCAGCCGTGCGCCGATGGCCGCCGGGTCGGTGAGCGGCGCCATCAGCCGGTCGGCGAGCAGCCTTGCGCCGCCGCCGGTCACCGTGCGATCGATCGCCTTGAACAGCGAACCCTCGCGGCTGCCGGACAGCGTGCGCAGCAGTTCGAGATTGCCGCGCGTCGCGGGGTCGATGAACAGGGTCGAGCCCTGCTCCTCGCGCTCGGGCCGCGACAGCGGCGGCCGTTCGGCCTTCTGCGTCTTCTCGACATAGGCGATGGCGCCCGAGATCGCCGACAGTTCGGCCCGCGAAAACGTGCCGAAACTGTCTGGTGTCGCCACTTCGAAGAAGCGCGCGATCCGTCCCGTGGCCGAGGCCGAATCGAACAACGAAGGCGGCTGTGGGCTGGCGACACGTCCGAGCACGTCGAAAACCGGCTTCAGCTCGGGATCGTGGAACACCGGCTCGGCGACGATCAGCTCACGCGGATCGACACGGAAGATGTCGGCGAGGAGCCGGTCGGCGGTGGTCTCCGCGACCCGGAAGGCGCCGGTCGAGATGTCGATCCAGGCAATTGCAAAGCTTCCTTGGTGCCCTGTCGTGCTGCCGCGCTCCCCGCCTCGTGGCTCCGCTCCGCCCTTCACCCTGCCCAGCGCCATCAGGAAACTCGATTCCGAGGGTGCCAGCAATTTGTCCTCGGTGATGGTGCCCGGCGTCACCAGCCGCACCACATCGCGGCGCACCACCGATTTGGAGCCGCGTTTCTTGGCCTCGGCCGGATCCTCGATCTGCTCGCAGACGGCAACGCGGAATCCCTGGCCGATCAGCTTCTGCAGGTAATCGTCGGCCGCATGCACCGGCACGCCGCACATCGGAATGTCGTGGCCCTGATGCTTGCCGCGTTTGGTCAAGACGATGCCCAGCGCGCGGCTCGCCTTCTCGGCATCGTCGAAGAACAGCTCGTAGAAATCGCCCATGCGGTAGAACAGCAGCGAATCCGGGTTAGCCGCCTTGATCTCGATGAATTGCTCCATCATCGGCGTGACGGCGGCAGCGCCGGGCTGCGGCGGCGTCATCACCTCGGGGGCGGCGTCGGGCTCGTTCGGGCTGTGCATGTTCATGGCGCGGCACGCTAGCAGATGTGGTGGCGGGGTTTAATGCCGGGGGCTTAGAAAGCAGGGGAAGACCGCGAGCCATCTTTCCATGGAAGGGCTATTCAGCCTGCATTGCTCGATGGTGTGATCGCGAATATCTGTCGTCTTGGAGTATAGCGGCGGGGCATCATGGACAGGGACGGGCACGAAACGTTCGAGGAGATGGTGGGACCGATCGGCTCGGTACTCGAACGGCTCTGGCTCATGACGGCCCGGCACGCCAGCCAACAATTGGACGGGCTTAAGGTGTTGGCGGCCAAGCGCCTTCCTTTCGCGCTGCCGCTCAGCGGTCCGTTGTCCCACCTGGACGGCGGCATTTGGCTCGCGGTTTACGTACTCAACTACGATCCACTGCTGATCTACACGCCGGTCGGCGGCGCGCGCCCACTCAACTCAATCGTGGCAATCGGCCGTCGCCTAGCCTCGCGGCGCTCCGTGTTCCTGCTGATGCCGAGTTGGACGCTCGAGCGGCCGCACGTCGTCGCAAAGCTTGGCCGGGATCTCGCCTGGTACCGTGAGAACTTCCCGCTCCACGAATTGATTTTTCTTTGCAATACGCAAGAGGAGCGTCGTCTGGTCGCCGCTGTGGGAGGAACCGCGATCTTCTCCAACCACAATTTGATGGTCAGCGAGGACATCTTTCGACCATTGCCAGGTGTCCCCGTCGAATTCGACGCAGTCTATAATGGTCGCATCTCGCACACCAAGCGCCACTACCTCGCCTTCGACATCGAAAGGCTTGTCCACATCACCTTTTCGATCGGCGAACTGCCCCGGGCCGGTGACCGTGCCTTCATCCGCCGCTTGCAGGCGCAATCGCCGCTGCATCGTATCGCCAACCCGATCATTAATGGCCTGACTGGCTGGCTGGCGCCGCAGGAGGTCAATCGCGTCTACAACCAGGCCGCGGTCGGGCTCTGTCTGTCGGCGGCGGAAGGGGCAATGTGCTCCAGCATGGAATATCTGATGGCCGGGTTGCCGGTGGTGAGCACACCTAGTCTTGGCGGCCGGGACGTCTTTTTCGATCCGGACTATTGCATCATCGCCGAGCCCGATCCGGCGGCGATCCGGCGCGCCGTCGAGACGTTGCGCCACCGCGCCATTCCGCGCGAGGAGATTCGCAACCGCACGCTGGCCAAGGTGCGGGCTCAACGGCAGGACCTCACAGTATTCCTGTCCGACCTGCTGAAGAGACTGGGAAGCAGCCAACCGCCGCTATCGCAATGGCCGTTCCCCGGAACCAGGACGCTGCGGCGATGGGCAACGGCCCGCCAGCATGCCCATGAAATCATGGCATCCAGGGTGGCGCGGAACGGCTCCTGACCGAGCGTGTCCGCTTTGAAGCAGCTTTGCAGAGCTTCGTGGTTTACACGCGGCGGCCCGTGGTCTTAATTCGCAAGCGCACAGGCACCCGCTTCAAGGAGGTGTCCCACCGGCGAGGAAATCAAAAGCATCATGGCCAGGAAAACCGAGAACAACGGTCCGTCCGTCAGCGCGCAGGAAGCGCTCGAATTCCATGCCATGGGCAGGCCCGGCAAGCTGGAGATCGTCGCCACCAAGCCGATGACGACGCAGCGCGATCTGAGCCTCGCTTATTCGCCTGGTGTCGCCGTGCCCGTGCGCGCCATCGCCGAGGATCCATCGAGAGCCTTCGACTACACGACGCGCGGCAACATGGTCGCCGTCATCTCCAACGGCACCGCCATCCTTGGCCTCGGCAATCTCGGCGCGCTGGCCTCCAAACCGGTGATGGAAGGCAAGGCGGTGCTGTTCAAGCGCTTCGCCGACGTCGATTCCATCGACCTCGAGGTCGATACCGAGGATGCCGACGAGTTCATCAACTGCGTGCGCTTCCTCGGTCCCTCCTTCGGCGGCATCAACCTGGAAGACATCAAGGCGCCGGAATGCTTCATCATCGAGCAGCGCCTGCGCGAACTGATGGACATCCCGGTCTTCCACGACGACCAGCACGGCACGGCCATCATCTCGGCCGCCGGCCTGATCAACGCGCTGGAGGTAACCGGCCGCGACATGAAGACCACGAAGCTGGTCTGCAATGGCGCGGGCGCCGCCGGCATCGCCTGCATCGAGCTGATGAAGGCGATGGGTTTTTCACCCGAAAACATCACCTTGTGCGATACCAAGGGCGTGGTCTTCCAGGGCCGCACCGAGGGCATGAACCAGTGGAAGTCGGCGCATGCGATCAAGACCGATGCGCGCAGCCTGGCCGAAGCGCTCGACGGCGCCGATGTCTTCCTCGGCCTTTCCGCCAAGGGGGCGCTGACCACCGCCATGGTGCAGTCGATGGCCAAGAACCCGATCATCTTCGCCATGGCCAATCCCGATCCCGAGATCACCCCGGAGGAAGTGGCCGAGATCCGCACTGACGCCATCATGGCCACCGGGCGCTCGGACTACGCCAATCAGGTCAACAACGTACTCGGCTTCCCCTACATCTTCCGCGGCGCGCTGGATGTCAGGGCCACCACCATCAATGACGACATGAAGATCGCCGCCGCTCGCGCGCTCGCCGAACTGGCGCGCCAGGACGTGCCCGACGACGTCGCCGCCGCCTATCAGGGCAACCGGCCGAAATTCGGTCCCAACTACATCATTCCGGTGCCGTTCGACCCGCGCCTGATCTCCGCCATTCCGATCGCCGTGGCCAAGGCGGCAATGGATTCGGGCGTCGCCCGCAAGCCTATTCTCGATCTCGACCGTTATGCGCAGGAGCTTTCCGCCCGCCGCGACCCGATCGCCTCGACCCTGCAGCGTATCTATGACCGCGTGCGCCGCCAGCCCAAGCGCATCGTCTTCGCCGAGGGCGAGGAGGAGCAGGTGATGCGCGCCGCCGTCTCCTATGTGAACCAGCGGCTCGGCACGGCTATCCTGCTTGGCCGCGACGATGTCATCAAGGAGAACGCTAGGCTCGCCGGCATCGACTTGAACAAACAAGGCATCGAGATCATCAATGCGCGTCTGTCGCGCCGCAATTCGATCTACACCGACTATCTCTACGAACGCATGCAGCGCAAAGGCTTCCTGTTTCGTGACTGCCAGCGGCTGATCAACAACGACCGCAACCATTTCGCCGCCTGCATGGTGGCGCTGGGCGACGCCGACGGCATCGTCACCGGCGTCACCCGCAACTACTCCACCGCGCTCGACGATATCAGGCGCGTCATCGACGCCAAGCCCGGCCACCGCGTCATCGGCGTCTCGATCGTGCTGGCGCGCGGCCGCACGGTGATCGTCGCCGACACCGCCGTCCACGACATGCCCAACGCCGAGCAGATCGCCGACATCGCCGAGGAGGCCGCCGGATTTGCCCGCCGCATGGGCTATGAGCCAAGGCTCGCCATGCTCGCCTATTCCACCTTCGGCCATCCGCAGGGCGAGCGTTCCGAGCGCATCCAGGAAGCCGTGCGCATCCTCGACAAGCGCCGCGTCGATTTCGAATATGACGGCGAGATGGCAGCCGACGTGGCGCTCAACGCCCGGGCCATGGCGCAATACCCGTTCATAAGGCTCACCGGCCCTGCCAATGTGCTGATCATGCCGGCGTTCCACTCGGCCTCGATCTCAACCAAGATGCTGCAGGAACTCGGCGGTTCGACCGTCATCGGCCCGCTGCTGGTCGGCCTGAACAAGCCGGTGCAGATCGTCTCGCTGAACGCCAAGGACTCAGACATCGTGAACATGGCGGCGATCGCGGCGTATACGGCGGGGACCTGAGGAGCGGTCGGCGTGGCGGACGAAAGCTGGCGATCAGACTGGGTCTCTCACCCCGGCGCGAACACCCGCGCGGCCTCCACCACCTCCTCCGCCCGGTCCTGGCGCAACAGGTCGATCGGAATGCGGCCGTCGAGCCGTGCCGCTGGGCGGGTCAGCCACAGCCATGCGAGCCTTGGATTGCCGATGAGCTCCAGCACATCGCTTATGCCGGCCACCGGCCTGCCGTCGACGAACTGCGCCAGCGGGAAGACGTGCTTGCGACCGCCCTTGCGCAGCGCGATGACGTCGCCCCGTCTCTGCCAGCGGTGCAGGGTCGAGCGGGCGATGCGCAGGTTTTCCTCGAGGTAGGTCGAGCCGGCGACGCGGCCGGCCCAGTCCTCGATCAGCATCGATTCTAGGTCGTCGGACTGGGGAAGCGCGGGATGCGTTTCGGCCTCTGCCGACAGCGTCGTCGTTCCCACCGTGCCGGCTTCGCTGCGGCGCGCGGCTTCCGCCGCGAGCGCGCGCACGAATTTCGAGGCAAGGCCGGGAAGGTCGGCATGGATCGCGTCGATGGCGCGCTGGTGCTTGGGCGACAGCAAGGTGACCGCGGACGCTATGCTGCCGGCGATCTTGCCGACCGAGATCATTGTCGGGCCGTTGATGGCTTCGTCATAGTGGGCAAGCGCACGCTCGACTTTTTCCGCCACCATGTCGGCGAAATCGTCCTGCGTGATGCCGGTCGTCTTGGTCTGAAATCTGGTCATGCATCTGTCTTCTGGGCCGCGCGCGCTCCTCCCTCGGCCGCGGCCGGTTGTAGAACGGTTACGGCGGAAAATGGAAAGCGCGACGGCAACAGATACAGCGACCCGACAGATTGCTGTCCTGCATTGCTCCACACCCTGATTAGCGTGCCGAAATGTCAGTCACGGCACGCTCGCATTTGCGTTTAGGAGGGGTCTGTGACAATTGCGCGACGGTGAGCCAGACGGCGAAGCTGCCAATCTCCCCCCTCGTGAGGGAGATGCCCGGCAGGGCAGAGGAGGGCGCGAAGGATCGCTACGCAGCAATACTTGTGTTCACGCACGCGGCCGCTCGGCGTCACCCGTGGGCATGCCGTCGGCGGCAGGGAAAACCTCGAGATGTTGGCGGGACAGCGCCCCCCTCTGGCCTGCCGGCCATCTCCCCCACGAGGGGGGAGATCGGCAGCTTCACCCTACAGCAACCCCGCTTGCTCTGCCTCTTTGCGCAGGTTCTGCCGTGGCCTTGGGCCGATCTGCTGGATCACCAATCCGGCCGCCAGTGAGCCAAGATCGCCGCAGGTCTGGAGGTCGCGGCCCTGTGTATAGCCATGCAGGAAACCGGCGGCGTAGAGGTCGCCGGCGCCTGTCGTGTCGACCAGTTCCTTGATGGCGGTTGCCTTTATGATCACTGTCTCGTCGCCGCGTACGATGACCGAGCCCTTTTCGGAACGGGTCACCGCCGCGATCCTGCAATCCTTGCGGATCTGCGCCAGCGCCTCGTCGAACGACGAAGTCTGGTAAAGTGACTTGATCTCGTGGCTGTTGGCAAAAACAATGTCGACCATGCCTGAACGCATCAGGTCGAGGAATTCGTCGCGGTAGCGGTCGACGCAGAACGGGTCCGACAAGGTCATCGAGACTTCGCGACCTGCCGCGTGCGCAAGTTTCGCCGTCTGCCGGATGGCTTCCTTGGCGCGCGGCGGGTCCCACAGATAACCTTCGAAATAGGTGACCTTGGCGCCCGACGCCTTGTCGGCCTCGACATCTTCCGGCCCGAGTTCGACGCAGGCGCCGAGATAGGTGTTCATCGAGCGCTCGCCATCGGGGGTGACGAAGATCATCGAGCGCGCCGTCGGCGGCTCGCCCTCGAGCGGCCTGGTGTCGAAGGCGACGCCCTGCGCGTGGATGTCGTGCGCGTAGATCTCGCCCAGCGCATCGTTGGAGACCTTGCCGAAGAAGGCGGCGCGTCCGCCGAAGGAGGCGACACCGGCCGCCGTGTTGCCGGCACTGCCGCCGGAGGCCTCGATCGCCGGGCCCATGCGGCTGTAGAGCAATTCGGCGCGGTGGGTGTCGATGAGGTTCATCGCGCCCTTGATGATGCCGTTGGTCTCGAGGAAGTCCTCCTCGCACTGGGCGATGATGTCGACAATCGCATTGCCGATGCAAAGCACGTCATAATCCGGCATCAATGTCTCCGCCAAAAACCCGAGCCGGCTTCTTGCCATGCCCGCGCGGGTCTACAGCATGACCCTGAAAACTGGCAACCGATTTTCTGTCGTTGCCGGCGCAGCGGCGAGGCACGTCCTTTGCCGAAGAAGCCCGCGACTGCGCGCCTGCAAGACAGTTCTGCAGTTGGTTTTTGTTGTACCCAGGCGTTACGACAATTCGATCGTGGCCGAAGCATTTCGCCGTGACGTTGCCTAAAAGGGCTTGTTCGATCCGATCCGAAGGCGGCAAGCCCATGTCTGCAAAGAGCGATACGACCGCGGACCTGGCGTTGCTCGGCGTGCTGGCGGTGCTGTGGGGCGCGTCCTACACTTTCATCAAGATCGGCGTCGAGACCATCCCGCCCATCACCTTCATCGCCGCCCGCACCCTGATCGCCGGCGCCATCCTGTTCGCCATCATCCGCTGGCGCGGGCTTGCCATGCCGGGCGACGCGGCAAGCTGGCGCCGCTTCGCCTTCCAGGCCTGCCTCAACAGCGTCGTCCCGTTCACGCTGATCGCCGCCGCCGAGCGTTCGGTCGACGCCGGCCTTGCCACCATCCTCAACGCCACCTCGCCGATCTTCACCTTCCTGCTGACGGCGCTCATCACCCGCCATGAGCCGGTGACGGCGCGCAAGCTGGTCGGCGTCGGCGCCGGCATTGCCGGCATCTGCCTGATCGTCGGCACGCAGGCGCTTGGCGGCATCGGCCACCAGCTCTGGGCACAGCTAGCCATCGTCGCGGCGACCGTGTGCTATGCGGGCGCCGCGATCTTCGGCCGTGGCTTCAAGGGCCTCGATCCGATGCTTCCCGCCGCCGGTTCGATGCTGTGCGGCGCCGTCATGCTGGTGCCGCTCAGTCTGGCGGTTGACCAGCCGTGGACGCTGGCGCCTTCGGCGGCTTCCATCCTCGCTTTGCTCGGCCTGTCCGTGTTTTCGACGGCACTGGCTTTCGTCATCTACTTCCGTCTGATCCACACGCTGGGGTCGGTCGGCACCACGTCTCAGGCCTATCTGCGCGTGCCGATCGGTGTCGGCATCGGCGCCGTGTTCCTCGGTGAAAGCCTGGGCCCCACGGCCTGGTTCGGGATGGGTTTTGTCGTTGTCGGCGTGGCTGCCATGACCATACCGGTCCGCAAGCCAGGCTTTGCCCGATAGGCGGACCTTTGGAGCATACGATGGCCGGCTACGGCCCGCGCTTGTGCTCGCGGGCCGCACTGCCTATCTCGGGAGCGTCCTGCCTTGTGGCTGTGTCCGCTGACCTGGGGGTGAAGCACGGTGATTTTCGACGCTGCCCGCACCGCGGCCCTGGAGTTGCTCTCGCCTCCGTTTCGTTCCGTGTTCATCAAGACGCTTGGCCTGACCCTGCTGGCGCTGGTCGCCCTGTGGTTCGGCCTGACCAGCCTTGTCGAATGGCTGGCCCTGCCGTGGCTCCAGACATTGTTGCCCGGCATGCCGTCCTGGGCCGGTTGGCTGGGCGGATTAATCGCCGCCATCGCGTTGGCCTTCGGCATGGCGCTGCTGGTCGCGCCGGTCACGGCCGTCATCGCCGGCCTGTTCCTCGACGATGTCGCCGAAGTGGTCGAGCGCACCGACTACCCCGGCTACCCGGCCGGACGCGCCATGCCGGCATTGCGCTCGCTGGTGCTGGCGATAAAATTCTTTGGCGTCGTCATCCTGGGTAACATTGTCGCCTTGCTGCTTCTGCTGGTGCCGGGCATCAACATCGCCGCTTTCTTCATCGTCAACGGCTACCTGCTCGGACGCGAATTCTTCGAATTCGCCGCCATGCGCTTTCGCCCCGAGGAAGATGCGAGGGCCCTGCGCAGGCAGTATGCCGGCACAGTGTTCCTTGCCGGGCTTGTGATCGCGGCCTTCCTCGCCGTGCCGGTGCTCAACCTGCTGACGCCGCTCTTCGCCGCCGCCATGATGGTGCATCTGCACAAGGCGGTCTCGGCACGGGAGGCGGGCCGTCCCGCACGCGGTTGAGCCTTCAGCGCAAGAGAAAGCCGCGCCCCAGCTCGTCATCCGGTTCGACAATGAATTCGGCTCGTCCGGAATAATAGGCATGGCCGTCGACGCGGGCGACAATCGCTTCGTGCGGGCCGGCCTTCGCCGTTCGCGCCACCACCCCGGAAAAGCGCGAGCCGGCGATGCTCTCGAAAATGCGCGTCTGCCCGATGGCGATCTCGCCCTTGGCATGCATGGCCGCCAGCCGGGCGGTGACGCCGGAACCGGTCGGCGAACGGTCGACCTCCGCCTCGGCGAAGACGCAGACATTTCTGGTGACTTCCCCGGAAAAGGCGTCCTTTCCATCGGTCAGGATGGTGCCATAGAGGAAGGCGAGATCATCATGATCGGGATGCGACAGCGGAAGCTCGGCCTTGAGCCGGTTCGTCAGCGCGGTTGCCGCGTCGACGAAATCGCGTACGCGATCGCGGCCGAATTCCAGCCCGAACTGATGGCAGTCGGCCAGCGCGTAAAAAGCCCCGCCATAGGCTATATCGAAACCGATCTTGCCATATTCCGTCAGCTCGATCTGTTGGTCGCCGGCAAACAGGAAGGCCGGCACGCTTTCGAACGACACCGAACCGGCCTTGCCGTCGCTGACCGCGACCGAGGCGACGACCAGGCCGCACGGCGCCTCGATGTTCACGGTGGTGAACGGCTCCTGTTTCGCCACCAGCCCTTGATCGATCGCGTAGCGGCCGAGCGCGACGATGGCGTGGCCGCACATGGTCGAATAACCTTCATTGTGCATGAACAGCACGGCGAGGTCGGCGCCGGGCAGGTCGGGCTCGACCAGCAGGGCGCCATACATGTCGTAATGGCCGCGCGGTTCGAAGATCAGCAGTTTGCGCAAATGATCGAGATGGTCGCGCACATAGGCGCGCTTCTCCAGGATGGTGCCCTTGGGAATACTGGGATAACCGCCCGTGACGATCCGGAGAGGCTCGCCGCCCGTATGCATGTCGACGACAGTAAAGTTCATGGGGCCGGCCTGTCCTAACCCTGGGATTTGCCGTACAGCGCCTGCAGCTTGCCGAAGGGCATGGCGGCGCGGGTGAAGCCGAACGTGCCGTCCTGCTGGATTTCGCGCGCCGCCGTCTCAAGCATGCCGTAGGCGAAATTGGTCAGCCACGGCCCTAGCGAAATCCGCTTGACGCCGGCCATGGCAAGGTCGGCGATGGTGAAGCCGGGCTTCGCCATGACATTGACCGGCTTGCCGACCGCCGAGCACAAGGTCCGTACCATCTCGACGTCGCCGATGCCCGGTGCATAGAGCACGTCGGCGCCGGCCTTCTCGAAGGCCTGCAGCCGCTTGATCGTGTCGTCGAGATCGGACTTGCCCCAGAGGAAATTCTCGGCCCGCGCCGTGAAGACAAAGTCGCGCTTCAGCGCCCGCGCCGCCTCCACCGCGGCGGCGACACGCTCGACCGCGTGCGAAAATTCATAGATGGGCTTCTCCGGAACGCCGGTGTGGTCCTCGATCGAGCAGCCGGCAAGCCCGGCGGCCTCCGCCGCGAAAATGGTCTCGGCGGCCTGCTCGGCGCTGTCGCCCTTGCTCTTCTCGAGATCGGCCGAAACCGGCAGTTCGGTCGCGGCCGTCACCTCGCGGCAATGATGGATCATCTGGTCGAAGCTCACGGCTCCGTCCGGCAGGCCGCGCGAAAAAGCAAAGCCGGCGCTGGTCGTGGCCAGCGCCTTGAAGCCGAAGGAGCCAAGCAGCTTCGTCGTGCCCGGATCCCAGGGATTGGGCATGACGAAGGTCGAGGCATGCAGGTCGCGAAAAATCTTGCCCTTGTCCATGAATGCTCCCCCATGATGAGTGTCGGGGCGGATGCTACCGCGCTGTTCGTGGCCGGGCAAACGAATGCGGTTGGTTCAGAAGCGTTTCTCGTTGTCAGCTGCCAATTTCTCGAAAGCGTCGGAATCGGCGACATAGCGCGCCGTTTTCTTGTCCCAGCGGTAGGTTACGGAGATGTCGTTCGAGACGGCCTTCGGCGCCGGTTCGTCGCAAGTCTCTTCGCCAGGCACTGTCTTGTCGGTTATCGTCGCCTTGATCGCTGCGTAGGGCGAGCCATCGCTCAAAGCCTGGAAGGTCAGGTCCTGGGAGCGCCGGTAGGAACAGACATTTTCGTCGAACGTGTTGATGAGGTCGATCCGCTCAAAACGGTCGTCTCGCACCAGGACAAGCGGCGTCGACATGTAGCCCTGGTTCGAATTGAAATGCGTGCTGGAGATCATCAGCGCATCGTCGCTGGCGCCGAGCGAAAGTTTACCGGGGTGGCGAAAGAAGGTGAAACGGTCGGTCGCCACGTTGACGGCATCGAGCAGCTTCGGTTTGCCGGTGAGGTCATAAAGCGCCAGCACCGCATAGCCCTCCGTGCTGTCGGGCGACTCGCCAAGGTCGAACAGCATGGCCAGCCGGTCCTTGCCGCCGGCTTTGATGCCAAGCACGCCGGCGCTGAAAACACTCGGTGCCTCTGGTGGCGAGCTGTCATTGTCGGGACCGGCAATGTGCCGCATCTCGATCGGCGAGGAGCCGACATAATAATCGCCCTTCGCCGTCAGATTCGGAACGACCATCCTGATGAGATCGGCATAGGTCGTGTCGGCGTGGCCGGCGATGGGTTTGCCGAGGTCCGGGCTGGCGGCATCCTGGGCGCCGGCCGCGCCGCACAGCAATGGCAGCAACAGGCAGGCAAGGACGAGCCGATGCAAAAATCCTGACATGCTTAATATCGTCCCCTAACCGCAAGCACCGCGAAGCTAACATGGCTTGCCGGGCCGCGCAGCTACAGCATGTCGCGGCGAATAGGATTCGCCCGACCTGCTGTAAGCTTCTGATTTTATGCATGTCGTTATCCCGGCCTATTCAGCCGGCGAAATCAGTGGATCGGCACCAGCCCGGCGAGTTCGCGCATATCATCGAACAGGATGCCGCCGGCCTGGATCAGGCCGTCGCGGTCGGAATAGGGGTCGCCATGATAGGAAAACACCCGCATGCCGGCGGCGATGCCGGCCTGCGTGCCGGCGACGCTGTCCTCGACGACGATGCAGTCGGCGGGCGCGAAGCCCATGGTCCTGGCGGCGTGCAGGAACAGGTCGGGGAACGGCTTGCCGCGCGATACCATGGTGGCGCTGAACATGGCATGTTCGAACAGCGGCAACAGCCCGGTCTGGCCAAGGGTTATGTGCATCTTGGAGATCCTGGCCGAGGTGGCGACGCAATAGGCGATGCCGGCCGCTCGGACCGCCTCGATGAACTCCCGGACATAAGGGATCGCCTCGACGCCATGGGCGAACAGATCCGGCAGGCCTGCATTCCAGCGCTCGACGAAATCGGCGCCGAGCCTGACGTCGGTCGTCTCTTCGATCTCCTTCTGCACCGAGACCATGCTTCGGCCGGAGAAGTTCTTGCGGCAATATTCGAAGGTCGTTGGATAGCCAGTCGCGCTAAGCCATTCGGCCAGGCGCCGGTTGGCCAGGTTCTCGGTATCGACCAGGATCCCGTCGCAGTCGAAGATGACGAGCTTTGGCAGCGGCCGTGTTTCAGTCATATTGGATCAGTCTACGCGACAAATCGGTTCGATATGCCGAAACACAGCCATGCATCAGGCGGTGCCGGTCGATCCGAATCCGCCCGAGCCGCGCGCCGTGCCGCCGGCCAGCGAACGCTCTTCCACCGCCACCTGCGTCACGGCGGCGAAAACGATTTGGGCGATCCGCATGCCGCGCGTCACGGCGAAGTCCTCGTCGCCGAGATTGACCAGCAGCACCTTCACCTCGCCGCGATAGTCGCTGTCGACCGTGCCGGGTGAATTGAGGACGGTGAGGCCATGTTTGAAGGCAAGGCCCGAGCGTGGCCGCACCTGGCCCTCCATGCCCTCGGGAATTTCCAGGATCAGCCCGGTCGGCACCAAGGCGCGCTTGCCCGGCAGGATCAGAAGCGGCCGGTCTTCGGGCACCGCCGCGCGCAAATCCATGCCGGCGGCGCCGGCGCTTTCATAAGCGGGAAGCGGAAGACCCTCACCATGCGGCAACCTGACGAAGCCGACGGTCGGACCGATGACGGAAGGTGTTTGAAGGGCTGCGCGCATAAAATCGATCCTATCGGCGCGATTGCCGATTCGGTCAACTCGACCGCAGGGCTATCAACGGCTTTCTTTCGGGCATCACTGTGGCCTGAGGACGGCTCAACGCACTTCCATCGGAACCACCGTCGTCTCCTTGATCTCCTCCATGACGAAGGAGGCGGAAACATCCGACAATGCCACCTTGGCGATCAGCCGCTGGTAGAGCCGGTCATAGGCTTTCACGTCGGCGACGCGGGCGCGCAGCACATAGTCGAGATCGCCGGACATGCGGTAGACGCCGATGATCTCGGGCAAACCCGCCACCGCGGCGCGGAATTTCTGCAGCCAGTCCGGGTCGTGGTTCGATGTGCGGATCAGGATGAACACCGAAAGGCCAAGTCCGAGCTTCTCGGCATCGACCAGCGCCACGCGGCCGGTGATGACGCCAGCTTCCTCCAGCCGCTTGACGCGCCGCCAGCAGGCATTGCGCGACAAGGCCACCCGCTCCGACAGCTGGTCGACCGACAAGGTGCCGTCGCGTTGCAGTTCGGCGAGCAACTTCCGATCAATTTCGTCGATCGCCAGTGTCATGTGGGATATTTGTCCCATGAAGTCGCAAAATACAAGGATATTTTGGGACCAATGAACCGGTGAGGCGTGTCAGGATACTCATATCGGAACGCAAGCGCTGAAGGGGAACCAGCATGTCGGTCGCAAGGATTTTCACCTCTCATCCGGCCAAGGTCGGCGAAACCTATTTCGGCCATATGGCCTTCGCCGCATGGTTTTCGTCGCGCCTGCTGATGGCGGCGGCAGCAGCATTTGTTCACGCTTTCTTGCCATTTCTCTTTGAGACTACCGCCAGCCGAATCATTCGCGAGCTCTACGAGCGGACGCACAACAGAGGCACACACGCGATCAACGAGCCCGCTGCTCTTCCGGATCGCGCCTAAAGGAAGACGGAAGCGATGTGCCGGTGGGCGGCCTATCTCGGTGAAGCGGTCTTTCTCGAAGACATCCTCACGGCGCCCTGTCACTCGCTGATCGCCCAGAGCCACTGCGCCCAGGAAGCGAAGTCGCCGACCAATGGCGATGGTTTCGGCCTTGCCTGGTACGGCGACCGGCCGGAGCCCGGTCTCTACCGCGACATCCTGCCGGCGTGGTCCGATCCCAACCTGAAGAGCCTGTGCCGGCAGATCAAATCCGGCCTGTTTCTCGCCCATGTGCGGGCCTCGACCGGCGGCGCCACCAGCCGCATGAATTGCCATCCGTTCATCTCCGGCCGCTGGTCGTTCATGCACAATGGCCAGATCGGCGGTTTCGAGAAGATCCGCCGCGCGCTGGAGAACTCGCTGTCCGACGCTGTCTTCGACCAGCGCGAAGGCACCACCGATTCCGAACTGTTTTTTCTGCTCATGATCGACGAAGGGCTTTCGTCCGACCCGCAAGGCGCCGTTTCCCGCGCCACCTCCCGCGTGCTGGAAGCCTCGCGCCGCGCTGGTCTCGAGCCGGCGCTGAAATTGACCGCCGCCTTCTCCGACGGACAGGCGCTGCATGCGGTGCGCTATGCCTCCGACGCCCAGGCGCCGACGCTCTACACGTCCATCTTCCGCAAGGGCGCTGGCCGCTGCATCGTTTCCGAACCCTTCGATCGCGAGGGCGGCGACTGGCAGGCGATCCCGCCATCGAGCTTCGTCACCATGACAAGGGACGGCATCGACATTCGCCCGTTCGCTCCGGTCGCGGCGAAGCTGGCGCTGGCCGGGTAAGTCTTCTTCGCCGGTGTCTCAAATCGGCAATGCTGGCAGGACAGCGCCCCCCTCTGTCCTGCCGGACATCTCCCCCACGAGGGGGGAGATCGGATATCACGACGGCTTTCGCCAATTTTCAGCGTTGGAGAAAAAAGCGCCGGAGCCGACGCTGCCAATCTCCCCACCCGTGGGGGAGATGTCCGGCAGGACAGAGGGGGGCGCCGTAGAGTGCCGACCTCAACGCAATCCCAATCAAGCGCGGGCCTCCAATGAATGCTCAACTCCGCTTGAAGCCACGCCGCTGTCCGCCATGTTGACGGGCAGGCGGCAGCAAGCCGGAGCCTTGATCATGGACCTCGCCTTTTCCACAGCCACCGATCTCGCGGCCGCCATCGCCGCGCGCAAAATCTCCGCCGTCGAAGCGCTTGACGCCCACCTCGCGCAGATCGACAGGCACAACCCTGCCGTCAACGCCGTCATCTCGCTCGACAGGGACGGGGCTCGCGAGCGTGCCGGGAAGGCCGACGCGGCACTGGCGCGCGGTGCCACACCTGGGCCGCTGCACGGCGTTCCCTTCACGCTGAAGGACATGCACGAGACATCTGGCATGAAAACCACGGTAGGCTTCCCGCCCTTCGCCGACTATGTGGCGAAAGAGGACAGCCCGGTCGTTACCAGGTTGAAGGCAGCCGGCGGTGTGCTGATGGCCAAGACCAATGTCGCCACCATGCTCTCCGACTGGCAATCGGACAATCCGCTGTTCGGCCGCACCAGCAATCCCTGGAATCTCCAGCGCACCCCGGGCGGATCCAGCGGCGGCGCCGCTGCCGCCGTCTGCACAGGCATGACACCGTTCGACGTCGGCACCGACATGCAGGACTCGATCCGCCTTCCCGCGGCGTTCTGCGGCGTCTACGGCCTGAAGCCGACGGAACATCGCGTTTCGCTGGCCGGAGCCTTTCCGGATCCAGGCGGTGCGGCGCGTAGCGTGCGGCTGATGTCCTGTCTCGGCCCACTGGCGCGCAGCATCGACGATTTGGCGTTGATCTATCGGATCATCGCCGGCCCAGACGACCGCGACACCGACCTTGCGCCGATGCCGGTCGAGGCCATGCCGAAGCTCGACCTCCAAACTTTGCGCATCGCTTTCGCGCCCTCCTTTCCCGGGTTCCCAGTGGCCGGCGGCATCAGTGCCGCGGTCGAAAATCTCGCAAGACGACTGCAAGACGCCGGCGCCATCATCGAGGAAGCGAAACTGCCCAAGCTCGACCTGCACGACGATCTTGCCCAGGGCGGCGCGCTGATCGGCATGATGATGGAGGCGGCGCAGCAGGAACCGTCGGAGGAGCCGACATCGGTCTCGCGCTGGTTCGAGGCGCTGGCCCGCCGCGACAAATCAATTCTCGCCTGGGACCGGTTCTTCGAGGATTGGGACGCGCTGCTCTGCCCGGTCGCCATGATCACGGCATTCCCGCATTGTGCGCCGGGCACCGCGATCAAAGTCGACGGCAAGGACCAGAGCTACTGGATGTTGCCGGCCTACGGCGCCGTCTTCAACTACAGCGGCCACCCGGCGCTTTCGATACCTTGCGGGCAGGACAGCGACGGCCTGCCGATCGGCCTGCAGCTTGTCGGCGGACGCTGGTCGGAGGCGTGGCTGCTCGCCGTCGCCAAGGCGATGGAACCGCTGGCCGGCGGCTTTCGCCGGCCGCGCGCCACTGCTGGCTAGTCATTTCAGGGGTTTTGCCCGGCACTCGAATGCGTCAGCCAATGGCGGTCGAAGACGTCGAGGATGGCGCGGAACTCGGTCGGTGGGACCTGGTGGACGCCGCCGTCGCTGCCTCCAACGAGGAACCGGGTGAGCTGCATGTCGATCTGCTCCGGGTGCTCGATGGACATGCCGAGCGAGGCCAAATCGCCTGAAATCGATTGATCCAGTTGCAAATATCCGCCCCGTGAGGTGGCGCCGGGTGCCGGATCGCGCAGCCGCACGATGAGGATCCTCGTCGTCGACGGCTGCGCTTCCGGGCCAATGATGGCGGTTCCGCACATATAGCCGCCAAGCACACTTCCAGGCTGCGACTGCGGGAACAGGCTGATGAAGAACTGGGCGTCGCCACCGGCTTCCTTGAGATGCACGTAAAGCGCGCGCTTGGCCGGTGTAACCGGACCGCCAAGAACCAATTGCCCCGTCGGCAAGGTCTCGCGATAGGTAGCGGTCAGACCATGCAGGCCAGGACCCGCCTCGACCGATAGGATACCCCTGATCAACTGGTCGCGGTGATAGGGAGACCAGGCGCGCGAATAGCACGCGTAGGTGCCGGCGAGCGTGAAGGCGAAGCTGCGCTCGTCGTGACCGGACGAGGTCTCGAACTGGGCGCCAACGCGGCGGTCGAGCTCTGCCTTGTCGATGTTGTGACGGGCCGCGATGGCGGCCGTGAAGCCTGAAAGATCGCAGTCGGCGATCCATGCGCCCTGCTGTTCCAGGCCAAGCAGCTTCGCCCAATCGTCATAGACGCTGTGTTCGCGCGGTTGGGCGCGGCCCTGCAACCATTTGTCGGCGCGTCCGAGATCGAAAGCAGTCTTTGGATTGACGGTCCGGAAAGCCGCCGCCAAATCCTTGCGGGTTACGGTCCCCAACAACGCCGAAGTCAGCCGTAATTTCTGCGCAATGTGCTGTGCCATGCGGCGGCTGCCTTTTGCTGCTCGTTTTCAGCCATAACACGCCGTGGCCAGACGTCCATCGTTACTTTTCCATTTGCTAATATTCCAGCAATTCCAGAGAATTCCACCGCGTTCCGCGCGTGCTCCCTTTCCGCTCCTTGGGCCGGCGCTAAGCTGGCGGAGGGCAAGGGGCAAATCGTCAGCAAACATTCTGAGCGTTAGCTGAGAACGTAGTCCTTTCCTTTGCAGGGCTGTGACTCGCTCCGATCGAGCAACGGCGAAACCAGGCTGAGAAGCCTTGGGCAACCGAACCGTAACGCCACCTCAATTGAAGGAATGACCGGATGACCGCAAACGCCTCTTCCAGACTGACGTTCATTGTATTTACCGCGGGCTGCATCGCATTGGCGCTGCTTTTCCGATACGCGCCGGCCGGCGATTTCCCCTCGAAATATACCAAGGGCGCAACGGCGATCGCTGCAAAGCCGACGCGCATTGACGTCGACAATGAAGCGCACGCCATCCGTTTCTATGTCGATGGCAAGCAGGTCGCTTTGCTCGACCAATCCGGTTTCAGGCCATGAGCCGCCAAGCCGCACGGTGTCGTGATGACTTGCATGAAGACGTGGGCTTGGACGCAACGCACGAATGCGGCGCGCCTTGAAGCCAGAGAGGAAATCGCCATGAAAACCGTTCTGTCCGCGCTGCTCGTGCTGCTTGCCCTGTCACAGGCCGCGGAAGCCAAGAAAAAAATTCCGGTGACGCAGGACAATGCCGCCAAGGTGGAGGCGACCCGCCCGCCGCTTGACGACAGGTCGACAGGCGGGATCGTGCCGGCCGCGGGCACAAAGGCGCCGGCCACCGACGGGATGCAATACCCGCCGGCGCTGTATCTCAACTTCCAGTAATCAGTTGCTGCAGCGCCGGTCGACGGTCATTGACTGGCGGCCATGCCGCCCGGCTATTGAGCGAAGCGCGAGAGTCCGTAAGGCGCCAGCAGCGGGTCGCGCTCGCCGCCAAAGATTTCGCGCGTGGCGAACAGGCCGACGGCCGGCGCCAGCGTGATGCCGGAATGCATGACCGCTATGTAGACGCCATCCATGCCCTCGGCGCGGCCGATGATCGGAAAGCCGTCGATCGGTGTCGGCCGGTAGCCGACCGTGTGGAAATCCAGCTCAAGTCCGTCGCTGTCGCGCAACATGGCTGTCGTGGCCGCGAACAACGCGCGGGCGGTGGCTTTGGCATCCATCCCCGGATCGGCGCCGCCGAAGTCCGAGCCGGCGATGATGCGGCCCTCCGCCGTCTGGCGCATGTGCAGCCGCTCAGCCAGCACCAGTCCGTTGAGCAGCTTCTTGCATGGCCGCGAATGGACGATCAGGCCGGGCGGCGTCTCGATCGGCAGGTTGATGCCGGCGGTCGCGGCAATGTCCGGCGAGCCGACGCCTGCCGCGATCACCACCTCGTCGGCGGCAATCAGCCCATGCGATGTGCCCACGCCGGTTATCCTGCCATTGGTCTGGATCAGCGCCGTGACCGTACTGGAACGGATGCGCGCGCCGCGCTGTTCGGCATCGGCCAGCAGGGCCTTGGTGGCTGCGACCGGCTCGGCAACACCTTCCTTGGCGACATGCAAAGCGAAATCCGGCGGTTCGGCGAGATTCGGCTCGATGCGCGCCGCGCCTGTACGGTCGACGCGCTCGATGCCGTAGCCCCAGGCTGAGTGCTCCGCGGCATAGGTTTCCATATCCGCCGCCGATAGATCCCAGCATAGGCCGCCGCACCAGTTGAGCGGCAGGCCGGGCAGGTCTCTCGCCAACCGCGACCATTCGGCCATGGCGCGGCTGCGCAGCCGGAAATAAGGCTCCGGATTGCCCCAGCTGGCATTGATCCAGGCAAAGGAATTGGGCGTCGCGACACCCCCGGCCTTGCTGTCGGCGACGACCGTTACCTGGGCGCCCGCTTTGGTCAGGTGCCAGGCGATCGACGCACCGATAATGCCGGCGCCGATGACGATCACTTGTTTGCCGGCGCTCATGTTCGTTTCTGATCCCAAGGTGACATGTCATCCAAGTGCCATCCTGTCCGCCGCTTGCCAACATCGAATGCCATAAAAAACGCAACTTGACATCAATACGTACGTACGTATTATATGGCCATGGCTAGACAATCACTCCGCGAAAAACTCCTCGACGCCGGTTTCCAGACCATCTGGGACTCGGGCTATGCCGCCGCCGGCGTGCGCGACATCGTCGCCGCGGCTGACGCCCGGCCGGGCTCCTTCACAAACCATTTTGCCTCCAAGGAGCAATTTGTTGGCGAAGTGGTGGACCGCTATTTCGCCTATGTCAGCGGACTGGTCGAAACAGCGCTGGCGCAGGATGGGACCCCGCCTGTCGGCAGGCTGCGCCGTTATCTCGATCTCATCACCTCGAAGCTTGAAGCGCATGATTGGGCGCGCGGCTGCATGATCGGCAATCTCAGTCTTGAGACCGCCGTGCACAGCGAACCGCTGCGCCTGCGATTGGTCGCTATCTTCGAGCGCTGGCGTCAGCCCTTCGCGGCCTGCATCGCCGAAGGCCAGGCGACCGGTGACATCACGAGAGCCTTCGACGCCGAGGACCTTGCCGACTTCCTGCTGTCGTCCTGGCAAGGCGCCATGCTGCGTATGAAAGTCGAGCGTAGCCCCGAGCCGCTCGAGCGGTTCAAGAAGATCATCTTCAGCACAGTCTTTGGAAAGGAGCCGATCCCATGACTTCGAAAGCCGACATGCCTCAGGCGGGCGTCGCCGCACCGAGACGTTCGCAAATCGCCGTCCTCGATTCGACCATGTCCTTTGTCGAGGCCGGCGCGTCCGGTCCGACTGTGCTGTTCCTGCATGGCAATCCGACCTCGTCGCATATCTGGCGCAACATCATCCCGCACGTGGCGCCGTTCGGGCGCTGTATCGCGCCCGACCTGATCGGCTATGGCCAATCCGGCAAGCCCGATATCGACTATCGCTTCTTCGACCAGGTCCGCTACCTCGACGCCTTTCTCGACGCGCTCGACATCAGGGACATGGTTCTGGTCGCCCAGGATTGGGGCACTGCCCTGGCCTTCCATCTCGCGGCGCGGTGGCCGCGCCGCGTCCTCGGCCTCGCCTTCATGGAGTTCATCCGGCCCTTCGAGCGTTGGGAGGACTTTCACCAGCGTCCGCAAGCTCGCGAAATGTTCAAGGCGTTGCGTACGCCCGATGTCGGCGAGAAGCTGGTCCTGGAAGACAATGTCTTCGTCGAAAAATTGCTGCCGGCCTCGGTGCTGCGCACAATGAGCGACGAAGAGATGGCCGTCTACCGGGCGCCGTTCCCGACGCCGCGATCGCGCAGGCCGGTGCTGCGTTTGCCCCGGGAATTGCCGATCGAGGGCCAGCCCGCCGACGTCGCCGCCATCAGCGAACACGACCATCGGGCGCTGCGGCTGTCCACCTATCCGAAATTGCTGTTCGCCGGCGATCCAGGCGCGCTTATCTCACCGCAGGCCGCACGCGAATTCGCGGCCAACTTGAAGAACTGCCGTTTCATCGATCTCGGGCCTGGCGCGCACTACCTGCAGGAGGATCATGCCGACACGATCGGCAGCGCTATCGCCGGCTGGCTTCCGGGGGTCGTTCAGGCGGGCCGCATGAACGAACCCGCCTGAAGCAAGCCATGCAACCGGCGGCGTTCACGCCGCCGGACCGGTCGACAGCCCGGCGCTGCGCTGCTAGAAGCCCGGCCTGTCACACGGAAATCCCAAGAGAATGCCCGAAATTATTCCAGAGGAAGTGGCGCGCCGCCGCACTTTCGCGATCATCGCCCATCCCGACGCCGGCAAGACGACGCTGACCGAAAAGCTGCTGCTGTTCGGTGGCGCCATCCAGCTTGCCGGCGAGGTCAAGGCCAAGAAGGACCGCATCCAGACGCGTTCCGACTGGATGAAGATCGAGCGCGAGCGCGGCATTTCGGTCGTCACCTCGGTGATGACGTTCGAATATGAGGACAATGTCTTCAACCTGCTCGACACGCCGGGCCACGAGGATTTCGCCGACGACACCTATCGCACGCTGTCGGCGGTCGACTCGGCCGTCATGGTCATCGACGCCGCCAAGGGCATCGAGCCGCGCACGCTGAAGCTGTTCGAGGTCTGCCGGCTGCGCGACATCCCGATCATCACCTTCGTCAACAAGATGGACCGTGAAAGCCGCGATCCGTTCGAGATTTTGGACGAGATCGAGCAGAAGCTGGCGCTGGACACCGCGCCCATCACCTGGCCGATTGGCCGTGGCAAGACTTTTTCCGGCACCTATCACCTGGCGCTGAACGCCGTGCGCAAGGGCGACGACGAGAAGGAACGCACGCCGGTCAACGGTCCCGATTCCAACCGCGTTGCCGGCCTGCTGCCGGAAAACGAGCGCGAGGCCTTCATCGAGGAACTGGAACTCGCGCGCGAAGCCTGCCGACCGCTCGACATCGACGCTTTTCGCGAGGGCCATCTGACGCCGGTCTATTTCGGCTCGGCGCTGCGCAATTATGGCGTGCGCGACCTGATCGAGGCGCTTGGCGCCTTTGGCCCGCCACCGCGCGCGCAGGAGGCCGACACCCGCACCATCGAGGCGACGGAGGAAAAAATGACCTCCTTCGTCTTCAAGATACAGGCCAACATGGATCCCAACCACCGCGACCGCATCGCCTTCGTGCGCGTCTGCTCGGGCAAGCTCGAGCGCGGCATGAAGGCCAAGCTGGTGCGCACGGGAAAGCCGATGAGCCTCTCGGCGCCGCAATTCTTCTTCGCCCGCACCCGCGTCACCGCCGACGAAGCCTTCGCCGGCGATGTCGTCGGCATCCCCAACCACGGCACGCTGCGCATCGGCGACACCCTGACCGAGGGCGAGGAAATCCTGTTTCGCGGCGTGCCGAACTTCGCCCCCGAAATCCTGCGTCGTGTCCGCCTCGGCGACGCGATGAAAGCGAAAAAACTCAAGGAAGCGCTGCACCAGATGGCCGAGGAAGGCGTCGTGCAGCTGTTCTCGCCAGAGGACGGCTCACCGGCCATCGTCGGCGTCGTCGGCGCCCTGCAGCTCGACGTGCTGAAAGAGCGTCTGAATTTCGAATACACGCTGCCCGTCGAATTCGAAATGTCGCGCTTTTCGGTCTGCCGCTGGATCTCGGCCGACGACAAGGCCGAGGTGCTTCGCTTCATCGAGGCGCATCGCGGTGACATCGCCCGCGACCTCGACAACGACCCGGTCTTCCTCGCCCAGCACGCCTTCTCGCTGAACTACGAAGCCGAGCGCTGGAAAGCGATCCGCTTCGCCACGATCAAGGATTATCAGGTGAGAGACAAGGCGGCTTGAGGCCCGCGGCCTTTCCCTTCTCCCCCTGTGGGAGAAGGTGCCCGAAGGGCGGATGAGGGGTGTTCCAGGGAATGCCAGCGTCTCACTCCGCTGGAACACCCCTCAACCGTCTCGGCGCTGCGCGCCGATCCACCTTCTCCCACAAGGGGAGAAGGGAATCGCGCCTCTCACCCTTTCGCCGCCGCCTCCAGTTTGGCGATATCGATCTTACCCATCTGCATCATCGCCGACATCACCCGGCCGGCCTTGGCCCTGTCCGGATCCAGGAGCAGGCGCGGCAACTGTTCCGGCACGACCTGCCAGGAAACACCGAACTTGTCCTTCAACCAGCTGCAGGGGCCGGGCTCCCCGCCCTCGGTGAGCTTCTCCCAGAAGTAATCGACTTCTTCCTGCGTCTTGCAGTCGATCGACTGCGACATCGCCTCGTTGAACTTGAAGTTGGGGCCGCCATTGAGCGCCTGGAACGGCACGCCGTCGAGCTCGAACGTGGTCAGCAGCACTTTGCCCTCATCGGCGTGACCCTTGGGCCAACGCAGCACGCTCAGCACCTTCGAATTCTTGAAGATGGAGACGTAGTGGTTCATCGCTTCTTCGGCCTGGCCGTCGAACCACAGGCAGGTGGTGATCTTTTGCATGTCGTGTTCCTCGGTTGCTTCTTGCTGCTACAATGAAACGGCCGACTCCAGCATTTGGCGCCATTTGTTGCCGTCTGCCCAAGGACGGCCATGAGACGCCCGATCCGACAGTGGCATCGAATTTTCCCGGAGAATCTGGCGCATTGCAAAATTGTGGCCAGACCATAGTTGCGCGTCTATAACCCCTGCGATCAAAATTCAGCGCCGCCGCGCCCGGCGCGGCCAGCCACCAAGGAAAAGACATGCCCGCCTATCGCTCCCGCACCACCACCCATGGCCGCAACATGGCCGGCGCCCGCGGCCTGTGGCGTGCCACCGGCATGAAGGACAGTGATTTCGGCAAGCCGATCATCGCGGTGGTCAATTCCTTCACCCAGTTCGTGCCCGGTCACGTCCATCTGAAGGACCTCGGTCAGCTGGTCGCGCGCGAGATCGAGAAGGCCGGCGGTGTCGCCAAGGAATTCAACACCATCGCGGTCGACGACGGCATCGCCATGGGCCATGACGGCATGCTCTATTCGCTGCCGTCGCGCGAGCTGATCGCCGATTCCGTCGAATACATGGTCAACGCGCATTGCGCCGACGCCATGGTCTGCATCTCCAATTGCGACAAGATCACCCCCGGCATGCTGATGGCCTCGCTGCGCCTCAACATCCCGACCGTCTTCGTCTCGGGCGGGCCGATGGAAGCCGGCAAGGTCGTGCTGGCCGGCAAGACGCAGGCGCTCGATCTGGTCGATGCCATGGTGGCCGCTGCCGACGACAAGATCTCCGACGAAGACGTCAAAGTCATCGAGCGCTCGGCCTGCCCGACCTGCGGCTCCTGCTCGGGCATGTTCACCGCCAACTCGATGAACTGCCTGACCGAGGCACTCGGCCTGTCGCTGCCCGGCAACGGCTCGACGCTGGCCACACATGCCGACCGCAAGCGTCTGTTCGTCGAGGCCGGCCATCTCGTCGTCGATCTCGCCCAGCGCTACTACGAGCAGGATGACGAGAGCGCACTGCCGCGCAGCATCGCCTCGAAGGGCGCCTTCGAAAACGCCATGACCCTCGACATCGCCATGGGCGGCTCGACCAACACGGTGCTGCACATCCTGGCCGCCGCCCATGAGGGCGAGCTCGACTTCACCATGGAGGACATCGACCGGCTGTCGCGGCGGGTGCCTGTCCTTTGCAAGGTGGCGCCGGCCAAGTCCGACGTGCACATGGAAGACGTCCATCGCGCCGGCGGCATCATGGCCATCCTCGGCCAACTCGACGAGGCCGGACTGATCAATCGCGATCTGCCGACGGTGCATACCGCCAGCCTCGGCGAAGCGCTCGACCATTGGGATATTTCGCGCACCTCGAGCCAGAGTGTGCGCGACTTCTTCCTCGCCGCTCCCGGCGGCGTGCCGACGCAGGTCGCCTTTAGCCAGGACCGCCGCTGGGACGATCTCGACACGAACCGCGAGACCGGCGTCATCCGCTCGGCGAAGACGCCTTTCTCGAAAGATGGCGGCCTAGCCGTGCTGAAAGGCAATCTGGCGCTCGACGGCTGCATCGTGAAGACGGCCGGCGTCGACGAGTCGATCCTGAAATTCACCGGTCCGGCCCGCGTCTTCGAAAGCCAGGACGCTTCGGTCAAGGCGATCCTTGCCAATGAGATCAAGGCTGGCGATGTCGTCGTCATCCGCTATGAGGGACCGCGCGGCGGCCCCGGCATGCAGGAAATGCTCTATCCGACCAGCTATCTGAAGTCGAAGGGCTTGGGGAAGGCATGCGCGCTGGTCACCGATGGCCGCTTCTCCGGTGGTACGTCAGGCCTGTCCATCGGCCATGCTTCGCCTGAAGCGGCGGAAGGCGGACTGATCGGTCTGGTGCAGGAGGGCGATACGATCGAGATCGATATCCCGAACCGCACCATCCGCCTCGCCGTGGACGACGCGGAACTCGATGCGCGCCGGGCGGCCATGGAGGCCAAGGGCGCGGACGCCTGGAAGCCGCAGGAAAAGCGCAAGCGCAAGGTGACGACCGCGCTGCGCGCCTACGCTGCCTTCGCCACCAGCGCCGACAAGGGGGCCGTGAGGCACGTGCCGGAGTAAGGGCGGTTCTTCCTTCTCCCCTTGTGGGAGAAGGAAAAAACCTCACGGCATCAGCTGATACTCATAAAGCTTCTGGTAAAGCCCGCCTTGCCCCAGCAGGGTCTTGTGCGGGCCGCTTTCCACCACCTTGCCGGCTTCCAGCACCACGATCGTGTCGGCCTGGTGCACGGTCGACAAGCGGTGGGCGATGACGATCGTGGTGCGCCCCTCCGTCAGCTGTTGCAGCGCATCGCGGAACAGCGCCTCGGATTCGGCGTCGAGCGCGCTGGTCGCTTCGTCCAGCAGCAGGATTTCGGCATTGCGCAGCATGGCGCGGGCGATCGAGATGCGCTGGCGCTGGCCGCCCGACAAAAGGCCGCCATTCTCGCCGACATCCGTCTCGTAGCCTTTCGCCTGCGCGATGATGAAGTCATGCGCGTTGGCCGCCTTGGCCGCTGCGATCACCTCGTCGTCGGTCGCATCCTGCCGCCCAAGCCGGATGTTGTGCATGATCGTGCCGGCAAACAGGAACGTGTCCTGGCTGACATAGGCGATCTTTTCCCTAAGCGAGGCAAGCGTGGCGTGGGAGATGTCCTGTCCGTCAAGCAGCACCCTGCCGCTCTTCGGGTCATATAGGCGCATGATCAGGTTCAGGATCGTCGACTTGCCGCCGCCGGAGGGGCCGACCAGCGCCGTCATCTTGCCGGCCGCGAGAGCCAGGTCGAACCGGTCAAGCACTGGCGGGCCATTCTGATAGGCGAAGCTGACGGCGTCGAACCGGATCTCGCCAGGTCCGGCATGAAGCGGCCTTGCATCCGGCTTCTCGGCCAGCGTCAGCGGCTGGTCGGCGAGTTCGAACATCATGCGCACGCCGACAATGCCGCTTTCCAGGGAGATACGGACGCGCGCGAGGCGCTTTGCCGGTTCATAGGCAAGCAGCAGCGCCGCGATGAAGGCCATGATGTTGCCAGGCATCTGGCCGCCCTTCAGAACCAGTAAGCCGCTGACCATGACGGCGCCGGCGATCGCCAGGCCGGCCAGCGTTTCCATCACCGGATTGGTCACCGCTTCCAGCGCGGCGATGTTGTTGGCCCGGTCCTCGACATCGGACACCGCCCTGTACATGCGCTTGCGCATCAAGCCTTCGAGGTTGAAGGATTTGACCACGCGCACGCCGATCGCGGTTTCCTGCATCACCTGGACGATCTGGCCGACCGAGCGGAACTCCATGGCGGCGAACTTGCGCACACGCTTCAGGATGCGGTTGACGCCATAGATGGCCAGCGGACCGACGACGAAGCAGATCAGCGACAGCGCCGGCTGCTGCCAGACCATGACCCCGATCAAGGCAGCCAGCGTCACCAGGTCGCGCACATAGGAGGTGACGATGAGGTCAAGCACGTTGCGCGCCGCCTGGGCATTGTTGGTCATGCGGGTGATCAGGTCGGACGACGAGGTCGAGTGGTAGAATTCGATGCCTTGCGCCAGGATGCGGTCATAGATCTTGCGCTGCCGTTCGGCGATGATGGCGTTGCCGACCCGGCTCATGAAGTAGGCCTGGACGAAGTTGGCGATGCCCTTGACGATGAAGATCGCGGCGACTGCCACGGCAATCATGTTGACGCGATCGACCCTTTTGTCGATCACGAATTCATTGGTGATTTCGCGCAGGATCCAGGCGCTGGCGGCCGTCATGCCGGCCACCACCAGCATCGACAGGATGGCGGCGGCGTAGCCGGCCCTGTGCTGCCGGAACGATTCCCGGAGCAGCCTTGCGACGAGGCGCTGGTTTTCCGTCGAGCGGAAGAAGCGGAACAACGGCTGATCCTTGATGCCGGGACGACGAAGGCGGCTTATAGAGGGAGTTGCCGCCGGAGGGAACCTTTGCCGCCATGGAAAGAAACCGCTGCGGCAGGCTGTCTTTTGAGACACGATGCAACTGTGATTCTTCAAGCGGGATGATGAGAGATGGATTTCGACCTAATCGTTCGTGGCGGCACGCTTCCGGATGGCGGCATAGCCGACATCGGTATCAGCGGCGAGACGATCGCGGCGATCGAGCCGAGGCTCGAGGGTTCCGCGCGGACCGAGGTCGACGCCCGTGGCAATCTGGTCTCGCCTCCTTTCGTCGATCCCCATTTCCATATGGACGCCACACTCTCCTATGGTCTTCCGCGCATCAACGCGTCGGGCACGCTGCTCGAGGGCATTGCGCTGTGGGGCGAACTGAAGCCGCTCCTGACGCACGAAGCGGTGCGCGATCGCGCGCTCGCCTATTGCGACTGGGCGGTGTCGATGGGGCTGCTGGCCATCCGCACCCATGTCGACGTCTGCGACGACAGACTGCTGGCGGTCGAGGCGCTGCTGGAGGTCAAGAAGGCCGTCGCCCCCTATATCGATCTGCAACTGGTGGCCTTCCCGCAGGACGGGTTCTATCGCTCGCCGACGGCGCGCCAAAACACCATTCGCGCGCTGGACATGGGGGTCAACATCGTCGGCGGTATTCCGCATTTCGAGCGCACCATGGCCGACGGCACCCGCTCGGTGACGGAATTGTGCGAGATCGCGGCGAAACGCGGCCTCATGGTCGACCTGCATTGCGACGAAACCGACGACCCGCTGTCGCGTCATATTGAACAACTGGCCAATGAAACGCAGCGGCTGGGCCTGCAGGGCAGGGTGGCCGGTTCGCACCTTACCTCCATGCATTCGATGGACAATTACTACGTCTCGAAACTGTTGCCGCTGATCGCCGAGGCCGGGGTTTCGGCGATCCCCAACCCGCTGATCAACATCATGCTGCAGGGCCGTCACGACACGTTCCCGAAGCGGCGTGGCATGACGCGGGTCAAGGAAATGCAGGCGCTGGGCATCCGTGTCGGCTGGGGTCAGGATTGCGTGCTCGATCCCTGGTATTCGCTGGGCACCGCCGACATGCTCGACGTCGCCTTCATGGGCCTGCATGTCGCCCAGATGTCGAGCCCCGCCGACATGGCGCGCTGCTTCGACATGGTCACCACCGTCAACGCCGCGATCATGGGCCTCGATCATCTTGGCCTGGCTGTCGGCAAGCGCGCCAGCCTGGTGATCCTCGATGCCGGCAATCCGATCGAGGCCCTGCGCCTGCGCGCCGAGCGCATCTGCGTCATCGCCAGGGGCAAGGTGGTGGCGGAGCGGACAAGGCAGGATACCAGGCTTTCGATCTCCGGCAGGCCGCCGCAGGTGAACCGGCGGCACAAATCCGGGTAGATACAGCCGATTCCCGCGGCTGGTCTTACCGTTTCTTCGATTCCCACTCGTCAAAGTTGGCGCTTGCGTCTAGGAGCCGGGCATGGTTGAGCCCGTCGCCCGGAATTCGATGGTCAAGAATGTGCTTCTGGCCGGCATCCTGCTGATGCTGGCGGGCGACTTTCTGTTTGCGCTGAACGACGCGATGGGCAAATGGCTGGTCGCCAGCTTTTCCGTCGGCCAGGTGGTGCTGATCCGCTCTATCGGCGCCTTCATCGTGCTCGGCCCGATGATCGCCAACCAGGGCGCTGGCAGACTGTTCCAGATGGAACGGCCCGGGCTGCAGGTCCTGCGCGTGGTGGCGACGACGCTGGACACCGCTTTGTTCTACGCCGCCGTCGTCTTTCTGCCGCTTGCCGATGTGATGAGCTTCTACATGGCTGGCCCGATCTATGTGGCGGCGCTATCGCATTTCCTGCTTGGCGAAAAGGTCGGCTGGCGCCGCTGGGTGGCGATCCTGCTTGGCTTCTGCGGCGTGGTGATCATGCTGAAACCGTCCTCTGCCGCGTTTTCGCTGTCGTCGGGTTTCGCGCTTATCGGCAGCCTTGCCTTCGCCTTCGCCATCATCCTCAACCGGCGCCTGCGCGGCACCAGCGACACCAATCTGGTGACATGGCAGACGATCGGCACGCTGTTGGTTGGCGGCGTGCTGACCATCGGTGCCTGGCAGACGCCGTCGGCTCTTGATTTCGGCGCCATGCTGCTGCTCGGCATCGTCTCCTGCGGCGCGCATCTGATGATCACGCGGGCGCTGAAACTGGCACCGGCCTCGACGCTGGCGCCGCTGCATTACACGCTGCTCCTGTGGGCGGTGGTGTTCGGGCTGGTGTTCTTCGGCGACGCCCCCGGCCCGCGCATCCTGATCGGCTCCGGCATCATCGTTCTGGCCGGTCTGTTCATCTTCCATCGCCAGAAAGTGGTCGACACCACGGTGCCGCCGGAGAACGTGCCGAAAGGTGTGAACTAATGCATGTCGCCCGGAAGTGTCCTCGGTTCCGGGACAACGACATGCATAAAACCAGAAGCCTACAGCATGTCGCGGCGAATCCCGTTCGCCGCGACATGCTGTAGGGCCCGGATTTCGGGTGCCCAATGCCGCGCTTTAGCCCTGGCGTACGGCAGCAAGGTGCCGCAAAAATTCCTCTGTCTCCATGAGCGCCTTGCAGCGCGCGAAGCGGCCGTCGGCATAGGCGCGGAAATCGTCGGCCGGATTGTTGTTGGCGAGCTGGATCAGCCCCCATAGCGTCCACAACAGGTCGCACATCGCCTTGTAGATGACGACGCGGCCGCGCTCCGCCGGCTTCGCCTCGCCACCGAAATAGGCGCGCATCAACTCCTCGTCCTGGGCCGCGTCGAACTTGCCTTCGACGCTGAGATCGCCGAGATCCCAGAGAGGGTCGTTCATCCCGGAATATTCCCAGTCGACGATCCACATCCGCTCGCCCGTATCGAGAAAATTTTCGCATAGCGGATCGCAATGGCAGGCGACGAGGGGCAAGGCGTGGACGGCCAGGGCCGAGCGCACGCTGCCGGCCGCGCGCACCACGTCATGATAGCCGGCGGGCAGGGCGACATCCCTGGTCGACAGCACCTTGAGATAGTCGTCGATCATCGAAAACAGCTCGAAGCGGAAGGGGAACATCGCGCCGGACGCGTGCAGCTTGTGGAAGGCCTCGGCCGCCCGGGCCGGACTGCCCTGCCGCTCCCTGAATTTCTCCGGCGACATCGTCTCGGCATCGGCGATGTAGCGCGTCACCATCAGGCCCGTGGCGGCATCGGCGTGCAGCACCTCGGGACTGACGCCGGCCTTTGCCGCCTCGCGCGCCGCCACCGCTTCGTTGGCGCGGTTGATGTATTCCTCGGTGCCCTTGCCCGGAATGCGCAGGCAGTAATCGCCGGCCTTGAAGACGAGGTTGGTCAGGCCGCCGAGCCGTTCCAGCGGCCCGGTGTAGCCGCCCAGCATCGGAATGGCGGCAAGTTTTGCCCGCGCCTCGTCTGTCGCCATGCCTGCGTCCCCACGCGCTATTTCTTTGCGACAACGGTTCCACAATTTTCGCCGTTTGGCTATCATCCCGGCAAGACGAGGGATTGGTCGACACGTGACGGAAAGCAAACATCAAGGCGCGCTCGGCGAGGCCTACGCGGCCAAGCGCCCGGAAGAGGTGGCGGCACTCTATGACCGCTGGTCGCAAACCTATGACGCCGACATGTCGGCCGCGGGTTACCGTCATCCAACGATCTGCCTTGCCTTGCTGACGCGCCATCTGCCGCGCGGTTCGGCCCCGCTGCTCGACGCCGGGGCAGGTACCGGGCTGATCGGCGAATGGCTCGATATTGCCGGCTATCCCCAGGTCGAGGCGCTCGACATCTCACAGGGCATGCTGGATCAGGCCGCGCGCAAGGGCGTCTATTCGGCGCTGCATTGCCTGGCACTCGGCGGTGACCTGCCTTTTGCCAAGGATACCTATGCCGGCATCATCTCGGCCGGTGTGTTCACCTTGGGTCATGTCGGCGCTGACGGCTTGGACGAACTGATCCGCATCTGCCGGCCGGGCGGATTGATCGTGCTGACGGTCAAGAACACATTGTGGGATCAGGGTTTTGCCGCGCGCATCGCCGAACTCGAGGCGCAAGGCCTAGTCGTCCGCATTGAGGAAACACGTCCCTACGTCTCGATGCCTGGCGAGGCCGATACCGTTCCCAGCCGTGGCCTCGCTTTGCGCGTGAGTTAAGCCTTCACGCGCTCCATTGCCGGGTCGTATAGCGGCTCAAGACAGATTTGAGCCGGCGTCCGCTGCATCGCGACCACCAGTTCATAGCTGCCCGAGGCGAGGAAATCATCGCTCACCCCGTCGGCATTGCGCACATAGCCGTAGCCGATGTTCTTGCCCACCGTGTAGCCATAGCCGCCGCTGGTCAGATAACCGACCGGCTCGCCATCGCGCAGTATGGTCTCGCGGCCGAGCAGCACGGTTTCCGGATCGTCGACCGTGAAGCCGGCAAAGCGCTTCGTCAGGGACGCGCCGCCAACTTTCTCAAGTGCGCGTCGTCCGACGAAGTCAGTGTTCTTGCGCAGCTTGACCGCCCAGCCCAGCCCGGCCTCCAGCGGTGTGTCATTGGGCGTGATGTCGGAGCCCCAGGCGCGATAGCCCTTTTCCAGCCGCAGCGATTCCAGCGCGCGGTAGCCGATCGGCCGGATGTCGTGCTTCCCGCCGGCCACCATCAGCGCGTCGAAGACTTCGCCGGTGGCGGCAATCGGCACATGCAGCTCCCAGCCCAGTTCGCCGACATAGGTGACACGCAGCGCCCGGACCGTGTGACCCGCGATGACGATTTCCCGCACATGGCCGAACGGGAAGCCGGCATTCGACACATCCGCATTGGTCACGGCCGAAAGCACATCGCGGGCGCGCGGCCCCATCAGCGACAGCGTGCCGAAATCCTCGGTGACATCGGCGAGCTGGGCATCGAGGCCTCCGCCAATATGGTCGCTGATCCACGCGGCGTCATGGGTGCGGAAACCGGTGCCGGTGACGATGTAGAATTTTTCCTCGGCCAGCCGCGACACGGTCAGGTCGGCCTCGATGCCGCCGCGCGTGTTAAGGAGTTGCGTGTAGGTCAGTCGGCCGACCGGCTTGCTGACGTCGTTGGCGCAGATCCAGTCAAGGGCCTTGGCCGCCTCGGGGCCGCTCAGCTCATATTTGGCGAAGGACGACTGGTCGAAGATGCCGACCTGCTCGCGCACGTGCCGGTGCTCGTCGCCGACGGCGGCAAACCAGTTCTGCCGGCCCATCGAATAGAGGTCCTTTGGCTCGACGCCCTTCGGCGCGAACCAGTTCGGCCGCTCCCAACCGAGCTTCGAGCCGAACACGGCGCGTCGCTGCTTCAACCGCTCATACAGCGGCGAGACGATGCGCGGCCGGCCGCTGACGTACTCCTCGTGCGGGAAGCCGATCGTGTAGTGCTTGCCATAGGCTTCCAGCGTGCGCTCGCACACCCATTGCCGGTCGCGGTGCAGGTTGGAAAAGCGCCTGATGTCGACCACCCACAGGTCGAGCGGCGCCTCGCCCTCGACCACCCATTGCGCCAGCACCCAGCCGGCGCCGCCGCCCGAGGCGATACCGAAAGCGTTGAAGCCGGCACCGACGAACATGTTGGCGCATTCGGGCGCCACGCCGAGGATGAAATTGCCGTCGGGCGTGAAGCTTTCCGGCCCGTTGATCATCTGCTTCACGCCGACCGTCTCCAGCGCCGGCACGCGCGCGATCGCCTGAGCCATGTGCTGCTCGAAATGATCGTAATCGTCGTCGAACAGCCGGAACTCCCAGTCGTCGGGCACGTCGCCTCCGGGGAGACCGGTTGTCCAGGCCTGCGGATTCGGCTCATAGCCGCCCATCACCAGCCCGCCGACCTCTTCCTTGAAATAGGTGCGCCGATCGGGGTCGCGCAGCGTCGGCGCGTCAGTCGCCAGCCCCGCGATTTTCTCGGTGATGATGTACTGGTGCTTCACCGGCTGCAGCGGCACGTTGATGCCGGCCATGGCGCCGACCTGCCGCGCCCATTGCCCAGCGCAGTTCACCACCTTGTCGCATGCGATGTCGCCTTGATTGGTCTTCACCGCCGTGATGCGGTCGCCCTTCATCTCGAAGCCGGTGACACACACCCCCTCGTAGAGCTTGGCGCCATGCATGCGCGCGCCCTTGGCCAGCGACTGCGTGATGTCGGAAGGGCTCGCCTGGCCGTCGGTCGGCAGCCAGGACGCGCCGACCAGATCGCCGGTCTCCATCAGCGGCCACATCGGCTTGACCTCCGCGGGCGACAGAAGTTGCATGTCCATGCCGAAGCTTCTCGCCGTCGTCGCCAGCCTTTTGTACTCGGTCCAGCGGTCGGCATTGGTGGCGAGCCTGAGGCAGCCGGTCATTTTCCAGCCGGTGGCGAGCCCGGTCTCGGCTTCCAGCCCCTTGTAGAGGTCGACGGAGTATTTCAGTACCCGCGTGATCGACGCCGACGAGCGCAATTGCCCGACCAGGCCGGCCGCATGCCAGGTCGAGCCCGAGGTCAGCTTGCCCTGTTCGAGCAGCACCACGTCGGCCTTGTGGTCGCGCGCCAGATGATAGGCCGTCGAACAGCCGATGATGCCGCCGCCGATGACGACGATCGCGGCCTGGCTAGGCAAGGTCATGATTTCAGGATCCCGTATTTTGTCCGGTAGCTTTCCAGTGCCGCGTCGAGCCTCACCAGGTTTTCCTCGGTGTAGGCGACGTAGTCGATGCCGGGCGCGTCGAGATAGAGTTCCGACACCATGCTCCACATCGCTTCGCGCAGCAGCGAGGCGCATTGCATGGCGGAGTGCGAGCGGCGGATCGCCTCATCCGGTTCCTTCATGAAATAGGCGGTCAGGAAGGCGAAGGATTCCTCATCGCTCATGCCCGCGTTCGAAGCGACGCCGGCGAGGTCGAACATCGCCGTGTTGAAGCCGGCATATTCGAAATCGATCAGCCACAGCCTGCTGCCGTCGTCGAGAATATTGGCAGGCAGAAGATCATTGTGGCCGAAGACGATCGGCAGCAATTTCTGGGCGCGCTCCAGTTCGTCGGCCAGCGCCAGAAAGCGCGGCAGGTCACCACGCTTGCGGCTGTCGCCTTCTTCAAGCGTGCGCGCGTAGTCGCGGATGACGTGGAACACCCAGAACATGAAGCCGGCGCCGGAGATATGGTTGGGCATCTCCCGATGGAAGCCGCGCATCAGCGCCGCGACGCGTCCGAGATTGGCGCGCACGTCCTCGGCCAGATAGGTTTTGGCGCCAAGAAACGCCGTCACCAGGATTCCTGGTTCGGCATAGTGGACCGCCGGCGCGAACCCGGCGGCGTGAGCCGCCCGCGCGGTCATCACCTCGCGTTCGCGGAAGACATGGTGGAACGGATAATCCTGGCCGAAGCGCACGACATGTTTGCCGGCCGTGTCGGTGACCACATAATTCGCGTTGCTCAAGCCGCCGGGCAGCGGCGCGATCTCGATGGCGCCCGTCCAGCAGGGCAGGGCGCGGATGCGGTCTTCGGCAATCACGGGATCATCCCTGGTTTGCTGGACTGGTTTGCCGGGTTTCGCCAAGGCGCCCTGGGCAGCGCAACGACGTCGGGGAGAGACGCAAACAATCTCGTCGGTGCGGGACGCCAGGATCGGTATCCCGCACCGCACCGACGAGCCCCTTGGCCAGGTTTTTGAGCCCGGCATCCGCCCCCGCGGATCTGAAAATTCCTTGCGCCAGACACATTGCAGGCTGCCTGGTCAATGAGTTGCGGCTCTGCCAATCATCCTCCCGCTGCAGCTCCGAACCCCTGTTGAGGTTGGATTTCACGCCAGGGTTGCTCTTCTGTCAATAAAAAGATGTGACTTTTTTTGGGTATTTTGCCCGAAAGCATGGGAAATTCCTTAAAAAGCGTTAGGAATGCCTTGGAAGCGGGCAAATTCCGGGACGCGCACATATGATCCACTCGAAACGGCATGGCGAGATCCTGCGGCTGCTGCAGGAAGAGGGAACCGTCACCATCGCCAGTCTGGCCGACCGGTTGGGCGTTTCCCTCGAAACCGTGCGGCGGGACGTCAAGCCGCTCACCGGCGACGGCTCGGTTCTGAAGATGCATGGCGCCATTGGCCTGCCGTCGATGATCGGCGAAGCGCCATTCGAACGGCGCATGCGCGAGCATGCCGACGCCAAGCGCGTCATCGCGCGCATGGTCGCCGCCACCATCCGCGACGGCGAATCGATCATGCTCGACACCGGCACCACGACTTCGTTCCTGGCGCGCGAACTGCTCGGTCACCGGCGCCTGACGGTCGTCACCAACTCGTCTGATATCGCCCGCACGCTGGCCACCATCAACGGCAACAAGGTCTATATGGCCGGCGGCGAGCTGCGCAGCGATTCAGGAGCCGCGTTCGGGACGTCGGCGATCGAGTTCGTCAGCCGCTTCTCGGTCAGCCACGCCATCATTTCCACCGGCGCCGTGGATGCGGTGACGGGTGTCATGGACTTTGATCTGGACGAGGCGGAATTCGCCCGCATGGTGCTGTCGCGCGGCCAGCGCTCGCTCGTCGTCACCGATCATACGAAGTTCGGCCGCCAGGGCCTGGTCCAGGTCTGCGGCTTCGACGGCTTTTCCGAACTCGCCACCGATCGCGCGCCGCCGCATGACATTGCTGCCGCCCTCGCACAGGCCGGCGCGCGGCTCAGCATTGCCGGCGGCGAAGCGGGAATTTAGCCGAAGGCGATGGTGTGCATCAGGCCTGCCGCGTCTCCGGGGGCATAGACGCCGGAATTCGTTGTCTGCTGTCTGTCATCGACTGATGTCATCGCCAGCGTCCTTGGGAACTCGCGGCGATACTATGCCGCCAATGCGCGAAAACTCATCCTGAAGCAGGCGCCGCTGGGCTTGCCGTCAAGGATTTCGATGCGCCCGCCATGAAGATGCATGATCTCCTGCACGAGGTTGAGGCCGAGTCCGGCGCCATGATCCTGCGGGCGCAACCGGTAGAAGGGTTCGAAGATGCGCTCCCGCTCCCCCAGCGGCACGCCGTCGCCTTCGTCCCGCACCTCGATGATGGCGGGCGTTGTGACGCTGACGGTGATTTTGCCGGCGCGGCCGCCATGCTCGATGGCGTTCTGCACGATGTTGGTCACCGCACGTTCGATCGCGGTGCGGTCGCCGGTGGCAAAAAGCGTGTCCCTCTCCGGCTCGAACGACATCTCGTATCCGGCCGAGAATGCCATCGGCGCGAGGTCGACGATGACGCCTCGCGCAATCGCCACGAGATCGACCCTTTCGAAAGGCGATGTCTGCCGGTCGAGACGCTGCAGGTCGAGCAACTGGTCGGTCAGCGTCGAGAGCCGTGCTGCATCCTGCAGCAGCCGTGCCCGTTCAGGTGTCGCCGGCAGCGAGGCGAGGCGCGTGTTGAGGATGGCGACCGGTGTCCTGAGCTCATGGGCGGCGTCGGTGAGGAAACGTTTGTGGCGCTCATAGCCCCTGTCGAGCCGCGCAAGGGCCGCATTCACCGCCTTGACCAGCGGTGTCACCTCTGTCGGTACGTCCTTCAGCGGCAGCTGGACACCGCGCTGGTCGATGTCGATGCGTTCGGCCTCGGCGGCTGCATGGCCCAGGCCCGAAAGGGCGCCACGCACCACCCAGGGCGTCGCGAACAGCGTGGCCAGCGCCATCAGCCCGGCGAGCGGCAATATGCCTTGCAGGAAGAATTGCGGCGCCTGGTCGAGCAGGCGCAACAGCGAAAGCCCGCCCTTGGTGCCGGTGAAGATCTGGACATTGCCGGCCGCCGTATCGGTCCAGCGAATCTTCCCCTCGGGCGGCGCGGTTTGTCCGATTGCGTGGTCGATACGGGCGTCGCTGATAGTGTCCAGCAATCCGGCGAAAGGCTGGAAGATGGGCGGCATGGTGCCCTCCTGCAGCCGCTGGCCCTGCTTGTCTCGGATGATGAACCAGAGATCGGGGACCTCGGATCGCAGCTTCGTCAGGTCCGAGGTCTCGCGCAGGATGACTTTGCCGCCTGCGTCACGCGCCACCGCATCCGCCAGCACATCCATTGTGCCGTCCTCATAATCGTGCGGAATGAGCCCGGTGGCGAGCAATGCGACGAGAATGCCGACGATGATCAGCGTCAGCATCGCGCATTGCAGCAAGGCGATGCGCAGCACCAGGCTCCATTTCAGCGAACGCGGGCGCTTGAGGCTCATTGCTTTGGCGCTCATGTCGTCTCGCGCAGGAGATAGCCGACGCCGCGAATGCCGTTGATCGTCACGCCGGCATCGGCATCGGCGAGCTTGCGGCGCAGGCGCGAGACATGGGTGTCGAGGGCGTTGGACTGGATCTCGTCATCGAGGCCGAACACCGCCTCCATCAGCACCTCGCGTTGCACCATGCGGCCGGTGCGCCGCATCAGCGCCTCCAGCACCAGGAGTTCACGGCGCGGCAGGCTGAGCGGTTCGGCACGGATCGACGCTTCGCGATGCCCGACGTCGAGCACCAGATCGCCGGCACGGATGAATTGCGACTGCATCGGCGCCGGGCGCCTGAGCAGCGCGCGCAGGCGAGCCAGCAGTTCCTCGAAGGCGAATGGTTTCGCCAGATAGTCGTCCGCGCCCATGTCCAGCCCATCGACCTTGTCCGATGTGTCGCCTCTCGCCGTCAGCATCAGCACTGGCGTGGCGTTCTTGGCCGAACGCAATCTGGGCACCAGCGACAACCCGTCGCCATCCGGCAACTGGCGGTCGAGGAGGATCGCGTCGTAGCTGTCGGCGGCAACGAAGCCTTCCGCCTCGATGAGCGAACCGGCGTGATCGACCACCATGTCGTGGCGTTTCAGCGCGGCACGCAACGCAGAGACCATTTCAGGCTCGTCCTCGACCAGCAAGATTCGCATCGACAATTCTCCAGCTACAGCTTCGGGCGCTACCGCGCCAACATTGCGCAAACATGGCAAAGCCGAACGGCCCGGGTCGACAAACGCTTTCTTTGCCTTCGCGAGATCGCGCAATGTCTATGCAACCCAGTCGCGGCAAACAGCACCGGTCGGCACGAATCGCCCATGCCGGCGTGAAGGCGTCGGGCCCGAATATGCAACAGGTCGGGCCCGACGTTGAAACGAAATGGCGCTGAAACGAATCAGTTGGCCACACAATCTGGCGTGCTGTTGTCCGGGATTAAGGTTACCATGCCTGCAAATGATGCTCTGTCTTTCCTTGTGGCGTGGACCGTGGCGCCGTTCAGGGTCGGCTCCGTCACGCCGTCCAGCTCCAGCCTGGCGGCATTGATGACGCGCGACATCGGACCCGAGACGGGTCCCGTGCTGGAGCTCGGTCCAGGAACCGGCCCATTCACGCGAGCGCTGCTGTCGCGCGGGGTTAAGGAGGAAGATTTGACGCTGATCGAATCCGATCCGGATTTCGCCGCACTGCTCAAGCGTCGCTTTCCGGCCGCGCGGATATTCGAGATGGATGCTGTCGGTCTGCGCCATCTGTCGCTCTTTCACCGGCCGGTGGTTGGTGCTGCCGTCAGCGGCTTGCCTTTCCGGCTGATCTCGCCGCGCAGGACGCTCGCCATTCTCGAAGGTGTTTTCGCGAACCTTCGCCCGGGCGGAGCGCTCTATCAGTTCACGCTTGGACGGCGCTGCCCGTTCGACCCGTCGCTGCTCGACAGGCTCGATCTCGAGGTCACGCGGGTTGGCCATACCTTTCGCAACTTCCCGCCGGCGACGGTCTATCGCATCGCCAGGATCAAGACGTCAGAAACATATGACTGGCGCTTCGCATGACGGGACCGTTGTCGGTCATTCTCGGCTTCGGCCTGTTCGGCGTCTTCTGCCTCGCCTTCACCGAAAAGATCCTGCCGATTCCGCCCTCGCATGTGTTGCTGCTGTTCCTCGGTATGACGGCAGCGCCTGACCATGCGACGCTGGCGATCCTGCTGGCGGTGACGACTTCCGCCTCCTTCGCCGGCTGCCTTGTCTGGTATGCGGTCGGCCGCCGGATCGGCTTCGACCGTGCCGACAGGCTGATCGGACGAGCCGGCAGATATGTCTTCCTGCGCCCCGAAACCTATCGCAAGCTTGGCCAGGCCTATCGCCGCAATCATGTCAGGGTATCCTTGCTGGCACAGTTCATCCCGACCGTGCGCAATTACCTGCCGATCGCTGCTGGCGCGCTTTACCTACCTGCCTTGCCCTTCGCGGCCGCGACACTACTTGGCGCCACCATATGGAATGCGGGCTTTCTCCTGACCGGTTACCTCATGCGCGGCAGTGGCCAGGATTCCTTCGCGGTGGGCCTGCGCATCATCGTCATCGTCGTGGCGCTTGAGACGGCCTTCCTGCTTGCGTTGCGCTATAGCCCGACATGGCGACGCCGCATCAGGCTGATGCTCGGCTGACCGCGCTGCACCAATCTCCGGTCACGGGATAAGCTCCGCAGCCGGCTTTCCTTCGCTTGCCTGCCGGTGTTTAGTCGGCCATGGCCTTCACCATCCGCCAGTTGCAGTTCTTCATCGCCGTTGCCGAACAAGGTACGGTGTCGCGCGCGGCGCAAAACCTCTCCATTTCGCAATCGTCGGTCACCGAGGCGATCAAGGAACTTGAAAGCGATCTTGGTGTCGAACTGTTCGAGCGCCATCCGCGCGGCCTCAACATCACCCACAAGGGGCACCAGTTCCTGCGTCATGCGACAAAGATTCTCGCCGACGTGTCCGACGCGCGCCGCTCTTTTTCCGGCGAACAGGCCGTGGCGGGCGGGCGGCTGCAACTCGGCGTCACCTCGCTGGTCGCCGGCTATGTGCTGTCGGATCTGCTTTCACGCTACCGCCGCGCCTATCCGGGCGTCGAGGTCTCGGCCATAGAGGACAATGGCGACTACCTCGAACACCTGCTGATCGGTGGCAAGCTCGACATTGCCGTCATGGTCACCTCCAATTTGCGCGACCGCACTGCCCTGCAATCGGAGATCCTCGAAGTCTCGGCCTACCGGCTGTGGCTGCCGCTCGGCCATCCCTTGGCTGGCGCCGACATTATCGGCATCGGCGATATCGCCTCCGAACCGCTGATCATGCTGACCGTCGACGAGATCGAGGAGAACACCGGCAAGCTGCTGACGGCGATCGGCGCCAGGCCGCATGTCGCCTTCCGCACCCGTTCCGTGGAAGCCGTGCGCAGCCTGGTCGCCACCGGCGCCGGCGTGGCACTGCTGCCCGACCTTGTCTACCGGCCCTGGTCGCTGGAAGGCGACCGCATCGAATCGCGCGACATTTCGGGCTCCTTGCCGGTGGTGCAGGTCGGCATGGTCTGGCGGCGAGGCTCCGGCCTGGCCGCTGCAGCGCGCGACTTCATCGGCCTTGCCCAGTCGCAGCGGATGGTGCGCCAGCGTCTGTGATAGAGCTATCGGAAAAATCGATATCGGCCTTCTGATAAATGAATTTGCGAAACCGGAATTTTCAAAGCACCTTCCGTTTCAGGGACCCAAGCTGCCATCAGAGCGGCGTCAAGTCCAACGGACGAGCTGACAAGTTTTTCAGTCCGCGCGTGATCCAGCGAAAACCGGAGCGGTTTCAGGGTCACGCGCAAAAATGGGAGTCGACAATGAATTCATTCCTGAAGTCGTGCACTGCGTTGACGGTCGCGCTGACCTTCTCCGGTCAGGCCATCGCCCAGGTCAAGGAACTCGGCAAGGGCGAAGGCGAGGTCAACATCGTTGCCTGGCCGGGCTATATCGAGCGCGGCGAGACCGACAAGGGCTATGACTGGGTCACCGCCTTCGAGAAGGAGAGCGGCTGCAAAGTCAACGTCAAGACCGCCAACACCTCGGATGAGATGGTGTCGCTGATGAACGAGGGCGGCTTCGACCTCGTCACCGCGTCGGGCGATGCCTCGCTGCGTCTCGTCGCCGGCAAGCGCGTGCAGCCGATCAACACCGATCTCATCCCGGGCTGGAAAACGGTCGACGACCGGCTGAAGGACGCGCCCTGGTTTACTGTCGGCGGCGTTCATTACGGCGTGCCCTATCAGTGGGGCCCGAACATCCTGATGTACAACACCGAGGTGTTCAAGGAAGCGCCGAAGAGCTGGAACGTCGTCTTCGAGGAGATGAAGCTGCCGGACGGCAAGTCCAACAAGGGTCGCGTCCAGGCCTATGACGGACCGATCCACATCGCCGACGCCGCCAACTACCTGATGTTCCACAAGCCGGAACTCGGCATCAAGGACCCATACGAATTGAACGAGGACCAGTACAAGGCGGCGCTCGAATTGCTGCGCGTCCAGCGCACGCTGGTTGGCCGCTACTGGCATGATGCCGCCATCCAGGTCGACGATTTCCAGAATGAAGGCGTGGTTGCTTCGGGCTCGTGGCCCTATCAGGTCAACACGCTGGTCGCCGCCAAGAAGCCGGTCGCCTCGACCGTACCCGAAGAAGGCGTCACCGGCTGGGCCGACACCACCATGATGGAAGCCGACGCGGCGCACCCGAACTGCGCCTACATGTGGCTCGAGCATTCGCTGGCGCCGAAGGTGCAGGGCGATGTCTCCGCCTGGTTCGGCTCGCTGCCGGTCGTGCCCGCTGCTTGCAAGGGCAACGAGCTGCTCGGCGAGGAAGGCTGCAAGACCAACGGCTACGACAATTTCGACAAGATCAGGTTCTGGAAGACGCCGGTCTCGAAATGCGCCACCCAGAACGACCAGTGCGTGCCCTACTATCGCTGGGTGTCGGATTATATCGGCGTCATCGGCGGACGGTGATCTCTCTTACCCTCCCCCTCGTGGGGAGGGTCGACGCGCAGCGTCGGGGTGGGGGCTGCTCGGCCGTCTGTGCAGGTCACCCCCACCTGCGGCTTCGCCGCGACCTCCCATCGAGGGGGAGGTGAAGCGGCGTGCTATGGCAATCCGACAGAACCAACCGGCAACAGACTGACACCCCATGACCCCAGCCGTTTCCTTTCAAAGAGTCTCGCGCCATTTCGGCAGCATTCGCGCCGTCGACGCGGTCGACCTCGACATTGTGCCGGGCGAATTCTTCGCCATGCTCGGGCCGTCCGGGTCCGGCAAGACCACGTGTCTGCGCCTGATCGCCGGCTTTGAGCAGCCGACGGCGGGTTCGATCTCGATCTTTGGCGAGCGTGCCGCCCTACCGCCGGAACGTCAACACCGTGTTCCAGGACTACGCGCTGTTCCCGCATCTCAATGTGCTCGACAACGTCGCCTACGGGCTGATGGTCAAGCGCGTCGGCAAGGCCGAGCGGCACAAGGCGGCGGAGGAAGCGCTGTCGCTGGTGCGCCTGCCCGGCTACGGCGCCCGGCGGCCCGGCCAGCTCTCCGGCGGCCAGCGCCAGCGTGTCGCGCTCGCCCGCGCGCTGGTCAACCAGCCCAAGGTGCTGCTGCTCGACGAGCCGCTCGGCGCGCTCGACCTCAAGCTGCGTGAAAACATGCAGGAGGAGCTGAAATCGCTGCAGAAGGCGCTCGGCATCACCTTCGTCTTCGTCACCCACGACCAGGGCGAAGCGCTGTCGATGGCCGACCGCGTCGCCGTCTTCAACGATGGCAAGATCATGCAGATCGGCACGCCGGAGGACATCTATCAGCGGCCGAGCACGCGCTTTGTCGCTGATTTCGTCGGTTCCTCGAACGTGCTGCCGCCGGATTTCGTCCAGCGTTATTCAGGCCAGAGCCGCTGGGGCAGCCTGCGGCCTGAATCCATTCGCGTCGGCCGCGCCGCGAGCGGCGAGGGCGTCGCCGCGCGTCTCGTCTCAACCAATTATCTCGGCGCCACCACCCGGCTGGCGCTCGATGCAGACGGGTTGAAACTGCACGCCGTGGTGCCGGCCGGCACCGCCCTGCCGGCGGAGGGCGAGGCGGTGGTGCTGACGTTCAATCGCGAGCACCTGCATCTTATGGACGAGCCGGCATGACGACGTTTGGGGCAATTGTGACCAACGGGCGAGAGAAGGTGCTCTACGGCGCCCCCCTCTGTCCTGCCGGACATCTCCCCCACAAGGGGGGAGATGTGCAGCTTCGCCCGCGGCGCCTCCTCCGCAACGTTGGCGATTGGCGAAAGCGTCCGCGACAGCCGATCTCCCCCCTCGTGGGGGAGATGTCCGGCAGGACAGAGGGGGGCGCGAAGGATCGCGGCCTCTCATATCTCTTCCGAGAGGGCAGGGTGGCGTCATGACCATCGCCGCCCTCAACGCCAATCCCGCACCCGCCATCCTGCCCGGCAGCGGCGGTCTGCGCGGTGCGCTCTCCGACCTTTTCTGGCGCCGGCCAAAAGTCCTGCTGCTCCTCATGCTGCTGCCGCCGGTTCTGTGGCTCGGCATCGTCTATATCGGCTCGCTGTTCGCGCTTTTGGCGCAGAGCTTTTTCTCCATCGACGAGTTCTCCGGCCTCATCAACCGCCAGTTCACGCTGAAGACCTATGGCGACCTGTTACAGGCCGCCAATCTCGACATCATCCTGCGTACGGTGACGATGGCGGCCCTGGTCACGCTGGCTTCGGCCATCGTCGCCTTCCCCATTGCCTACTACGCGGCGCGCTATGCACGCGGCCGCTGGAAGGCACTGTTCTATCTCGGCGTCATGCTCCCGCTGTGGTCGAGCTATCTGGTCAAGATCTATGCCTGGAAGCTGATCCTGGCCAAGGAAGGCATTTTGACCTGGCTGCTCACCAAGCTGCAGTTGTTGTGGCTGCTCGACGCCTGGCTGGCGCTGCCCGTGGTCGGGGGCAATTCGCTCTCGGTCTCGTTCACCGGCACCTTCATCGTCTTCGTCTATGTCTGGCTGCCTTTCATGATCCTGCCCGTTCAGGCGGCCCTCGAGCGCGTGCCCGGCAATCTGGTCGAGGCGTCGTCGGATCTCGGCGCCTCGCCCGGCCAGACCTTCCGCAACGTGCTGTTTCCGCTGGCCCTGCCTGGCATCGTCGCCGGCTCGATCTTCACCTTCTCGCTGACATTGGGCGATTACATCATCCCGCAGATCATCGGGACGTCGCGCCTGTTCATCGGCCAGGCCGTCTATTCGCAGCAAGGCACGGCCGGCAACATTCCGCTGGCCGCCGCCTTCACCGTAGTGCCCATCGTCATCATGGGCTTCTATCTCTGGGGCGCCAAGCGCATGGGGGCCTTCGATGCGCTCTGACCGTGGTCAATCCGCTCCGCTAGGCCTGAAGGCCGCCGCTGCCTGCGGCCTACTCTTCCTGCATTTGCCGATCCTGCTGATCTTCGTCTACGCCTTCACCACCGAGGAGAAGAGTTTCGTCTGGCCGCCGCCCGGGCTGACCACGCAATGGTTCGCCGTCACCTGGAACCGGCCCGATGTCTGGGAAGCGCTGTCGCTGTCGGTCCGCGTCGCCGCCATCTCGACCACGATCGCGCTGGTGCTCGGCACGCTATGCGCCGCCGCCGTTTCGCGGACGAAATTCTTCGGCCGCGAAACCATCTCGCTGCTGGTTATCCTGCCGATCGCGTTGCCCGGCATCATCACCGGCATCGCGCTGCGTTCGGCCTTCGCGCTGGCAGACATCCCGTTCTCGTTCTGGACGATCGCGCTTGGCCACGCCACTTTCTGCGTGGTCGTGGTCTACAACAACGCCGTCGCTCGTTTCCGCCGCACCTCGGGCTCGATGATCGAGGCCTCGATGGATCTCGGCGCCGACGGCTTCCAGACCTTTCGCCATGTCGTGCTGCCCAATATCGCAACCGCATTGCTCGCCGGCGGCATGCTGGCTTTTGCCCTTTCCTTCGACGAGGTCATCGTCACCACCTTCACCGCCGGCCAGCAGCAGACGGTGCCGATCTGGATGCTGGAGGAACTGATCCGTCCGCGCCAGCGTCCGGTCACCAACGTCGTGGCCATGGTCGTCGTCCTGGTGACGCTGCTGCCGATCCTGTTTGCCTATTACCTGACCCGCGACGGCGACCAGATCGCCGGAAGCGGGAAATGAAAAACAGCGAATAGGGAGTAGCGAGTAGCGAGTAGGGAAAATCGACAGCCAAACCCTACTCGCTATTCGCTACTCCCTATTCGCTCCTTTCAAGGGAGAACCCAATGGACACCCAGATGCTGATCGGCTCCAAATTCGAGAAGGGCGCCGAGACCGAGGAGCCGATCCTCAATCCGAAGACCGGGGCGACCATTCTCAACCTGCCCGAGGCCAGCCAGGCACAGATCGAGGCCGCCGTGGCGGCAGCGGGACAAGCGTTCGTCTTGTGGTCTCGCACAACGCCGGCGCAACGCTCCGGCTACCTGCTCAAAATTGCCGACCGCATCGAGGCCGAGGCCAAGGAATTTGCCACGCTCGAGGCGCTGAACTGCGGCAAGCCGATCAACGCCGTGCTCAATGACGAAATCCCGGCCATCGTCGACTGCTACCGCTTCTTCGCCGGCGCGGTCCGCTCCATGCCGGGTGTGGTCGCGGGCGAATACCTGCCCGGCCACACCTCGATGGTGCGGCGCGATCCGATCGGCATCGTCGCTTCGATCGCGCCATGGAACTATCCGCTGATGATGATGGCCTGGAAGCTGGCGCCGGCGATCGCCGGCGGCAACACCGTCGTCTTCAAGCCGTCGGAGCAGACGCCGCTGACGGCGCTGAAGCTGGCAAGGATTCTGGCCGAAGTGCTGCCCGAGGGCGTCGTCAATGTCGTGCTTGGCCGGGGCGACAGCGTCGGCAACACGCTGATCAACCATCCCAAGGTCAATATGATCTCGATCACCGGTGACGTCGCCACCGGCAAGAAGGTGCTGCAGGCCGCCGCCAAATCGGTCAAGCGCACGCATCTCGAACTTGGTGGCAAGGCGCCGGTCATCGTCTTCGACGACGCCGACCTCGGCGCCGTCGTCAAGGGCTTGCGCGCCTTCGGCTATTACAATGCCGGCCAGGACTGCACCGCCGCCTGCCGCATCTATGCCGGCAAGAAGATCTACGACAAGCTTGTCGCCGATCTGTCCTCGGCCGTCTCGACCATCAAATACAACCAGCCCGACGATACCGAGAACGAAATCGGGCCGTTGATCTCGCGCCGCCAGCGCGATCGCGTCTCGAGCTTTGTCGAGCGTGCCTCGGAGCTGAAGCACATCGAGATCACCACCGGCGGCAAGCCGGGCGAGGGCACTGGCTTCTACTATCAGCCGACCGTCGTCGCCGGTGCGCTGCAGGAGGACGAGATCGTGCGCCGCGAAGTGTTCGGTCCGGTCGTCTCGATCACGCGTTTCACGGAAGTCGACGAGGCGGTGAGCTGGGCCAACGACAGCGATTACGGCCTGGCGTCATCGGTGTGGACCAGGGACGTCTCGCGCGCCATGGCGACCGCCGCCCGCCTGCAATATGGCTGCACCTGGATCAACACCCACTTCATGCTGACCAACGAGATGCCGCATGGCGGGCTGAAGCAGTCCGGCTACGGCAAGGACATGTCGCTCTACGCGCTGGAGGACTACACCGCCGTGCGCCACGTGATGGTTGCGCATGGGTGAGAAGCGGTGGGCGAAGCGGACGAAAAGCCAATTGCTTGGCTTTTCGAGCTTCGAACGCCCTGAGCCTGCGAAGAGCCGGGACGCCGCCCGTCCTTCTCCCCTTGTGGGGCCCGAAGGGCGGGCCACAAGGGGAAAGGTAAGTTGCACAGCCGCTACTCCACGATGCGATAGATGTTCCACAGGCTGGTGCCCGACACGACATAGGGCTCCATCTCCTTACCCCATTTGGCGTGCGCGTCGATCTTGCCGATCTTGGCAAACATCGCCTCCAACTGTGCCAGGCTTTCGACCTCGTGATGCGACTCGACTGTCGCTTCACGGGCGCCGATCGATCCGGTCATGATCTGGAACTTGAGGTCGGCGAGGCCGACCTGCGAGCCGATCTCGCGTTCCCATTTCCGCATCAGCTCGAGCACGGTCTGCTTGTGCCCGAACCTGGCGTCGATCTGCCATCTGGCGCTGAACATGTCGATCCTCCTCCATCACTTGCGGTTGAGCCCGCGGTTGATCTACTCGTCCCAGGCCTGCACGACGGTCTGCCGTGCGATCTGCCCGTTCTTCAGCTCCAGCATTGCCGCGGCGAACACTTTCGTGCCGTCCGGATAGGCGCAGGCCTGGGTGAAGGCGAGGCAGTCGCCGTTGGCGATGGTGGTGTCGACCTTGTGGGTCATCGCCCGGCTGCAGATATCGTCCCAGAACGTCGTGATCGCCGCGCGCCCGCGGATTTCGCGTGGCTTGCTCGGCGGGTTGTTGCGGTCGATCACCCGCACCAGCGCATCGTCGGCATAGAAGCTCGACAGCATCTTTCCATCACGCCCTTCGATCGCCTTCTTGATCGCCGCGCCGTCCACTGTTTGGGTCTTGGTCAGCATTTTATCCTCCATATGCCCGTCTTCACGATCGGGCGGTTGATGCTTTGTGGTGTCGCCCGGCACTCATCGCCGGGCCGGGGTCTTCACTGCGACTTCGCCTTCACGGCAGCGAATACGCCGTCGGTCTGTTTCTTGAAGGTCGCGAGATCGACCTGGCTGCCGTTGAGGATCGTCGACCAATGGCGAACGATTGCCGCCATCGCTATCGTCTCCTTGATCTCCTCGTCGCTCGCGCCGTTGAGCTTGGCGGCCTCTGTGTGGAAATAGATGCAATACTGGCACGGGATCTGCGACGCGACCGCGAGCCCCATCAACTCCTTGGTCTTGCCGTCAAGCGCGGTCTTGGGGTTGAGCTGGACGCCCTTGATCTCGGCCCAGGCGCCGGCGATGGCGACGTCAGGCAGTGTCTTGAACATATCCGGCACGGAGCCGAGCGTCGCCTCGATGTCCTTGTAGGCCGCCGTCGCCGACGCATCCTCGGCCTTCGCCGGAGTGATCGTGAACAGCGCGCCAATGCCCGCCGCGATTACAAATGACCTGACATTCAGTTTTGACTTGGGCATTTCATCCTCCGTTCGCAGCGCCTTTCCCGGCGATATCCGCCTTGGCCTGCATGGGGAATTGATAGCGCCTACATCGGTGTCCCCGCTTCGCCCGAAAGCGCCATGGCTCTCATGGCCCGTCCGGGCCAGTCTGCCTGGCGGAAAATGCCGCCGCCGCCGCTCGCGATGGCAGGTCGAGCTTGAGCAATATGTTGGCGACGTGGCGCTTGACCGTGTGCTCGCTCAGCCTGAGTTCGGCGGCGATCGCCGCATTGCTCTTGCCATCGGCGATCAAATTCACGACTTCGCTCTCGCGCGCGGTCAGGCAAGCCGGTTCGGTCGCCCTGGTCTTGGGCCGGCAGGCCGGTTCCAGGTGCTGTTCGGACATCGCAAGCACAAGCGCCAGCGGCTCGTCCATTTCGTCGATGGCGATAGGCCCGCGATCGACGAAATGAAGTCCCGAGCCGACTGCCAGATCGGCGACCAGCCTCGACGCCAGTATCTCGCCGCGCCCGGCGAGAGCGGCGAGTTGTATCGCAACGCGGCCCGTCAATCCTGCAGGGGGGCCGCGCAACTCGATCTCGCCGACATGTGCCCCTTGCGCGCTTGCCACCCCGATTTGCTGCGCCGCGTCGCGCAACGCCGCCGCGCAGCGTAAGGCCCGTCCCGGGCCGTCGAAGCGCGAAATCATCATTTCGCCATGCATATCCGCGCAGCGCCCGCCGTGGCGCGTCACAAGTGCCCGCCATGTTTCGTGGAAATGCTCGCTGCGTTCACTCCACATCCTGTCGCCAAGCCGTGCCGTGTCGTAGATGCGTGTCACCAGAAGCGCCGCCAGAACGCGTTCGGCTTCCGCCACGGCGCGCTCGCCGGTCAGGAATTCCTCGATCAGGTCGGCCACCCGGTCGACATCGCCGGTCCAGATCGGATGGTCGCGCCCCGGGATTTCGACCAGCCGCGCGTTGGGGATCTTCCTGGCCAGAAAGCGGCTGGCGTCGGGATCGACCCGCACGTCGTTGCGGCGATGGATCAGCAGCGTCGGCGCGTCGATCACCGCCAGGATACCGCGTACATCGATCTCCGCGTTCATCCGCGCCAGCGCCGCCGCTGCCGTCGGGCTGGCCGAGAGCCGTTCGAACCGCGCCCACCAGGTTGAAAATCGGGCGTCATCGACCCTGCCCGGCGCGAAATTGGGCAAGGTGGCGCCTGTCCCCCAGGCCGTCTCGGCCGTCGCGATGAAGGCTTCCAGACGCTCCGGCGGCATCACCCATTTGTGGAAATGGGCATAGCCGCCATAGAGCGCCAGCGCCCGCGCCCGCTCCGGATAGGTGGCGGCGAACAGCATCGCCATCGGCGCGCCTTCGGAAGCGCCAAGCAGGGCGGCACGGCCGCTGCCGGCCGCATCCATCACCGCGCGCACATCGTCCATGCGGGTCTCGAGGCTGGGCAGGTGATGGACGTCGACGCGGTCGGAGAGACCCGTGCCGCGCTTGTCGAACAGGATCAGCCGTGAGAACGCCGAAAGCCGCCTCAGGAGTCTGGTATAGCCCTCGTCTTCCCAGTGCAGGTCGAGATTGGAGATGAAGCCCGGCACGAAGACAAGATCGAACGATCCCTGGCCGATCACCTGATAGGCGATCCGCACCTCGCCGCTAAGGGCGTATCGGGTCTCGATCGGCCTCACGAGGGTGTCCGCCCGGCCTGACGATTTCTGATCGCCAACCATAGCAGAGCCGCGTCGGTTGCGGCAGTTTATATTTTAGCGGAAGTGAATGTGCGGCCGCCGCGGCTATTCTTGCGGTGCCGTGACGTCACCCGGAAAAGCCTCGAGCCCGAGCTTGAGATCGGCCTCCGCCGGCGTGATCGGCCGCTTGATCCTGGCCGAAGCGACCACAACCAGTTCGTCGAAGCCTTCGCCGCCGCTGTCCAGCATCTCGAAAAACTGGCGCCGCATCCTCGGCTCCCAGAACTTGTTGATATGTTCGGCGACTCCGGCAACACCTTCCTCGCGTGGTCTGGAGTGGAAAAAGGCGGCGATCTGGTTGGCCATGCGCACCAGCTTTTCCCGTGTGCTCATGATGTGCTCTTCGTCATGCGACATGCTGGGTAACTCCGCAGATCACCCGGTCAGGGTGCGTAAAAACATCGAAATCATCGCCGCGCACCAACGCCACCAGCGTCATGCCGGCTTCCTGCGCCGTGCGGATGGCAAGGGCGGTGGGAGCGGAAACGGCGATGATGAAGGCCGAACCGATCGCTGCCGTCTTCTGCACCATCTCAACCGAAACACGGCTGGTCACCACGACCGCGCCCGATGCGCCATCGATATTGGCCTTGGCCAGCGCCCCAGCCAGCTTGTCGAGCGCATTGTGGCGGCCGACATCCTCGCGCGCCATGACGACGCCCTTGCCAGGCACGTAGAAGCCGGCTGCATGCACGGCGCCCGTCTCGGTATGCAGCGGCTGCACCTTCGACAGCAATTTGACCGAGCGGATGATGTCGTCGGCCTCAAGCGTAAGTTTCGACGCACCGACCGCATCGACCGAGCGCATCGCTTCCTCAATGGATTCGATGCCGCAGAGCCCGCAGCCGACCGGTCCGGCAAGCCGCCGCCGCCGCGCCTCGAAACGCGTATTGGCCTGGTCCTTCAGCCGGATCTGAATATCGATGCCGGCACCATGATCTTCCACTTCGATGGCTTCGATTTCGTCAGGCGCGGCGATGATGCCCTCGGTCAGCGAGAAGCCGAGCGCGAAATCCTCGAAATCGGCGGGGCTAGCCATCATCACCGCATGCGTGGTGCCGGCAAAGGAGAACGCCACCGGCGTCTCCTCAGGCACCATGCGGTCGGCCGCAGCCGTGCCGCCGGCGCGGTGCGCCAGCCTGGAGATTTGAGATATGGGAGGGCGGGTCACGAGGCGCCAACCTCTGGCCTGCCGGCCATTTCGCTTAGGAAGCGCTGAAGGTTTCTTGCTTCAATTGGCGATTGCTCTCGCAGGCTATCCCCCACTCCGTCGCTGCTGCGCAGCGCCACCTCTCCCCCCTCCGGAGGGAGAGGAAGGGTGTTTCCCGGCAAAGGCCCGCGCCTTTCCTCTCCCCCGTCGATCGGGGGAGAGGTGTCGAGCGAAGCTCGACGGAGTGGGGGTCGATCAGCCGTCAAGATTGAAGCTCTTGTTGTCGAATGTCTCGACACAGCTACTCCGCCGCCTGCAGCGGAGCGATGCGGCGGCTCTGCTTGGCCTGCTCGTCATAGTCGCGCTGCCATTCCGACGGGCCGTTGGAAGCGCCGACCTGCACCGCGGTCACCTTGTATTCCGGACAATTGGTCGCCCAGTCGGAGAAGTCGGTGGTGATGACGTTGGCTTGCGTGTCGGGATGGTGGAAGGTGGTGTAGACCACGCCCGGCGACACCCGGTCGGTGATCAGCGCGCGCAGCGTCGTCTCGCCCGAACGGCTGGTCAGCCGGACCCAGTCGCCATCGCGCAGGCCACGGTTTTCTGCGTCGTGCGGATGGATTTCCAGCCGATCCTCGGCGTGCCACATGACGTTTTCGGTGCGCCGTGTCTGCGCGCCGACATTGTACTGCGACAGGATACGGCCGGTGGTCAGCAGCAGCGGGAAGCGCGGTCCGGTCCTCTCGTCCGTTGCCACATATTCGGTACGGATGAACTTGCCCTTGCCGCGCACGAAGCCGTCGACATGCATGATCGGCGTGCCGAGCGGCGCCTTGTCGTTGCAGGGCCATTGCACGGAGCCGACGCGGTCGAGCAGGTCGAACGAGACGTTGGCGAAGCTTGGCGTCGTCTTGGCGATTTCGTCCATGATTTCGGACGGATGCGTATAGTTCCAGTCGAGACCGATCGCGCGGGCGAGCTCCTGCGTCGCCTCCCAATCGGCGTAGCGCGCCTTCGGTTCCAGCACCTTGCGCACCATGTTGATGCGGCGCTCGGCATTGGTGAAGGTGCCGTCCTTCTCGAGGAAGGTCGAGCCCGGCAGGAAGACGTGCGCGTAGTTCGCCGTCTCGTTGAGGAAGAGGTCGTGTACGACCACGCATTCCATCGCGGCAAGGCCGGCGGCGACATGCTTGGTGTCGGGATCGGACTGCAGGATGTCCTCCCCCTGGATGTAGATGCCCTTGAACGATCCGTCGACGGCGGCATCCAGCATGTTGGGAATACGCAGGCCGGGTTCGTCGTCCAGCTTCACGCCCCACAGGCTCTCATAGATGTCGCGCACCGCGTCGCCCGAAATGTGCCGGTAGCCCGGCAGCTCATGCGGGAACGAGCCCATGTCGCACGAGCCCTGCACGTTGTTCTGGCCGCGCAGCGGGTTCACGCCGACGCCCGGGCGGCCGATATTGCCGGTGGCCATTGCGAGGTTGGCGATCGCCATCACCGTGGTCGAGCCCTGGCTGTGTTCGGTGACGCCGAGGCCGTAGTAGATCGCACCATTGCCCCCCTTGGCGTAGAGGCGTGCGGCACCGCGGATCAGCTCGGGATCGACGCCGGACAGCTTGCCCACGGTTTCGGGGCTGTTTTCCGGCAGGGCGACGAAGGACGCCCAATCCTGGAATTCCGCCCAGTCGCAGCGCTCGCGGATAAAGGCTTCGTCGAAAAGGCCTTCGGTCACGATGACATTTGCCAGCGACGTCAGCACGGCGACATTGGTGCCGGGCTTCAGCGGCAAATGGTAGTCCGCCTCGACGTGGGCCGACTTGACCATCTCGGTGCGGCGCGGATCGAGCACGATCAGCTTGGCGCCCTGGCGCAGCCGCTTCTTCAGCCGCGAGGCGAACACCGGGTGCGCGGATGCCGGATTGGCGCCGATGATGACGGCGACGTCGGTGAATTCGACGGAATCGAAATCCTGCGTGCCGGCCGAGGTGCCGTAGGTCTGGCCGAGCCCATAGCCGGTCGGCGAATGGCAGACGCGCGCGCAGGTGTCGACATTGTTGTTGCGGAAGCCCTGCCGCACCAGCTTCTGGACGAGATAGGTCTCCTCATTCGTGCAGCGCGAGGAGGTGATGCCGCCGATGGCGGTGCGGCCGTACTGGTACTGGATACGGCGGAATTCCTTGGCCGTGTGGGCGATCGCCTCTTCCCAGCTCACCTCCCGCCACGGATCGCTGACCTTTTCGCGGATCATCGGCGACAGGATGCGGTCCTTGTGGGTGGCGTAGCCATAGGCGAAACGGCCCTTCACGCAGGAATGGCCGTGGTTGGCCATGCCCTCCTTGTAGGGCATCATGCGGATGACCTCGTCGCCCTTCACTTCGGCCTTGAACGAGCAGCCGACGCCACAATAGGCGCAGGTGGTGACGGCGGAGCGCTCCGGCAGGCCCTTTTCGAGCACGGTCTTCTCGCGCAGCGCATCGGTCGGGCAGGCCTGCACGCAGGCGCCGCAGGACACGCATTCGGAAGCGATGAAATCCTCGTGCATGCCGGCGACCATGCGCGATTCGAAGCCGCGACCCTCGATGGTCAGCGCGAAAGTGCCTTGCACCTCCTCGCAGGCGCGCACGCAGCGCGAGCAGACGATGCACTGCGCCGGATCGTAGGTGAAATAGGGGTTGGACTCATCGCGCGCGATGTAGTCGACCGCGAGCGAGCCATGGCCGGGCGCAACGCCGCCTTCTTCCCTGACGTGGTTGCGGCCCTCGACGCCGTAGCGATTTTCGGTCAGGCCGACGGACTTCGCCACCACATCGAACTCGCTGGCGCCGGTTCCGGCCTTCTCGTTCCAGCCGGTCGGATGATCGGAGACGTAGAGTTCCATGACGCCGCGGCGGATGGCATCGAGCCTGTCCGACTGCGTGCGCACCACCATGCCTTCGCCGACAGGCGTCGTGCAGGAAGCCGGCGTGCCGCCGCGCCCTTCGATCTCGACGAGGCAGACGCGGCAGGAACCGAAGGAGTCCAACATGTCGGTGGCGCAGAGTTTCGGGATCTCCACTCCGCCTTCCATCGCCGCACGCATGATCGACGTGCCTTCCGGCACGCTGATGCTGCGGCCATCGACGGTCAGCGTGACCTGCTTCTCAGCCTTCGATCGCGGGGTTCCGTAATCGAGTTCTTCGATGAGCGTCGGGAAGTCGGCCTTGATGTTCATCTGCCAGCTCCTATTCAGCAGCCACGCGCGCTGGCGCGGGCTTGAAATCCTCAGGGAAATGCGTGATCGAGCTCATCACCGGGTAGGGCGTGAAGCCGCCCAGCGCGCAGAGCGAACCGAATTTCATCGTGTTGCAGAGGTCCGTGACCAGAGCCAGGTTCTTCTCCGGCTCGATCCCGGCGGCGAGCCTGTCGATGGTTTCCACGCCCCGCGTCGAGCCGATGCGGCAAGGCGTGCACTTGCCGCAGCTTTCGATGGCGCAGAACTCCATGGCGAAGCGTGCCTGCTTCAGCATGTCGGCGGTGTCGTCGAAAACCGTGATGCCGGCGTGGCCGATCAGTCCATCGCGCTTGGCGAATTCTTCGTAGTCGAACGGCGTGTCGAACAAGGCGCGCGGGAAATAGGCGCCGAGCGGGCCGCCGACCTGCACCGCCTTCACCGGGCGCCCGGTGGACGTGCCGCCGCCGATCTCATCGACGATCTCGCCCAGCGTCAGGCCGAAAGCGGTTTCGAACAGGCCGCCTTGCTTGACGTTGCCGGCGATCTGGATCGGGATCGTGCCACGTGAGCGGCCCATGCCGAAATCCTTGTAGAAGGCGGCACCCTTGTCCATGATAACAGGAACAGAAGCCAGCGAGATGACGTTGTTGATCACCGTCGGCTTGCCGAACAACCCTTGTATCGCGGGCAGCGGCGGCTTGGCGCGCACCACCCCGCGCTTGCCTTCCAGGCTGTTGAGCAACGAGGTTTCCTCGCCGCAGACATAGGCACCGGCACCGACACGGATTTCCATGTCGAAGGCGTTGGGCGAACCCAGCACATTGACGCCGAGCACACCGGCCTTGCGGGCGATCTCGACGGCCTTGTTCATGACAGCCACCGCGTGCGGATATTCCGAGCGGATGTAGACGAAGCCCTTGGTCGCGCCGGTGGCGATGCCGGCGATTGCCATCCCTTCGATGAGCACGAAGGGGTCGCCTTCCATGATCATGCGGTCGGCGAAGGTGGCGCTGTCGCCTTCATCGGCGTTGCAGACAATGTATTTGCGCTCCGATGTCGTATCGAGCACCGTCTTCCATTTGATGCCGGTCGGAAAGCCCGCGCCGCCACGGCCGCGCAGGCCGGATTCGGTCACCTGCTTGACGATGTCGGTGGGCGCCATGGCCACCGCATTCTGCAGGCCCTTCAATCCGCCGAGCGATTTGTAGGCATCGAGCGACAGCGGGTCGTTGATGCCGCAGCGCGCGAAGGTCAGCCGCGTCTGCTTGGCGAGGAACGGGATCTTGTCGGGCGCGCCGAGCCAGCGCTTGTGATGCCCGCCCTTGAGGAAGCCGCTGTCGAAAAGGCTCTTCACGTCCGACGGCTTCACCGGCCCGTAGGCGACACGGCCATTGGCTGTCGCCACTTCGACCATCGGTTCGAGGAAATAGGCGCCGCGCGAGCCGTTGCGCACGATCTTGGCCTCGATGCCGCGCTCGGCAAGTTCATTTGCGATCGCCTTGGCGACCTTTTCCGCGCCCAGCGCCAGCGCGCCGGTATCGCCGGGAATGTAGATGCGGGGGGTCATGAGCGCACCTCGGCGACGATCTCGTCGATCTTGTCATCATCGAGCCGTCCGATCACCTCGCCGTCCAGCATCGCCGACGGCGAACAGGCGCACAGGCCGAGACAATAGACCGGCTCAAGCGTAACCGATCCGTCACGCGTGGTCTCATGGAAATCGATGCCGAGCAACTGCTTGACCCTGGCGGCGACCGCGTCCGAACCCATCGACTGGCAGGCTTCCGCCTGGCAGAGCTTGAGCACGTGCCGGCCGGCCGGCCGAGCGCGGAAATCATGATAGAAGGTGACGACACCGTGCACCTCGGCCCTGGAGAGGTTCAGCCCATCGGCGATGACCGGCACGGCGTCCTGCGGGACGTGGCCGAATTCTTCCTGGATACCGTGGAGGATCGGCAGCAGCGGACCTTCGAGATCCTTCAACTCCTGGATAATCGCCGCCGTGCGGGATGCGATCTCGGTACTTGCTGGCTGCATCGTCACGCAGCGCCCTCCCTGGTCGATGGCCTTATCGCTAAGTCTTTACAAAATCAGAGGAAACCCCTGAAATCAATAAAGCTGATCCGTTGCTCGATAGAAATTTTCTATCAAGCTCTTCCGCCTCAATTCTCTAACCTAGCGGTGGGCGCGGAAATCGTCTGCCAGCGCCATCGCCTCGTCCAGCAGCGCCTGCACCAGCGGCGTATGCGGCTCACGCGGCGCGGCGACCAGCCCGACCGTGTGGCTGGCATCGGGATCGACGATCGGAATGGCACGGATCGGTTCGGAAAAGCCGAATGTTTCCGCAAGGTTGAGCGGCATGATCGACGACCATTTGCCGGTCCGGATGTGCGAGAACAGCACGATCATCGAGTTCGATTCCAGCGTCGGCCGCACCTGCACGCCGGCTTCCGCAAGGTGCTGGTCGATGATGCGGCGGTTCTGCATGTCCGGCGTCAACAGGCACAGCGGCAAATGGCTGATCTCCGCCCATGTCACTTTGTCGCGGTCGGAATAGGGATTGCCGATAGCGGTGATCAACTGGTAGCGCTCGTCATAAAGCGGCACGCTGGTCACCCGTCCGAGCGGCTCGTTGTCAAGATAGGTGATGCCGGCATCGACATCGAAATTGCCGAGCAGCGACAGCACTTCGATCGAGGTTCGCGACAGCACCGAAAAGGTGACACCGGGGTGCTTGTCTCGAAAGGGCGTCGTCAATCGGGCCACCATGGCCAACGCTGTCGGGATGGCGGCAATGCGGATGCGGCCGGAAAGGCCGTGGCGGGCGGCGCGCATCTCCTCGCGCATGGTCCTGGAGTCGCCGACGATGCGGCGCGCCCAGACCAACACCTGCTTGCCCTCCGGCGTCAGCCCCTGAAAGCGAGAGCCGCGATTGACCAGCATGACGCCGAGCTGGCCCTCGAGCTGTTTGATCCCGGCCGACAGGGTCGGCTGCGTAACCCCGCACGCTTCAGCCGCCCGGCCGAAATGCTCCTCCTTGGCCAGTGCGATGAAGAATTCCAGCTTGTCGATCATAGGTGAAGCTAACCGGCGCAGCCGCACCGCGCCAGATGGTTGCTGCTGCAGCTGACAATCGTGCCGCCCCCAGCCGTTGCGCAATCGCAAAAACTACCTGTCGACGAGATTCAGGATGTTGCCATCCGGATCCTTGAACCAAGCGACCTTCATACCTTGCCCGACATGGACATCGCCTTCCAGCGTCAAACCGGGCATCTCGTAGTGTTCAAAGACGACGCCCTTCGATTTCAGCGCGGCGACGACGGTGCCGATCGCGTCGCCGACCGTCCACGTCACCGCTGTCGCCTTGTTGGTTCCGGCGAACTGGGAGCGATAGACATTGATGGTGGTGTTGCCGCTTTTGTACACGATCAGTTCGCCGCCCTCATCGTGCACCTGTTTCAGGCCGAGCGTCCCCGCATAGAAAGCCTTTGCCCTGGCCAGGTCCCTGACCGCGAGATTGGCCGTTGCGTTGCTGTTTTCAAGCATGATCGTCTCCTTCCCTGATTGTTCCCTCGTCATTGAACCTGTCTGCGTCGAACGTTCCATTGCTGAAGTAGGGTCGCCCAGCCGCTTGACGAGCGTCAAGAACATGCGCCTTGCAGCAAATCGTGCCTTCAAACGGCCTGATCCACGTCTTTCAGCCGGCTTACTGTTTCCTGCGGGCGCGTGCGGCGCTATGTGGATGCAACTGGTGTGCAGGGAGGGACGAACATGCTGGGCTGGTTCCGCAAGCTGTTGCCGCGCGAAGATCGCTTCTTTGACCTGTTCGAACAGCATTCCCGTACCGTGGTCGCCGGCGCCGAGGCACTCCAGCTGCTTCTCCAGGGCAAGGATATCGAACGCAGGTGCCGGGAGATCATCGATCTCGAAAACGAGGCGGACGACATAACCGCGCAGGTGCTGCTTGCGGTGCGGCGTTCATTCATCACGCCTTTCGACCGCGGCGACATCAAGGATCTGATCCAGTCGATGGATGATGCCATCGACACGATGCACAAGACCGTCAAGACGGTGCGGCTGTTCGAAAAGCACGAATTCGATCCGCTGATGCAGGAAATGGGTGGCGTCATCGTCGACGCCGCCAAGCTGGTCGCGGAGGCGATCCCGCTGCTCGCCAAGGTCGGCGCCAACAGCGCACGCCTCAATGAACTCGCCGAGGAGGTCATGCGTGCCGAGGGCCGGGCCGACGACCTGCATGAGCAGGGTTTGAAGGACCTGTTCAAGCGCCACAATGGCGGCGACGCGATGGCCTATCTGATCGGCTCGGAGATCTATGGCCAGCTGGAGAAGGTGGTCGACCGTTTCGAGGACGTCGCCAACGAGATCAGCGGCATCGTCATCGAGAACGTCTAGGCGATGGAAGCGACCATCGCCTTTCCCCTGCTCGCCGGCCTCGTTGCCGTGGCGCTGTTCTTCGATTTTCTCAACGGCCTGCACGACGCCGCCAACTCCATCGCCACCATCGTCTCCACGCGGGTGCTGCGGCCGCATTATGCGGTGCTGTGGGCAGCCTTCTTCAATTTCATCGCCTTCCTGTTCTTCGGCCTTCATGTCGCCGAGACCGTCGGCAAGGGCATCGTCGACGTCAGCGTCGTCACGCCGGCGGTGATCTTCTCGGCGCTGGTCGGCGCCATTGTCTGGAACATCGTAACCTGGATCGCCGGTATTCCGTCGAGCAGCTCGCACGCGCTGATCGGCGGGCTGGTCGGGGCCGGGGTCGCGAAGGCGGGCTTCGGCGCCATCGTCTGGTCGGGCCTCGGCAAGACGGTCGCCGCGATCGTGCTGTCGCCGGCAACCGGTTTCGTCTTGGCGCTTCTCCTGGTCCTGGTGGTTTCATGGCTGTTCGTGCGCCAGACGCCATTCGCCGTCGACAGCACGTTTCGCGTCTTGCAGTTCTTTTCGGCCTCGCTCTATTCGCTCGGCCATGGCGGCAACGACGCCCAGAAAACCATGGGCATCATCGCCGTACTGCTCTATTCGCAGGGCATGCTCGGCACCTCGTTCTATGTACCGCTGTGGGTCGTCCTCACCTGCCAGTCGGCGCTGGCGCTGGGCACGCTTTTGGGCGGCTGGCGCATCGTCCACACAATGGGCTCGAAGATCACGCGCCTCAATCCGATGCAGGGCTTCTGCGCCGAGACCGGCGGCGCGATCACCCTGTTCGCCGCCACCTGGCTCGGCATCCCGGTTTCGACCACGCACACCATCACCGGTGCCATTATCGGTGTCGGCGCTGCCCGCCGGCTTTCCGCAGTCCGCTGGGGCATCGCCGGCAACATCGTCGTCGCCTGGGTCGTGACCTTGCCGGCGACGGCGGCGATTTCCGCTCTCACCTACCTGGCGCTCAGCCTGGCCCGGTGATGTCGCGGCGTGGCGCTTGGACCCGCCGCCGATCTGCACTATGTGAGCAGCACCTTAAGCCGAGGAAGAATTGTTATGGCCGTCACCAAGGAAATCGTCGTCGAGCGCCTGAAGACCGTCAACGGGCCGGACTTCACCGGCAACATCGTCGATCTCGGCATGGTTTCGGAGATTTTCATCGCCGATTCGAAGGTGTTCTTCTCAATCACCGTTCCCGCCGCGCGGGCCCAGGAGATGGAGCCGTTGCGCGCCGCCGCCGAGCGCGTGGTGAAGGCCATTCCCGGCGTCGCCGGTGCGGTCGTCGCGCTGACGGCTGAAAAGAAGGGCGGCGGCATGGAGGCGCCGGTTCCATCGCGGCCCGCACCCAGGCCGGCTCCGCCCGCCGCCGCACCGCGGGCGGCTCCGCATGCTCCCGCTTCTCAGAGCCACGGCAAGCGCGGCGTCCCCGGCATCGAGGCGATCATCGCGGTTGCTTCGGGCAAGGGCGGCGTCGGCAAGTCGACCACGGCCGTTAATCTGGCGCTCGGCCTTGCCGCCAACGGCTTGCGGGTTGGCGTGCTCGATGCCGACATCTATGGCCCGTCGATGCCCAGGCTGCTCAACATCCATGGCCGGCCGCAGACGGTCGACGGCAAGATCCTTAAACCCATGGAGAATTACGGCCTCAAGGTGATGTCGATGGGTTTCCTCGTCGACGAGGAGACGCCGATGATCTGGCGCGGGCCGATGGTGATGTCGGCGCTCACCCAGATGCTGCGCGAGGTCGAATGGGGGCGGCTCGACGTGCTTGTCGTCGACATGCCGCCCGGCACCGGCGATGCCCAGCTCACCATGGCCCAGCAGGTGCCGCTGGCCGGCGCGGTCATCGTCTCGACGCCACAGGACCTGGCGCTGATCGATGCCCGCAAAGGTCTCAATATGTTCAAGAAAGTTGATGTGCCGCTGCTCGGCATTGTCGAGAACATGAGCTACTTCCTCGCCCCTGACACCGGCAAGCGCTACGATATTTTCGGCCATGGCGGCGCGCGCCGCGAAGCCGAGAGGCTGGGCGTCACCTTCCTCGGCGAGGTGCCGCTGGAAATGGGCATTCGCGAAAGCTCGGACGCCGGCACGCCGGTGGTCGTCTCGAAACCGGATGGCGCCGAAGCGAAAATCTACCGCGATATCGCTTCCAAGGTCTGGGACAGGGTCAATGAGGAACGCGGCGCGGCCGAAGCGGCGGTGCCGAACATCGTGTTTGAGTAACCCCTCAAGGGAGCGATCAGCCGCCGACTTTCTCGCCGAATGCCGAAAAGAACTGTCCGGCCAGTTTCTTCGAGGTCGATTCGATCAGCCGGCTGCCGAGCTGCGCGATCTTGCCGCCGACTTCTGCCTTGGCCGCATATTTGAGGACCGTCGCGTCCGGCCCGTCGGCGGTGAGGGTGACGTCGGCACCGCCCTTGGCGAAGCCGGCAATGCCACCCTTGCCTTCGCCCTGGATGGTGTAGGCATGCGGCGGCTTGAGATTCTTGAGCGTCACTTCGCCGTTGAAGGTCGCCTTGATCGGACCGATCTTCAGCACCACCGTTGCCGCCATCTCGGTCGCCGATTTCATTTCCAGGCTCTGACAGCCCGGAATGGCGTCCTTCAGCACGGCCGGATCATTCAGCGCTTCCCACACTTTCTTTACGGGTGCGGCGATACGTTCCTCGCCCTCGATCACCAAAGCCATTTAAACCTCCCCCATCGCCGATGTCGGATTGGTCGTAGCGCGCGGTTCGATAGCTGTCTATCGCACCAAAGTCCGGATTCAGATCACGCGTGCCCCCTTGCCTGCATCCGCGCGTTGTCATATCGATTTGTCATACAAATACGGAGACCATGATGGCCGGCGCCCCCACGAAAAAGAAAAAGTTCCGCTCGCAGGAGTGGTTCGACAATCCCGACAATCCGGGAATGACGGCGCTCTATCTCGAGCGTTACCTGAACTACGGGCTGACACGCGCCGAGCTGACGTCGGGCAAACCGCTGATCGGCATCGCCCAGACCGGCTCTGATCTTTCGCCTTGCAACCGGCACCACATCGAGCTCGCCAAGCGCGTGCGCGAAGGCATCGTCTCGATGGGCGGCATTCCTTTCGAATTCCCCTGTCACCCGATCCAGGAGACCGGCAAGCGGCCGACCGCGGCGCTTGACCGCAACCTTGCCTATCTCGGCCTTGTCGAAGTGCTCTACGGCTACCCGCTCGACGGCGTCGTGCTGACCATCGGCTGCGACAAGACCACGCCTGCCTTGCTGATGGCGGCGGCGACCGTCAACATCCCGGCCATCGCGCTGTCGGTCGGCCCGATGCTCAATGGCTGGCATAAGGGCAAGCGCACGGGCTCGGGCACCATCGTCTGGGAATCGCGCCAGCGCCTGTCGGCCGGCGAGATCGACTATGACGAGTTCATGGACATTGTCGCTTCCTCGGCGCCGTCCACGGGCTACTGCAACACGATGGGCACCGCCACGACGATGAATTCGCTGGCCGAGGCGCTCGGCATGCAGCTGCCCGGTTCGGCCGCCATCCCGGCGCCGTACCGTGAGCGCGGCCAGATCGCCTATGAGACGGGAAAGCGCATCGTCGACATGGTGCACGAGGACCTGAAACCGTCCGACATCATGACCCGCGCGGCCTTCGAAAACGCCATCGTCGTCAACTCGGCGATCGGCGGCTCCACCAACGCGCCGATCCACCTCAACGCCATCGCCCGCCATCTCGGCGTACCGCTCGACAATGACGACTGGCAGAAGGTCGGCCTCAACGTGCCGCTCATCGTCAACCTGCAGCCGTCGGGCGAATATCTCGGCGAAGACTATCACCACGCCGGTGGCGTGCCGGCGGTCGTGGCCGAACTGATGAAGGCCGGAATGCTGCCGCATCCCGATGCCCTGACCGTCAACGGCAAGTCGATCGGCGCCAACTGTGAGGGCGTCGCCAACGAGAACACCGACGTCATCCGCACCGTGGCCGAGCCGCTGAAGGCCAATGCGGGCTTCATCAACTTCAAGGGCAATCTGTTCGATTCGGCGATCATGAAGATGAGCGGCATCTCGCCGGAATTCCGCGAGCGCTATCTGTCGAACCCGAACGACCCGGAAGCCTTCGAGGGCAACGCCATGGTCTTCGACGGCCCGGAGGATTACCACGCCCGCATCGACGACCCGGCGCAAGGCATCGACGAGCACACCATCCTGTTCATGCGCGGCGCCGGCCCCGTCGGCTATCCCGGCGGCGCCGAGGTCGTCAACATGCAGCCGCCCGCCTACCTCATCAAGAAGGGTATCCACGCGCTGGCCTGCATCGGCGATGGCCGCCAGTCCGGCACGTCGGGCTCGCCGTCGATCCTCAACGCCTCGCCGGAAGCCGCCGTCGGCGGCGGCCTGGCGCTGCTCAAGACCGGCGACCGCGTCCGCATCGACCTGCGCAAAGGCACCGCGAACATCCTCGTCAGCGACGACGAGATCACGCGGCGCCGCGCCGAGCTGCAGAAAGATGGCGGCTACCATTATCCCCAGCACCAGACGCCATGGCAGGAGATCCAGCGCGGCATGGTCGACCAGTTCTCGGCCGGCATGGTGCTGAAGCCGGCGGTGAAATACCAGGATGTCGCGCACACCATGGGCGTGCCTCGCGACAATCACTGATTATTCCCGGAATAATCATCGATTATTCCCCGGAATAGTCATCGATTATTCCTGGCTGGTCACGGATGATGAATGGGCGAACACCGGCGGCTTGATCGATCAGGCCGCCGGTCCCCCGCCATAGGCCGGGAACGCTCGGTCCTTGACAAGCCTGCCCAACAATTCCACCATCATGCCAAGGGGTGCATCGCGACGACCCCGTGAGGCGTCAGCCCAATGTTCGCGTCCAGGCTTCTCTGTTCAGGAGGTGGACGCCATGCCGTCAACAACCGCTATCACCGTACAGCAACTATCCCGTCTGATTGGTCTGCCCGGCGCACCTGTGATCGTCGACGTCCGCATCGATGACGATTACGACGCCGATCCGCGCCTGCTGCCGGCCTCGCACCGGCGCAACTTCAAAACCGTCTCGGCCTGGGCAAACGACCTTGCCGGCAGCCAAGTGGCCGTCGTCTGCCAGAAAGGGCAAAAGCTCTCGCAAGGCGTGGCCGCCTGGCTGCGGCACCAAGGCGTTGCCGCCGAATCCCTCGAAGGCGGTTTCAAGGCCTGGCGCGATGCCGGCGGCCTTCTGGTTCGCGCCGACAAGATACCGTCCCGCGATGAAAAAGGCCGCACCGTCTGGGTGACGCGGGCTCGCCCCAAGATCGACCGCATCGCCTGCCCCTGGCTGATCCGGCGTTTCATCGATCCGCATGCGGTCTTTCTCTTCGTCGAGGCGACCGAAGTGCCTGCCGTCGCCGACCGCTTCCAAGCCGTGCCCTTCGACATTGATAATGTGTTCTGGAGCCATCGCGGCGAGCGCTGCACCTTCGACACGATGATCGAGGAGTTCGCGCTGGAATCCCAGGCGCTCGATCGCCTTGCCATGATCGTGCGTGCGGCCGACACCGCCAGGCTCGACCTCGTCCCCCAAGCCGCCGGATTTCTCGCCGCCTCGCTCGGCCTGTCCCGCATGTTCCGCGACGATCTGGAGCAGCTGGAGGCGGGAATGCTGCTCTATGACGCGTTCTTCCGCTGGTGCCGCGACGCCACCGACGAGACGCACAACTGGCCAAGCGGGGCAAAGCCGTCATGAGCAGCCTCATTTCGGGGAAAGATCCCGATATCGTCGAGACATCGGCGGTTCCGAGCTTCCGCGAGGCTACGAAACTCTGGGCGAAGATCGGATTGCTGAGCTTCGGCGGGCCGGCGGGGCAGATCGCGCTCATGCACAAGGAACTGGTCGAGGAGAGGCGGTGGATCGGCGAGCAGCGTTTCCTGCATGCCTTGAACTACTGCATGCTGCTGCCCGGTCCCGAGGCCCAGCAACTCGCCATCTATATCGGCTGGCTGCTGCACAGGACGGTCGGCGGCCTTGTCGCCGGTGTCCTGTTCGTGGTGCCCGGCGCACTCGTCATGCTCACCTTGAGCATCTTCTATGCGCTCTATGGCGATGTGCCGCTCGTCGCGGCGCTGTTCTTCGGTGTCAAGGCGGCAGTGCTCGCCATTGTCGTGGAGGCGGTGATCCGCATCGGCCGCCGCGCCTTGAAGAACCGGGTGATGGTGGCGATCGCGGTTTGCGCTTTTCTCGGCATCTATGTGCTCAGCATTCCGTTCCCGCTCATCGTCCTGATTGCGGGATTGGTGGGATGGGTTGGAAACCGCGTCGCGCCAGCCCTGTTTTCCGGCGCCGCGCACGGCAAGAACGACGCCCCCGATATCAGGGGCGCGGTCGACCTGATGTTCGAACGCGGCGAACTGGCCCACACCAGGCCGACACGATGGCATGCGCCGCGTATCATCGCCATCTGGCTGCCGATCTGGCTCGGGCCGGTTCTGCTGCTCTGGGCGCTCACCGGGACGAGCAGCGTGTGGACGCAGATCGGCGGGTTCTTCAGCGTCATGGCGGTCGTAACCTTCGGCGGCGCCTACGCGGTCCTTGCCTATGTCGCGCAGGCTGCTGTGCAGTCTTTCGGCTGGCTCACTCCCGGCGAGATGGTCGATGGCCTCGGGCTTGCCGAGACCACGCCGGGGCCTCTCATTCTGGTTTTGCAGTTTGTCGGCTTCATCGCCGCGTTTCGCCACGCCGGCTCGATGAACCCGTTGCTTGGCGGATCGCTTGGAGCGCTGCTGACCTTGTGGGTCACGTTCACGCCCTGCTTCTTCTGGATATTCCTCGGTGCGCCCTATATCGAGGCCTTGCGTGGCAACAAGGCTCTGTCGGCCGCACTCGGAGCCATCACCGCCGCCGTGGTCGGCGTCATCCTGAACCTCGCTTTGTGGTTCGCCATGCACGTTATCTTTCACCAAGTCAGCAAACTTGGCCTCGGCATGAATGTGCCGGTGCCGTCATCGATCGACTGGCGCGCAGCATTGTTGTCCTGTGCCGCCTTGATCGCTGTCCTCAAGCTGAAGATCGGCATGCTGCCGACACTTGCCGGGTCGGCCCTGGTCGGTGTCTTGCTGCTGGCGGTGAGTGGATAGACGCCGGTCGCTGCCTTTGTATTCCGCTTCCGAACCACCTAACTGGTTGGAAACGGATTGGACCATCATGGCGCAACGACGCTCTTCCCTCGGCTTTCTCGGCATGTTCGGCCGCTCGGGTGATTTGCGGCAACTCGATGCCGCCTTGCGCGGCGCCGACCTGCACCCCGCCCTCGTGCCCGAAGGGGTGAAACTCACCATCGTCAATCTGATGAAGGACCACTGGCCCGAGGAGCCACCGCCACAGGCCTATCCGCAGGTTGCGAACCTGTTCAGCTATTGCATCGCCGGACCGGAAACCTTCGAGCGTGCGCAAGGTCCGCAACAGCGGCTCGACGCGGAGCGCCGGATCGAGGCGGCTCTTGAAACCGGCGACAGCTTCGATGCACGGATCGTGCTGATGGCGCTGCACGCCAAGCTGATCAACGCCGAGGTCGTCGAGCGCTATGGGCTCGCAGCCGAATAGCTGCGCTCAGCCGCCCATGCCGCCGCGCGGCAGCTTGATCATGTCGCCGAAGCGGGCGCGTAATTTGTCGTCGAGCAGCTTCGGCACATGGCGCGGAAAGCGTTCGGCAAGGACGCGCTTCTTCTCGATGATCGCGCGCTGCAGGATGTCGGGCCGACCCTTCTCGTTCCACTCCTTCGGCGAAAACCGGTCGCCGACGGCAGGATAGAAATATTCCGTCTGCATCAGTCGCAGCGTCTGCTCGTTGCCGAGATAGTGCCCCGGGCCTTTCAGACAGACATCGGCGATGGTGTCGATCGACAGCGCTTCGTCGGTCACCTCGATGCCGCGCACGCAGCGCAGGCAATGGCCGAGCATGTCGTTGTCGATGATCAGGCTTTCCAGGCAGAAGCCGAGCAGCGAGGCGTGCATGCCGGCCGATTCGTAGACCAGGTTGAGCCCGGCAAGGCCCGCCATTACGTCGGTGATTCCCTTTTCATAGCCGGACTGGATGTCGGGCAGCTTCGAATCCGTCATGCCGGCGGCTGAACCGCCCGGCAAATCGTAGAATTGCGCCATCTGGGCGCAGGCCGCGGTCAGCACGGCCTGCTCGGCGGAGCCGCCCGACATGGCGCCTGTCCTGAGATCCGACACGAACGGCCAGGTGCCGAAGATCGCCGGATGCCCTGGTTTGATGGCGTTGACATAGACCAGGCCGGCCAGCACTTCGGCGACCGCTTGTACCACGGCGCCGGCAATTGCCGCCGGTGCCGTGGCTCCGGCCTGTCCCGCCGACAAAAGCAGGATCGGAATGCCGCCCTCGACGCAGGCCTCGAGCACGCCGCAGGCGTCCTCGGCGAATTTCATCGGCGGTACGACGAAGCAGTTCGAGTTCGACACGAACGGCCGGGCGCGGAAATTCTCCTCGCCGCCGGCAATGGCATAGAGCATCTCGAGCGCCGGCTGCACGTTCTCGCGCACCGTAAACGAGGTGCCGACATGCTTGGACGTGCCCATCACGCAGGCGTAGAGCGTGTTGAAATCCATTTCGAGCGGATCGGGAATGTCGCGCGGCACCATCGGCCGCTGGAAGAAATGGATGTTGTCGAGCCCTTCGACGATGCGGGCGGCGTCATAGATGTCCTGCAGCAGCGACTCGCGGTATTCGCGCTTCTCGACATCCACCAGATGAACCGCGGCGCCGGCCGTTCCGTAGTGCACGCGCTTGCCCTGGATCACCATGTCGTGTTTGGAATCCTGGCCGTGCAAGGTGAAATTCCGTGCCGCCTTCTTGATCGTCTCGAGCACCAGCGAGCGCGGGAACCGGATGCGGCCATCGTCGCCATAGGTGGCGCCGGCCTGGGTCAGCGCCTCGATGCAGGAGGGGATGGCGTTGGCGAAGCCGACTGTCTCCAGGAGCGTCAGCACCGCTTCGTGGATGCGCTCGCGATCATTGCCCTTGAGTGGTCCGTAGCTGCCACCCTCGAGCCCGGCGCGCACCGGCCTGATGTCGTCGGCCAATGGCGCTGCCCGCATCGCGCGGCGCGCTTCGCGTCCGCCGGAGCGGCGCGAGCGTTGATCCGCTGCCGCTTCCTGCTTTTCAAGAACCACAGACATCGAAGCACTCCACCTTTCACGAGAAACAGCGCGGCGGTTGGTCCACCATCGGCTGCTTCTTCCCCTTTGTGCCACGACTATGCCGCCGGCATTGGCACAGCCTATGAGCCAGCCGGTCCGGTTGCATATGCCAGAGCTAAAGGAGCCGAAGCCGCTATTGCGCGGCTCCGGTCAGTGGAATCAGGCGGCTGCGGGCCTGCGGCCGGCAGCGGTAGCCAGTTCCCGGATGCCGGGCTCGATGTGCTGCAGCGCGATCGAGGAAATGCCCAACCGCATGAAACGCGAAGGCTTTTCGGTGCGATCGAAGAACCGGTCGCCCGGCTCGATAATGACGCTGCGCGAGGCCGCGGCCTCGGCCAAACCGCGCGAATCGGTACCGCGTGGCCCCTCCAGCCAAAGCGATGTGCCGCCGGCCGAATCCGTCGAGCGCCACTCCGGCAGGAAGGCGGAAATCGCATGGACCAGACGCTTGCGCCGCTCGTCGAAGGCGCTCGACAGCCGCCGCACCAGCGCTTCGTGATGGCCGAGCGACAGGAACAGCGCCACGGCGCGCTGGTTGTTGGCCGGCGGATGGCGCAGCATGAAGCGGCGCAGCGCCCTGAGTTCGGCGATTAGTCCAGCCGACGCCACGATGTAGCCAAGCCGCAGGCCGGGGGCCAGCGTCTTCGACATCGAGCCGACATAGACGACACGGCCGGAACGGTCGAGGCTCTTCAGCGCCTGCTGAGGCGCCTCGTCGAGAAGCTGGCTGTCATAACCGTCTTCGATGATGATCTGGTTGTGCCGGTTGGCGCGCGCCAGAAGATCCTGCCGCCGCTCCGCCGACAACGGCACCATGGTCGGGCAATGATGGCTCGGCGTGACAAACACGAACCCGGAATCATTGGGAATAGAAGAGGTTACGATGCCGGACTGGTCCACCGGCACCGGTTCGATGTCGGCGCCCGCGAGCCGGAAGATCGAGCGCGCGTCGGGGTAGCCCGGATCCTCCATCGCCACTTTCGAGCCCTTGGTCATCAAGAGCGAAGCGAGCATATAGAGCGCGTTCTGGGCGCCCAGCGTGACGATGATCTCGTCGGGATTGGCGAAAATGCCGCGCCTGGGCAGCAGCCGGGCCTGGATTTGCTCGATCAGCAGCGGATCGTCGCGGTCGACCATGTCGGACGCCCAGTTGCGGATCTCCAGCACGGCCAGCGCCATGCGGTTGCACTCGCGCCACTCGGCGGTCGGGAACAGCGCCGGGTCGAACTGGCCGTAGACGAAGGGGTAGGACGACTTGATCCAGTTCTCGTGCTTGGCCGGCGGCGGCATATCGCTGGCGGCGATCTGCCGGCGTGCCTTCCAGTCGATCTCATTGGCTTGGTCGGGCGCCTTCTGGTGCGGCTTGGCCGGTGTCGCCAGCACGTCCGGATTGACGAAATGACCGCGCCGCTCGCGCGCCACCAGGAAACCCTGGTCGACGAGCTGCTGAAAGGCCAGCACCACCGTTCCGCGCGCCACGCCGAGTTTTTCGGCCAGGATGCGGCAGGAAGGAAGCGGCATCGAAGCGGCGATCTGGCGGTCGAGAATGGCGGCCACGATGGCTTGGCGGATCTGCGCCTGCAGGGTCTGGCCGGATTCAGCCGAAATCCGGAACAGGCCGGACCATATCGCCGTGTCGTTTCTCTGTGGCATGGGAGATGTTCCTCGATGGCCAGCCTTTTTTGCTTGGCTGGACCAGCCGAACGTAACCGTGGCACAAGGGGTTGCGCCAATCAATTTTTCTGATCTTTGGGATCTATGCCAGTGATCCTTCAGGCTCGAAACAAGGCGCTGCCACCCTCGCTGATAGATACCCACCTCCCTTCTGATACATTGTGTCATCGCATCGTGATGCGCTGCGTCATCGCCGCGTATTGACCGCGTGGAATTCGGCTCAATAGTTTCGGCGCGACGACACGCGCCGGAAACATCCGGTCTGATATGGTGCGTCTAAAACGCCAGGAGTCCCCGCCAGTGGATCAGTCAGCCTTCCAGAAACAGCTTGCCGTCTTGCGCGATCATCGCGCCGCCGCACCTGGCGACATGCGCCAGGTCTTCGCCGCCGATCCGCAGCGCTTCAAGACATTCTCCGCTACCGATGGCGACCTCCTGCTCGACTGGTCGAAATGCGCCGTCGACGCGGCGACCATGGATCTCCTGGAAAAGCTCGCCGCCGCCGCCGATCTCGAAGGCCGCCGCGCCGCCATGTTCGCCGGCAAGAAGATCAACCTCACCGAAGACCGCGCCGTTCTGCACACGGCACTGCGAAACCTCAGCGGCAAGGGTGTCACGGTCGACGGCCAGGACGTCAAGGCGGATGTCATTTCCGTGCTCGACGCCATGGGCGCCTTCGCCGATGCCGTCCGCTCCGGCAAGGCGACAGGCGCCACCGGCAAGAAGATCACCGACATCGTCAATATCGGCATCGGCGGCTCGGACCTCGGTCCGGCCATGGCGACCCTGGCGCTCGCCCCCTATCATGACGGCCCGCACGCGCATTATGTCTCCAACATAGACGGCGCCCATATCCACGACACGCTGAAGGGGTTGTCCGCCGAAACCACGCTGTTCATCATCGCCTCCAAGACCTTCACCACGGTCGAGACGATGACCAATGCGCAGACCGCGCGGCAATGGATCGAGAAGGCTTTGGGCAAGGAGGCCGTGGGCAAGCATTTCGCCGCCGTCTCGACCGCGCTCGACCTGGTGGCCAGGTTCGGCATCGAGCAGGATCGCGTCTTCGGCTTCTGGGACTGGGTTGGCGGCCGCTATTCGCTATGGGGCGCGATCGGCCTGCCGGTCATGATCGCCATCGGCCCGCGCAATTTCCGCGCCTTCCTCGACGGTGCGCACGAGATGGACGAGCATTTCCGTTCCGCGCCGCTCCAGAAGAACCTGCCGGCGCTCCTGGGGCTTGTCGGCTGGTGGCACCGCGTGATCTGCGGCTATCCGGCCCGCGCGGTCATCCCCTATGACCAGCGCCTGTCCAGGCTGCCGGCCTATCTGCAGCAGCTCGACATGGAATCGAACGGCAAGAGCGTCACCCTCGACGGCACGCCGGTGACGACGCCGACCGGGCCGCTGGTGTGGGGGGAGCCAGGCACCAACGGTCAGCACGCCTTCTTCCAGCTGCTCCACCAGGGCACCGATTTGATCCCTGTCGAGTTCCTCGCCGCCGCCGTCGGCCATGAGCCCGATCTCAAACACCAGCATGACCTGCTGCTCGCCAACTGCCTGGCGCAGTCGGAAGCCTTGATGAAGGGCCGCACGCTGGAAGAGGCGCGCGCGCAGATGCTGGCCAAGGGCATGAGGCCGGCCGACGTCGACCGTATCGCGCCGCACCGCGTCTTCTCCGGCAACCGGCCCTCGGTGACCATCCTCTACCGCAAGCTCGACCCGCGCACCTTCGGCCGGCTGATCGCGCTCTACGAGCACCGCGTCTTCGTCGAGGGAACGCTGTTCAACATCAACTCTTTCGACCAGTGGGGCGTCGAACTCGGCAAGGAACTGGCCACCGGCCTCCTGCCCGTCGTGGAAGGCAAGGAAAGTGCCGCCAAGCGCGATGCATCGACCGCTGGCCTTGTGGCATACATCCACCAATTGCGTGGTTCGGAGTGAAAAGTTTGGCAGACATCAAGGGCATATTGTTCGACAAGGACGGGACACTTGTCGATTTCAACGCGACCTGGCTCGGCGTTGCCGATTTCATGGCCATGGACGCAGCCGAGGGCGACCGCTGGAAGGCCGACAGGCTGCTGGCCGCCGCCGGCTTCGATTTCGCCAACCGGCGCTTCAAACCCGACTCCATCTTTGCCTCCGGCACCAATCTCGACGTCGTCGAACTGTGGTTTCCGCGCCTGTCCAACGAGGACCAGATGCTGGCCGTCGCCCGCTTCAACGAGATCACTTCGGTGCAGGGCTCGGCGATGGCGGTGGCGCTGCCCGATATCGTCGACACGCTGGCTCTGCTGCACAAGCGATCCTACCGCCTTGGCGTCGCCACCAACGATTCGACCAGCGGCGCGGAGAAGACCTTGGTCACGCTGGGCGTCGCGCAATTGTTCGATGCCGCCTATGGTTATGACGCGGTGGCCAACCCCAAGCCAGCGCCCGACACCATCCAGGCCTTTTGCGATCTTACCGGGCTGAAGCCGGCGGAGATCGCCATGGTCGGTGATAACCGTCACGATCTCGAAATGGCGCGTGCCGGCGGCTGCGGCCTCGCCGTCGGCGTGCTTTCCGGCACCGGCACCCGCGAATCGCTGGCCGAGATCGCCGACCTCATCCTGGATTCGGTTGCCGATCTGCCGGATTTCCTGTCGGCGCGGGTCAAGGAGACGGCCTGATCAGGAAGGTAAGGGACTGTTCGGTCTCGAGGCGAAAGACACCACTCGGCTTCAGCGTGGCGTCTTTCGCCTCGCCGAAATCCGGCACCTTGTATTCGGCAAGCAGCCGCAGCCGCGACCGCGGCAGATAGGCCCGGCCTGGATCGCCGACGAGGATCTCGATGCCGGCGGCGAGGCAGCGGTCGAGGAAAGGCATCACCCCCAAGGCGACTTCCTGCCCGTAGAACACGTCGCCGGCGAGCACCAGGTCCACGGCGGGCGGCGGCCCCGTGGTGATGTCGTTGCCCATTATCGTGATCGTGACGTCGTTGGCCGCTGCGTTCAGCGCGAGCGCGGCAATGCCGTTGCGGTCGATCTCGGCGGCTGTCACCTCACGCGCGCCGGCTTTCGCGGCGGCGATGCCGACAATGCCGGACCCGGCTCCGAGGTCGAGCACGCGGCGGCCCGTCACGATCTTCGGATGGTCTAGGATATAGCGCGCCAGCACGGCGCCGCCCGCCCACGCATAGGCCCAGTAGGGCGGCTGCGGTTCCCGCGTGTCATCGCGATCCTCTTCAGGGTCGACGAGGCGCCTCAGCCCGCTGCCCGGGTGAGCGGTGTACAGCTGGATTTCGGGAAGCGCCGGTACCGGGACAAGGCGCATATTCGCCTTGATGAACGCTGCCGGGTCGAGGCGGAGGTGCCGGCCCGGCAAACCGTTGTCCGGCGCCTCGCCGTAGGCAGGACTATCAACCACTACTCGCGCAAAGCCCGCCGCAGGATCTTGCCGACCGGCGTCTTCGGCAATTCGGTCCTGAACTCGATGTATCTGGGACGCTTGTAGCCGGTCAGGTTCTCGCGGCAAAAGGCGGTGATGGCTTCGGCCGTCAGGGCCGGATCCTTCTTGACGATGAACAGCTTCGGCACTTCGCCCGAATGCTCGTCCGGCACGCCGATCGCCGCCACTTCGAGCACGCCGGGATGCGCCGCCACGACCTCCTCGAGTTCGGTCGGATAGACGTTGAAGCCGGAAACGAGGATCATGTCCTTCTTGCGATCGACGATCTTGGTGTAGCCGCGTTCGTCCATGAAGCCCATGTCGCCCGATTTGAAGAAGCCGTCCTCGGTCATCACCCTGGCGCTCTCGTCCGTCCGGTTCCAGTAACCCGCCATCACCTGCGGTCCCCTGATGCAGATCTCGCCGACCTCGCCGAGCGGCACGTTGTTGCCGTCGTCGTCGCGGATGGCGATTTCGGTCGAGGGCAGTGGCAGGCCGATGGTGCCGGTGAAGTCGCCGGAACTGAATTTGTTGGCCGTCGCCACCGGCGAGGTCTCCGAAAGGCCGTAGCCTTCGCTGATCGGGCACCCGGTCAGCGCCTTCCAGCGCTCGGCGACGCCCTTCTGCACCGCCATGCCGCCGCCCAGCGTCAGCAGCAGCGGCCTGAAGTCGAGCTTGCGGAAGTCCTCATTGTTCAAGAGCGCATTGAACAGCGTGTTGAGGCCCGGAAAGATATGGATCGGATATTTGCCCATTTCCTTGACGAAGCCGGGAATGTCGCGCGGATTGGGGATCAGTATGTTCTGGCCGCCCATTTGCATGCCCATCAGCGCGTTCACCGTCAGCGCGAAGATATGGTAGAGCGGCAATGCGCAGACGAGGTTGAGATGCGCCGGCTTTGGCTTGACGGTGTAGGCGTCCTGCAGCCACAGCGCATTCTGCGCGACATTGGCCAGTACATTGCTGTGCGAGAGGGTCGCGCCTTTCGAGATTCCGGTAGTGCCGCCGGTATATTGCAGGAAGGCGACATCACTGGCGGCCACCGTGGCCGGCTTGAAAGCCATGCCGCGGCCAGCCTTCAGGGCCGCATTGAACTTGACATGGCCGGGCAATGACCAGGCCGGCACCATTTTCTTGACGCGGCGCACGACCAGATTGACGATCGAGCCCTTCAGGCCGCCGAGCAGGTCGCCCATGGCGGCGACTATGACATGCTTGACCGAGGTCCTGGTGACGACCGCCTGCAGGGTGTTGGCGAAATTTTCGAGGATGACGATGGCCTGCGCCCCGGAATCCTTGAGCTGATGCTCCAGTTCGCGCGGCGTGTAGAGCGGATTGACGTTCACCACCGTGAAGCCGGCGCGGGCGACCGCCATCATCGCCACGGGATACTGCAACACGTTCGGCATCATCAGGGCGACGCGCGCCCCTTTCTGCAATCCGGTGGACTGCAGATAGGCACCGAAGGCCGCCGATAGCTGTTCGAGTTCAGTGTAGGTGATGGACTTGCCCATGCAGGTGAAAGCCGGCTGACCGGCGAACTGCTTGCAGGCGCCAACGAGGAAGTCGCCGATGGAACTGGAGGGAAGGGCGCCGATCTCGGCCGGCATGTTCTTGGGATAGCTGTTGAGCCATGGCTTTTGCGGCAGGCCGGCGGCGAGTTCGGTGAGCGCTTTCGGCAGCCGCTGGCTGGCCGGGGTCGCCGGTTTCGATACAGGCGCAGCCTTCGCTGGTGGCGAACTCTTCGTCGCGGCCTTGTTCGGTCCGGCCTTGGTCGCGGACGCCTTTGCCGGCGTGGCTTTCGTCGCCGGCTTCTTGCCGGTACTGGCGTTGGCCGCTGCCTTCGCCGTGGGGGTGCTCTTGGCGGGCTTGGCCGCCGCTTTCGCGGCTGCGGCCTTGCCTTGCCCACCGGCCGCTGGGTTCGAGACCGCCTTGGCCGACGCCTTCACCGGCGCCTTCGATGCTTTTGCCACCCGTTCCTCCTCGACAACCCTGGTCGCCTGTTTCTCGTTGGCCCGCCGCGCCGCCTCCGGATTGATGGAGACGTCCTCCGCTGCCGCCAGCATGTCCACCTATGTATTGCCTCTATCGGCGACGGTGCAAGTCTTGCCCTTGCGGCAAGACCCCGAAAGATTTGCCGTCGGAAATCGTTCCCGCCGGCTGTACTTGGAACCGGCATTTTCCGCATCGATGCCCGGATGAAGACGGCGCGCGGCACCCTTGTCGCCGGACGTCGGATCAATAAAAAAATGCGGTCGTTAATAATATCGTGAATAGAAAAAACTGCTAATTTTTTCTGCCATTTAGCAAAATCGCGGATTTTTTTCCTGCTTCCCGCGGGGTAAGCAAACGGGGTGTTCCAAAGCCGGAAAAACGGTGCTTATATGCGCGCTTCGCGAGCCTGATAGAGGGGCTTGGAAGAACATCAGGGAGTGCTCAATGAAGAAGAAATTGACTTTTGCAGCCGCGTTGCTGGCTGCAAGCGTCCTGGGCGGCGTGGCCAACGCGAAAACTCTGGTCTATTGCGCGGAGGCGTCGCCAGAAGGTTTCGATCCGGCGCCGTACACTGCGGGACAGACGTTCGATGCGTCCTCGCGTACCGTCTTCAACCGCCTCGTCGAATTCGATCACGGCAAGACCTCGGTCTCGCCCGGCCTTGCTGACAGCTGGGCGATTTCCGACGACGGCAAGGAATATACTTTCAAGCTTCGCAAGGGCGTCAAGTTCGCGCCCACCGACTACTTCACCCCGACGCGCGACCTGAACGCCGACGACGTGGTGTTCTCGTTCGAGCGCCAGGTCGACAAGAACGGCCCCTGGTTCCAGTACATACCGGGCATTGCCTATCAGTATTACAATGATCAGTTCGGCGACAACATCACCAAGGTCGAGAAGGTCGACGACCTGACGGTGAAGTTCACCCTCAAGGAGCCGGCGATCACCTTCATTCCGACGCTGGGCATGGATTTCGCCTCGATCGTCTCGAAGGAATATGCCGACAAGCTGCAGGCCGACAAGACGCCTGAATTGTTCAACCAGAAGCCGGTCGGCACCGGCCCGTTCATCTTCGTCGACTACCAGACCGACGCCGCCATCCGCTACAAGGCCAACCCGGACTATTGGGGCGGCAAGCAGAAGATCGACGATCTGGTCTTCGCCATCACCACCGATCCGGCGGTGCGCGCGCAGAAGCTGAAGGCGGGCGAATGCAACATCATGTCGTATCCGGCACCGGCCGACATCGCCGGCTTGCAGGCTGATGCGAACCTGACGGTCGCGGAGCAGGAAGGCCTCAACGTCGGCGCGCTGATGTACAACACCCAGCAGAAGCCGTTCGACGACGTGCGCGTCCGCAAGGCGCTCAACATGGCCATCAACAAGAAGGCCATTATCGACGCCGTGTTCCAGGGCGCCGGCCAGGTGGCGATCAACCCGATCCCGCCGACCATGTGGTCCTACAACAAGGACGTGAAGGACGATCCGTACGATCCGGAGGCGGCCAAGAAGATGCTTGAAGAGGCCGGCGTCAAGGACCTCAAGATGAACGTCTGGGCCATGCCCGTGTCGCGTCCGTACATGCCGAACGCGCGCCGCACCGCCGAGCTGATCCAGGCCGACTTCGCCAAGGTCGGTGTCACCGTCAACATCGTCAGCTATGATTGGGGCGAATACCTCAAGCGCGCTTCGGCGGTCGATCACGACGGCGCCGTCATCGTCGGCTGGACCGGCGACAATGGCGATCCGGACAACTTCCTCGGCGTGCTCCTGAGCTGCGCTTCCGTCGGTTCGAACAACCGCGCGGAATGGTGCAACAAGGACTTCGATGCGCTCATCAACAAGGCCAAGACCGTTTCCGATCAGGCCGAGCGCACCAAGCTCTACGAACAGGCACAGGTCATCTTCAAGGAGCAGGCACCGTGGGCGACGCTCGCCCACTCCAAGGTGTTCATGCCGATGCAGAAGACAGTCTCCGGCTTTGCGATGGATCCGCTCGGCATCCATCGCTTTGACGGCGTCGATATCGCCGAATAAGGTTCGCGAAACGGGGCGGCGCCACAGGGCGCCGCCCCACCTCGCCCGCCATGCTGCGTTATATCCTCGGCAAGCTCGCCCTCATCATCCCGACCTTCATCGGGATAACCATCCTCGCTTTCGGCTTCGTGCGCATCCTGCCCGGTGATCCGGTGCTGGTGCTTGCGGGCGAACGTGGCCTGTCGCCCGAACGCCACACGGCGCTGATGCATCAGTTCGGTTTCGACCTGCCGATCTGGCAACAATATCTGACCTATCTGGCCAACATCCTCAGCGGCGATTTCGGCACCTCGTTTTCTACCAAGACGCCGGTGCTCAAGGATTTCCTGGTGCGGTTCCCGGCGACGGTCGAACTCGCCATCTTCGCCATGATCTTCGCCATCATCTTCGGTGTCGCCTTCGGCATTTTCGCCGCCATCCGCCGCGGCTCCTGGTTCGACCAGCTGACCATGGGAACCGCGCTCGCCGGCTATTCCATGCCGATCTTCTGGTGGGGCCTGCTGCTGATTATCGTCTTCTCCGGTACGCTGCACTGGACACCGGTCTCGGGCCGCATCGACCTTCTCTACTTCTTCAAGCCGGTGACCGGCTTCATGACCATCGATTCCCTCATTTCGGGCCAGAAGGGCGCCTTCCGCTCGGCGGTGTCGCACCTCGTTCTGCCCACCATCGTGCTCGGCACCATTCCGCTGGCGGTCATCGCCAGGCAGACGCGCTCGGCCATGCTCGAAGTGCTGGGCGAGGATTATGTACGCACCGCGCGCGCCAAGGGCTTGGCGCCGCGCCGTGTCATCGGCCTGCATGCCTTCCGAAATGCGCTGATCCCGGTCGTCACCACCATCGGCCTGCAGGTCGGCACGCTGCTCACCGGCGCCATCCTGACCGAGAGCATCTTTTCGTGGCCGGGCATCGGCAAGTGGATGATCGACGCCATTTCCAAGCGCGACTATTTCACAGTGCAGGGCGGGTTGCTTTTGATCGCGCTGATCGTCATGTCGGTGAACCTTATCGTCGACGTGCTCTATGCCGTCATCAACCCGCGTATCCGGGCGAATTGACATGACCAATGAAGGCCCAGCCGCCATCGAAGCCGCGACCGTCGTCAAGCCGCAGGACGCGCGGCTGCAGATGTTCGGCGAATTCTGGCACTATTTCTCGATCAACAAGGGCGCGGTGATCGGTCTCTTCGTCTTCGCCCTGCTGATCCTGATCGCCATCTTCGCGCCTCTGCTCGCCCCGCATTCGCCGGACGATCAGTTCCGCGACTTCTTCCTGACGCCCCCGGCCTGGCAGACGGGCGGCAACGCGCAGTTCCTGCTCGGCACCGACGCCGTCGGCCGCGATATGCTTTCGCGCCTGATCTATGGTTCGCGCTTCTCGCTCGCCATCGGCTTCGTCGTCGTCACCACGGCGCTGATCTCCGGCGTCATCCTCGGCCTGCTCGCCGGCTACTGCCGTGGCTGGGTCGACACGCTGATCATGCGCATCATGGACATCATCCTGGCCTTCCCGTCGCTGCTGCTGGCACTGGTGCTGGTCGCGGTACTCGGCCCTGGCCTCGTCAACGCCATGATCGCCATCGCCTTCGTGCTGCAGCCACACTTCGCCCGGCTGACCCGCGCCGCCGTGATGGCGGAGAAGACCCGCGAATATGTCGTCTCGGCCAAGGTCGCCGGCGCCAGCCATCTCAGGCTGATGCTGGTCACCATCCTGCCCAACTGCATCGCCCCTCTGATCGTGCAGGCGACGCTGTCCTTCTCCAATGCCATCCTCGAGGCGGCCGCACTCGGCTTCCTCGGCATGGGCGCGCAGCCGCCGACACCCGAATGGGGCACGATGCTCGCCGAAGCGCGCGAGTTCATTCTGCGCGCATGGTGGGTGGTGACCTTTCCCGGCCTCGCCATCCTGATCACCGTCTTTGCCATCAACCTGATCGGCGACGGCCTGCGCGACGCCCTCGACCCCAAGCTGAAGAGGTCGTGAGCATGTCCCTGCTTGAGATCAAGAACCTTACCGTTTCCTTCGACACCGCCGCCGGACCGTTCATGGCCGTGCAAGGTATCGATCTTTCGGTCGAGCCGCGCGAGGTGCTGGCCATCGTCGGCGAGTCCGGCTCCGGCAAGTCGGTGTCGATGCTGGCGGTCATGGGGCTGTTGCCCAACACCGCGACGGTCAAGGCCGACCGCATGGCCTTCGACGGCGTCGACCTGTTGAAACTCAGCCCGTCCGAACGCCGCAAGATCGTCGGCAAGGACATCTCGATGATCTTCCAGGAGCCGATCGCCAGCCTCAACCCGTGCTTCACGGTCGGCTTCCAGATCGAGGAAGTGCTGCGCTTCCACATGGGCATGGATCGCGCCCAGCGCCGGGCCCGCGCCATAGAGCTGATGAAGCTGGTCGGCATTGCCGATCCGGAAGAACGGCTGAGCTCGTTTCCGCACCAGATGTCCGGCGGCCAGTGCCAGCGCGTCATGATCGCGATCGCCATTGCCTGCAATCCGAAGCTTTTGATCGCCGACGAGCCGACGACCGCGCTCGACGTCACCATCCAGAAGCAGATCCTCGATCTGCTCGTCTCGCTGCAGGCCAAATACGGCATGGGCCTGATCATGATCACTCACAATATGGGCGTGGTGGCAGAGACCGCCGATCGCGTCATCGTCCAGTACAAAGGCCGCAAGATGGAAGAGGCCGACGTGCTGTCGCTGTTTGAATCGCCGAAGAGCAATTACACCCGCGCGCTGCTGTCGGCGTTGCCGGAAAACGCCGTCGGCGACCGGCTGCCGACCGTTTCCGACATGCTGTTCGAGCCTGCCCCCTCGGCAGCGGGAGCCTCCGCATGAGCACCACGGTCCTCGAAGGCAAGAACATCGTTCGCGACTACCATATCGGCGGCGGCCTGTTCACCGGACCGCGCACCGTGCATGCGGTCAAGGGCGTCTCCTTCACGGTGGATAAGGGCAAGACGCTGGCCATCGTCGGCGAAAGCGGCTGCGGCAAGTCCACGCTCGCCCGCATCATCACCTTGATCGATCCGGCGACGTCAGGCGAATTGTTCATCGACGGCAACAAGGTCGACATCGCCAAGGGCGGATTGACGAAGGAGATGCGCCGCAAGGTGCAGATCGTCTTCCAGAACCCTTACGGATCGCTCAATCCGCGCCAGAAGATCGGCGACGTGCTGGGCGAACCGCTGCTGATCAACACCGACAAGCCGGCCGCCGAGCGGCGCGACCTCGCCATGAAAATGCTGAAGAAGGTCGGCCTCGGTCACGAGCACTACAACCGCTATCCGCACATGTTCTCGGGCGGCCAGCGCCAGCGCATCGCCATCGCCCGCGCGCTGATGCTCAACCCGAGCCTGCTGGTGCTGGACGAGCCGGTCTCCGCACTCGACCTGTCGGTGCAGGCGCAGGTGCTCAACCTGCTGGCCGACCTGCAGGATGAATTCCAGCTGACCTATGTATTCATCAGCCATGACCTTTCGGTGGTGCGCTACATCGCCGACGAGGTGATGGTGATGTATTTCGGCGAGGCCGTCGAATACGGCTCGCGCGACGAGGTCTTTGCCGACCCCAAGCACAGCTACACCAGGACGCTGTTCGCCGCCACGCCGCGCGCCGACGTCGCCAGCATTAAAGCGCGGTTGGCGAAGAAGAAGGCTGCCTGACCGGAGGTCAGGCACCGTCCATCCAGTTACGATAGCTTCGCAATGATTGCCCGCAGCGCCTCGCCGAACTTGTGGATTTCCTCGACCGTGTTGTAGTGCACCAGCGAGGCGCGGATGGCGCCGCTGTCCATCGACAGGTTGAGCCGCTTCATCAGCCGCGGTGCGTACATGTGGCCGTCGCGGATGCCGATCTGCATCTCGGCCATTTCCTCGACGATCCGCTGTGGCGACAGCTTGCCGATGTTGAAGCAGAAGGTCGGCACGCGCTCGTTGATGCGGGCGTCGTCGGCGACGCCGTAGATGGTCGCGCCGCAACCCTTCAGCACGCCCATCATCTCGCGCGCCAGCATCAGCTCATAGTCGCGGATGGCGCCCATGCCGGCGACGATGTTCTCGCGCCGCGAGCGGTTGTTGGAGGGCGCGAGATTGCGGCCGATCAATTCCAGATACTGCACGGCGGCATCCATGCCCGACACGTTCTCATAGATGAAGGTGCCGGCCTCGACCTTGTAGGGCGGCTCGTCCGGGATGAAATCCTCGCGGAAGGTCGGCAAGCGTTTCAGCGTTTCGAAGCGGCCCCACAGGAAGCCCATATGCGGCGAAAAGTTCTTGTAGCCGGAGCAGACGAGATAGTCGCAGTCCCAGGCTTGCACGTCGATCAGTCCGTGCGGTCCGTAATGCACGCAGTCGAGAAACACTTCGCCGCCGGCGGCATGCGCGATTTTCGCGACGGACGCGACGTCGACGATCGAACCGATCGAGTGTGCGGTGACCGTGCAGGCGACAAGACGGGTGCGGTCGGACACCAGCGGACGCAAATCGTCGACATGCAGGTTGCCGTCCTCGCGCATCCGCCACCACTTGAATTTGGCGCCGGCTGATTCCAGCGCCAGCCAGGTGGCGATGTTGGCATCATGGTCCATGTCGGTGATGACGATCTCATCGCGCTCTTGCAGCATCTGGCCGATGCCGAGGCTGACCAGACGGATGAAGGAGGTGGCGTTCATGCCGAAGCAGATTTCCGCCGGACTGGTGGCATTGATCAGCAAGGCGACGCTTGTCCGAGCGTCGGCGACCGACTGGTCGACGGTGACGCTGCGGCCATAGCGGCCGCCGCGCTGGACATTGTGCGAGACCAGGTGGTTGGTCACCGCGTCGAGCACGCTCTGCGGGATCTGCGCCCCGGCGGCATTGTCCATGAAGATGAAATCGCCGGCCCGCTGCAGGGCAGGGAACATGGCGCGAATGGTGTCGACGGGGAAGCCGCCGGTGGCCTGGGGATTGCTCAAGAATATCTCCTGCGAAGTGCTTGTGGTGAGTGGCTAGAGCAATTCCAGGAAAAGTGCGTAGCGGTTTTCCGTCCGAAATTGCGTGAAAACAAAGAGTTGGAGCGGTTCGGGGATTCCAACAAACACTGAACCGCTCTAGCGGGCTTTCTCGTCCTTGAAGCGGTCTTCAAGCAGGCTGACGAGGCGAACCATCGGCCAAAGGAAGATGAGATAGACCAGTGCGGCGCCGATCAGCGGCGAGGGGTTGGCGTAGAGCGACTGTGCGTTGGTCGCTTCCTTGAGCAGTTCCGGCAGGGCCACGGTGGATGCCAGCGAAGTGTCCTTGAACATCGAGACGCAGTTGCTGGTCATCGGCGGGATGACGACGCGCACCGCCTGCGGCAGCACCACCTTGCGCAAGGTCAAAAGGAACGGCAGGCCAAGCGCCTGCGACGCCTCGAACTGACCGCGCGGAATGCTCTCTATGCCGGACCGGAACACTTCGGCCGAATAGGCCGACATGATGATGGCGAACGCGGTCACCGCCGACGCCCAGGACGACAGGCGAATGCCGAGGAACGGCAGCGCATAGTAGATCAGGATCAGCACGACGAGAACCGGCAAGGCGCGGAAGATGTCGGTGTAGCCGACCGCGAGCCAGCGCAGCGGCTTCGGCGCATAGAGCCGCAAAAGGCTGATCACCAGGCCGATGGGAATGCCGATGCCGATGCTGAGCAGGCCGAGCAGCAGCGTGTTCAGGAAGCCGCGCAGCAGCGCCGGCAGGCTCGACGCGATGACGTCGGCGTTGAAGAAAGTGTCGATCAGCGACATCAGGGCATTCCCGAACGGTGTTGCGTCATCTGACGCCAGGGCCTGGCCCGGAATATCAAGATCGGCTTTGCCGAACGGATGCTGGTCCCGGGAAGTTATGCGTGAAAGCGGGACGTGCCGACCCCTTTGGAGCCGGCACGCCTTTCGTCCTGTCGGCCGACGCTCAGGCCTTGGGCAGCGGCATTTCCTTGACGGTCGAGGAATCGGCCGGCGCGTCGCTGCCGAACCACTTCTTGTGGATCGCGGCCAGCGTGCCGTCCTTCTTCATCGCCGTCAGCGCGTCGTTGAGCTTGCCGAGCAACGGATGATCCTTGGTCATCATCAGGCCGTACTGCTCGCCGGTCTTGATGCGCTGCTTGACCTTCAGGTCCTTCATCTTGGTGAAGGAATATTCCATGCCGGGAATGTCGCTGACGGCGGCGTCGACACGGCCGGCGCTGAGGTCGAGCAGCAGGTTCTGCTGCGTGTCATAGCCCTTCACGTCGCTGAAGCCGTCGGCTTCCTGGTGCGCCTTGACCCAGGTCTCGCCGGTCGAGCCCGAGAGCACGCCGACGATCTTGCCCTTGAGGTCCGCCTCGGTGTTGACCGCGCTGTCGGTCTTGGTGGCGATACCCATGTCGGAATCATAATAAGGCTGGGTGAACGACTGCGACTTCAGCCGCTCCGGCGTGATCGTGATCGAGGAGATGGCGACGTCGATGCGCTTCGACGTGGTCGCGGCGAACAGTGCCTGGAAGCCGAGATCGGCGATGTCGGTGGTCATGCCGACGCGCTTGGCCGCCTCGTTGACGATGTCGACCTCGAAACCCTCGAACGTGCCGCTCTCGTTCTTGTATTCGAAGGGCGGGTTGGTCGGGTAGGCGCCGACATTGAGCGCATCGGCGGCATAGGCGGTCGCCGGTCCGGCGGCGATGCCGATTGCCGCGGCGAAAAGGATGAGATTGCGACGGGTCAGGTTCATTGGTGGTCCCTCTGGGGTGTTCCCTCTGGTTGTTGATCGGGCGGGCTGCCCCGCACGGTTTCTTGCCGTCCCGCCTCCCAGCGGGGCGTCAATTCATGGTGGCGACCATACGCTCGAGCGCGGACGCGATCTGGTCGCGATCGCATGCGTGTTCACGCGCGCGGCAAGATTGGCGGTGGTCTCGGTGTGCGGGTTCCTGGGCGCACGCAGCGCAAGCATAGCGCGCGCCGGACGATGACTGGGGCAGCACAAACGACAAGGACTGAAACCCTCCTACCCGGAGCAGAATGACGAATTGCCCGGAAACCCTCCAGCCCTACGGCCGCCATTGATCTTGAATGCTTATCCAAAGTGCCGCGCTTTTCAAGACAAAAGTTTTAAGCTTAAAAAAGTTGCTCGGCTGCTGCTCGGCTAGGCGCTAGCGCGGGTCTTCCCGCGCCAGTTCGGCCCGGGCGGCGGCATGATTGGCCGCGGCGCCCGCACCGAGAAACATCGTGTCGCTGGCCAGCACGAAAAAGCTGGCGCCGACGGCTGCCCATTGGCCGACGGTCTGCGGGCTGGCGCAAAATATGCCGGAGGTCTTGTCGTGCGCGATCGTCACGCCGATGATCCTGCGGATTGCATCCGCGAGCTTGTCTGCGCCCTTCGGTCCGATCGCGTCGATCGACACGGAGAGATCGCCGGGTCCGACGAAGACCATGTCGACGCCCTCCACTTCGGCGATCGCGTCGACGTTGGCCAACCCTTCTACGGTTTCGACCTGGATCGCGACGACGGTCCGCTCATTGGCGCCAGCCAGGTATTCGGGAATGCGATAGCCATAGCCGGCCGCGCGGCCGGGTCCGACACCGCGCTCGCCTCGTGGCGGATAGCGCGACGCTTTCACCGCCATTGCCGCCTGTGCCGGTGTCGAGACGCGTGGCACCAGCACACCTTGCGCGCCGCTGTCCAATGCCGCCTGGATGGCTTCGGGCGCATGGCCGGGAACGCGCACCATCGCCGGCACGCGATGCACATCGGCGGCGCGTACCATGGTTTCGATCATCTCGCGCGAGATCTGGGCATGCTCCCAGTCGATGCAGAGGAAGTCGAGGCCGGACAACGCCATCACCTCGACGGCGACGGGGTGAGGAATGGCGGCGAAGGAGCCGACGAGAGTGCTCTTGCCGATGCATTTCTGGCGGAACTCGCTCATGCCTATCCCTTTTCTCATCCCGCCAAATTCATATCGGCAAACCAGTGCGAGGCGAAGCTATTTCATGCTTGAAATATTTTCGCGGAGCCGTAGCGTGCGATCTTCGCCGGGAGGTCGCGACATGAAGCACATCCGTTGCACGGCTCCAACAAACTGAAGCTTGGCGTCTTCTCGACCAACGCCGACGGTGGCCTTGCCATATCGGATGTGCCGGAACGCTGGACGGCGAGCTGGCAGGACAATCTGACCGCAGCCCAGATCGCCGACCGCGCCGGGCTGGAGTTCCTGCTGCCGATCGCCCGCTGGCGTGGCTTTGGCGGCCGCAACAAGGTGCGCGAGCGGTCGTTCGAGACCTTCACCTGGGCGGCGGCGCTCAGCGTCGCCACCGACCGGATCGGCCTGTTCATGACCGTGCACGTGCCGCTTGTGCACCCGCTCTATGCCGCCAAGGCGCTGGCGACGGTCGACCACATCAGCCAGGGCCGTGCCGGCCTCAACATCGTCTGCGGCTGGAACCCGAAGGAATTCGGCATGTTCGGCACGCCGCTGGTCGAGAAGGGCTACGACCAGGCGGCCGAATGGATCGATATCCTCGAGAAGCTTTACGCGTCGGCGGAGCCGCTCGACTATGAAGGCACCTATTATCACCTCAAGGAGGCGGTCAGCCGGCCGGCCAGCCTGCAGGTTCCGCGCCCGGTGACCATGAACGCCGCTTTCGGCGGCCCGGGCCGCGATTTCGCCGCCGCCAGATGCGATTATCTGTTCACGACCTTTTCCGAGATGGGCGATGCCGGCAAGCATGTCGCCGACATCGGCGAACGGGCCGACAAGGTTGGCCGGGAGGTCGGCGTCTACACGGTGGCCCATGTCGTCTGCCGCCCGACCATGGAAGAGGCGCAGGCCTACTACACACGCTATGCAGTCGATCTGGCCGACCACGAGGCGGTCGATGCGCATATGGCCGGCAAGAAGGAATTCTCGCAGTCGCACGACCCGCATGCCTATGAGCGCTATCGCCAGCGTTTCGCCGGCGGCGCCGGCACCTATCCGCTGGTTGGAACACCGCAGACGATTGCCGCCGAGATGGCCGCCATTGCCGCGCACGGCTACCAGGGCATTGCGCTATCCTTCGTCAACTACACCGGGGAATTGCCCTATTTTTGCGACCACGTGCTGCCGTTGCTGAGGCAGGCTGGGCTTCGCGAATAAAATATTCCGGAGAGACGAATTCTTTATTCCGGAACGACGGCGGTCGCCTGGATCTCCACCTTGGCGCGGTCCTCCACCAGCGCCACCACCTGCATGGCGGCCATCGCCGGAAAATGCCGGCCGATCACCTCGCGATAAGCCTCGCCGATCCCCTTGAGGTTACCGAGATATTCGGCCTTTTCGGTGAAATACCAGGTCATCGAGGTGATGTGCCGTGGCTCCGCGCCGGCCTCGGCCAGCACCGCGACGATGTTCTGGAGCGTCTGCCGTACCTGGCCGGCAAAATCGTCGGTCTCGAACTGGCATTGCCCGTTCCAGCCGACCTGTCCGCCGACGAAGACGAGCCTGCCGCGCGCCGCCACGCCGTTGGCGTAGCCGACCGGTTTTGCCCAGCCTTCCGGCTGCAGGATCTCGTGCATGTCTTCTCTCCGCCTATCCAATATCGGGTCCGCAATATCCGCGTTTCAAAACAATCCATCAACGCGACCTGTTCAGGCCGCGCCCATCACTTGCCGCGCGATCACCACCTTCTGCACGTCCGATGCGCCCTCATAGATGCGCAGCGCGCGGATTTCGCGATACAGGCTCTCGACGATGTGGCCTTTGCGGACACCGTCGCCGCCATGCAGTTGCACCGCTTTGTCGATCACCTCCTGCGCCTTGTCGGTGGCGAACAGCTTGGCCATCGCCGCCTCCCGCGTCACCCGCGCCGCACCCATGTCCTTGGTCCAGGCGGCGCGATAGACCAGAAGGGCCGCCGCATCGACGTCGAGCGCCATGTCGGCGACATGGCCCTGCACCATCTGCAACTCGGCCATCGGTGCGCCAAACAATTTGCGCTCGGCCACGCGCTTGATGCTTTCATCGAGCGCGCGGCGGGCAAAGCCGAGCGCCGCCGCGCCGACCGTCGAGCGGAACACGTCGAGCACCGACATGGCGATGCGGAAGCCGTCGCCCGGCTTGCCGATCAGCGCCGAGGCAGGCAGCCGGACCTGGTCGAACGAAAGCCGCGCCAGCGGATGTGGCGCGATCACTTCCAGCCGTTCGGCAATACCGAGCCCATTGGCGTCGCCCGGCACCAGGAAGGCGGAAAGCCCCTTGGCACCCGGTGCTTCTCCGGTGCGGGCAAAGACGACATAGAGGTCGGCGATGCCGCCATTGGAGATCCAGGTTTTTTCGCCCGTGAGAACGTAGCCGTCGCCATCGCGGGTCGCCGTCATTTCGGTATTGGCGACATCCGAGCCAGAGCGCGGTTCCGACAGGGCAAACGCTGAGATCGCCTTGCCGGCGCGGGTCTTCGAAAGCCAGTGCTGCTGGTCAGGCGTCCCGAACAGGCTGAGTGCACCGGTGCCCAGCCCCTGCATGGCAAAGGCGAAGTCGGCCAACCCATCGTGGCGAGCCAGCGTCTCGCGCGTGATGCACAAGGTGCGTACGTCGAGCGGTCCAGGATTGTCGGTGTCGAGCGCCGTCGGCTTCAGCCAGCCATCCTTGCCGAGCTTCGCCACCAGCTCGCGGCAGGCGGCGTCGACGTCATGATGATCGACGGGAAGGTTTTTGGCGCACCAGGTGTCCAGGTGCTCGGCGAGCTCGCGATGGCGGTCTTCGAAGAACGGCCACTTGAGGAAGGAACGGTCAGGCATTTGTGCCTCCGCGGTACTTCAAGACCTGCGCTCTACGGCGCCCCCCTCTGTCCTGCCGGACATCTCCCCCTCTAGGGGAGAGATTGGCAGTATCGGAAGCGGCGCCCTTTCTGCGACGTTGGCGATTTGCGAAAGCGTACGTGATAGCCGATCTCCCCCCTAGAGGGGGAGATGTCCGGCAGGACAGAGGGGGGCGTTGTCCCGCCACCCTCTCCGATAGAACGCCCATCCTCAATTCCCCTCGAACACCGGCTTTTCCTTGGCGACGAAAGCCAGATACGCCCGCTCGAAATCGCGCGTCTGCATGCAGATAGCCTGCGCCTGCGCCTCGGCCTCGATCGCCTGGTCGAGGCCCATCGACCATTCCTGGTTGAGCTGCGTCTTGGTGATGCCGTGGGCGAAGGTCGGGCCGGAGACGATGCGGGCCGCCATCTCCAGCGCGTCGGCCTCCAGAGCCGCGGCATCGACCAGCCTGTTGTAGAACCCCCAGCGCTCGCCTTCCGTAGCCGTCATGGTTCGGCCGGTGTAAAGCAGTTCGGCGGCGCGGCCCTGGCCGATGATGCGCGGCAGGATCGCGCAGGCGCCCATGTCGCAGCCAGAAAGGCCAACGCGGGTGAACAGGAAGGCCGTCTTGGCTTCCGGCGTGGCGATGCGGATGTCGGCGCTCATGGCGATGATGGCGCCGGCGCCGACCGCCACGCCGTCGACCGCCGCGATGATCGGCTTGCCGCAGTTGAGCATTGCCTTGACGAAATCGCCGGTCATGCGGGTGAAGGCCAAGAGCTGCTTCATGTCCATCTTGACCAGCGGACCGATGATGTCGTGGACATCGCCGCCGGAGCAGAAATTGCCGCCATTGGAGAGGAACACCACGGCGTCGACGTCCTCGGCATAGACGAGATCGCGGAACGTGTCGCGCAGCTCGGCATAGCTGTCGAAGGTCAGCGGGTTCTTGCGCTCCGGCCGGTCGAGCCGGACCCTGGCGATCCGACCCTCGACTTCCCACAGGAAATGCTTCGGCTTGAGGCCGGCCATTGCAGTCATTCGCGTCCCTCCCAGTTGCTGCGGAACGAGGTCAGCATGCCGGTCAGCCGGTGCGCATCCTCCTCGCTGACCTTGCCCAGCAATTCGCCGATCCAGCCCTCATGCGCCGCGGCGATGGTGGCAAAGGACTTCGTGCCTTCCTCAGTCAACCGCACCATCGAGGTGCGGCGGTCGCCATTGCGGCGGGCCCGGGCGACAAGTCCTTCCGACACCAGCCGGTCGACAATGCCGGTGACATTGCCGTTGGACACCAGCAGGAAGCGCGACAGGTCGCTCATCAGCATGCCTTCCGGCGCCCGGTAAAGCGCTGCCATCACGTCGAAACGCGGCAGCGTCGTGTCGAATTCCTTCTTCAGGCGCTCGCGCAATTCGGCCTCGATCGTGCGTGAAGCCCGCAGCAGCCTTATCCAAAGACGCAACCGGTCCTTGCCGGGTCCCGATGGCACGGGCAGGGGGCCGGCTACCATGTTTCACCTCCCGAGATCGAAATCGCCTGTCCGGTGATCGACGCTGCCGCGTCGCCGCACAACCACAGCACGGCTTCGGCAATTTCTTGCGGCTGGATGAAGCGGCCTTGCGGATTGGTCGAGACGAGGCTGGCTCGCGCCTCGCCGGCCGAGCGGCCGGTCTTTTCGATGATGCGCTGGATGGACTCCTCCAACATGTCGGTCTCGACGAAGCCCGGACACACCGCATTGACGGTGACGCCGGATTTCGCCGTCTCCACGGCCAGCGCCCGCATCAGGCCGACGACGCCATGCTTGGCCGCCACATAAGGCGCGACATAGGGGTAGCCTTTCAATCCAGCGGTCGAGGCGATGAAGACGATGCGACCTGCCTTGCGCGCGGCCATGCCGGTCAGCGCCGGCCTCACCGTCAGGAACGCCCCGGTCAGATTGACATCGAGCGTTCGCTGCCAGTCGGCCAGGGCGATCTTGTGCGCCGGCGTGCTGCCGGCCATGCCGGCATTGGCGACGACGATGTCGAACGGTCCGCGCGCGGCCTCCGCCATCTCGTAAAGCGCCGCCATCGCCGCCTCGCTCGTGACATCTGCGACGATGCCATGGATGCGGCCGTTTTCGCCGGCAACCTTGGTGAGCTCAGCTTCGCGGCGCCCACAAATGGTTACGTCGATACCAGCCGCGGCCAAAGTGAGCGCGATGACCCGGCCGACGCCGGATCCGCCGCCGGTGACCAGCGCGTGCTTGCCGGGAATCGTTGTCGCGGCCGTCATACTTTCAGCCCCGCAGCGGCGTCGCGCTCGGCCAGCCGGTAGAGCTGGTCGCGCCCGGGCAGATAAGGATCCGGCCATTTGACGCCACGGTCACCGAGCGTCACCGCCGCATGCAGCATCCAGTAGGGATCGGCGAGATGCGGCCGTGCCAGCGCCACCAGATCGGCGCGGCCGGCCATCAGGATCGAATTGACATGGTCGGGCTCGTAGATGTTGCCGACCGCCATCGTCGCCATGCCGACCTCGTTGCGGATGCGGTCGGAGAACGGCGTCTGGAACATTCGTCCATAGACCGGCTTGGCGGCAACCGACGTCTGGCCGGCCGAGACGTCGCAGATGTCGACGCCGGCCTCATGCAGCATCCGCGCGATCTCGACGGCGTCTGCGGGCGTCACGCCTTCGATGCCAACCCAGTCATTGGCCGAAATGCGCATCGAGATCGGTTTTCCCGCCGGCCAGGCGGCGCGCACCGCGTGGAACACTTCCAGGGGATAACGCATGCGGTTTTCCAGTGAGCCGCCATAGGCGTCAGTGCGCTGGTTGGTGACCGGCGTGATGAACGACGACAGGAGATAGCCATGCGCGGCGTGGATCTCGAGCATGTCGAAGCAGCAGCGATCGGCCATTTCGGCCGAGGCCACGAATTGATCGCGCACCAAATCCATGTCGGCGCGGTCCATCGCCCTCGGCACCTGGTTCTCAGGCGACCACGCGACGGCCGATGCCGCCATGACAGGCCAGTTGCCCGAGGCCAGCGGCACGTCGGTGCCTTCCCAGCCGACGCGGGTCGAACCCTTGGCGCCGGAATGGCCGATCTGGGCGCAGATCTTCGCCTCGGTTTCGGTATGGACGAAATCGACCAGTCGCCCCCACGCCACCTCATGTTCGGGCGCGTAGAAGCCGGGACAGCCGGGCGTGATGCGTCCTTCCGGGCTGACGCAGGTCATCTCGATATAGACGAGTCCCGCACCGCCCTTCGCCCGCTCGGCATAATGGGTGAAATGCCAGTCGGTCGGGCGGCCGTCGACGGCCTTGTACTGCGCCATCGGCGAAACGACGACGCGGTTGTTGAGGACCATGTCGCGCAGCTTGAAGGGCGCGAACATCGGCGCCCGGCGCAGCCTGTTGCCGCCGGCACCGGCCTGCCGTTGGAACCACTCTTCCGCGCCGCCCAGCCACTCTGCATCGCGCAGCCGCAGATTCTCGTGGCTGATGCGTTGCGAACGGGTCAAAAGCGAATAGTTGAACTGCACCGGATCGAGGCCGAGATAGCGCTCGACCTCCTCGAACCATTCCAGAGAATTGCGCGCCGCCGACTGCAGCTTCAGCACTTCGGTGCGGCGGGCGTCCTCATATTTGCGGAAGGCGGCCTCGAGGTCCGGTTCGGTCTCGACATAGTCGGCCAGCGCCACCGCGCTCTCCAAGGCGAGTTTGGTGCCGGAGCCGATCGAAAAATGCGCCGAGGCCGCCGCGTCGCCCATCAGCGCCAGATTCCTGTAGGACCAGCGCTCGCACAGCACGCGCGGAAAATTGATCCAGGCCGAGCCACGGATGTGATTGGCGTTGGTCATCAGCGCGTGGCCGCCAAGATGCCTGGCAAAGATGCGCTCGCACACCGCGATGGACGCCTGCTGCGACATCGCGCCGAAGCCGAAGGCAGCCCAGGTCTGCTCGCTGCACTCGACGATGAAGGTCGCGGTATCGCTGTCGAACTGGTAGGCGTGTGCCCACACCCAGCCATGCTCGGTCTTCTCGAAGATGAAGGTGAAGGCGTCGTCGAATTTCTGGTTGGTGCCGAGCCAGACGAACTTGCATTTGCGCGTGTCGATGTCGGGCTTGAAGATATCGATAAAGCTGTTGCGCGCCCTGGAGTTCAACCCGTCGGCGGCGACGACCAGGTCGTGCGTCTCCATATAGGGTTTTGGGTCGGCGATGTCGGTTTCGAACCTCAGCTTGACGCCGAGTTCGCGGGCGCGGCGCTGCAGCAGGATCAACAGCCGCTTGCGGCCGATGCCGCAGAAGCCGTGGCCCGACGAGACCGTGCGCATGCCGTCATGAATGACGGCGATGTCATCCCAATAGGCAAAATGCTTCTTGATCCAGACGGCGCTGACAGGATCGTTCTTCGCAAGATTATCGAGCGTCTCGGCCGACAGCACGACGCCCCAGCCGAACGTGTCGTCGGCGCGATTGCGCTCGAAAACCGTCACGTCGTGCGCGGCGTCCCTCAGCTTCATCGAAATGGCAAAGTAGAGGCCGGCTGGTCCGCCGCCGAGAACCGCAACCTTCATCCGTGCGATCTCCTCTTCGCTTGCTATGCCTCAGTATCGCGCCAGAGGTAAGATATTTCAAGCTTAAAGTTTTATGTCGAAATGATTATGCGGGCCTGGGTGGCGCGCTTGCCGTGACGTCCTGCAAGCGCGCCGCGAGAGATCATTTCTCCGGATTCTTCGGGCTCCACAGCACGGTCTCGGCGGTCTTCTCATAAAGCCATGCCAGAGGGATAACTGATCGCTTCCAATTGCAGGCCCCAAGGTGCCTGGAAATAGAGAATGGTCTGGCCCGCGGCGGGCCCTTCCTTGACCGGCAGCGGCCCCATCCTTGTCTTGACGCTCTTGCCATCGAGATAGGCTTTCGCGGCGGCGACATCATCGACATAGAAGGCAATGTGGAAGCCGCCAATGTCGCTGTTCTTCGGTGTCAGGTCCTTCTGGTCGGGCGCGGTGTATTTGAACAGCTCGATGTTCGATCCATAGCCGCAGCGGACCATGGTGACCTGCTCGATGACAGCTTTCGGATCGACGCCGAGCAGGTCTTGCATGAAGGTGCCCTTGTCGTCGGCGAACGGTCCGAACGACATCGCCTTCTTGCAGCCGACGACCTCGGTGAAGAAGTCGACCGCCTGCTTCATGTCGGGAACCGTGATGCCAGTATGGTCGTGGCCGCGCATACCGGGGATCGAATCCGCCGAGGCCATGCCGGCACTGCCAAGGATAGCAGCAGCAAGCGTTGCAATTGCGATTGTGATCTTCATGTCAGTCCTCCTCCATTTGGCGGGACTTGATCATTTTCCAATCGCACGTCCGAGGCCCGCTTCTCGGCATGCGTTCGCCTTCATGTCGGCGCCTTGCCGGCGGAAGGCATGTCCAGCCAGCCTGCATCGATTTCCGGCAGCGGAATGGCTGCGATGAGGTCGCGCGTGTAGGCCTGCCGCGGCTTGTCGAACAAGGCGTCGGTGGCGCTGGCTTCGACGATGCTGCCCTCGCGCATGACGATCACCTGTTGGCAAAGCCGCCGGATCACCGACAGATCGTGGCTGATGAAGGCGACCGTCAGGCCCATCTCCGCGGCAAGCTTCTCCAGCAAGGTGAGGATCTGGGCCTGCGTTGAGACGTCGAGCCCGGAGACGATCTCGTCGGCCAGCACGAATTTCGGCGACAGCGCCAGCGCGCGCGCAATGCCGACGCGCTGGCGTTGGCCGCCCGACAATTCGTGGCGGTAGCGGCCGGCGAAGCTTTGCGGCAGGCCGACGCGTTGCAGTGCCTCCGCGACGCGCGCTTTCAGATTGTCGCCAAGCCCGTTCTGCCTGAGCGGTGCGGCGATGATGCTGGCAATGGTGCGGCGAGGGTTGAGCGACGACATCGGGTCTTGGAAGATCATCTGCAGGTCGCGGCGCAGTGGCCGCAGTGCCGCTTCGGGCAGATGGGTGATGTCACGGCCCTCGAAACGGACGCTGCCGGCGCTCGGCTCCAGCAGCCGCACCAGCGTGCGGCCGAGCGTCGATTTGCCGGACCCGGATTCGCCGACGATTCCGGTCACCGAGCCGCTGGGCAGGTCGAAATCCAGGCCTTTCAGAATCTCGGCCAGCGGTGCGCGGCCGATCAGCGGCTTGCGCGTCATGTCGGGCAGCGCGACCTTCAGCCCGCGCACGGAAAACAGCGGCTCAGCCATGCGGACGCCTCCAGGCCTGGTCGGCGGACGCGATCTCGGCGGCGAGACCGGCCAGCACCGTCTCGTCCACGGGTCTCAACGAAGCGAAGGGATCGGTGTAGCGCGGCGTCGCAGCCATCAGTGCCCGGGTGTAGGGGTGCCGAGGTGCCGCGAACAGCGCTGCGGTCTCGGCCTCTTCCACCACCTTGCCGGCATAGAGCACCGACACTTTCTGGCTGATCTTGGCGACGACGCCGAGATCATGGGTGACGAACAGGATCGCGGTGCCGTGCTCGCGCTGCAACGCGCCGATCAGCCGAAGGATCTGCTTCTGTAAGGTGACGTCGAGCGCCGTGGTCGGCTCGTCGGCGACGATCAGCCGTGGCTCGGCGGCGAAGGCGGCGGCGATCAGCACGCGTTGGCGCATGCCACCGGACAGTTCGTGCGGATAGGTCTTCAGCACGCGGTCGGGGTCGCGGATCTGCACCTCGTCCAGCAATTGCCGGATACGCCGGTCGGCCTTGTCGCCGCTCCAGCCGAGGATGCGCACCAGCCGGTCGGTCATCTGCGGGCCGATGCGGCGCGAGGGGTTGAGCGCGGTCAGCGGATCCTGCGGGATCAGCGCCGTGCGCGCGCCGATCAGCGTGCGCCGCGCCCTGGGCTGGAGTTTGCCGAGGTCTTCGCCCTCGAGCCGCATATCGCCTTCGACGATGCGCACGCTCGATGGCAGCACGCCGAGCACCGCCTTGCCGATCATTGTCTTGCCGGCGCCGCTTTCGCCGACGAGCGCGCGCACCTCGCCGGGTTGCACGGCAAGCGAAACTGAGCGCAGCACGCGCTGGCCGTTGGCCAGCACGGCGCTCAGATTGGCGATGTCGAGACAGGCGCTCATCGCAGCACCGGATCGAAGCGCGTTTTCAGCGCTTCGCCGAACTGGCTGAAAGACAGCACGGTGAGGATCAGCGTGATCAGCGGGAAAACCAGCACCCACCATGCCTGATGGATCGAGAGCCGGCCCTCGGCGATGATGCCGCCCCAGGTCGGATCGTCGGTCGAGATCGACAGATTGACGAAGGACAGGATCGCCTCGACGATGACGGCGATACCCATTTCAAGCGACAGCAGCGCCACGATCGACGGCACCACATTGGGCAGCACCTCGCGCAGCATGATGCCGATGCGGCCATACCCGGCGATGCGGGCATTCTCGACATAGTCCATGCGCGACTGGCCCATGGCTTCGGCGCGGATCACCCGGCAGAAGCGCGTCCAGTCGATGATCGCGATGGCGAGAATGACGGAGCTTAATCCTGTCCCCAGCACGGCAACCAGCAGAATGGCGAACAGCACCGGCGGGAAGGCCATCCAGACGTCGACGATGCGCGAGATGATACGATCCGCCCAGCCGCCGAAATAGCCAGCGATCAGCCCAAGCGTTGAGCCGACGACGCAGGCGGCGATGGCCGCCGCGAAAGCAACGATGAAGGCGATGCGGCCACCAAAAATCAGGCGCGAGAGCAGGTCGCGGCCGAGGCTGTCGGTGCCGAGCCAATAACCAGGGTCGGCGCCATCGAGCCAGAACGGCGGCAACCGCTCCAGCATTAGGTCCTGCGCCAGCGGATCCTGCGGCGCGACCAGCGGCGCGAAGATCGCCGCCAGCAGTGCCAGCAGCAGCCAGCCTCCCGCCAGCCATAGCTTTACGCCTGAGCCATGTCGCGAGATGCGTGCCTCATCCATGGCGCAGCCTCGGATTGAGCAGCGCATACATCATGTCGACGGCAAGGTTGATCAGCACGAACAGCAGCGCGAAGACCAGCACGATGCCCTGGATCAGCGGCAGGTCGCGGTTGATGACGGCATCGATGGCCATGTTGCCGAGGCCCTCATAGGAGAACAGCCGCTCGACGATGACCGTGCCGCCAATGAGGAAGGTGAATTGCACGCCGACCAGGGTCAGTGTCGGCAGGGCGGCGTTCTTCAGCGCCTCGCGCAGGATGACCTGCGTTTCCGAAAACCCTTTGACCCGCGCCAGCACCACATAGTCGAGGTCGAGCACTTCCTTCAGCGACTGTTTCAACAGCTGCGAGATGATTGCCGCCAGCGGCAGCGCCAGGGCAATCGCCGGCATCAGCATGTGCTTCAAGAGATCCCAGGTCAGGTCGAAGCGCAGCCGAAGCAGGCTCTCGAACAAATAGAACTGGGAGACGAAGGGCAGGTCGAGTTGCGGCGACACGCGGCCCGAAATGTCGAAGATCGGCACCAGCACGCCGAACAGCAGGATCAGCACGAGGCCCCACAGGAAGTCGGGAATGGAAAGCGCTGCACCGCTGGCGATGTCGATGCCGGCTTCGACCGCCGTACCGCGTTCGCGGGCGCCGAGTATCGCCGTCGTGCCGCCGATCGCCACCGCCATGACAAGCGCGACGATGGCTAACTCAAGCGTCGCCGGCAGCCGGTTGAAGACGAGGCCGAGCACGTCTTGCCGCAGCGAGATCGAGGTGCCGAAATCGCCCCTGGCGACACCGGACAGCCAGATGAAGAATTGCTGTACGATCGTCTTGTCGAGCCCGTAGAGCGCCCGCAGCCGGGCGATGTCGTCATTGGTGGCGCCGGGCGGCAGCATCATGGCGATCGGGTCGCCGGGCGCGACGCGGATGACCACGAACACGACGACGGCCACGCCGAACAGCGTGATCAGCATCGTCGCAAGACGGATCAGGAATCGTTGCAGGAGCATTCTGGCGTTGGCCTAGCGTGTTCTAACGAGCAGCCCCTTCATCCGGACGCTTCGCGGCCACCTTCTCTCCGAGGGGGAAGGTGGCCCGAAGGGCCGGATGAGAGGACCTGCGCAAGTTGCACGCCGTCTTGCGACGGCGTGCCTTCTTGTCTGTCTCAGGCCGGGGTCATCAGCGCCGGCAGCAGCGCGCCTGAAATATGCTGCACCACGTTGACGCCCTTGGCATGCACGATGGGCTGTGCGTACTGCATCAGCGGCAGCACATAGGCCTGCTCGGCGATGTATTTGTCGACAGCCTTCCAGCCGGCGATGCGCTTGGCCTCGTCCTTCTCTCCCCACAGCGGGTTGATCATGTCGATCAGGTCCTGGCTGTCCCAGACCGAATGCGGGCTCGGTCCATACATGGCAAAGCCGGTCGACGTGGTCGGATCGCCGATGGCGTTGCCCCAATTGTAGAAAGCCGCCGGCGCGAGCTTGTCGGCGGCGCGCAGTTCGTAGTGCTTGGCAATCTCGTAGACCTCGATCGTCGCCTCGATGCCGACCTTGCGCCACATGCCGACGATCGCCTGGATCATCTCATAATCCTTGGGCTTGAAGCCCTTGGTCGTCTGGATGGTGAACTTGACCGGCTTTTCTGGCGAATAGCCTGAGGCGGCCAGCAGTTCCTTGGCCTTCTCCGGATTGTGCTCCACCTTGATCGAGGCATCGAAGGCCGCGTATTCCGGCGTTTCCAGCGTGGCGATCGGCTGGCCATAGCCGCGCAGCAGCCGCTTGACCAGAAGCTCCTTGTCCACCGCCATGACGGCTGCCTGGCGCACGTTCTTGTCCAGCATTGCTTCGATGTCGTTGAAGAAGATCATGCCGATATCGGAAACATTCTTGATCGAGCCGGCCAGCCCCTCCTTGGCGATCAGCCGGTCATACTCCTCGTAGGGGATCTCGAGCGTCACCTGCGAGGAACCGGATTCGATCTCGGCGACGCGGCTCGCCGCATCGGTGACGAACTTGATCGTCACATTCTCGAAGGCGGGCTTGCCGCCCCAGTAGTTGGGATTGGCTTTCAGCCGCAGGAAGGCGTTGCGCTCGAATTTTTCGACCATGTAGGGGCCGGTACCGATCGGCGCCTTCTCGAAACCTTCGGCGCCGACCTTCTCGTAATAGGCCTTGGGCATGATGTAGCCGGTCAGGAACGACATCCATTTGAAATAGACCGGGTCGAACTGGACGACGTCGCCTGTGACCTTGTTGCCGTCGATCTTGAAATTGCTGACGTTCTTCCAGACGAACTGGATCGGGTTGCCGGTCTTCTCGTCGCCCGCGCGCTGCAGCGACCAGACGACATCTTCCGGTGTGAACGGCGAGCCGTCATGCCATTTCACGCCTTCGCGCACTGTCATCATGATCTTGGTGCGGTCCTCGTTCCAGCCCCATTCCGTCAAAAGGCCAGGCGCGAAGGACAGGTCAGGCTTCTGCGGGATGAACTGGTCGAACACCGACTGGTAGAGGCCCTGGATGGTCGGGTTGACGGCGGACGGTCCGGTGGTCGGATCCCAGGACGGCAGGTTGACGTTGTATGCGATGGTCAGTTCGCCAGCGGCAGCCCGGGCGATCTTCGGCAGGCCGACGGCGGCCACGCCAAGTGCCGCGGCACTGTATCCCAGTAATTCGCGTCTGTTGATTGTCATGGTCGTTCCCCTTGTTGGTTTATTGTCGTTGCGCAGCTTCGTTCGGTCATGGCTCGGGCTTCGTCGGCAGCAGCGCCTTGCCTCTCGTCGCCCTCATGAAATCGTCTGGCCTACCTCCCGCCAAGCTGTTGCGCGAGCATGAAGCCCGAGGCGGCACCCGTGCCGGCGCCGGGCCATGTCGCGGCGCCGGTGAGATGCAGATTGGTCACCGGCGTATTCCAGCCGGCATAGCCGCGCGCCGGGCGGAACAGGAAATTCTGCGCCAGATGATGGCTGCCGCAGAGCTGGTCGCCGCCGACGAGGTTCGGGTTCTCGCGCTCGAGATCGATGGGCGAAAACACCGCGCGATCGAGGATTTTTGCGCGCAGGCCAGGCGCGTAGGTTTCGATGATGTCGAGCACCCGATCGGCATAGGCATCCTTGACGTCGTCCCAATGCGCCGGCGCGATCTTGGCCGAGGCGTCGCCCGCGATTTCGGCGGGCAGCATGCGCACCTGCACCCACAGAACATGTTTGCCCGCAGGCGCACGCGACGGATCGACCGCGGTCGGCTGGCCGACGACCAGCACCGGTTCGTCCGGCAGCATGCCTGCCATCGCCTGCTGATAGGTGCGCGACATCTGGTCGAGCGACGGCGCCAGATGCACATAGGCGAACTGGCGCAACTCTGCCCCGGCGCGCCAGTCCGGCAGATCGTCCAGCGCCAGGTGGATCATCATCGTGCCCGGCGCATGCCGAAACTTCTGCATCGCCATGTCGAAGCCGGTGTCGCCGGAACCGCCGGGCAGCAGCTTGCCGGACAGCGCCTTGGGCGCCACGCCTGCAATCACCGCCCTGGTGGCCGTATGCGTCTCGCCGGAAGCAAGCCGCACACCTGTCGCCTTGCCGCCGGAGACCGTGATCTCGGCCACCTCGGCGCCGGTGACGATCCTGCCGCTGGCGGATGTCACCATGCCGGCCAGTGCCCGGATGATGGTGTCGGCGCCGCCCTTGCCCAGCACCATGCCAAAACTCTGGTTGGCCATCGATTCCAGATAGGGAAACACGGCACCGCCGGCGGTGTCGGGCGCGAAGTCGAGATGCATGCCCCAGGTGGCGAGCGTCGCCCTGATGTGTGGAGACTCGAAATTTTCCTCCAGCCAGGCACGCGGCGAAGATAACAGCAGCCGGCCGGTGTCGAGCGCGCCCGAAACACCCTTCTTGCGCCACAGGTTCCATGCGGTGCCCGCAAGCGCCCGGGCGCTCATTGGCGATCCCAGCAGCTTGAACAAATGCTCGGCTTCGGCCGGGAAGGCGGCAACCAGCCTGCGCCATGTCGCGGCATCGGCGGCCGAAAAGGCAGCCATGCGGCCGGCGGTCTTTTCCAGGTCGTTGCTGACCCCGAACCAGCGTCCATCCGGAAAGGTGCTGGCGAAACAGTCGGCGACCGGGGCGAATTCCAGCCCCTGAGCTTTCAATTCATTTGCATATTTCCGGTGGAACGCCGAGCCGGCGAACAGGCTCAGATTCATCGCGCCGAAATCGTGGCGGAAGCCGGGGAGGGTGAATTCGCGGGTCTGGACGGCGCCGCCGATTGTTGCGCCGCGTTCGAAAACCCCGGTTTTCCAGCCCTTGAGCGCCAGATGCGCGGCGCATGCCAGAGTGTTGTGGCCCGCCCCGACAAAGATGGCGTCGAACTCGCTCACGCCCCGTTCCCATTTCCTTTATGCTTAAAGATAATTGCAGATGCATATGTTTTCGTCTAGTAGGATATTAAGGGCCGAGACGAGCCTTGATCATGTCAGACAAGAGGGAACAGAGACCATGGACAGCCAAAAACTCCTCGGCGAAGTCGCCGCCCAGCTTCTTTCCGGCGCCATCAAGGTGGTCGACCTGACAGCGCCGCTCGGGCCGGACACACCGCTGATCAAGCTGCCGCCGGAACTTGCGGTCGACACGCCGAAGGTCGAAATCCATTCGATCTCCCGCTATGACAAGAACGGTCCATGGTGGGCGTGGAACTGGCTGAAGCTCGGCGAGCATTCCGGCACGCATTTCGACGCCCCGCAGCATTGGATCTCCGGCAAGGACTATCCGGACGGCGCCACCGACACCATTCCGGCGCAGAATTTCATCGGCCCAGTCAATGTCATCGACTGTTCGAAAGAGGCCGCCGCCGATCACGATTTCCTGCTCACCGTCGACCACATCAAGGCCTGGGAAGCCAAGCATGGCGCGATCAACGCCGGCGAGTGGGTGGTGATGCGCACCGACTGGTACAAGCGCAACGGCTCGGAAGCCGAATTCCTCAATGCCAACGAAACCGGCCCGCACACGCCCGGCCCGACGGCGGAAGCCATCCAGTTCCTGATCAGCAAGGACATCAAGGGCTGGGGCTCGGAGACCATCGGCACCGATGCCGGCAAGGCCGGCGGCATGGAGCCGCCATTCCCGGCGCACACGCTGATGCACAAGGCCAACCGCTACGGCCTCGCCAGTCTCTGCAATCTCGACCAGCTGCCGCCGAAAGGCGCGATCCTGATCGCGGCCCCGCTCAAGATCGAGCACGGCACCGGCAGCCCGATCCGCGCGCTGGCGCTGGTGGCGGGCAAATAGGGCGAGGGCGGTCTTCGGGAGAAGATCATGGTTGTAGGTGATGTTGTAGTGACAAAGGGAACAAAGGGAGAGCGCCGGCCGCGTGGCGCTGGCGCTCTACGGCGCCCCCCTCTGTCCTGCCGGACTGTCCGGCAGGACAGAGGGGGGCGCGAAGGAACGCTACCCCGCGCAAATGAGCCCCGCCTCCCGACCGGGAGCACCCGCCTATGAACGCCCCGGATCACATCATCGTCGGCAGCGGCATCAATGCGCTGGTCTGCGCGGCGATGCTCGGCGGCAAGGGCGCCAAGGTGCTCGTGCTGGAGCGCAACGACCGCATCGGCGGCTGCATGCGCACCGAGGAGATCACCGCGCCCGGCTTCATCCACGATGTGATGGCGACGACTTTCGTTCTGTTCATCACCTCTCCGGCCTTTGCCGCACTGGGCGCCGATCTCGCCCGGCACGGGCTGGAATTCTGCCATGCCGGCACGCCGACCGGAGTGCTGCGGCCGGATGGCAGCCACGCGGTGCTCACCACCGACCGTGCCGCCAACATCGCCGCGCTTAACAGGATCGCTGCTGGGGACGGCGACCGCCACGCGGAAGATGTCGGCGGCATCGAGCGCAATGCCGGCCTGCTGTTCGGCCTGATCGGCGGCGCGCTCTGGTCCTATCCGACCGCGAAGCTGCTGGCCGGCGATGCCTGGCGGCGCGGTCCGCGCGGGCTTGCCGCCTTTCTCGGCGACGCGCTGGTGCCGGCGCGTAGCTGGCTGGAAAGCACGTATCAATCGGAGACAGTCCGCGCGCTCTGGGCGCCGTGGGTGCTGCATGCCGGGCTTGGTCCCGAAGACGCCTTTTCCGGCCAGATCGCCAAGGTAATCGCCTTCGCGCTGGAGGCGGCCGGCGCGCCGATCGTCAAGGGCGGAGCGCAGAACCTGCTGTCGGCTTTCGAGGCGCTCATCAAGGAACGCGGCGGCGTCATTTCCACCGAAGCGGACGTTGCCTCCATCCTCCTGGCCGGAGGTCGCGCCACAGGCGTGCGGCTGGCCTCGGGCGAACTGGTTCACGCCACCAAGAGCGTCATCTGCTCGGTCACGCCGACGCAGCTTTACGGCCGCCTGCTCGGCAAGGACGCTCCGAAGGGCGACGTCGAAGCGACGCGGAAATACCGCTATGGCAAAGGCAATTTCCAGATCCACTACGCCCTCGACAAGCCACCGTCCTGGCGTGGCGAGGGCCTCGACAAGGTGGCGCTGCTGCATTTGACGCCTGGACTGGATGGCGTGTCGAAGGCCTGCAACGAGGCGGCGCGCGGCATGCTGCCCGAAGTGCCGACCATCTGTGTCGGCCAGCCGCATGCGCTCGACCCGTCGCGCTGCCCGGAAGGCAAGGCGATCCTGTGGCTGCAACTGCCCGAGGCGCCGCGCCACATCAAGGGCGACGCCGCCGGCAAGCTGCAGGCGCCGGCCGACGGGCAATGGACCGAGGCGCTGCGCGAGGCCTATGCCGATCGCGTCGAAGCGATCCTCGCCAGCCATATCGACGGCTTCAAGGACAGCATCATCGCGCGCCGCGCCTATTCGCCGGCCGATCTCGAAACGATGAACATCAACCTGGTCGGCGGCGACCCCTATGGCGGCTCCTCGGTTATCGACCAGTCGTTCCTGTGGCGGCCGTTCAAGACCAGCCGCAACCACCAGACCGGCATCAAGGGGCTCTACCATATCGGGGCCTCGACCCATCCCGGTGCCGGCCTCGGCGGCGGCTCCGGCTTCCTGCTGGCGGGGAAACTGTGATGGAACAGAAGGTCGCCGAAAAACGCCAGCGCATTTCGACCCTCGGTCAGATCGGCCTGCAGCAATTCGCGCCCTATCTGATGAACCGCATCATGGGCCGCTACAACGCCACCTTGCGTGATGATTTCCGCAAGCAGGGCCTGACGATTTCGCAGGTGCGCACGCTGGCCGTGCTGTCGGTCGCCGACGGCGTCACCGTCAACGACCTCTCGGTCTATACCGTCATCGAGCAGTCGACCTTGAGCCGCACGCTGGACACGCTGGAGGGGCAAGGGTTCGTGCGGCGCGAGCAGGGCGTCCCCGACAGCCGCATCCGACACGTGTTCCTGACCGACGAGGGCCGAGCCGAGTTCACCCGCGCCTGGCCGGCCATGCATGATGCGTTCGAGGCCATGTTCGACGATATCGACGACACCGAATATGCAGCACTTATCGCCACGCTTTTGAAGATGCTGAAGAACATTCGCAAGCACGACATCTAGATGTACGCGCCGCCGGCTGTCGGCGGCAACGGAAGGAGGCAGAAATGGCCGAACGGTCTTTTGCCAAGGAAGTCGAAAAACTGAGGCTCGGCGCCGGCGAGGAATTTGCCGGCGAGGGCATCCTCGCCATCACCAAGGCGCTGCTGCAATGCGGCGTCGGCTATGTCGGCGGCTATCAGGGCGCGCCGATCAGCCATCTGATGGATGTTTTGGCCGATGCGCAGGACATTCTGGGCGAGCTCGGCGTGCATTTCGAGGCCAGCGCCTCGGAAGCCACCGCCACAGCCATGCTCGCCGCCTCGGTGCACTATCCGATCCGTGGTGCCGCGACCTTCAAGTCGACGGTCGGCACGAACGTCGCTTCCGACGCGCTGGCCAATCTCGCGTCCGGCGGCGTCACCGGCGGCGCGTTGATCATCGTCGGCGAGGATTATGGCGAGGGCTCCTCCATCATGCAGGAGCGCAGCCATGCCTTCGCCATGAAGAGCCAGGTCTGGCTGCTCGACCCGCGCCCCAACCTGCCATCCATCGTCAAGGCGGTGGAGGATGGTTTCGAGCTGTCGGAAATCTCCAACACGCCGGTCATGCTGCAGGTGCGCATCCGCTGCTGCCACGTGCATGGCCATTTCATCGCCAAGGACAACAAGCGTCCGCCGATGACGGTCGCCGATGCGCTCGAAGCGCCGCGCCGCGACACCGGACGCATCGTGTTGCCGCCCGCCTCCTTCCTGCATGAAAAGGAGAAGGTGCAAAAGCGCTGGCCGGCGGCGGTGGATTTCATCACCAGGAACAAGATCAACGAGTTCTTCGGCTCGGACCACGGCTCGGTCGGCATCGTCATGCAGGGCGGCATGTACAATTCGGTCATCCGTGCGCTGCAGCGGCTCGGCCTTGCCGACACCTATGGCGACACGGATGTGCCGCTCTACGTGCTCAACGCCGTCTATCCGCTGATCGACGACGAGTTCCTCGCCTTCTGCGAGGGCAAGCAGGCGGTGCTGGTGGTCGAGGAAGGCCAGCCCAACTACATCGAACAGGCCTTTGCCGCGATGCTGCACAAGGCGGGGCGCGGCACCAGGTTGGTCGGCAAGGAACATCTGCCGATGGCCGGCGAATATACGGGCCAGGTCATGCTCGACGGCATCGGTGCCTTCCTGCGCGCAGAAGCCCCGCATCTTTTGCCGGGCGAGGTGCGCGCGCCCAACAAGGTTGGCGACGGCCTCGACACGGCCGATCTGATCAACGTCGTGCCGGGCCGGCCGCCGGGCTTCTGCATCGGCTGCCCGGAGCGGCCGATCTTCGCCGCGACCAAGCTGGTTGAGCAGGAACTCGGCAAGCACCACATCGCTTCCGATATCGGTTGCCATCTGTTCTCGATCATGCCGCCTTTCGAGCTCGGCGCCACCACGATGGGCTACGGACTGGGGCCCGCCTCGGCCTCGGCGTTCAACTCGCCCGACGCCAAGCGCCGCTCGATCTCCTTCGTCGGCGACGGCGGCTTCTGGCACAACGGCCTGACCTCCTCGATCGGCAATGCGGTGTTCAACAAGAATGACGGCGTCATCGTCATCGTCGACAATTTTTACTCGGCCGCCACCGGCGGCCAGGACATCCTCTCATCGCGCGCCGGCAACAAGACCAAGTCGACGAAGCATCCGATCACCGAGGCGGTGAAAGGCATGGGCGTCAAATGGCTGCGCCACGTCGACCGCACCTACGATGTCGGCAAGATGCAGGACACGTTGCGCGAGGCGCTGACGACGGACGAGAAGGGGCCAAAAGTCATCGTCGCCTCGTCCGAGTGCATGCTCAATCGCCAGCGCCGCGAAAAGCCGCTGGTCGACAAGGCGATCAAGGGTGGGACAAGGGTCGTCAAGCCGAAGTTCGGCGTCGACGAGGACATCTGTACCGGCGACCACGCCTGCATGCGGCTGTCCGGCTGCCCGTCGCTGTCGGTCAAATCGCTCGACGATCCGCTGCGCGACGATCCGGTCGCATCGATCGACCAGAACTGCGTCGGCTGCGGCAATTGCGGCGAGGTGGCGGACGCCGCGGTGCTGTGCCCTTCCTTCTACCGCGCCGATGTCGTGCACAACCCAAGCCGCTGGGACCGTTTCCTGGAGACGGCGCGCCGCGCGACGATCGGCTTCCTGCAGAGGCGGCGCGAAAGCCGGCGCCTGATATTCGCCGATGCTTGAGCCTGTTCCTTCCTTGCATCCCAGGTCCGGTGCTGCCGATGAGCCGGTGATCAAGCTCGCCGTGCTGGCCGTTGGCGGCCAGGGCGGCGGCGTTCTGGCCGACTGGATCACCGACGTCGCCGAGCGCAATAGCTATGTCGCGCAATCGACCTCGGTCGCCGGCGTCGCCCAGCGCACCGGCGCCACCATCTACTATATCGAAATGGCCCGCGACGCCGGCCGGCTGCCGGTCTTCGCGCTGTCGCCCTCGCAGGGCGATGTCGACATCTTGATCGCCGCCGAATTGATGGAAGCCGGCCGTGCGATCATCAGGGGCTTCGTCACCCCCAACCGCACGACGCTGATCGCCTCCTCCCACCGCATCGCCGCCGTCTCGGAAAAGATCGAACCGGGCGACGGCCGCGCCTCGTCGTCCAAGGTCCATGCAACGGCTGAGGCCGCGTCGAAGCGCTTCATCGCTTTCGACATGGAAAAGATCGCCGCCGACAACGGCTCGATGATCTCTGCCAGCCTGCTTGGCGCATTGGCCGGCTCCGACGCTCTGCCGTTTACCCGTGAAAGTTATGAACAGGCGATCGGCACCGGCGGCCGTGGCGTCAAGGCCAGCCTCGCCGCCTTCGGCGCGGCGTTTGATCGCGCGCGGGGCCTGGCGGCGGCACCTTCGTCAAAGCCGGCGGAGCCAGCGATTGTCGAATCCGCCCTGGGTACCGCGCGCGTGAGCGGTCCGCAAAATCTGCTCCAGGGATGGCAGGCGCTGGCCGCTCGCATCGATCTGATGCCTCTGGCCGTGCGCGACATGGCGCTTCGCGGCCTGAGAAAGGTCGTCGACTATCAGGACATCGCCTATGGGCGCGAATACCTCGACCGGTTGGACAAGGCCGTCGCGCTGGACAGCGCCGGCCACGCTCATGTTCTGTCCATCGCCGCCGCCAAGCATCTGGCCAATGCCATGTGCTACGACGACATGATCCGCGTCGCCGATCTGAAGACGCGCTCGACCCGCGACAGGCGGGTCCGCAAGGAGGTTGGCGTCAAGGACGGTTCGGTCCTGCAGGTGACCGAATATTTCCATCCCCGCATCGAGGAGTTCTGCGGCACGCTGCCGGCGGGGCTCGGCAGCTACATAGAGAACCGGCCCAAGCTCGCCGGCTTTCTCGACCGCCGCATCAACCGTGGCCGCCGCATCCGCACCGACAGCTTTGCCGGCTTTGCCGCCCTGTGGTTCATCGGCGGCCTGCGGCGCTGGCGCCGCGGCCTGCTGCGCCACAAGGTCGAGACCGCGCATCTGGAAGGTTGGTATACGTTGGCGCTTGGCTACGTGCCGGTCGACTATGCCGTTGCCGTCGAAATCCTCAACTGCCGCCGGCTGATCAAAGGCTACAGCGACACCCATGTGCGCGCCCAGTCGAAATTCGACCGCGTACTTTCTGCTCTCGACTTGCTCAAGGGCCGCGACGATGCCGCCGACTGGATACGCCGCCTGCGCGAGGCGGCGCTGAAGGACGAGAAGGGCGATATGCTCGACGGCGCGCTGAAGACCGTAGCGACGCTGGGGTCATCTCCAATCACCTGAGTTTCAGCGGGTGACCTCCGCCGATCGCGCCGACCAACCGCCTTCGTGACTCTGGCAACACGGCTGGCCGCCACCGTTGCACCTCCTCGCTCATCAATCCGCTCTCTTGTGAACAGCGTTCATTTTTAGCTTGAACATTGTTCACGTTGTGGTAAGTTGGGACCATGAACATTGTTCATAGGGAGAAGCGGAAATGCTGAACGGCTCCACGACAGACACCGGGCAGGGCCGCTGGCCGAAACGAGCCTGGACTTGTGATCGCTGCGAAGATCAGACGCGGTAAGAAGTTTAACCAGCTCACGTTATTACAACGATTGAAACAGCGCATGAAACCGCGGGGACCACCGGAGCATCGCCGCGTGGTTCCGCCCAAATGGGAAATCGCCATGAACACGCATCTCATGCTTTCGCGGCGCTTCGCGCCGCTTTTCTGGACGCAGTTCCTGTCCGCCTTCAACGATAATTTCCTCAAGAACACGCTGGTGTTCCTGATCCTCTTCACACTCGCCGCCGACCAGGCGGCGTCGCTGGTCACCTTGGCCGGCGCCGTGTTCATGGCTCCGTTCCTGCTCCTGTCGGCGCTGGGCGGCGAGATTGCCGACCGCTTCGACAAGGCGCTCATCGCCCGCCGGCTGAAATTTGCCGAGATCGGCGCCGCGGCCGTCGCGGTCGTCGGCATCGCGCTGTCCTCCATTCCCGTGCTGATGACCGCGCTGTTGATGTTCGGCGTCATCTCGGCGCTGTTTGGGCCGATCAAATACGGCATCCTGCCCGATCATCTCGAGCGCAAGGAATTGCCCCGCGCCAACGCCTGGATCGAGTCGGCGACCTTCGCCGCCATCCTTGGCGGCACGATCGTTGGCGGCGTGGTCTCCGCCGACGGCATTGGTGTCGCGGTCTTCGGTCCGATGATGATGATCCTGGCGGTCGGCTGCTGGGCCGTCAGCCGCTCCATCCCTTCGACCGGCTCCGCCGCGCCGAACCTTGTCATCGACTGGAACATCTTCCGCTCGACATGGCGGCAGGTCAGCGAATTGCGCACCGACACGCGCATCTGGCGCGCCGGATTGATGACCTCGTGGTTCTGGCTGATCGGCGCCATCGTGCTTTCGATCCTGCCCACGCTGATCAAGGATCAGCTCGGTGGCAACGAGATCGCGGTCACCGCGTATCTCGCGGTGTTCGCCGTCTCCATCGCCATCGGCTCGGCGATCGCCGCCTGGATGTCGCAAGGCCGCATGGTGCTGCTCCCGGCGCCGGTCGGCACGGCGCTGCTGGCGCTGTTCGGCTTGCACCTTGCCTGGACGATCTGGAGCATGCAGCCCTCGCCAAAAGCCGAAACCCTTGGTCTCTTCTTCGCCGGGCCGAACACCATCCGTGTTGCGATCGACCTTGCCGGCATGGCCATTTCCAGCGCCTTCCTGGTTGTGCCGACCTTCGCCGCCGTGCAGGCCTGGTCGCCCGAGGCGCGCCGCGCCCGCGTCGTCGCCGCTGTCAGCATCGTCAACGCCGGCTTCATGACGATGGGCGGCATCCTCGTCGCCGCCATTCAGGCCGCTGGCGTGTCTATTGCCAGCGTGCTGTTCGGGCTTGCCGCCTTCAATGCCGTGGCCGCCTGGCTGATGTTGAAATATCTGCCGACCAACGCCTTCCGCGACTTCGTCTCCATTCTCTTCCGTGCCTTCCATCGTCTGGAAGTGGAGGGCCTGGAAAACCTGAAGGCCGCAGGTCCGGCGCCCATCCTGGCGCTCAACCATGTCAGCTTCCTCGACGGCCCGCTGGCGCTGACGCTGACCGATGAAGAGCCGGTCTTCGCCATCGACTACACGATCGCGCAGGCCTGGTGGATGAAGCCGTTCCTCAAATTGACCCGCGCCCTGCCGCTCAATCCGGCCAAGCCGATGTCGACGCGCACGCTGATCAAGATCGTGCAGAACGGCGATCCGCTGGTCATCTTTCCCGAGGGCCGCATCACCGTCACCGGCGGGCTGATGAAGGTCTATGACGGCGCCGCCATGGTGGCCGACAAGACCGGCTCGATGGTGGTGCCGATCCGCATCGAGGGGCTGGAGAAAAGCCCCTTCTCGCGGCTGACGGCGCAGCACGTGCGCCGCCGCCTGTTCCCGAAGGTCAGGGTCACCATACTGCCGCCGGTCAAGCTCAAGGTCGACGACGATCTGAAAGGCCGCAAGCGCCGGGCCGCCGCCGGTGCTGCGCTCTACCAGGTGATGTCAGACCTCGTCTTCCGCACCCAGCATATCGACAAGACCGTGCTCGAAAGGATCATCGAGACGGCGACCGAGCGCGGCATGAAGCAACTTGCGGTGCAGGATCCGGTCGCCGGTTCGCTGAGCTACGGCAAGCTGCTCACTGGTGTCGCGGTGCTCGGCGAGAAGTTCGAGACGCTTTATGCCGGACAGGACACGCTCGGCATCATGCTGCCCAACGCCAATGGCGCCTGTGCCGCGCTGCTGGGCGTCATGTCGGCCGGCAAGGTACCGGCGATGATCAACTTCACTGCCGGTGCCACCAACATCCTGTCCGCCTGCAAGGCGGCGCAGGTAACCACCATCCTGACCTCTCGGGTTTTTGTCGAGCAGGCCAAGCTCGGCGCAATCGTCGAGGAGGTCGGCCAGTCGGTCAAAGTCGTCTGGCTCGATGATCTGCGTGCAACGATCGGCCTCAAGGACAAGCTGCTTGGCCTGTTGCGCAAGACCACGCCCAGGGTTGCCCGCAAGGCCACCGACCCGGCCGTGATCCTGTTCACCTCGGGCTCCGAAGGCACGCCGAAGGGCGTGGTGCTAACCCATCGCAACATCCTGGCCAATGCCGCACAGGCCGCCTCGCGCATCGATTTTCATTCAGGCGACAAAGTGTTCAACGTACTGCCGATCTTCCATTCGTTCGGGTTGACGGCGGGCACGGTGCTGCCGCTGGTGTCCGGCGTTCCCGTCTATTTCTACCCGTCGCCGCTGCACTACCGCATCGTGCCGGAACTGGTCTATGCCTCGAACGCGACGATCATCTTCGGCACCGACACCTTCCTCAGCGGCTATGCGCGCACCGCCCATCCCTATGATTTCCGCTCGGTGCGCTATTGCTTTTCCGGTGCCGAGCCGGTCAAGGCCTCGACCCGCGAAACCTATATGGAGAAGTTCGGCCTGCGCATTCTCGAAGGCTATGGCGTCACCGAGACGGCCCCGGTCATCTCCATCAACACGCCGATGTACAACAAGTCAGGCACGGTCGGAAAAATCATGCCCGGCATGGAATACCGCCTGGAACCGGTGATCGGCGTCGAAGGTGGCGGACGGCTGTTCGTACGCGGCCCCAACGTCATGGCGGGCTATCTCAGGGCCGAAAAGCCTGGTGTGCTCGAGCCGCTGCGGGACGGCTGGCACGACACCGGCGACATCGTCAGCATCGACGATGCCGGCTTCGTCAGCATCCGCGGCCGCGCCAAGCGATTCGCCAAGATCGGCGGCGAGATGATTTCGCTGGCTGCCGTCGAAGCATTGGCGGGCGAGCTGTGGAAAGGATCGCTCTCGGCGGTCGCGACAGTGCCGGACCTGCGAAAGGGCGAAAAGCTGGTGCTCATCACCGAAGCCGAAAAGGCGACGCGCGCCGAGTTTCTGGCCTTCGCCAAGGCAAACGGCGCCATGGACCTGATGGTGCCGGCCGAGGTGCGCGTCGTGGCGCATGTGCCGGTGCTTGGCTCGGGCAAGATCGATTTCGTCGGCGTGACCAGGCTGGTGCGCGGCGAAGACTTCGCGCCCGCCAAGGTCGAGGCCGCCTGATCGCGGGCAAGAGCGAGACGGCGCCGCGGCAGAAAACGCGGCGTCGCCAGACGTCAGACAATCAGGTTCATCATCGGCTTCACCGCACCCGAGTCCGGAAACACCTTCTCGCCGAGCACCGCGGCCGAAAGTCCGAACTGGTCGGCGAGCAGGCCTTTCAGCACCGCCCTGACATCGCTGGTCGGCGCAAGGTCGCGTTGCTGGTAAAGTTGCGCGGGCTTCAGCCCCGGCCAGTCGGCGATGACGCGCCCGCCCTTGATCGCGCCGCCGGCGAGCAGCACCACGGTGCCGGTGCCGTGATCGGTGCCGACCGTGCCGTTGATCCGCGCCGTGCGGCCGAATTCGGTGATCGCGACGATGGCCGTATCCTTCCAGCGTTCGCCGAGACCTTTTTCGAATTCCTCGAACGCCCCGTCGAGGCCGCCGAGCAAAGTGGCGAGCCGGCCGGTCGCGCCACCCTCGTTGACATGCGTGTCCCAGCCGTCGAAGGCGAGTGCCGCGACGCGTGGCCCGTCATCGGCCGCGATCAGCCTGGCCGCGCCTTGCGCGGCCTGCCGCATGCCGGCGGCGCTGTCGAGGCCGCCTCCAGGCTTCATCGCCTTGACGCCGATCTGGTCGTCGAGTGCCATCTTGTTGGCGTCGAGGCCCTTCTGCAGCGCCACCGCCAGCACCGGATCGCGGTGCTGGTAAAGATCGAGAACGCGCGTCGCGAGGTCGCCTGCCGGCGCTGGCAGCGATTGCGGCGCCCAGCCGAGCACCGGTGCCGCGCCACGGATCACCAGCGGCGTCGACGGCCCGACGGCCAGGCCGCCAAGCGTCGCCACGCGGTCGCCTGCCGGCAGGTTCTCCAGCGCCCGGTTGAGCCAGCCGCTAGCGACATGGCCGGGACCGGCAAAGCCGCTTTCAAGCACATCCTGTCCGTCGAAATGCGAGCGCTCGCGATAGCCTGTCGCCGCCGCATGCACGACGGCCGCCTGGCTTGCCTTGAACAGGCGCGCGAACACCGGCATCGCCGGATTGATCGCGAAGAATGCATCGAGCGGCAGCGCCGCATGCGGACCGGAAAGCGACAGGGCGATGTCGCCATGCAGGCCGGCATAGTCGGGGTCGCCGACCGGACCGACCGCCGACAGGCCGTCCAGCGCGCCACGCAGCACGATGACGATCAGGCGCGGGTCGCGGTTGTCGGCGGCGCGGGCGAAGCGGGGCAGATAGGCCCAGGCAAACAGCGCGCCGCCGGTCATCAGCACGGCGCGGCGGGAAGGGTGAGGGGTTTCACACAGCAGGCTCATGACTTGGTCTCCATGGGAGTTGTCGGCGCCGGACCTATCGCTCGAGCTATCGGCGCTGGAATTCGGGCGCCATCAGCAGCAGCGCCAGGCCTTGCTGCTTGGACTCGGCGCGGGCGACCGCCTGCCGCGTCTCCGGCGAGGCGGAGGGCCCGATCACCGCGTCGAGCATGTCGTTGGGATTGCCGATATCTTTCACCTGCCTGGCGGCCTGCCACGCGATGTCGAGGCGGATCTTCATGCCCTCGGCCGATGCCCAGCTGTCCGCTTGGTCGGAAAAGCCGTTCGGTCCCGGCGGCTGCCAGAGCGGCTGGCCCAGTGCGTTGAGCCAGTTGAGGGACTGGCCGGGATCGTTCGGTCCCGGGCCGGCCGCTCGCCTGATGGCAGCGACATAATCGAAGGGCGAGCGCATTTTGGCCAGGGGCGTCGACCACGCCTCCGGCAGGTCGATGAGCGCCGCCGCCAGTGCCCTGAGATTGCCGTCGTTCTTGACGAACACCTTTGCGAGACGGGCGACCGCCGCCGGCGGCGGGTCATCGGCTATGAAATGGCGGGCAAGTTGCGTGGCGATGTGTTGCGCGGTCGCCGGATGACGGGCGATGTCATTGAGCGCGGCCTCGGCCTGGCCCATGCCGCCGGCCGGATAGGTCTTGCCGAGCAGCACCGCGTCGCCCGGCTCGTGCGCATTGGCGTTGAAGACGGAACTGCCGGGTTCGCCCAGCCGTCCTTCCCGCCCGGCCATCGTCCAGCCGGTCAGGATGCGCGCGAAGCTGGTGACGTCGGCCTGGTTATAGCCGCTGCCGACACCGAGCGTGTGCAGTTCCAGGATCTCGCGGGCGAGGTTCTCGTTGAGGCCGCGCTGCCGGTTCTTGCCGGCGCGGGAGTCCGGGCCGATCGACTGCTGGTTGTCGAGATAGAACAGCATGGCCGGATGCCGCTCCACCGCCATGAGCATGTCGGCGAAGCGGCCGAGCACGAAGGGCCGGATGGCTTCCCGTTCGAAGGCCCCGGCGCTGGCGCGCACGATGTTGGCCTTGGCCACGGAGACGCAGAAATGGTTCGACCAGAAATAGACGAGGCGCTCGACGAAGCCGGCCTCGGCCTGCATTGCCGTGTCGAAGCGCGCCTGGGCCTCGGCCCGGAACAAGATGGCCTCGACGGGCGGCACGGCGGGCTTGGCCTTGGCAGCGGCCGGGGCGGTGGGCGGCGACATGCCCGGTGCGGCGGGTGGCGGCATAACCGAGGCCGAGGCTGGCGTTTCCGTGCCCGTCGCCGGCTGCTCTGTCGCCATCCGCTCCCGGTCCAGCTTGCGCTGGAGGTTTGCCGCCATGCTGGCCTGGATGGCAGGCGTGCTTCCCTTGAGATCGGCATAGGTGGGGTCGTCGAGCGATATCATGGCGGCGTCGAGCCGCCGCAGTTCCGTCTTGAGATAGCCGCGTGGGTCGTTCGCCAGCCTGTCGCGGTCGCCGGGTCGGGCTCCGAGGCCGAAGCGGTTGAAGGCGATCAGGGCGGGATCCGGCGGCGCGGAATCTTTAGCCTGGGCTGCCATGTCAGCGCTCCATGGTTGGATCTCATGCGAGGTGCGCGACGCCCGATTGGGCTGTTTCCCCAGCTCAAACCGGGGATAGGCGGCCGGGCGGCGGGTGCCGCCCGGCCCTCCCGCGCGCTTACCAGCGGTTCCAGCGGTGCCAGTGGCGGTGCGGATGCCAGCCGTAGTAAGCCGGGCCGTGCCAATAGCGGTAGCGCGGATACACCACGACACGGTTGGGAACGCAGCGCCCCCAGGGATTGGGATGCCAGCCGGGCCCGCAACCCCAGGCCACATGCTCGATCAGCGCCGGGGCGGCCGGTTGCGCCACCATCGGCATGGCGGCGGAGGCCGCGACGGTTGCTGCGGTTCCGGTCAAGGCGAGGACGGCTGCTGCCGCATACTGTGTCAGGCGGTTCATGACGTTACTCCGAATGTTGTCCGAGAATGAAAAACCTGTTCGCACCGATTGGTCCGGCAGGTCTGCCCTTCTCCCGGTTAAACGGCCCCGCGGGCTTTTTCCGTCGGTCGTCACGGCGATTTTTTTGGCTCTGCCTTCGGCTGCGGCCCGGCCCGCCTGGCCAGCCCTTCCGCCAGCACGGCGCGATCCGCGGCCGAACCCGCCGCCGCGAATTCGATGATGCGCTGCTCAAGCCGCGTGCGCACGGCGATGTCGGCATTGCGGGCCCGCTTCAGCGCAGCCGATAGGGCCGCCGTGTCGACAACCGGCTGGCGCAGCAGGTCGGCTGCCTCGCGCCTGGCCTGCTGACCATCGAGGATGACCTGGCGGGATTCGCGCCGCACTTCGCGCAGTGCCTTGCGGAACAGCATGCGCTCCTGGTCTGGAAGCCGGCCGCCGGCGGCTTCCAGCGAATAGCCCTGGCCGGACTTGCCGCTTCTTATCCAGACGGCCCCGCCGGCAAGCGCCCCGGCCAGGAAGACGTTCAGCACCACCGATGCGATGATGAGGTTGCGGCCCATGCTCATAGGCTCTCCTCGCCGTTTTCGGCATCGGGCCCGGCATCGCCGAACGCCGTTACATTGGCATCCAGCACATAGTGATCCGATCCGGCTTCCGGCGTGACAATGCTCACCAACGCCAATCCGGCGACGGCGCCCGCCAGACCAATGCCGGCGAGTCCCAGACCCAGCCACCAGAACCGATGACGCCGGCGCTGGACGAGGTGCCGGTCGGCTGCGCGCAGGATGCTGCCGTGCAGCGCCTTGCCGGGATGCTGGACGCTATAGCTGTCGAGCAGGGCGTCAAGTGTGTCGGCCTGTCGCGAAATGGCCTGGCCCGCTTCACTTGAAGCAAAGGCTATGGCGGCTTCGCGTTCCGCTTCCGGCCAGCGGCGCAAATCGCCGCCATAGGCATCCGCCAGCGCTGCGAAACGCTTGGCATCCATTGCCGGCCCGTCTTCGATGTCTTCAGCCATTTGTTTTCCCCTTGCACCTCGGTGCCGCGTGCCCACGCGGGTCGGAAACAACGCAGACCAACCGGACGCCGGCAAGGCGGGTTGAACGTACAGTATACGGGCGCGCGCCTTTCTCAGTCATGGCCGCCATCCCCGGCCAGCATCGCCTGCAGCGCCCGCCGGCCGCGCGACAGCAGGCTCTCCAGGGCATCGACACTGATCTCCAGGGTCGCGGCCGCCTCGATGTTGGACATCTCCTGATAGTAGACAAGGATGATCGCCTCGCGCTGGCGTGGCGCGATTGCCTGTAAGGCCTGCTCGACCCGATGCGCCTCTTCGCCAGGATGGGAATCGGGAAGCGGGGCGGGATCGACAATGTCCGGCATCTCGTCGGTCACCCATTCGCGGCGCCGGCGCAGCCGGTCGTAGCAAAGGTTGAGCGTGACCCGGTGGACCCAGGTGTCGAAGCGTGCATTGCCACGCCGCCACTTCGAGGCATGACGCCAGATGCGCACGAAAGTTTCCTGCGCGACGTCCTCGGCCTCCGCCGCATCGCCCAGCATGCGCACGGCAAGCGAAAGGATGCGCGGCAGCTTGCGCGCGACGAGCGCCTGCACCGCCGCGGGATCGCCGGCACCGACCCGACGAACCAGCTCCTCGTCCGGATCGGCGCTCATCGGCTGGCGCACTCCCGATATCCATCACACGTCATAGCCTCTTGGTCACTGCTCCGGCTTGGGAGCGGATTTGTGGCTCGGCCTCTCGTCGGCCGTCAGAATGCCGTCGCCATTCTTGTCCAGCCTGGCAAAGCGCTTGGCGAAGAACGCATCGAGCTCGGCCCGGTCGATGAAGCCGTCATGGTTGGAATCGATGCGCGCGAAGGATTTGGCGGGGGCGCGCCTGACGTTGCGTTTGGCCTGAAAGGCCTGCCATTCCAGCAGGCTGATCTTGCCGTCGCCGTCCGTGTCGGCGGCCATGATCGCCTTCTCCCGCCGTTTCTGGAACTTGGCCAGTGTGATGTCGGACTTGGCGGCCGACGATGTGCCAGCCGACGATGCGGCTGCGGGCGACGTGGCGGCAGGCGGCGTCGCGGCCGGTGGTTGTGTCGCTGTCTGGGCCAGAGCCGCGGTGGTCAGCACGCTCAAGGCAGTGGCAAGGATCGAACGGCGTATCATGCTTCACGTCTCCGGTTGGCGCATTGCCATGGCCCAATGCCACGGTCACGCTTCAGCCGTTAAACGTCGTGATCATAAAAATCCGTCGGTCACCCTGCCGATCACGCGCTTGCCGGCGATGACGGACCGTGGCGGTCCCGGAAACGGCAGAACACTTCGTCCGGTGCGTCTGGAGCCGCGCCGGCCCGGCCATCCGTTGGCTAAAGCGGGAATTACGTCGATTGGTCGGCGGCTACCAGCTGCTCCTGCTTGAACCCCGCATGTTGCGGGGTCCACACATCGCCCTCGCGGTTGAACCAGTGGCAGAGATACATGCCGGAAGCGGCGCCGTCGCTGACCGTCATCCTCGGGCCTCCCGACCTCAGCTTGACGACGTCTCCGGTCTTGAAAGTGTTGGGCATTTGGACCTCCCATGCTGACGCCGCGAGTTTCACATCAAACCCCGGTCTCGACAATGGCGGATATGCTTCGCCGGTGTCGCGATCCACTGCACGGGCAGTGACGCAGGTGCTGATTGCAGCATGCGGGTGGACAGAGGAACTGGTGCCGCTTAGGTGACTCGAACACCTGACCCCATCATTACGAATGATGTGCTCTACCAACTGAGCTAAAGCGGCCCGGGAGGCCAAGGCCTCCAAGATGGGCTGGGTGATAGACTCAACCGGCCGCGAATTCAAGATGCGACTTGGCAAATCATGCAAGAGGCCCGCCGCGATCGAAACCGGGGTTCCGGCGTCCCTGCATGCTGGAATCGCCGGCAGATTCCGATTTTGTTTGCCGGAACATCGCGAAGATGGACTTTGAACGGCCCGTCGAGGCAGAATGCGGCTGCCCGCCCGTTGATTGATTGGTCGCCTGCCGCTAACCATCATGAAAGCTTGTGGCAATTTGCAGAGGGACCTCGCTTGGACGCGATCGAAAAAGCGATCCGGAACGCCTTGGAAAAGGGCAACGCCGAGGACCGCGCGTTCCGCGAGAGGGTCTATCGTGCGGCCTTCGCCGCGCTCGACCGTGCGCTCCAGGCCAATCCCGGCGTGACCGTGGAAGTCGCCATCAAGCGCCGCAAGGCTATCCAGGCGAAAATCACCGAAATCGAATCCGAGTATCTGCCGGCGGTGCCCGGCGTTGCCCCGCAGATCGACACGCCGGCAGGCGAGGCCGAGGGCGGCGCGGCGCCGGCGATCGAGGCCGGCCCGAGGGCGCCATCGCCCGCCGTCGCCGTCGACGGCCCCGTGCAGCCCGGATCCGACGCGCCGCGCTCGCGCGTGCTGCCGGTGGTTCCCGATATCATGCCGGACGCCAGTCTTCCCAGCGCGCCAGCCATCGACATGTCGGCTCCCGCCGCGCCGGGAGCCGCGACGGAAGTGGCGCCCGACCGCGATGAGCGGCGCATACGCGGCCGGCGCCTGCCGCTGACCGCCATTTTCTTCACGGTCACGCTGCTCGCGGCGATTGGTATCGGACTGTACTTCGCCATGCAGACCGGTGTGTTCAAAACGGCGGCGCAGCTCAATACCGCGCCGCCGGAAGCGCCGCCGACGGTCGAGGACGACGATTTTACCCCGGCCGACGGCGCCAATGCACCGGCAAAGCCCGGTGCCGCGGATCAGTCGCGCGACTGGATTAATGTGTTTTCGCCGACCGACCCGACCCATGTCGCCGCCCCGTCGGACGCCAAGGCCGAGGTGATGAAGGACGACAGCGGACCGTTCCTGCGCATCCAGTCCGGCGCCTCCGGCTCGGCGATCGCCTTCGACGTCGGGCAGGGCGTGCTGGAAAAACTCGCCGGCAAGCACGCCGTGTTCGACATCATCGCCCGCGCCGAGGACGGCAAGGACACGCAGATCTCGGTCGACTGCAATTTCGGCGAACTCGGCGACTGCGGCCGCAAGCGCTACGCGGTCGGCCAGCAGAAAAACGAATATCTGTTCGACGTGAAGTTCCCCGACAAGCATCCCGGCTCAGCCGGAACCATCGCCATCAATTCCGATTTCGACAAACAGGGCAAGGCGGTCAACGTCTACGAGATCCGCGTCTCGATCGAGCCTTGAACAACCGTTGCGACCGACACATGGGCCGCTCCTAGCGGTCGAGCAGCACCTGCAGGGTTTCTATGCGGTCGGCCTCGTTTGCCGGCTTGTCCCAGCGCAGCCGTGAAATCCTGGGGAAACGCATGGCGACGCCCGATTTATGCCGGGTCGAGCGGTTGAGCCCCTCGAAGGCGACTTCCAGCACCAGGCCATTGTCGCGGTCGGCGCGCACCGAGCGCACCGGTCCAAAGCGCTCGACGGTGTTGTCGCGGACATATTTGTCGATCTGCCTCAGTTCCTCGTCGGTGAAGCCGAAATAGGCCTTGCCGACCGGCACCAGTTCCTCCGCGCCCTCGGCTCCGGACCAGACGCCGAATGTATAGTCGGAATAGAAGCTCGAGCGCTTGCCGTGGCCGCGCTGGGCATACATCAGCACGGCGTCCACCGTATGCGGATCGCGCTTCCATTTGAACCACGGACCCTTCGGCCGGCCCGCGACATAGGGCGAGTCCCAGCGCTTCAGCATCACGCCTTCGATGATCGGATGCGGCGGCGCACGACGCAGGTCCTCGAGCGCCTGCCAGTCCGTGAACTCGACGAAGGGAGAGAGATCGAAGCGGCTGGGATCGAGCGTCCCGATGAAGGCTTCGAGACGGCCGCGCCGCTCGCGGAAGGACAGTCCGCGCAGATCCTCCGGGCCGATCTGCAGCAGATCGTAACAGCGCATGAAGGCCGGATACTGCTGCTGCATCTTCGGCGTCACCGTCTTGCGGTTCAGCCGCTGCTGCAGGTCCGAGAAAGTTCCCGTCGCTTCTCGCGGATCGCCGACCAGCAACTCGCCATCGAGCGTCGCGGAAAAATGCATGGCGTCGGCGAGATCTGGAAAGGCGCCCGAGACATCGTCGCCGGTGCGCGAATAGAGCCTGCGGATGCCGCCTTCGGCCACCGCCTGGACGCGGATCCCGTCCCATTTCCACTCGGCCGCATAGTCCACCGGATCGAGCTTTTCGAGGTCGCCGTCACCGATCGGATTCGACAGCATGACCGGGCGGAACAGCGCCATCGCCGTGTTGCGCGGTTTTTCGGCCTTGCCTTCCAGCCAGGCGAACAGCGCCGTGTAGGGCGGCGACAGCCCATGCCAGAGCTCCTCGATCTCGGCGACATCGACCTTGCCGAAATCGGCCAGCGCCTGTTTGGCCAGCCGCGCCGAGACGCCGATGCGCAGGCCGCCGGTGACCAGCTTGATGATGGCAAAGCGCGCCGAGATGCCGGCGCTGTCGAGCAGCCCCGTCAGCACCTTCGGTCCGTCGGAGCGGCTTGCCGCCTGCAGCTTCGCCACCACCTCGCCAAGCGTCGGCTCGCGGTTCGCGATCCTGCCAGGCGTTTGCGGCCAGACCAGCGACACCGTCTCGGCGAGATCGCCGACATAGTCGTAGGAATAGCCGAACAGCACCGGGTCCATGCGTTCGATGACCAGCGTGCGCAGCATGGCCGGCTTGACCGCGGCAATCCTGAGATCGCCGGTGATGGCCGCCAGCGCCAGGCCGCGATCGGGATCCTCGACGCTGCGGAAATAATCGGTCAAAAGCGTCAGCTTGCCGTTGCGCGACGGCGTCAGCACCAGGCGGTCGAGAAGTTCGGCGAAGCGGTTCATGGCGATGAGGACCGCATGAAGGGGAGAGGTCTGCGCGAGGCACCCCCCTCTGTCCTGCCGGACATCTCCCCCTCCAGGGGGGAGATCGGATGTTGTGACGGCTTTCGCCAATCCTTAACGCAGAAGCAAGGGCGCAGCCGCCAAAACTGCCAATCTCCCCACTCGAGGGGGAGATGTCCGGCAGGACAGAGGGGGGCGCCGTAGGGCGCGGCGTCGATGGATGTCATCCTCAATCGCCCTCGTCCTCGTAGCCCACCAGATGCAGCGGTCTGGCCGCTATCCCTTCCAACTCGCACCAGCGCACCAGCGCTTCCTCTCGGCCGTGCGTGACCCAGATTTCCTCGGCGCCGGTCTCCTTGATGGTGATGATCAGTTCGTCCCAGTCGGCATGGTCCGAGATGATCAGCGGCAGCTCGACGCCGCCTTGCTTGGCGCGCTGGCGGATGCGCATCCAGCCCGACGCGAAGCACGAGATCGGATCGGGAAAGCGCCGCGCCCAGCGGTCGGCGAAGGCCGATGGCGGGCCGACCACGATGGCGCCGGCGAAATCCTGCTTGGCACCGCTCTCCACCGTCGCCGGCTCGAGTTCGCCGAGATCTATGCCTTGGCTCTGGTAATATTCGCTGAGCTTGGCCAGCGCGCCATGGATGTAGAGCGGCTTGTCGTAACCGGCGTCGCGCAGCAGCCGCATCACCCGCTGCGCCTTGCCCAGTGCGTAGGCCCCGACCAGATGCGAACGCTCCGGGAATTGCGCCGCCGATTTCAAGAGGCGGGCGATCTCTTCCGTGTCGGGCGGATGGCGAAACACCGGCAGGCCAAAGGTCGCCTCGGTTATGAAGACGTCGCAGACGACCGGCTCGAATAGTGCGCAGGTCGCGTCCTTCTGCCGCTTGTAGTCGCCGGAGGCGACGATGCGCCTGCCCTGGTGCTCGACCGATATCTGCGCCGAACCCAACACATGGCCGGCCGGATGAAAGCTGACATCGACGCCGTCGATGGCAATCGTCTCGCCGAACGCAGCTGCCTGCGTCGTCCCGGCAAAGTCCTCGCCATAGCGCAGCCCCATGATATCGAGCGTCTGCTGTGTCGCAAGCACCGAGCCGTGGCCGGAACGCGCATGGTCGGAATGGCCGTGCGTGATCAGCGCCCGGTTCACCGGCCGCACCGGGTCGATGAAGAAATCTCCCGGCGGGCAATAGAGGCCTTCGGGCCGGGGATGAAGCAGGTCGCTGGCGCGCATGATGCCAAGATAGGATATAATTCCGCTGCGGGAAGCCTGTTGCCCGAGACTGCTGACTCCCGGGCGAAGCCTGCTCAATTCGGTTCAGCTTCGGCATGCTTTGCTCTACAGAGATGGTGGCCGGCTACCCTGCCGGTGGAACCATCATCATGAAACCGCTTCAGACCTCGTCGGGCGACCCGAACGCCGATCGCCGTGCAGATTATGCCGAAATGCTCTTTGCCTCCGGTGATCACACTGCCGCGGCCGAGTTGCTGCTCGGCGCGCTGGAACTGGCGCCGCAATGGGCAATGGGCTGGTTTCGTCTCGGCGAGATGCAGGAGGCATCAGGCAGGCTCGATCTGGCGGCGCAGGCCTGGACGACGTCGATGAAACTCGATCCGGCCGATCGCCAGGGCGCGGCTCTCAAACTGCAGCTGATCGGCAAGGGTCCGGCCTCGATGGCGCCGCCCAGCGCCTTTGTCGAGACGCTGTTCGACCACTATGCCGAGACGTTCGAGGAGATGCTGGTCGGTAAGCTCGACTACCGGCTGCCCGAGGTGATCGACGCCGCCATCCGCAAGGCAAGGCCGGGCCGCTTCCGCCTGGCGCTCGACCTGGGCTGCGGCACCGGACTGATGGGCGAGAGGCTGAGGCCGATCGTCGACCGGCTGGAGGGCGTCGATATCTCGGCAAGGATGCTGAGGAAAGCGCGGGAAAAAAATATCTATGACGCGCTGACAAAAGCGGATTTGCAGGATTTTTCCTATTCGGGCGACAAGGCCGATCTGGTGATGTCGGCCGATGTGCTGATCTACATCGGCGGGCTCGAAGGTTTTGTGGGAACGGTCGCCGGCCTGCTCGCCGAGGGCGGCCTGTTTGCCTTTTCCGTCGAGAGCCTGACGGATGGCGGCGACCTGGCACTGCAGCCGTCGCGGCGCTACGCTCATTCGGATGGCTATGTCAGGCGGACCCTCGAGGCCAACGGCCTCTCGATCGTGGCGTTGGAGCCAACAAGCATCCGCCAGGATCGCCGCGAGCCCGTCAAAGGCCTGGCCGTCGTGGCACGGAAGGCGGACGCGGCTTGAAGTCTGATGATACTCGGTGATTCCGACACTGCTTTGTACTGCTGCGAAAAAGTCCGATTTGCGTGCGCGATTGATATTTGCGATCTGGTCGCATCAGGGCGGAATACCAGAAGGAGCACTTCGATGCGCTGGAAGATGATGATCTTGGCGTCTTGCCTGGCAACCGCCGGCTGCGTCGGCAATTCAGCGTCCGAGCGGCAGGACGCCAACATCGAATCCTCGCTGCAATATGACAGCGTGCCATGCGATCAGTTGCTGGCGCAGCGCAACGGATTGGCGCAGCGATATAATCTCCCGACCACCGCCAAGCCGACCTTCTCCAATCCCGCCATGGGATTCGGCCCGTTCACGCCCGACATGCGCTCCAAGGCCCAGCGCGACAGCGACAAGGCGTCAGGCGAAATCGATGCCATGAACCGGTCCATCGGCCGCCGCGACTGCGGCAAGCCGGACAAGCAGACGAAGTTCGCTCTACCCGGCTGATGACCAATCGTCCATCTTGCTAGGATCCATCCGGTGAAGCTCTCGGACCTCGGCGATCGCATCTGTATTTTGGGGCCGTCCAACAGCGGCAAGTCGACGCTTGCCGACGCGATCGCGCGCAAGCGTGGCCTGACGCTTATCCATCTCGATCTGCTCTTTCATCTGCCCAACACGGATTGGGAGCAGCGTCCGAGGGACGAGTTCATTGCCTTGCATGACGCCGCGATCGCCGGTGAGCGGTGGGTGATGGACGGAAATTACTCGGTCTGCATGCCGCAACGCTTTCAGCGCGCGACGGGATTGATCCTGCTGGACATCTCCACCTCGGCAAGTCTGCTGCGTTATTTCAGGCGAACCCTGTTCGAGAGGGAGAGGCGCGGTGGCTTGGAAGGCGGGCGCGACAGCATCAAATGGGACATGATCCACCACATCGCCGTGGCCACGCCGAAAAACCGGCAGAGATACAGGGCGATGTTGGAGCGGATCGACCTGCAGAAGCTGCAGCTGTCTTCGGTTCGGGCGATCAAGAAATGTTTTCAGGACTGGGACTTGGCCAGGTGACGACAATGTCTGGTTAATATCCCGCCTTGCGGTCCACCAGATTGTCGAGCTTCTCGCCGCGCTCGAAAGCGTCCATCTGGCGCAGCATGATCGGCGCCAGGTGCACGGGATCGGAGGTCGCCGCGGCATGCGGCGTCACGAACACTTTCGGATGGCGCCACAGCGGACTGGTCTTCGGCAGCGGTTCGACCTCGAACACGTCGAGGCTCGCTTCCTTCAGCGTACCGTCGTCCAATGCCCGCACGATGTCGGCGTCCTTCTGCAGGCGCCCACGCCCGGCGTTGATCAGCACCGAGCCGCCAAGTCCGTTGCGCTTGCGCAACTCCTTCAGCACGCCGTAATTGATGATGCCTTGCGTATCCGGCGTCAACGGCAGAAGCACCACCAGAATGTCGGTGGCATTGAGGAACGGGATCAGGCCTGCTTCGCCGGAATAGGTTGCCACCCCGTTCATCGGCCGGTCGCTGCGCGACCAGCCATTGACCGCGAAGCCGAGCGACAGAAGTACCGAGGCCGCGGCCCGGCCGAGACTGCCGAGACCCATGATGCCGACGGAAATGTCGCCGGCCGGCCTCTGTTGCGGTTCGTGCCAGATCTTCTTTAGCTGCTGCGACCTGTAGAGCAGGCCCTGCCGATGATGGTCGAGCACCCGCCAGACGACGTACTCGGTCATGTACTGCGTGAGGTTGTCAGCGACGACCTTGACGATCGGCACGTCGGGCAGGCCGGGATCGGCGAAGATATGGTCGACGCCGGCGCCGATCGAGAAGATGGCGCGCAGATTGGGCAGCGACGACATCAGGTTGGGCTTGTGCTTCCAGACCACCGCATAGGTGATCGAGGGATCCTTGGCGCCGTCCGGCTCCAGCACCACCTCGCGCTCGGCCGACAACAGGTCGCGCCAGCGCTGCGGATGAAAGCCGGTGACGGCAAGCAGGATACGGCCTTTTTCCATCGCGGTTCGTTCAGTCCTTCCTTATGCGGATCACTCGCTGACCACGCCTGTCGGCGCCGTCTCGATCTTGAAGGCGGCCGAGATCAGCGCCCGAGTATAGTCGGTTTGCGGATTTCCAAAAATCTGTTCGGACGGGCCGGCTTCGACGATCTGGCCGTTGCGCATGACGATGACGTCGTTGGCCAGCGCCCGGATGACCTTGAGGTCATGGCTGATGAAGAGATAGGCAAGGTCGTGCTTGGCCTGCAAATTGCGCAGGAGATCGACGACCTGCGCCTGCACGCTCATGTCGAGCGCCGATGTCGGCTCGTCCAGCATGACGAAGCGCGGGTTGAGCACCATGGCGCGCGCGATGGCGACACGCTGGCGCTGGCCACCGGAAAATTCGTGCGGATAGCGGTTTCGGGTCGCCGGGTCGAGGCCGACTTCCTTCAGCACGGCGGCCACCTTGTCGTCACGCTCGTCGGGCGACAGCTTCGGCTCGTGGATCTTCAGGCCTTCCTCGATGATCTCGGCAATCGACATGCGCGGGCTGAGCGAACCGAACGGGTCTTGGAAGACGATCTGCAGTTCGCGCCTGAGCGGCCGCATGGCGTTGAAGGTGAGCTGGTTGATGTCGCGGCCGTTGAACTTGATGGTTCCGGTCGACGAGATCATGCGCGCCAGCGCCAGGCCGAGCGTGGTCTTGCCGGAACCGGATTCTCCGACCACGCCCAGCGTCTGGCCGGCGCGCACCGTGACGTCGATGCCGTCGACCGCCTTCACATGATCGACAGTGCGCCGGAAGAAGCCCTGCTTGATCGGAAACCAGACCTTGATGTCCTTGCCGGTCATGACAGGCTTGGCTTCGGCATTGGCGGCTGGTGGCTTGCCTTTCGGCTCGGCCGCCAGAAGATGACGCGTATAGGGGTGCTGCGGGCTGGCGAAGATGTCCTTGGTCGGTCCGGTCTCGACGATCTTGCCCTTGGTCATCACGCAGACCCGGTCGGCGATCTTGCGTACGATGCCGAGGTCATGAGTGATGAACAGCATCGACATGCCCTTGCGGCTTTTGAGGCCCGCGAGCAGTTCGAGGATCTGTGCCTGCACAGTGACGTCGAGCGCCGTCGTCGGCTCGTCGGCGATCAACAGTTCCGGCTCGTTGGCGAGCGCCATGGCGATCATGACGCGTTGGCGCTGGCCGCCCGAAAGCTGGTGCGGATAGGCATCGAGCCGTTTTTCCGGATCGCGGATGCCGACCTCTTTCAGCAGGGCCAGCGTGCGCGCCTTGGCCGGACGGTCGCTCATGCCTTGATGCAGCTTCAGGATCTCGACGATCTGGTGCTCGATCGTGTGCAACGGATTGAGCGAGGTCATCGGCTCCTGGAAGATCATGGTGATCTTGTTGCCGCGCACCTGCCGCAATTGCTTCTCGCTCATGGCCAGCAGGTCGGCGCCCTGGAACAGGATCTTGCCCGATGGGTGGCTGGCGCTGGGGTAGGGCAGCAGCTTCAGCACCGACAGCGCCGAGACCGATTTGCCGGAGCCGGATTCGCCGACAAGCGCCACCGTCTCGCCCCTGGCGATGTCGAACGAGATATGGTCGACGGCGACAGACTGGCCGCCGTCCTGGCTGAAGGCGACGCTGAGGTCCTGGACGCTGAGCAAGGGGGCTTCGCTCATTTGAACGTCTTGCGCGGATCGAAGGCGTCGCGCGTCGCCTCGCCGACAAAGACCAGCAGCGACAGCATCAGCGAGATGACGACGAAGCCGGATATGCCGAGCCAAGGCGCGTTGAGGTTGCGCTGTGCCTGCTTGAGCAGTTCGCCGAGCGAGGCGGAGCCGGGCGGCAGGCCGAAGCCGAGATAGTCGAGCGAGGTCAGCGTCGAGATAGATCCGCTCAGCAAAAAGGGCAGGAAGGTCAATGTCGCCACCATCGCGTTGGGCAGCAGGTGCCGGAACATGATGGTGCGGTTGCGCACGCCGAGCGCGCGCGCCGCGTTGACATATTCGAAGTTGCGGGCGCGCAGGAACTCGGCCCGCACCACGCCTACCAGCGCCACCCAGGAGAACAGCAGCATCAGGCCAAGCAGGATGAAGAAGCCCGGCGGCAGGATGGCGGCGACGATGAGCAGCAGATAAAGCACGGGAATTGCCGACCAGATCTCGATGAAGCGTTGGAACAGCAGATCGGTCCAGCCGCCGAAATAGCCCTGCAACGCACCGGCGCCGACGCCGATCAGCGCCGAGCCCGCGGTCAGGATCAGGCCGAACAGCACCGAAATGCGGAAGCCGTAGATGACGCGCGCCAGCACGTCGCGCGCCTGGTCGTCGGTGCCGAACCAGTTCCAGTTGCCGACATTGCAGGCCGGGTCATCGGCTCCTTGTGGATATTGGTTGCAGCGCGTCTTGGCGTCATATTCCCACGACGGCTTGGCGGGTGCCGCTTCGGGAATGGCGTTGTTGACGGTCTGGTAGGAATAGCGGATCGGCGGCCAGATCATCCAGCCATGGGCATTGATCTCGTCCTGGATCACCGGGTCGCGATAGTCAGTGACTGCATAGAAGCCGCCGAATTTTTCCTCGGGGTAAGCGACCATCACCGGGAAAAGGATTTCGCCCTTGTAGGAAGCGATGATCGGCTTGTCGTTGGCGATGAATTCGGCAAACAGCGACAGCACGAACAGAACGAGGAAAATCCACAGCGACCAGTAGCCGCGCCGGTTGGCCTTGAAATTCTGCAGGCGACGCTTGTTGAGCGGCGACAGGAACGGCCGTGGGAGCCGCTCCGGCAAGACACCGGCGGTAACGCTTGCCTCCGACATCAGACGTCTCTCCGCTCGAAATCGATGCGCGGATCGACCCAGGTGTACATCAGGTCGGACAGCAGCCCGACGAACAGGCCAAGCAGCGAGAAGATATAGAGATTGGCGAACACCACGGGATAGTCGCGCTCGACCACCGACCGGAAGCCGAGCAGGCCGAGCCCGTCGAGGGAAAAGATGTTCTCGATCAGCAGCGAGCCGGTGAAGAAGGCCGAGATGAAGGCGCCCGGGAAGCCGGCGATGACGATCAGCATGGCGTTGCGGAAGACGTGCCCATAAAGCACCTGCCGTTCCGACAGGCCCTTGGCGCGCGCCGTCACCACATACTGCTTGCGGATTTCCTCCAGGAACGAGTTCTTGGTCAAAAGCGTCGTCGTGGCGAAGGCCGACAGCACCAGCGCCGTCAGCGGCAAGGTCATGTGCCAGAAATAATCGGCAATCCTGGCCGGCCAGGACAACTGGTCCCAATTGTCGGAAACGATGCCGCGCAACGGGAACCAGTCCCAGAACGAGCCGCCGGCAAACAGCACCATCAAAAGGATGCCGAACAGGAAGCCCGGAATGGCATAGCCGACAATGACGACGCCGCTGGTCCAGACGTCGAAGGGGCTGCCGTCCTTCACAGCCTTGCGGATGCCGAGCGGGATCGAGATCAGATAGGACAACAACGTGATCCAGAGTCCGATCGAAATCGACACAGGCATCTTCTCAAGGATCAGGTCGAGCACGGAAATATCGCGGAAATAGCTGTTGCCGAAATCGAACCTGGCGTAATTCCACAGCATCATGCCGAAGCGTTCGAGCGGCGGCTTGTCGAAGCCGAACTGCTTCTCCAGCTTCTTGATGAATTCGGGGTCGAGACCCTGGGCGCCGCGATATTTCGAACCGACATCGCCGGCAGCATCGAAATTGGAGCCGCCCGCGTCGCCGCCACCACCACCGAGGCGGTCGCTGCCGCCCTGGTTGGTCAGCTTGGCGATGACCTGCTCGACCGGGCCGCCAGGCGCGAACTGGATGACGGCGAATGATATCGCCATGATGCCGAACAGGGTCGGGATCATCAAAAGGATACGGCGCAGTATATAGGCGCCCATCAGGCCTCGCGTCCTGCTCGTGCGAACATCTCAGCCTTTGCCAATTTTTGCCGCCTTGCCCTTATCGAACCACCACAGCGTCTCGACCGGAAAGTCGAAATCGGGCTTTTGCTCGACAAAGCCGAACATATCCCAATAGGCGACGCGGTGATTCGCCAGATAATATGTTGGAATCCAGTCTAGCCGCGCGCGCAAGACCCGGTCGAGCGCCCTGAGCGCGGTGACGAGTTCTGCGCGGCTTTGTGCCTTGCCGGCCGCCACGATCAGCGCGTCGATGGCCTTGCTTTTCGTACCCGGATAATTGCGCTGTCCCGGTGTATCAGCCATCCGGGAATCATAGAGCATTTCCAGCCCGTCATCAGTCGGTGTCGCTCCGATCGACCAATGCAGCATGTCGAGATCGAAGTCGAAATCGCTCTGCCGCTGTTCATATTGCGCTGAATCGACTTGCCGGATCGATGCGTCGATTCCGATCGCCTTCATATTCTCGGACCAAGGGGTATAGATGCGAACGATGCCGTCATCCTCCGCCAGCATTTCAACCCGCAGCCGCTCACCCTTGTCGTTGACGAGAAAACTGCCCGCACGCTTCCAGCCGGCTTGCGCAAGCAATCGCGAAGCCTCGCCCAGCTGCTTGCGGTCATGGCCCGATCCGTCTGAGAGGGGCTGCGTTACGGCTTCACCGAAGACCTCTGGCGGCAACTCGGCCCTGAACGGCTCCAGCAGGGCCAATTCCTCGGGCGAGGGCAAGCCCTCGGCTTTGTAGTTCGAGCGTTCGAAATTCGATTGAGCGCGTTCGTAAGAGCCGTAAAACAGCGCCCGCTTCATCCATTCGAAATCAAAGCATCTGGCGATCGCCCGTCGCACCCGTTCGTCCCGGAACTGCGGGCGACGCTGGTTCAAAGCGACGCCCTGCATGTCCGGGGTCTTCTCGCCGGGAAATTCCCGTTTGACGACCTTGCCGTCCTTCAACGCTGGAAAGTCGTATCCGGTCGCCCATACACGCGCGGTGAATTCCTCGCGAAAATGCGTGTCACCTTTCTTGAACGCTTCGAAGGCCGCCTGCCGGTCGAGATAGAAATCGATGCGGATACGGTCGAAATTGTACAGGCCGCGGTTCACCGGAAGATCGCGGCCCCAATAGTCGGCCACGCGGTCATATTCGACAGTCTGTCCGGCCGCCACGCGCCCAATTCTGTAGGGTCCCGAGCCAAGCGGCGGTGTCATCGTCGAGGCATCGAAATTGTTGGCCGAATAAAAGGCCTTGGACACGATCGGCATACCCACGACCGCCAGGATGTTTTGCGCCGACTGTTCGCCATTGAAGGTCAAGGCAAGGGTGACGGGATCGACCGCGACCGCTTCCGTCATATGCCGCAGCGCCTTGGAAAGGTTCGGGTGGCCTTGGTCCTTGTAAAGTTTCAGCGCGAAGGCGACGTCCTCGGCGGTCAGCGGCGAGCCATCGTGGAAACGCGCTTGCGGTCGAAGCGCGAAGCGGAAGCCGTTGCGGTCTTGCGACAGCGTGACGGACTCGGCAAGCAAGCCGTAGACCGCATCCGGCTCATCGAGCGCGCGGGTCATCAGGGAATCGAAACAGAGTTCGGCGCGCGGCGGTGCCTCCCCTTTCAACACCAGGAAATTCAGTGTGTTGAAAGTCAGGAAGCTCTGATTGAGGGTTGCGTTGGGCGGCGCGAAATTCATCTGGCCGCCCTTGGGCGCGTCCGGATTGACATAGTCGAAATGGGGGAAATCAGGCTTGTATTTGAGATCGCCGAAGGCGGACAGACCGTGCAGCTTGGTGCCGGTCGCTATGTTTGCGAAGGCTTTGCCCGGCATGAAGGCGGCGGCAGCGGCGGCGCCGCCCAAAGCCAGGAAATCGCGGCGGGGCAGCACCGCCATCAATTCAGACCCTTGTACTTGGCCGCCAGCGCTTTTTCCTTGTCGAGATCAACCCACCAGGAATCGATATCGGCGCCCACATAGGCAGGCTGCTTGTCGGGGAACTTGAACTTGTTCCAATAGGCCAGCCAGACCGCGGAACGGTAATATTGCGGCACCACATAGAAGTTCCACAGCAGGACGCGGTCGAGTGCGTGTGTGGCGGCGACGAGATCATCGCGATCGGTGGCGAAGATGATGCGATCGACCAGCGCGTCGACGATTGGATCCTTGATGCCCATCAGGTTGCGCGAACCAGGCGCATCGGCCGCCTTGGAACTCCAGAAATCGCGCTGCTCGTTGCCGGGCGAATCCGACTGGCCGAACAGACCCGTCACGACATCGAAATCAAAGTTGTTGACGCGGTTGATGTACTGCGTCTGGTCGATGATGCGCAGAGTAGCGTCGACGCCGATCTTGCGCAGGTTGGCTATATAGGGGCTGGCGATCACCTGGTCTGTGTCATTCCAGCCGAGGATCTCGAACTTGAACGGTGCGCCTGTCTTGGCGTTGACCATCTTGCCGCCCTTGATGACCCATCCGGCCTTGGCGAAGAGATCGACGGCCTGCTTCAGGTACTTTCGCTCCGCTTGCGGAGAGTCGTAGACAGGCAGCTTGAATTCCTGGGTGAAGAGTTCCGGCGGCAGCTTGTCCCGGTATTTTTCCAGGATTTCCAGTTCCTTGCCCTGCGGCAATCCGCTGGATGCTAGTTCGGTACCCTGGAAATAGCTTGATGTTCGGGTATTGAAACCAAAGAACAGCGTACGATTCATGCTTTCGAAATCGAACGGTATGGTCAGTGCTTCGCGGACCAGCCGGTCTTGGAACAGCGGCCGCCTCTGGTTGAGAGCAAAGCCCTGCATCGGCTGTGGCGAGTGGGTCTGGAAGTCCTTCTTGATGACGTCGCCGGCCTGGATGGCCGGGAAATTATAGGCCGTCGCCCATTTGCGGGAACTGTATTCACGGTTGATGTCTTCCAGACCGCCCTTGGTGAAGGCAAGCCAGGCGGCATTGTCGTCGAGGATGTAGGTGTATCGGCGCGTGTCGAAATTCTCGCGGCCGACCTTCACCGGCAGCTTGGCCGCCCAGTAGTCCGGTACGCGCTGCCAGACGATCTCCGAACCCGGCTTGAAGCTGGCGATCTTGTAGGCGGCCGAGCCGAGCGGGATTTCCAACGTCGGCCTGGTGACGTCGCGCTTCTTGCCGCTGGCGTCCGTGCCTTCCCACCAGTGTTTCGGCAGCACGGCAAGGTCGCCCATGATCTTGGGCAGTTCGCGGTTGCCCTTCTGGTTGAAATGGAATTCGACCTCGCGGTCGGAGATTGCCACCGCATCGGTGACGTTCTCGAAATAGCGGCTGTATTGCGGGCTGTTCGCCTTCAGCACCTTGAACGACCAGATCACGTCGTCGACGGTGATCGGCTGGCCGTCATGCCATTTGGCGCGCGGATCGAGCCGGTACGTCGCCGAGGAATAGTCAGCCGGGTATTTGTAGGCGTCGGCGATCAGGGGATGGCTGACGCTGCCCTCATCGGTCGCCTGCTCCATCAGCGTGTCGTAGAGCAGCCCGCCGCCGAATCCGACGAGGCCCGCCGCCGGCGATCCCTGGACGATATAGGGATTGAAGCTGTCATAGGTGCCAAGCAGCACCGAACTCAGCGTGCCGCCCTTGGGCGCGTTCGGATTGACGTAATCATAGTGCTGGAAATTATCGCCGTATTTGGATTCGCCGATCAGCGATGAGGTGGTCCGCCACTCGTCGGCCCGGGTTGCCTGCAACCCCGCCGCCAGCAGGGCCGCCGCCAACAACGACTTGAGAAGCGTTCGGCCAACCGTCATGCACTATCCTCTTCGCCATGCCTGCGGATCATCCAGACGCAATCTAGATGATTTGACGCTCGTGAAAACCGCCATGCGCGGCTTTGTCGCCGCACCATGCTTTTTCCCTAACGAAAAAGCCGGGCAGAACCCGGCTTTTTCAAGATGACCACGGTATTTCCGGTTATTTTGACGGTGCGGCCGGCGCAGGCGCGGCGGGAGCGGCAGGCGCAGCCGGTTTCGCCGGAGCGGCTCCATCGGCGGGCTTGGCCGGCGCGCTGGCGTCCGCGGCGGCGCCCGGCGCCGGCAGCGGCTTGGGGTTGTCCGACAGCGTGCGCAGATAGGCGATGACGTTGGCGCGGTCTTCTTCCTTCGGCAGGCCGGCAAAGCCCATCGCCGTGCCCTTCACGTCCTTCTTCGGCGAGGTGATGAAGTGGTTGATGTTATCGTAAGTCCACTTCTCGGTGCCGCCCTTGGAATATTCCTTCATGCCGGCCGAATAGGCAAAGCCCTCGTGAGAGGCGACCGGACGGTCGACGATGTCCCAAAGATCGGGACCGACCTTGTTGGGGCCGCCCTTTTCACCGGAATGGCAGGCCTGGCATTTCTTGAAGATGGCAGCGCCCTGTTCGACGCTGGCCTTGGCCAGCAGGTCGGCGATCGGCGTTTCGGCCGCTGCCGGCGCAGCCGCGCCGCCTTCGGCAGGTTCGGTCGCCTCGATGGCGAAGCCGGGCTTTTCCGGCGCCGGCGAGGCAAACAGCGCGTCCGACACCAGGCCGACCGAGAAAACGACGAAGACAGTTCCGAGCAATCCGGCGAGCAGTTTGTTGACTTCGTTGGAATCCATTCGCCCCTTGCTCCCTTTTCCGGCGGACTGATCCGTCCATTCCGTCCGTCGGTATCGAGACCTGCCCTCCAGAGCCGGTCAAATCGGGCGGAAACTAGGTCTTTTGCTCGGGCGTTGCAACACCTATAAGGGCGCTGCCAGTGAGACCTTTTGCCACTTTTCCCCTCCTCGTTTCGGACGCCTGCCAGACCGATGTCCACCTTGATCCTGATACCGGCCCGCATGGCCTCGACCCGCCTGCCGGGCAAGCCGCTGGCCGATATATCAGGCGCGCCGATGATCGTGCATGTCGCCCGCCGCGCGGCCGAGGCCGGCCTCGGCCGGGTGGTGGTGGCGACCGACACGCAGAGCGTGGCCGAGGCGGTGCGCGCGCATGGTTTCGAGGCGGTGATGACGCGCATGGATCATGAGTCCGGCTCGGATCGTATCCACGAGGCGTTGGTTGCTCTTGATCCCCTGGGCAAGGTCGAAACGATCGTCAATGTGCAGGGCGACCTGCCGACCATCGACCCCGCCATCATCGCCGCCTCGCTCAGGCCGTTCGAGGACGCCACGGTCGATATCGCCACGCTCGGCGTCGAGATCGTCCGCGAGGAGGAAAAGACCAATTCCAACGTCGTCAAGATCGTCGGCTCGTCGCTCTCCGGCACGCGGTTGCGGGCGCTCTATTTCACCCGCGCCACGGCACCGTGGGGCGAGGGGCCGCTTTATCACCACATCGGTCTCTACGCCTATCGCCGCGCCGCGCTCGAGCGTTTCGTCGCGCTGAAGCCGTCGCCGCTGGAGCGCCGCGAGCGGCTGGAGCAGCTGCGGGCACTGGAAGCCGGCATGCGCATCGACGCCGAGATCGTCCAGTCGCTGCCGCTTGGCGTCGACACGCCGCATGACCTGGAACGCGCCAGGGAAATTCTTTCAAACTGAGATATCAGCATGCCTGAAAAGACCAACAGAATATCCTTCCAGGGCGAGCCGGGCGCCAATTCCGACACCGCCTGCCGCAACGTCTATCCCTCGATGGAGCCGTTGCCGTGCCCGACCTTCGAGGACGCGTTCAATGCCGTCGAGACCGGCAAGGCCGATCTCGCCATGATCCCGATCGAAAACACCATCGCCGGACGCGTCGCCGACATCCACCATCTTCTGCCCGAATCGAGGATGCACATTGTCGGCGAATATTTCCTGCCGATCCATTTCCAGCTGATGGTGCTGCCCGGCGTCAGGCGCGACGAGATCAAGACCGTGCACACCCACATCCACGCCCTCGGCCAGTGCCGCAAATACATTCGCAAGAATGGCTGGAAGGGAGTAGTCGCGGGGGACACGGCGGGCGCCGCCAAGATGGTCTCCGAGGTCAAGGACCGCACCATGGCCGCGCTGGCCCCGGCGCTGGCCGCGACGCTCTACGGGCTCGACATCATCGAGGAGAATGTCGAGGACACCGACAGCAACGTCACCCGCTTCGTGGTCCTGACCAAGAGCAAGCAATGGGCCGAGCGCCCGGCACCCGACGTCAAGATGATGACGACCTTCATCTTCCGCGTCCGCAACGTGCCGGCCGCGCTCTACAAGGCCATGGGCGGCTTCGCCACCAACGGCATCAACATGACCAAGCTGGAGAGCTATCAGCTCGGCGCCTTCACGGCGACGCTGTTCTACGCCGACATCGAGGGCCACCCCGACGATCCGCTGGTCAAGCTGGCGCTGGACGAGCTTCGCTTCTTCTCGCGCGAAGTGCGGATCCTCGGCGTCTATCCGGCCAGTGAGTCGCGCGAGCAGTGGAAGGTGGCGGATTGAGCTACCAGCCCAGCGGCACGTAGTCGATTTCCATGAAGGTCTCGACCTCCGGTACCCAGCGGTCGCGCACGAAGGCGACATGATCGGGATGGTCGTTGTACCTGGTGTAGGCGGCCTGGTCGGCGAACTCCATCGAGAAGCCGAACCGATAATCGTTCTTGGGGCTGACCTGCCGCAATTGCTCGAAATGCGTGACGCCCCGGATCGCCGAGAGGATTTTCCTTGCATCGACGAGAAATCGCTTTTCCTCCAGCGAATGCGGCGGGTGCTTCAGCGTGAAGACGACTGTGTGACGGATCATCTGTCTCTCCTGCAATGACTTCGATATTCACAATTCGCTGTCGACCCAGGCGCGGATGAGGTGATGCGCGATGGCGCCTTTCGGCGGCGTCACCAGGGCGTGGGGGTGCGCACGATCCAGCATCAGGCGCACCTCGTCGCGCAAAAACCAGCGGCAGTCCTCCAACTCGTTGAGATCGGCCTGGATGTCTTCGTTGAGCGGCTCGCCGAAGCAGCCGATCATCAGCGAATAGGGAAACGGCCAGGGTTGGCTGGCGTGGTAGACGACGCGGCCGAGCCGTATTCCGGCCTCCTCCAGCGTTTCGCGGCGCACCGCCGCCTCGATCGTCTCGCCCGGCTCGATGAAGCCGGCAAGCGCCGAATACATGCCCGGCCCAAAATGCCGGCCGCGCCCGAGCAGGCACTTCTCCCGCGTCGCCGTCAGCATGATCGCCACCGGGTCGGTGCGCGGAAAATGCTCGGTGCCGCAATTGGGGCAATGGCGTTTGTAGCCACCCGCCCGCATCTGCGATTCGGTGCCGCATTTGCTGCAGAAGCGGTGGCTGGCGTGCCAGGCGAGCAGGGCCGCCCCTTGCGCCATCGCGCCGGCGGCGGCCTCGTCGATCAGCCCTTGCATATAGACCGAGCGGTAATCGATCGCCTTGACGGTTTCAGGCAACTGTTCGGCATCGATGCCGGCCAGGACCGCCAGCACCGGCCCCTGTTCGGAAAACCCGAGCAGGACGCCCTGGGTGAAGCAAGGGCTGAAGGGCTCGCTCTCGGCGACGCGGTACCAAGGGTCGAAACCGCCATCCGCCAGTTTCAGGTGGAGCCGGCCGCCATTCATCAAAAGCAGCCGTGTCGTCGGATCGGCCAGCGCTTTGTCGACCGAATCGTCTGCGCGGTTCTCGGATTGCCGGTCGATCGTGTTGCCGGCAAAGCCGACGAACTGGCTCGGCTCGCGCAGGGGCGCGTCAAACAGGCGGAAGCTCATAGGGACTCTGGTGCTTTGGGATGGACATGCTTGGGATGGACACGGGGAAGGCTTATAGCGCCGCCCTTATCGTTTCGGCAAACCGGCGCAGGTCGGAAGGCTCATAGGGCACGCGCAGGCCATGTCCCCACACGGGGCCGGGCCAGCCGGGGTCGCCCTCGGACCGTGCGATGATGTGGACATGCAGTTGGCGCACGATGTTGCCGAGCGCGCCGGTGTTGATCTTGGTGCAGCCGCTCACCTTCTTCAGCGCCTGCGCCACCATGTTGGTCTCGAAGGTCAGCATCGCCTGGTCGAGCGGCGTCATGTCGTGGATCTCCTCCGCGCCCGGCCGCTGCGGCACGAGGAGCAGCCATGGCCAGCGGCGGTCGTTCATCACCCGCAATTCGCACAGCCCAAGCCACATCAACTGCTCGCTGTCAGCCTCCAGCCGGGCATCCAGCGTGAATCCGGCCTTCAGGCCCGGCAGCATTGGCGTTTCCCTTGCTTTTCTTGGCTTCCTCAAACCTTGAACGCTAAAGCGGCTGCTTCGGGGCTGCAAGCGAATCTCGTGGTTGGCGGTGCCGATTTGCCTGCGCACTTGCATTTCGTCGCGCAATTGCCGATATGGACAGCGGGAGGTTGGTGGTGGACGATCCACTCGCCAACCGGGTCAGGTCCGGAAGGAAGCAGCCCTAACGAGCCCGGAACGGGTCATTGTTCCAGCCTCCCACCTCATCGGCCCTCCTCGCGACATTGACGACGCATTGCAGCGCGGGCGAGACTATGCGCAGGAATCGGCGCCCTTGGGCGGCCTTTTGGAGCTTAACGGGCGAATGAGCGAAGCCGGAAATTCGGGGCCCGATAGTCTGGCGACGGGCAAGGCCGCTGCCTATCGCGTGCTGGCGCGCAAATACCGTCCGTCGAATTTCTCCGAGCTCGTCGGCCAGGAGCCGATGGTGCGCACCCTCACCAACGCGTTTGCCACTGGCCGCATTGCCCAGGCCTGGATGCTGACCGGCGTGCGTGGCGTCGGCAAGACCACGACGGCGCGCATACTGGCGCGAGCCCTGAATTATAAAACCGCCACCGTTGACCAGCCCTCGGTCGACCTCGCCGTGCTTGGCGAGCATTGCCAGGCGATCATGGAAGGCCGCCATGTCGACGTCATCGAGATGGACGCCGCCTCGCACACCGGTATCGACGACATCAGGGACATCATCGAGCGCGTGCGCTATGCGCCCGTCTCGGCCCGCTACAAGGTCTACATCATCGATGAAGTGCACATGCTGTCCACGCAGGCCTTCAACGGCCTGCTGAAGACGCTGGAAGAACCACCGCCGCACGTCAAGTTCATCTTCGCCACCACCGAGATCCGCAAGGTTCCGATCACCGTCCTGTCGCGCTGCCAGCGTTTCGACCTGCGGCGCATCGACGCCGGCGCGCTGGTCGCGCATCTCTCCTCGATCGCCGGCAAGGAAGGCATTTCAGTCGACGATGACGCGCTGGCCATGATCGCGCGCGCCGCGGAAGGTTCCGCCCGCGATTCGCTCTCCATTCTCGACCAGGCGATCGCCCATGGCGCCGGCTCCGTCAGCGCCGAGGCCGTGCGCGCCATGCTGGGGCTCGCCGACCGTGCCCGCATCGTCGATCTGTTCGAATATGTGATGAAGGGCGATGTGGCGGCAGCACTCGGCGAATTCCGCGCGCAATACGACACCGGTGCCGATCCGGCCGCCGTGCTCACCGATCTGGCCGAGTTCAACCACCTCGTCACCCGTTTGCGCTTCGTGCCGACCGCCATGGACGATGCCTCGCTGTCGCAGGACGAGCGCCAGCGCGGCGCCGATTTCGCCAGGGCGCTGTCGGTCCGCGTGCTGTCACGGACCTGGCAGATGCTGCTCAAGGGCATTCCCGAGGTGCAGTCCTCCAACCGGCCGGTCAGTGCCGCCGAAATGGTGTTGATCCGGCTGGCGCACGCCGCCGACCTGCCGACATTGGACGAGGCGCTGAGATCGCTGGAGAGTGGTGCTTCGACGACTGGCGCGGCGCCGCGCCCGAACGGCGCGCCCGTGAACCCCGGCAATGGCGGTGCAGGCGGCAATGGCGCCAGCGCCGTGGCGCAGGCGCGCATGCCTGGCGGATCGGGCGGCGCGCAGACCATGCGGCTGGTCGAGGCCACGCCCGCTCCGGCCGCCTTCGTAGCGCCCCCGCAACCTGCGCCGGAGACGCAAGCCGTACCGCTGAAATCGCTGGCCGACATCGTTGCCCTCGCCGACGCGCAGCGCGACATCGCCTTCAAGGTGCTGGTCAAGCGCTGCATCCGTCTGGTGCACATCGAACCCGGCCGCATCGACGTCAGCCTGACCGATGACGCGCCCAAGATGCTGCTCAACGAGCTGACGACGAAACTGCGCGCCTGGACCGGCCGCAGTTGGCTGGTGTCGCTGTCGAAGGAAGACGGCGGCCAGACGCTGGCCGAAATGGAATCGACCAAGCGCGAAAACGCCTTCCTCGACGCCAGGAACGACCCGACCGTGGCCGCCATCCTGGCCCGCTTTCCCGGCGCCAAGATCATCGATGTGCGAATTCCCGATACCCCGGACGCCGACGCGACCGACGCCGAAATGCCGGTCGAGCCGCCGGCCGATGACGACGAACCCTGATATCCAGCACTAATCCGCAAAGGATCGGACCATGAAAGATCTTCTCGGCCTGATGGGCAAGGCGAAGGAAATGCAGGCCAAGTTCCAGGCCATGCAGGATGAGATCGCCACGGTCGAAGCCGTCGGCCAGGCCGGCGGAGGTCTGGTCAGCATCACGTTGAGCGGAAAGTTCGACATCAAGTCGCTGAAGATCGACCCGTCTTTGTTCAAGGAGGACGAGGTCGAAATCCTCGAGGATTTGATCCTTGCTGCGCACAATGACGCCAAGGCCAAGGTCGAGCAGATCATGCAGGAAAAGACCAAGGCGTTGACCGCTGGCCTGCCTATTCCGCCGGGAATGAAACTGCCCTTCTAGGCGTTCGGTGCGCCCGTGATCGGCGAGCCATCCGAAAGACTGATCGAGCAGCGTATCCGCAACAGGATCTATGAGATTCTGGAAATCCTCGCCGATTGCGATGCGGGTGTCGATCTCGTCGGCATCAAGGGCTACTTCAATCTCTTCGAGGATTTCGTGCACCGCCCGTCGATCGAGGCCGGCACGTCGGCGCTTTCGAAGGATGAACGCGCCATCGTGCTGGAAATCGCCGAGTTCCTGGAGGCGGCCTCCGAGACAAATCCTGATTTCACCAAGGCCGAGTTCATCGACAGCGACTGGCCGGGCAAGATCGCGCCGACGGCCAGGGAGGCGCGGACGCTGTTTCTCAGGCGGGGCCTGTTTTCAGACACGGTCGAAGAGATTGAACCCGGTTGGCCCGCAGCAATCGCCGCCGGGCGGTAGACTATTCTGGGAAGCCGTGGCGCGCTCTTCCCGGCAAAAGCGCATGGCGTTTACCCCAGCGGAATTGCGGCAAAACGAAGAAAAGGCGGTCATCGTCCGTGTGAAACGACGGCCCGATCCATCTGGAAAGCCTCGATTTGTGTCAATTCGGCAACAGTCCGCCGTTAATAACGTTTTGGCCATCATTTTGCCCGAAAGTGTCTCATTCTTGCCGCAGCCTGGGGGCGGGCATTGAAGTGAGAGGGTTACCTGTTGATAGCCACGCGATGGAAGACGCCGCTGTTGCTCGGCGTCGTCACGTCTCCCCTTTTCTTGGCCGCTTGCAGCCAGACCACCTCGCACGGCATGTCGGTCGCCAGCCTGACCGACGCCATCACGCCGAGCTTCCTGAGTTCGCGCGCCTACAGCCATACGCCCAAGGACAGGGAATGCCTGGAACGGGCGATGTTCTTCGAATCCAACCGGTCGAGCCGCGACGGCATGGTCGCCGTCGGCACGGTGGTTATGAACCGGCTGCGCTCGGGCAATCATGGCAGCACCATCTGCCAGGTGGTCGGCGAGCCCGGGCAGTTCGCGCCGGGCGTCATGACCAGGCCGATGAACTCGCGTGCAATGCCCGATGTCGAGGAGGCCGCCGACGCCGTGCTCAAGGGCGAGCGCAAGGCCAAGCTCAAGAACACGATGTATTTCCACACCGCCGGCCTGCGCTTCCCCTACAAGAACATGCACTACACCATGGTTGCCGGCGGCAATGCCTTCTACGAAAAGCGCGGCCGCAACTGGCAGCCGCTGCCGGATGAGCCGATGGTCGCGTCGGCCGAGCGGCCAGCCGCGTTGCCGGGAGTACCCGCGACGCGTGTCGCGTCCCTCGAGATGGCGCGCCCGGCCAAGGCGACCGCCCGCAATGCTCCGGCAGAACAGGTCTACATGACCGCAGCGGCGGAACCGGCGGCCAAGCCGTCGCCCGCCCGCACTGCCCCCGCGCAGCAGACCTATCTGACCGCATCCGCGGCGCCGTCGGCAAAGTCCGCGCGAGTCCAGGCGAAGCCGATCGAAATTGCGATGCAGGAGCCGATGGAAGAGCCTGATGCCGCCCGTTTTGGCGGAACCTTGAACAGCGGAACCTCGAACAAAAGGGTCATCTCCTCGGTCCAGGACGCTCCGCAGGAAGCATCGATGGGATTCCAGTCGACGCCTGAGAACACCGACGCCATAGGCGCGATGATCGTCAGCCAGGGTCGCCCGCTCGAAACCAACTGATTCTCGCATGGCAGCATGGCGGACCGTGCGTCGACAGGGATGTTTCAAACCGCTCTGAAAAATCCTAGATCAGTGCGATGTCCAAGCGAATCGCCGGTCCCGAGATCGAACGCCTGATCCAGCTTCTGGCCAAAGTGCCGGGGCTTGGCCCCCGTTCGGCCAGGCGCGCGGCGCTGCACCTGATCAAGAAGAAGGAACAATTGCTGTCGCCGCTCGCCGCCGCCATGGGCGAGGCCGCCGACAAGGTGCGCATCTGCTCGACCTGCGGCAATGTCGACACCTCGGACCCCTGCACGATCTGCACCGACCCTCGCCGCGATGCCGCCACCCTGATCGTCGTCGAGGACGTCTCGGATCTCTGGGCGCTGGAGCGGGCGGCGGCGATGAATGTTCGCTACCATGTGCTCGGCGGCACGCTGTCGCCGCTCGACGGCATCGGCCCCGATCAGCTCAACATCCGCTCGTTGGTCGACCGCATAGCCGGCGGCGAGGTCAAGGAGGTCATCCTCGCCGTCAACGCGACGGTCGAGGGCCAGACCACCGCGCACTATCTCACCGATCAGCTCTCCGGCTTCGAGGTCAAGATAACGCGTCTGGCGCACGGCGTGCCGGTCGGCGGTGAACTCGACTATCTCGACGAAGGCACGCTGGCCGCCGCGCTGCGCTCGCGGACGGCGTTTTGACCAGATCCGCGGAGGGGATGCGCACGATGATTACCTCTCCGCCAAAGCTGGTGCGAAACACCCCCCTCTGTCCTGCCGGACATCTCCCCCGCAAGGGGGGAGATTGGCTGTCATCTCTGCTTTCGCAAATCGCCAGCGTTGTAGGATTGGCTGCAAGGCCAAAACTGCCGATCTCCCCCCTTGCGGGGGAGATGTCCGGCAGGACAGAGGGGGGTGTGAAGGAACGCCAACCTCTCAGTTTGGCTTTGCTTTCCTTTCTGGCCGTACTCCTCGCCGTCTTCCTCACCATCCCCGCATCCGCCGCCAACATCGGCGACCAGTTCCGCGCATGGCTCCAATCCGACCTCTGGCCCGACGCCAAGGCGAAAGGCATTTCCAAAAGCACGTTCGACGCCGCGTTCAACGGCATCAAGCCCAATCTCGATCTTCCCGACCTTGTCTTGCCGGGCGAGAAGCCGAAGACGCCGCAAAAACAGCACCAGGCCGAGTTCGGTTCGCCCGGTGCCTATTTTGCCGAGAAGACGGTTCGTGCGGTGACATCGGGTGGACGCACCCGCGAAGCCGCCAATGCCCGCACGCTTGCCGCGGTCGAAAAGCGTTACGGCGTGCCGGGTGAAATCCTTCTGGCGATCTGGGGCCGCGAGACTGGATTCGGTGCGGCGAAGATGCCCTACGACGCCTTCGAGGTGCTGGGCACCAAGGCGTTCATGTCGATGAAAAAGGATTTCTTCCGCACCGAGCTGCTGGCGGCGCTGGAAATCGTCGAACGCGGGCTGGCCCCGGTCGGCGCGATGAAATCGTCGTGGGCCGGTGCGCTCGGCCAGCCGCAATTCATGCCGACCTCTTTCCTGAAACATGCCGTCGATTTCGACGGCGACGGCCGCGTCGACATCTGGAATTCGACGCCTGACGTGCTGGCCTCGATCGCAAATTACCTTGTCCATTATGGCTGGGTGAGGGGACGCGGTTGGGGTTTCGAGGTGACCGTACCTCAGAGCGTCTCCTGTTCGCTGGAAGGCCCGGACCAGGGCAAAAAGATTTCGCAATGGGCCGCCATGGGCATCAAGCGCGTCGGCGGCAAAGCGTTCCCGGCGAGCGAGCTGAGGACGGAAGGCTTCCTGCTGATGCCGGCCGGCCGCAGCGGCCCGGCCTTCATCGCCACCCCCAATTTTTACGTGCTGAAGGAATACAACACCAGCGACCTCTATGCGCTGTTCATCGGCCACGGCGCCGACCGCATTGCCCATGGCGATCAGAATTTTTCCGGTGGCTGGGGTCCGGTCGGCGATCTCCACCGCTCCGACATCGCCGCCTTGCAGAGGACCCTGGAAGCCAAGGGCTATGATGTTGGCAGCGCCGACGGCCTGCCCGGCTTCAAGACCCGCCGCTCGATCGGCAGATGGCAGGAAAAGAATGGTCAGGCGGCCACCTGTTTTCCTGATGCCGGTCTGGTCGCCGCGCTGAAATAGCTTCGAAATTTTAGCAGATTTTTCACGATCCGCAGCGTCATTTGGCCGGCGCATGCGTCGACACGCCGCCGTGCATTCTGCTCCACTGAGGCCGTCTCGCAAATCCTCGTTGCCGGGCCGGGTGTCGCCGGATAAGGTATTGACCAACTGGACAAAAACCACGACGTTGGTGGCTCAGAGGCTCTCGTCGAGCCTTGAAAGAACACCGTAACCCTGAGCCGGGAACTCAGGTCAACAAACAACAAAACAGGGAACAATCATCATGATGATGGAAAAGCTTGCTCTACGATCCCGCACCTTGCTTGCGGGCGCCGCCATGTCGGCGCTGCTTCTGGCCGGCGCGCCGGCTGGCGCGGTCACCCCCGCCGACACGCTTGTCGAAGGTTTTGCCATCGACGACATCATCTCGATGGATCCGGGCGAGGCGTTCGAGCTGTCGACCGCCGAAGTCACCGGCAACACCTATGACCTTCTTGTCCGCCTCGACCTCAGCGACACCTCAAAGGTCAAGCCCGATCTCGCCGAAAGCTGGACCGTCTCCGACGATGGCCTGACCTATATGTTCAAGCTCAAGCCGGGCCTGAAATTCGCTTCCGGCAACCCGATCAGCGCCGCCGACGTCGCCTGGTCGTTCGAGCGTGCCGTCAAGCTGGACAAGAGCCCGGCCTTCATCATCGATCAGTTCGGCATCAGCGGCGACAACGTCACCGAAAAGGCCAAGGCGGTCGACGACACGACCTTCCAGTTCACCGTCGACAAGGCTTACGCGCCAAGTTTCGTCCTGAACTGCCTGTCGGCCACCGTCGCCTCCGTTGTCGACGCCAAGCTGGTCAAGGAACATGTCGCGGCGGTGACGCCGAGCGCCGACTACAAATGGGATAATGACTTCGGCAATGCCTGGCTGAAGACAGGCTATGCCGGCTCGGGCGCCTACAAGCTGCGTGAATGGCGTGCCAACGAGGCGGTCGTCATGGAGCGCAACGACAATTATTACGGCGAAAAGGCCAAGCTCGCCCGCGTCATCTACCGCAACATGAAGGAAAGCTCGGCCCAGCGCCTTGCGCTTGAAGCCGGCGACATCGACGTTGCCCGCAACCTCGAGCCGAACGACCTCGACGCCATCGCCAAGAACGCCGACCTCACCACCACCAGCGCGCCGAAAGGCACCGTCTACTACATCAGCCTCAACCAGAAGAACCCGAACCTCGCCAAACCCGAGGTCCGTCAGGCCTTCAAATACCTTGTCGACTATGATGCCTTGAGCTCGACCATCCTCAAGGGCATCGGCGAAATCCACCAGACCTTCCTGCCCAAGGGCGTGCTCGGCGAACTGGACGAAAACCCGTTCAAGCTCGACGTCGCCAAGGCCAAGGAACTGCTGGCCAAGGCAGGCCTGCCCGACGGCTTCAGCGTCACGATGGATGTACGCACCGGCCAGCCGACCACCGGCATGGCGGAATCGATCCAGCAGACGCTCGGCCAGGCTGGCATCAAGCTGGAGATCATTCCGGGTGACGGCAAGCAGACGCTGACCAAATACCGCGCCCGCAACCACGACATTTATATCGGCAATTGGGGCCAGGACTATTTCGATCCGAACTCCAACGCGCAGACCTTTGCCTCGAACCCGGACAATTCGGATGCAGGCAAGTCCCACACGCTCGCCTGGCGCAATAGCTGGGACATTCCGGATCTGACCAAGGAAACGGAAGCGGCACTCCTGGAGAAGGATTCGGGCAAGCGCGCCGATATGTACAAGGATCTTGAGAAAAAGATTCTCGACACCAGCCCCTTCGTCATCATCCACCAGCAGCTGGAAGTCGCGGGTCTGCGCAAGAACCTCAAGGGCTTCGCGCTCGGTCCGAGCTTCGACACCAACTTCGTCGGGCCGGTTTCCAAGGAATAGTGTTCGCTGACACGCCGCATGAGCGCGATTGAAAACGAGGGCGGGCGCGGCAGCGCCCGCGCCGTCGCCCTTGCATCATCGCTCGGCCGTTTCCTGGTCATTGCGGTGACGACCTATCTTGGTCTTCTCGCGGTCACCTTCTTCATTGGCCGCGTCATCCCGATCGACCCGGTGCTCGCCGTTCTGGGCGACCGGGCACCCGCCAATGTCGTGGAGCGCACGCGCCGCGAGATGGGCCTCGACCTGCCGTTGATCGAGCAGTTCTATATCTATGTGAAACACGCGCTGAGCGGCGATTTCGGTATCTCGGTGCTGACCACAAATCCTGTCATGACCGACATCCGCCGCGCTCTTCCCGCGACGACGGAACTTGCGACATTGGGGACACTGATCGGCGCGCTGTTCGGTGTGCCGCTCGGGGTGCTGGCCGCGGTCAAACGCGGCAGTCTCATCGATCAGATCGTGCGCGTCATCGGCCTGATCGGCTATTCCGTACCCATCTTCTGGCTGGGTCTGCTGGGTTTGGTGCTGTTCTACGCCAAGCTGCAGTGGGTGGCCTTCCCTGCACGGCTCGACATCGTCTACGAATACACTTTCACGCCGATCACCGGTTTCTACCTGCTCGATTCCGCGATGCAGGGACAGTGGGACGTCTTTTACGACGCCTTCCGTCACATCATCCTGCCGGCCTCGCTTCTCGGCTATTTCTCGCTCGCCTATATCAGCCGCATGACGCGATCGTTCATGCTCAATGAGCTCGCCCAGGAATATGTCGTCGCGGCGCGCGCCAAGGGCCTGTCGGAAACGCGCATCATCTGGGGCCACGCGTTGCGCAATGCCGCCGTGCCGATGGTGACCGTGATCGCGCTGTCCTATGCCGGGCTGCTCGAGGGCTCGGTACTCACCGAGACCGTCTTCTCCTGGCCGGGCATCGGCCTCTACATCACCAACTCGCTGCAGAACGCCGACATGAACGCGGTGCTCGGCGGTACCATCGTCATCGGCTCGGTGTTCATCGGAATCAACCTTCTGTCCGACCTGCTCTACCGTGTGCTCGACCCGAGGACCAAGACAGGATGAGTAGAGGTATTTCGGGCTTGGCTGCGGCTAGTCACCCTCACTCCGGCCCTTCGGGCCACCTCTCCCCCTGCCCGGGGGAGAGGAAAAGGCGGTCGCATGCTTGGTTCCTTTCCTCTCCCCCGTCGAACGGGAGAGAGGTGGTCTGGGAAGCAGACCGGAGTAGGGGTCTACAGCTTCAAGGGGCATCGTCATGACCGTCTCCGACGCCCGCCCGTTCTCCCGTCGCGCATGGTTGCTGTCGGAGCGGCCGGCATCGCGCATGCAGGCAAGGCTCGGCCGCGCCTATGTCGCGTGGCGGCGCTTTTCCGCCAATCGTCTGGCCTTTGTCGGTCTGCTGATCATCATCGCCCTGCTGCTCGTCGCCGCACTTGCCGGTATGCTGGCGCCGTATTCGCCGACCTTCGGTGACCTGAAGAACGCGCGGCTGCTGGCACCGAGTGCGCAACACTGGTTCGGCACCGACGACCTCGGCCGCGACATCCTTTCGCGCATTCTCTACGGTTCGCGTTGGACCCTCTATGTGGTCATCCTGGTCGCCATCATCGCGGCTCCCATCGGTCTTCTGGTCGGCACCGTCGCCGGCTATGCCGGCGGCTGGACCGATGCCATCCTGATGCGCATCACCGACATCTTCCTCGCTTTCCCCAAGCTGGTGCTGGCGCTGGCCTTCGTCGCCGCCCTTGGCCCCGGCATCGAGAACGCCGTGCTCGCCATCGCCATCACCTCCTGGCCGCCCTATGCGCGCATTGCGCGTGCGGAAACGCTGACCGTGCGCAACTCGGACTACATCAAGGCAGTGCAACTGATGGGCGCCTCGCCTTTCCGCATCGTGCTGCGCCACATCATGCCGCTCTGCATCTCTTCGCTCATCGTCCGCGTGACGCTCGACATGGCCGGCATCATCCTGACGGCCGCGGGCCTCGGCTTCCTCGGCCTTGGCGCGCAGCCGCCGCTGCCGGAATGGGGCACGATGATCGCTTCGGGCCGCCGCTTCATCCTCGACCAATGGTGGGTGGCCGGCGCGCCTGGCTTCGCCATCCTCTTCGTCAGCCTCGGCTTCAACCTGCTTGGCGACGGCCTGCGCGACGCACTCGACCCCCGGAGCGGTGACCAATGAGCGGCCAGACGGGGACACTGCTTGAGGTGGATGATCTGCGGGTCACCTTTCCGACCCGTACCGGCATGATCGAGGCGGTGCGCGGCGTCTCCTTTTCGCTCGGCCGCGAGCGGCTCGGCATTGTCGGGGAGTCCGGCTCGGGCAAGTCGCAGACGGGCCGCGCCATCATGGGCCTGACACCGCCGCAGGCCCGGATATCGGCCAGCAAATTGACCTTCGACGGCATCGACCTGCTCGGCGTCTCGCCACGCCAACGCCGGGCGCTGCGCGGCAACCGCATCGCCATGATCCTGCAGGATCCGAAATATTCGCTCGACCCGGTGATGAGCATCGGCCGCCAGATCGTCGAGACTTTGCGCACCCATGAAAAGGTCGGCAAGGCCGAGGCGCGCGAGCGCGCGCTGGCCATGCTGGAGGCGGTGCAGATCCGCGACCCCAAACGTGTCTTCGACCTGCATCCGCACGAAGTGTCCGGCGGCATGGGCCAGCGCGCCATGATCGCCATGATGCTGATCGCCGGGCCGGAAATGATGATCGCCGACGAGCCGACCTCGGCGCTTGATGTCACGGTGCAGCTCGACGTGCTCGGCATTCTCGACAGGCTGGTCGCAGAGCGCGGCATGGGGCTGATCTTCATCTCGCACGACCTGCGCCTGGTCTCGTCCTTCTGCGACCGCGTCATCGTCATGTATGCCGGCAAAGTGGTCGAGCAGCTCAAGGCTTCGGAACTCAGCCAGGCGCAGCATCCCTACACGCGCGGCCTGCTCAACTGCATGCCCAAGATCGGCGCCGACCGTCACCCGCTGCCGGTGCTCGACCGCAAGCCGGAGTGGGCGGCATGACTTCCGCGATTGCCGTCGACAGGCTGGAGGTGCTCTTCGACCGCTTCCGCGCGTTGAAGGGCGTCAGCCTCGATGTGCAGCCGGGTGAATCCTTCGGCCTGGTCGGTGAATCCGGCTCAGGCAAATCGACATTGCTGCGAGCCATAGCCGGCCTTGCGCCGGTCGCATCGGGCAGCATCACCGTCAACGGCAAGACGCTCGGCACGCGCCGCGACAAGGCTTTTTACCGCGAAGTGCAGATGGTTTTTCAGGATCCGTATGGCTCGCTGCATCCGCGCCAGACCGTCGACCGCCTGCTGCAGGAGCCGCTTGCCATCCACGGCTTTGCCGATGGCGAAAGGCGGATTGAACGCGCACTCGACGAGGTCGGCCTCGGCAACGGTTTTCGCTTCCGTTACGCGCACCAATTGTCGGGCGGCCAGCGCCAGCGCGTGGCGATCGCGCGCGCGCTCATCCTCGAGCCCTCGATCCTGCTGCTCGACGAGCCGACCTCGGCGCTCGACGCCTCGGTGCAGGCCGAAGTGCTCAACCTGCTGGAGGAAGTCCGTCGCCGGCGCAAGCTGACCTTCCTGATGGTCAGCCACGACCTCGCCATCATCACCCACATGTGCGAGCGGCTGATGGTGATGCAGGGCGGCGAGGCGGTGGAGAATCTGGTGGCGAACGACCTCGTCGAGCGCCGCGTGACGAAGGATTATACGCGCAACCTGCTCAGGGCGAGCGACGGGTTTGTGAGAACCGCCTCCGAGCAAGTTTGACGATAGTTGTCCGACGCAAAGTGTATTTCCCGCCTCAGACCGTTCCGCTTTCCGGCAGGACCTCACCCTGTTGCGCTTCGCCTAGCGCCGCGTCTTTCGGCTCCTTGATCCTGAACCACGCCACATAAAGTGCCGGCAGGAACAGCAGCGTGATTGCGGTACCCGCAATGATGCCGCCCATCATCGCGTAGGCCATCGGCCCCCAGAACACTTCGCGGGCGATCGGGATCAGGGCCAGGCTGGCCGCGGCGGCGGTCAGTGCGATCGGCCGCATGCGGTGCTCTGTCGCTTCGATGACGGCGGCCCAGCGATCCCTGCCCTCGGCGACAAGGTCCTCGATCTGCACGATCAGAATGACCGAGTTGCGGATCAGGATGCCGATCAGCGCCAGCACGCCGAGGATGGCGACGAAGCCGAGCGGCGCGCCGCTTGGCACCAGGGCCGCCACAACGCCGATCAGGCCCAGCGGCGCCACCGCCACCACCAGGAACAGGCGCTGGAAACTCTGCAACTGCACCATCAGGATGGTCGCCATGACGAACAGCATCAGCGGCACCACGGCCGCGATTGGTCCCTGGCTCTTGGCGCTTTCCTCGACCGAGCCGGCGGTCTCGACCGAATAGCCAGGCGGCAGCTTGGCGATGAAGGCGTCGACCGACGGCTTCAACTCGTTGACGACGGTCGCCGGCAGTACGTCGCCAACCAAGCCGGCGCGCACCGTGATAGTCGGGATGCGGTCGCGCCGCCAGACGGTGGGCTGCTCCAGATCGTAGCGAAAATTGGCGACCGCGGCGAGGGGGATTGCCTCGCCATTGCCGGTCGGCAGCTGGATGTTCTGCAGCGTCTCGATCGAGCCGCGCTCGGCTTCGCGCGAACGTGCCACGACGTTGATGAGGTATGTCGCGTCACGCACCTGCGTGATCGTCGCGCCGCCCACCGTGCTGTTCAGCGTGCTGGCGATGTCGGACGAGGTGATGCCGAGCTGGCGCGCCTTGTCCTGCAGCACGTCGACCCTCAGCACACGCTGCGGTTCATTCCAGTCGAAGGTCGGTGCTGCGAGCTTCGGATTGGCTGAGATCACGCCGGCGAATTGCTGCGCCAGTTCTCGAACCGTCCGGATGTCAGGGCCGCCGACGCGGTACTGCACAGGCCGTCCAACCGGCGGTCCGAGCTCAAGCGGCTTGACGAAGGCGTCGGTGCCGACAAACTCCGCGCGCAGCAGCTTCTCCAGCGCCGGCTTCACCCGGTTGCGTGCCTCGATGCTCTTGGTGACGATCACCGTCTGGCCGAAATAGGGATTGGCCGGCTGCACGTCATAGGCCAGCACGAAGCGCACCGCGCCCTGACCGATATAGGAGGAAAAGTGGTCGATGTCGGGATTGCCGACCAGCGCCCGCTGTTCGAAGCGCTCCATCTGGTCGCGCGTTTCGGCAATCGAGGAGTTCTGTGGCAGGTTCCAGTCGACGATCAGCTCCGGCCGATCGGAAGGCGGGAAGAACTGCTGCTGGACGAACCCGAAGCCGGCGATCGAGGCAGCGAACAGAAGCACGGTCACGATGATCGTCAGCCAATGCCGGCGCACCGAGCCGACAAGCACGCGCCGGAACAGTGACGTGAAGCGGCCCGGCCGGTCGTGATGCTTGGTCTTCATTGTCGCCGGCAGGATGGTGACGCCGAGCAGCGGCGCGAACAGCACCGCCACGATCCATGACACCAGCAGCGATACGGCGATGACGACGAACAGCGTGAAGGTGTATTCGCCGGCAGCACTCGAGTTGAGCCCGATCGGAATGAAGCCTGCGACCGTCACCAGCGTGCCGGTCAGCATCGGGAAGGCGGTCGAGGTGTAGACATAGGTCGCCGCCTTGCGCAGATTGTCACCAACCTCCAGCCGCGCCACCATCATTTCGACCGCGATCATCGCATCGTCGACCAGCAGTCCGAGCGCGATGATCAGCGCGCCCAGTGAAATGCGCTGCAGCGATATCCCCAGATACTCCATGACCGTGAAGGTGATGGCCAGCACAAGCGGGATCGACAGCGCCACGACGAAGCCGGCGCGCATGCCGAGGCTGATGAACGACACCGCGAGTACGATGGCCACCGCCTCGAACAGCGCATGCGTGAAACCTGAGACCGCCTCCTCGACGATGACAGGCTGGTCGGCGACCAGATGCACGCCGACGCCGACCGGCAAGTCGGCCAGCACCTTGTTCATCTCCTCGTGCAGTGCCTCGCCGAATTTGAGCAGATTGGCATTGGGCTTCATGCCGATGGCAAGCCCGATCGCGTTTTGGCCGTTGAAGCGGAACAAGGCCGTCGGCGGGTCGACGTAACCGCGTGTGATCGTCGCCACGTCGCTCAGCCGGAAGAACCGATCGTTGACGCGCAGATTGATGGCGCGCAGGCTCTCCTCGGAAGTGAATTGGCCGCCGACGCGCACGCTGATGCGCTCCGGCCCGGACTGGATCACGCCGGACGGCGTGATCGCATTCTGCGCCTGCAGGCTGGCGACGATTTGCTGCTGGTTGAGGCCAAGCGCCGCTATCTGGCGCGTCGAGAATTCGAGATAGATGGCCTCGTCCTGCGCGCCGACCAGATCGACCTTGCCGGCATTGGGCACGGTCAGGATTTTTGTCCTGATATCCTCCACATAGTCGCGCAATTGACGTTGTGTCAGCCCGTCTGCGGTGAAGGCATAGATGTTGCCGTAGACATCGCCGAAGCGATCGTTGAAGAACGGGCCCTGCACGCCTTGCGGAAACTGCGCCTTGATGTCGTTGACCATGTTGCGCACCTGAAGCCAGTTCGGCACGACGTCGCGCGCCTTGGTGGTGTCCTTCAGGTTGACGAAGATGACAGTCTGGCCGGCTGTGGTGACTGATTTGGTGTAGTCGAGGCTGTCGAGTTCCTCGAGCTTCTTCTCGATGCGGTCGGTCACCTGCCGCACCGTCTCGTTGACCGATGCGCCCGGCCAGTTGGCCTGGATGATCATCGTCTTGATGGTGAAGGCTGGATCTTCCTCGCGGCCGAGATTGAGATAGGAAAACACGCCGGCCACCACGAAGACCAGCATGAAATACCAGACCAGCGAGCGGTGGTTGAGCGCCCAGTCGGAGAGGTTGAAGCCTTTCATGAGGCCCCTCCCTCGGGCACTTTGACTTTCTGGCCCTCGCTCAGGTTGTGGACGCCCGCCGTGACGACGCGCATCCCGGCCTCGAGCCCTTCGGCCACCGTGAAGGTGCCGCCGGCCTTCGACGCGACCTTGATGTCGCGCATGCTCACGCTCGATGTCTGTGGTTCGACGATCCACACTTTTTCGGAACCATTCTTGTCGAGCAAGGCCGAGATGGGCAGTTCGATCGTTGGTACGACCTTGGTCATGCGGGTCGCCGTTACCGTCGAGCCGAGCCTGAAGGCCTGCGGCGGATCGGTCAGCGTCAGCTTGACGCGGCGCGTTCGGGTCGAGCCCTCGGCCTGGGGCGCGATCTCGCGCAGCTTGGCCTCGGTCTGGATTGTCGGCAGCGACTGCAGGATGACCTGGAACGGCGTGCCGGCCGTTAAGTCGCCGGTCAACTGGTCGGGAATGTCGACGACTGCCTCGCGCGGGTCCGAGCGCGCCACGGTGACGACCGTCTGCCCGGGTGAGACCGTCTGGCCGACCTCGGCACCGACGGCGGTGACGACGCCATCGAAATCCGAGAACAGCCTGGCATAGCCGAGTTGCTCCTGGGATTTGGCCAGCGAAGCCTTGGCCCGCTCGACACTGGCTTCCGCGGCTTTGCGTGCCTGCTGCGCGGCATCGAAGACCGATTGCGACGTATTGGCAGACGTGAGCAACTGGCGCTGGCGCTCCTCGCTGGCGGCGGCATTGGCGAATTGCGCCTCGGCATTGGAGAGTTCGGCCTTGGCCGCCTGGACGGCCAGTTCCAGCGCGGTTGGGTCGAGTGCAGCGATCGTCGCGCCCTTGCTGACGATGTCGCCGACCTTGACGTCGCGCGAGACGACGCGACCGAGCAGGCGGAAGGCAAGATCGGCGCTGACCTGCGGTTCGACCGATCCGGCGAAACCGAAGGTTTGCGTGGTGCGCGGCTCGACCACCACCGACAACACCGGCCGGACGATCTCCGGCGGCTTCTCGTCCGATTTCGAACAGGCGGCAAGCGCGGCAAGGCCAAGCAGGACGGGTAGCAGCCGCTTCATTGCGCCGCTCCCGATATCTCGACCGTCTGGCCGGGGCTGAGCAATTGCCCGCCTGACGTAACGACGCTCTGGCCTTCGTTCAGTCCCTTGGCAATGACGACGGTACCCGAATCGAACGCCAGCACCTCCACCGGCGTCGTCGCGACTGCCTTGGACGCGGGATCGACGATCCAGACCGCCGGTTTGCCGGCGCTGGATGTCAGGGCCTGCCAAGGCAACAGGATCGCCTTCGCCGGCTTGGCGCCGACCGAGCCGATCACGGCTGCCCCGAGCGGCATGCCGGCGGGCGTGTCGGGAATGGCGACCTTGACCCTTATCGAGCCTGAAGCCGGGTCGACCGCCGGCGAGATTTCGCGCACCTTGCCTGTTGCCCTGACCTGCGGGTCGGACAACAGCGTGATCGTCACCGCCGGAGAGGCCGGCGTCCTGGCGACCAGCGTCTCCTGCACATTGAACACCGCGTCGCGGTCGCCATCCTCGGCGACGGTGAAGACGGTCTGCGCCGCCTGCACCACCTGGCCGGTTTCGACCTGCCGGGCGGTGATCACGCCGGCCGCACCGGCCTTGAGTTCGGTGAAGGACAGGTTCTGCTGGGCATTGGTGAGCGCGCTCCGCGCGGCATCGACGCTGCCTTGCGCCACCTTCAGCGTCTGGTCGGCCACGTCATAGTCGCGCCTGGTGGTGAAGCCCTGGGCAAGCAGCGTCTTTTGCCGCTCGAAAGTGGCCGCGGCCTGTGTCAATTGCGCCTGCGCGGCATCGAGATCGGCCTGCGCCGAACGCAGATCGGATTCCTGCTCCTGCGGATCGATGCGGGCAAGCACTGTCCCCTGATCGACATGCTGGCCGACATCGACAAGCCGCTCCGCGACGCGTCCACCAACCCGGAACGAAAGATTGTTCAACGTACGCGCCGCGATCACCCCGGTCAGCGAGGTTCTCGGCGCATAATCGGCCATCGCCACCGTCTCGGTGCGCACCATGACCGGCAGCTTTTTTTCCGCCGCCTCCTGCTTCTGGCAACCGGCGAGCAGCACCAGGGCCGTGCAGGCGAGAATCGAAGCGGCTGGACAAGACAAAGCGGCTGGACAAGACAAAGGGCTGGGAGTTTTGGCGGATCGCGGCGAGATGGACGATGTCGCGTTCCTGCTCATGGTTCCCTCGCTCGCGCGCCGGTCGCTGATCGCGATCCCCTCGCGGATATCGGGAGGATAATCGATCCCGAAGAAAAGGAAACCGGTGTATCGCCGGACTGGTTAAGTCAGGCCCAATCGACCCGGTGACGGTGCCGACTTGAGGAAAGTCTGAAATAAGGCCAGAAGGGGAATTCAACGACATCAAACAGAACGGGCGCCGGCCCGGTGAGGGATATCATGAAGAACTCCGCCATTTCCGAACGCAAGAACCAGTCGATCTCGCGCGGCGTCGGCATGACCACGCAGATCTATGCCGATCGGGCTGAAAATTCGGAAATCTGGGATGTCGAGGGCCGCCGCTATATCGACTTCTCCTCGGGCATCGCCGTCGTCAACACCGGCCACCGCCATCCCAGGGTGATCGAGGCGGTCAAGGCGCAACTCGACCGCTTCACCCACACCTGCCACCAGGTCGTGCCTTATGAAAGCTATGTGCGGCTGGCCGAACGGCTGAACGCCATGCTGCCCGGCAAGTTCGAGAAGAAGACCATCTTCGTCACCACCGGCGCCGAGGCGGTGGAGAATGCCATCAAGATCGCTCGCAACGCCACCGGCCGCCAGGCCGTCATCGCCTTTGGCGGCGGCTTCCACGGCCGCACCTTCATGGGCATGGCGCTGACCGGCAAGGTCGTGCCCTACAAGGTTGGCTTCGGAGCCATGCCGGGCGACGTCTACCACGTGCCGTTCCCCGTGCAACTGCATGGTGTCTCGGTCGCCGATTCGCTGGCCGCGCTCGACAAGCTGTTTAAGGCGGATGTCGATCCGGCCCGCGTCGCCGCGATCATCATCGAGCCGGTTCAGGGCGAGGGCGGCTTCTACGACGCGCCGCGTGAACTGCTGACGGCGCTGCGCAAGCTCTGCGACCAGCACGGCATGCTGCTCATCGCCGATGAAGTGCAGACCGGCTTTGCCCGCACCGGCAAGATGTTCGCCATGGACCACCATGAGGTGGCGGCCGACATCACCACCATGGCCAAGAGCCTCGCCGGCGGCTTCCCGCTGTCGGCGGTCACCGGCCGCGCCGAGATCATGGATGCGCCTGCTCCCGGCGGCCTCGGCGGCACCTACGGCGGCAGCCCGATCGGCGTCGCCGCGGCACATGCGGTTCTGGATGTCATCGAGGACGAAAAGCTCTGCGACCGCGCCAACACGCTGGGTGCGAGGCTGAAGCAGCGTCTGCAGTCGATCCGTGACGACGTGCCCGAGATTGTCGACATCAGGGGTTTGGGCTTCATGAACGCCGTGGAGTTCAACGATGTCAAGAAAGGCCTGCCGTCGGCCGAGATCGCCAACGCGATCCGCCTGAAGGCGCTCGACAAGGGCCTGATCCTGCTGACCTGCGGCGTCTATGGCAACGTCATCCGCTTCCTGGCGCCGATCACCATCCAGGACGAGGTCATGAACGAAGCGCTCGACATTCTGGAAAGCTCGATCCGCGAAGTCTGCGCCGCCTGAAAAGGCGGCGCCTCATTTCTCCTGACGGCTTGCATCAAAGCTGGTGAACGTGCCGTCAGGAGCTCGGATTCTGCAACCAGGCTGGGATGTCCATTTTGGCGTGTAGCACTCGCCACACATCGATATGATCGGCCTGCTCAAGATAGAAGATCAGATATGGGTAGCGCTTGAGTTGCACACTACGAAGACCAGGCAATCCGATTTCGTAGCCATATCTCAAATCTCAAAGAGCCCGATGCCGGATGGTCGGCGATCAGTTTGTAGGCGTTTTGAAGATCGTCGACATAGCCCAACGCTGTATGAGAACCAACTTCGCGCGCATAATAATCAACAGCGTTCTCGATATCTCGCAGAGCAAGGTTTCGAGGAATAATCGCCTTTGCGGCCACCTAATTTATTGGCCTTGGGCTCGTTTTCGCAGCAAGGCGAAATAGTCATCGTCAATGGGAGCGCCCGGCGCGGAAGATGCGCCTTCGAGGAGCAAACCGCGCAGAAGCTGACGATCCTGATCGTGGTGGATCAATTCACGCACATACTCGCTGCTTGTGCCATAGCCGCGGTCCGTCACTTGCTGATCGACAAAATGCTTCAAGCTGTCCGGCAGCGAGATATTCATGGTGCTCATTCGGGCATTTTATTGCCTATGACAAAACTTGGAAATCCTACGCACGGGCCTTGGCTGGCTCCATGTTCTGGAATGCCGCCAGTGCCGCCTTCAGCCCGTCCGGGCCTGCGGCCACCATCTGCGGCGTCGGCGAAAAACCGGCGCCGAGCATCTTGCGGCCAAGCATGTGGTCGCCAGGGCGGTTGACGGATTCGATGCCGAGCAGGCGGTCGCCGGCATAGTGGTAGATCGAGAATTTGTTGTCGGGCAGGTCGCCCAGAACGACATGGTTGTCGCCGCCGGCGGTCAGGCCGACCATCTGCAATTTAATGTCGCCAATGTCGGACCAGAACCATGGCACCGCCGAGTAGGCGTCGGTGTGACCGGCAATTGTCCGGGCGGCAAGTCGCGCCTGGTCGGTGGCGTTCTGCACCGATTCCAGCCGCACGTCGCCGCCGGTGAACCAGTGCTGGTAGGAGGCGGCGTCGCCGATGGCCAGAATCTCCGGCACCGAGCTGCGCATCTGGTGATCGACGCGAATGCCGTTGGCGACATGAAGGCCCGCGGCTTGCGCCAGTTCGACATTCGGCACGGCGCCGATGCCGACCACGACCATGCGCGCCGGCAGCCTTTCGCCTGACGAGGTGATCGCGGCCGTGACATGGCCGTTTTCGCCTTCGAGCCTTGAAATCGAGGTTCCGGTGAGGATGCGCACGCCTGTCGCTTCCAGCCTTTGCCGGACATGGCTCGCCACCATCGGCGCCACGGCGCGTCCGAGCAGCCGGTCGACGGCTTCGACGACCGTCACGGTGCGGCCGGCCGCCCGCAGCGTCGCGGCGATCTCCAGCCCGATGAAGCCGCCGCCGAGGATAACGACGTCTTCGCTCCGCGCGCTCAACTCCCGGATCAGCCGCGCATCGGCCAGCGAGCGCAGCGACACCACGCCGGATAGATCCGCGCCGGGCAGCGGCAGGGCGCGCGGGCGCGATCCGGTCGCCAGGATCAGATGGTCGAAGGCAAGTGCGCCGCCGCCGGCAATGTCGAGACTATGGCGGCCGGCATCGATGCGCTCGATCCGCATCCCCGGCCGGTAGTCGATGGCGCTACCGGTGTAGAACGTCTCGCCCCGAAGCGGTTGAGGCTTGGCCTCGGCATCCTTGATGAAGGTCTTCGACAGCGGCGGCTTGTGGTAGGGCAGTTCGTTCTCGTCGCCGACCAGGATCACCGGCCCGTCATAGCCATCCTCGCGCAGGCTGGCGGCCGCCTGCACGCCCGCATGACCCGCACCGACAATGACCACGCCGTTCTTCATCGCATTCCGATCCCGCTCGATCCTAGGACGTCTCGCCAAGTGGCGATTGTCTGGCGCCGCCGCAAGGGAGGTTTGCGGGTCGCACCCGGGACGGCGGCTGTCAATCGTACAGTTCGGTGCAAATGCCCGCGCAACGGCGCATAAAGTTGACTATTGCAGTTTAGAATAATTCTAAACTATTGTTTCGATTGGGTTTTCCAGCAATTCCCATTGACTTTCATCGGACTCGAAGCTTTAAGGAGGCTCGCGCATTGGCGCATCCCTTTGATGTCTGGGCCTTGAACCCGTTCGATTGGAGGCATTTTGGTGTCTGTCTTCCCCGAGCCGCGCGATCACGCGGCATGTCTTGCGCCCAATGGCATGAATGTGGCCTGGCGCGGGTTGGCGCGCGCGCCGCTTAGAAAATTTCCGAGGAACTGGAGAGCGATAATGACAGCACGATATGGCGGCAGGCTGGCGGCGATCGGCGCCACGGCGCTGCTGACGGCAGCGGTATTCGTGCTGCCTGCCAGGGCGGAAACCGACGCGAAGGCGGTCATCAAGACTTACGCGGATATCGGGCTTGCCAAATATGAGGATTCGCTGACCACGGCGCAGGCGCTCGACAAGGCGGTCGACGCACTGCTTGCCAACCCGTCGGCGGAAACGCTCCATGCTGCCCGCGACGCCTGGAAGGCGGCGCGCGTGCCCTACCAGCAGACCGAGGTCTACCGCTTCGGCAACAAGATTGTCGATGACTGGGAAGGTGAGGTGAATTCCTGGCCGCTGGACGAAGGCCTGATCGACTATGTCGCCAAGAGCTACGGCACCGAGTCCGATGCGAATTCGCTCTATACCGCCAATGTGATCGCCAACAAGGAGATCGAGATCAACGGCAAGAAGGTCGATGCGTCGAAGCTTTCGCCGGAATTCCTGTCCGGCACGCTGCAGCAGGCCGGCGGCGTCGAAGCCAATGTCGCCACCGGCTATCACGCGATCGAATTCCTGCTCTGGGGCCAGGACCTGCACGGCACCGGCCCGGGCGCCGGCGAGCGCCCCTACACCGACTACGATCTCAAGAACTGCACCGGCGGCAATTGCGACCGCCGCGCAGAGTACCTGAAGTCGGCGACTGGCCTTCTGGTCTCCGACCTGCAGAAGATGGTCGACGACTGGAAGGAAGACGGCGCCGCGCGCAAGAACCTGCTCGATGGCGAGCCGAACACCGCCATTTCGGTGATCTTCACGGGCATGGGCTCGCTCTCCTACGGCGAACTGGCGGGCGAACGCATGAAGCTCGGCCTGTTGCTGCATGACCCGGAAGAGGAGCATGACTGCTTCTCCGACAACACCTACAATTCCCATCTCTATGATGCCGTCGGCATCCGCGCTGCTTACCATGCCAGCTATACCAGGCTTGATGGCACCGTCGTTTCAGGTCCCTCGGTGTCCGATATGGTCAAGGTCGCCGATCCGGCGATCGACAAGGAATTGACTGATAAACTCGATGTCACCGTCGCCAGGATGGAGGCGATCAAGGCGCGCGCCGAGGCCGGCGAGGCCTATAACCAGCAGATCGCCGAAGGCAATACGGCGGGCAATGCCACCGTTCAGGCGGCGATCGACGCGTTGATCGACCAGACCAAGTCGATCGAGCGCGCGGTCGGTTCGTTGAAGTTGAACGCCATTGCCTTCGAAGGTTCCGACAGCCTCGACGCACCCGACAAGGTGTTCAAGTAGGCCTACCCAAGCCAAACGGCGCCGCACCGGCGCCGTCAGCCAGAGCGACGAAATGCTGATCTGCCATTGCAACATCATCACCGAGAAGGAGATCGAGCAGACGATCATCGGCCTGCTGGATCAGGATCCCTGGCAGCTCATCGTGCCGGCGAAAGTCTATCACGCCATGCACAAACGGGGTCGGTGTTGCGGCTGCTTCCCAAATGTGGTCGAAACGATCATTCGGGTCACCGAGAACTACCACGCCCGCTCGCAGGCGAGCGGCGTGGACATCGTTTCACATCTGGATCGCGTCAGAGGCCTGCGCGTCCAATACGGGAGCAGAACCCATGAAAGGCGAACCACAGGTCATCGAGCGGCTTAACGAGGCTCTTTTTCTGGAACTCGGCGCCGTCAACCAATATTGGGTGCATTTCCGTCTGCTCGAGGATTGGGGATACGCCAAGCTGGCCAAGAAGGAGCGTGCGGAATCGATCGAGGAGATGCACCACGCCGACAAGCTCGTGGCCCGCATCATCTTCCTTGAAGGCCATCCCAACCTGCAGTCCGTGGCGCCGCTGCGCATCGGCCAGAACGTCAAGGAAGTGCTCGAATCCGATCTTGCCGGTGAATATGACGCGCGCACTGCCTACAAGCGCTCGCGCGAAATCTGCGATGAAGCGGGCGACTACGTATCGATGAAACTGTTCGAGGAACTGCTGACCGACGAAGAAGGCCACATCGACTTCCTCGAGACGCAGCTCGACCTCCTGGCCTCGATCGGCGAGGAGAAGTACGGCCAGCTCAACGCCGCATCGGCGGACGAGGCGGACTAAGGATATGCGGGAATGCGGCGCCTCTTAGACGTCCTGCGCCGCTTGCGGCGGGCCAAGGGCCCGCTGCGCCTTCGGAAAACGCCAGCCATACCGGCTGGTCGGCATGGCCTTATTCTCGTGCTGGCGCTGACATCCTCCGCGATCGCCGGCGACTTTCAACCGGCTGGCCTCGCCACCACGCGCACCGATCTCACTGCCAAGGATCAGGCGCGCGTCACCGCCGTCAGCAGGCCGACCAAGGACTTCTCCAAACCCGAGCCTTTCGAACTGATGCAAGGTGGCGCCGGCACCTCGCGGAAGGACGTCAGCCGTGATTCCTTCTCGCAATCCTCGGCCAACATCAGCTTCGAGGAAGAAGGCACCTTCAAGCTCGGCAACGCGCTTTTCCGCAAGAACTGGGTGTCGTCGCCATCCTCGACGCAGGCCTCGGATGGGCTTGGGCCCCTGTTCAACGAACGCGCCTGCCAGAACTGCCACCTGAAGGATGGCCGCGGCCGGCCGCCGCAAGGCGATGCCGGCACCACCTCGATGTTCCTGCGGCTGGCGCGTGACGCACGCAGCGCGGAAGAGAAGGCGGCGCTCGCCGACCATAGGCTGCTCAATCTCCCGGACCCGGTCTATGGCACGCAGTTGCAGGAACTGGCCGTGCCTGGCCTCAAGGGTGAAGGCAGGATGCGTGTCGACTATAAGGAACGTAAGGTGGAACTGACGGACGGCACCGTCATTTCCCTGCGCAAACCCACCTACGCGGTCGACGATCTTGCCTATGGACCGCTCGATCCGCGCACCACGCTGTCGCCGCGCCTGACGCCGCCGATGATCGGCCTTGGCCTGATCGAACAGATTGCGCCGGCCGACATTCTGGCCCATGCCGACCCGGACGACAGGGACGGCGATGGCATCTCCGGCAAGCCGAACATCGTGCGTGATGGCCCGAGCGGCGAGCTGACGCTTGGCCGTTTCGGCTGGAAGGCGCAGGCGGCGTCGATCCGCCAGCAGGCCGCGGATGCCTTTGCCGGCGATATCGGCATCTCGACGCCGGAAGAGCCGAAACACTCGGGTGATTGCACCGCCGCGCAGGAAAAATGCCTCGCAATGCCAAACGGCGTGCAGGCGCGCCTCGGCCCGGCCGAGGCGCCGGCGCCGGTAATGGATCTCGTCACCTTCTATTCACAGAACCTGGCTGTGCCGGCGCGGCGCGGCCTCGCTTCGCCTGATGTGCTCGCCGGCAAGAAGGTCTTTTACGAAATCGGCTGCGTCGCCTGTCACACGCCGAAATTCGTCACCCGTCGCGATGCGCCTGACAAGGCGCAGGCGTTCCAGTTGATCTGGCCTTATTCCGATTTCCTGCTGCACGACATGGGGCCGGATCTTGCCGATGGCCAGGCCGTGGGCGAGGCGACCGGCAATGAGTGGCGCACCCCGCCGCTATGGGGCATCGGCCTCACCGAAACGGTCAACGGCAATTCCTTCTATCTGCACGATGGCCGTGCGCGCTCTTTGGTCGAGGCTATCCTGTGGCATGGTGGCGAGGCGCAGAAGGCGCGCGACCGCTTTGCCGCCACCGGCGCCATCGAGCGCGATGCATTGGTCAAATTCCTGGAGTCACTTTGATGCCGAAGCGTTTCGCGCTGGTCCTCGTTCTCCCATTGACCCTGCTGGGGGCCTTGCCCGCATCGGCCGCGATGAAAGCCTCTGACGTCATCCAGCGCGCGATCGACGGCTTTATCCGACCGGCCTATGAGGACCTGCACCAGCATACGGAAGCCCTCGTGAAAGCGATGCACAAGCTCTGCGAGGCGCCGTCGCAAGGGGAGCTTGATGCGGCGCGGGCCGAATTTTCGGCCACCATCCATGCCTGGTCATCGGCCGAGATCATCGGTTTTGGGCCGATCAAGGAGAACAACAGGCTGGAGCGCATGCTGTTCTGGCCGGACCGCAAGAGCATCGGTCTGAAACAGGTTCAGGCGGCGTTGTCGGACAAGGATCCAGCCGCCACCGACCCTGTCCAGCTTGCCGGCAAGAGCGTTGCCATGCAGGGACTCGGCGCGCTGGAATTCGTGCTTCACGGCGACGGCGCCGATGTCTTGACGGGCAAGGACGAACCCTATCGCTGCGCCTATGGCGAGGCTATTGCCGGCAATATCGAGACCATCGCAGCGGAGGTCAGCGCGGCCTGGAACAAACCGGACGGTTTCGCCGCACTCTGGGCCAATCCGGGGCCGCAAAATGCGCTCTATCGTGATGGCAACGAGGCGGTCACCGAACTGGTCGGCGTCTTCATCAACGAGCTGGAAATGGTCCGCGATGTGCGCCTGAAGGGTTTTCTGGGCGCCGGACCCAACGCCGACAAGCCAAAACAAGCGATCTACTGGCGTTCACAAAACACCACCAAAGCGCTGGCTGGAAATCTGGCCGGCGTCGATGCGCTGTTCCAGGTGTCGAAGCTTGGCGACGCGCTGCCGCCGGATGCGCATTGGATGGCGGACTCGATCCACATCCAACTGGTCAACGGCGTGGCGACCGCCAAGGCCGTCCAGGGCCCGATCGACAAGGCGCTCGCCGATCCGGCGCTACGCGAAAAACTCGAGCATTTCGCCCTGATCACCTCCAGCCTGTCGACCTTGATCGGCACCAGACTGACCGCCGAATTCGGCCTGACCGCCGGCTTCTCGTCGCTGGATGGGGACTGAGCATGAAGAGATTGCTCATCGACCGCCGCGATTTCTTGAGGGCCGCCGGCATCGGCTTCGCCGCCGCCGTGACGCCCTCCGTCTGGGCAAACACGCTTGCTGCTGACGCGGTCTTCGCCACCGCCTTCGTCAAGCGCGACGGCAGTTTTGGCGCTGCCGTTCTATCCGAGGCCGGCAAGCTTCTGCATGCGATCGACTTGCCCGATCGCGGCCATGACGTCACCTTCGATCCCATATCGAAGCGTTCGGTGGTCTTCGCCCGCCAGCCCGGCACCTTCGCCGTCGTTTTCGACCACACGGGGCGCGACGCTCCGCAAACCATCGCCAGCATCACCGGCCGGCACTTCTTCGGTCACGGCGTGTTCTCGCCCGACGGCGCTCTGCTCTACGCCACCGAGAACGATTTCGACAACGCGGCCGGCGTGGTCGGCGTCTACGATGCGCGGGCGAAATTCAGTCGCATCGGCGAATTCCCGACCTACGGCATGGGTCCGCACGAACTTCTGCTGCTGGGCGACGGCAAGACGATCGCGGTCGCCAATGGCGGCATCGAGACCCATCCCGACTATGGCCGCGCCGAGCTTAACATTGCGACGATGAAACCCTCCTATGTCCTTGTCGACCGCGTCACCGGCGACCTGGTCGAAAAGCACGAATTACCGGCTGCACTGCACCAATTGTCGATCCGCCACATGGATACCGACCAGACCGGCGCCGTCTGGTTCGGTTGCCAGTACCGGGGCCCCGGCACCGATCGTCCGCTGCTGGTTGGGCGGGCGGCGCGGGGCAAGGAGTTGGCTTTGCTCGACATGCCGCAGGACGTGCTGTCCGGTTTCCGCAACTATATCGGCTCGGTCGCCACCAATCCTGTTGCCGGTACCGTCGCCGTCTCCTCGCCGGAAGGTAATTCGCTGGTCGTGATTGATGCGGGCAGCGGCCGGGTCGTCTCCTCCAGCGCGCTGGTAGAGGTCTGCGGCGTGGCGCCCGACGGGGCCGGCTTCATGGCCACCACGGGTGCCGGCGAGATCATCGAGGGCAATGGTGGGACGCGGTCGGAACCGGCCTATGTCTGGGACAATCACATGCTGCGCATAGAGCAGGCGGCATAAGCCGTTCTGCCAGGCCAAACCGAAGCCGCTTAACAAATTGTGCACTATACCCTTGCGGTTGCGCGCTATGGCGGGCACAGGGAATTGTTTCTCGAACCGGTCGTTTCATGAAAGTTCTCGCCATCGACTGTGCCGCCAGCCTCTGCGCCGCCTGCGTCTACGACGCGGCGGTCGGGCGGGAGCTCGGCCGTTCGGTGCTCGATCTGGGCAAAGGCCATGCCGAGCACCTGATGGCCGTCATCGCCGAAGCGTTGAAGGCCGGTGCGACCGACTACGCCGGCCTTGGCGCCATTGCCGTTTCCGTTGGCCCCGGCTCCTTCACCGGCCTGCGCGTCGGTGTGTCGACCGCGCGCGGCCTGGCGCTGGCGCTCAAGGTGCCGGCAATCGGGGTGACGACCGTCGAGGCGCTGGCCGCCGAGGCGGCCACCGCATTTCCAGGCCGTGCCGTGCTGGCGGCGCTCGATGCCGGACGCGAGGAAATCCATGCCGCACTCTATGATGAAATGTCAGTTTTGACTTACGGTCCGGCGGTGGCCACGCTTGCGAACGCGGTAGCCATGGCGTCGGAGCATTCCGCGGTGCTCGCCGGTACGGCAGCGACGCTGATCGCTGAAGCGGCCGGCCGCACCTTCGACATCGGGCCTCGGACAGCAACCGCCGACATCCTCACCTACGCCCGGCTGGCTGCCGCAAAGGGACAGGGCGAAAGGCCGAAGCCGCTTTATCTGCGCGGTGCCGATGCCAAGCCACAGGCCGGATTTATACTTTCGAGGCAAAGACCATGATCCCGAAAAGTGGAAGCCGGTTTTCGCGGACAAACGGTCCCGTTTGTCCACAGATCATGGTCAGGCGAGAAAACGAGAATTGATGCGTATACCCTTTCTTCAATCGCGTCGCCGGGACTACGCGCTCGAGCCGCTCAGGGTCACCGACAGCCCCGCTGTCTCGGTGCTGCACCGCGAGGACTTTGTCCGCCCATGGACCGACGGTGAGTTCGCTGCCTTGCTCGAACAGGACACCGTCTTTGGCTATGCCGCGCGCGAAACCGGGCAGGGCGACAAGCCGCCTGTTGGCTTCGTACTCGCCCGGCTGGCCGCGGGCGAGGGTGAAATCCTGACCGTCGCGGTGGCGCGATCGCATCGCCGCCAGGGCCTGGGCTGGCAGTTGATGGACGCGGTGCTGCGCGAACTGCATTCGCAGCGTGCCGAAGCCCTGTTCCTCGAGGTCGATGAGACCAATGCCGCCGCGATCGCCCTCTATCGTCGGCTGGGTTTTCGGGAAGTCGGCAAGCGCCCGGATTACTACAAGTCGCCTGATCGCGGGCCGACCGGCGCGCTTGTCATGCGCCGCGATCTTCGCTAGCGAGGGATCGGGTAGGGCCAGGACATATGATCGGAAAAATCAGGATTTTCCTGGCGCTGGGCCTTGTCGTCGCCGGGTCGCTGGTTCTCGTGCCGCTGCAGATCCTGTCGATGAAGACGGGCTGGTGGCCGGAAGCCTTCGTCCTCAAGATCTGGCACAGGCTGATCATCCGGGCGCTCGGCATGCGCGTTCATGTCAGGGGAACGCTGTCGGCCAAGCGGCCCTTGCTGGTGGCCTCCAACCACATTTCCTGGACCGACATCATGGTGCTGGGCTCTTTTGCCGATGTGAAGTTCATCGCCAGGGCCGACATGGAAGGCTGGCCGCTGATCGGCATGCTGTCGAAGCTGCAGCGCACCGTCTTCATCGAGCGCGAGCGCAAGCGCTCCTCGGGCGACCAGGCCAGCGAGATCGCCAATCGCATGGCCAAGGGCGATGCCATGGTGCTGTTCGCGGAGGGGTCGACTGGTGACGGCAATGTCGTCCTGCCCTTCAAGAGCACCCTGTTCGGCGCCGCCTCGATGGCGATCTCGGAAGGTGCCGCGCAGGAAGTATTCATCCAGCCGGTGGCGATCGCCTACACGCGGCTGCACGGCGTGCCGCTTGGCCGCCGCCACCGCCCGATCGCCGCCTGGATCGGCGACGAAGACCTGATGCCGCATCTCAAGGTGCTGATGGCCGAGGGCGCCCTCGACGTGGAGGTGCATTTTGGCGAACCGATCGCCTTTGCCAAGGGTTCCAACCGCAAGGAAACGGCCAAGCTGATGGAAGGCCGGGTGCGCGAGATGATGCAGGCGGCCCTCGCCGATCCGCTCCCGAGCCGTTAGCCGCTGGCATGCGCCGGCTGACGCATGCCAGAATCGTCTGTTTTTTGTCACGGAAAGGCGTTAGAAGCCGCCGGATGGACTTGAACACGATTGAAAGCGACGACATCGGCACCGTGGCCGGACAGCCGGCGGTGCGCACCACGGCAGCGAAGAAGGTCTTCATCAAGACCTATGGCTGCCAGATGAACGTCTATGATTCGCAGCGCATGACCGATGCGCTGGTCGCCGACGGCTATGCCGCGACCGATGCCATCGGCGAGGCCGATCTGGTGCTGCTCAATACCTGCCATATCAGGGAAAAAGCCGCCGAAAAGGTCTATTCGGAACTTGGCCGCATCCGTGACATGAAGGCCGAGCGCGCCAGCGCCGGCCGCGAGATGCTGATCGGCGTCGCCGGCTGCGTGGCGCAGGCCGAGGGCGCCGAGATCATCCGCCGGTCGCCGGCCGTCGACCTGGTCATCGGGCCGCAGACCTATCACCGTCTGCCCGACGTGCTGGCGAGAGTGCGCGGCGGCGAGAAGATCGTCGAGACCGAATACGCCATCGAGGACAAATTCGAGCATCTGCCGCAGCCTAAGCGTGCCGAGGTGATCAAGCGCGGCGTCACCGCCTTCCTCACCGTCCAGGAAGGCTGCGACAAGTTCTGCACCTTCTGCGTCGTGCCTTATACCAGAGGTTCGGAAGTGTCGCGGCCGGTGGCGCAGATCGTCGCTGAGGCCGAGCGCCTGGCCGAGGCCGGGGTGCGCGAGGTGACGCTGCTTGGCCAGAACGTCAACGCCTGGCATGGCGAGGGCGAGAACGGTCAGGAATGGGGTCTAGGCCGCCTGCTGTTCCGGCTGGCCGGAATTCCCGGCCTGGCGCGGCTGCGCTATACCACCAGCCATCCGCGCGACATGGACGACGAACTGATCGCGGCGCACCGGGACCTGCCGTCGCTGATGCCCTATCTGCATCTGCCGGTGCAATCCGGCTCGGATCGCATTCTGAAGACGATGAACCGCAGGCATACTGCGCGGGACTATCTGGCGCTGCTCGACCGCATCCGTGCTGCCCGCCCCGATATCGCGCTGTCGGGCGACTTCATCGTCGGTTTCCCCGGCGAGACGGAAACCGATTTCGAGGCGACCATGGAACTGGTGCGCCAGGTGAACTACGCCTCGGCCTTCTCGTTCAAATATTCGCCGCGTCCCGGCACGCCGGGCGCCGACATGCCCGACCACGTGCCGGAAGCGGTCAAGGATGAGCGCCTGCAGCGCCTGCAGGCACTGCTGTTGAAACAACAGCAGGATTTCGGCTTGAGTTTGGTCGGCAGCACCATAGATACATTGATCGAGAAGCCCGGCCGCCAGGCCGGCCAGAAGGTTGGTCGCTCGCCTTGGCTGCAGCCGGTTATTGTTGATGAAATGGCCGGCGAAATCGGTGACATTATCAAGGTGCGAATCACGAAGACGGGCTACAACAGCCTGTTCGCCGAATTGGCCTGAGGGTCTCGGCAGATGAGGAGAGACGGTTGAGCGCAGCGGAGCTGAAGAATCTGCCCCCGGTACCGGCATCCGGGGCTTCTGACATGGCGCACATCGTTCTGACTTTCGACAACAACAAGCTTGCCAGCGCCCTTTACGGCCAGTTCGATGAAAACCTCGCCCGGCTGGAGCAGAAGCTCGGCGTCGACATCCGCTCGCGCGGCAACCAGTTGACCATCAAGGGGTCCGCTTCTGCCGCCGAACAGGCGCGCCGCGCCTTGGACAATCTCTACGGCATCCTGCAGAAGGGCGTCGATATCGGCCAGTCCGATGTCGACGGTGCCGTTCGCATGGCTGTCGCCGCCGATGATCAGCTCACGCTGCCGACATTGGAGCGCAAGGGCAAGGTCTCCGCCGCCCAGATCGCTACCCGCAAGAAGACCATCTATGCCCGCTCGCTGAACCAGGACGCCTATATGCGGGCGCTGGAGCGGTCCGAGCTGGTGTTCGGCATCGGTCCGGCCGGCACCGGCAAGACCTATCTGGCGGTGGCGCATGCGGCGATGCTGCTCGAGCGCGGTATGGTCGAACGCATCATTTTGTCGCGACCGGCCGTCGAGGCCGGCGAACGGCTGGGCTTCCTGCCGGGCGACATGAAGGAGAAGGTCGATCCGTATCTGCGCCCGCTCTATGACGCGCTCTACGACATGATGCCGGCCGACAAGGTCGAGCGTGCGATTGCCGCCGAAGTGATCGAAATCGCGCCGCTTGCCTTCATGCGCGGCCGTACGCTGGCGCATGCCGCCGTCATTCTCGACGAGGCGCAGAACACCACGCCGATGCAGATGAAGATGTTTCTCACCCGTCTCGGCGAGAACTCGCGCATGATCGTCACCGGCGATCCCACCCAGATCGATCTTCCCCCGAGCACCAAATCAGGCCTGGTCGAAGCCTTGCGTGTGCTCGACGGCGTGGCAGGCGCGGTAACCGTGCGCTTCAACGACGTCGACGTCGTTCGCCATCCGCTGGTGGCCGAAATCGTCAGGGCCTATGACCGGGACACCAAGCTGGCGCGTGGCCTTGGCGCCGAGAATTGATGTGACGATGCGGCCTCATGCCTGAGGACAGCACATCCGGCGGCGGGAGCTTTCCGGTTCCCGTCGAGATCGATATATCGATTGAGGCGGGCAACTGGCCCGATGAAGCAAGCCTGACGCGGCTGGTCGATCGCGCGGTTCACGCCGCCTTCGCCGAGACCGGTGTGACGGGTCGTTCCGAACTCAGCATTGTTTTTTCCGACGATGCCCATGTCCGTACCTTGAATGCGGACTGGCGCGGCAAGGACAAGCCCACCAACGTCTTGTCTTTCCCGGCTTTTCCGCATGTGAAGGGTGGTCCGCTGCCGCCGATGCTCGGCGACATCGTGCTTGCCGCCGAAACCGTGGCGCGCGAGGCGGCACTGGAAGACAAGCCGCTGGAGAACCATATCTGCCATCTCGTCATCCATGGCCTGCTGCATCTCATGGGTCATGATCACGAGACCGACGCCGAGGCCGAGGAGATGGAAGCCATCGAGCGCGCCGCGCTTGCAAGGCTTGCCATTCCCGATCCCTACGCGTAACTAAAAAGATCAATTGACCGGACGACGATGAACGACAAACCAGAGACTGCCGCCCGCCCCGATGCCGGCAGTGCGATCAAGGCTTCCGATACGTCGGAAGAGGGATCAAGTCCCAGTACCGTTACCGCTGGTGTTGCCAACACCGGCAGCGCCGCCATCGGCCCGTCGCCTGCCGGTCCCTCCCTGTTCAACCGCGTGCTGGGCCTGTTCCGGCAACGCAACGGCACCAGCCTGCGCGAGGAGATCGCCGGCGCGCTCGCCGAAACGACAAGCGATGTCGAATCCTTCTCGCCTGGCGAACGTGCCATGCTCAACAACATCCTGCGCCTGCGCGAAGTGCGCGTCGAGGACGTCATGGTACCGCGCGCCGATATCGAGGCGGTCGAGATCGCCACGACGCTTGGTGACTTGCTTGGCATGTTCGAGCAATCCGGCCATTCCCGCATGCCGGTCTATTCCGAGACGCTCGACGACCCGCGCGGCATGGTCCATATCCGCGACGTGCTGGCCCATATCACTAAGATTGCGCGCGTCAGGAAGGGCCGCACGACCCGTAAAACGCCCGTCGCCACGGTTCTCGATCTTGCCCAGGTCGACCTCGCGCGCACCATCGGGGAGCTCAACCTGATCCGCCAGGTCCTGTTCGTGCCGCCGTCGATGCTTGCTTCCGACCTGATGGGCCGCATGCAGACGACGCGCACGCAAATGGCCCTGGTCATCGATGAATATGGCGGCACGGACGGCCTCGTCTCGCTCGAGGACATCGTCGAGATGGTGGTCGGCGACATCGAGGACGAGCACGACGACGACGAGCCGATGATCACCCAGACCGGTGACGGCGTGTTCATCGTCGACGGCAAGGCCGAGATCGACGAGGTCGCCAAGATGATCGGCGAGGATTTCGCCGCGGGTGAACATGGCGAATATGTCGACACCATTGGCGGCATGATCTTCAACACGCTCGGCCGCGTGCCGGCGCGCGGCGAGGTGGTGCAGGCCATTCCCGGCTTCGAGTTCCATGTGCTCGACGCCGATCCGCGCCGCGTCAAGCGTGTCCGCATCGTGCAGAGCCAGAAGGGCGAGCGCCGCCGGCGCGCCACGGCGCGCACCGAACAGGCCTGAAAAGCTGCCGCGCCATGACGGTCGAGGATCCGTTCAAGCATCCGGTCCTCGGTTCTGGCGTATTCTACCGCGACCCGCGTGCGGCGCTGGATTGGCTCGAAGCGGCCTTCGGCTTCGAGCGCAGCATGGTGGTCGGCGATGCCGATGGAAAACTGGTCCATGCCGAGATGCGGTTCGGGGATGGCTACATCATCGTCGATTCCGAATGGGCCGATCACGTCGCGAGCCCCGCATCGGTCGGCGGCAAGAACACGCAGTCGGTCTATATCAGGCTGAGAGACGGCCTGGATGCACATTGCGAGCAGGCCCGCGCGGCCGGTGCTGCCATAATCCAGGAGCCGGCGGACCAGTTCTACGGCGAACGCCAGTATCGGGCGCGCGATCCTGAAGGCCATATCTGGACGTTCACGCAACCAATCCGTTCTGTTTCCCGTGAAGAGGCCGAGCGGTTGGGTGGCTTGCGCATCGAAGGCTGGCACCGGTAGAGCGCAGCCGGGTGGTGGCGCCGGCGTTTGGATTGCAGGCCGCGGCCTGATAAATCTTGCGTCCTGATTCTAGCGACTCGGAAGTATTCATGGTGCGCCTTGCCGGTCGGATAATTCTGCTCTGGGGCTGGCGCCGCGCGCTGGTGGCCTTTTTCGCCGGGGCGCTGGCGGTGCTGGGCCAGGCGCCTTACGATTTCTTCGCCGCCTGTTTCATTTCGTTTCCGGTGCTGGTCTGGCTGCTCGACGGCGCGACCGGCGAAGCCTCCGGCAGCCTGTTGCGGCGCCTGCGGCCGGCCTTCGCCGTCGGCTGGTGGTTCGGCTTCGGCTATTTCCTCGCCGGCCTCTGGTGGATCGGCTCGGCGCTGCTGGTCGAGGCCGACGACTTTGCCTGGGCGCTTCCCTTCGCTGTGGTCGGCATTCCTTTCGCGCTCGCATTTTTCTATGGCTTCGCAACGATGGTCGCCCGGCTCCTGTGGAGCAGCGATATCGGCCGTATCGCCGCCCTTGCCTTCGGTTTTGCGCTGGCGGAGTGGCTGCGCGGTTTCCTGTTCACCGGTTTTCCCTGGAATGCCGTCGGCTACGCGGCGATGCCTGTACCTATTTTGATGCAGAGCGTCTCGGTGACCGGCATGATCGGCATGAACGCGCTCGCGGTCTTCCTTTTCGCACTGCCGGCGCTGCTGGCGACGCGCCGGCATCTTCGGCTGGGCGCCACGCTGTTTGTCATACTCGCCGCAGCCCATGCCGGCTTTGGCTATGTCAGGCTCACGGCCCCCGAAAGGCCGGCGACGCGCAGTCTCGATGTCCGCATAGTCCAGCCTGCCGTCGACCTGTCGGAAAAGTGGGACGCCTCGGTGCGTGACCGCATCTTCGCCACCTTGCTGGGCCTGTCCGCCAAGGCGCCGGACCCAGGTCACGAAAAACCGCAACTGATTCTCTGGCCGGAAACTTCGGTGCCGTTCCTTTTCACCGAGCGCCCCGATGCCTTGACGGCGCTGGGCGACATGCTGGGCGACGGCCAGATGCTGATCGCCGGCGTCGTGCGTGAAGAGGGCGGCTCGGCCGCCAGCGCCGACAGCCGCTACTACAACTCCGTTGTGGCGATCAACGACAAGGGCGAAATCGCCGATGCCGTGGACAAGGTCCATCTGGTGCCGTTCGGCGAGTACCTGCCTTTTGCCGACCTGCTCGGCCGTTTCGGCATCGAACAGCTCGTCGCCGGGCCGTTGACGTTCACGGCCGGCAACGAGCGTCATCCCATCGCGCTGCCGGGCGGCATTCGTGCCCTGCCATTTATCTGTTATGAGGTGATCTTTCCCGATCTGGTGGCAGTTGACGCTACGTCAGCGCAGCTTATTGTGAACGTTACCAATGATGCGTGGTTCGGCGACACGCCGGGACCGTATCAGCATTTCAGGCAGGCTCAGATTCGCGCGGTGGAGAACGGATTGCCCTTGTTGCGTGCTGCCAACAACGGCATCTCGGCCGTTGTCGACACGCATGGCCGCGTCGTCGATGCGCTGGCGATCGACGCGCGCGGGGTCATCGATGTGAAGGTGCCTGTTTCCGAACAGACGGTGATTTCGCCCAACCAGCGGCGCATTAACGGAATGCTGATCATGTTGCTGTTTGCGCTGGTAGGGCTGCTGTTGAACGTAAGGCAAAAGCTACGGGTGAATTGACAGTTGGCACATTAGAAACTCATACTGTACGGCCTGAAAATTTCTCGAAGCCGGTGGATCGTTCTGTTGGGGCAGTCGCCTCCGGCTTTGTTTGGGCAGGAAAAAACACAAAGCCGAAAAAATTCGGCGAGGAAAAAATGACAGAAGAAAACAAGAAGAAACCCAATCCCATCGATATTCACGTTGGAAGTCGGGTTCGGCTTCGCCGCAATATGCTCGGAATGAGCCAGGAAAAGCTGGGCGAGAATCTCGGCATCACGTTTCAGCAAATCCAGAAATATGAAAAGGGTACCAATCGCGTCGGTGCCAGCCGTCTGCAGGCGATAGCCTCGATACTCGGCGTGCCCGTCGCCTTCTTTTTCGAGGATGCGCCGGGTCAGGAGTTGACGGCCAACCGCGGCTTTGCCGAGGATAGCTCGATGGCTTTCGCGGTCGAATTCTGCGGCAGTCCCGAAGGGCTTCAGCTCAACCGGGCCTTTGTCAAGATCGCCGACGTCAAGGTGCGCCGCAGGATCATAGACCTGGTGAAATCGCTCGCCGAGGGCGATCTCGACTGATCGGCGATGCGCTTCGCACCGGCGGCGTGCACCGCCGGTGGCACAAGATATCGCTTCCGACATTCAGGCCAGACCCGCGGCAACGCTTGACGAGCAGCGCTCCGCACCGCTAACACGTGGCGCGCCAAAATCGGCAGCCTGCCGATCGTTTTTCAAGAGGGGACACCCGTGACGCGGCAGAACTACTTCTTTACCTCGGAATCCGTTGCCGAGGGCCATCCGGACAAAGTCTGTGATAGGATCTCCGACGAAATTGTCGATCTGGTCTATCGCGAAGCCAAGAAGACCGGCATGGACCCGTGGAAAGTCCGTGTCGCCTGCGAGACGCTCGCGACCACCAACCGTGTCGTCATCGCCGGCGAGGTGCGCGTTCCCGAGACACTCTTGAAGAAGGACAAGGCCGGCAACGTCCTCAAGGACGCCGCGGGCCATCCGGTCGTCAATCCGGCGAAGTTCAAATCCGTCGCCCGCAAGGCGATCCGCGAGATCGGCTACGAGCAGGCCGGCTTCCACTGGAAGACGGCCAAGATCGAGGTGCTGCTGCATGGCCAGTCGCCTGATATCGGCCAGGGCGTGGACAACGCCGCCGACCGTCAGGGCGAGGAAGGTGCCGGCGACCAGGGCATCATGTTCGGCTATGCCTGCCGCGAGACGCCGGACCTGATGCCGGCGCCGATCTACTACAGCCACAAGATCCTTGAGCTTCTGGCCGCCGCCCGTCACGAAAACAACGGCGAGGCTGGCAAGCTCGGGCCGGACGCCAAGAGCCAGGTCACAGTCCGCTATGTCGACGGCAAGGCCGCGGAGGCGACGCAGATCGTGCTGTCGACCCAGCATCTCGATTCGAGCTGGGATTCCAAGAAGGTCCGCAAGGTCGTGGAACCCTATATCCGCGAGGCATTGGGTGACCTCAAGATCGCTGACGACTGCATGTGGTACATCAACCCGACCGGCAAGTTCGTCATTGGCGGTCCGGACGGCGATGCCGGCCTGACCGGCCGCAAGATCATCGTCGACACCTATGGCGGCGCGGCTCCCCATGGCGGCGGCGCCTTCTCCGGCAAGGACACCACCAAGGTCGACCGGTCGGCCGCCTATGCGGCGCGCTACCTGGCCAAGAACGTCGTGGCGGCGAAGCTCGCCGACCGCTGCACCATCCAGCTTTCCTACGCCATCGGCGTCGCCCAGCCGCTGTCGGTCTATGTCGACCTGCACGGCACCGGCAAGGTCGATGAGGCAAAGCTCGAGGACGCGCTGCGCACCGTGATGGACCTGTCCCCGTCAGGCATTCGCCGTCATCTCGATCTCAACAAGCCGATCTACGCCAAGACGTCGTCTTACGGCCATTTTGGCCGCAAGGCCGGCCGTGACGGATCTTTCTCCTGGGAAAAGACAGATCTCGCCAAGGCGCTCAAGGATGCTGTCGCGGCCTGATCGCCACGACAGACCACGCGACCCAGATGAGCCAGCAAGACAGGCCAAGCCGTACGACCGAAGCCTTCTTCGGCCGTCGGCGCGGCAAGCCCGTTCGCCCGCAGCAGGCGGCGGCCCTGGAAAGCGGCCTCGGCGCCTACCGGCTCGATCTGACGGCTGAAGCGCCGTCGGAATTGCGAACCTTGTTCAAAACCGAGGTTTCGGAGGTTCGGCTCGAGATCGGCTTTGGCGGCGGCGAACATCTTCTGCACCGCGCGACCGAGGCGCCGACGATCGGCTTCATCGGCGTAGAACCCTTCGTCAACGGCATGGCCAAGATGATGATGGCGGTGCGGGCAGCGCCGCTGGCCAATCTCAGGGTCTACGACGACGACGCCACCCAGTTGCTTGACTGGCTGCCGCCGGCCTCGCTCGACGGCATCGACCTTCTCTATCCCGATCCCTGGCCGAAGAAGAAGCACTGGAAGCGGCGTTTCGTCAGCCCGGTCAATCTCGACCGTTTCGCGCGCGTCCTGAAGCCGGGCTCGAAATTCCGCTTCGCGTCGGATATCGACACTTATGTGAACTGGACCTTGCTGCATTGCCGAGCGCATGGCGCCTTCGCATGGCAGGCGGATGAGGCGGCGGACTGGCATCGCTCCTATGAGGGCTGGCCCGGCACGCGCTATGAGGCCAAGGCCATTCGCGAGGGTCGCCGGCCGGCCTATCTTACCTTCATCAGGACGTAAGCCCGCCCGACCGGCAACGGCTGCGGCAACTTGCCGTGAGCCGGGATCATCGATAAATCGCCGCGATCCCAGCGGCTCAATACATCCCTAACTTCTGCATTCTCCGGCCCTGTAGCCATGCTGTCCGTGCCATCCCCAGCCTCCATTGGCTGGGGATGAGAACCGGACAACTCATGTGCTACCTAATCCGGACAATTCATGTGCTTACGACAGGCCGGCACTGCGGGCTTGAAACACCAGCCCGGATCGTTTATATCGACGTCAAATTCTTGGTCGGGATGACGAAGAGTGGGTCCACCCGGTCCCGCTCTTTTTTATTACCTGCCGATAGGTTCGAAACGAACAACAGGCAATTGATGACTGCAACGGCAAGCGAAGGTGACGACCGCATCATCCGCGAAAGCGGCATCGATGCGCGCATTGCGCTGATCGTCCAGCCGGTGCTGCGCGGCATCGGTTTTCGCCTCGTGCGCGTGCATCTGTCCGGCCAGAACGGGCTGACGCTGCAGATCATGGCCGAGCGTGAGGACGGCACCATGACCGTCGAGGATTGCGAAGAGGTCAGCCGCGCGGTGTCGCCGGCGCTCGACGTCGATGATCCGATCGAAAAGGCGTATCATCTCGAAGTTTCCTCGCCCGGCATCGACCGGCCCTTGGTGCGCAAATCGGATTTCGTGACCTGGACCGGTCATCTGGTGAAGATGGAGACATCGGTCGTCGTCGCTGACCGCAAGCGTTTCAAGGGCAAGATCGCCGAGGCCGGTGAGAGCGACGTGCTGATCGAGCGCGACAAGGCGGCCTATGGTGAGGAGCCCACGGTGCGCGTGCCCTATGACACCATTGCCGATGTCCGGCTGATCCTGACCGACGACCTCATTCGCGAAGCGTTGTCGAAGGACAACAGGGCGCGCAAGGAAGCCAAGAGACGCCGCGGTGAACCGGACGACGATGTGTCCGAGGGTGCGGAACCGGACGCCACGGAAGAACACGAACAGGAAATTTGATTGAGCTGCCGGGCGCAAAGGTCCGGCGAACAGGCTCGGGAGAAAGAACATGGTTGTAAGCGCCAACAGACTTGAACTGCTGCAGATTGCCGATGCGGTCGCGCGTGAAAAGTCGATCGACAAGTCGATCGTCATCGCCGCCATGGCCGATGCGATCCAGAAGGCGGCACGCTCGCGTTATGGCCAGGAGACCAACATCCGCGCCGACATCAACCCGAACACCGGCGAGATGAAACTGCAGCGGCTGATGGAAGTGGTCGAGAAAGTGGACGACTACGCCACCCAGATCGCCATTTCCTCGGCCCGTGAGCGTAATCCCGATGCCCAGCTCGGCGATTTCATCGCCGAGCAGCTGCCGCCGATGGATTTCGGCCGTATCGCCGCCCAGTCGGCCAAGCAGGTCATCGTGCAGAAGGTGCGCGAGGCCGAGCGCGACCGCCAGTATGATGAGTACAAGGACCGTATCGGTGAGATCGTCAACGGCACCGTCAAGCGCGTCGAGTACGGCAACGTCATCGTCGACCTCGGCCGCGGCGAGGCGATCATCCGCCGCGACGAGCTGATCCCACGCGAAAACTACAAATACGGCGACCGTGTCCGTGCCTATGTCTACGACGTGCGCCGCGAGCAGCGCGGCCCGCAGATATTCCTGTCGCGCACCCATCCGCAGTTCATGGCCAAGCTCTTCACCATGGAAGTGCCGGAGATCTATGACGGCATCATCGAGATCAAGTCGGTCGCCCGCGACCCGGGCTCGCGCGCCAAGATCGCCGTCATCTCGCGTGATAGCTCGATCGACCCGGTCGGCGCCTGCGTCGGTATGCGCGGCAGCCGCGTCCAAGCCGTCGTCGGCGAATTGCAGGGCGAGAAGATCGACATCATTCCGTGGTCGCCTTCGGCCGCCTCCTTCATCGTCAATGCACTGCAGCCGGCGGAAGTCGCCAAGGTCGTGCTCGACGAGGATGCGGAGCGCATCGAAGTGGTGGTTCCCGACGATCAGCTGTCGCTGGCCATCGGCCGCCGCGGCCAGAACGTGCGCCTTGCCTCGCAGCTCACCGGCTGGGACATCGACATCCTGACCGAGGCCGAGGAATCCGAGCGCCGTCAGAAGGAATTCGTCGAGCGCTCGGCGCTGTTCATGGAAGCGCTCGATGTCGACGAGATGGTCGGCCAGGTGCTGGCTTCCGAAGGCTTCACCAGCGTCGAGGAAGTCGCCTATGTCGATGCCGGCGAGATCGCCTCGATCGACGGTTTCGATGAGGATACCGCCTCTGAAATCCAGACCCGCGCCCGCGAGTATCTGGAGAAGATTGAGGCCGAGCACGACGAGAAGCGCAAGGCGCTGGGCGTTTCGGATGATCTGCGCGAGATCCCCGGCGTCACCACCGCCATGATGGTGACGCTCGGCGAGGACGGTGTGAAGACGATCGAGGATTTCGCCGGCTATGCCGCCGACGACCTCACCGGCTGGAAGGAACGCAAGGACGGCGAGACCAAGGTCTATCCCGGCGTGCTGGCCAATCACGGCGTTTCGCGCGCCGATGCCGAGCAGATGGTTCTGGCCGCTCGCCTCAAGGCCGGCTGGATCACCGAAGACGAGCTTGCGGCCGAAGAAGAAACGGCTGACGAAGCCGTTGGTGCGTGAGGTGAAACCGCATCGCACACAACCCGCCCTTGGACGAGATGAACGATCGCACCTGCATCGTCACCCGAAAACAGGCCGAACCGGATGAACTGATCCGGTTCGTCGTCGGTCCGGATTCGGCCGTCGTTCCCGATCTCAAGAGAAATCTGCCCGGCCGTGGTTGCTGGGTGAGTGCCGACCGCCTACATATCGAGAAGGCGGCGGCCAAGAACCTTTTTGCCCGCGCCTTTAAGGCACAGGTGGTCGTGCCGCCCGATCTCGGTGGCATGGTCGACGGGTTGCTCTCCAGATACGCTCTGGGCATGCTGGGCCTTGCCCGCAAGGCAGGCGCGATTTCGCTCGGTGCTACCAAAGTCGAGAGCGCGGTGCGCGGTGGGCTGGCGCTTTTCGTGCTCCACGCGACCGAAGCGTCCGACGATGGCGTGCGCAAGATCAGCCAGGCGCGGCGGGCGACCGTCCATATCGGCGGCCCTTCCATCCTTGCCTACAAACTTTTCTCCGAGGTCGAGTTGAGCTTGGCATTGGGGGGTACAAATGTGATACATGCTGCCGTCCTCGCGGGAGACGCGGGTAAGGCGGTCCAGAAGCGCATGGTTGCGCTCGACCGATATCGGGGCGGAACCCCGGACGATCTTGCAATGCTTGCGGCCGTTGCTGACGAAGATGATGCCGCAGAGGATATGGAATGAACGATACGAAATCGGGCGACGACAAGACGTTGAGTGTTACACCGAAGAAGACCTTGACGCTGAAGCGCCCCGGCATGGAACAGGGCACTGTGCGCCAGAACTTCTCGCACGGCCGTACCAAGTCGGTCGTGGTCGAGACCAAGAAGCGCAAGTTCTCGCTGCCCGGCGACAAGCCGGAGCCGGCTGCGGCTCCGCCTGCGCCCGTCTTCACGCCGAAGCCGGCAGTCGTGGCGGCACCTGTCGTGCAGGAAGCGCCCAAGGCACCGCCCCCGCCGCCGCCTCCGGTCGAGCGCAGCGGCATGGTTCTGAACGAACTGTCGCGCAGCGAAATGGAAGCGCGCCGCAAGGCGCTCGAGGGCTCGAAGGTCCGCGAGGTCGAAGACCGTCAGCGCGCAGCCGACGAGGCCAAGCGCCGCGCCGAGGACGAAGAGCGCCGCAAGCGCGAACGCGAGGACTCCGCACGCCGCCAGGCCGAGGAAGAGGCCCGGTTGCAGACCGAGGCCGAATCGCGCCGTCGCGCCGAGGAAGAAGCACGCCGCCGCGCACCGCAAGCCGCTGAGTTGGCGACCGCCGACGAGGAGGAAGGGGCCAAGCCGAAGCGGGCGACCGCCGGTGCACCGGTGCGCCGCCTGGTCACGCCCGAAGTGGCACGCCCGGCCAAACCCACCAAGAGCGAGGAAGACCGCCGCCGTGGCAAGCTGACACTGAATTCCGCGTTGTCCGACGAGGATGCGCGGGCCCGTTCGCTGTCGTCGATGCGCCGCCGCCAGGAGAAATTCAAGCGCGCGATGCACAATGAACCGCGCGAGAAGGTCATGCGCGAAGTGATCCTGCCCGAAACCATCACCATCCAGGAATTGGCGCAGCGCATGTCCGAGCGTGCTGTCGACCTGGTCAAGTACTTCATGAAGCAGGGCCAGATTCTGAAGCCGGGCGACGTCATCGACGCCGACACGGCCGAGCTGGTGGCCACCGAATTCGGCCATACGGTCCGCCGCGTCGCCGAGTCGGATATCGAGGAAGGCCTGTTCAATATCGCCGATCGTCCGGAAGACCTCGTGTCGCGTCCGCCGGTCGTCACCATCATGGGCCACGTCGACCACGGCAAGACGTCGCTGCTCGATGCGATCCGCAACGCCAATGTCGTTTCCGGCGAGGCCGGCGGCATCACCCAGCATATCGGCGCCTATCAGGTCGAGAAGAACGGTCAGAAGATCACCTTCATCGACACGCCTGGCCACGCCGCATTCACGGCGATGCGCGCCCGTGGCGCCCAGGCCACCGACATCGCCATCCTGGTGGTGGCGGCCGACGACAGCGTCATGCCGCAGACGATCGAATCGATCAGCCATGCCAAGGCTGCCGGCGTCCCGATCATCGTGGCGATCAACAAGATCGACAAGCATGATGCCGATCCGCAGAAAGTGCGCTCGGAACTCTTGCGTCATGAAGTCTTCGTCGAATCGATGGGCGGTGAAGTGCTGGACGTCGAAGTGTCGGCGACCAAGGGCACCAATCTCGACAAGTTGCTCGAAGCGATCCTGCTGCAAGCCGAAATCCTCGACCTCAAGGCCAACCCCGACCGCACCGCCGAGGGTGTCGTCATCGAAGCGCAGCTCGACAAGGGCCGTGGTCCCGTCGCCACCGTGCTGGTGCAGACCGGCACCTTGATGCCTGGCGACATCCTTGTCGCCGGCAACGAATGGGGTCGCGTGCGCGCGCTGGTCAACGATCGCGGCGATCAGATCAAGGAAGCGCCGCCGGCAATGCCGGTCGAGGTGCTCGGCCTTCAGGGAACCCCGCAGGCCGGCGACCGCTTCGCCGTGGTCAACAACGAAGCCCGTGCCCGCGAGATCACCGAATATCGCCAGCGTCTGGCGCGCGAGAAGGCGGTGGCCAGGCATGCCGGCCAGCGCGGCTCGCTCGAACAGATGATGTCGCAGCTGCAGACGAGCGGGTTGAAGGAATTCCCGCTGGTCATCAAGGGCGACGTGCAGGGTTCGATCGAAGCGATCAATGCTGCCCTGGACAAGCTCGGCACCGATGAAGTGCGTGCGCGCATCGTCCATTCCGGCGCCGGCGCCATCACCGAAAGCGACGTCTCGCTGGCGGAAACGTCGGGTGCGGCGATCATCGGCTTCAACGTGCGCGCCAATGTGCAGGCGCGCGCCGCGGCCGCGGCCGCGGCCATCGAGATCCGCTACTACTCGATCATCTACAACCTGGTGGATGATGTGAAAGCGGCTCTGTCGGGCCTGTTGTCGCCGGAGCGTCGCGAGACCTTCATCGGCAATGCCGAGATCCTCGAAATCTTCGACATCACCAAGGTCGGCAAGATCGCCGGCTGCCGTGTCACCGAAGGCAAGGTCGAACGTGGCGCGGGCGTACGCCTGATCCGCGACAACGTCGTCATCCACGAAGGCACGCTGAAGACCCTGAAGCGTTTCAAGGACGAGGTTTCGGAAGTCCCTGGCGGCCAGGAGTGCGGTATGGCCTTCCAGAACTACGAGGACATGCGCGTCGGCGACGTCATCGAGTGCTTCCGCGTCGAGATGGTGACCCGCACACTCTGAGTTCGAGTGGCTCGTCGATACCGGGCGGTGGTCGAAAGACCGCCGCCTCAGTGCTATTGAGAATGACCGTTTGAGACATGCGGCACGGTTCCATCCCGCGCCTCACGCTTTCAGGATTGAGAAAAATGCCCCGTTCCACGACATCAAGTCCATCCCAGCGCATGCTGCGCGTCGGCGAGCAGGTGCGCCATGCGCTCTCCGAAACCTTGCAGCGTGGCGAGATCATCGACCCGTTGATTGAAAACTCGGTTGTTTCGGTCTCCGAAGTGCGCATGTCGCCCGATCTCAAGATCGCCACCGCCTTTGTTTCTCCGCTCGGCGCCAAGGACGCCGACGCGGTGATCGAGGCGCTGAACAAGCATGCCAAGTTCGTGCGCGGCCGCGTCTCCGGCGCGCTCAGGCAGATGAAGTACATGCCGGAATTCCGCTTCCGGCTGGATACGTCCTTCGACAATTTCGCCAGGATCAACGATCTGCTGAAATCGCCCGAAGTGGCGCGCGATCTGGATAGCGACGACAATAAGGAAGAAGAATAATGGCGCGTCGCGGCAAAAAAAAGGGCCGGCCGGTCTCCGGCTGGGTGGTCCTGGACAAGCCGGTCGGCATGGGCTCGACCGAGGCCGTGTCCAAGATCAAATGGCTGTTCCAGGCCGAAAAGGCCGGCCATGCCGGCACGCTCGACCCTCTTGCCTCCGGCATGCTGCCGATCGCGCTCGGCGAAGCCACCAAGACCGTGCCCTACGTGCAGGACGGCGCCAAGGTCTATCGTTTCATCGTTGCCTGGGGCGATGAGCGTTCCACCGACGATCTTGAAGGGCCGGTGACGAAGAGCTCCGAGTTGCGCCCGGCGGAAGCCGAGGTGCGGGCGCTGCTGCCGAAATACACCGGCGTCATCATGCAGACGCCGCCGCAATTCTCGGCCATCAAGATTGCGGGCGAGCGCGCCTACGACCTCGCCCGCGAAGGCGGGACGGTCGACATACCCGCGCGCGAGATCGAGATCGGCCGGCTCGATATTGTCGAGCACAAGCCGGACCAGACGATTTTCGAAGTCGAATGCGGCAAGGGCACGTATGTGCGTTCGCTGGCCCGCGACATGGGCCGCGACCTCGGCTGCTTCGGCCATATCAGCGAGCTGCGCCGGGTCGAGGTCGAGCCGTTCACGCCGGAGGATTTCGTCACCATCGCCGAACTCGAGGCCGCCCGCTTCGGCGCGCAAGGCGAGGACAAATCGGACCCAGAAGCAGATCCTGCTGACGCGGTGGAAGTGCCGATCGATTTCGGCGCCATCGACGGGCTTCTCGTCGACACGTCAGCGGCGCTCGACTGTCTGCCGCAGATCGCCATCAGCGATGACGCGGCGACAAAGATCCGCCTCGGCAATCCGGTCATCATCCGTGGCCGTGACGCACCGGTGGAGGCGGAAGAGGCCTGCGCGACGTCACGCGGCAAGCTGGTCGCCATCGGCGCCATCGAGCAAGGCATGTTCAAGCCCAAGCGGGTCTTTGCCGGGTGACCGGTCTGATCTCCATGGCGGCATGGGCACGGAGCTTGCGGAACAGCGGATAGTGAAGGCGGTTCGCGAAGCTCGTTCTACTTTTCTTGTGTGCAGATTAAGTGCATGATCCGATCATGACAGACCTTCTTGAAAAAGCCGTTGCCGTGGCAAGGGTCCTTTCTCCGGCCATGCAAGATGAGATTGCTCGCGCCATGCTTATGCTTGCTGCCGAGGAGTCGGAGCCGGTGCCTTTGACGCCTGATGAGCGTGCGGCTATTGCGAGATCGCGATCGGCTGCTGCACGCGGCGAATTTGCAACCGACGACGAGGTGCGTGCTATGTGGGCCAAGTACGAACTGTGAAGGTTCGCTTCACCAGTCCGGCCCTTGCTGACCTGAAGAATATCGTTGGACCACATCAATGTTCATTCGCCGCGAGGCGCCCATCGTGTCCGGCTACGCATCAAGCTTTTGTTGGAGCGGATTGCGGGTCAGCCATTTCTTGGCAAGCGAACGGACGATCCTGCCATCCGTCGTCTCGCAACCGTCCCCTATCCCTATCTAATTTTTTACGAAGCGGCTGACGAAGAAATCATCGTTCATGCCGTACGTCATGGTGCCCGATCGCCATGCCAGGTCAATCATAGGCATTCGATCATACGCATTTATGGCAAAAAAGCAGGTTTCGACGGGTGGTGGCATGGCGAAGGCCGAGGTGGTGAAAAAACGGGCGCCGGTGAAGACGAGGCGGCCGCCTGTCGGCGCCTCGCCCGGCACGCTGATCGCCGATCCGGCGGCGCGGCGCTCCGAATTGCGGCTGACCCTGATCTCGCCGCAGAAGTTCAAGACGATCGACAATGCCAGCATCGACGATGTCGAGGCCAATTGCCGGAAATGGCCGGTCATCTGGCTTGACTGCACCGGCCTCGCCAACATCCAGTTGATCGAGGAGATCGGTCGCATCTTCAGCCTGCATCCGCTGGCGCTGGAGGATGTCGTCAATACCGGCCAGCGGCCGAAAGTCGACTTCTTCGAGGATCACGCCTTCGTCGTCATGCGCATGATCGACGATGTCACGTCGCATCGCTACGAACAGATCGCTCTCTTCCTGGGCGAGAACTTCGTCGTCACCTTCCAGGAACGCGAGGGCGATCCGTTCAATCCGGTGCGCAAGCGCATCGAGAGTTCGGCGCCCAACCGGTTGCGCACGCGCGGCGCCGACTATCTCGCCTATGCGCTGATCGACGCCATCGTCGACAGCTATTTTCCGCCGATCGAGGCCGCCGGCGACCTTGTCGACAGCATCGAGGACCAGATGTTGCATTCGACGCACAAGCACCAAATGCGGCAGTTGCACGAATTGCGGCGCGATGCCAACGTCCTGAAAGGCGTGCTGTGGCCCATGCGCGATGCGTTGGCCACGCTGATCCGTAACGACGTGGCCTATGTCGGAGCCGAGACCAAGGTCTTCCTCAACGACACGCTCGACCATTCGCTCAGGCTGATCGAACTGGTCGAGACCCAGCGCGACATGCTGACGGGCCTGATCGAAATGCACCTGTCGCTGAGCCAGGCCCGCACCAACGACGTCATCTCCTATCTCACCATCGTCTCGGTCATCTTCATGCCGCTCACCTTCCTGGTCGGCATCTGGGGCATGAATTTCGACCCCGCGAGCTCGCCATGGAACATGCCGGAGCTGAAGGCGTACTACGGTTATCCGTTGTCGCTGCTGTTCATGGCTGCCGTCGCTGTCGGGCTGATTGCATTCTTCAAATGGAAGAAATGGCTTTGACTGGGATTAGACCTGCCATTTGAGCGTCAAAAGCCGGCTTGTGAATTGGGCTGGTGTTTTTCGGGGAATTGCACTATATGCGCCGCAGCATAGCGCCTTGACGCTTTGCATGCACGGCCCCTGCTGGACGACATCCCGGCTGTGGGCGACCCGTTTCCTCAAACAGATAAGGAAAAACACGATGTCGATTACTGCCGAGCGCAAACAGGAATTGATGGGTGAATTCGCAACCGCCAAGGGCGATACCGGTTCTCCGGAAGTCCAGGTAGCCATCCTTTCCGAGCGCATCAAGAACCTGACCGACCATTTCAAGGACCACAAGAAGGATAACCATTCCCGCCGTGGTCTGCTCGCTCTCGTGTCCCAGCGCCGCAGCCTGCTTGATTATCTCAAGCGTAAGGACGACACGCGCTATCAGACACTGATCGAGAAGCTCGGTCTGCGCCGTTGACGAATTGACCGGCGGACTTTCCCAGGAAGTCCGCCGGTCACGCATTCTGCCAGTCGTATCGGCTGGCCAGACCCGGTTTCGAGCGTGCAGAGGGCCACTCGAAACCGCCCATGGACGGTCATGGGGCAGGATTGCAGGACGCTCGTGCGCGCTCGCCGCGCTTAAATCATCCGAGCTTCCCGTTGTCTTGCCCGTGGCTGCCCGAGAAAGGAAGCCAGGGAAAGGGCATCCGCGCACCGTGAAACGGCGCGCCCCTTTCCGCTTATTAAGGACAAGACATGTTCAATCACCACAAAGTGGAAATCGAATGGGGCGGCCGTCCGCTCATCCTCGAAACCGGCAAGATCGCGCGCCAGGCTGACGGCGCGGTGCTCGCCACCTACGGCGAGACCAAGGTTCTCGCCACCGTCGTTTCGATGAAGGAGCCGAAGCCCGGCCTCGACTTCTTTCCGCTGACCGTCAACTACCAGGAAAAGACCTATGCCGCCGGCAAGATCCCGGGCGGCTATTTCAAGCGCGAAGGCCGTCCGAGCGAAAAGGAAACGCTGGTTTCCCGCCTCATCGACCGCCCGATCCGCCCGCTCTTCGCCGCCGGCTACAAGAACGACACCCAGATCGTCGTCACCGTCGTCCAGCATGATCTCGAAAACGATCCGGACATCCTGTCGATCGTTGCCACCTCGGCCGCTCTGACGCTCTCCGGCGTTCCGTTCATGGGCCCGGTCGGCGGCGCCCGCGTCGGTTACATCAACGGCGAATATGTGCTGAACCCGCATGTCGACGAGATGCAGGAATCCAAGCTCGACCTCGTTGTCGCCGGCACCGCCGACGCCGTGCTGATGGTCGAGTCGGAAGCCAGGGAACTTGGCGAAGAGCTGATGCTCGGCGCCGTCATGTTCGGCCACAAGGGTTTCCAGCCGGTCATCGACGCCATCATCAAGCTGGCCGAAGTTGCCGCCAAGGAGCCGCGCGACTTCACCGCGCCGGATTATTCCGCACTTGAGGCCGCGATGCTGAAGATCGTCGGCGACGAGCTCAGCGATGCCTACAAGAACGTCGACAAGCAGAAGCGTTATGCCGCCGTCGACGCCGTCAAGGCGAAGGTCAAGGCAGCGTTTGCCCCCGCCGAAGGCGAAGACGCCAAGTACACCTCCGAACAGATCGGCTCGGTGTTCAAGGAGCTCCAGGCCAAGGTCGTGCGCTGGAACATTCTGGACACCGGCGCGCGCATCGATGGCCGCGACCTCAAGACCGTGCGCAAGATCGTCTCCGAAGTCGGCGTCCTGCCGCGCACCCACGGCTCGGCGCTGTTCACCCGCGGCGAGACCCAGGCGCTGGTCGTTGCCACGCTCGGCACCGGCGAGGACGAGCAGTATGTCGATTCCTTGACCGGCATGTACAAGGAGAAGTTCCTCCTTCACTACAACTTCCCTCCCTACTCAGTCGGTGAGACCGGCCGCATGGGATCGCCCGGCCGCCGCGAAATCGGCCACGGCAAGCTCGCCTGGCGCGCCATCCGTCCGATGCTGCCGAGCGCTGACCAGTTCCCCTACACGCTGCGCGTCGTCTCGGAGATCACCGAGTCCAACGGTTCGTCGTCGATGGCTACCGTCTGCGGTACCTCGCTGGCGCTGATGGATGCCGGCGTGCCGCTGGCCAAGCCGGTCGCCGGCATCGCCATGGGCCTGATCAAGGAAGGCGAGCGCTTCGCCGTGCTCTCCGACATCCTTGGCGACGAGGACCACCTCGGCGACATGGACTTCAAGGTTGCCGGCACCGAAGGCGGCATCACCTCGCTGCAGATGGACATCAAGATCGATGGCATCACCGAAGAGATCATGAAGATCGCCCTCGGCCAGGCCAAGGACGGCCGCCTGCATATCCTCGGCGAGATGGCCCATGCTCTGACCGGCGCCCGCCCCGAACTCGGCGAGTTCGCGCCGCGCATCGAGGTCATGCACATCCCGACCGACAAGATCCGCGACGTCATCGGTTCGGGCGGCAAGGTCATCCGCGAGATCGTCGAGAAGACCGGCGCCAAGATCAACATCGAGGACGACGGCACGGTCAAGATCGCTTCCTCGAACGCCAAGGAGATCGAGGCGGCGAAGAAGTGGATTCACACCATCGTTGCCGAGCCGGAAGTCGGCGAAATCTACGAAGGCACGGTCGTCAAGACCGCCGACTTCGGCGCCTTCGTCAACTTCTTCGGTCCGCGTGACGGCCTCGTCCACATCTCGCAGCTTGCCAACGACCGGGTCGCCAAGACCTCGGACGTCGTCAAGGAAGGCGACAAGGTCTGGGTTAAGCTGATGGGCTTCGACGAGCGCGGCAAGGTCCGCCTGTCGATGAAAGTCGTCGACCAGGCCACCGGCAAGGAAATCGCGCGCGAGAAGAAGACAGAAGGCGAAGAAGACGCCGCCTGAGCGATCTGACGGCAAATGAGGCGGGCGCGGCTTAGGTCGCGCCCGTTTTTGTGTATGGAGCACGGCTATGTCCGCTGAAGCGCTGAAGACGCTTTTTCATCCGTTCGATGCCGAGGCTCTTTCCCCACCGCGCAAGGGCGAGCACATCCTCTTCATTGGCGCCGAACCCGGCCTGCGCTTGCCGCCGGCTTTCGAGGCCACGCTCAATCTCGTACAGGGCTTCCGGCCGTATTTCCGTGCGCTGCAGGCGGCGGGCTTCACGGTCACGCCGCAATCGACCGGCGACGGTTTTGATGCCGCGCTCGTGCTCGCCGGCCGCCATCGCGGTCAGAACGAACTGCGCATCGCCGAGGCTTTTGAACGCGTGGTCGAGGGTGGATTGATCGTCATTGCCGGTGGCAAGGAGGATGGCATCGCCAGCCTGCGCAAGCGCGTCGGCGATCTCGCGCCGCTTGATGGCCACATGCCGAAATATCACGGCATCGCCTTCTGGCTGCGCCGCCCGGCCGACACGCAAGCCGCCGCCGCGCTTCGCGCCGCCAATCCCGCCTTGCTGGTTGGGGAGCGGTTCCACACCGCACCCGGCATGTTCTCCTTCGATCGTGTCGATGCCGGTTCAAAACTGCTGGTCGAGAACTTGCCCGGCGATCTGCGTGGCAGTGCGGCCGATTTCTGCGCCGGCTGGGGCTATGTGGCGGCGGAGATGGCCGCCCGCTCGCCGGGCTTGTCGGCCCTCGATCTTTACGAGGCCGATTTCGATGCGCTGGAGGCGGCCAGGGGCAATCTCGGCAACACCGTGGCGCAGGGCTTCTTCTGGATGGATCTGCTCGCCGAGCCTGTCGAGCGCCGTTACGACGTCATCGCCATGAACCCGCCCTTCCATCGCAGCCGTGCGGCGGAGCCGGAGATCGGTGCCGGCATGATCCGCGCGGCAGCCAAGGCCCTGAAGCCCGGTGGACGCCTGTTCATGGTCGCCAACCGGCAGCTTCCTTACGAGCCGGTGCTGTCGGCCGCCTTTGCCAGTCATGCGGAGCTTGCCCGCGACGGCATGTTCAAGGTGTTTGCCGCCAGTCGCTGAAGCGCGTTGGCGATGGCTCGCGCTGCCTTGCCTGATCAGCCGATGTCATTTGCAAATTTGCTGAAGAAGACGCCGGCTATAGCGGAAATTGCGACGCTTGGAATGGCGGCTATTGCGAGCACGCCCGTAAGGTCGATGTAGTGATCCCACGCGTCAGGTGGAGGGGGAGGAGAGACGAGCGCCAATCCTCCCCACAAAACCACATTCAGCAAGGCACAGCCGACAAAGCCAATTACCCATGCTTTTCTGGTACGGGGTCGAAGTGAAGCAAGCGAGACAAAGACACCGAGAACGAGCAACCCAGGACCATGGCTTGCAGCGTACGCTGCCCAAAAATCCGATATGGCTAGGCGTCGGGCCCAGGGCCGAACCAATGCAAGCAGCAAGAGCGCGCTTGGCACGGAGACCATCATAGTGCCGAGACAGCCGTAAAGAAGGGGATATTGCTTCAATAGAATTTTATACTCCAGGCATCACGAAATCTGAACAAGGCGACGAGGGCGTCAGATTTCGGTGGCCCTCAATGCAGGTTGGCGACGCGCCTCATGTCGTCGGCGACATGCCCGTCGCCAACGCTGATCTTGAGCGGTGCTGGCCGGCCGAACAGGTAGCCCTGCACCACCTCGCAGCCGGCGGCCCGCAGCAGCGTCGCCTGGCTTTCAGTCTCGACGCCTTCGGCGATGATGCTGACGCCGAGCGCCCGCGACAACCCGACAATGGTCGACACGACCGCGCCGGAGCTGGCATCGGTATCGATGCGGCTGACGAAGGAACGGTCGATCTTCAGCTTGCCGAACGAGAAGTCGATCAGATAGCTGAGATTGGAATAGCCGGTGCCGAAATCATCGACGGCGACCGAAATGCCCATCTCGGCAAGTTCTTTCAAGATTATGGCCGCGCGGTCGCGGTCCTGCATCATCGCCGTCTCGGTGACTTCCAGTTCCAGCCGTGACGGCTTGATGCCGGTGGCCCGCATCGTGTCGCGCACTATGCCGACGAAGTCCTTGGTCATGAACTGGACCGGCGAGATGTTGACGGCGACGAAACAGTCGTCCGGCAGATGGCGGGCATCGCTGCAGGCCTTGCGCAGAACCCATTCGCCGATCGGGTTGATCATGCCGGTCTCCTCGGCGATCTGGATGAACTCCATCGGCGGGATCATGCCGCGTTCGGGATGCTTCCAGCGGATCAATGCCTCGTAGCCGACGATGCGGCCGGTCGGGAGATCGAGCTGCGGCTGATAGTGCAGGTCGAAATCTCCGCGTTCAAAGGCGCTATGCAGCTCGGATTCGACCCATTGGCGATGATCGGCCACGCGTCCCATCTCGCTGTCGAAGACCGACCAGTTGCCAACCCCTCTGGCACGCGCATTCTGCAGCGCCAGGTTGGAGCGCCGCAGGATAAGGACCGGATCGATACCGTCCTTGGGCATCGCCACAATGCCGACCGACAGGCTCACCGATTGCTGGTGGCTGCCGAGCTCATACGGCTCCATCATCTCGTCGATGAGCCTCTCGACCATGCTTTCCAGGGTTCCCTGGATCAGATGGTCCGGGAGCAGCACCGCGAACTCGCCGGCCCCGATGCGGCCGATCAGGGCGCGCGCGGGCACGCAGTCGTGCAGCCGCCTGGTGAAGGCGCGGATCAGTTCATCGCCCTGGGTGTAGCCGATAGCGTCGTTGATCTGCTTGAACCGGTCAATGTCGATGTCGATCAGGAACACCGGTTCCCCGGTGCGGCTTGTCGCGGATGCCGCCTCGGCGATCTTGCCGACCATGGCCGGGCGCGCCAGCAGTCCGGTCAGCTTGTCGAAATGGGTTTCGTTGAAGACGAAATCCGCCGATTCATCGATGCCGGCGAAGAAGGACATTGCCGCCACCGATGCCGCCAGCGCGCAAAGCGCGGCCATCACCGAGACCATCATATCAGCCGATATGCCGGCAAACCCGTCGCCGAGACCGTGCTTCAGGCCCCAGATGCCGAGGACGAAACTGCCAATGCCCGAACTTGCTATCGTGAGCAGTCGGAACACGGGTGTTCGCTTCGGGTTGCTGATGCCAGGCATGAAAAGGTCCCCAGATGGGGAGCTCTATAGCGGAAATCCTCTTAAAATGAGTTTCCGCGAATGAATCCAATTTTACTGGAGAGGATTATTTTCTTTACTGGCAAAGGACCCCACTTGGGGACGCTTCAGTCACGCCCGCCATCCGTCTGCTTCAACTCATCGAGTGTCGGCATCGAGACGATATGATAGCCGGAATCGACATAGTGGATTTCGCCGGTGACACCGGAAGCAAGGTCGGACAGGAGATAGAGCGAGGAGCCGCCGACCTCGTCGATCGTCACCGTCCGGCGCAACGGCGAGTTGCGCTGCTGGTAGGAGAACATGTGGCGGGCGTCGGAAATGCCGGCGCCGGCCAGTGTGCGCACCGGACCGGCCGAGATGCCGTTGACCCGGATGCCGCGTGGGCCGTAGTCGTTGGCGAGGTAGCGCACGCTGGCCTCGAGCCCAGCCTTGGCGACCCCCATGACATTGTAGTTCGGCATGACGCGGACCGAGCCGGCATAAGTCAGCGTGATCATCGAGCCGCCGGCAGTCATCAGCGGCGCGGCGTTGCGCGCCACTTCGGTGAAGGAATAGCAGGAGATCACCATGGTTCGGACGAAATTGTCCCGGCTGGTGTCGGCATAGAGGCCTTTCAATTCGTTCTTGTCTGAAAAGCCGATGGCATGGACGACGAAGTCCAGTCCGCCCCACGCCTTGCCGAGCGTCTCGAACGTGGCGGCGACCGAAGCGCTGTCCTCGACGTCGCAGGGAACGACCAGCGAAGCGCCAAGCTTGTCGGCGAGCGGCTTGACGCGGCGGCCGAAAGCCTCACCCTGATAGGTGAAGGCGAGTTCCGCCCCATGTTCGGACAATTTCCGGGCGATTCCCCAAGCAATCGAATGATCGTTGGCGACACCCATGACAAGCCCGCGCTTGCCCTTCATCAATCCGTCCATGGCCGGCAAATCCTTATATAAAAAGCTTGGCCTTATGCGGAATAGCGCTGGAAAACGAGCGTCGCGTTGGTGCCGCCGAAACCGAAGGAATTCGACAGAACGGTGTCGATCCCTGCGTTGTCGATGCGCTTGCGCACGATCGGCATGCCCTCGAATTCCGGATCGAGCGTCTCGATATGGGCGCTTTCGCCGATGAAGCCGCCTTGCATCATCAGGATCGAATAGATGGATTCCTGCACGCCTGCCGCGCCCAGCGAATGGCCGGTCAGCGACTTCGTCGACGTGATGAACGGCATCTTCTCGCCGAACACTTCACGGATCGCGCCCATTTCCTTGGAATCCCCGACCGGCGTCGAGGTGCCGTGGGTGTTGATGTAGTCGACCGGCGTGGAAACCGTCGCCAGCGCCTGGCGCATGCAGCGGACCGCGCCTTCGCCCGAGGGCGCGACCATGTCGAAACCGTCCGAGGTCGCGCCATAACCGACGATCTCTGCGTAGATCTTGGCGCCGCGCGCCTTTGCATGTTCCAACTCTTCCAGCACCAGCACGCCGGCGCCGCCGGCAATGACGAAGCCGTCGCGATTGGCGTCATAGGCGCGCGATGCGGTCGAGGCCCTGTCGTTGAACTTCGACGACATGGCGCCCATGGCGTCGAACAGGTCCGACATCGTCCAGTCGAGATCCTCGTGGCCGCCGGCAAAGACCATGTCCTGCTTGCCCCACTGGATCAGCTCGTAACCATTGCCGATGCAATGCGCCGAGGTCGAGCAGGCCGAGGAGATCGAATAGTTGACGCCATGGATCTTGAACCACGTGGCCAGCGTCGCCGACGCGGTCGACGACATCGCCTTCGGCACCGCGAAGGGACCGATGCGCTTGGGGCTGCCGTTCTTGAGCGTGGTTTCGGCCGCCTCGACGATGGTGCGGGTGGAGGGGCCGCCCGAACCCATGACGATGCCGGTGCGCTCATTGGTGATATCGCTCTCGCCGAGACCGGCATCCGCGATCGCCTGGTCCATGGCGACGTGATTCCAGGCCGCGCCCTGGCTCAGGAAGCGCATCGCGCGGCGGTCGATCATGGCGGAAGGGTCGAGCGTCGGCGCGCCCCAGACCTGGCAGCGGAAGCCATGCTCGGCAAAGGAATCGGAAAAGCTGATGCCGGATCTGGCATCATGCAGCGAGGTCTGCACCTCGTTGGCATTGTTGCCGATCGACGACACGATGCCGAGGCCTGTGACTACGACACGTCTCATTCGCAACTCCTTCCAGGGATGCTGGCCAATGGGCGGGCCAGGGCTGCGGTCAAGCGACCGCCGACTGCTTTGACAGGCCGACCTTCAGGTCCGTCGCCGCATATATGGGCTCGCCATCCGCCTTCATCCAGCCATCAGCGATGCCGAGCACCAGCCGGCCGCGCATCACACGCTTGAAATCCACGCCATACTCGACCTTCTTGACCGATGGCGTGACCATGCCCTTGAACTTGACCTCTCCGGTCGACAGCGCCATTCCCCTGCCGGGTTCGCCAAGCCAGCCGAGGTAAAAACCCGTCAATTGCCACAGGGCGTCCAGGCCGAGGCAGCCCGGCATGATCGGATTGCCGATGAAATGACAGGCAAAGAACCACAGGTCGGGCTTGATATCGAATTCCGCGCGGATGAAACCCTTATCGAAGGCGCCGCCGGTCTCGCTGACCTCGGTGATACGATCGAACATCAGCATCGGCGGGTAGGGCAGCTGGGCATTGCCCTCTCCGAACAGCTCGCCGCGGGCGCAGGCCAGCAATTCTTCGTAGTCGTAGCTGGATTTCGAACCCGCCATCAATTTCATCCCCATATCGTCCGGGCGGTAGCGCGCCCTTGTCGTTGGTGTCCTAACACAATCTGTTTCAGGCCGGAAACCGGCGTTTGCGCTTAACCCGCCAGTCCGCCCGGGTCAATGCGCGCTATTGATCGCATTCGGGCGACAGAATATATGTCAACAGGGGTCCGGTTTCGGCAGACATTCATCTTTTTGCCATTCTGGGCATGTCTTGAAGCGGGACTGTGAGCTTGGAAGACCAGATGGACCGGGGCTGCCGGAAGGAAAATGTCGCTGTGGACAAGCGGGTACGTGAAGCCGGCCTGAGGCCGACGCGTCAGCGCATTGCGCTGGCCGACCTGCTTTTCGCGAAGGGCGACCGCCATTTGTCGGCTGAGGAGCTGCACGAGGAGGCGCAGGCCGCCGGCGTGCCGGTGTCGCTGGCCACCGTCTACAACGCCCTTCACCAGTTTACCCAGGCGGGGCTGCTGCGCATCCTCGCCGTCGAGGGTTCCAAGACCTACTTTGACACCAACACCTCCGACCACCATCATTTCTATATCGAAGGCGAAAACAGGATATTCGACATCGCCAACGGCCCGGTCACGGTCACCAATCTGCCGGACCCGCCCGAAGGCATGGAAATCGCCAATGTCGATATCGTGGTGAGGCTGCGTCCCAAGCGTCCGGAATGACCGGCGAGGCCGGAATAATTGGCCAGGGCCAGGACAATCAGCCAGGCCGGAATAATCGGTCTGGCCCGAATAATTGGTCTGGCCCGAATAATCGGTCTGGCCCGAATAATCGGTCTGGCCCGAATAATCGGTCTGGGATGAAGCCCCTCGATTGGATGGTCCGGCTCGAATGGGCTGTCGTGGCGGCGGTTGCGGTCGTCTTCTATGGCGCGACAGGTGTCTCCTGGTGGCTCTTCGCGTTGCTCATCCTGGCGCCGGACCTCTCGATGCTGGGTTATCTCGGTAGCCCGCGCATCGGCGCCATCGCCTACAACGCCTTGCACACCCTGATCGTACCGGTGCTTCTGCTGCTTGCCGGGCATCTCGCCGGCAGTGCGGTCGGCAGCGCCATCGCACTGATCTGGATCGCCCATATCGCGATCGACCGTGCACTGGGTTACGGCTTGAAGCTGTCGACAGGATTTCAGGACACCCATCTTGGCCCAATCGGGCGCAAACGCGAGACGTTCAGTCCTTGACCCGCTCGCCCGGATAAGCGCCCCAGACGACCGACTGGGCAAGCCAGCCGGTGTGGCCGTCGAGCGTCATTTCGCACCACTGGCCGTCGCAGGACTTGATCATGCCCATCACGCCGGGTTCGACGATCGCCACCACCCTGGCATCCTTGTCGGGACCTTTCAGGAGATTGATCTGGCCGCCCTTGCCGCGCTGCCAGGGCGCGATGATCGCTGTGCGCCGGCCCGAAAGCAGCGACTGGTTGATCCATCCTTCCGAGCCGTCGGCGTCGCGCACCCGCCGCCATGTATCGAACTCCTGGATGATCTCCATCGGCAGGCCAGCCTTCATATACATCCAGTCGACGGAATAATTGGCGCCGGGGCCGACGCGCGAGTTGACGCGGCCGGATTTCAGGCTGACGAATCGCGGCAGTGGCAGCCCGCTCGGTCCGAGCGTGATGGCGCTCTGGGCTGGGGCGGCCGCGCTCTGCGCGCCGGCAAGCGGAGAATAGAGGAGAGCGCCGAGAAATGCTGCGCTGAGGGCCAGGCGAAGCGACGCGAAACCAGACACTTTCGTTCCTTTCGGCGCCGGCCCGACGGCTGCGGCACCCCTTTTTCTTTGTCTTCGGCGGCACCGCTTGTTACATGGGTAAATCGGCTACCGCGACCAGCTTTCAGTTTCGCCGGTCTTGGTTAAAGAGGTCTCAACGAGGGAAACAATGCCAGGCAAAAAGAAGCCTCTCGTGGTCATCACGCGAAAGCTGCCCGACCCGGTCGAGACCCGCATGCGCGAACTGTTCGACGCAAGGCTGAATGTCGAGGACAGGCCGATGACGCAGCCGGAACTGGTCGCTGCGGTCAAGGAAGCCGACGTGCTGGTACCGACCGTGACCGACCAGATCGATGCCGCACTGATCGCCCAGGCCGGCGACAACCTCAAGCTGATCGCCAATTTCGGCAATGGCGTCGACAAGATCGACGTGGCGGCGGCGGCCAAGAAAGGCATCACCGTCACCAACACGCCCAATGTGCTCACCGAAGATACCGCCGACATGACCATGGCGCTGATGCTGGCCGTACCGCGCCGGCTGGCGGAAGGCGCCAGCGTGCTTACCGGCGACAAGAAATGGGCTGGCTGGTCGCCGACCTGGATGCTTGGCCGGCGCATCTGGGGGAAACGGCTCGGCATTGTCGGCATGGGCCGCATTGGCACCGCCGTTGCCAAGCGGGCCAAGGCTTTCGGCTTGTCGATCCACTATCACAACCGGCATCGCGTTCTGCCGGCGGTCGAAGATGGACTGGAGGCGACCTATTGGGAGAGTCTCGACCAGATGCTCGCCCGCATGGACATCATCTCGGTCAATTGTCCGTCGACGCCGGCGACCTTCCATCTTCTGTCAGCACGGCGGCTGGCGTTGCTGCAGCCCACCGCCTACATCGTCAACACCGCCCGCGGCGACATCATCGACGAAGAAGCTCTGGTCAAGCTGATCCAGGACGGCAAGATCGCCGGCGCCGGCCTCGACGTTTACGAGCACGAGCCGGCCCTGAACGGCAAGCTCTTGAAGCTCGCCGCCAGGAACAAGGTCGTGCTTCTGCCGCATATGGGCTCGGCCACGCTCGAGGGCCGTATCGACATGGGCGAGAAGGTCATCATCAATATCCGCGCCTTCGTCGATGGCCATCGCCCGCCGGACCGCGTGCTGCCGCTCAGAACCTGAAACCCGTCCAGGCGTCGGCTCGCCGTTTATGAGATCGTTTTGCGCATGGTGATGGAAGTCGGCCTGTCATAACCCTCATGCGCCGTCCGTTCGGTCTCGCGAAAGCCAAGCCCGGCAAAGGCGGCATGATTTGCGGTGAGCTCGATCCTCGTCTCGAGCTCGATGGCGGCCTTGCCGCGGCTGCGGGCCAGGTCCTCGACCGCTTGCATCAGCCGCCGGCCAATGCCTTGCCCTTGGCGGTCCGGGGCGACGGCGAGCTTGCCGATATAAAAACCGTCAGCCCGTTCAAGAGCAAAAACGCAGCCCACGATTCTGTCGTCGCCGTCGAGTGCCAGAAAGCCCGTCTCCCGCAGGGCCTTGGCGCGGAGCGCATCGACTGTGAGCAGGTGAGCCGACGACGGCGGGTCGATGATGCCGTCCATGAAGGCGAAGGCACGCATGATGAGGGCAAGCACATCATCCCAGCGGCCGAAATCGGCCGGCATCTGCGTGATCGAAACATGTTCCAAGATCAGCGTCTCTTGTAGCGGATCGTCTCGAAGCGCGCGGCCAGCGCATCATAGAGCAGCAGCCTGCCGATCAGCGGCTCGCCTATGCCGGTCACCAGCTTGATCGCCTCCATTGCCTGCAGCGTGCCGATGACCCCGGTCAGTGCGCCGAGCACCCCGGCCTCCGCACAGGACGGCACCAGGCCCGGCGGCGGGGCTTCGGGAAACAGATCCCGATAGCTCGGGTTTGGCTTGCCGTCGCTGCCGCTTTCGAAAGGCTTCAGCACGGTCACCGAGCCGTCGAAACGTCCGACGGCTGCATGCACCAGCGGTTTCCCTTCGGCCGCGCAGGCATCGGCCACCACATAACGCGTCTCGAAATTATCGGACCCATCGACGACGATATCGTACTTGGCGACGAGGGCAGGGGCGTTCTCCGCGGTCAGCCGGAATGTGTGCGTTTCGACTGATATGTTGGGATTGATACGGGCGATCGCCGCCTCGGCGCTCTGGGTTTTCAGCATGCCGATCGTATCGGTGCCATGGATAACCTGGCGTTGCAGGTTGGAGAGCGAAACTGTGTCGTCGTCGATCACGCCGAGCGTTCCGACGCCGGCCGCGGCGAGATATTCAAGCACCGGCGCACCGAGCCCGCCGGCGCCGATCACCAGGACCCGCGCCTGCTTGAGTTTCTGCTGGCCCGCGCCGCCGACCTCCGGCAGCACGATGTGGCGGGCATAACGTTCGATCTCGTCGGCGGTGAGCGCAGTGGTCATATCAGGACCATATAGCGGCCGAAAAACCTTGTCAGGGGTCTTCGGTTGGCCCAACCGTGCCATGGTCGACCGTCAGGAACTGCGCGCGGCCATGCAGGCTGGAAAACAGCGCCGCATCGGTTCCCGTCATGAAAGCCTGGCAGTTCAGTTCCTCCAGGATCGAGAACAGTGCCGCGCGCCGTCCGGCATCGAGGTGCGCCGCGATCTCGTCGAGCAGCAGGATCGGCGTCAGGCCGGACATTTCGCCGGTCAGCCGGGCATGCGACAGCACGATGCCGACCAGCAGTGCCTTCTGTTCGCCGGTCGAGCAAAGTTCGGCCGGCATGGCCTTGGGCCGGTGCCGGACCACGAGGTCCGAGCGGTGCGGGCCCTCGAGGGTGCGTCCGGCGGCACGGTCACGGTCTCGGCCATCGGCAAGCGCCCGCCGGAACCGCTCCTCGACATCGACCGCCGGTGCATTGGCAATCTCGGCCTCCAGGTCGCCCGAAAGGCCGATATCGGCCTGCGGAAACGGCCCCGTGTCGGGCAGCCTGCCGATCATGGCGGCCAGCAGCCGCACCATTTCGGCGCGCGCCGCGGCGATCGCCACGCCGGTCTCCGCCATCTGCGTCTCTATCGCCTCGAACCAGCCGGCATCGCGTGAGCCTTCCGTCAGCAAACGGTTACGGCCCCGCATCGCCTTCTCATAGTCGAGCGCACGCTGGCCGTGTCCGGGATCGATCGCCAGCACCAGCCGGTCGAGAAAGCGCCGGCGATCCGCGGCCGGTCCGGTGAACAACGAATCCATTGCCGGCGTCAGCCACACGACCCGCAGCCACTCCAGCATGTCCTCGGCCCGGGCGGCGGCTCCGTTTATACGCACCCGCCTGCCGCTCTCCGCCGTGTCGCCTCCGGAAATGCCGGTGCCGATCTCGACCTCGCCGTAAGGTCCATCGAGCCGGGCATGCAGGGCAAAGCCGCCATCGCCACCTTCACGGGCCACATCTCCGTAAGGCGCGCGGCGCAAGCCGCGCCCTGGGGTCAAAAAGGAGATCGCTTCGAGGAGATTGGTCTTGCCGGCACCATTGTCGCCGGAAAAGACCACGGCGCCCGGAGCAAAATCTATCGCCAGGCTTGCGTAGTTGCGAAAATTGGTAAGCGTAAGCTTACTTATGTGGGTTTGTGCCGGCAACCGCTATCCGCCTGTGGAAGTCACCGCAACCAATATCCGCCGCCGGTCGTATCGTCAGGCGACGCCGGTCCGGCTATACCCGCATCGGCATCAGCACGTAAAGCGCGGTCTCGTCGGCCATGTCGTGGATCAGCGTTGGCGAACCGGCATCGGCCAGCATGAATTTGGCTTCCGTGCCGGTCAGCTGCGCGGCGACATCGAGCAGATATTTCGCGTTGAAGCCGATCTCGATCGGGTCGGACGAATAGTCTGCAGCCAGTTCTTCCGTGGCGCTGCCTGAATCCGGGTTGTTGACGGCAAGCGTCACCTGGCCTTCGCTGATCGACAGCTTCACCGCGCGGCCGCGTTCGGAAGAGATGGTCGAGACGCGGTCGACCGCGGCGGCGAAGCTCTGGCGGTCGAGGATCAGCTTCTTGTCGTTGCCGGTCGGAATGACCCGCTGATAGTCCGGGAAGGTGCCGTCGATCAGCTTCGAGGTCAGGACGACGCTGCCGATGGTGAAGCGGATCTTGGTGTCGGACAGTTCGGTGGTCACGGCGACATCCGGATCGTCGACCAGCTTCTGCAACTCACTCACCGTCTTGCGCGGAATGATGATGCCCGGCATGCCCTCCGAACCCGCCGGCGCGTCGATCTCGGCGCGCGCCAGGCGGTGGCCGTCGGTTGCCACCGACCGCAGCTTCAGCTTGCCACCGACTTCATGCGTGTGCAGGTAGATACCATTGAGATAGTAGCGCGTCTCCTCGGTGGAGATGGCGAACTGCGTCTTCTCGATCAGGCCCTTCAACGCCACCGCATCGAGACGGAAAATATGCGAGAAGGATCCCGCCGAAAGCTCGGGGAAGTCGGATTGCGGCAGGCACTGCAGGCGGAAGCTGGAGCGGCCCGACGTAACCGTCATGGCGTTGCCGTCCTCATCCGTCTTCAGCATCACCTCGGCGCCGTCTGAAAGCTTGCGCACGATGTCATAGAGCAAGTGCGCGGGGACGGTCGTCGCGCCGCCGCGCTCCACCTTGGCGGGCGTCGCTTCCGTCACCTCCAGGTCGAGGTCGGTGGCCTTCATTTCGAGGCTGGCGCCTTCGGCGCTGAGCAGCACGTTGGACAGGATCGGTATGGTGTTGCGCCGTTCGACCACGCGGTGGACGTGGTTGAGCGACTTCAGGAGATTTGACCGTTCCAGGATAACACGCATGACGAAACAGGCTCGCTTGAATGAATGAACGGGTCTCCGGCTACCGGCGCCCCGCAAAAGGTCTGAACAGGCTTCAGAATCTACGCAAACTGACAGGAAAAAACCAGTGAGCGCAAGCCCGCGCCACCGGTTCGGGCCGGTTACGCGGGCTTTCTGGGGATAAAGCTGGCCAACCCTGCAAGCGGGCCGTTCTGGGCTGGTCAGGCCTGGTCGTTGATCAGCCTTCTCAGCAATTCCAGTTCCTGCGCCAGCGTGTTGTCATTGCCGGACAGGTCCTCGATCTTGCGCACGGCGTGCAGCACCGTCGTGTGGTCGCGGCCGCCGAAACGCCGCCCGATCTCCGGCAGCGAGCGCGGCGTCATCACCTTCGACAGGTACATGGCGACCTGCCGCGGCTTGACGATGGTGCGCGTGCGCCGGTTGGACAGCAATTCCGTCTTCGAGACGTTGTAGTGGCGCGCGACGATGCGCTGGATGTCCTCGATGCGGACCCGCTTCGGCTCGCCCGTGCGATAGATATGGCCGAGGATCTCGTCGATGCGGTCGATGGTGATCTGCGGCTCGAACGACTGGCGAAACAAGAGCTGGTTGAAGGCGCCTTCCAGTTCACGTCCGCTGCCGGTCACGGTGCGGGCAACGTGGTTGAGGATCTCTTCGGAAATGTCGAGTGATGCATCGTCGATCCTGGCTGTAGCCAGGCGCAGTTTGAGCATGCCGAGCCGCATGGCGAAATCGGGTGCCGACATTTCGAGCGCGACGCCGCCATTGAGGCGCGAACGGACCCGCGGCTCGAGCGATTCCAGCTCCGACGGTGGCCGGTCGGCCGCGACGACGACCTGCTTGGCGCTGTCGAGCAGCATGTTGATCAGATGGCAGAATTCATGCTGGATCGACTTGCCCTGCAGGAACTGCATGTCGTCGATGATCAGGAGGTCGATGTCGCGCAGCTGCTCCTTGAGCGTCAATGCGTTGTTGTCGCGGATCGCCGTGGCGAAGCGCCACATGAAATACTCGGCGGTGAGATAGACGACGCGCGACTTCGGGTTCTGCTTCAGCGATTCCGCGGCGATGGCTTGCAAGAGGTGCGTCTTGCCGAGCCCGACGGTGGCATGCAGGAAAAGCGGATTGAAGCGCACCGCGCTCGACTGAGATTCCGCCACGGCCTTTGCGGCGGCGAAGGCGACGCGGTTCGAGGGCCCTTCGATGAAGGAGCCGAACGTGTAACGCGGATCAAGCGGTGATCCCAGCACATTGTGGCGGAACTCGCTCTCGACCGGCACACCCGGACGCGGCACGGGAGACCGCTCCACCCTGCCTGGGCTGACCGTGCCGGCGGCCAGCGCCGTCTGCGTCTGCCGCGTCATCTTGCGCGCCGGCGCCAATTCCGGTTCGGGCTGGCTGCGCCCCTGACGGGTCGCGGTGCGCACGACGATCTCGATCTTGAGAAGCTCGGGATCCTCGTGCTTCCACAGCTCGGAAATGAGATCGTGGTAGTGGCCGTTGATCCACGAGCGCAGGAACGCGGTGGGCACGGAGATGCGGACAATGCCCTTGGAAGCTTCCGCGACTTTCATGCGGCCGAACCAGCTGGAATAGACTTCGGTTCCCAGGCGCGCCTTCAACTGGGCCTTGACCCGGTCGAACTTCTGTTCCGCGTCGCTGGAGACCGCCATCTCGTTTGCTCCGGTCAAAGTTCCAGGAAATGGGAGGTCGCCCGTAAGCTCCCTTTCGATGCCGCTCTGCATGATCGAGTTCCTTGCCTTTCTGTACCTGTTTTTCGCTGGGGATGCGCCTCCTGCATCCTTTTTCCAGCGACCGTGTCTTCGCTACGATGCCCGTTGCCGCCGCCGGCAATGAACGTCGCCCACCATCCAAGGGAACCGGTGCCGGCTCATGGAAGCCAGCCCGCGTTGGGTATGTCAGGGCAATACAACACCGTCCGGCGAAAGAGCGCCGGCGCGCCGTCCTACCTGCCATGTCTAGTTACGCCAGTCCCCTACCGTATCGAAAAAGAGCAAACCATCCCCGTCCGCGGACTTGATCCGCGTCGCAAATCCCGCCAATTTAAGCTGGCCGCGTCAGACTGGTTAAGGGCCAGAGGCCCGTCTCTTTCGATAGATCGACATTACCGAAATCGCTGTGGATAGGGCAAGGCCACGTCTAACGGATTTTTAAGGAATCTGGTTACCTCGGGCGGGTTGGAGCGCCATGCCGCAGTGCTGTATTTTGACAAAGCCATTGTGATTCAAACCCTTTTCCGACGAATATGAAAAAGCCGGACCGGCGCGAAATTTTCTGAAATAATTCACTTGACAGCCAGTTGTCCTCCCGTCCCTTCGGCGCGTTGTGGACAAGCTGTGGATGACCGTCGCTAACTATTGGAAAAGTATCAGTTATTTCTGATGGACATGGTTTTTTAAGTCGACGCTTTTCAAGCGTTCCGATCATCAGTGGGCATGAATGTGCCGGCAAACCATTTCGAACTGTGGACTCTGCATTTGCAGTTGTTTCCGGCTATTCTTTTTAAGTACTTGCCGGCAAACGAAAAAACCCGGCGCGATCGGCCGGGTTCGAAGAAGATCGTCCTGAGAAGGCGATGTCAGGCCGACAGCACCTTGAGGCGCTGGGCGAGGCGCGACACCTTGCGGGATGCCGTGTTCTTGTGGATCACGCCCTTGGTCGCGGCGCGCATCAATTCCGGCTCGGCAGCCTTGAAGGCGGCCTGTGCGGCGGCCTTGTCGCCCGAGGCGAGTGCCTCCTCGACCTGGCGGACGTAGGTGCGGACACGCGAGCGGCGGTTCTTGTTGATCGCCGCGCGGCGGGCGATCTTGCGCGTTGCCTTTTTGGCCGAGGATGTGTTGGCCATGATGCCTCTCTTCTGATCTGGTCGGCGCACGCGGCGTGCCGCAGGGCGCAAAAAACAAACGGGCAGCCACGGGGCCGCCTCGGTTGGTGCGGCTTATAGTTCAGCTTTTCCGGCGCGTCAACGCCGCCTGGCGTTCTTTTTGGCCAATGCCACGGGTTTCGGTCGCTGGCCCCCTACGCCTACCGGTTGGTGAAATTCGGCTTCCGTTTTTCGGTGAACGCCGCCATGCCTTCCTTCTGGTCTTCGAGCGCGAAAAGCGAATGGAACAGGCGGCGTTCGAAGCGCAATCCTTCGGCAAGCGTCGTCTCATAAGCCCGGTTGACGGCTTCCTTGGCCATCATCACCGACGGCAGCGAGAAATCGGCGATTTTGGCCGCCGCCTTGACGGCCTCCTCGACCAGCTCGCCGGCCGGAACGACCCGCGACACAAGGCACGAACGTTCGGCCTCGGCGGCATCCATCATCCGGCCGGTCAGGCACATGTCCATCGCTTTCGATTTACCGACGAACCGGGTCAGGCGTTGCGACCCGCCCATGCCGGGAATGACACCGAGCGTGATCTCCGGCTGGCCGAATTTGGCCGTGTCGGCGGCAATGATGAAATCGCACATCATCGCCAGTTCGCACCCGCCACCGAGCGCATAGCCGGCCACCGCCGCGATGATCGGCTTTCGCGCCCGCGTGAACTCTTCCCAGCCGACGAAGAAGTCCTGGCTGTAGGCATCCGCATAGGAGATTGCCTGCATCTCCTTGATGTCGGCACCCGCGGCAAAGGCCTTGTCGGAGCCGGTAACAACCATGGCGCCGATGCCAGGATCGGCACAGAAAACATTCACGGCTGCGACGAGTTCGGCGAGGATCTGGGAATTCAACGCGTTGAGCGCCTTTGGCCGGTTCAGCGTGATCAGTCCGACCTTACCGCGCATCTCGGTGATGATCGTCTCATAGGCCATTGGCTGTTCCTCCTTTGCTCGACACCGGTCTAGCTCACGTCTGACAGGTCCGGCAATAGAAGGTCGAGCGACCGCTCTGCACGATACGTTCGACATGGCCGCCGCAGCCAGGCTTGGGGCAAGGCTCACCCTCGCGGTCGTAGACGGCGAAGGAATGCTGGAAATAACCCAGCGATCCATCGGTGTGCATATAGTCGCGCAGTGAAGACCCGCCGGCCGCGATGGCATCTGATATGACCGAGCGGATCGCCTCGGCGAGGCGTTCGCTTTGTTCCCTGGCCTTCTTGCCTGGCCTGGCGATGGTGCCCGCCTCGCGTAGCGGTGACAGGCCGGCGCGCCAGAGCGCCTCCGAGACATATATATTGCCTAAGCCGGCGATCAGCCTCTGGTCGAGAAGCGCTGCCTTGAGCGGCGATCTGCGGCCTTTCAGCAACGAGGCAAGCAGAACGCCGTCCAGCGCATTGCCGGTCGGTTCGACGCCCAGTCCGGCGAGCATCGGATGCGTCTCCGGCGGCTCCTGCGCAAACAGCATGAAACCGAAGCGGCGCGGATCGTTGAAGATCACACGTGACCGCCCGCCGGCCGCGGAAACGACATGGAACACTACATGATCGTGCGCCGCGCTCTTCGAGCGCTCATGGTGGAACACGCCAGGTGTCTCGCCGGCGTCGCCGGTCTCGATGCGAAAGGAGCCGGACATGCCGAGATGGCAGATCAGCACCTGACCGCCCAGCATATGCATGGTCAGATATTTGGCCCGCCGCCCAAGCGCCGTGATCGTCCTGCCGGTCAGCCGCTCCGAAAACCGTTCGGGGAAGGGGAACCGCAGGTCGGGCCGTCTCATCTCGACCTCGGCCAGGTGGGCACCTTCCAGGACCGGCTGCAGACCGCGCCGGACCGTTTCGACTTCGGGTAATTCAGGCATGGCCGCCAATCGAGGCATAAAAGGATATGCCGTTGCGGCCGCGCGTCAGCGCGAGATGTTCGGCAACGGTCTCGCCGATATCGGCAAATGTCGCCCTAAGCCCTATGTCGCCGCCTTTGAGGCCGGGTCCAGTGCCGATGACCGGAATGCGCTCACGCGTATGATCGGTGCCGCGCCAGGTCGGATCGTTGCCGTGATCGGCGGTCAGGATGAGAAGGTCGCCCTGCTTCAGCTTCGCGAATGCCTCCGGCAGTCTCCGGTCGAAGGCCTCGAGTGCGGCGGCATAACCGGCGACGTCGCGGCGATGGCCGAATTCGGTATCGAAATCGACGAAATTGGCGAAGACGAGGTCGCCGTCGGTGGCCTCGTCCATCGCGACCAGCGCCTGGTCGAACATGGCCATGTTGCCCGCGGCCTTGCGGACTTGCGAGATCCCGCGATGGGCGAAGATGTCGCCGATCTTGCCGACGGCGATGACGCGGCTGCCGCGCGCTGTCAGCCGGTCGAGCAATGTCGGCTCGGGTGGCGGCACGGCGTAGTCGTGGCGATTGTAGGTTCGCTCGAACGTGGCTGATGTCTCGCCGACGAAGGGGCGCGCGATCACCCGTCCGATCCTCAACGGGTCGACCAGCCGGCGCACCACCTGACACAATTCATAGAGCCGCTCCAGGCCGAAATGGACCTCATGCGCGGCGATCTGCAGGACGGAATCGACCGACGTGTAGCAAATCGGCTTGCCGGTGCGGATATGTTCCTCGCCGAACCGCTCGATGATCTCGGTACCTGGCGCATGGCAATTGCCGAGAATGCCGGGCACCTTGCCCTCGCGGATGATCGCCTCGGTCAGGTCGGCCGGGAAGGCGGGAACCGTGTCGGGGAAATAACCCCAGTCGAAGCGCACCGGCAGGCCTGCGATCTCCCAATGGCCGGAAGGCGTGTCCTTGCCGCTCGAAATCTCTTGCGCCGCGCCATGGAAGGCATTGGCGAGCAGGTCTGTCCCGAAATGCGTAAACCCCAGTCCTGTCGCGGTCTCGGCCGCCTTGCCAAGTCCCAGCGATGCCATATGGGGGACGAACAGCGGTCCCTGACGAAGCCCTTCGCGATCCGCGCGCCCTTCGGCGCAGGCTTCGGCGATGTGCGCCAGCGTGTTGGCGCCGGCATCGCCATAGCTTTCAGCGTCGGCCGCGCCGCCGATGCCGAAGGAATCCAGGACGAAGAGGAAAGCACGCGCCATCGGGTCATTTGTTGCCAGTGTGGACACCCAGACATAGGGTTCCGCGGCGGCCTTGGCAATTCGGAAACCAAACGGCAACGGCTTGGCGCGATAGTCAAGTCCATGTCGCCCAAAAGTGCGCAGCGGTTTTGGGATGACGACAGGGACAAGCTAGGAATCAATGTCGCCCAAAGTACGCAGCGGTTTTGGGGATAACGACATGGCTAGGGATCCATGTCGCCCCAATGTGCCTGGGCGGTCTTGGCAACGAGATTCACACAACGATCAGGTGTTGTGACGAGGGATTCATGGACGGAACAAGAGGCGGGACGGTCCTGTCGACTGCGCTCAAGGCATGGACCGCCTTCGTGGCTGTAAACGCGTTCTGGTGTGAACCGGTGTGGGCAGACTGGCGCGATGATATAGGCACATTTCGCATCGGCATCGTCGCCGAGCCCGGCGCCGGCAACACCGTTCCGGGGCTGGCGGTGTTGACGCAAGCCTTTACCAATGCGCTCGGCATGAAGGTCGAGTTCGTCGTTGCCCGCGATTATGCGGCACTGATCGAGGGACAGGCCAATGCACGGATCGAATACGCCATCTATTCGGCGACCGCCTACGCCACGGCGCGGCAACGCTGCGGATGCATCGAGCCGCTCGTGGCTCCGGTCGATTCCGACGGTGTGGCCGGCATCCGCTCGGTACTGCTGACCAGGGATGGCAAACTGCGCGGCTTGGCCGAAATGGAGACCCACCGGGTCGCCATATCGCCGCCGGATAGCGTCGGCGGTTCTCTTTTGCCCTTGGCGGGGTTGGCTGCCGAACAGGTCGAGATCGCCGAAGATGCACGGTTTCTTGTCCATGCCCCCTCGGCGTCGGCGGCCGAAACCATGCTCGTCGACGGCGAGGCCGACGCCATGTTCGGCTGGGTGAGGGCAGCGGCCGACGGCCAGCCGCGGCTGTCAGGGGGCACGCAGGCAAGGCTCGAGGCATCGGGCCTTTCGGCGTCGGCCCTCCAGGTGGTGTGGACGTCGGGTCTGCTGAGATACGGTCCCCATGCGGTGCGCAGCGATCTCGATCCGGAAGCCAAGCGTCGGCTGACCGTGTTCCTCACCAACCTCAAATCGACGACGCCGGATGTCTACGATCTTCTGGAATCGAAGCATGCCGGCGGCTTCATGCCCGTGGTTTCAAAAGATTATGCCACGGCGGAGGCCGTCGTGCGCCTGGTGTCGGCCGATGGTGGGCGGCGATAAGGTTTTCAGCAGTCGCCGCAAGGAATCGTGACGCTCCTGCGGGGGCGCAGATAATACGTTTCGCCCATCGGGATCGCCGTTGTGAGAGATGGGGTCATTCCAAGCTTCTGCGGGCTGTCCGTCGTCCAGCCGATGATCGGCAAATAGTTGAGATTGCTCTCGACGCGGATGAGGAACGTGCCGGGGACCTTGAGCGTTGCCGGAACCGTGGTGGTCGCGGGCAGGGTGGTGGCGACACTGTAGACGCCATTGACCACCTTGCGCGACCACATCACGTTCACCTTGGGCGTGGCATCGGTGGTGACCTGTATGGCGGTGATGGTGATGTTCGGCGTCGAGCGGTTGTAGGGTTGAAGGGTTACGCTGCCGATCTTCATGATGGCATCGAGGTCCGCCTTGACGATGCTTGGCTGTTGCGTCACGAGATCGGCGACCATGCTGCCGACACGGCTGACCTTCTTGCTTGTCTCTATGGCCTGCGAAGCCTCCAAGGTCATGAAATACATGACCAGCAGGATAGGCGCGATAAGCGCGAACTCGACCGCCGCGACGCCGCGGCGATTGGACCAGAACCTGACCGATTTGCCCCAGAGCCGTGCAATTCCCAGATGTGCCCCCGCACGCATCATACTCGTTGCCTTTTTTCTTGTTGGTGCTTGCGTGATAGTCTCAATTGTCGAACGGCTCGTTCTGCCAGGTCACTGAAGCGAAATGCAGGGTTTTGTTACCCCCCATCGACTGCGCCATCAGGTCGGTCATGATCGGCCATTTGTAAAAGACCCGCAGCATGTTCTTTGATTCCGCCGCACCCGCCGTGACGGCAAAGGGCACATCGGCGCCGCTGTTCGTCAGCTTGATGTCACCGCCCTGAATCCTGAAGCCGGCCAAAGCCGCGTCGGAGAACGCCGTGTACTGGCGAAGATCGACGCTCAACTGATTGGGACAATCCTGGGAAACGATGATTTCCAGCTTGTCGCAGATCATGTTCTTCAAACTATCTCCGGCGATGTCGGCGGCCCTCAACTGGCCGGTGCGCAGCCGGCGTGCGACATCGTCCGTGATGTTGGCCATCACCTCCTGGCTGGCAAACGAGATGCAGCTTTCGAGGATGGCGAACACCAGGAGTGCGAACGGCATTGCAAGCAGCGCGAACTCCAGCGCCGTGCTGCCGCGCCGGTCGCGCACGAAGCGCCTGAAAGATCTGGTGCGCTCCATCTTGTGCTGACCTGTCGAGCTGAATTCCATGCTCATGCGATGTTCCTGCCATCCCTGGACGGTGCTGACAGGTCTACTAGCGCAAACCAATTGAGGTCCGGTTTGAATGATCGTTAAAGTCGGCGCGGGCGTTTTAACCAGGCGGTAACCTGGGCCATGGCGCACTCCGTGCAGCCTATTTGCTGAGGTTCATCTCGGCTTCGGACGATTTCTCCGCCTCGCTCTTATACGAGCTTTCGCAATAGGGTGTGCACGACATGGTCTGGACATCCGCGCGCCGGTAAATGCGAACCGACGAGGCTGCCTGGCGGACCACGGTAACCTGTGCGTCGACGATCGGGCTGCCGTCCGGGTCGAGAACGACGAGATTGGTGACACCGAAACCCTTGCCGGTGAGTACGATCGTCGAGGCATCCTGGACGGAAGCGTCGGCGATTGCCGGGTTACCCACGACGATCGTATCGGCGGGGCGCGACAGTTTCACGATCTTAGCCTGATTCATGGTGACCTCGATGTCGGCGCCAGCCCTGGCGGTCGTAATCAAGCTGGCGGCGACAAGAAGCGCGGCAATCAGGATTGAGGATTTCGGCACGGCCATCAAGGCGCTCCACGCAAGCGGACTGTTCAACGGAACATGAACGAGATTGGTGAACCAACGGTTAAGTCGGCTTGCCGCCGGATGTGGCGGTCGGCATGGCTACCGGCATGGCCGGATGCGCGCAGGGCCCGCAAGCTTCCGCAAGCCCTTGCCTTTTACGGCGTTGACCCGCGAAACGGAATATTAGCCAGCGCTTAGTGTAGAGTTAACCACGCACTCGCTTCGAGCCGGGAAAGGAATCGGTAAGGCTGTTTATTAAGCCGATTGAAAGAGCTTCTCCCTAGATTGGCAGCATCCGATCAACCATCACAGAAGTTGACGGAAGTGCTGTAACACGTGGAGTAGGAGCTCTCGAATGTCTAATCTCATCGCACGTTTCGTGAAGGACGAATCCGGCGCGACCGCCATCGAATATGGTCTGATCGCCGCTCTCATCGCGCTCGCCATCATCACCGGCGCCGGCGCCCTCGGCAATGCAATCAATGCCAAGTTTACCACTATCGGTACCGCGATGAACACCGCAGGCAGCGGCAGCTAATCTGTCGTATTGCTGAACACTCGGACTGCATTCTGAACAAGGGCCGCCGCGTTGCGGCCCTTGTTCTATGCCGCTGCCAATACCAGTCGTCTTTCGTTCCGGGCCTCATCAATCGTTAATCGAACATGCCTAGATTGAGCCCCCTGGAATCCGACAATAGGCATAGCCCCGATGCTTGAAGCCCTGATCTTCGTCGTCTTTCCGTTTTGCATGCTGTTTGCCGCGATCTCCGACATGCTGTCGATGACGATCGCCAATCGCGTGCCGGTGCTGCTTGTCGTCGTCTTCGCGCTGGTGGCGCCGCTGACGGGCATGGAATGGGCGGCTTACGGCTGGCATTTCGCCGCTGGCGCCATTGTCCTGGCCGTGACATTCGGTCTGTTCGCCTTGGGTGGCATGGGCGGTGGCGATGCCAAGCTGCTGGCCGCCACGGCCGTGTGGATGGGGCTCAACGTCCATCTCGTCGAATATCTTGTCGCTTCGACAATCATCGGCGGCCTTCTGACGATCGCGATCCTGTTTTACCGGAAATCGCCTCTGGCGATGTTCACCGGACGCAATCCATTCCTGCGTCATTTTGCGGAAGAATCAGCCGGTGTTCCCTACGGGATCGCGCTCGGCCTGGGTGGCCTGCTGACCTATCCCGATTCCCCCTTGATGGTGTGGGCGCTGGCAAGGCTGGCGAGCTGAATTCATTAAATTTTCGTCGGCCGACATGCCTTGCACGCCGGCTTTGCGGAGCGGCGGCCCAGCATTTCCGCGCCTCACGGCGCGATCCGTTCTAATTTATATAAACCTTAAATTAATCACGATCGTAAGCATTGCATTAACCTTGTTTTGACGATTGCCGCTGCAAAGTCCGGCTTGGCTAGGTGGTTTGCCAAGGGCGAGGGTTCGGACAGATGCCAGCATCCCGATTGATTATTCTGAGCGTGGCGGTGGCCGCGGCGGGCGGTGCTGGCTATGTCGCGAAAAACATGGTCGCCCCGCCGCCTCAGGTCGTCGTCGATTCTGGCCCTCAGGCGCCCGCGGTGGCCCTGCAGGACGTGCTTGTGCTCTCGGGCGATGTCGCAATGGGCAACGCGCTCGAGAACAACATAGGCTGGCAATCCTGGCCTGCTGACGGCATCAACGCGAATTTCATCACCAAGGCCACAGCTCCCGATGCCCTGGAGAAGCTGAAAGGGTCGATTGCCCGTGTGCCGATGTATGCCGGCGAGCCCGTGCGGCGCTCCAAGCTGATCGGCGAGGGACAAAGCTTCATGTCGTCCATCCTGCCGTCCGGCATGCGGGCGGTCGCCACGACAATTTCGGCGGACACTTCGGCCGGCGGCTTCATTCTTCCCAACGATTTCGTCGACGTCATCATGACCCGCAGGGCCGATGCCAACACCGGGGCCGGCTTCAGCACCGAGACCATCCTGAAGAATATCCGTGTCCTGGCAATCGACCAGACCATCCAGGAAGACGAGGAAGGCAAGAAGACCAGGGTGGGCCAGACCGCCACGCTGGAGCTGACACCCAAACAGGCGGAGATCATCACCGTCGCCCAGCAGATGGCGGATCGCCTGACGCTGGCGCTGCGGGCGATCACGGACACCCAGGAAAAGAATGTGGACGAGGCCGACTATCTCGTTTCCGGCAATGGCCGCCGGGGAACGGTGAGGCTGATCAAGTCGGGCGAAGTCTCCGAAGTAGGGGCAAGGAAATGAGGCTAAGCGCTAAACTGCCGGCAATCGTCGCCACGGCACTCGGCCTTTTGCTCGTCGCAGCGAATGTGCAGGGCGTCGAGGCGAAGAGCACGCAGGTGTCTGCCACGACAGCCACCCAGCGCGTCAAGCTTGGCCTCAACAAGTCGGTGGTCATAGACCTGCCGAGCGATGCCTACGACATTCTTGTCGCCAATCCCTCTGTCGCCGATGCGGTGACCCGCACCGCAAGGCGCATCTACCTCTTCGGCAAGGCGGTCGGCGAAACCAACATCTTCGTCTTTGGGCCGAACGGCGAACAGATCGCCAGCCTGGACCTGGCCATCGAGCGCGACGTCGCCGGCCTGGAGGACTATATCAGGCGCTTCATTCCGACCTCGGCCGTCAAGGTGGAACTGCTCAACGACAACGTGGTTCTGACCGGTACCGTGGATACCCCCCTGGATGCCAAGCGCGCCGAACAGCTGGCAAATATGTTTGTGTCCGGCGGTGAAGCGACGACGGGACAATATTCGCAGACCGCCGCCGGCGGCTCGGCCCAGAGCGGTGTCGACATCAACAACCCGGACCAGGAGCGCCGCACCAGCCAAATCGTCAATCTGCTGCAGATCATCGGAGACGATCAGGTCACGTTGAAGGTGACGGTCGCCGAAGTCAGCCGCTCCGTGATGAAGCAGCTCGGTGTCAACATGGTCGGCAGTGGCGGCAGCAACGGCATCAGCTATGGCGCGCTCAGTGACCCTTTCACTGGTCTCGGGAAGCCATTGTCGAACGCGGGCCTAAGCATCGGCTCCTCCGCACTCCAGGCATATATAAACGCCATGGAGCAGTCGGGGGTCATGAAGACGTTGGCCGAACCGACCCTGACCGCCGTATCTGGTGAGAAGGCGACGTTCAGGGTCGGTGGCGAATACAACATGGTGACCAACGTCTCCGCGAATGTATCGCAAGACAACCAGACCGGCTTGAAGACCTATTCCGTCGAAAAGGTCGAGTACGGAATCGGATTGGAATTTCTGCCGGTGGTTTTATCGCCCGGCCGGATAAGCCTGAAAGTCAGGACCTCGGTTTCCGAGCCGACAACCGAGGGGTCCGTCTCGGCATCCACGGACAATCAGAGTATCGGCATGAATGCCCTGTCACTGCGCAAGCGTCTTGCCGATACGACGGTCGAACTGCCCTCGGGCGGCTCCATGATGATCGCCGGCCTGGTTCGCGACGATGTCAGGCAAGCCGTCAACGGCTTGCCTGGACTGACAAAGATTCCTGTGCTCGGCGCGCTCTTCCGCAGCAGGGATTTCGTGCGCAACGAGACCGAGCTCGTCATCATCATCACGCCCTATCTGGTGAAACCCGTGGCACGCAACGATCTCGCCAAGCCGGACGACAATTTCAACCCTCCGAGCGACGGGGCGGGCATGTTCCTTGGGCGTGTCAATCGCGTCTACGGCACCATGCAGACCGACAGGCCCAATGGCCGCTATCACGGCGTTGTCGGCTTCATCTACAAGTGAACGGGAAAGCAGACATGTCTCAGTCAGCATTGAAGGCAAGGACCATGGCGATGCGCTCCGGCCGTTCTCGGATAAGCCTGCGAGCCCTTCCGATCATGGCGGTGGCGGTATCGGCTCTGCTGGCTGGTTGTGCCCACCGCGACAGCATTACCGTCGGCGCCATCCCCGACGACTATCGCACCAATCATCCGATCGTCATCGCGGAGAAGAACCAGAAGATCGATCTTCCTGTCGGCGCTGGCGACCGCGGCATGACCGGCTCGCAGCGCGACACGCTCCTGGGTTTCCTCGACGGTTATGACAAGAGTGCCGCTCCGGCATTGACGATCCAGATTCCAAGCGGATCGGCCAACGAAGTCGCGGCGACCGCAGCCGGCCACGATTTCGCCCGGCTCGCGGTCGCCGCGGGGATCAAGCGCGACCGGGTCGTCGTGGTCTCCTATCAGGCTGGATCGAGCGAGGCATCAGCCCCGGTTCGCGTCTCCTACATCGCGGTGAGGGCACAGACCGACAAATGCGGACGTTGGCCCGCCGACCTGGTGGAAACGTCGGAGAACAAGCACTACGCCGATTTCGGCTGCTCCTATCAGAACAATCTTGCCGCCCAGATGGCCAATCCAGGCGATCTTCTCGGGCCGCGCAAGTCTACTACCATTGATGCGGCAAATCGCAGCAAAGCCATCGGTGTCTACCAAGACAGGGGCATTTCGGAGGAACTACTCGGCAACTCGGAAGTGACTTACTAAGCCGCCTCGGAAAGAAGCGACGCCACGAACAGGCCACGGAAAGAGCATGACCATGAGCAACCTTGCCTATGACGCCACCGTGGAGGCCGGTGACACCTCGCCGCAGGACGTCGCCGCGATGCAGGCGTTGCGGCCGGTTCCGCGTATTTCGATCCAGGCATTCTGCGAGACGGAGGGCGTTGCCAATCCGGTCCAGCGCGCCGGCGAGGACCGCCGCATGACCAAGGCGCACCTCAAGGTCCATATGGGCGGCGTTCCCACCGCCATCGAGTTCTATCAGTCGGCGCCGACACCGAACCTGATCCTGCTGGAATCGCGCAGCGAACCCAAGCAACTGTTGGAGCAACTCGCCCAGCTCTCGGAATACTGCGATCCATCCTCGAAAGTGGTGGTGATCGGTCACTACAATGATGTTGGTCTCTATCGCGAACTCATCCGCTCCGGCATCTCCGAATACGTCATCGCGCCGGTCTCGATGGCCGACGTCGTCAGCGTCGTGTCGTCGATCTTCGTCGATCCGGAAGCTGAACCGCTTGGCCGCTCGGTCGCCTTCGTCGGCGCCAAGGGCGGCGTCGGCTCCTCCACGATCGCCCACAATGTTGCCTGGGCAATGTCCTCCCTGTTCAAATCCGAGGTCGTTGTCGCCGACCTCGATCTCGCCTTCGGCACCGCCAACATCAATTTCGATCAGGATCCGGCCCAGGGCATCGCCGAGGCCGTGTTCTCGCCCGAGCGCGTCGACGAAGTCTATCTCGACCGGCTGCTGACCCAATGCGCCGAGCATCTGTCGCTGCTCGCGGCGCCCTCGACGCTGGAACGCGTCTACGACTTCGATCCCGATGCCTTCGCGCAACTTGTCGATACCGCGCAGCGCAGCGTGCCGATCCTTGTGCTCGACGTTCCCCATGTATGGACGGGATGGGCCAAGAACACGCTGGTCAAGGCCGACGAGGTCGTCATCACGGCAACGCCGGAACTGGCCAATCTGCGCAACACCAAGAACCTGGTCGACATGTTGAAGCGGCTTCGCCCGAACGATCCGCCGCCGAAATTAATCATCAACCAGGCCGGCGTGCCCAAGCGGCCGGAGATATCGCCGTCCGATTTCGCCGAGCCGCTGGGCCTGACACCGATGTCGGTCATCGGCTTTGATCCCTTGCTGTTCGGCAATGCCGCAAACAACGGACGCATGCTGGGCGAGATGGATGCCAAGAACCCGGTTGTGGCCACCATCAACGAGATTGCTCATGTGCTGACCGGCCGCAGCGAAATCAGGGCGAAAAAGAAGGCTGGCCTGGGCAGTCTGCTCGGCAAGCTCTCGCGCAACAAGAAGTGACGCAATGGGGTCGGTAGTCGGTCATGTTCGGTAAAAGAGGCAACGACGACGGCAATCGGTTCACGCCGGAATTTCGCCAGCCGGCACCGGTCGCGCCGGCCGCCACGGTCTCGGCGGACACCGCGGTTCTTGCCCGGCCCGCGGCCACGCCTCAGCCGAGCGCGCCTGTCGCGCCACCGGCCAGGCGCGCGGTCGAGGCGCCGCCGATGGCGCCGGAACCGAGGAAAGGCCGCGAAAAGAGCGAAACCTACTACGATACCAAGAGCCAGGTTTTCTCGGCCCTCATCGATACGATCGACCTGTCGCAACTCGCCAAGCTCGATCCCGAAAGCGCCCGCGAGGAAATCCGCGACATCGTCAACGATATCATCGCGATCAAGAACTTCGCGATGTCGATAGCTGAGCAGGAAGAACTGCTCGAGGACATCTGCAATGACGTGCTCGGCTATGGGCCGCTCGAGCCGTTGCTCGCGCGCGACGACATCGCCGACATCATGGTCAACGGGTCCAAGAACGTCTACATCGAAGTCAACGGCAAGGTCGAACAGACCAACATCCGCTTCCGCGACAACCAGCAGCTGCTCAACATCTGCCAGCGCATCGTCAGCCAGGTCGGCCGCCGCGTCGACGAATCCAGCCCGATCTGCGACGCCCGTCTTCCCGACGGGTCGCGCGTCAACGTCATTGCGCCGCCGCTGGCCATCGACGGCACCGCGCTCACCATCCGCAAATTCAAGAAGGACAAGCTGACGCTCGACCAACTGGTCAAGTTCGGCGCCATCTCTCCGCAAGGGGCCGAAGTTCTCAAGATCATCGGCCGTGTCCGCTGCAACATCGTCATCTCGGGCGGCACCGGCTCCGGCAAGACGACATTGCTCAACTGCCTGACCAACTACATCGACCGTGATGAGCGCGTCATCACCTGCGAGGACTCGGCCGAACTGCAACTGCAGCAGCCGCATGTCGTGCGCCTGGAAACGCGTCCGCCCAACCTTGAGGGCGAGGGCGAGGTGACGATGCGCGACTTGGTCAAGAACTGCCTGCGCATGCGTCCCGAACGCATCATCGTCGGTGAAGTGCGCGGACCCGAGGTCTTCGACCTCCTGCAGGCGATGAATACCGGCCATGACGGCTCGATGGGAACGATCCACTCCAACAGCCCGCGCGAATGCCTGAACCGTATCGAGTCCATGATCGCCATGGGCGGCTATTCGCTGCCGCAGAAAACCGTGCGCGAAATCGTCGTCGGCTCCATCGACGTGATCATCCAGGCGGCGCGCCTGCGCGATGGATCGCGCCGCATCACCCACATCACCGAAGTGATCGGGATGGAGGGCGACGTCATCATCACGCAGGATATCGTCCTCTACAACATCAAGGGCGAGGACGCCAACGGCAGGCTGCTGGGTGAACACGTCTCGACCGGCATCGGCCGCCCCCATTTCTGGGAGCGGGCTCGATACTATGGCGAGGAGCAGCGTCTCGCCACAGCGCTCGAGGCTATGGAGAAACGTGCTGACTGACGCATCCGCAGGCGTGAAGGTTCTGGTCGATGTTTGGAATTGACGGCACCGTATTGGCATTTGTCGTGCTCGCCGGCTTCAGCGCCGGCGCGGTCGCCTATGCATTCCTGTTCACCCAGATCAGCAATGAGAAACAGGCCGGAAAGCGGCTTGAAACGATCAAGGCCGCCGAGACGGACCGTTCTGTCGTCAAGGCGACCCGTGACCGCGCGGCGGACGCGGCCAAGCGCCGCAAATCGGTGCAGGATTCACTGAAGGAACTCGACGAGAAGCAGAAGACCAAGGACACCGCCGTCAAGAAGCCGCCGCTGAAAGCCCAGCTTCGCCAGGCTGGGATGAAGGTGCCGATCGAGCGTTTCTATATCTATTCGGCCATATTCGGCCTCGCGCTGGCAATCGTCGCGTTCATGGCCGGAGCGCCGATGATTGTCTTGCCCGGTGTGCTGCTCGCCGGAGCGCTCGGCCTGCCGCGTTGGTTCGTCTCCTTTCGTCGTACCCGCCGCGTCAAGGCATTCCTCAACGAATTTCCAAACGCGCTCGACATCATCGTGCGGGCGGTCAAGTCCGGCCTGCCGCTGAACGATGCCATACGCCTGATCGCCAATGAATCGCCTGAACCCGTGAAGGCCGAGTTTCGCCGGATAGTCGATTCGCAGCAGATGGGCCTGTCGATCCCCGACGCGACCTTGCGCATGCCCGAAACCATGCCGTGCACCGAGGCGAGTTTCTTCGGTATCGTCATCCAGATCCAGTCGCAGGCCGGCGGCAATCTCTCCGAGGCGCTGGGTAACCTTTCGCGCGTGTTGCGCGACCGCAAGAAGATGAAGGCCAAGGTCGCGGCACTGTCGATGGAAGCGAAAGCATCCGCCGCCATCATCGGCGCCTTGCCTTTCATCGTCGCCTTTCTCGTCTATCTCTCCAGTCCCAACTATCTGATGCCGCTGTTCACGACCAGCGTCGGCCATTTGATACTCGGTTTCGCCGCCGTCTGGATGTCGATCGGCATCTTCGTGATGCGCAAGATGATGAACTTTGAAGTCTAGGGCCGCGGCATGACCGAACAAGCCATCAAATCACTGACGGATCCCAGCTTCCTGATTGCGCTGCTGGTCGCTATCGCCGTGTTCGCAACCGTCTTTACGCTGCTCCCGGCGCTTGGTGGAAACCAGCTCAAGGCGCGCATGAAATCGGTCGCGCTGGAGCGTGATGAGCTTCGCGCCAAGCAGCGCGCGCGGCTTGCGACAGAGGCCGATCGCCGCCGCAAGGGTCTGCGAGAGGAACAGTCGATCGGCATGCGCAACATTGTCGACCGGCTCGATCTGCGGCGTGCGTTGGCCGACGAGGCCACCTTGCAAAAACTCAAGGTTGCCGGCTTTCGCGGGCAGAATCCGCTAACGCGTTTTCTGTTCTTCCGCCTGGTGCTTCCTTTTGTCGGCTTCGCGCTCGGTCTGTTCTATATTTTCGTGCTCGGAGGATTGCCCGACAAGCCATTGGTGGTCCGGCTGTTCGTTTGCGTCCTGGTTGCCTATGGCGGCTTCTACGCGCCGGTCCTCTACGTCAACAATCGCGCGACCAAGCGCAAGCAGTCGATCCAGATGGCGTGGCCGGATGCGCTCGACCTGATGCTCATCTGCGTGGAGTCCGGCATGTCGGTGGAAGCCGCGTTGCGCAAGGTCGCCGACGAGATCGGCGCGCAGTCGGTGGCCCTGGCGGAAGAATTCATCCTGACCAACGCCGAACTCTCCTATCTGCAGGAGCGTAAGCAGGCTTACGAGAACCTGGCCAGCCGCACGGGGCTGGAATCGGTCAAGTCTGTGTCGCAGGCGCTTGTCCAGGCCGAACGCTACGGTACGCCGGTAGCGCACGCGCTACGCGTGCTCGCCGCCGAAAGCCGCGACATGCGCATGAACGCCGCCGAGAAAAAGGCGGCCGCCCTGCCGCCCAAACTCACCGTGCCGATGATCTTGTTCTTCCTGCCGGTGCTGTTTGCCATCATCCTGGGGCCGGCGGGCATCCAGGTCAGCCAGCGCGGTATCTTCGGCGATCATCCCGGGGCGGCCGCGTCGACCAGCCAGTAACCAACGCAGAATCCGTCTGCGGAAACAAAAAGCCGCGCTGCAATCGAGCGCGGCTTTTACGATTTGCGGTAAGCCCGCGGCGATCAGTTGGTGGCGGTTTTCGCCGGCTTTGCCTTGTCCTGGTCCTTGAGCTGGCTCCAGGCGTTCTGCTGGGCCAGCATCTGCCTGAGATAGGCGACGTTGGCCTGGGCCTGTTCGGGCGAAAGTTCCTGCGAGGCGATCTTCTCGGCTTCGTCGAAACGACCCTGCAGGCCGACGACGAGCGCCAGGTTCTGGCGCACCCGGCTGTCGGCGTTCGACTGCTGGGCGGCCGACCGCATATAGGTCTCGGCGGTGCGCAGATCCCCTTCCAGCACATAGGACATGCCGAGATTGGAAAGGATCGAGGGCTCGTTCGGCTTGAGTTCGAGGGCCTTGCGGTAGAGTTGGCGCGCCTCGTCCTTCTGGCCGGTCTGATCGAGGATGGCCGCCTCCGCCGACACCAGCCTCCAGTCCGGATATTCCGGCGTCTGTGCGCGGCGCACCGCATCGAGCGCCGCCTCGAACTGGCCGTTGGCGGCCAGCGCCTTGCCATAGGCGGCGAGTACGTCGCGGTCCTTGGGATAGGCGATCGCCAGCTTGCGCATCACGGCAAGCGACTGGTCGGCATCCCCGTCCATCTGCAGCGCCGCCGCGAAATTGGTGGCGATACGCTTGTCGGTGGGGTTCCTCGCATAGGACTGGCCAAGAGCGGCCGTGGCATTGTGCAATTCTCCCGCCGACATCGTCTCCAGCGGCTTGCCGCCGGTGCGTCCGATCGAGCCGGTGGTGAGCTTGTCGGTTGCGCATCCCGCGACACCTGCCGCGAGCGCCAGCATGAATGCCGTGGTGATGAGCCGCTTTCCCCGGATGTTTATCGTGCGGTTGGTCGGCATCGGCACCCTGGGCCTCCATTCATGCGCGTGGCCATTGCGTGGCCATCTTCCCTCCAGCAGAAATATTCTGTTAACCCTAACGGAGGGTTAAGAAACGCCGACTCGGGCGAGTTCGGCAGGAGAAACGTCTGATGTCCGTGGAACTGGTCGAGAACAAGCTGAAGAACCCGCTGCCGATCCATCTGGTCGCCAGGGACGGCCTGGACGCGGCCGGTCTGTCGCCGTCTATTGTCGCTTGGGCCAAGGCAAACGGCTTTTCCGGCGAGGCCGGCAGGACGCTGGCCGTGCCCGGCGAGAACGGCACACTCGCGGGCGCCATGTTCGGTCTTGGCGTCGGTGAGGGCGCGCTCGGTCTGGGCGCGCTGTCGAAAACCCTGCCGGAAGGCGACTGGCACTTCGCCTCGGCGCCGGCCGAGCCTGAATTGGCGGCGATCGCGCTGGCGCTCGGCGGCTATGTCTTTACCCGCTATGGCAAGAAGCCGGGCAAGGCGCTGCGCTTCGAATTGCCGGCCGGCGTCAATGCGCAGCGCGTTCGCCGCATCGCCGACGGCGTTTTCCTGACGCGTGACCTCGTCAACACACCGACCAGCGATATGGGGCCGGACGATCTGGAGCGGGCAGTGCGGGTCCTGGCTGGGACCCACAAGGCCGAAGTCTCCGTCATCAAGGGCGACGACCTGCTCGCACAGAATTTCCCGATGATCCACGCCGTCGGCCGTGCATCGTCCGATGCGCCGCGCCTGATCGACTTAACATGGGGGCAGCAAGGCGCGCCGAAGGTGACTTTGGTCGGCAAGGGTGTCTGCTTCGATACGGGCGGCCTCGACATCAAGCCGTCCTCGGGCATGCTGTTGATGAAGAAGGACATGGGCGGCGCGGCCAACGTGCTTGGCCTGGCCTCGATGATCATGGCGGCCGGGCTCAAGGTGCGGCTGCGGGTGCTGATCCCCGCGGTCGAGAATTCGATTGCCGGCAACGCCTTCCGCCCGGGTGACGTGCTGGCGAGCCGCAAGGGCATATCAGTCGAGATCGGAAATACGGACGCGGAAGGGAGGCTGGTGCTGGGCGACGCGCTGGCGCTTGCCGACGAAGAGGAACCGCAGCTCCTGGTCGACATGGCGACCCTGACCGGAGCAGCCCGCGTCGCGCTGGGTCCCGACCTGCCGCCCTTCTACACCGATGACGAGGCGTTTGCCGCGGAGCTGGCGGCCGCCTCCATCGCGGTCGAGGATCCGCTGTGGCGCATGCCGCTGTGGCGGCCCTACGACGCGAGACTGTCGTCGAAGATCGCCGACATCAACAACGTCACCACGGACGGTTTCGCCGGCTCGATCACCGCCGCGCTGTTCCTCAAGCGCTTTGTCGAGAAGTCGGCAAGCTGGGCGCATTTCGACATCTTCGCCTGGAACCCCGCCGATCGCCCCTACGGCCCTGCCGGTGGCGAGGCGCAAGGCATCCGGGCGTTGGAGCGGATCATCTCGACGCGCTATGGCTGATGCGCAAGCAGAGCCGGCAAATTGCAGAAACTGAAACGGAACCGAAACAATTTGCCGTCATGCTGGCGCGATGTCGATTGCGATGCGCCCCAGCCAGGCCTTGCGACTGTGGCAGCAAGTGATGCTGTCGCAGGTGCGCGAGGATGCGCCCGATCTCACCATGCGCCAGACGGCAATCCTGTTCACCATCTATCTCGATCCGCCGCCGCACACCGTGCGCGGGCTTGCCGCCCGCCTCAACGTCACCAAGCCGGTCATCACGCGCGCCCTCGACACGATGGGCGCGCTGAAGCTGGTGTCGCGCCACCGCGACGAGCTCGACAAGCGCAACGTCCTGATCAAGCGCACTGTCGAAGGCGCGCTCTTTGTCGAGCGCTTCGGCGATGGTATCATTGCCAAGGCCCACGAACTGCCGATCTGAACAATTTTCCTATCTAACTGGATTGCCGATTTGACCGCCCACGACCCCCGCCTGCACGCTTTCCGCTCCGATCTCGCCGATGCCAGGTTGAAAGGTGAGGTCGCTGCCGACCGTTTCGTAGCGGGCCGGCCAGCGCGGATTTCGGTTCCGGTGGCAGATATCCGCAAGGCGCCGACGCTGGATTCGGGCGTCAACACGCAAGCTCTGTTCGGCGACGATGTCCTGGTTTTCGAGGATAGAGAAGGCTGGGCCTGGATCCAGGCCGAGCGAGACGGCTATGTCGGCTATGTCGCCGACGCCATGTTGGGCGAGCGGGACCATGCGCCCACCCATATCGTCTCGGTGCCGCGCACGTTCCTGTATCCCGGTCCCGATCTGCGCTTTCCGATTGCCGGGCAATTGTCGATGGGATCGACGGTAACCGTGACGGGTGCCGCCGAAACGCGCGGCACGCACTATGCACTGCTGCCCTCCGGTGAAGCCCTGATCGCTGGCCATCTGCGCCCGATCGGCGAAGTGGCCGGCGACTATGTGTCCGTGGCCGAGACGTTTCTCGGCACGCCCTATCTCTGGGGCGGTGTTTCCGGCTTCGGCATCGATTGCTCCGGCCTGGTGCAACTGGCCATGCGCATGGCCGGCGAGGAGGTGCTGCGCGATTCCGACATGCAGGCCGTGTCGGTCGGCGAACCGCTTCAGCCCGGCCCCGATTTTACGGGGCTGCGACGTGGCGACCTTGTGTTCTGGAAAGGCCATGTCGCCATCATGACCGATGCCGAGACCATGATCCACGCCAACGGCCACACCATGTTGGTGTCGCGCGAAGGTCTGAAGGAAGCCATCGCCCGCATCGGTTATCTCTATGGCGCGCCGACAGGGTTCCGGCGGCCGTAAGGTTTTCGATCCCCTTTTGTTCCGATTCTGCTTGGCGATTGCGCGCCGCCGCGCTACCTCTGGCGGGTGACCGAGCTGCCGCGCCTCGCCGACCAGAATGCCGCCGTCCTCTTGCCCGAGCCATTCGTAAAATGGTTCGGCGAGAAAGGCTGGTCGCCGCGCGCGCATCAGATCGAACTCCTGGCGAAGGCCCAAGCTGGGCAATCGGTGCTGTTGATCGCGCCGACCGGCGCCGGCAAGACGCTGGCCGGCTTCCTGCCGTCGCTGACCGAACTGGCCGTCAGGCCGAGGCGAAAACCAGGCCAGGCGCGGCGCGGTATCCACACGCTGTATATCTCGCCGCTGAAGGCATTGGCCGTCGACATCGAGCGCAATCTCGGCAAGCCGGTCGAGGAGATCGGTCTGCCCGTCACCATCGAAACGCGCACCGGCGACACCCCCGCCCACAAGCGCCAGCGCCAGAAGCTTGCGCCGCCCGATATCCTGCTCACCACGCCGGAGCAACTGGCGCTGCTGATCGCGGCAGGCGATGCGAGGCGCTTCTTCGAGGACCTGCGCTATGTCGTGCTCGACGAGTTGCATTCGCTGGTGACGTCCAAGCGCGGCCATCTGCTGGCGCTTGGGCTGGCGCGGCTGCGCAGCTTCGTCCCTGGCCTGCAGACGATCGGCCTGTCGGCGACGGTGGCCGAGCCGGACGAATTGCTGCGCTGGCTGGTCAGCCAGAACCCGCCGGGTGATATGGCGGAATTGATCACTGTGACGGGCGGTGCGAAGCCCGAAATCTCGATCCTGGATTCCGAGGAGCGCGTGCCGTGGGCGGGGCACTCGGCGCGCTACGCCACGCCGGAAATCTACCGCGAAGTCAAGCGCCACAAGACGACCTTGCTGTTCGTCAACACCCGCAGCCAGGCGGAGCTGCTTTTCCAGGAGTTGTGGCGGGTCAACGAGGACACCTTGCCGATCGCCCTGCATCATGGCTCGCTCGACGTCGCCCAGCGCCGGCGCGTCGAAAAGGCGATGGGCGAAAACGCGCTGCGCGCCATCGTAGCCACCTCGACGCTCGATCTCGGCATCGACTGGGGCGATGTCGATCTGGTCGTGCATGTCGGTGCTCCGAAGGGCGCCAGCCGGCTGGCGCAGCGCATCGGCCGTGCCAACCACCGCATGGATGAGCCGTCGAAGGCGATCCTGATTCCCGCCAACCGTTTCGAGGTGCTGGAATGCCGGGCAGCACTCGACGCCAATTATCTCGGCGCGCAGGACACGCCGCCGCTGGTCGATGGCGGGCTCGACGTGTTGGCGCAGCATGTGCTCGGCTGCGCTTGCGGCGCACCGTTCCGCGCCGACGACCTGTATGAAGAGGTGCGAACTGCGGCACCCTATTCAGGCCTCGATCGTCCGACATTCGATCGCGTCATCGATTTCGTCGCCACCGGCGGTTACGCGCTGAAGAACTACGAGCGCTACGCCCGCATCCGCTTGAACAAGGATGGGATGTGGCGCGTATCCAATCCGCGTGTCGCCCAGCAATACAGGCTGAATGTCGGCACCATCATCGAGGTGCCCGCGCTCAACGTGCGTTACGTCAAGGCCGGCAGCAAAGGCTCGGCGTCGCACGGCGGCCGCGTGCTCGGCAAGATCGAGGAGGCGTTCCTCGAAACTCTGACGCATGGCGACACCTTCATGTTCGCCGGCAAGGTGCTGCGCTTCGAAGGCATCCGCGAGAATGAATGTTTCGTCTCGAACGCGCCCGGCAGCGACGCCAAGGTGCCCTATTATGGCGGAGGCAAGTTTCCGCTCTCGACCTACCTTGCCGAACAGGTCCGCATCATGCTGGACGATCCGCAGCGCTGGAAGAAGCTGCCGGAGCAAGTGGCCGACTGGCTGCGGTTCCAGTCGGACAAATCGATGCTGCCCAAGCGCGACGATTTGCTGATCGAGACCTTTCCGCGTGGCAACCGCCATTATCTCGTCGCCTATCCCTTCGAGGGCAGGCTGGCGCACCAGACGCTTGGCATGCTGCTCACCCGTCGCCTCGACAGGGCGGGCGCCAGGCCGCTCGGCTTTGTCGCCACCGACTATGCGCTCGCCATATGGTCGCTGGGCGACATGGGCGCCATGTTCAAAGCCAGGAAGCCTTCACTCGGCGCACTGTTCGACCAGGATATGCTGGGCGACGATCTCGAGGCCTGGCTGGCCGACAGCTGGCTTCTCAAGCGCACTTTCCGCAATTGCGCGTTGATCTCGGGCCTGATCGAAAAACGCCACCCCGGCCAGGAGAAGAGCGGCCGCCAGGTCACCGTTTCGACCGACCTGATCTACGATGTGCTGCGCAGCCATGAGCCGGACCACATCCTGCTCCAGGCGACGCGTGCCGATGCGGCGACCGGCCTGCTCGATGTCAGCAGACTTGCCGACATGCTCTCGCGCATCCAGGGTAGAATCATGCATAAGGCGCTCGAACAGATTTCGCCGCTTGCCGTGCCGATCATGCTCGAGATCGGCAAGATGCCGGTGAACGGCGAGGCCGATGAAACGCTGCTGATGGATGCGGCGACGCTGGTCGAAGAGGCCATGGGGCCTGGGATGATTGACGAATGAACTTTTCGCTGGCGTGCGCATCGCTGATCGCCGAGGCCGACCTTGTCGGCATCGCTGGCGAGCGCGCGGTCTGCGATCCACGCGGCGTGCTCTATTTTCCCGAGCTCGGGCTGCTGACAGTATCGGACCTGCATCTGGAGAAGGGGTCGTCGCTGGCAAGGCGCGGCACGCTGATCCCACCCTACGATACCGGCGCGACCCTGCTGCGGCTGCAGGCGGTGATAGCAGACTACCAGCCGTCGATCGTCATCAGCCTGGGTGACTCCTTTCACGACGGCGGCGGCGCCGAACGCATGCATTCGAGCTTTCGCGAACGGCTGGAAGCGTTGATGGCAGGCCGTGACTGGTTCTGGGTCGCCGGCAATCACGACCCGGAAGCGCCCGCGGACCTGCCCGGCGAGACCGTGCGGGAACTGGCCATAGGCTCGCTGCTGTTCCGGCATGAGCCATCGAAAGTGCGGGTTGAGGGCGAAATATCGGGCCACCTCCATCCCTGCGCACGCATCGTGCAGCAAGGCCGTTCGGTGCGCAGGCGCTGCTTTGCCGGCGATGGCGGCCGCATGATCATGCCGGCCTTCGGTGCCTATACCGGTTCGCTCAACGTGCTTGACCGCGCCTATGCCGGGCTGTTTCGCCTGGAAACGTTGATGGCCTACTTGCTGGGCGCCGACCGCATCTTCGCGATTTCAGGCTCGATGCTGAAGCCGGGCTGAGATCTATCGTCCGTAATAGAGCATGACCGTGTGCTTGGCTTCGGCGAAGAACAGCCAGCGCTCGACCAGCAGGCCGGCGAACTGGGCGATCGCGGCGAGCGCCGACAACACCGCCGCAAACGGCCACGGCAAGGCTAAGGCGGCGATCAGCAACAGGATCGGTAAACCGAAGGCCAGCGCCTGCGCGATCCGGCGCAGCTTCGCGCTGTGCTTGCGCGCGATGCGGAAGCCCATTTCCTTGAGCAGGTAGTTTTCCTCGGTATGCGGCCATTCCAGGGAATGCACCATGCCGCCGGCGAGCCCGGTCGCGGTGTTGGCGTTGGTCTCGATTTCAAGCTGGTCGTTGTGGCGCCAGGTCGCCAGTTTCCAACCCCAGCCAAGCAAGGTGAGCAGTACGGAAGCTGCGAGGAGAATAGTCGAGCCGAGCGCAAAGCCTTGCAGCAGGGCGTTCACAAGCACACTGCCGCTCATCGCCGAGAAGATGAGGTAACCGGGCAAGGTATAGGGGCTGTGCCACTGGACAATCGGCTTCAGCGAGGCATAGATCATGCCGGTCATGCACACGGTGGCCATGGCGCCGACGGTGGCCAGAACGCCCGCGGCCGCCACCCAGCCGTCGAGGCGGCCAAGGAAGATCCAGCCGATCCCGAAAAGGCCCGCGGGAATGAAGGTGGCGACCGAGGCGACGCCTTCGCGCGACAGCCATGAGCTGCGCCATTGCGAGAACGCCCGCCAGGCACGTTCGGGCCTGCCGAGATGGCCGGTCGACGACAACAGGCCGGCGGCGATCAGGCCGAGCGCCAGCCCCATGCCGACGAAGCCCGGCCAGAAATCGGGCGCGATGAATCCGAGCGGGCCGAGCACGCCGAGCAGCGCGAGCAGCCCATAGCCGGCACCCGTGGCGGTGGTGAAGAAGACGACCGAAAAAGCTGGATGCATGGATGGTCAGCTCGAAAGCATGCGGTCGACCCAGCCGAGGAAACCGCCCTCGGCCCGTACCGGCTCCAGCGCGGGAGCGGCCGCCGATGCGGCGCGCTGTGTGTGAGCGCGCGGCGGCAGGTATTTGTTGGTCGGGCGATAGCCAAGTTCCGGCATCAGGTCGACACCGCCGCGCTCCGCCACCAGTTGCGAAACGGGGGATTGGGGATCGCCGAGGTCGCCGAAATGCCGGGCGCTGGTCGGGCAGGCGGCGACGCAGGCCGGAACGCGGTCCCCTTCGGCAAGATTGTCGTTATAGATGCGGTCGACGCAGAGCGTGCATTTCTTCATCACGCCGACATCCGTGTCGAATTCGCGCGCGCCGTAGGGGCAGGCCCAGCTGCACAATTTGCAGCCGATGCACTTGTCCTCGTCGATCAGTACGATGCCATCGGAGGCCCGCTTGTAGGAGGCGCCCGTCGGGCAGACGGTGACGCAGGCCGGCGTCTCGCAATGCAGGCAGGAGCGCGGGAAGTTCACCGTGCGCCCCCCCATCTCGGTGATGTGCTCGTAACTGTGCACGCGGTTGAACCAGACCCCGTCGACATTGCCGCCATAAGGGTCGATGTCGGTCAGCGGCGCCATGTGGCCGCCGGTGTTCCACTCCTTGCAGGCGGTGACGCAGGCCTGGCAGCCAACACAGGTGTCGAGGTCGATGACGAGGCCAAGCTTCTTGCCGCCTGGATTTGGAAGACAGGTCATTCGGCCGCCTCTCTTGCCTGCCGGAACCCGGCGCCGAAAGTGAGCTTGTCCGGCGAGGGCTCGAAGTGCGGTGGCTGGTGAAAACGCTCAAATTGCGGTTCGGTGAAGCCGGCCTCGTCAGCCGCGCATTTGACGATGCGCACGCGCAGATCGAACCACGCAGCTTGTCCCGTGACCGGATCGGAATTTGAATAGCGTTTGCCGCTGGCGTCAGCAGAAGTCTGGTCACCGATGATGTGGTTGAGCAGGAAGCCGCGATTGCTCTCGGCGGCATCGTCCTTCAGCCCCCAGCTGCCGCGCCTTTTGCCGATCGCGTTCCAGGTCCAGACAGTGCTTTCGTTCACCCCGTCGACCAGCTTGATCTGCCCCTTCACCTTGCCGTTGATGCTCTCGATCCACACCCAGTCGTCGTCGGCGAGGCCGAGGCCGGCTGCGGTCCGGTGATGTACGAACAGCCGGTTCTGGCTGGTGATCTGCCGCAACCACGCGTTTTGCGAACCCCAGGAATGGTACATGTGCATCGGCCGCTGCGTCAGCGCGTGCAGCGGATATTTTCCAAGGTCGACGGCCGCTTCCTCGAAGGGTATGTACCAGAACGGCAGCGGATCCATATAGGTCTCGACGCGCTCGCGCTGCGTCTGCGGCGGCACCACCAGGCCATGTCCGCGCGCGGCCAGCCGAAAACGTTGCATCGGTTCGGAATAGAGCTGGAAGACGATCGGCTCGGCCTTGGGGATGAAGCCCAGTTGCACCGCGAAATCGAGATAGGAGCGGTTGGCCATCTTGTAGTAGCGCTGGTCATCGGCGAAGTCGTGGTGCCAGAAACCGCCATTATCGATATAGCGTTGCAACTGGTTGGGGTTGACTTCGCCCATGCCGATCGAGGTTTCATCCTTGCCGCGCCAGCCAGCGAGCGGGCCGATGCCGGGCGTGCGTTCATGATTGACGATGTAGTCGGCGTAGTCGCGGTACGTCGCCGAGCCGTCGTCATCGACGAAGCCGGGTAAGCCAAGCCGTGCGCCGAGTTCGATCAGCACCGACTGGAACGGTCTGACGTCGCGGTCGGGCTCGACGACCGGATGGCGGATGGCGTCGCCCGGTCCGTCGGCATGGCTGATCGGGCGGTCGAGCAGGCTGATGCAGTCATGACGCTCGAGATAGGTGGTGTCGGGCAGGACGAGGTCCGCGAACGGCACGGTCTCGGAGTAGTAGGCGTCGGAATAGATGAAGAAGGGGATCCTGTAATTGCCCGCTTCATCATGGTCCGTGAGCATGGCCATGGTCTCGACCGTGTTCATCGAGGAATTCCAGGCCATGTTCGACATATACATCATCAGCGTGTCGATCTTGTACGGATCGCCCGCCCAGGCGTTGCGGATGACGGTGTGCATCAAACCGTGCGCTGCAAGCGGCGAATCCCAGGAATAGGCCTTGTCGATGCGCAGCGGCGTGCCCGCTTCGTCGACCAGCAGATCATCGGGTCCGCAGACGAAACCGAGCGGCATGCCGTCGAGCGGCGTCATCGGCCTCACGTCCTTGCCGCAGGGCTTCGGGCCCGGCGGGGCGGATCTGGGGTAGGGCGGCTTGAAGCGGAAGCCGCCGGGAACATCCACCGTGCCCAGCAGAACCTGCAGCAGGTGAATGGCGCGACAGGTGTGAAAGCCGTTGGAATGGGCCGAGATACCGCGCATGGCGTGCATCGAAACCGGCCGTCCCTTGATCGTCTCATGCCGGCGGCCCGCCCAGTCGGTCCATGCAACCGGCAGTTCGATTGCCTTTTCGAAGGCGACGTGGGCCAGTTCGGCGGCGATCCGGCGGATCGTTCCGGCGGAGATGCCGCAACGCTCCGCGACCGCATCAGGTGCGTAGCTCTCGTCGAGATAGCGGTCCGCAATGAGCTGGAACACCGGAACGCAGCGGCGGCCATCGACATCGTAGCTGCCGGTCAGTGCCGGTTTGGCGTCGGCATCGGTGGCGCTCACCGGACGCTTCGCCACTCTGTCCCATGCCAGCGGATTGCCGTCGCTGTCGCGCACGAACAACCCGTCATCGGCCGCGCCAGGTTTCTGAATGACCAGGACATGCGCGTTGGTGTAGCGGAGCAGATAATCGAGATCGACGCGGCCGGCCTTCAAGAGTTCGTGGATCAGCGCGAACACGAACAGGCCGTCGGTTCCGGGCCGGATGCCGATCCAGTCGTCGGCGATCGCATTGTAGCCGGTCCGGCACGGATTGATCGAGACCACCTTGGCGCCGCGCGCCTTGAGCTTGCCCAGCCCGATCTTGATCGGGTTGGAGTCATGGTCCTCGGCGACGCCGAACAGCATGAAGTATTTCGTGTTGTCCCAATCGGGCTCGCCGAACTCCCAGAACGAGCCGCCGATGGTGTAAAGGCCTCCGGCCGCCATGTTCACCGAACAAAAGCCGCCATGGGCTGCGAAGTTAGGCGTGCCGAACTGGCTCGCCCACCAGCCTGTCAAGGATTGCGACTGGTCACGCCCGGTGAAGAAGGCGAGTTTTTTAGGCTCGGTCCGGCGGATATTCGACAGCCGCTCGGTGGCGATCGAGAAGGCTTCTTCCCACTCGATCTCGCGGAACTCGCCCGAGCCGCGTGGGCCGGTGCGCAGCAATGGCTTCTTCAGCCTGGCCGGGCTGTAGTGCTGCATGATGCCGGAGCTGCCCTTGCCGCAGATCACGCCGCGATTGACCGGATGATCCTTGTTGCCGTTGATGTAGCGGATCTTGCCGTCCTTGATATGCACGTCGATGCCGCAGCGGCAGGCGCACATGTAGCAGATCGTCTTGGCGATGCTGTCGGAAACGTCAGGCGAGGTGTCGACCCCGTCGCCTTCGTCGGGAGCTCGCGTGTCGGCAAGCTGGCGTTGCGAAGGGGCTGAATTGGCGCCGCGCGGCGGTCCTTGCATCATGATCCCATGCTGCTCGCGCGGCCGGCGGATTTGGCTCGCGTCTTCGGCCCGGGGCCGCACATGTAATGCTCTTCCGGGTGATATCGATCACCGGCCAACCGCCGTCGGATGCCGCGGGTCCAATGCGCAAGCAGGGATCTGAACCGCCCGATCATTTTATCCTTCGCGATCCACTGGCGAATTTTTTCTAACTTCTTCCGAAAAAGTAGAATAAAGCTATCGATCCGTCTAATCAGTTGTTCTTGTAAATTCGATCGATATTGGTTCTTAATGCGCGCATGACCCTGGATCAGTTGCGCATTTTCGTCGCCGTCGCCGAGCGCGGCCACATGACCAAGGCGGCCAAGCTCCTGGGCATTTCCCAATCGGCCGCGTCGGCGGCTATTCGCGCGCTGGAAGAGCAGCACGGCGTCCATCTGTTCAACCGCGTCGGCCGCAACATCGAGCTGGCCCAGACCGGCCACCGGTTCCTGCCCGAGGCCAAGGCCGTGCTGGAGCGGGCCGCCGCCGCCCGCAATGTGCTGGAACATGTTTCGCAGACGGTCGCCGGCAGCCTCTCCATCGCCGCCAGCCTGACCATCGCCAGCTACTGGCTGCCGCGCCGGCTGGCCTCTTTCCACGAGGCGCATCCGGCCGTCAGGCTTAGCGTCACCATCGGCAACACAAGGCAGGTCGAGGCCAGTGTGCTCGATGGAACCGCCGATCTCGGCCTGGTCGAAGGGCGCACCGAATCCGACATATTGCGCCGCGCCAAGGTCGATACCGACCGGCTGATGCTGGTCGTTGCCAGCTCTCATCCCAAGATCGCCGAAATCGCGCCGGGCCGCCCCGACATCACCGGCCTGCGCTGGATCATCCGCGAGGGCGGCTCGGGTACACGCGAGGTGCTGGAGGATCTGGCGCGACGCGAGGGGATTTCGCTTGCCGACCTCAGGATATTCCTGGTGCTGCCCAGCAACGAGGCGGTTCGCCAGGCCGTCGAGGCGGGCGCCGGCGCGACCATCATTTCGGAGCTCGTCGTCGGGCGCGCGGTCGCCGAAGGGAGCTTGAGAGCCGTGCCGATCGAATTGCCGAAGCGCGACTTCGCCATGATCACCCATCGCGACCGTCAGGCAAGCCTGGCCCAGATGGCGCTGAAGGCGCATCTGGCCGAGGAGATGAACGGGTCAGGGTAGGATCAGCCGAACTTCCGCTGCGCGTCGAGCGCCAGGCCAAGCCCGACCGATCCGAACATATCGCCGTCGATGACGGAAGCCTGCGGCACCAGCGACAGGATTTCCCGCCTTGCCAGCGGAATCGCCGTCGATCCGCCGGTCAGGAACACCGCGGTGATGTCGGACGGCTTGACTCCGGCGTCGCGGATGGTCTGCGCCACCGTCTCGGTGACCCGCTCGATATCCCGGGCGATCGTGGCCTCCAGCCCGTCGCGCGTGATCCCGGCGGCGAATGCCACGTCCGGCAGCTTCACCGCCACGTCCGCCGATGACCTGTCGGTCAGCTCTATCTTGGCTTTCTCGACCAGTGCCGCCAGAGCGTGCCCGTAGCGGTGCTCGACGATGTGGATGAAACGGTCGACCAGGTCGGCGCGCACGGCCTCGTAGCGGATCTGGCGCAGATGCGTCATCGCCTTGGCGGTGTAGACCAGGTTGATGCGCTGCCATGTGGCGAGATCGATGAAGTAACTGGCCGGCAGATTGCGTTTGCCGTCCTTGGTCGCGGAGAGGTAGCCGAGCTGCGGCATGACATGGGCGATGCTCAGCAGCCGGTCGAAATCGGTGCCGCCGATATGGATGCCGCGGCTGGCCAGGATGTCGTCCTTGCGGTCGGTCGATCGCGAGCGCTCCGGCGAGACCCGCACGATCGAGAAGTCCGACGTGCCGCCGCCCATGTCGATGATCAGCGCCAGTTCCTCGCGCGTCACCTTCTGCTCGTAGTCGAGCGCCGCTGCGATCGGCTCGAACTGGAAGGCGATATGTTTGAAGCCCTGGGCACGGGCAGCCTTCTCGAGTTCGCCTTGCGCCTCCGCGTCGGCTTGCGCATCGTCGTCGACGAACTGCACCGGGCGGCCGAGTACCACGCTCTCCACCACGCCGCCGGCGTCCTCCTCCAGCCGCGTCCTCAGATGACCGATGAACAGGCCGATAATGTCGATGAAGCCGATCTGGCGCGCCTTGATACGCGTCTTCTCGTGGGCGAGCGAACTGCCGAGCACGCTCTTCAAAGAGCGCATCAGGCGGCCTTCGATGCTGTCGGTATAATCGCCGATCGCGCGACGGCCGAAATAGGTGTGGCCGTCCTCGAAGTTGAAGAACACGGCACTTGGCAAAGTGGGTTGTTCGCCCTCCAGCGCGACCAGCCGCGCCTTGCCGTTCCGGACCACGCCCACCGTGGAATTGGACGTGCCGAAGTCGATGCCGCCGAATGCCTGATGCATTGCAGCCTCCTGTCATTGTTTCACGGCGGCAAAACAGCGGCGGCGCATCGCGCTGTCGTCCGGGACCGCTCTTGCGAATTGTATGTGCGTGTTTGCCCCTGGGCTGGGAGGCGGCGGTTTATCGCATGGCGGGGAAAAGGGGAACCCCTCTTTTCCCGCAGCATCAATCTTTGCGGAACACCAGCCGGCCGAGCCAGCCCGTCACCATGGCCAGCGATATGGCGAATACGCCGTAGAGGAACGAATAGTCGTGGGCAACGCGGAAGATCGATTGTTCGAAGCCCGATTTGCGGATTTCGAGTTGCGCCGAACTCTCCGTCACGAAGAGGCCGCTCTTGAACAGGAACGCGCGCGCCTTGTGCGTGCCGACCGACACATTAGGCGCGAGCCTGACGGTGGCGCGAAACAGGTTCTGCGACAGGAATTGCACGCCGCCGACATTCTCGCTGTAGAGGCCGGCGGCGGCCTTGCGCTCGCGCAGCGCCGCCGTGAACTCCTCGATCGTCGCCGGACTGTCACCGGCATCGGCGGGCTGCATGTAAAGGTTGGAGGCGCCAAGCGACAGTTGCTTGTAGCTATTGGGTTCGGTGATGTCCTGCAACGGCCGCGTCGTCGCCACAGAATAAGACACCGGCACGTTCTCGAAGGTCTCGGAATCCAGATTGACCCAGACGCCCAGCACCCGGTCCTTGCGGCGCACCACCACCGGTTTTGGTGGCCCTTCGAGCACGACGATGACGTCGTAACGGCCCTGGCGTGCCACCAGCGGGTCGGGATTTTCCAGCGAACCGAAAATGGTCAGGTCGGCGCCGGAAAAGCCGGCGGTGATCGACACCGCGTCGGTGGAGAGACCGATCTGGATGCCTTCCGTCACCGGCGTTTGCGCCTTCGCCGGCGCGGCGGCGGTCAGGGACAGGAGAGCGACGGTTGCGAGCGCTTTCAGGCCATTCATCAGTTGAGGCCCGCGCCGGACAGCGAATAAAGGTTGGGTGGCGTGACGAACAAATCGGTAGCGAGCCGGATCGCCACCGCCAGCACCAGCAGCGCCAGCAGGGCTCTCAATTGCTCGCCGCGTAGCCGCTGGCCGGCCTTGGCGCCATATTGTGCCCCGGCCACGCCGCCGGCCATCAAGAGGAAGGCCAGCATCACATCGACGGTCTGGTTGGTGGTGGCGTGAACCAGCGTCGTGTAGGCGGAGGTGAAGATGATCTGGAACAGCGAGGTGCCGATGACGACGTTGGTCGGCACTTTCAACAGATAGATCAGCGCCGGCACCATGATGAAGCCGCCGCCGACGCCCATGATCGACGACAGGAAGCCGATGCCGGCGCCAAGCCCGAGCACCGGAATGACACTGACGAACAGTTTCGACGCGCGGAAGCGCATCTTCAGCGGCAGGCGGTGGATCCAGTTGTGCTGGCCGGATTTCTTCAGCACCGGTGCCGCCCCGCTGCGCGTGGCGCGCAGCGCGTTGATGCTTTCGACCAGCATCAGCCCGCCGACGGTGCCGAGCAGCACGACGTAGAGCAGCGAGATGAACAGGTCGAGCTGGCCGAGCCTGCGCAGGAAGCCGAACACGTAGATGCCGGCGGTGGACCCGACGATGCCGCCGGCCAGGAGCACGCCGCCGAGCTTGAAGTCGAGTGTGCCTCGCTTCATGTGCGAAAGGACGCCGGAGACGGAAGAAGCGATGACTTGGTTGGCGCCGGTGGCGACCGCGATCGCCGGGGGGATGTTGTAGAAGATCAAGAGCGGTGTGATGAGGAAGCCGCCACCCACCCCGAACATGCCCGACAGAAAGCCCACCGCGGCGCCCATGGCCAGCAGCACGAAGACGTTGACGGAAATTTCCGCGATCGGGAGATAGATGCCCACCCGTCAGTCTCGATCAGTTTGCCTGTCGGCGAATAAAGCCGTTGCGGACAGTATCGCATCGAAAAGCCAATTTTCTCTTGCGACGACGCGGCAGCGGGGTCAAATCCCGCCACCGCGCCGAAACAAAAAGACAACTCAATCAGTTAACAGGCAAATATATGGCAAGGGCGTCGTGGAAACGACGCTTCTGCCGTTATTTGCGCGCCAGCAATGCCTTGACCAGTTTCTCGTCGACCGCGCCGGTCGCCGGCAGCTTGTTGGCGGTCTGGAAAGCGATGATCGCGTTCTTGGTCTTCCCGCCCATCACGCCGTCGGCACCGCCGGCGTCATAGCCGTTCTTGTTGAGGATGAGCTGGATGTTCTTGACCGCCTTCTTCATGTCGATGCCGGCGGTCGTCTGCGGCGTGCCTTCCTGCCAGGATTCAGGAATGTCCACCGAATTGGCCGCCGCGTTGAGCGGCTTGGCCTTCCACAATTCGGTCGCTGCGCGCGCCCGCTCGAGCTGCTCGGGCCGCAGCGCATTGGCGATCTCGTCGCGCTTGGCCGCGGCATCCTTGTCACCGGTCTTGGCGACCAGCGCGAACCATTTGTAGGATTCCTCCAGGTTCTGCTTCATGCCGACGCCCTTGGCGGCGAGGATGCCGAGATTGAACTGGCTGTCCTTGACGCCGAGGTCGGCGGCCTCCTGGAACCAGTGCGCTGCCGATTGATTGTCGGTCGCGCCATCGGCGGCCATGGCGAACAGCACCGCCAGATTGTGCATGGCGCTGGCGTTGCCCTGCGCGGCGGCGAGCTGGTACCAGGTCTTCGACTTCTTGATGTCGCGCGCGACGCCGATGCCCTTCTCGTAGAAATTGCCAATGCGGTATTCGGCCGGCGCGAAGCCGAGTTCCGCCGACTTCTCATACCATCTGGCGGCCACCGCCATGTCTTCCTTGACGCCGCGCGACTCGGCGTAGCGCGTGCCGACCTCGAACAATGCCTTGGCGTCGCCACCGGCGGCGGCGTCACGCAAAGCGGCCGGGCCGGCATCTGCCGGGATGTCGAACTTGGTCGCGGCTGTCGCCGCCTCCTTGTCCACGGGCGCAACGGTGCCAGTCGTGTCGTTGGCCGTTGCCTCGGTCGCGACTGGCGCGGCAGGGGCCGGTTGGGCATCGGCATCCGCCTGCGTACCGCCAGCGATGGCGGCCGGTGCCGGATCCGTCATGGTAGGAGCAGCGGTCATCGGGGCAACCGGCGCCGGCGCGGCCGAAGCCATCGCGTCGGGAGCGGCTGTGCTCGGGCCGGAAGCCACGGCCGGCGCAACCGGCGCCGGAGCGGGCCTGGCGGCGGATGCGGTATCCGGCATCGCGTCCGTATCGGACGGCATGGCCATGACGGTCTGAGCCGTCATGTCGTCCTTGCTTGCCGGCGCGGATTGTTCGGCCTGCCTGACGGCAGGGGCCGGCGCGATGTCTGTCGCCGCCGGCTGGACTTCGGTCTTCGGCTGGCTGGCGGCATCGACAGATGCCGTCTTCACCGGCTGCGAGGCGACGATAGGGGCCGTGTCGTTATTTGCCACCTGGGCGGGATCCGAAAGAAACGCCTTGCCGAGCTGCAGGCCGGCAAGCGCCAGCATGATCGCTGCCGCAGCCATCAGGATCGGCTTGCGCCGCGCCTTGAGCAGATCGCCTATCCTGAGCGCCTTGACCGGGCCTTTCATCGTCGACTGGCGCTTCAGGGCGTCGGCTTCGGCCGCGGCCGCCTGCGCCGCTCGCCGGGCAGCGGCGATGAAATCCGACTTCGCCGCGTCGCTGTCGCCGGGCTTTGCCGGTTGTCCGCGCTCGTCGCGCACGCGCTTCATGATGGCATTGAGGTCGGGCGCGCCGGAGCCGGGCTCCAGCGGGCGGTTGGCGACTCTCGGGTCGAGCGGCTCGTCGAGATCGACACTCGGGATATCGACGCTCGGCGCCGAGCCGGCCAGCGGCGGAACATCCGCCGCCTTCTTGCCCTTAAAGGCGCGCGCCAGCCCGCCGAACATCGACCTGCGGCCAGCAGGCTGGTCCTTTCCAGCGGTGGCGTCGGAACCGAGTGCGGCCATCGCGGCGGCGGCTGCTGCTTCCGCGGGTGAGCGCGCGCCCGGCCGGGCAGACAAGCCCGTTTCAACGTGCAGCGCCGGCTCGCCGGGCTCGGCGCGCAATATGGCCGCGGCATGCGCGTCCAGATCGGCCATGCCGGTCAGCGGCTGCGGCTCGTCCATGGTCATCGACGGCGCGTTCACGGCCATCTTGGGCCGCCGTGCGCCACGCCAGCCGCTCGGTTCGGTCGGAGCCGCGTCGAGGAGTTCGCTTACCGCTTCGGACGGGTCGCTGGTTTCCAGCGAACCCAGCCTGTCGACGATCTTGAGCAATGTATCGTGAATCGCCTCGAAGGTGCGCGAATTGCGCTCGTCGGAACGCCGCGTCAATGTCTCCAGCGTCTTCAGGTCCTGGGCGAGGCCAGATACCGCGGCTGTATTGGTGCTCGTTCCGGCCAGCGAGCGCACCGCGTTCTCAGCCGCCTCGCGTGCGGCGCCGAGGATGGAATCGCGGGTCCCGGCCAGCGCTTTTTCGATTTCGTTGAGGCGCGGGCTGATGTCCTCGAAATCCGGCAGCGGCGTGCTGGGCTTGGAAAGATGCGCCGACAGGCCGGCGACCTGCGCCTCCAGGCTGCGGATCAGCGCCGGATCGATGCCGGCGACTTGGGCCGCCGAAGCGTCCAGCCGGCTTGAAATATCCTCGAGCCGGCTTTCCAGCCCGCGGATCGCCGCCTCGCCGGCGGGATCGGGAGCGCGCGTTTCCATGCGCTTGGCCAGTGCGGTGAAGCGGGCGTCGATGGCGTCCATGATGCCGGCGCTGTCGACCTGCGCCATGCTGCGATGGTCCAGCCGGTCGGCAACCTCGTCCAGCCGGCGCTCGAGATCGCGAAACAGCATGTTGCCCTGTTCGATGGCGTCGCCCTGGCGACGCTCCATCATGCCGGACAGCACGTCGAAGCGCTGCTCAAGCCCGTGGAAGATGTAGTCGGCGTCGGGCATGGCCGGCGCCTGATCGATCTTGTCTGCGATCAGCGCGATCTGCTTGGCGAGCCGTTCCATCGCCTGCTCCGGCAGGTTGGCGCGGCCGGCGAGGTCATCGACCCGGCTCGACAGCGTGTTCAGCCGGTCGATCACGATATTGCCGGGACGGTCCTGCGCCACTTCCTCGATCTGCTGGGCGAGCGAGTCGATTCGCTTCTCGATGCGCTCGAAGGCTTCGTGGTCGATTGAATTGGCCTGTGCGGCGACTGTCGAGGCTACGATGGCGCGGGAAATCTCGTCCAGGCGCTCGTCGATCATGGCCAGCGTGCCGCCGCCGCGATTGTCCTGCTGGTTGGCGAAATGGTCGACCGCCCCAGCCAGTGTGCGGACCTTTTCCTCCAGCGAACGCAGCGACAGCGATTCCGGCAGGTTGTTGACGGCGTTGCTGATCTGCTCCAGCCGATCGGTCAGGGCCGCAAGGGCGGGATCGTCGGAGCGCTTGCGCTGGTCGGCGTCGACGCGGTCCTCGAAAGCCGTCCAGCGGCGATCGAAATCGTCCCAGCGGCGGTCGACCTTCTGCACGCTCTCCTCACGCGCCAGCGTCTCGAGCGCGGCCTTGACCTGCTCGAGCTCCAGTCGCAGCAGGTTGACGCTCCTGTCGTCACTCTTCTCCGACAGCGACTTGATGGCACCGGACAGCCGCTCGAATTCCACGCCGAGTTCGGCGCTGCCCTTGCCTGTCGCGCCGGGCTTGGCGTTCGCCTGGAAGGCGCGGTCGATGTCCTTGCGCAGCGCGTCGAATTCGCGCTGCAGGCCTGAAGTCACCTGGTGGCGCAGTTCCTCGCGCATGCCGCGCAGCTCGCCCGCGATCTTGCCGACCATCGCGACGCTGTCTTCCTGGCCGCGCACGCGGTCGATGTCGCGCGCGATTGCCTGGTAATTCTGGTCGAAGGCAGGCGAGGGCGCCGGGTTGTGCGCACGCGGTGCCGGCTGCGGATCCTCATACCAGCGCTGCTGGGCCGTCGGCTGCGCGGCGGGATAACGCGGTTCGGCGGCGGGGTAACGCGGGTCGGCGCCATATTGGCGAGGAACGGGCCGTGCCGTTGCGTCCTCACGCGTCTGCCCCAGGCGCTGTTCCAGGGTCTCCAGCGAGCGGTTCAGCTGCTCGAGCGTTGTCCGCGGCTTGCGCTGCCTGCCGGCATTGAGTGTATCGAGGTAGGACCGCTTGCTGTTCATCGGTGCGTCCGTCTTTCAGATTGGCCGGCTTGCGACCAGCTCCCCAAGTCCCTGCCGGAACGAGGCGACCGCGCTTCCATGCCACGGTGGAAGACAAGCTTCCCGGGTTTCACCCGCGCTCCGAAAAACCGTGAAAATTCGATACAGGATAACCACGGATAGCCGACACGCGCACATTTCGCCCAACGTGGTAAACAACGCGTTAACCAAGCTTAAGAAGTTGCAAGGAAGTTGGCTGTCGCGATTTCCGGTGCGGCATAAAGCACCGTTCTCAGAACGCCCTTGCGTCATGAGGCGGCTATCGGTATAGAATTGACGTAAACGTAAATGGCGCATCAACTGTGCTGTTTTGCGATTTGTTTGTTGAAACCACGGCTGGAAGCACGCCCCCGCTTCCAGTCAGGCGACGCATGGTCCGGGACCGCGACGCCACCAGACGGGGAAGCCAGTGACCATGAAACTTATCTCGGCCGGCGAGACCGCGGCCAATACCAATAATGCATCCGTCGAAGTCGGCGAGGATCTCTCCCGCATCGGCGAAATGGCCAAAAAGTACGGCGTGACGCTGCGCACGCTGCGCTTCTACGAAGACAAAGGCCTGCTCCACCCGCAGCGCGACGGTTCGACCCGTCTCTATACGCGCCGCGACAAGGCCAGGCTGAAGCTGATCCTGCTCGGCCGCAAGGTTGGGTTCTCGCTGCGCGACGTCAAGCAGATGATGGACCTCTACGATCCGAAAGGTTCCAACACCAAGCAGTTGCGGCTGGCGCTGGACAAGTCGGAGAAGCAGCTCGCTCGCCTGCAGAAGCAGCGGGCACTGATCGACGACGCCATCAATGAGCTCGGCGGCTCAATGTCGGCGGTGCGCCAGATGTTGGCCGAGCGTTCGACGCCGCAGGCGAGCGTCGCGAGCTAAGCCACTCTCCGACACTGTCGGACCTTCACCATCAAAGCCGCGTGGCCATGCCGCGCGGCTTTTCGCTGTCATGGCCTGCTGTTTCGCGCTGGCTTGCGCAATGCCGCAACGCTAGGCTCCGCGCGCGTGGCGGCGGAATCTTGTCGCATCGAAAATATTGACGTTTACGCAAACGTCAATATTTGCTATTGCCACTTCGACATTGGCCCGCTTGCCGCGCACGGCTTGATTTCAGGGCCTTTATCCGCATGGTGGAGGAAAGCATGCCGATCTACAGGGCCCCGGTCCAGGACACGCTGTTCGTGCTCAACGAAGTGCTGGGCTATCGGCGCTATTCGAACCTTCCCGGATTTGCCGACGCAACGCCCGACGTGCTGGAGGCAATTCTCGCCGAAGGGGCCAAGCTCGCCGAGAACGTCATGCATCCGCTCAACCGTGTCGGCGACATGGAAGGCTGCGTGCGCCACGACGACGGCTCGGTGACCACGCCCAAGGGCTTCAAGGAAGCGTTCTACCAGTATCGCGAAGGTGGCTGGATGGGTCTGGCGGCTCCGGTCGAGTTCGGCGGCCAGGGCCTGCCTTATGCCGTGCACACGGCGGTGGCCGAATACATGGTGTCGGCCAACATGTCGCTGATGATGTATCCCGGGCTTACCCAGGGTGCGATCGCGGCCATCATCACCCACGGCACCGACGAGCAGAAGGCGACCTGGCTGCCCAGGATGGTCGAGGGCACCTGGACCGGCACCATGAACCTGACCGAGCCGCATTGCGGCACTGATCTCGGCCTGCTGCGCACCAAGGCGGTGCCGAACGGCGATGGCACCTACAAGATTTCGGGCCAGAAGATTTTCATCTCGGCCGGTGAGCATGACATGTCGGACAACATCGTCCATCTGGTGCTGGCCCGTATCGAAGGTGCCCCGGAAGGCGTCAAGGGCATCTCGCTGTTCATCGTGCCGAAGCTCAAGCTCGACGCGTCGGGCAATCCGGGGACAAGGAACACCGTTTCCTGCGGTTCCATCGAGGAGAAGATGGGCATCCACGGCAATTCGACCTGCGTCATGAACTATGACGAGGCTGAAGGCACGCTGCTGGGCGAGGCCAATGGCGGCCTCAAGGCGATGTTCACGATGATGAACGAGGCGCGGCTCGGCGTCGGCCTGCAGGGCCTGTCGCTGTCGGAGATCGCCTACCAGAACGCCGTCGCCTACGCCAAGGACCGTTTGCAGGGCCGCTCGCTGTCGGGCCCTAAGGCGCCGGAGAAGAAGGCCGACCCGATCATCGTCCATCCCGACATCCGCCGCTCGCTGATGACCATGAAGGCTTTCAACGAGGCCGGCCGCGCGCTGGCGCTGTGGACGGCGATCAAGTCCGACATCGCGCACCGCTCCGCCGACGACAAGGACCGCCAGGCGGCCGACGACTACACCGGCCTGATGACGCCGGTGGTCAAGGGCGTGCTGACCGACAAGGGGTTCGACCACGCCGTGATGGCGCAGCAGGTGTTCGGCGGCCATGGCTACATCGAAGAGCACGGCATGAGCCAGTTCGTGCGCGATGCCCGCATTGCCATGATCTATGAGGGCGCCAACGGCATCCAGGCGCTCGACCTCGTCGGCCGCAAGCTCGGCTTGAACGGCGGCCGTGCCATACAGGCCTTCTTCAAGGAGGTCGGCGAATTCTGCGAGGAAAACCGCGCGGACGAAAAGATGGCGCCGTTCACCAAGGGTCTGAAGAAGGGCCTCAACGATTTGCAGGCGGCGACCATGTGGCTGCTGCAGAACGGCATGGCCAAGCCCGACAATGCCGGTGCGGCCTCGACCGACTACATGCATCTCTTCGGCCTCGTGGCGCTGGGCTACATGTGGGCGCAAATGGCCAAGGCGGCGCAGGGCAAGACCGGCGCCAACGGTTCCCAATCCTTTTATGACAACAAGGTCGTGACGGGGCGCTTCTTCATGGAACGGATCATGCCGGAAACCTCGGCGCACCTCGCCCGGATTTCAAGCGGCGCCGATACGCTGATGGCCCTGCCGGCGGAAGCGTTCTAAACTCGGTCTCGCTAGCCTTTCTGTCTGTCGATACGCGGAGGAAATCGTGGCGACAAATCCCGCCGAAGTGCTCTCTTTGCCGAAGCCAGCCTGGGCGGCCGACGAGGTCGGCATGCTCTACGACATGGCTATCCGTTTCATGTCGGAGGAGATCGCACCGCGCTACGACGAGTTCGAGAAGAACGAGATGGTCGACCGCGAAAGCTGGCTGAAGGCAGGTTCCGCCGGCCTGCTCTGCGCGTCCATGCCGGAGGAATATGGCGGCTCGGGCGGCACCTTCGCGCATGAGAGCGCCATCATCGAGGCGATCGGCCATGTCGGCGTCGATGGTTTCGGCATCGGCCTGCACAATTCGATCGTCGCCCCTTACATCCTCCATTACGGTTCGGAGGAGCAGAAGAAGAAATGGCTGCCCAAGCTCGCCACCGGCGAACTGATCGGCGCCATTGCCATGACCGAGCCTGGCGCTGGTTCCGACCTGCAGGGTGTCAAGACCCGTGCCGAGAAGGACGGCAACCAATACAAGATCAACGGCTCCAAGACCTTCATCACCAACGGCCAGCTGGCGAACTTCATCATCGTCGTCACCAAGACCGATCCGGAGAAGGGCGCCAAGGGCACCTCGCTGATCGTTATCGAGACCGATGAAGTCGAGGGATTCGAACGCGGCCGCAACCTCGACAAGATCGGGCTGAAGGCCAACGACACATCGGAGCTGTTCTTCAACGACGTGCGTGTGCCGACCTCCAACCTGCTCGGCCATGAAGAGGGACAGGGCTTCGTCCAGCTGATGCAGCAATTGCCGCAGGAGCGGCTGCAGATCGGCACCGGGGCGATCGCCATGATCGAGCGGGCGCTGGCGCTGACCATCGACTACGTCAAGGAGCGCAAGGCTTTCGGCAAGGCGATCATCGACTTCCAGAACACCCAGTTCAAGCTGGCTGAATTGAAGACAGAGGCCACCATCGGCCGCGTGTTCTACAATGACTGCGTCACTCGCCACATCAATGGCGGGCTGGATCCGGTAACGGCCTCGATGGCCAAGTACTGGCTCTCCGACCTGCAGGGCAAAGTCGTCGATGAATGCCTTCAATTGCACGGCGGCTATGGCTACATGAATGAATATCCGATCGCCCGCATGTTCCGCGACGCCCGCGTCCAGCGCATCTACGGCGGCACCAACGAGATCATGAAATTGCTGATCGGACGCTCGCTCTGAGCAGCTCTCTTCAGCGAACCCAAGGAGCATGAAAATGGCCGAAGCTTATGTCTATGACGCCGTTCGCACGCCGCGCGGCAAGGGCAAGAAGGACGGATCGCTGCACGAGGTGCCGGCGGTGCGGCTCGCCGCCAGGACGCTCGAAGCACTGCGCGACCGCAACGGACTGGACACCGGCACGGTCGACGACATCATCTTCGGCTGCGTCGACCCGGTCGGCGAGGCGGGCTCCGTCATTCCGCGTGCCGCCGCTTTCGAGGCCGGCTACGACACCAAGGCACCCGGCATGCAGATCTCGCGCTTCTGCGCCTCCGGATTGGACGCCATCAATTTCGGCGCCGCCAAGATCGCGCAGGGCGCCGATGAAATCGTCGTCGCCGGCGGCGTCGAATCGATGTCGCGCGTCGGCATGGGCATGTCCGGCGGCGCCTGGTTCATGGATCCTTCGGTCGGCCTGCCCGGCTGGTTCGTGCCGCAAGGCATTTCGGCCGACCTGATAGCCACCAAATACGGCTTCTCGCGCGACGACGTCGACGCCTACGCGGTCGAGAGCCAGAAGCGCGCCGCAAGATCCTGGGCCGATGGCCGCTTCAAGAACTCGGTCATCCCGATCAAGGACCAGAATGGTCTCACCATTCTCGACCATGACGAGCATATGCGGCCGTCGACCGACATGCAGTCGCTCGCCTCGCTCAACCCGTCCTTTGTCATGCCCGGCGAAATGGGCGGCTTCGACGCGGTGGCGGTGCAGAAGCATCCGGAGGTCGAGGAGGTCAATCACGTCCATCACGCCGGCAACTCGTCCGGCATTGTCGATGGCGCGGCGGCCGTGCTGCTTGGCTCGAAGAAGGCCGGTAAGGCGATGGGCCTCAAGCCCCGCGCCCGCATCCGCACCTTCGCCAACATCGGCTCCGAGCCGGTGCTGATGCTGACCGGCCCGGTCGACGTCACCGAGAAACTGTTGAAGCGCGCCAAGATGAAGCTGTCGGACATCGACCTGTTCGAGCTCAACGAGGCCTTCGCCTCGGTGGTGCTGCGCTACATGCAGGCTTTCGAGATCCCGCACGACAAGATCAACGTCAATGGCGGCGCCATCGCCATGGGCCATCCGCTCGGGGCCACCGGCGCGATGATCTTCGGCACGGTGCTGGACGAACTCGAGCGCCGCGACTTGAACACCGCGCTGGTGACACTGTGCATCGGTGCCGGCATGGGTACCGCAACCATCATCGAACGCGTCTGACGGGGAGAGAACGATGAGCTACACCAATTTCACCCTCGACATCGACGCCGATGGCATCGCGCTGGTCACCTGGAACAGCCCGGACCGCTCGATGAACGTCTTCACCGAAGAGGTGATGCGCGAGTTGAACGCCATCGTGGACAAGGTGGCCGGCGATGCCGCCATCAAAGGCGCGGTGATCACCTCCGGCAAGGACACTTTTTCCGGTGGCGCCGACATCACCTTGCTGCAGAGGATGCTGACCAACTTCGCCACGGACAAGGTCAGGGATGTCGAAAAGGCGACCAGGGCGCTGTTCGACAATGCCGGCATCATGACCGGCCTGTTCCGCAAGCTGGAAACCTGCGGCAAGCCATGGGTCTCGGCGATCAACGGCACCTGCATGGGCGGCGCCTTCGAAATGTCGCTCGCCTGCCATGGCCGCGTCGCCGCGGACTCCGACAAGGTGAAGATGGCGCTCCCCGAGGTCAAGATCGGCATCTTTCCCGGTGCCGGCGGCACCCAGCGCGTGCCGCGGCTGACCGACCAGCAACAGGCGTTGCAGATGCTGACCTCCGGCCAGACCCTGTCGCCGCAGAAGGCGAAGGCGATGGGCCTGATCCATGAGATCGCCGAACCGGCGAAGCTGGTCGAGACCGCGAAGGCGATGATCAGGAACGGCCTCAAGCCGGTGGCGCCGTGGGACGAGAAGGGTTTCAAGCTGCCCGGCGGGCCGATCTATTCGGCGGCCGGCGCCAATCTGTGGCCGCCGGCCATCGCCATCCTGCGCCGCGAGACCCATGGCAATTACCCGGCCGCCGCTGCGATCCTGAAATGCGTCTATGAGGGCCTGCTGGTGCCCTTCGACACCGCGCTCAGGATCGAGCAGCGCTATTTCACCGAGATCATGCAGAGCAAGGAAGCGGCGGCGATGATCCGCTCGCTGTTCGTGTCGCTGCAGGAGCTGAACAAGGGCGCGCGCCGCCCGGCCGGCGTGCCGGATACCAAGTTCAAGAAGATCGGCATCCTCGGCGCCGGCTTCATGGGCGCGGGCATCGCCTATGTCACCGCCAAGGCCGGCATTCCGGTGGTGCTGCTCGACCGGGATATGGAGGCGGCCGCAAAGGGCAAGGCGCATTCCGACAGCCTGATCTCGGATCAGGTCAAGAAGGGCCGCGCCAAGCCCGAGGAGAAGGACAAGCTCCTGTCGCTGATCACGCCGACGGCGGACTATGCCGACCTCGCCGGCTGCGATCTCGTGGTGGAAGCCGTGTTCGAGGATTCCGCCGTCAAGAAGAACGCCACCGAACAGGCGGAGGCCGTGCTGAAGGCGTCGGCGATCTTTGCCTCCAACACCTCGACCATTCCGATCACCGGCCTGGCCAAGAATTCGGCGCGGCCGAAGAATTTCATCGGCATCCACTTCTTCTCACCGGTCGACAAGATGATGCTGGTCGAGATCATCCTCGGCAAGAAGACCGGCGACAAGGCGCTGGCGACCGCGATCGACTTCGTGCGCGCCATCAAGAAGACGCCGATCGTCGTCAACGACACGCGCGGCTTCTATGTCAACCGCTGCGTGCTGCGCTACATGTGGGAAGCCTACAAGATGCTAATCGAAGGTGTGCCCGCGCCGATGATCGAGAATGCGGCGAAGGCCGCCGGCATGCCGGTCGGTCCCTTGGCGCTGACCGACGAGACGGCCATCGACCTCGCCCAGAAGATCATGAAGCAGACCATCAGGGATCTCGGCGACAAGGCCGTCGACCCCAGGCAGATGGCGCTGATCAACATCATGGTCGACGACCACGGCCGCTTCGGCCGTAAGAACGGCAAGGGTTTTTACGACTATCCGGCCAAGCCCGCGAAGAAGAAGCTGTGGCCGGGGTTGAAGGACCTCTATCCGCAGCTCGCGGCCGAGAAGGTCGACTATGAGGAGCTGCAGCAGCGCCTGCTGGTCACCATCGCGCTCGAAGCGGCACGCGTGATGGAAGAGGGTATCGTCACCGACCCGCGCGAGGCCGATGTCGGGTCGATCCTGGCCTTCGGCTTCGCGCCCTATACCGGTGGCGCGCTGTCCTACATTGACGGGATCGGCACCAAGCAATTCGTCAAGATCGCCAAGGGCCTGCAGAAGAAGTATGGCGCCGAGTTCAAGGCGCCCAAGCTGCTGATCGACATGGCCGAGAAAGGTGAGACCTTCTACGAACGCTTCAATCCCCATGCCAAGGGCGATGTGAAGCAGGCAGCCTGACACAGCGTCATGTACGTCTGGGCGCGCATGGCGCGCATGCTGGCCACGGCGCGCAGGCGTGGTCCCTATCTGATGGGCGGCGAAGGCCGGCTGGCCTTTCGCTGCCTGCAGACCGACATCGACTTCAACATCCATCTCAACAATGCGCGCTACATGATGCTGGCCGACCTTGGCCGCATCGACCTGTTCGTCCGCGCCGGCCTCATCACGCTGGCCAGGAAGAATGGCTGGGCGCCGATGATGGGCGGGCTGCAGGCCGTCTACGCCCGCGAGATCCGGCTGTGGCGCCGCTTCGAAGTGGTGTCCTCGATCGAGACCTGGGAAGGCACCCAGGTCATCGGCAAGCACCGCTTCGTCCTCGACAATGGCGAGACCGCCGCCCTGATCCTGACGACGGCCGGCGTCTATGACCGCAAGGCGCGCCGCTTCCTCGACATTGACGAGGTTGTCGCCGCACTTGGCCGTGCGGTGAACCCGCGGCCACCGACAGAGGCGGAACGGATTTTCATGACGTCGCACCAGGGACTGCGCGGCCTGGCCAAACGGACCTGATCGCGCTCCGAAGTCCGGTATTCGTCACGCCGCCGCACTGAACAGGAAATCTGTCACCTCGTCCGAAAAGACCATCGTACGATCCTCGAAGACGACATTCCGCGTGCCATTCGGGTCCGGCCGTCCGCTCGGCATCCCATGCGCCACGAGCGCCTCGGCGCAACCAAGCCAGTCGCCGTTCGCCTCCGGTTCATTGACCGAACCCCATCCGAGCGTTCCGCGCACGTCGCCGCCGAAACCATGCTGTTCGTTCCAGTTGGCGCCGTTTTCGAGCAGGAAGCGGGTGAGATCGGCGTGGCCGCGAAACACGGCGTGGTTCAGCGCGGAGGCATCCCAATCGCCGCCGCGCACGGCGATCGGCCAACCCAGATCGACCATGGCTCTCACCGCCTCGGTGCAGCCTTGCGCGGCAAGCTCCGGCAGCAGGCGCAACTGCGTGTCCGACAGCGAGTGGGGCAAGTCCGGGTGCTGGGCCTTTATCCGCCGAGCCGTCGCCTCGTCGCCCACGGCACACGCGGCGATGAACTGCTCGTCATCGGGAAGCGGTCCATTGTCTGCCCATCGCCGCAGCAGCGCGGCGACATCGGTCAGCCCAAAATGCAGGGCGACCAGATAGGCACTCGCCCCGTCGGGCGTGCGAACCGCAGCATCGGCACCGGCGGCAAGCAGCGCTTCGATGTGGGCGGCAGAGCGCCGCCGCCGGAGCGCCCACAAAAGCGGCCTGCCCCAGTCGGATGTCGGCTGGCTTGTGGCGCCTTCGTTCGGATTGGCATCGGGTGCCGCGAGCAGGAGGCGCAGCGCCTCGATGCTGTCGAGGTCAAGAACGCGATAGAGCGCATTGGAGCCGGTGACGCGCGCGCCCGCGGCAAGCAGCAGCCGGGTGCAGTCCGGATTTTCGAGCGAGTGATAAAGCGACTCGCCGTCGTTCGGATTGGCGCCGGCGTCGAGCAGCAGCTTTGTCAGCACGGGATCGTAGTTCTGGCCGGCAGCGCCGTAGAGCGCGGACAGCGGGAACTGTTCCGAGGGCTTTTCCACGGACGCCGGCGGCCAACGGCTGCCGACGGCCTGGTCTGGTTCGGCACCTGCTTCGAGCAGCAGCTCGGCACAGGCATGAAGCGGTTCGCGAAAGCGTGGCAGCCGGAGAAGACTGGAATGCGCCACCGCCACCAGCGGCGGCAATTTGAGCGGACCGCCCGGGCGATTGATCCATCCTGTGTCCCGCTCCGTGAAGCCGCGCAGGATGGCTTCATTGCCAACAGCGCAGGCGAGATAAGGATCGCCTGCAATGAGATCCGGATGCTCCTCGACCATCCGCGCGGCGGCGGCCGGGCTTGCCCGGTTCGTACCGCCGCTGATGTCGCCGGCTTAGACGAGGCCCACCCAATTGCGGATCGAGCCGGCACGGTCGGTTCGGTAAGCGCGCTGCGCCGCGACGAAGCTGCTCATGTCCGACCAGGACGGGAACCCATAGTCCCGCGCAAGGCAGGACTGGGCATCATGAAGACGCAAGGCGAGGCTCTTGATCGCCTGGTCGGACTTGCCCATGGCTGCCGGCAGGACATTTCGAAGGCGCTCGAGCGCATCCGGATCGCCGCGTTTGTAGTCCGCGAGCAATTCCTTTGCTTGCTTCTTCAACAGATCGAGATTGGGCCGGTTGGGGAGCTGTTTCATAAAAACCTCCGTGCGTGAAGTGCCGAAGGTCCGCAAATCGGCAGCACAAAGGTTTGGCTACAAGCTCATCAAGACAAGTGGGTTCAACCCTTCCCGCGGACCCGGATACGGCTTGCACCGCAGGCTGAACATAGGGCTATCCTCCCGCGGCGGTCAATAAGGAGACGACCTTTGTCACGAGCGGCCGCACTGCCGGCGATCCGTCATCGAAACGGTGGACAACCAACTGGTCGCGGGTTAGACAGGCAAGGCATTTTTTCCTGTTTCGAAGGAGAGCACGTCATGCTCTCGCACGACCGCGTCTGGGCTGCCATCGATGCTCTTGCCGAGCGCTATTCGCTTTCGGCTTCGGGTCTGGCAAGGCGCGCGGGACTTGATTCGACCGCCTTCAACAAATCGAAACGCCTCTCGTCCGACGGGCGGCCGCGCTGGCCTTCGACCGAATCGCTGGCCAAGATCATCGAGGCCACGGGCGCTTCGCTGGACGAATTCACGGGACTGATCGAAGGCCGGGGCGCATCGCCCGCCAGCCGGCGCGCCGTGCCGTTGCTCGGCTTTGCCCAGGCAGGCGCCGGCGGCTTCTTCGACGATGCCGGCTTTCCCGCTGGGCAGGGCTGGGATCTCGTCGAATTGCCTGCGCAATCGACCGAGAGTTCCTATGCGCTACAGGTGCAGGGGGATTCCATGCTGCCGCTCTACCGCAACGGCGACGTGCTCATCGTCGAGCCGGGCGCCGCCACCCGCAAGGGCGATCGCGTCGTCGTCAAGACCACATCAGGCGAGGTGATGGCCAAGGTGCTCGAACGCCAGACCGTCAAGTCGATCGCGCTGGTCTCGCTCAATCCGGAGCATCCGGATCGCGACATCCCCATGCGCGAGGTCGAATGGGTGGCGCGGATCGTCTGGGCAAGCCAATAGGTGCAGCGGGTGCGACTTTCTCATCTCGTCCTGGCGGTTCTGATGCTTCCGGTGATGGCGGCGCTGGTCGTTGCCGGAGGACGCACGCTGAAAGGCAGCGCAAGCACTGTTGCGGTGGATCAGATCGATCCCGGCGCCGATACGATCCCGCGGGCTGACACCGGGACGCTACCAGAAGAACCAGCCACCTCAGCCATACCTGCTCCGCAGCCGCCAAAATCGGCGGCGCATTCGCGGGCGATCGATCCGCAGGTCGTCGCGCCGCCGGAACTGCCCGCCGGAGAGCTCGAGCGGGTCGAGCCGCGCGAGCCGTTGAGCAAGCTGGCGCTCGCCGTGCCGCCCAAGCCGAAGATGCCCGGCGACTGGAACGGCACAAAGCTGTTCCAGCCGGTCGCCCCGGCCGCCGGCCTGATCGAGGCGAAAGGCTATTCGATCGCCGTTTCCGGCATCGATGTCGTCGGGCAGGACGAGATCTGCACCACCGATGGCAAATCCTGGCCGTGCGGTGTCCGTGCCCGCACGGCGTTCCGCGCCTTCCTGCGCGGTCGCGCCGTGGTCTGCACGGTGCCGCCGGAAGGTGGTCGCGACCGGATCGCGGCGGGGTGCCGGATCGGCAAGCAGGATGTCGGTCAATGGCTGGTCGAAAACGGCTGGGGGCGCGCTGCCAAGGGCGGGCCCTATGTGGAAGCGGGTGACAAAGCACAAAGCGCGAAGAAGGGCATTTTCGGATCGGCCCCGAACCTTGCCGGCATCTCGGCGGCGCCGGCCGCACCCGCCCCGGCGCCTCAGGCGCCGGGCTCGATCCTGGAAGAGGACGGCGGCGTCCTCAAGCCAGCTGACCAGCCAACGCCTTCTGAATGAGCGAGCGGGTCTCGGTGACGCCGTAGAGGGCGGCGAAGGATCCGAAGCGTGGGCCGCGTTCCTGGCCGATCAGCACCTGATAGATCATCTGGAAGAAGGCGCCTGAAACGCCGGGTCCGCCTTCCGGGCTCTGCTTGGAATGGTCCTGGTAGCGTTCGATCTTGCGCGCCACGTTGAGCGAAGCGTTCTGGATCGCCTCGCCGCTGGCGCCCGCCGGCAAGTCGCCAAGCGCCTTTTCGAGAGCCAGCAGCGCTTCGCGCTCGACCTCGTCGGCCGGTCGAAAGGTCTTCGTCGGCTTCACGAAATCGTCGAAATAGCGGATCGCATAGCCCGTCAGCCGGTCGAGCTCGGGATGGGTGGCAGGCGTCACGCCCTGCACGTGGCGCGAGATGAAGCCCCACAGCACGTCCTTGTTCTGCGCATTGGAGGCGCTGACCAGGTTGAGCAGCAACGAGAACGGCACCGGCATGTCGATGGCGGGCGGATTGCCGTCATGCATATGCCAGACCGGGTTGCCCAAGCGCTCCTTCCAGTCCTGACGCGGGTATGCGGCGAGGAAGGTGTAATATTCGTCCACCGCCCGCGGGATGACGTCGAAATAGAGCTTCTTGGCCTGCCGCGGCCGCTGGTACATGTAGAGCCCCAGGCTCTCGGTCGGCGCATAGGTCAGCCATTCGTCGATGGTCAGGCCATTGCCCTTCGACTTGGAGATCTTCTGGCCGTTCTCGTCGAGGAACAGCTCGTAGACGAAATGCTCCGGCGCCCGCCCGCCCAGGATGTTGCAGATGCGGTCATAGACCACCGCATTGGTCTGGTGATCCTTGCCGAACATCTCGAAGTCGACGCCGAGTGCCGCCCAGCGCATGCCGAAATCCGGCTTCCACTGCAGCTTCACCCTGCCGCCGGTGACCGGCAGCGTGGTTTCGGTGCCTTCATCGTCGAAGGTGATGGTGCCGGCCTTGGCGTCCACATGCTTCATGGGAACGTAAAGCACGCGCCCGCTCTTCGGCGAGATCGGCAGGAAGGGGCTGTAGGTCGCCTGCCGCTCCGGCCCGAGCGTCGGCAGCATGACCGCCATGATCTGGTCGTAGCGTTCGGCGGCGCGCAACAGCATCGCATCGAAACGGCCGGCCTTGTAGTACTGCGTCGCGCTGGCGAATTCATAGTCGAAGCCGAACGTGTCGAGGAAGCGGCAGAGCATCGCATTGTTGTGGTCGGCGAAGCTCGCATAGTCGCCGTCAAACGGATTGGGCACCGACGACAGCGGCTTGTGCAGATACGGCTCGAGCGCTGCCCGATCCGGCACGCTGTCGGGTATCTTGCGCATGCCGTCCATGTCGTCCGAAAAACACAGCAGCTTGGTCGCGACCTTGTCCTGCGTCAGCACGCGGAACGCATGACGCACCATTGATGTGCGCGCCACTTCGCCGAACGTGCCGATATGCGGCAGGCCCGACGGTCCATAGCCGGTTTCGAACAGGATCGATTCTGGAAAATTGGCGCCCTTGTAGCGTTCGATGATCTTTTTGGCTTCCTCGAACGGCCATGCCTTGCTCTCGACCGCGGCCGTCAGCAGTTCGGGATTGAGATCGATGATGTTTGATCCCGCCATGGTCCTGTTTTCCAAAATTATTCGCCGCTCTGGCTGCAAGTGTCGATTTTCAACCGGTCTCTAGGCGCGCGTGGCCGGAGCGTCAACGCGTGGGGCGCTTTTTCCTTGCGGCCTCGGGCTCACCTTCCTACCTTCGAAGCCCGTTCAAGGAGCAAAAGAATGCCGTCGCCCACCCCGCACGAAGCCCTGATCTATCTGATGGTCATCACTTCGGCCTCCGACCGGGACATGACCGACGTCGAACTGGCCAGGATCGGCGATGTCGTCCGCTCGTGGCCGGTGTTCGAGGATTTCAGGCAGGACCGGCTGGTTGCCGTGGCCCAGGCCTGCCAGAAGATGCTGCATGAGAAGGATGGGCTGGAAGGTGTCCTGACCCAGGTTGCGGAGGCGCTGCCGGAGCGGTTGCGCGACACTGCCTACGCAGCCGCCTTCGAGGTCGCCGCTGTCGATCTGGAGATGCGGCTGGAAGAGGTGCGCGTGCTGCAGCTGATCCGCCGTCAGCTCGATCTCGACACGCTGACCGTCGCGGCGATCGGCCGTGCGGCGAAGGCAAGGCTTCGCACGCTCACCTGACATCGGCCTCAACGAGGGCTGTTGGGGTTCAGGTCACCTGAATATCGGCTGTGCTTAGAAGAAACCGGACCGGATCAGAAGAAACTGACCGGACCGGATCAGAAAAAACTGACCGGGAACCGGATCAGAAAAAACTGACCGGGAAATAGCGCAGATAGAATTCGGCGAAGGTGCCTTTCATCGAAATCTCCTGTAGCGCGTAGTCGAGCGCCGCGGCCAGTGCCGGATTGTCCGCTCGCGTGGCGATGGCCATGCCGGTGCCCAGATATTCGGGGGCCAGGTAGGGGCCGCCGGCAAAGCGGCAGCAGCCGGCGGCATCGGAGCCGCCCAGCCAGAAGGCGAATCGCATGCCGTCGCCGAAGGCGGCGTCGATCTTGCCGGCCTTGAGGTCGCCGTAGAGGGCTTCCGGTCTGTCGAAGGGGACGATCTGGACCGTGCCGAAATAGTCGCGCAGCATGCGTTCATGCGCCGAACCTGATATCACGCCGACGCGCTTGCCGTGCAATTTGTCGAAGATCGGTTCCGCCAGCGCCTTGTTTTTCGGCATGATGAAGCGCGCCGGGAATTGCAGGTAGGCGCGCGAGAAGGCGTATGTCTGTCGCGACTGCGGCGTTGCGGCAATGCCGGCGATGATCGCTTCCCCTTCGCCTTTCTCGAGCGCGCCTTGAAGCTCCGCCCAGGGCAGCGCCTGGATCTGGCACTTGTCGACGATATCGAGTTCCGCGCAGATGGCGCGCGCCAAGTCGATATGGAAACCGGACAGCTTTCCCGAACCGTCGAGGAAATTGAAAGGTGGAAAATCCGTGGTCGTCAGGAACCGCAGCCGCGGCAGTGCCGAAAGGTCTGGCTTGGGCAGCCGCTCCTTGGCGTCCCATAGCACCGGTACCTGCGGCTCCGCCGCGCGCGCTCCGGGAACCAAAACCAGTGCCGCGATGAGCGCCGCTGCCAGGACCTGGAACCTCCATTGGAACGCCACGATAGAACTCCCCGCACCGTGCTCGTGCCGGTTTTGGTATGAAAATGGTACAGGCACAATGCTTTTTGATTTCAACGCTTCGATTTCGGGATATGATTTGGTGGGTTTGCAAACAGCGGTGGCTGCCCTGGTGGGGGTACCAGGGTCGAGAACCACAACCGGAAGCGGGCGCTTTGCAATTCCTGGTCGGTGGCGAAGTGCCGGCATGGCGTGGACCATGGACTTCAATGCATAAGGCAACATGGGGTTGATGTTGCGATGAGTCAGTTCGATCGGACGCTGGAATACATGGACCAGCTGCAGCACGCCGCAACGGCGGCCGCGGTCTGCGAGAAACTGTTAGGCGTAACATCGGAGTTCGGCCTGACCGCGCTGATGGCCGGAACCGTTCCGCGGCCGGGCACGCCGACGGGGCAGCAAAAGCAGCATGTGCTGCTTTGCGATTGGCCGGTCGAATGGCTCGAGCGCTATGTGACGCGCAACTATGTCGATCACGATCCCGTCGTCAGTCACATGAAACAGCTGCAGGCGCCGTTCCAATGGCGGGAAGCCGCCCAGGGCGTTCGCATCGACAAGAGCAGTGGCGAAGTAATGGGCGACGCCGGCGCCTTCAAGCTGCGCGACGGGCTGGCCTTCCCGCTGATCACGCTCGATGGCGAAATCGTCATGGTGTCGCTGGGTGGCGAGGCCGTGGAACTGTCGGCGGCCGAGTTCGGCCTGGTCTCGCTGGTCTCGACCTATGCCATTGGCCGCGCCATGCAACTTCACACCATGGCGGCCACGACCATCGATCATATCGAACTGACGCCGCGCGAACGCGAGTGCCTGCAATGGGCCGCGGTCGGCAAGTCCGAATGGGAGATTTCGCAAATCCTCGGCATCTCCGAACACACGTCGGAGAAACATCTTCTTAACGCCAAAAGCAAACTCGGTGCCGTCAACCGGGTGCAGGCAGTCGCCGAGGCGATAAGGCGCGGATACATTAGCTAGGTCGGCCGTGCAGGCCTAGAACTTCTTGCCTACGTGATCACGCAATTTTCGCATCGAAGCACGGCCGTATCTTCCCCTGAACCACAGGAGACTACGGAATGCTTTTTTGTCTTTCGACCAAGGAATTGATGGAACGCCCCGACCTCTGGGAGGCCGTCCATCGGCTGCGCTACCGGATATTCGTCGAGGAAATGGGATGGGAGGACCTGCGGCGCCCCGACGGTTTTGAGGTCGACCAGTTCGATCATGACGAGGCGGTGCATCAGATCGTCATCAGGGGCGATGAAGTCGCGGGCTATCAGAGGATGTTGCCGACCACACGGCCGCATCTGCTGACCGAGGTGTTGACCGATCTCTCCGAAGGAACGCCGCCGGCGGGCCCCAGCATCTGGGAATTGACCCGCTATGCGGTGGCTCCGGGTTTTCGCGATGGCCGGCGCGGCGTCTCGACGGTCGGCACGGAGTTGATAGCCGGTTTCGTCGAGTGGGGTCTCAAGCGCGGCGTCGACAAGGTCATCATCGAGTTCGAGCCGATGTGGGTGCTGCGCGCATTGCAGCTGCACTTCCTGGCGACGCCGCTGGGCTATCAGCGCACCTATGGCAACCAGCAGGTCGTGGCGACGCTGCTCACCTTCAACGAGCACACGCTGGACGTGGTCCGTTCGCGCCGCAATCATCATGCACCCGTCCTGGCCAGGGGATATCCCGACATGTTCGGCCAAAGGAGGGCGTCATGAACGCGCACCCGCAACCCGAACTGCGCAACCATGCGCTGATCGTCACCGTGTCGTCGAATGACGGCCGGCCGGTGCTCGACAGGAGGGCCTATGAGAGCCTTGCCAGGACGTTTCATGAAGCCGCGGGGAACGACGAGGTGCGGGTCGTCGTGCTGCGCGGCCTGGCGGGCTGCTTCTGTCTTGGCGGCGACTTTTCCGAATTCCTGGACGCCACCAAGCATCAGAAGCTGATCGCCGCCGTCACCGACATGTTCCGCATGCTGGCAACGTTTCCAAAGCCCATCCTGGCCTGTGTCGACGGCGATGCCGTCGGCGTCGGCTGCACCATCCTGTTCCATTGCGACATGGTAATCGCGTCAGAAAAAAGCACGTTCCGGGTGCCATTCGTCGATTTCGGCCTGGTGCCCGACGCGGCGACCAGCATCCTGGCGCCGCAGAAGCTCGGCTATGCCGGTGCCTTCCGCTTCTTCTGCCTCGGCGACACGCTTCGTGCCGAAGATGCCAGGGCGCTCGGCCTGGTCGCCGAGATCGTCCCGGAAGGCAGCGTCGAGGAGGCGACGCTCGGCCGGGCCAGGCAGCTCGCCAAAAAGCCGGTTGCGGCGTTGCTGCAGACGCGCGGCCTGCTCAAGGGCAACACCACCGCGCTTTGCGAGCGCATCGATGAGGAGATATCGCTGTTCCAGCAGGCGCTGCAGGACGACGCCACGCTGCGACGGTTGCAGCGGATCGCGCGCCTGGCGGCCTAATGCATGTCGCCCGGAAGTGTCCTCGGTTCCGGGATAACGACATGCATAAAATCAGAAGCTTACAGCAGGTCGGGCGAATCCCATTCGCCGCGACATGCTGTAGAGCCGGATCAAGGGCGCTCATCAATGGCGCCGTGCCGCCTTTGGCTGCGCGGCGCCAAAAAGCGTCAGTCCTGCTTGCCCAGGAATGACGGCCCTTCGCCGATGATCTTCCTGTCTTCCTTGCCGATGATATCGAGATCGCGCCCCTCATAGGGCAGCGACAGGAGGATGCGACGCATCACTGCCAGCCGCGCGCGTCGCTTGTCGTTGGCCCGCACGATGATCCATGGCGCGAACTCCTTGTGGGTGCGCTCGAACATGCTGTCGCGCGCCTTGGTGTAGTCGTCCCACTTGGTGATGCCGGCAATGTCGATCGGCGAGAACTTCCAGCTCTTGAGGGGGCTGTAGCGGCGATCGTGAAAGCGCTCGAGCTGCGTCTCCTGGCCGATGTTCAGCCAGAATTTGAAGAAATGGATGCCGTCATTGACGATCATTCGTTCGAAATGCGGCGTCTCGTCGAGAAACTTCTCGTGCTGTTCGGGGGTGCAAAAACCCATCACCGGCTCGACGCCGGCGCGGTTGTACCAGGAGCGGTCGAAGGTGACGAATTCGCCCGACGTCGCGAAATGGTCGGCATAGCGCTGATAATACCATTGCCCCAGCTCCGTCGGGGTTGGCTTGGTCAGCGCGACGTTGCGCGCCGTGCGCGGGTTGAGGTACTGGCGCAGCACGAAGATCGTGCCGCCCTTGCCGGCGGCGTCACGCCCCTCGAACAGCGCCATCGCCCGCTTGCCGGTCGCCTGCAGCCATGCTTGCGCCTTGACCAGCTCGATCTGCAATTGCTCGAGCGTCTCGTCGTACTCCTCGGCTTTCATCTTCTTGTCGTAGGGATACCCGCCCGCGGTCAGCTTGTTCTCCTCGACCCAGTCCGGAAGCTCGGGATTCTCGATATCGAACTCCCGTTCCTTGCCGCCGATCCGGATTTTCAGCGGACCTGAAGTTGGCGTGGCGGAATTTTCCTTGGCCTTATTCATGCAGACGAACCCTTTTAAGTGTCTGGACTCATGCTATTGGGAGCCACTACAGCGCCGCGTGTCCATTTGGGCGCGCAAAGGACGCTGTAGCACTTTTGATTTGCGGTCCAGCGGAAGTTTTCGCCGCCGTGTGACCGGTGGAGGCTGGGCGCGCGAATGACTGACCTGGGCGCGGAGCAGAAAGGCATGGGGCAAGCGATCGCCGCCCGGCTGTGGACCAGCCGCTGGCTGCTCGCGGCCGGTGTCGTGGCGGTCCTGATCGCCTATGGCTTCGCGGGTATTTCCGCCTACGTGCTGGTACCGGCGCTGCTCCTGCTGCTGACGGCGGCACTATTGCCGGTTACAGCTGCGCGCCATTCCGCCGAGAGCGCCGGGGCAATCGAAGCGATGGGCTTGCAGCGCCTGTCCGGCGAATATCTCGCGGCCGCCGTCGCTGATCCGCTCATCATCTTCGACCAGGCCGCCACCATCGTCCACGCCAACGCCGCCGCTTTTGCCGCCTTTGGCGGCATCGCGCCGGGCATATCGCTGCCGCTGAAATTCCGGGCGCCGGAAATGCAGGCGCTGCTGGACAGTGTTCTGTCGGGCACCGTCGCCTCGGATGTTGTCGACTATACCGAGAGACTTCCCGTCGAACGGGCCTATCGGGTCAGCGCGTCCTCGGTCGGGCATGGCACCGACCTCTATGTGCTGGTCTTCAAGGACCAGAGCGAGGCACGGCGCATAGACCGCATGCGCGCCGACTTCATCGCCAATGCCAGTCACGAGTTGCGCACCCCGCTGGCCTCGATCGCTGGCTTCATCGAAACGCTGCGCGGACCGGCCCGCAACGATCCGGCGGCGCGCGAGCAGTTCCTCCAGATCATGCAGAATCAGACCGGCCGCATGGCGCGACTGATCGATGATCTCCTGTCGCTGTCGCGGCTCGAGATGAAGCCCTATCTGAAGCCGGGAACCGAAGTCGATCTGCGCCAGACCGTCGACAGCGTCATCGATTCGCTCGGACCGCTCGCCCGGGAAAACAATGTCGCCATCGAACGCGATTTCGCCGAGGGGTCGCTCGATGTGCCGGGTGATCGCGACGAGTTGTTCCAGGTCTTCGAGAACCTTTTGGAAAATGCCTGCAAATACGGCCGGTCGGGCGGCCGCGTCGTGGTGTCGATCGCGCGTGGCGATGATGGTTCCGAACCAGGCATCGACGTGACGATCAGGGATTTTGGCCCCGGCATTCCCGAGGAGCATATCCCGCGCGTCACCGAGCGCTTCTATCGCATCGATGTCGAGACCAGCCGGACCCAGAAAGGCACGGGACTTGGCTTGTCGATCGTCAAGCACATCCTGACGCGTCACAATGCCAGGCTGACGATCAAGTCCGAGGTCGGCAAGGGCGCCGCCTTCTCGGTCCATTTGCCGGCGCACTGATACTGCCCTAGTTTTCCACGGGACCGTTTCTTTTTTCTGTCATCCGGTTAGCGTATCAGCGGGGATTCGAGGAAACGACTCAAGATCAAGACACCCCGTGGGAAGGCATTTCGTCCATGCAGTCCGTTCACACAATGAGCGCCTTTGACGAGGAACTTAAATATCTCTCCAAGCGCATCGCCGCGATGGGCGGCCATGCCGAGCGCATGGTCGAGCAGGCGGTCGCCGCCTTGGTCAATGCCGATCCGGGATTGGCCCAGAAGGTCATTCGCGACGACGTCGTGCTGGATGAGGGGCAGCGTGAGATCGACGACAAGGCGATCATCATCATCGCCAAGCGCCAGCCGATGGCGACGGACCTGCGCGAGATCGTCGGCGCCATCCGCATTTCGGCCGACCTCGAGCGGGTCGGCGACCTCGGAAAGAACGTCGCCAAGCGGGTGGTCGCCGTCACCGACGGCCGTCAGCCGACCAGCCTTTTCCGCGGCCTGGAGGCGTTGGCCAACCTGGCGCTGACCCAGCTGAAGGAAGTCCTCGACGTCTATGCGTCGCGTTCGGTCGACAAGATCGGCTTCGTGCGCGACCGTGACGACCAGATCGATGCCATGTACACGTCGCTGTTTCGCGAATTGCTGACCTACATGATGGAAGATCCGCGCAACATCACGCCCTGTACGCATCTGCTGTTCTGCGCCAAGAACATCGAGCGTATCGGCGATCACGCCACCAACATCGCCGAGACCATCTACTACATCGTCACCGGCGACCAGATGCCGGCCGAGCGGCCGAAGAGCGACAAGACGGACAAGATCGGCCTCCCCGCGGCGCTGCCGGTGAAGTGAACGCACGTCCTCTCGAACCCTTGATCATATTGCGCTAAACTATCCCGAGATAAGCTTGCCGGTTCCCTAGGGAAGGCAACGCTTTCGGGAGGCCGCGATGGAATATGTCCGGGAGTTCAAGCCCTCGCCGCCGACATCGGGCATCATCGCCTGTGGTGTCTACACCGCCGGGCACCGTATAGCCGATATTCCCATCGAGGAAGCCGGCGAGTGGGCCAAGAAGTCGGGACATGTCGTCTGGATCGGGCTGCTTGAACCCGACCGCGAACTTCTGTTGCGCGTCAAGGCGCAGTTTCATCTGCATGAGCTGGCGATCGAGGATGCCGAGCACCCGCACCAGCGGCCAAAGATCGAGCAATATGGCGATGCGCTGTTCATCGTCGCCCGCACGGCGCAATTGATCGAAGGGCGCGTCACCTTCGGCGAGACGCATCTGTTTGTCGGCTCAGGCTACATCGTCAGCGTCAGGCACGGCCCTTCCACATCCTATGCCGCTGTGCGCCAGCACTGGGAAAGCTGCCCGCATTCGCTGGCCAAGGGCGAGGATTTCGTCCTCTACGCCATTCTGGACTTCATCGTTGACAACTACATGCCCGTGCTCGAGCAGATCGAGGACGAGGTCGAGGCGATCGAGGACAAGGTCCTGCTGAAGCCCATGACCGGCCCCGATATCGAGCGGCTTTACATGCTGCGCCGTGACCTCCTGCGCCTGCGCAACGCGGCATTGCCCCTGGTGGAAGTCTGTCGCCGGCTGACCAGCGCTGAGCTGCCACAGATCCATTCGGCCATGCACCCGCTGTTCCGCGACGTGACGGATCATATCCGTACCGTCCAGGAGAAGATCGACAGCCTGCGCGAGGTGCTGGCCTTCGCCTTCGAGGCCAGTCTTCTGGTCGGTCAAAGCCAGGAAACGGCGATCTCCAAGAAACTCGCCTCCTGGGCGGCCATCCTGGCGGTGCCAACCGCATTCGCGGGCATCTACGGCATGAACTTTACCGACATGCCGGAGCTGAAGATGGAATATGGCTACCCGATGGTGCTGGCCATGATCGCGCTGATCTGCTGCTTCCTGTACTGGCGGTTCAGGAAGAATGGTTGGCTGTAAAAGAGCGAATAGCGAATAGGGAGTAGCGAATAGGGGAAAAACTGCATTGCTCCCTCGCGGAAGCTCAATCAGTGTCTATTCGCTATTCGCTATTCGCTATTCGCTATTCGCTATTCGCTCAGCGGTTCCGCCGCCGCTCCGCCGCTGGCTGGAACGCCACGCGGGCATGGTATTTGCAGTAGGGACCGGTTTCGGCGGCTTCGTTGCCGCAGAAATTGAAGTCCTCCGAAAGCGGATCGCCGTTCGGCCATTTGCAGGTGCGCTCGGTCAGTTCGACGAGCTGCAGATGCCGTGAGATCGGTACCACGACGTTCTCGACCGGGCGGATGTAGTGCCTTGCCACGGGTTCGGCGTCGAATTGCGTCTGAAGGGCCGTCGCGCCGATCGAAGTCGTGACATGGCGTGCCGTGCTCGCGGCGCGCGCCACCGACTTCTGGACGGAGGAACCTTGCGATGCCTTTTTCTGGCGTGCCGGCGTGGCCGTTGCGCGGCCACGGCCCGACAGCTTCAGCCGGTGCACCTTGCCGATGACCGCGTTGCGGCTGACCCCTCCAAGCTGCGCAGCAATCTGGCTTGCGCTCAGACCCTCCGACCACAGTTTTCTCAAGAGTTCTACCCGCTCGTCAGTCCAGTTCATGACCGCGCTCCTCATAAGCGTGCGGCAATCAGAATCCGTTCCCGACCCAGCACAACTGCTGGGGCAGACACCACATATATCTGGTGATTAGGTCCGCCGCACGAAATCTAGTTATTTCTCGACTACAACTACTCTATGCGCTGACTCGGTGACAAGAGTCCCAAGTGCAACACGAATCGGTTTTTTCGGTTTTCCCCAACTTGCCCGGTCGCTCATGAGCCGGCGTTGCGTCAGGGGGCTTGCCGCGCGCCACTACGCGACGTTTTCGTTGACTTCATGGCCGAAAAACACGATAAGCCGCAGAAGGCCGCCGCTTTGGCGGCTTTTTTGATTTTCCGGTACCGGAGACGCATATAATGAGCGGTTCGGCGCTTTACGAGACCTTTGCTCGCGCACCCCTGGCCTTCGACCATGGGGAAGGCACCTGGCTGGTTACCGACAAGGGCGAGCGATATCTCGATTTCGCCGGCGGTATCGCGGTCAATTCGCTTGGCCACGGTCATCCGCATCTGGTCGCGGCCCTCACCGAACAGGCGGCGAAACTCTGGCACGTCTCCAATCTCTATGAAATCCCGGGGCAGAGCAGGCTTGGCGAGCGGCTGGCTGATGCCACCTTCGCCGACAAGGTGTTCTTCACCAATTCCGGCGCCGAGGCGCTGGAATGCGCGATCAAGACGGCGCGGCGCTACCACTTCGTCAAGGGCCATCCCGAGCGCTTCCGCGTCATCACCTTCGAAGGCGCCTTCCATGGCCGCACCCTGGCGACCATCGCGGCTGGCGGCCAGTACAAATACCTCGAAGGCTTCGGACCCAAGGTCGAGGGCTTCGACCAGGTCGGTTTCGACGACATCGACGCCGCTGAAAAGGCGATCACGCCGGAGACCGCCGCGATCCTGATCGAGCCGGTGCAAGGCGAGGGCGGTATCCGTCCGGTGCCGACACAGTCGCTGAAGCGGCTGCGGCAGCTCTGCGAACAGCACGGCCTGTTGTTGATCTATGACGAGGTCCAGTGCGGCATCGGCCGTACCGGCAAGCTGTTCGCGCATGAGTGGTCGGGTGTGACGCCCGACATCATGGCAATCGCCAAGGGCATTGGCGGCGGCTTCCCGATGGGCGCCTGCCTTGCCACCGACGAGGCGGCCGTCGGCATGACCGCCGGCGTGCACGGCACCACATTCGGCGGCAATCCGCTGGCAATGGCGGTCGGCAACGCCGTGCTCGACGTGGTGCTGGAAGATGGCTTTCTCGAGGATGTCCAGCGCAAGGCGCTGCTGATGAAGCAGGGGCTTGCGTCAATAGCTGACGAATTCCCCGAAATTGTCGAGGATATCAGGGGCACCGGGCTGATGCTCGGCCTCAAATGCGCGATGCCCAACGGCAAGGTGAACATGGCGCTGCGCGACCAGCATTTGCTGGCCGTTCCGGCCGGCGACAACGTCATTCGCCTGCTGCCACCGCTCACCGTCACCGATGCCGAGATTCACGAAGCGCTCAACCGCATCCGCGCTGGCGCCAAGGGCCTGTCGGAGGCCATGGCCTCCGCCGCCGCGAAGTAATCCGGAACCATTCCTGATGTCAGTCCGCCATTTCACTGATCTTTCCACCGTTTCCGAAGGCGATTTGCGCTTCATGCTGGATGACGCGGTGACGCGAAAGGCGCGTCTCAAGGCCGGTGAGCGGACCAAGCCGCTCGAAGGCAAGGTGCTGGCGATGATCTTCGACAAACCATCGACGCGCACCCGCGTTTCTTTCGACGTCGGCATGCGCCAGCTTGGCGGCGAGACCATCATGTTGACCGGCACCGAGATGCAGCTAGGCCGCTCCGAGACCATCGCCGATACCGCCAAGGTGCTGTCGCGCTACGTCGATGCGATCATGATCCGCACCACCTCGCATGAGCGGCTGCTGGAGCTGACCGAGAACGCAACCGTCCCGGTGATCAACGGCCTGACCGACGACACCCATCCCTGCCAGCTGATGGCCGACATCATGACTTTCGAGGAGCATCGCGGGCCGGTGGCTGGAAAGACGATCGCCTGGACCGGCGACGGCAACAATGTGCTGCACTCGCTGCTCGAGGCCTCGGCACGGTTCCGCTTCAATCTCAACGTCGCCGTGCCCGAAGGCAGCGAACCGGCGCAGAAGCATATCGACTGGTCCAGGGCGCATGGCGGCAAGCTGCATTTCACCCGCTCGCCCGAGGAAGCCGTCGACCAGGCCGACTGCATCGTCACCGACTGCTGGGTGTCGATGGGCCAGGAACACCGCGCTCGCGGCCACAATGTCTTCTCACCCTATCAGGTCAACGCAGCGCTGATGGCCAGGGCAAAGCCCGATGCCCTGTTCATGCATTGCCTGCCGGCCCATCGCGGCGAGGAGGTGACCGACGAGGTCATCGACGGGCCGCATTCGGTGGTGTTCGACGAGGCCGAGAACCGGCTCCACGCCCAGAAGGCCGTGCTCGCCTGGTGCCTCGGTGCTTGAAGTCTCTTGGGTGCCTGAAATGACTGATGCCCTGAAATGCCTGGGCGCCTGAAGTGCCTGGGCGCCCGAAATGTCTGGGCGCTTGATCTGCGGGGGCGCGATGCCTATCTGCGCCGCATCACGCAAATCAAGCGCGTTTGGACGCATGTGCCCACCAGGGCCGCATGGCCGCGCCCTGGAGCTTTGTCATGTTGGAAAGCCATCAAGTGACTGAACATCACCCCAAACTCGGCGAGTTCGGCTACGCCGGCGACGATCACGTCGTTCCCTTCGAAGTCGGTCCGCTCGACGTGCGTGGCCGCACGGTCCAGCTCGGGCCGATGCTCGACGCCATCCTTGGCCGCCACGACTATCCCGAGCCGGTCGCCCGCCTGCTGGCGGAAGCCTGTGTGCTGACGGTGCTGCTCGGCACCTCGCTCAAGTTCGAAGGCAAGTTCATCCTGCAGACCCGTACCGATGGGCCTGTCGACATGCTGGTCGCGGACTTTTCCACGCCCTCGGCGCTGCGCGCCTATGCGCGTTTCGACGCCGACCGGCTGGAGGCACTGATCGCGGCCGGCGAGACCTCGCAGCAAACGCTGCTTGGCAGCGGCGTGCTGGCGCTGACCATCGACCAGGGCGCCCATACGCAGCGCTATCAGGGCATCGTCCAGCTCGACGGCGAGACGCTGGAAGAGGCGGCGCGCACGTATTTCCGCCAGTCGGAACAGATCCCGACCGACCTCAGGCTCTCGGTCGCCAAGCTGCTGACGCCCGGTGTCGGCGGTGCGCGCGAGCAGTGGCGCGCCGGCGGTATCCTGGCGCAGTTCCTGCCGCAATCGCCCGAGCGCATGCGCATTCCGGACCTGCCGGGTGGGGATGGTGATCCGCGCGAGGAGATCCATGATCCCACAGACAATTCCTGGCAGGAGTTGCTGGCCTTGCTCGGCACCATCGAGCCGACCGAATTGATCGACCCGACCATCGGCGCCGAGCGGCTGCTCTACCGCTTGTTCCACGAGCATGGCGTGCGCGTCTTCGGCGGCGTTCCAGTCGCCGATCAGTGCTCATGCTCCAGGGACAAGATCCGCGGCATTCTCGAAGGCTTCTCCGCGCAGGAGATCAAGGACAGTACCGAGGATGGCGGCATCCACGTCGCCTGCGAGTTCTGCTCGACGCGGTACGACTTCGATCCGGCGGAATTTGCGGCTCAGTGAGCTATCTTTCCTTCTCCCCGTTCACGGGGAGAAGGTGCCCGACGGGCGGATGAGGGGCAGCGCGACCGCCGGTGCTCAGTTCACCGTGCGCCTTGTCCCCGGCAGATCGAGCGAGAAGGCGGGGATAGCGATGTCGAACGTCTCGCCGCGCTTGTTGCGCATCGTGTAGCGTCCGACCATGATCCCGGACGGTGTCGAGAGCGGGCAGCCGGACGTATATTGATAGCTGTCGCCGGGATTGAGCTCCGGCTGGTCGCCGACAACGCCCGGCCCGCGCACTTCCTCGACCCTGCCGGCACCATCGGTGATGTGCCAGTAGCGCGACAACAACTGCACGAACTCGTCCGACTGGTTGTCGATCGTTATCTGATAGCCCCAGACATAGCGGTTCTCCGAGGGGTCCGAACGGTCCTCGAGATAGAACGGCCTGACCTGCACTTCGATGTTGCGCGTCACGGCGCGGTACATGAGCGGCTCCAAAACAATCCGACGATTTTCGACGCTCCCGGTGAGCAGGTCAACGTGCGCGTCTTGTCGCGCCTAGCCTTGAACCGCAGGTGCCGGCAAAGAATGTCATTTAAGTGACACAGGACAATGGTGGTGTGCACGAACCGGGCGACTCGGCGCTCTGTCGAACTGTTGAAAACGGCCACGATGCGGGCCGCCTTTCCGGAGTGACCAGATCTCGATGGAACTCACCTTCATAGCCGCCTCGCTTTCGACCGCACTCATCCTTTCAAACGCCGCCAGCATTTCGCTCGCCGCCTCACGGCTGAAACGGCGCGGTACGATCGCCCCGCCCGCCGGCAAGTCGCAACCGGTATCGATCGTCGTCCCGTCGCGTGGCGTCGAGGCGTTCACGCATGAAACGCTGGAACGCGCCTTCGCGCTCGACTGGCCGCGTTATGAGCTGATCTTCTGCGTCGCCCATGCCGACGACCCGGTGGTCAAACTGATAAACAGGGCGATTGCCCGGTTTTCCAAGGTGCCGGCCCGGCTGCTGATCGGTGACGACCGTGTCAGCGCCAATCCAAAGCTCAACAATTGCGTCAAGGGCTGGGAAGCGGCGCGCCACAACTGGGTCATTCTCGCCGATTCCAACGTCTTGATGCCGAGGGACTATGTCGAGCACATGATGGCGGCATGGCGATCCGACACCGGCCTTGTCTGCTCGACACCGATCGGCTCGCGACCCGAGGGTTTCTGGGCCGATGTCGAATGCGCCTTCCTCAACACATTGCAGGCCCGCTGGCAGTATGCCGGCGAGGCGCTCGGCCTCGGCTTTGCCCAGGGCAAGAGCATGCTGTGGAACAAGCCGATGCTGGACGCCAATGGCGGCATTCGCGCGCTGGCCGCCGAGATAGCCGAGGACGCCGCCGCCACCAAGCTGGTCAACGGCCTCGGCCTGCGCGTCAATCTCGTCGCGGCGCCCTTCGAGCAGCCGCTCGGCCAGCGTACCGTTGGCGAGATCTGGTCGCGCCAGGCCCGCTGGGCGCGCCTGCGCCGCGTCACCTTTCCGCTGTTCTTCGCGCCGGAAATCCTGACCGGCGCAGCGGTGCCTCTCGCGCTAACGCTGGTTGCGGCGGCGAGCGCGGGCGTCAGCCTCTGGGCAACCGCGATTGCCGTGTTGGCGGCCTTCTACCTTCCGGAATGCGCGCTGGCCTTGTCCAAGGGCTGGCATCTGTCGCCGCGCATGGTCGCGGCGATGATCGCGCGCGACTTGATGCTCCCGTCCATCTGGGCGCGCGGCTGGCTCGGCGGCGCCGTCGACTGGCGCGGCAATGCCATGACCATCCGCACCAAGGCGGCCGAATTGGAAGAGACGCCGTCGCGCGCCTGATCGCCGCGGACGACACTCCTAAGCAGCTTATCTAGCTGCCTGCAACGCCTGCGCGATGTCTTCCAGCAGGTCGTCGGCGTCCTCCAGGCCAACAGACAGCCTGAGCGTGCCAGGCCCGATGCCGAGTTCGGCGCGGGCCTCGTCGCTCAAATTCTTGTGCGTCGTCGTCGCCGGATGGGTGATCAGGCTCTTGGCATCGCCGAGATTGTTTGAGATCAGCACGATGTCGAGGGCGTTCTGCAGGGCGAACGCCGCCGGCTTGCCACCCTTGACGTCGAGGCAGATCAGAGTCGAACCGCCCGACATCTGCTTCTTGACGATATCAGCCTGCGGGTGGTCGGCGCGGCCGGGATAGATGACGCGAGCGATCTGCGGCTGCTCGGCCAGGAAGTCGGCGATCCTGCCGGCGCTTTCCGTCTGCTGGCGCACGCGCAGCGGCAGCGTCTCGAGGCCCTTCAGCAAGGTCCAGGCATTAAACGGCGACAGGCTGGGGCCGGTGTGGCGGAAATAGTCGTGCAGGTTTTCGTCGATCCACTTCTTGTCCGACAGGATGACACCGCCCAGACAGCGGCCCTGGCCGTCAATGTGCTTGGTGGCCGAGTAGACGACGATGTGCGCGCCAAGCTGCAACGGCTTCTGCTGCAGCGGCGTGGCGAAGACATTGTCGACGACAAGCCGCGCGCCGATCGAGTTGGCAAGCGAGGCGACGGCCGCGATGTCGACGACTTCCAGCGTCGGATTGGTCGGGCTTTCCAGAAAGAACAGCTTGGTGTTCGGCCTGACCGCCTTTTCCCAATTGGCAATGTCGGTGCCGTCGACCAAAGTCGCCTCGATGCCATAGCGTGGCGCCAGCGTCTCGACCACCCAGCGGCAGGAGCCGAACAGCGCGCGCGCCGCCACGATATGGTCGCCGGCCTTGACGCTGCACAGCAGCGCCGCTGTCACCGCCGCCATGCCCGACGCCGTGGCGCGCGCGTCCTCGGCGCCTTCCAGCGCGCACATGCGTTTTTCGAACATGTCGACGGTCGGGTTGGCGTAACGCGAATAGATGAAGCCAGGCTCTTCGCCCTTGAAGCGGGCTTCCGCCGCCTGGGCGGTCTTGTAGACATAGCCCTGGGTCAGATACATCGCCTCGGAGGTTTCGCCGAAGCCGGAACGCAGGGTTCCGCCATGCACGAGTGCCGTCTGAGATTTCCAGTTGCGCGTCTTGCTCGTCATCGTCCTATCCAAACACAAAAAAACCGGCCGCGAAAAAGTCGCAACCGGTCCATACGGCCTTGCGGCCCGACGGTCCTTTAGCGACTTGTTTAACGTGGCTGCAAGCCGACCGGCCAAATCACCACGGGATAACGACCCTTTAGACCCGCGCCACGCTTGCGTCAATTGCCGGCTTCATTAAGAGGTTTGTACCAAGGCAGGTTCCGCAAAGTGCCCCGCGGTTTTGCGGCAAGAACCTGCAACAAAGGAGACCGGTCTTGGGGCGGAGCCAGACTTTGCGGCAGACAGGCATTCTTCCCGATCAGGACATTTCGGCGCTGTTCCAGTCCGGCGCGCTGAAGTCGCCGCGTGCGCTCGATGCCGACCAGATCCAGCCGGCTAGTCTTGATCTCAGATTGGGCGAAAAGGCCTGGCGGGTGCGGGCCTCGTTCTTGCCCGGTCCCAACCACAAGGTCTCGGAAAAACTTGATCGGCTGCAACTGCACGAGATCAATCTGGCCGAAGGCGCGGTTCTCGAAACCGGCTGCGTCTATATTGTGCCGCTGCTCGAAAGCCTGGCCCTGCCGGCTGACATTTCGGCCTCGGCCAATCCAAAGAGCTCGACCGGTCGCCTCGACATCTTCACCCGCGTCATGACCGACCGTGGCCACGAGTTCGACAAGATCGCCGCCGGCTACAACGGTCCGCTCTATCTCGAAGTCAGCCCGCGCACCTTCCCGATCGTTGCGCGCACCGGTTCGCGCCTGTCTCAAATCCGCTTTCGCACCGGCAACGCGCTGCTTTCGGAAGCCGAACTGCATGAATTGCACCGCGCCGAGATGCTGGTCGCCACCGAGCCGCCGAACATTTCTGGCGGCGGCATCGCGCTGTCGATCGATCTCAATGGCGACAAGGATGGGCTGGTCGGCTATCGCGGCAAGCACCACACTGGCCTCATCGATGTCGACAAGCGTGCCGCCCAGGATGTCCTCGACTTCTGGGAGCCGATCCACAAGAGCGGCGCCGGCGAACTGGTGCTCGATCCTGACGAGTTCTACATCCTCGTCAGCCAGGAGGCGGTGCATGTGCCGCCGCTCTACGCCGCCGAGATGACGCCCTTCGATCCGCTTGTCGGCGAGTTCCGTGTCCACTATGCCGGGTTTTTCGATCCGGGGTTCGGCCATTCGGCGGCCGGCGGCACCGGCAGCCGCGCGGTGCTCGAAGTACGTAGCCACGAAGTGCCGTTCATCCTCGATCATGGCCAGATCGTCGGCCGGCTGGTCTACGAACACATGCTAAAGCGCCCGCAGGCGCTTTACGGGACCGACCTGGGCTCGAACTACCAGGCACAAGGCCTGAAGCTGTCCAAGCATTTCCGCCCGCGCTGATCCTGGCGCCATGAGGCCATGCAGAACGTTAGCCGACCCCGTAGGCTCGACGACTTCAGCATCCGTTTGACGTTCGACTAGCCGTGAAACATGCGCTTTTTCGCAATGCCGAGACACGCATTGAAGCTGCCGATGAACAGCAGTTCGCGCCGTGCGAGTTGCGTTTTACCCCAGCTGCGTGTCTGCCTTGCAGCGTCAAGCGAAGCCTTTGATCCTTGCAAGGGGAACAGGACTTTGTCCAGGCAGCCGAGGACATGGGCTCGGGCTGAGTCTATCCCGCATGGTTTGGCCGCTTCGTTCAGTTTCGCACCGCCAAGCGTGGACATTCGCCGGTCGGCGTTTTGCATCAGAAATTCGACCTGAGGGCTTGCGTACCCGGACGTTAGAAGCCGGTTCTTCATAAGTCCGAGTGCTTCGCCATAGGATTTGGGACTGCACTGCGCGGCTCCATAAGCCACGGAGGACGCGTGCGCGAGCAAGAGCGCGAAGCCAAAGGTTCGTACGGCGCCTGGCAAATAACTTGGGACCATATGTCAAAGCCTGTCATAGGACCATCGATGACGTCCTTTACTTCTGGCGCTTCACAGCGCCTTCACCGCCACCTTCACCGGCTTTTCGATTTCCAGCGGGTTGCGCAGCGGCAGGCCGAAATCCCCGGCTTCGATCTCGAACACGTCGCCGGCTTCGGTCGTGACGCCGTCGGCGAAGGACAGCGTGGCCGTTCCAAACATATGCACATGCACATCGCCCGGCTGGCGGAACGCCGAATATTTGAAATGGTGGTGCTCGAGATTGGCGATGGTGTGCGACATGTTCGCTTCGCCCGACAGGAACGGCTTCTCCCACATTGTCCTGCCGTCGCGCACGATGCGTGACGTGCCGCGGATGTCCGAAGGCAGATCGCCGATCAGAATTTCGGGCCCGAACGAGGCATTGCGCAGCTTGGAGTGGGCGAGGAACAGATAGTTCACGCGCTCGGTCACATGGTCCGAGAATTCGTTCGACAGCGTGAAGCCGACGCGGAATGGCGCGCCGTCATCGCCGATGACATAGATCCCGGCGATCTCTGGTTCTTCGCCGGCATCCTTGGCAAAGGCCGGTGACATGAGTGCCGCTCCAGGCGCGACCGCCATGGTACCGTTGCCCTTGTAGAACCATTCCGGCTGCACGCCGACCTGGCCTTTCGCGGGCTTGCCGCCTTCCAGCCCCATGCGGAACATCTTCATGGAATCGGTGAGTTGCTCCTCGCCGTCGGTGCTGAGCTTCTTGTGCATGGAATCGCGCGTCGCGGCCGAACCGAGATGCGTCAATCCCGTGCCGGTCAGATGCAGATGCGCCGGGTCGGGGTGATTGATCGGCGACAGGAGGCGGCCCCGCTTGTAGGCGGCGTCGAGATCGACCGTCTCGCCAAGTCCCTTGCGTTCGATCAGGGCCGTCAGGCCGACGCCGGTGCGGGCGGCCTCCATCGCCAGCGAATAGACGCTGCGCGCGCCGTTGATGATCCGGGTCTTCCCGCCGCTGCGGGCAACGACACGGATCGTCTCGGCGTCGTCGAGAATCTGCGAGATCAGCATGATCAGTCCTCTCTCATTTATCTGTATCCGGCTGCCAATGGGCAAACTCTGACCGGCGCGGCGCGGGAACGCGCCACGGTTGAAACGTTTCGTCCGGATTGCGTTCGCGAACCCGGTCCTTCCCCGGACTTCTTGGTGCCGACGGGCCGCCGGCAGCTTCGCGATCTAGAACCCGTATGCCTCCTAGTCCTCGCCCCAGCCCTTAAGCCTTGTTCTTGTTGTAGACGTCGAAGATGACGGCCCCGAGCAGGACCAGTCCCTTGACCACCTGCTGCCAGTCGACATTGACGCCCATGATCGACATGCCGTTGTTCATCACGCCCATGATGAAGCCGCCGACCACGGCGCCGATGACCTGGCCGACGCCGCCCATCGCCGAGGCGCCGCCGATGAAGACGGCCGCGATGACGTCGAGCTCGCTGCCGAGGCCCGCGGCCGGCACGGCCTGACCGAGACGCGCGGCGATGATGAGGCCGCCGAGAGCCGACAGCACGCCCATATTGACGAACACCAGGAGCGTCAGCCGTTCGGTGTTGATGCCCGACAGTTGCGCCGCCTTGGCGTTGCCGCCCATGGCGTAGATGCGGCGGCCGATGGTCATGCGCTTGGTGACGAAGACGAACAATGAAATCAGCACGCCCATCACCAGGAGCACGATCGGCAGGCCCCGATAGGTCGCGAACTGGAAGACCAGGAACAGCGCCAGCGCGCTGCCTACCAGGATCTTGACGACGAACAGCGCGAAAGGCTCGGCCTCATAGCCGTGGCGTTCGCGCTTGCGCCGCGCCCTGAAGCCGAAATAGGCGTAGGCGAGCACCGCGATCACGCCCAGCACGATCGTCGTCATGTGCAGCGTGAGCCCGCTACCCAAAATGGTCTTGCCGGCGGCATTCACCGTAGGTGGGATCAGCGTCAGCGGGCCGATCACGTCCGGGATGAAGCCGGAACTCAGTGCCTTGAAACTGTCGGGAAGCGGACCGACCGAGGAGCCGCCGCCAAGCAGCGCCTGGCAGATGCCGCGAAAGATCAGCATGCCGGCGAGCGTCACGATGAAACTCGGTATGCGGTGATAGGCGATCCAGTAGCCTTGCGCCCCACCGATCAACCCACCGACGATCAGGCAGACGATCGAGACCACGAGCGGGTTGCTGAACATGCCAAGCGGCCAGATCACCATCATCATGGCGGCAAGTGCGCCGATGAAGCCGGCGACCGATCCTACGCTGAGATCGATATAGCCGGCGACGATGACCAGCAGCATGCCGAGCGCCATCACGATGATGAACGAGTTCTGCTGCACCAGGTTGCTGAGGTTGACCGGTTTGAACAGCGTTCCCGACGTCGTGTACTGGAAGAACAGCATGATGACGATCAGCGCGATGATCAGGCCGTATTCGCGCAGGTTCGTCGTCAGCGCCGAGACGGCGATGCGAGGACCCTGCTTGACGTCCTCGGCGGTGCCGCTTTGCGGCGCGGGAGCGCTGTCTGTGCTCATGATGCTTTTCCTTCTCCGCGAACAATAGCGCGCATGATTTTTTCCTGGCTGGCGTCGCTTGCCGCCATCTCGCCGACGATGCGCCCTTCGTTCATGACATATATTCTGTCCGAGATGCCGAGCAGTTCCGGCATTTCCGATGAGATGACGATGATCGCCTTGCCCTCGGCGGCGAGGCGAGCGATGATTGTATAGATTTCGTACTTGGCACCGACGTCAATGCCGCGCGTCGGCTCGTCGAGGATCAGAACTTCCGGGTCGGCGAACAGCCATTTCGATAGCACCACCTTCTGCTGGTTGCCGCCCGAGAGATTGCCGGTCAGCTGATAGACGCTGGATGCGCGGATATTGGTCTTTTTGCGATAATCGTTGGCGACGCTCATTTCGCGCATATCGTCGATGACGCCGCCATTGGAAACGCCGGCGAGGTTGGCCAACGTCACATTGTGCTTGATGTGGTCAATGAGGTTCAGCCCATAGGTTTTGCGGTCTTCGGTGACGTAGGCGATGCCGTTCTGCACCGCCTTGCCCACTGTCGAAAGGTCCACGGGCTTGCCGTTGAGCAGCACCTCGCCGCTGATGCGCCGGCCATAGGAGCGACCGAACAGGCTCATGGCGAATTCGGTGCGGCCGGCGCCCATCAGCCCGGCGATGCCGACAACTTCGCCCTTGCGCACCTTGAGGTCGATGCTCTTGATCACTTGCCGTTCGGCATGGATCGGGTGGTAGACGGACCAGTCCTTGACCTCGAAAATGACGTCGCCGATATGAGGCTCGCGCGGCGGGTAGCGATCGTCGAGGGACCGGCCGACCATGGAGGTGATGATCCGGTCCTCGCTGATGTCCTTCCTCGGCAATGTCTCGATCGTGCGTCCGTCGCGGATCACCGTCACCTTGTCGGCGACGCGGTTCACCTCGTTGAGCTTATGGGAGATCAGGATCGAGGTCATGCCCTGCCGCTTGAACTCAAGCAAAAGATCGAGCAGCGCCTGGCTGTCCTTCTCGCTGAGCGATGCCGTCGGCTCATCGAGGATCAGGAGCTTCACTTCCTTGCTGAGTGCCTTGGCGATCTCGACCAGCTGCTGCTTGCCGACGCCGATATGGGTGATCAGCGTCTTGGGGTCTTCCTTGAGCCCGACTTTCTTCAAAAGCCCGGACGTGCGTGCCTCGTTGGCGTCCCAGTCGATGACGCCGTAGCTGGCGTGCTCGTTGCCGAGGAAAATGTTCTCGGCGATCGACAGCATCGGCACCAGCGCAAGTTCCTGGTGGATGATGACAATGCCCTTGTGTTCGCTGTCGTGGATGCCTTTGAAATGGCATTCCTGGCCCTGAAAAATGATCTGGCCATCATAGGTGCCGGAGGGATAGACGCCCGACAGCACCTTCATCAGGGTCGACTTGCCGGCGCCATTCTCGCCGACCACGGCGTGGATCTCGCCTTCCTCTACGCTGAGGTTGACGTTCGAGAGCGCCTTCACGCCGGGGAACGTCTTGGTGATGTCGCGCATCTCCAAAATCGTCGAGGTCATCAGGGCAAGCTCCTAGGAGGCCGGCAGAACCCATACCGGGGTCGCTTTTAACGAAAAGGGGCCCTGCGTCGCGCAGGACCCCTGACTTTATAACCGAAATTACTTCAGGTCTTCGGCCTTGATGTAGCCGGAGTCGACGACCAGCGCCTGGTAGTTCGACTTGTCGACTTCATGCGGCGTCAGCAGGATCGAGGGAACGACCTTGACGTCGTTGTTGTAGGTCTTTTCATCGAGGCCTTCCGGCTTGCCGCCCGAGAGCACCTTGTCGACCAGCTGCACCGTGGCCTTGGCCAGTTCGCGGGTGTCCTTGAACACGGTAGAGTACTGCTCGCCCGAGATGATCAGCTTGACCGAGGCGGTCTCGGCATCCTGGCCGGTCACGATCGGCCAGGGCTGTGCGTCCGTGCCGTAACCGACAGCGCGCAGCGAGGCGGTGATGCCGCGCGACAGGCCGTCATAGGGCGACAGGACGCCATCGACGCGGCTGCCGTCCGAGTAGTTGGCCGACAGGAGGTTATCCATGCGCGCCTGGGCGGTGGCGGCGAGCCAGCGCAGCGTGCCGACCTTGTCCATGCCGGTCTGGCCGGACTTGATCTTGATCGAGCCGTCGTCGATCAGCGGCTGCAGGACGGAGATTGCGCCATTGTAGAAGAAGAAGGCGTTGTTGTCGTCGGGCGAGCCGCCGAACAGTTCGACGTTCCACGGCTTGGTGTTCGGGAAACGCTCCTTGAGGCCCTTGACCAGCGAATTCGCCTGGATCACGCCGACGCCGAAATTGTCGAAAGTGGTGTAATAGTCGACATTGGCGGTCTTCTTGATCAGGCGGTCATAGGCGACGACGACGACGCCCGCGTCGTTGGCCTTCTGCAGCGCATCCGACAGGGTGGTGCCGTCGATCGAGGCGATGATCAGCGCCTTCGGGCCCTTGGTGATTTCATTTTCCAGCTGGCTGAGCTGGTTGGGGATGTCGTCCTGCGCGTACTGCAGGTCGACAGTGTAGCCGAGAGCCTCGAGCTGGGATTTGACGGCGTCGCCGTCATTGATCCAGCGCTGCGAGGTCTTGGTCGGCATCAGCACGCCGACAAGACCCTTGTCGGCCGCGTGCGCCTGATAGCTCATGGCAGCGATGCCAAGGGCCGCGACGGCGGCCAGCGTTTTGATGATCTTCAACTTACTCTCCCTGGTTGATGGACGCGACACCTCGGGGCTTCGCGGGCCGCGCAGCCAGACAGGAGCGCAAACGCGCCGCTGTCGGCTTTATCGATCTCCGGTATCCTCCCAATCGGCTCCGCGATGCAGTTTCAATCGATACGATTTTGGTCGTTACCGCCCTTGCACCCCGGAACGCGCGAAGGGTGGGTCGCTTTGCCATAACTGTCAAATGCGATCTTTGGTGGTTGCTATACCGAAACCGGTATGATCTAGCATGCGGAAAGGAACCGGGCGGAAGGGCTGGAAGATCATGGCGGCATTGCGCGATCCCGATGCGATTCCCGTAAGTTACGAGAAGCTCCCGGGCAATGGGGAGACACTCCTGCGCAGTGGCTTGAGCTTGCGCCACATGCGCATGATCGCCGCCCTCGACGATCACGGACGGGTGAGCGCCGCGGCCCAGGTCATGAACATCTCCCAGCCGGCCGCCTCGCGCATGATCGCCGAGATGGAGGCGGTGCTCGACGTGAAGCTGTGTGAACGGCTGCCGCGCGGCGTGACCCTCACCCCCTATGGCCAGGCGCTCGCCAGGCGGGCCCGCTCGATCCTGCTCGAGATGCGCGAAGCCGACCGCGAGATTGCCGAGCTCAAGGCCGGCAAGGGCGGTTCGGTGTTCCTCGGCGCCGTGACCGCGCCAGCGATCGAATTGGCCGTGCCGGCGATCCGCGAGATCCGCCGCATCTACCCGCGCATCGAGATCACCATGCAGGTCGAAACCTCCAATGTGCTCGCCCGCGAGTTGATCGCCTCGCGCCACGACTTCATCATCGCCCGCATTCCCGACGACCTCAATCCGCGGCTGTTCGAATCCCGCGTGATCGGCGTCGAGAAAGCCTGCCTGATCGTGCGCCGCGGCCACCCGCTCGCGAGGGGTAGTGTAGTGCGGCTGGAAGACACCGCTGCCTATGACTGGGTCTTCCAGTCAGGCGGTTCGCCATTGCGCCAGGCGATGGAGAGCAATTTCCTGAACCGCAACATCGCGCTGCCGGATCGGATCTTGAATACCAGCTCGCTGCTGCTCACGCTGGTCATGGTCGCGCAATCCGATGCCATAGCGCCGGTCTCGGTGCAGGTCGCGAAGTTCATCCAGAACCCGGACGGACTTGCCGGCGCCATCGACGTCGTCCAGACCGAGTTCGACATCGAGGTCAGGCCCTACAGCCTGATCACGGTCAAGAATCGCGTCCTGTCACCGGCGGCCAAGATGCTGCATGATTTCATCCTGCGTGAAGTGGGGTGATGGAACGAGAACCACCTCCGCGCGTTCAAAACCGATCGGCATGCGCGCTGGAGCCTGTTTCGGGCGAGGGAACGAGGTGTCGGTGGTTAACAACTCGGGAGGTTTTTATGGAACGTCGGTTGTTTCTTACTGGAATGCTTGGCGTTGCGGGGGCGGTTGCGTTTGCAAGCGTGGCCCGACCCGGCCGCGCGCTTGCCGGTGTTCCCCAGGGCAATGGAATTCTCGATGAACTGGACAAACCGGATCCGGCTGTCTTCGACGGGGATGACGAGGTCGAACTGGAGCAGGTCTCCCACCGCCGTTGGCATCGCTGGAGACATCATGGTCCCGATGGCTACCGGCGTCGCCGCCGTGGACGCCGCCGCGGCTGGAGACGAGTTTGCCGCAGCTACTGGCGCCACGGCCGCCGCCGCGTCCGCTGCTGGCGCGAGCGCGTCTGGCTCGGCGTCTGGCTGTAATCGCTTCTGGCTGACGCCAAAGGGCGGCCACCACAGCGTGGCCGGCCTTTGCGCGTATGTTCAGGCCTCTTCGAGCCCAAGGCGCGGCGTTGATTACCCAACTGTAACGTGTTTGGGCCGGCATTTTGCCTTAGCCTAAGGTCGAATCGACGGAACCATATAGGCCTTTGTCCGTTGAGGCGCTGTTTAAGCGGAGCTTTGACCATGGCGGGGGACCATCAAGAAGAACGGCATTCTGCAATCGACATGACGCGGGCCGCGGACCATCGGCACGCATGAAGGGCGTCGCGATACTGACCGAAGCCCGCAGCGGCTCCGAATGGCTTGGCAGCCTCACAAACAGCACGGGATTGTTCGGCAAGTCGGCCGAGTGGCTCGACACGACCAATCTGGGGTGCAAGCCGAAATCCTTCGATGATCTGCTGTCCGCCGTGATCCATCGCGGCGGGACTGCAAACGGCACGTTCGCCGTGAAGCTGTTTCCACGGCATCTTCACTGGTCGCAGGCCAAATACGGAGCGACTTCCTGGCGGAATGTGGCCGGCGCCATGACATGGGTCTGGTCCTGCTGGAGCGACGGGACCGTCTTCGCCAAGCGATTTCCTATTGCCGGGCAAAGGCGTCGGGCCATTGGAAAAGCACGATGGGCGGCGCGGATATGGTTCCGCAATACGACTTCGCAGGTATCTGCCAGGCCTATTTCCTGATCGAGCAGAGCTATGCCTTCTGGGAGGCTTACCTGCGGTTGGCCGATCTGCACTACGATCACTTTTTCTATGAGGATCTGTTGGACGATCCTCGTCCTTACGTCGCGTCGGTGGCCCGGCAGTTGTCGGTGGAAATGCCGGACGGAGAGTTCGAGACGAATTTGCGGCTGCAGCGGGACGACCTCACCGAAGATTGGGCGGAGCGGTTCCGCAACGACGTCAAATCAGAAGACCTGCTGGCGCATCTGCCCAGGAAGGTGGCGCCGCGGAATATCAACAACCTCGCCCGGTTCCTCCTCAAGAAGCAGATGCGAATCGGCCAAGCCTAGGCTCACCGACAGTGCTGCCAAATGGACGGGTTCCGCCTAGGCCAACGGACTCTTGGCTTCAGGGTGGAGCGGGTAGCGGGAATCGAACCCGCGCGTTCAGCTTGGGAAGCTGACAGGCTACCATTACATCATACCCGCGCTGCAGCCTCGTTATCATGACGGCATGGCTTCGGGCAATCGCAAACCGGTCTCACAATGCGGGCTTCGCCAGCTCACCGGTGACGGTCGGCGCCTGCTCCCTGGCCTTTGCGACTTCGCCGCCGGCGGCGAAGCTCGGCCAGTATTTCGAGATGGCCAGCGTCGCGCCGGCGGAAGAGAAATGCCCATAGTCGAAATAGAGAAACTGCTTGCTGGTGGCATCCTCATAGGAACAGCCGATGGCGTCGCACAGATAGGTAAGTGGATCGATGAAGGTCGCGCCCTTGGCGAAGAGCTGCACCTGCTTGTTGATGTCGGGATCCATGGCCATCGGCCAGGATGTGTTCGCGGCGCCTTCGTGTTTAGCAAAGAAAGCGACCTTCTGGACGTCGGCGATGAACTCCGGAGACTGGCCGATGACATAGACCTTGACACCCATGTCGCGCAGCCGGTCGATCGTCGTCTGCAGTCCGTCGAAGCCCCTGGCCTGGTAGTCCGTCCATCGGCCGCTCAGGATCACGGCCTGGATATTGTCATCGCGGATGATCGACAGCGCCCGTTCGTTGAAGCGGGTGCAGGTTGGCCTGGCGTAGGAAAAATAACTGAGGTTGGGTGGACAACCGGCATAGGTATATTGGATGACGTTGGCCTGGATTTTCTGCGCGTTGGCCTCCAGGCCCGAAACGTAGTGAGCCGCGAAGGAATCGCCCCACAGCAGCACATTGGTGGGAAAGCCATGCGTGCGCGTGCAGTCGGCAAGGTTCCAATTCTCGATCCGGCTCGTACCCTCGTTGAAGCAGACGCCATTGCGCCAGTCGTCCACCACGATCCGTTGCGTCGAGAAATCGGGGAACCGCTGCGGAAAGCCCTTGCCGAGCACACCGGCCAGACCGCCGACGCACAGCAGCGCGATCGCCGTCGCCGAAAAGGCGAAGATCGGCAGCGGGGCGGTGAAGGTTCGCTTCTGCCGGAAAGGCTGCTCGACATATTTCCACGAGAAGGTCGCCAGGGTGAAGCTGGCCACCGTCATCGCGACGATCGTCGGCACCGAGATGGCTTTCAGCGAGAGATAATGGACGAAGGAATTGATCGGCCAGTGAACAAGATAGAGCGAATAGGAGATGAGGCCGACCCAGACCATCGGAGCGAATTGAAGCACACGCGTGGCAACAGGCGCGGGGCGGTCCGCGCGATTCTGGCCCGCATAGATGAGCAAGGCCGTTCCGATGCAGGGAAACAGGGCATTGTAGCCGGGAAACGGATCGCTTTCCGAAATCGTCAGGAAACCGAATGCGAGCAGGGCAAAGCCTGCAAGGCCGACCAGTTCCGTTGCCGTCCGGCTGGCAAGTGGCGGCGGCTTTTTCAGCATCAACATAGCACCCAGCGCCAGCTCCCAGGCGCGTGTAGGCAAGAGGTAGAAGCCGGCGGTCGGCGCCAACATGGTCGCCATGACCGCCAGGGCAAAACTGCCGATGGCGATCGGCAGAAGTATCGTCAACCAGCGCTTCGAGGCATACCGGTAGATCAGATACACAAGGATCGGCGCGAAGATGTAATACTGCTCCTCGACCGAAAGCGACCATGTGTGCAGCAGCGGCCGCAGTTCGGCGTCGATCGAAAAATAGTTCGTCGTCTTCCAGAAATAGATGTTCGACCAGAAGGTCGAGGCCGCAATCACGCTGAGGCTGAATTCGTGCAGATCCGACGGCAACAGGATGAACCAGGCCGCAATGCTGGCAAGCAGGATGACGAAGGTCAGTGCGGGCAGGATGCGCCGTGCACGACGCCAGTAGAAGCGTCCGATCGAGAACTGGCCGCGCTCGAGATCATCCAGCAGGCTGCCGCTGATAAGGTAGCCCGATATCACAAAGAAAATATCGACGCCGGTGAAGCCCCCGGGAATGGCGGATACGCCGAAATGGAAAAGCACCACGGGTAGCACTGCGACAGCCCGCAGGCCATCGATGTCGCGCCTGTAATTCATTCGACCGGTCCGTACGCGGTGACCCGCGGTGGCCGTGCGGCGCCGCCTGACATGCCCGTCATAAGGCAATCCCCATTGTGCGAAAAACCTTGGCTCGTAGGCCTCACGGACTGTGCTATGCAGCACAACTTTGCTGCAGTGCAACATCCGTGTCAAGGCGAATAGCAGGCCTTCGAACGCTGGCCACGCCGGTTTTGTGGGATCGGTGATTCAGGTGCCGGGCAGGTAGATCACGGCATAATCGTCCGCATAGGCCCGCTTCCAGCCCAGTTCATTGAAGAAGGGGATTCGGGTGTCATCGGCCGTAAGCAATGCCCAGCCGATGGCGTATTTCTTCAACTGGGCCTCGAGCTGCGGCTTTCCGTCGCTGTGCCCCGTTGCATCATCCGTTTTCGTGAATCCGCCCAGGAACAACTGGTCCGTCCTGCCGTCGATATAAGTCTTGATGTCGTGGAAAATCAGCGTGCCGCCGAAATTGTAGGAATTCAGCACATTGCCGGACAGGTGGTGATCCCGCGCGAAAGCAAGGGCGCCGCTGGCTGACGTCGCCGGGCTCGGCGCGGCCTGGTAGGCACTGCCGAGGATCGAGACCGAACCGACCAGCAAGACCGCCATCGCGCCGCAGATAACATAGAACCGGCTGGCGAAGAGTTTTTCCAGCCCGTCGCGCTTCTCCGCCAGCCAGGCCGTGGTCGAGAGCGAAGGATATTGCTGTGCGATCTCGACCGCGATGACCAACGGAATCAGCAGGAAGGGCAGATATACAAATCGCAGATGGGCGAGATAGACATGCAAGCTGAAGACGATGAACAACGCCTTGGCCCAGCCGATCCGCGGCCTTGACACCAACAGCCCGAAAATCGCCAGCAACATCGCCGCTTCCTGGAAGAGTTGCTCCTGGGCATTGAACGGGTTCCATTCCAGGATGAGTGGAACAGCCTCATTGCCATAGGCCACGGTGAGCGTGGCCAGGATGGCTTTCACGCCATAGGGATGCAGCAGGCTGACCAACGGACAGAGCAGGCCGAAAGCGACCCATTTTGCCAGGAGGGAGGGTTTAGACAGACCAGCGCGCGCCAGCAGATCGAGCCCGGCAAAGGCCGCGATGATGAAGCTCAGGGTGAACGTGGCATGCAGGTTCGCCCACAATACGACTAGCACGAGCAGCCACGGCGGTGGGGCTCTCTCTTCTCGCGCGGCACGAAACAGCATTGCCGTCCAGACGACGATGATCGGCAAGGTGAAGACATGGGGGCGCGCGGTATAGATAGGGGCGATCAGGAGGGCCGCGGCGAGGGCCAGCGCTATCGCCAATATCGGCTTCAGCCATGCGCTGAGGAACCATCCCATCAGGAAGACCGTCAGGCCGATCGTGGCGATGATCAGTATGACGACGCCATTCCAGCCACCCGCGCGGTAGGCAAGGGCCAGCAAGACCTGCCCCAGCCATTCCTTGGCGATCCAGGGCTGGCCGGCAAAAGTGTGGGAATAGGGGTCGACGGTTGGAAATGTCCGGTTTTCCAGGAAATCCAGCCCGACCTTCACTTGCCACCAATTGTCGGGATCCTGCAGGATCGCGCCGGCAAAGGCCGTGAGCAGATAGGCCACGGCGCAAGCGCAGAGAAGGCAGAATATCAGCCTGATGCGTTGCGCGTCCCCGAGCGACGGCGTGGCGGTCGCGATGGCGGCGGCCTGGTTCACGTCAAGGCTCCGGGCGAGCACATCCTGCCCATGCCGTTCCGTTGCATCCGGTCGACCTTCGCCTCAGCCACGCGCGGCCTTTTTCGCCATCTCCTGGAGGCGGTGGACAGGCAAATCCTGGCCTTCAGCCGCCGCCTGGCTTCGTGAGACGATCTCGTTGACGAAATAGAGCGGCCGCCGCTTCGTTTCCATGTACATACGGCCGAGATATTCGCCGAAGATGCCCAGCACCAGAAGCTGGACGCTGCCCAGGATAAGCATGATCGCGGCAAGGCTCGTCCAGCCGGGCAGAACATTGCCGACAGACCATTCCAACAGCGTATAGCCAAGCACGACCAGACCGAGCAGGCCGAACATCATTCCCAGCAGCGAGGCAAAGCGCAAAGGCACGATCGAAAAACTGGTCATCGCGTCGACCGCCAGAAGAACCATTTTCTTCAGCGGGTAGTGGGTGGTGCCGGCAAAGCGCCGTTGCCGTTCATAAGGGAAGGCGACCTGCCTCAGCCCGATCCAGCTCACCATGCCGCGAATGAACCTGTAGCGTTCGGGCATTGCAATCAGATGGTCGAGCGCACGGCGGCTCATCAACCGGAAATCTCCGGAGTCCGACGCGATCTCGACATCGACCATCCTGCCGAGCAGACGGTAGAACATCGATGCGGAGGCCAGCTTGAACCAGCTCTCGCCGTCCCGTTTCACCCTTTGGCCGTAGACGACGTCGAAGCCTTCATCCATCTTCGCCATCATCGCACCCAGCAGTTCGGGCGGATCCTGGAGATCGGCGTCGAGAATGAGAATGCGCTGGCCGCGGCAGAATTCCAGCCCCGCGCTCAAGGCGATCTGGTGGCCGTAGTTGCGTGCAAGATCGATGGCGACCACATGGTCGTCCTTTTCGGCCAGTTCGAAAATGGCCTCGCGGGTGCCGTCGGTCGCCCCGTCGATGACGAGCACGACCTCGTAGGGGAGGCCTTGCTCGAGGCATACCGCGCTGACGCGTCGATGAAGCTCCGCCACGCCGTCGCGTTCATTGTAGCAAGGCACGACGACCGACAACATGGGTGCGCGGTGCGCGCCGATTTTTCCCGTTCCCACCAAAGCCTGGCTCCCGCTTTGGAAATGGCAATAGCGGCAATTGGTTAGAAAACAGATAAGTTAGGGATCGGCGCGGCTACTTGCTGGCGGCCGCCACGCGTTTTGCGTCAACGGCCTGGGTCACGACCGAACCGGCAGTTCCATGCGGATGCGGGCACCGCGCCATGAGCCCGCCAGGATCCGGATCGTTCCCTCGTGCAGCAGCGCGATCTGTCGGGCGAGGTTCAGCCCCAACCCCGCCCCGCGCGACTGCGGCTGCAGGCGATAGAAGGGCTCGAAGACATTCTCGCGCTCTTCCACGGGAATGCCCGGACCTTCGTCGCGCACTTCGATGCCACCCGTCCTGTCGATCGCAATCGTGATGGTACCGCCGCCGCCGCCATGCTCGATGGCGTTGCGCACGAGGTTGGCGAGCGCCCGCTCGATCTGCAGCACGTTGACTTCGACGCGTGTCTTGTCGGGCGAAGGCTCGAAGGCAAGGTCGTAGCCGGCCTCGATGGCGAGCGGCGCGAAGTCGGCCGCCACCCGGCTGACGAGATCGTCGAGATCGACGATCTCGCGCTGGTCGGATGGGCGGTCGAGCAATTGATGGTCGAGCAGTTGTTGTGCGAGGTGCGACAGGCGCTCGATATCATGCAGCAGCCGCGTGCTTTGCGGCTCCTGCCGCAGCAACTCGGCGCGTGTGCGCAGGATGGCGATCGGCGTGCGCAATTCGTGCGCCGCGTCGGTGAGGAAACGGTTGTGTCGGTCGTATCCCTGCGCGAGGCGGGCCAAAGCCTCGTTAAAAGCATGCACCAGCGGCGCGATTTCCTGCGGCACGTGTTTGACCGGCAACTGCATCGCACGGGTACCGATATCGATGCGGGCAGCCTGGCGGACGGTTTCGACAAGGCCGGCAAAGGAGCGGCGGACCACGGCCGGCGTCGTCACCAGCGTGGTGGCGCCCATGACGAGGACAATGGGCAGCAGCAGGATCGCGATGACGAGCGCAAGCGCCGGCAGGGCGCGCTCCCAATTCCTGCTGCCGTCCGGATAGCGGGCGACCTCCACCGTGGCCGAAATGTTGATCTCGAGCCCGTCGGTCTCCTGGCGCGACGACTGTGTCGCGGCAATGACCTGTACCGCGCCGGCTTTGGTCGAAGCGTTCTCGATATAGGCTTCCGGCCGCATGTCCTTGTCCGAGAATCCGATCGTGGCGTGGTCTGCCTGGCCGAGCAGGCCACCGATCTCTTTGGTGTAGACATCCGGTATCGTGCCGGAACGGACGCTCTGCCCGCTGTCGTCGCGCACGATGTACCAGACATTGGGGAAGCTCTGGCGAAACGCGGCGAGGTCTTCCGTTTCACGGACAATCAGCCTGCCGTCCCTGTCGCGGTCGACGGCGTCCTTGACGGCCGCGACGGCAGCCTCGTTGTCGATAAGCAGCCTCGGATTGGCGATCCAAAGGGCTGCCGCGCACAGCACGATGAAGAGGAGCAGCGTCGCCGCCTGCAGCAGGATCAGCCGGCGGACCAGGATCCATTGCAGCGAGCGCGCGCGCACCTTCTTCACGAGGCTGCCCGCAGGAGATAGCCAAGATTGCGGATCGCCCGTATCTCGATGCCGGCGGCGACATCGTCGAGTTTGCGGCGCAGCCGCGAGACATGCGCGTCGAGCGCATTCGAGCCGATCTCGTCGTCCAGGGCGTAGACGGCCTCCTCGAGAGCGCTGCGCATGATGGTCCGGCCCGGCCGGCGGATGAGTGTTTCAAGCACCAGCCTTTCACGCCGCGGCAAATCGAGCGCCTGATCCTCGACCAGCGCCTCGCGATGGCGGAAATCATAGGTGAGGCGACCGACCATCGTCTGGTTGGCGCGCGAGGTGAACGAGCGGCGGTGCAGGGCGTGGAGCCGCGCGACGAGTTCCACCGTGGCGAAAGGCTTGACCATGTAATCGTCGGCGCCGGCATCGAGCCCGGCAACCCGGTCCTCCAACCCGCTCATCGCCGTCAGCGCGATCACCGGCACATCCAGATGCAAGGCGCGCAGGCGAGGGATCAGGCTAAGACCGTCGCCATCCGGCAGTCGGCGGTCCAGCACCACGGCGTCGTGATGGCCCAGGCGGGCCACCGCCTCCGCGTCGGCCAGGGTCGCGGCGTGGTCGACGATGATATCCAGGCGCTCCAGGGCGGCCTTCAGCACGGAGGCCATTTCCGGTTCGTCCTCGATCAGCAGGACGCGCATTGGCGTTCTCCTTCACGCGCCGCCGCAGGATTTGCGGCGCGGCGGTTCATTCGCATTCCAGCTTTGGCCGGCGGAAATTGGTGATGAACCAGCGGCCGCCGGAAGCTCGGGCATAAAAAGTGTAGAAGCATTCCTGACGCTCGATATAGCCGGGCGTTTCGGTCTCTTCATAGACAGTTCCGTGTTTTGTTTGGCGGACCTCGCCACTCGATGTCCCGGAAACCGCTGACGTGGATATCTTGCGCCACTGATAGGCGCGCTCTCCCTGGCCGAGGTCGACGATCGCCGTTGGCGGACCGTAATCCAGAACGACCGATTCGACCGGTTGTCCGACATAGTTCTTCATGATGTCGGAGGCGCAGCCCGCCAATGCGACTGCGATCGCAATGAACAATAGCTTGGACGACGGTCGGCCGGGACGATGCGTGGACATTGCTGATTCCCTTGGTGAAAATTCACGCCGGGGACCTAGATTGCGAAGATTACATCGACATTGCGAAAGCATGGAATGTTCCTTGCCTCGAGGGGACGTCCGTGTCCGGCATCGACGCATCAACAACAAGATCGCGCGATGCCGTTGCGGCATCGCGCGATCAAGCTCGGCCACTTGCTGTTCTGGAATCTAGAACCGGTAGTTGAGGCCAGCCTTCAGCTCATGACTGCCGATCGTCTCCTTGGACCTGCCAAGGGCCGATGTCGTTTCAACGCCGGGGGTGCGGACATAGTCGTACTCGACCTTGGCCGACAGGCCGCCGGCGAAGCCCTGCTCGATGCCGGCGCCGACGAGGTAGCCGACCTTCCATCCGTCGCTGCTCCTCACGCCCTCGCTCTTGTCGAACCTGGTCATGGCGACGCCACCGGTTCCGAACAGCAACGTCTGGTCGAAGCTCACGCCGGCCTTCGCCTTGGCCGCGCCGCGCCATTTTTCCTTGATCTTGCCGCCCCGGACATCGTGTTCGGCGCCGCCCAGATAGGAACCTTCGATCTCGGCGCCGAGGACCGCCGGGCCCATCTGCTGGTTGTAGCCGGCCTGGACGCCGCCGCTGAAGCCGTTTCGGCCGGCGAACGGGTTCGGCATCCCCGTGAACGCCGTGCCACCGTGGACGCCGACATAGGCGCCGCTCCACTGGAAGGCGGGGGGATCGTTGTAGGCAGGCGAGAGGTCGGCGGCCATCGCCGGCCCGAGAAGGCACAGGGCGAGGGCACTCGCCGTCAGGACGATCTTTGCTTGAGGGGACACTGCATTACTCCAACACAAACGCGCATCCGGCACCCGATACGCTGGTTAATTGCTGAGGACCCTGGCCGTTGAGGCGGCAGGCTCCGATCGGTGTCTTTCAGGGATGGCCGCGCGGTTCTGGGGACCGGCTTTCGCCGGCTGTGGTAGGGGCAGAGCGCCGCGCGGTCCGTCACCTGAAAGACGCCTGGTATCTCGCAAGTGAAAATTGCACGCACATTGCGCAAAATTGGAAAATGACGATTTTGTGCTTTACTTTCAATAAATTAAAATGAATTGTTTACTGATATTTAAGACTTGCGGGCTTTCGGAAGCCGCTCTGTCAGTTGCTCGAGCGGGCTTTCGATGGCGCTCAACATCTGGCTGCGGCTTATCAGTTTCCCCGTACAGACCGTGCTGGCTTGATGGATGGCCGCCAAGCACGTATCTCTGGGCCGTGCCCATGAGTCCGGGCATCTCAATCGGGAGACGGCCTTGTCCGCACTGACGCGCTTTCTCGGCGACTCGCCGCTCAGGGTTGTCCTGAAGCTGCTGGTGGTATCCTTTCTCGTCGGCCTGGTCATGAACGCCTTCGGCTGGTCGCCCATGGATGTGTTCTACGGCATCCGGAAATTCTTCATCGATCTCTGGAATCTCGGCTTCCACGCCATCGACCGCTTCCTCGGCTATATCCTGCTTGGCGCCGCGATCGTCGTGCCGGCCTTCATCCTGCTCAGGATCGCCAACTACCGGAAGTGACGTTCAGGCGTAGCCCGAAGCGGCCTCGAACAGGATGGCGTGGCGCGCGGCAAGTGCCGGCACATCGGTGGAATAGCCGCCGCCGATGACACCGCAGACAGGAATGCCGAGCGCCCGAAAATGGCCGATGACCATCTCGTCGCGGGCGCGCAGCCCATTGTCGGAAAGCGCCAGCCTGCCGAGCCGGTCCCCGGCATGGACGTCGACGCCGGCATTGTAGAAGACGATGTCCCAATGGGCGCGGGTGGAGAGCTCCGGCAGGATGGTATCAAGCCTTTCGACATAAGCGGCGTCGCCCGTGCCGTCGGGCAGTGCGACGTCGAGGTCCGAGGCGATCTTGCGTGTGGGGTAGTTCCGCTCGCCATGCATGGAGAAGGTGAACACGCGTGGCTCATCGCCTAGAATATCCGCCGTGCCGTTGCCCTGATGCACGTCGAGATCGACGACCAGGACCTTCTGCACCGCACCCTCTTCCAGCAGAACCAGCGAGGCGACGGCGACGTCGTTGAAGGTGCAGAAGCCGGCGCCTTGCGCGCGTCGCGCATGATGGCTGCCGCCGGCGGTGTTGCAGGCAATGCCGTGACGCAAGGCGAGCCGGGCTGCCAGCACCGTGCCGCCGGTGGCAAGCTGCGCGCGCAGCGAGACGCGAGGGCCTACCGGAAAGCCGATCTCGCGTTCGATTTTTTCCGGCACGGAGCAGGAGACGACCTGGTCGACATAGGTGGCCGCATGGGCAAGCTTCAGCCACGGCGCCGGCGCGGGTTCGGCTGTGTTGAGCGCGCCGGGTCCGGCCAGGCCGCGTGCGCGCAAGGCCTCCATCAGCAGCGGATACTTGCTCATCGGAAAGCGATGGTTGGTCGCGAAGCCGGCGTCGTAGTCGGGATGATGGACAATCTGCAGGGGCATGAGAGTGGTCCGGCGGCTTCGCGCCAGACCGGGATTTCGGTTGGCCGTCGCGGGAAGAATGATTGCGCGGTGGACCGAAAATGGGGCACATCGGCTCTCCGATCAAGCCGCAATCAGCGAGGCAGGAATCCTTTGGACAAGGGTGCAATCCTAACCGACGCCAGAGCCTTTTCCGTCACCAACCGCTCCGTGCTTGCCATCGCCGTGCCGATGACGCTCGCCTATCTGACGACGCCGCTGCTCGGCCTGGTCGATACGGCTGTTGTCGGCCAGTTCGGCGATGCCGCCTTGCTTGGCGGCCTGGCGGCCGGTGCGCTGGCTTTCGACGTCGTTTTCACCACCTTCAATTTTCTGCGTTCGGGCACGACCGGCCTCGTCGCCCAGGCTTTCGGGCGTGGAGACGCCCTCGAGGAACAGGCGGTGTTCTGGCGCGCCGTGCTGATCGCGGTCGTAGCCGGCGTCGTGCTGGCGGCGCTTTCGCCGCTCATCGCCATCGGCGGCCAGTGGTTCATGGACGCCGGACCACGCGTCAGCGAGGCGATGGCCGTTTATATCAGGATCAGGCTGCTCGCCGCCCCGTTCTCGCTGATCAACTACGCCATCCTTGGCTATGTCCTGGGGCGCGGCGAGGGCGGGCTCGGGCTTGTCCTGCAACTGGTGCTCAATGGCATCAACATCGCGCTCTGCTTCCTGCTCGGCCTTGAACTTGGCTGGGGCGTTTCCGGCGTCGCCTGGGCAACCGTCACCGGCGAATTCCTCGCCATGCTGCTTGGCCTCGCGATCGTGGTGCGCCGGTTCCGATCCAGTCCGCCCTTGCCTCGCAACCGCCTGCTCGACATGAGCGCCTTCCTGCGCATGCTGTCGCTCAACCGCGACATCATGATCCGTTCGTTCTCGCTGCTCGCCGCCTTCGCGCTGTTCACCCGCCAAGGCGCGCAGTTCGGAACGGTGACGCTCGCCGCCAATGCGGTGCTGATGAATTTCTTCCTCGTCGCCGGCTATTTCCTCGACGGGTTCGCCACCGCCGCCGAGCAACTCGCCGGCCGCGCCGTCGGCGCGCGTGCCGAGCAGCCCTTCAGGCAGGCGGTGCGGCTGACCCTGCTCTGGGGCCTTGGTCTGGCCGGTGCCGCGACGCTGGTGCTGCTCATGGCCGGCACCAACCTGGTCGCCGTCGTGACGACGTCGCAGGATGTCCGCGCCGTAGCCGATACCTACCTGCCCTGGGCGGCGTTCACCGCGCTGAGCGGCGTCCTTGCCTTCCAGATGGACGGGGTCTTCATCGGCGCGACATGGTCGCGCGACATGCGCAACATGATGCTCCTGTCGTTCCTCGTCTTTGCCGCCGCGCTGATCACGCTGGCGCCCGCCTTCGGCAATCACGGCCTGTGGGCGGCCTTGCACGTCTTCTTGCTGGTGCGGGGATTGAGCCTGCTGACGATCTTGCGGGTCAGGGTGCGAACGGCATTTTGATTTGAGCAACGGGGTTGGCATACACCAGTGGCAGTTTGTACCATCTGTGTCTAACTGCATAACTAGTCGTCCAATTCGAGGGTATTGTGATTTCCCGGTCCGAGAAGGTTGAGCAATTTCGTATGCTTCACAAATCGGGCTGTTTCCTGGTTCCTAATCCCTGGGACGTAGCCGGCGCCCAGATGATGGTAGGTCTGGGCTTTGGCGCGCTGGCGACAACCTCGTCAGGCTATGCCTTTTCGAGAGGGAAGAGGGATGGGGCAAAGGAGGTCAGCCGCGACGAAAGTTTGGCATATGCCGCCGAGATAGCGGCGGCGAGCCATGTCCCGGTCACCGCCGATTTTGAGGATTGCTATGAAGACACCCCGGACGGAATCGCTGAGACTGTTCGGCTCGCGGCCGAGGCGGGATTGGCGGGACTCTCGATCGAAGACAGACGGCCGGATCCCGCCCAGCCGATCCGCGAATTTGACGATGCGGTTGCGCGTGTTGCTGTAGCGGCGAAAGCTGCGCGAAAGTACGACATTGTACTTACTGCTCGCGCCGATGGAATCGGCAAGGCAGTTTATGATGTCGAAGAGGCAATTCGGCGCCTAAGGGCGTTCGAGGCACTTGGTGCTGAGGTTCTGTACGTGCCCGGTGTGCCGGATTTAGTATCCCTCGAGAGGATATGCCGGTCAGTCAGTTCTCCGGTGAATCATGTCCTCGGGCAAGGCGTGTCCGGGTTGAGGTTCGATCAGATTTCCAATGCTGGTGTGCGGAGGATAAGCCTTGGCGGTTCGCTTGCGCGCGGCAGGCGGCGCACTTTTGGGGATTTGCCAAGAGATCGCCAGGGGAGACTTTACTGCTTTGGAGACTGCTCCAGGCTGGGACAGTCTTCGTAATCCTGATTCCGCCAAGTAAGTTGGCACGGAATCCCCTATTGAGCCGCCTCAGAGTGCCTTAACGGCCCAATAATCGAGACGGCTGTCACGGAGGTCACCGATCGACTTCAGCTCGTACTTGTCGGTGAAGCGCACCATTCCTGAAATTATCCGTCCCGGCAGCGCCGGCCCAGCATAGATCATGCCGGTGTAGAGCTGCACCAGATCCGCGCCGGCGCGGATCTTTTCCAGCGCAGTCTCCGCTGAATCGACACCGCCGACACCGATGATGGCCATTTCGGGCCCGAGCAGCTTGCGCATCTTGGCCAGCACGATGGTCGAGCGCTCGAACAGTGGTTTTCCCGAAAGCCCGCCTGTCTCCCGCGCGACGTCCCCGCTGCGCAGACCCGGTCGTGAAATGGTGGTGTTGGAGACGATGACGCCGTCGATCCGCTTTTCCATGACTTCGGCGGCGATATCCTCCAACTCGGCCTCGACCAGGTCTGGCGCGATCTTGAGAAAGATCGGCGGCTGCGCGGTTGCCGCCGCACGCGCGGCCATGACGCGCGACAGGAGCTCGCCGAGTTGCTCGCGCGCCTGCATGGTGCGCAGGCCAGGCGTGTTGGGTGAGGAAATGTTGACGGTGAGATAGCTGGCGTGGGGCGCGAAGCGGGCGACGCCGCGTTCATAATCGCCGGCGCGGTCGGCGCTGTCCTTGTTCGCGCCGATGTTGACGCCGACGATGCCGCCGCGCCCCTTGCGCGCGGCAAGGCGTTTTTCGGCCGCCGCGTGGCCTTCATTGTTGAAGCCCAGCCGGTTGATGACGGCTTCATCCGATGTCAGGCGGAAGATGCGTGGCTTCGGGTTGCCGGATTGCGGCAGGGGCGTGATGGTACCGACCTCGGCGAAGCCGAAACCGAGGCCAAGCAGCGCATCGGGTACTTCGGCGTTCTTGTCGTAGCCAGCCGCCATGCCAAGTGGGTTCGGGAAATCGAGACCGCAAAGGCTGACCTTCAGCCTTGTATCGCGTACCGTCCGCGCGCCAACCGGCAGGCCGCAGCGCAGCGCCGCGATCGACAGGCCGTGCGCGGTTTCCGGATCAAAGCTGAACAGCAGCTTCTGGCCGAGCCGGTCGAGCACGCTCATTGGCCCTCCAGGGGCGGGAATTGGTGAGTACCGTCGGCACCGAGCGGCAGAGGCTTGATCCACAGCACGGCTTTCAGGTCGAGCACGCCGTAGAGATGCGGAAACAGCGCGCCGCCGCGCGAGACTTCGTATTTCAGCGCATCGCCCAGGCCGATCCCGTCGATGGCGACCAGCAGAAGGTCGGTCTGGCCGGAAAAATGCTTTGCCGCGGTTTCCGCAACCTGCGCTACCGTCGAAAAATGGATGAAGCCGTCGGCGACGTCGATTGGCGCTCCGGTGAAGCGGCCATTGGCTTCGGCCTCGCGCCAAAGCGCTTGCGGAGTTATCTTGTAGATAATCTGTGACATGGTTGCGCTATAATCCGAACCAGTCGCGCGGGGAAGGCCACGCCAAGGGTCTTCCCCATTTCCGGCGCAAACATGCGATATTTCAGGCTTTGGCCATGGAGGACAACATGCGTCTGCAGCACATCTTGATCCCCGCCGCGCTCGTTTCACTGGTCGCGGCCTCAGCTTATTCGGAAGAAGCCGACCGCTACCGGCTGGAAAAGTCTGATAACGGCTATGTCCGCATGGATACGCAGACCGGCGCGATGTCGATCTGCGAGGAGCATTCGGGCCAGCTCGTCTGCAAGATGGCGGCCGATGAACGCGCCGCTTACCAGGATGAGGTCGATCGCCTGCAGACCTCGATGAAGGCGATGGACGAGCGCGTCACCAGGCTGGAGAATTCGCTCTCCGCCCGCCTCGAATCGAAACTGCCGAGCGAGGAGGATTTCAACACGACGATGAGCTATATGGAGCGCTTCCTGAAGAGCTTCATGGGCATCGTCAAGGATATGGACAAGGACAGCGGCGGCGGCGCCCAGCTCAACTCGCAGAAGACCTGAGCGCGAGTGACGAGGGAAAACGCGGCGCGCTGGCTTTGCCGCTTGAAAACAGCGCGCGGCCCCTCATAATCGTCCGACTGATCCCGCAAAAAGCAGTAAATCGGGGATTCGGGGAGGGACATCTTGCCGTCAGGCTATACTTTCGTCATCGCCGACGACCACCCGCTGTTTCGCGGCGCCCTGCGCGAGGCGCTTGCCGGCATCGGCAATGTCACCGCCATTCATGAGGCGGGCGATTTCGAAAGCGCCAAGGCGCTGGTCGTGGCCAACGAAGATGTCGATCTCGTGCTGCTGGACCTGTCGATGCCTGGCGCCAGCGGCCTCTCCGGCCTGATCTCCCTGCGCGGCATCCATCCGGCGGTGCCGCTGGTTGTGGTGTCTGCGCATGACGATCCAGCGACCATCCGGCGCGCTCTCGATCTCGGCGCCTCCGGTTTCATCTCCAAGTCGGCCAGCATGGAGGAGATCCGCGGCGCCGTGCAGTCGGTGCTTGCCGGCGATATCGCGGCACCCGTCGGCGTCGATCTCGGTGTCGAACGCGATCCCGAAATATCGGACCTGATCAAACGGCTGCAGGCGTTGACCCCGCAGCAGACCCGCGTGCTCGGCATGCTGGCTGAAGGCCTGCTCAACAAGCAGATCGCTTATGAGCTCGGCGTTTCCGAGGCGACGATCAAGGCGCATGTCTCGGCCATATTGCAAAAACTCGGCGTCGACAGCCGCACCCAGGCGGTGATCCTGCTGTCCAAGATCGGCAGCGACCCGCTGCAACCGGCGGGCTGAGTGCCGGCTGCAGCGGGTCGCGACTATTCGGTTGCCGGATTTGGCGACCATGGTACCGGCAACTCCTGTGGATTGACCGCTTCCGGTCTGGCGCTCGGGTTCGATTTGGATTCGTTTGAAGGCCGCCGTGCGCGGCCGATCGCGGCGCCAAGGCCGAGCGAGGCGATCGCCACCAGCGGAATGCCGGCGATCCATGGCAGGCGCGGCGCCAGTGCGTAAAGCGCCGTGCCGATGGAAGGGCCGAGCGAATCCTTGAGGTCGACCGCCACCGACGAGGCCGCCATGTAGGAAGCCCGCCGTGCCTGAGGCGCCAGCGCATTGACGGCGGTCGGCACCAGCGGGCCGACCAGCATCTGGGCGACCGAGCACAGGCTGACCGCGCCGATCAGCGCCAACATTGCAGGCGAGGCGGCCAGCAGGGCGAAGGCGAGTATCGTTGCCAGGCCAGCACCGACCGTAAGCCACAAGGCGGACCGTGCCTCGACCATACGGCTTACCAGCATCTGCAGGCCGACCGTCAGGGCGGCCGCGTAGGCGAACAGCGCGCCGATGCCGGATGGTGTCAGCGTGCCGGCGTCATGCGCATAGAGCGGGATGACCGCCTCGATCCAGTTGCCGGCGACCTCGAACAGGACGACCCAGAGCAGCAGCTTCGCCAACCGGCCATCGCGGAACGCCGGCAGCAGCGCGGACAAGCCTTCTTCCTCTTCGTACTCTTCGTCGCCGTCGCCGTCGCCGTCGCCGTCGCCGGTGGCGCGGCCGGCGCTGATCGTCTCGTCCAGGGCCAGCAGCATCACGATCCCGCCCAGCACAAGCATCGTGCCGCCGGCGAGAAACACGCTGCGCAGTGACATAAGCGCAAGCAAGGCACCACAGGCCGGCCCGAGTATCTGTCCCGCGCTCGAACTCACCCGTGCCATGCTGAACCAGCGCGGATGCGCGGACGGCTCTGTCACATCGGCGATCGCGGTCAGTATTGTCGGGTGAAGCACCGATTCGCAGATGCCGGTCAAAAGCAGCACGAGCGCGGTGGCGACGACGCCGTGTACGAAGAACAGGGCCAGAAAGCCGGCACCGACGCCGAGCGACGAGGCAATCAGCACCGGCCGCCGGCCGATGCGGTCGGCGATGCCGCCGATGAGCGGCGCCGCCAGCAGCTCGCCGCCGGCATAGCAGCCGAACAGCAGGCCGATCGCGCCGACAGGGATGCCGGCTTCGCTGCTTGCCCAGAGTGGAAAGAAAGGCACCAGCGCGCCGTCGGCGAAACCGGCGCAGAAGAACAGAAAAAGTCCAAGCGTCGCCGGGCGCGGCAGCCCGCGCCAGGAGGGAATTGTGGTCATGATGATGTCACCTACGCGTCGGAGGCCCGAAGGGCCGGATTGCGCGTTGTCTGACGTTAACGCCTACGGCCGCTCGAGGAGCAGCATGCTGATCTGATCGTCGTCTATGCCGGAGTGTTCAGCCGAGCCGCATCGACAACTCCACCTCGTCGCCAAACGGCGTCGACATGTAGCCTCCCGCCGGCAAGCGCACGCGCTCGAGATAGTCGGGAGCGAAATCGGCGTTGTCGGCAATGACCAAAGCACCGGGCCTCAACCGGCTCTCGACCAAACCAAGAATCTCCGGATAGAGCGCCTTGGCGCCGTCGAGCAGCAACAGGTCGATCGTCTCGGGCAAGTCGGCGCTCAGCGTCTCCAGCGCGTCACCCTCGCGGATTTCGACCAGGTCGATGAGGCCGCCTTCCCTGAGATTGGCCTTGGCTCGCATCACCTTGGAACTCTCGAACTCGGTCGTGATCAGACGGCCGCCACCATTGTCCCGCAGCGCGGCGGCAAGGTAGAGCGTCGAGATGCCGAACGAGGTGCCGAATTCGACGATGATGCGCGCGCCCGTGCTGCGCGCCAGCATGTAGAGCAATGTGCCGGTTTCCGGCGAAACCGCGAGCCAGAGATCCTTCATGCTGCCATAGAACTCGCGATATTCGGTCTTGCTGTTGAGCAGGCGGGCCCGTTCTTCATGCGAATATCGCGCCATGGCCGGGCTTGTCGCGGCATCGGCTTCCTCGAACAGGCGCGCGAGCAGGGGAGCCAGCGGGGTTCCGGTGAGCGTGGTCATGGCAGTTCTCCAGTCGGAAATGCATGCGTCGTTGTGTTGTCTCGAAAAATACGAATAATCCTTCAGGTTTCCAATTCGCATTCCCGGGTGCCTCCATGATCCAACGCCCAACCCCTTCAATTTCCACCCGAAAACAACCTAAGCAGGCGCGCGCCACGGAACTCGTCGCGGCGATTTTAGAGGCTGCTGTTCAGGTTCTGGCGAGTGAAGGCGCACGGCGTTTCACCACCACGCGCGTGGCCGAAAGGGCCGGCGTCAGCGTCGGCTCGCTCTACCAGTATTTCCCCAACAAGGCGGCTCTGCTGTTCCGGCTGCAGAGCGATGAATGGCGGCAGACGACCGAGCTCTTGTGCGGCATCCTGGAGAACGCCGAAAGTCCGCCGCTTGAGCGGACGCGCACCCTGGTGCACGCCTTCATCCGTTCGGAATGCGAGGAGGCGGCGGTACGCGGGGCCCTGAACGATGCCGCTCCGCTCTACCGGGACGCGCCTGAGGCCGACGAATCGAGGGCCGTGGCCAATCGCGCGGTCCAGTCATTCATGCGCGAGACGCTGCCTGATGCGCCCGATGCCGTGTGCGTCATGGCCGGCGACCTGATCCGAACGACGCTGAGCTCGGTGGGGGCGGAGTTTTCGGAAAAGCCGCGAACGTCGGCGGAAATCGAAGCCTATTCCGACGCACTCGCCGACATGTTCTGCGCCTATCTCAAAAACCTGGGGCACCAGGCCTGATCCAGGCGCATCGACATCACTCCGCCGCCCGTACCATCGGCCTGAACCTGGCCATCATCGAACGCAGGACCGCCGGCTTCAGGGGCTTGTTGATTATCGGGATATCGAGGCCTGCCGCGGCTGCTCGCACCTCGTTGGAGCGGTCGGCCGTGACCAGCACGGCCGGCAGGTCGTCACCATGCGTCGCCCGCAGCCGGATGATAATGTCGAGACCGGTTTCGCGGTCGAGATGGTAGTCGGCAAGCACGATGTCGGGACGTTGGACCGCGACCCTGTCGAGATCCCCCGAGCCGGTCACCGTGGCGACATTGCAGCCCCAGCCTTCGAGCAGCAGCCGCATGCCTTCGAGGATACGGATGTCATTGTCGATGCACAGCACATGCAGCCCGGACAGCGAAGCCGCCGCGCGGGCCGGCGCCCTGGTCTCGACCTCGCGTCGCGGCTCCTGCGCGGCCGCCACCGGCAGGATGACGGAAAAGCGCGTGCCCTTGCCGGGGTTGGAGAAGATGCGGATCTCGAGCCGCAACACCCTGGCGATGCGGTCGACGATGGAGAGGCCGAGACCAAGACCTTCGGCTTCGCGTGCGCCTTCGTCCAGCCGGGTGAACTCGTGGAAAACAGTGTTGAGCTTGTCACCTGCGATGCCGATACCGGTATCGATCACCTGGATCTCGGCCAGATCGCCACGGCGCCGCACACCGACAAGGATGCGGCCCTGGCGGGTGTATTTGATGGCGTTGGAGACAAGATTCTGGATCAGGCGGCGCAACAGGTTACGGTCCGTCATCACCGTCAGCGACGACGGCATGATCGTCAGGCCAAGCTTTTTCTCCGCGGCCAGTGGCCGAAAATCATTGCCGATCTGGCGCAGCAGGCCATCCAGGGTGAAGGCGGTGTCGTCAGGTTTCATGGCGCCGGCATCAAGGCGCGAAATGTCAAGCACGGCGCCGAGAATGGTCTCGACCGATTCCAGCGAGGATTCGATGTTGATGGCCGCCTTGCCTGCTGGACCCTTGCCGGCCTTCTCGATCAGCGAGGAACAATAGAGCCGGGCGGCATTCAAGGGTTGCAGGATGTCGTGACCGGCGGCGGCAAGGAAGCGTGTCTTGCCGAGATTGGCCTCCTCGGCGAGCATCTGTGCCTGTGCCAGTTCCTCGTTGACCCGGGTCAATTCCTCGTTGACCCTAGTCAGTTCGACGGTGCGGGTCTTGACGCGCTGCTCCAGCGATTCATTGGCGCGCTTCAACGCCAGGTCCTGCTCGACGCGCCCCGAGATGTCGGCATAGGTGGCGACGATGCCGCCGTCGGGCATCGGGTTGGAGCGCAGTTCCACGATGCGACCGCTGGTCTTCAACTCCATCTGCCACGGGCTGACGAAGCTGGTCAGCCGGTTGAGCATCGTCACGCGCTGGTCGGCGGGAATGTCGCCGCGCTCGGCAAGATGGCGAAGGATCTGGTCGAGCGAAACGCCGACCTGGCCCATCTCGTCGGGCAGGTCGAACAGCGCCCGGTATTGGCGGTTCCAGCAGATCAGCCGGAAATCGCGGTCGAAGACGGTGATGCCTTGCTCCATCTGGTCGAGCGCGATCTGCAGCAGGTCGCGGTTGTGCTGCAGCGCTTCCGTGGCGTCGTCGAGCAGGCGGAAGGCGTCGCGGGATTCTCGGTCGTGGCGGCGAAACAGCAGCGACAGGATCAGACGCGCCGAGGAAGAGCCGACGGCGCTTGCCAACAGCTGCTCGGAAAAGCGGATGACGTCCATGCTGGCCTGCTCGTTGCCGTGCAGCGAGGTGCCGTTGCTCTTCTCGAAGGATTGAAAGGACCGCTCGGTGCGTTCGACACCAAGATAACGTGCGATCGTATCCTTGAGGTCGTTGACGGTGATGGCGGTGCGGAAGCGGCGCAGGCTCGGCATCGGGCCGGCTTCGCGCGGCACGAAGATCGATGCCTGGATGCGCTCCAGCGGCACCGACGCGCGCGATAGCGACCCGAAGACGAAGAACAGCGCATTGACCGACAGGCTCCACAGCACGCCGTGGTTCAGCGGTTCGGCGACGGTGCCGAACAGTGCCTGCGGCCGCAACGCCTCGAAGCCGAACAGTCCATGCACGATGATGCCGGCATCTTGCGCGACGAGCGACGGCACCAGCAGCGTGTAGCCCCAGACCAGGATGCCGGCGACCATGCCGAGTGCCGCGCCCCGGCCGTTGGCGCCGCGCCAGATCAATCCGCCGATCAGGGCCGGCGCGAATTGCCCGATCGCCGCGAAGGACATCAGGCCGATCGACGACAGCCGGGCGCTGTTGGTGCTCTCGCGATAGTAGAGAAAGGCGATGAACAGAAGGATGAAGATCGCTCCACGCCGCACATTGAGGATGAGCGTCGACCAATCCTCGTTCTCGGAGGTGGTCGTGCGCAACAGCCGGCGCACGAACAGCGGGATGATCAGGTCGTTGGAGATCATGATCGACAGCGCCACGCTCTCGACGATGACCATGGCGGTTGCCGCCGACAGGCCGCCGATGAAGGCGGCCATGGCCAGGAAATCGTGGCCGCTGAACAGCGGCAGCGACAGCACATAAAGATCGCTGCTCGTCCTTGTGCCGACCAGCGTCAGGCCGGCAAAGGCGATCGGCAGCACGAACAGGTTGATCGCCACCAGATAGAGCGGGAACACCCATGTCGCGGTGCGCAGTTCGGCCTCGCTGCGGTTCTCGACGATGGTGACGTAGAACTGCCGCGGCAGGAGAATGATGGCGAAACCGCTGAGACATGTCAGCACCAGCCAGGTGGCGAGCGACGTCGAATAGCCCATTGCCTGCCGCACCTGGCCATTCTCGGCCAGCCGGTCGAACATGTCGCCGGGGCCGCCGAAGATCAGGAAGATGACCATCAGGCCGATGGCCAGGAAGGCGGCAAGCTTGACCACGGTCTCGACCGCCACCGCCAGCACCAGCCCGTCCTGGTGTTCGGTGGCGTCGGCATGGCGTGTGCCGAACAGGACCGCAAACAGCGCAAGCAGCATGGCGACGACCAGCGAGATGTCGCTGACGAAGGGATCGAAGGAGGGCGGCGAGCCCGTATAATGCTCGACCATCAGGCTGACCGAGCCGGAGATCGCCTTCAATTGCAGCGCGATATAGGGCACGGCGCCGATCGTGGCGATCAGCGTGGCGATCGCGGCCACGGTGAAACTCTTGCCGTAACGCGCGCCGAGGAAGTCGGCGACCGAGGTGATCTTCTCGGTCTTGGCAAGCCGCACGATGCGGTTGAGCAAGGGAAAGCCGAACACGAACACCAGCACCGGGCCGGTATAGATGCCGAGGAATTCGAGGCCGCGCTCCGAGGAAAGGCCGACTGAGCCGAAGAAGGTCCAGGACGTGCAGTAAATGGCAAGGCTGAGCGCATAGATGAAGGGCCGCGCCCGACCGGGGCCTGACAAGGCCGAGCGGCGGTCGCCCAGGCTGGCGATGGCGAACAGCAGCGTCACATAGGCGATCGCGATGATGACGATGAACAAGCCCTGCACGCCGGCAAGATCCTCCCTGTGCCGATTTTCACCTGGCCGGGGCAGACGCAATCACAGCTTGGCGCCCGAGTCCATCACGGCTTTGGGCGCATGCGGGCGATGATTTCCGGCGGCTGCCCCCAGGTAAGGAGAAAGCGGTTGTTTTTTTTTAGCCGATGGTGCAACCCAAGGTTTTTGTTATGGTGTCGCCGGGTCGGTGCCTCGGGGATGGGACGGCTGTGCGGCCCGTCATGACAAGGAGGGTCGAATGCTGAAAGAATTCCAGGAATTCATTTCCAAGGGCAACGTGATGGACTTGGCCGTCGGCGTCATCATCGGCGCTGCCTTCGGCAAGATTGTCGATTCGCTGGTCAACGACATCATCATGCCGATCGTCGGAGCCATCTTCGGCGGGTTGGACTTCAACAATTACTTCTTTGGGCTTTCCTCGGCCGTCAACGCCACCTCATTGGCGGACGCCAAAAAGCAAGGCGCCGTTTTTGCCTATGGCAGCTTCATCACCGTGGTGCTGAACTTCCTCATCCTCGCCTTCATCATCTTCCTCATGGTCAAGGCCGTGAACAACATGCGCAGGCGCCTGGAAAGCGAAAAGCCCGCCGCAGCGGCAGCTCCCCCGCCGGCCGATGTACAGCTCTTGACCGAAATCCGCGATCTGCTGGCCAGGCGGTAGACGGATAGAGTTCTTCTGGACCAAAACCCCGGTCGTTCGCGGCCGGGGTTTTCTGTTTTCGTATCTGGTAAGCAGCGCTTACGAACGCCCGAGACAACGGACCTGCCCAATGACCCTGATCCAGACCCTGCGCCCCGAGGCCCTGGCCGCGCCTGAAAGCGGTATCGTCGCCGTCGTCAACTACGGCAGATTGCGCGAAGGCCTGATCCCGCTCTGGGCCGGCGAGGGCGACCTGCCGACGCCTGCCTTCATCACCGATGCCGCGTCGAAGGCGCTGGCCGGCGGCGAGACGTTCTACACCTGGCAGAGGGGCATCCCCGATCTCAGGCAAGCGCTGGCCCGCTACCATTCCAGGCATTTCGCCAAGACCTTCCCCGAGGAGCAATTCATCGTCACCGGCTCAGGCATGCATGCCATCCAGCTGGCGCTCGATGCGCTTGCGGGAGCTGGCGACGAAGTGATCTACCTGTCGCCCGCCTGGCCGAATTTCGACGCCGCCGCCGCGATCGCGGGTGCCGTGCCGGTGCCGGTCACGCTCGACCATTCCGGAAATGGCTGGTCCTGCGACGTCGAGAAGATCGCGGCGGCGGTCACGCCGCGCACGAAGGCGCTGTTCATCAACACGCCGTCCAATCCGACCGGCTGGACCGCCGACCATGAGACCTTGCGGGCGATCCTCGATCTCGCCCGCGCCAGGGGTCTGTGGATCATCGCCGACGAGATCTATTCGCTGTTCCACTATGGTCATGGCCGCGCGCCATCCTTCCTCGACATCGCGGAGGCGGAAGACCGCATCCTGTTCGTCAACAGTTTTTCCAAGAACTGGGCCATGACCGGCTGGCGCGTCGGCTGGATCAAGACCCATCCAAGCCTGCAGCAGGTGTTCGAGAACCTGATCCAGTATTCGAACTCGGGCGTCGCCCAGTTCATGCAGCGCGGCGCGGTCGCGGCGCTCGACGAGGGCGATGCCTTCGTCGCCGAACAGGTGGAGCGGGCGAGGAAAGCCCGCGACCTGGTCTGCGGCATTCTCGGCGAAACCGGCAAGGCGCGCTTCACCGTGCCGCAGGGCGCCTTCTACCTGTTCTTCACCGTCGACGGCATCACGGATTCGCGGGCAGCCGCTTTCGAAATCGTCGACAAGGCCAATGTCGGCCTGGCGCCCGGCACCGCCTTCGGCCCCGGTGGCGAAGCGTTCCTGCGGCTGTGCTTCCACCGCCGCCTCGATCAGCTCGAGGAAGCGGCAAACCGGCTGGCAAGCTGGATGAACACTGTTTGAACAGGTGGCGGCCTTAGCCGCCTGACTTCGGCACCAGAAGCGGAATAATGCGGTCGCTTTTCGCGACGGCTGGCCGTCCCGCTGACCCGTAAGGAATGCCGAGCGCGTCCCAGGTCTCGACCAGCGCGTCCTGCAGTTCGGCGATCAGCGCGTCGGAATGGAACGGCGTCGGTGTGATGCGCAGCCGCTCGGTGCCGCGCGGCACCGTCGGGTAGTTGATCGGCTGGATGTATATGCCGTGCACGCCGAGCAGCCGGTCGCTGGCCATCTTGCAGAGCTCCGGATCGCCAACCAGCAGCGGCACGATGTGGGTTGGCGACTCCATCACCGGCAGGCCGGCGGCGGACAGGATCTGCTTGGTTCGGCTCGCTTGCTGCTGCTGGGCATCGCGCTCGGCCTGCGAGCGCTTGAGATGACGGATCGATGTTGTGGCCGCGGCGGCGATCGCCGGCGGCAGCGCCGTGGTGAAGATGAAGCCCGGCGCATAGGAGCGCACCGCGTCGATGACGGCGCTGGTGCCGGTGATGTAGCCGCCCAGCGTGCCGAACGCCTTGGCGAGCGTGCCTTCGATGATATCGATACGGTCGGCCAGGCCTTCGCGCTCGGTGATGCCGCCGCCGCGCGGCCCGTACATGCCGACCGCATGGACCTCGTCGATATAGGTCATGGCGTTGTAGCGCTCGGCGAGCTCGACGATCTCTTTGATCGGCGCGATGTCGCCATCCATCGAATAGACGCTTTCGAAGACGATCAGCTTGGCGCGTTCGCGGCCCGCCGTCTGCAAAAGGCTTTCCAGATGCGCGACGTCATTGTGGCGGAAGATCTTTTTCTCGGCGCCCGAGCGCCGCACGCCTTCGATCATCGAGGCATGGTTCAGCTCGTCCGAGATGATCAGGCAATTGGGCAAAAGCCGTGCGATGGTCGAGATCGAGGCTTCGTTGGAGACGAAGCCGGAGGTGAAGACGAGAGCCGCTTCCTTGCCGTGCAGGTCGGCCAGCTCATGCTCGAGTTCGACCAGCGGGTTGGACGTGCCGGAGATGTTTCGGGTGCCGCCGGCGCCGGAGCCCATCTTGCCTGCCGTGTTCTGGAACGCGGCGATCACGTCCGCGTGCTGGCCCATGCCGAGATAGTCATTGGAGCACCAGACGGTGATTTCCTCGGCGCGGCCGTTGGCACGCCAGATGGCGCGCGGGAACTTGCCCGCGATGCGCTCGAGGTCGGCGAAGACGCGGTAGCGACGCTCGGCATGGAGCTGGTCGATAGCCTCCTCGAAGAAACGCTGGTAATTCATATCGACTTCCCAATTTTGGGCGGGATCATAATCATTGGCCTTTTGGTCGTCCACCGGGCCGATTTGGTCAAAATGCCACGCCCCGGACCTGTTCCTAACGACGGCGGATCGTGGCCTATTCCCAATCCGTGGCACGCTCTTTGGTTCACTTTTGTTTCCGCACGATGCCACATCAAGTGAACGCTGGTTACATCGGGTTTTAATGGGCAGACGGCAGACTTTCCAGTAAGGCGGTTGTTGAGACAGTTTCCGATAAATCTAGGGTAAGCGAGGACGCGGATGACGGTTTTGGTGACAGGTGGCGCAGGCTATATCGGCAGCCATATGGTCTGGGAATTGCTGGATGCGGGCGAAAGCGTGGTCGTTCTCGACCGGCTTTCCACCGGCTTCGAATGGGCGGTGGCGCCGGAGGCAAGGCTGGTCGTCGGCGATGTCGCCGACAAGGAATTGGTCGGCTCGATCATCCGGGAGAACAAGGTCGACGCGATCATCCATTTCGCCGGCTCCATCGTCGTCCCGGAATCGGTCGCCGACCCGCTCGCCTACTATGAGAACAACACCTCGAAGACACGCACGCTGATCGAAACCGCGGTGCGCGAAGGCGTGCCGAATTTCATCTTCTCCTCGACAGCCGCCGTCTATGGCGGCGCCGGACTGGAGCCGGTGCGCGAGGATGCCCGTCTGGCGCCGGAATCGCCCTATGGCCTGTCCAAGCTGATGAGCGAATGGATGCTGCGCGATGCAGGCCTTGCGCACGACATCCGCTACACGGCGCTGCGCTATTTCAACGTCGCCGGCGCCGACCCGAAGGGCCGCACCGGCCAGTCGACGCCGGGCGCCACCCATCTGATCAAGGTCGCCTGCGAGACCGCGCTCGGCAAGCGCCCGTTCATGCAGGTCTTCGGCACCGATTATCCGACGCCGGATGGCACCTGCATGCGCGACTATATCCATGTCAGCGATCTGGCCGCCGCGCATCGCCTTGCGCTGCAACGGCTACGCGCCGGCGGCGCCAGCCTCGTCGCCAATTGCGGCTATAGCCATGGCTATTCGGTGCTCGAGGTCATCGACAGCGTGCGCCGCGCCTTTGGCCATGACTTCGAGGTCAGGATGGGCGACCGACGTCCCGGCGATGCCGCGGCGGTGGTTGCGAATTCCGATCTCGCACGGTCCGAACTCGGCTGGATCCCGCAGCGCGACGATCTCGACCAGATCGTCAACGACGCGCTGGCCTGGGAGCGCATCCTGACCGGCAAGAACTCCGCGCGGAGCTGAGCGCGCTTTCCCAAGGGGCTCACAAGCCCCAAGGGCTCGCAAGGTGCGCGGCGACGCGCTATGCAAGCATTCGCGACACAGCGTGGAGGCGCCGTGCCGCGAGAGCTTTGGGGGATGGCATGAGGATAACGGTGCTTGGAGCCGGCGTCGTCGGTACGGCCGCCGCCTATTACCTGGCCGCCGACGGTCACGAGGTCACCGTGATCGAGCGCCATCCGGCGCCGGCGCGGGGCACCAGCCAGTCGAATGCCGGGCTGGTGTCTCCGGGGGATGCCACCGCCTGGGCCTCGCCGGCGGCACTTAAGACGTTCCTGCGCGGGCTCTACAATCATGATCTCGGCATCAAGGTGCGGCTGCGCTTCGATCCCTATTTTCTCGCCTGGAGCCTGCGCTTCCTGCGCCAGTGCACGGTGGCCCGCCTGCGCGCCAACAGCCAGGTCAAGCTGCGGCTCGCGCTCTATTCGCGCGACTGCATCAATGCCATTTCAGCCGATACCGGCATCCACTATGACGAGCGCAAGAAGGGCATCCTCTACTTCTTCCGCTCGCAGCACAGTCTCGACACCGGCACCGACAATTACCGCTATCTGGCCGAGCATGGCCTGCCGATCGAGATCGTCGGCCGCGACCGGCTGGTCGAGCTTGAACCAGGTCTTGCCGGGGTGAAGGAAAAGATCGCCGGAGGTGTCTACTCGCCGATCGACCAGACCGGCGATTCCCGGCAGTTCGTGGAAAATTTGGCCGCCTACGCCGCCGAAAAGCTCGGCGTGAACTTTCTTTACGGCACGGCGGTCGAGAGCCTCGATATCGAGGGCGACCGGGTGGGGGCCGTGATGACCTCGGCCGGACCGATCGTCGGCGATGCAGTGGTCATCTCGATGGGGCCGGAGAGTGGTCTGCTCGGCCGGCGCTACGGCATCGACCTGCCGGTCTATCCGGTGAAGGGCTATACGGCGACGATTCCGCTGGAGGACGAGAGCAAGGGCCCGACCATGGGCGGCGCCGACGAGGATCAGCTGATGGCCTATTCGCGCCTCGGCAATCGCTTGCGGTTGGCTTCGACCGCCGAATTCACCGGCTTCGACCGCACCCACAAGCCCAGCGACTTTGCCACCATGTTCAGGACGGGCAAGGACCTGTTCCCCGGTGCCTTCGACGAGAAGAAGGCAGAGCTGTGGGCAGGTTTGCGGCCAATGATGCCGAACTCGGTGCCGGTCATCGGCCAGGCGAAATACCGCAACCTTTATCTCGACACCGGCCACGGCCATGTCGGCTGGACCATGGCCTGTGGCTCGGGAAAATTCCTCGCCGACCTCGTCGCCGGCCGCAAGCCGGAGATCGACCCGCAGGGATTGGTCTACAGAGGATAAGATGTCGGGACCGCAAGTCGCCATCGACCTTGGCCGCATCGAGCGCAATGCACGCACCATTGTCGATCGTTGCGCGCTTTCGGGCATCAAGGTGTTCGGCGTCACCAAGGGCACCTGCGGCATGCCGCAGGTGGCGCGCGCCATGCTGCGCGGCGGCGTCGCTGGCATTGCCGAATCCCGCTTCGAGAACATCCGCCGACTGCGCGACAGCGGTATCAGCGCGCCGATCATGCTGTTGCGCAGCCCGCCGATGGCGCGTGTGGAGGAAGTGGTGCGCACCGTCGACGTCAGCCTGCAGTCGGAGCTGACGATCATCCGTGAAATCTCGCGCATCGCCGAGCGCATGGGCCGCGTCCACGACATCATGCTGATGATCGATCTCGGCGACCTCCGGGAGGGCATCTGGCCGAACGACCTCATCCCCACGGTCGAGCAGATTCTCGACATGAAGGGCGTGCGTATCGCCGGCATCGGCACCAATCTCGGTTGCTTCGGCGCCATCACGCCGACGGAAGAAAATCTCGGCCAGCTTGTCGCCCATGCCTACAAGACCGAGCGCCTGTCCGGGAAAAGCCTGGACTTCATCTCCGGCGGCGCCTCGTCGTCCCTGCCGCTGCTGCTCGAAGGCAAATTGCCGGCCGGTATCAACAATCTGCGCGTCGGCGAGGCGATCCTGCAGGGTGGTGTGGAAACCTTCCGTGACGTGCCATGGGCCGAACTCGAACCCGATGCCTGCCGGCTGACCAGCGACGTCATCGAGGTCAAGCTTAAGCCGTCACGGCCGATCGGCACCTCCGGTTACGACGCCTTCGGCAACCAGCCTGTCTTCCCCGACGAAGGCGACAGGTTGCGCGCCATCGCCAATATCGGCCGCGAGGATGTGCTGGTCGAAGGGCTGAGCCCGATCGTCAAGGGCATAAGGGTGCTCGGCGCCTCCAGTGACCATCTGCTACTCGATGTCCAGGACGCCGATCCGCCGCTCGCCGTTGGCGATCGCGTCGCCTTCCGCATGAGCTATGGCGCCATGCTTTTGGCAATGACCTCGGAATATGTCGAAAAAGCGCCGATGCACGATGTCGCGGATTTCTCCGGTCGCAAGATGGTGTCGATTTCGGCCGAAGCGGAAGCGGCCCGCATCCTCGCCCGGGAGGGAACCGGCGCCCGGCTGGAGGCGATGAATTTCGATGTCGTCGAACTGGCGGATATCGATCGGCCGCCCTCGGGCCTGATCCGGTTAGCCGCGGGTGCCGATCGTCGTATCGCTCACAAGGCGCTGACGGCGACGGCGGGCGCGACGCACTCCTTCGGCCTGATCTGGATCGATTCCATCGCCGCGCTGATGCCCGAGGACGAGGACGGCATCGACCTGCCGGAAGTGTCGGTACTGGCGCGCTCGCTTGGCCTCGACCACAAGGCCGGCGCGCTGCAGCCGCAGCTGTCGCCGGAAAACGTCGTCATCATCGGACTGCGCCATGCGGACCCGGCCGAAGTGCGGGTGCTGAAGGATTCGCGCGTCTCGGCCTTCACCATGACCGACATCGACGCCATGGGCATGCGCGACCTGATGCACGAGGCGATCCGCATCGCCACCTCGGGCACGCAAGGGTTTCACGTCAGCTATTCGCCTGATGTGACCGATTTCGCCGGCTGGGCGGCTGGTTCCGGCGGCCTCACCGTGCGCGAGACGCATCAGGCGATGGAGGCGATTGCGCTTTCCGGCGGACTGCTGTCGATGAATGTCTCGGGCCTGAGTGCCGATCTGGAGCCCAGGATCGGCACGGAGACCGTCAACTTCGTCATGTCGGCCTTCGGCAAGCGGATTCTCTGATCAGCCAATAGCCTCGACGGCCGCCCGCCACGCGCGCGCATACTCCGTCCAGGCCGGATCGGCCGGCGGCTCTTGTCTCTGGCCCTTGCCATGCGCGGCACCCTGGTCCGATGCCAGCAGGGCGGCCCCGATGCTGGTGCCGGTAGCGGCTTCCGATGCGATGACCGCGCGGCCGGTGCTGGCGGCAAGCATCCGCGTGAACAATTGGTTGCGCGCGAAAGGTCCCTCGACGGTCGTCGGACCATCGCCGCCGATCAGGTCGAGGCAAGTGGCGGTCATCAGCGCCAGGTAGAAGGAGATCGCGGCAAAGCGCTGGCCGGGAGGGATGGCCTCGCCCTTGCGCCATGCGGCGGTGTGATGCGGAAACGGCCCCGAGCCTTGCTGGATCGAAGGCAAAAGCAGTGTCTTGCGCGCCAGCACGGCAGCAACATCGCTGTCGTTCCAGTTCTGCGCCGAGCCTTCGGTCAGCAGCGAGAATTCGCGGCCGCCCATGAACCGCGCCGAGGGCACGGGGTTGCCGAGTGCATTGACATTGACCAGCGTATCCCTTGCTGGATCGAGCGCGACCGCCTTGCCGCCGACCGCCATCGACACCACCCAGGTGCCGGTCGAGACCACCGAGAAGGGCGGCGTATCGGACAGGAGATGCGGCAGCAGGGAGGCGTTGGAATCGTGCAGGCCGCAAAAGACCGGCGTTTGCGGGTGGAGTCCGGTCCGCTCCGCAAGCGCGGGCAGGATCGAGCCAAGACGGTCCCTGGCCGGCCGCACGGGCGCCATCAGGCCGCGCCAGCCCAGGCGGTCGACCAGCGCCGAAAAATCCCCAGTCCAGGGGTTCCACAGATCGGTGTGGCAGCCGAGCGAGGTGACCTCGTTGGCGACGACACCGGTCAAGCGCAGCGCCCAGTATTGCGGGTACATCAGCATCGCGGCGGCCCTGGCGAACTCCGTCGGGAAGCTTTGCTGCTGCCAGAAGAATTGCGCGCCGAGATTGAGGCCGAGCGGCAGGCGCGGCGTGCCGGTCTCGGCGAAAGGCGGGCGGATCGCGTCATAGCCTTCCGCAAGCTCGTCGGGCCCGCCGAATTCATAGTCGAGAACAGGTAGCACGAGTTCGCCGGAGGCATCGACCAGCACGCCGGTCGCGCCATGGGTGGTGATCGAAATCGCGTCGATGCGCTGTTCGCGGTTGAGCGCCGCAAGGCTGTCGAGGATGAAAACCCACAGCGCTTCGACATCGTGATGCGGATAGGGCGCCTGTCGCACCGGCGCGTTTGCCATGCGGCGCAGCGCTACCTCGCTCAATGTGGCGAGATCGACCAGTGCCACCTTGGCGTTGGTCTTGCCGATATCGATGACGGCGATGTGGCGGATCGCGCTCATTCCATATGGAACATTAGTTCCAGGGGCACCGCCACCGGTTCATTGTCCGGCCTGGTCTCCATGATGTCGGCCATTTCAGCCCACCAGCGCTGCATCACCGGATGCTTCGGCAGATCATCCATGCCGTGACCATCGCGCCGCCACAGCACCCCAAACAGGATGTTGGTCTCTTCGTCGAGATGGATCGAATAGTCGGAGACGCCGGCCTGCTTGAGCAGCGCGACCAGCGCCGGCCAGATTTCATCGTGGCGCTTCTTATACTCGGCCTTCATGCCGGGCTTGAGCATCATCTTGAATGCGTACTTCTCGGGCATCAGGCCAAGCGTCCCCCGCGCAGCCGCCGCCAGACGATCGGCAGCGCAATGACGATGATCAGGAGCACGCCTATGAAGATCGACATGACGATGCCGGGCACGTTGAGCAGGCCGAGGCCGAAGGTCACCAGCCCCATGATGAAGGCGGCGAGCACGACGCCCAGAATGCTGCCGGCGCCGCCAAGGATGCTGACGCCGCCCAGCACCACCATGGTGATGACTTCGAGCTCATAACCTTGGGCGATGGACGGCCGTGTCGAGCCGAGCCGCGAGGTGATCAGCACCGAGGCTATGCCCGACATCAGGCCGGTCAGGCAAAACAGGATGAATTTTATGCGGCCGACGCGCACGCCGGAAAACTGTGCCGCGACCGGATTGTTGCCGATGGCGAAGACACGACGGCCGAAACTCGTGCGGTGGAGCATGAACCAGTAGACGACAGCCGCTATGAGGAAGAGCACCAGTTCAAACGACACCACCCACCAGACGTAACCCTGGCCGAAGAAGGCGAAGCTTTCAGGATAGCCCTTATAGGCCTGGTCGCCGAGGATTATGAAGGCGATGCCGCGAAACAGGCTCATCGTGCCGATGGTGACGACGATGGAAGGCAAGCCGAGGCGTGTGACCAGCAGCCCGTTGAAGGCGCCGCAGCCGAGCCCGACGACGATGCCGATCAAGACAAGCACTGGCGTGTCGGCGCCGGCCTGCACCGCCATGCCCATCATGGTCGATGCCAGCGCGATGATGGCGGCCACCGACAGGTCGATCTCGCCGGAAATGATCAGCAATGCCATGGCAAAGGCGATCAGACCCTTTTCGGTGAAGTTGAAGGTGAGATCGGAGAGCGAATAGGGGTCGAGGAAATAGGGTGAGGCGAAACTGTTGATGGCAAAGATGGCGATGGCCACCACGACCAGCAGCGCTTCCCAGGAAAAGATCGCCGAAGAGAGCGGCTTGTCGAGCCGGTCGGGAATGTGGCGAGGGGCGGGGACGTCGGTCATGCCGCTTCCACCTTTCTCAGGATGATGCGGCCCTGCTGGCGTTCGCCGCGCGCGTTGAGCACGACGGCCAGGATGATGGCGCTGCCCGAAATCGCCATCTGCCAGAAGGGCGAGATGTTGATGACCGGCAACGCATTGGAGATGATGCCGAGGAACAGCGCGCCGAGCACGGCACCGCCGACCGAACCGATGCCGCCGGCGATCGAGATGCCGCCGATGACGCAAGCGGCGATGATGTTGAGCTCATAGCCGTTGGCGACCTCGACCGAGGCAATGACGTAGCGCGAAATCCAGAGATAACCGCAGAGGCCACCGATCATGCCGGAGATGCAGAAGACGATGAATTTCGTGCGGCCGACATCGATGCCGGCATAGACCGACGCCGTCGGATTGACGCCGATGGCGTAGATCGAGCGGCCGAGCGCGGTGCGTGTCATCAGCACGAAGAACAGTCCGATGACCAGTATGGCGATCAAGGACAGCACGGGAATGCCGAGGAAAGCAGCGCGCTGGAAACCGATGAAGTCGGGGCTCATCTTGTCGGCATTGACCCAGGCGCCGCCGGACAGGACGAAAGTAGCGCCGCGATAGATGGTCAGCGTGCCCAGCGTCACCACGATCGAGGGGATGTTCAACCGCCACACCAGCAGGCCGTTGATAGCACCGAGCATCAGCCCGACGGCGAGTGCGATGACGATCAGCAGCGGGATCGGGATTGCTGGATGGGCGGCGTTCAGCATCGCCACCACCATGCCGGTGAAGCACAGATTGGAGGCCATCGACAGGTCGATGGAGCGGGTCAGGATAACGACCATCTGGCCGAGCGCCAGGATCATCAGGATGGAGGTGTCGTTGAACACCTGGCGCAGATTGCCTGCATCGGCAAAGGCCGGAAAGCGCGTCGAGATCAGCCCGATCAGCACGACGATGGCCGCGAGCAGCCAGATTTCGCGGCATTTGAGGAATGCTTTCATGCCGCGATCCCCGCTGCTGTCCGGACCAACGTCTCGGCATCCAGTCCCTTGTTGTCGTAGACCGCCGCGACGAGGCCCTCGCGCATGACGACGACGCGGTCGGACATGCCGAGGATTTCGGGCAGTTCGGACGACACCATGATCACCGACAGGCCCTGCGCCACAAGCTCCGCCATGAAGCCGTGCACGGCGGCCTTGGAGCCGATGTCGATGCCCTTGGTCGGCTCGTCCAGGATGATCACTTTGGGTGTCGTCGCCAGCCATTTGGCGATGACCACCTTCTGCTGGTTTCCCCCCGAAAGCGTTCCGACATCCTGGCTGAGCGAGGAGGCCCTGAGGTCAAGCCTTTCTGTAAAGGAACGGGCCAGCGAAAATTCCTCCGCCAGCCGAAGCACGCCGGATTTGGAGGTCCGTGCGAGTGAAGGGAGAGAAACATTCTGGAAGATCGGCAGGCCGATCACCACGCCCTGTTTGCCGCGTTCCTCCGGCACGTAGACGATGCCGGCTTCGATCGAATCCGCCGCCGATTTCGGCGCGATCGCCTTGCCTTCCAGCGTGATCGTGCCGCTGCTGGTGCGCGTGATGCCTGAAATCGCCTGCATGACCTCGCTGCGCCCGGCACCGACCAGGCCGTAGAAGCCGAGGATCTCGCCCTTGTGCAGTTCGAAGCCGATGTCGTTGAATTCGGTCGGGTGCGACAGGCCGGAAACGGAGAGCACCGGCGCGCCGATCTCGGCCTTGCGCTGCGGAAAGATGTGGTCGACCGCGCGGCCCACCATCATGCGCACGATCTGGCTCTGGCCGGCATCCCTGATCAGGCCTTCGCCGACCATCTCGCCGTCGCGGAATACGGTGTAGCGGTCAGCGATGCGATAGATCTCGTCGAACTTGTGGCTGATGAACAGGATCGCCTTGCCCTGTTCCTTGAGGAACTCGATGAGCAGGAACAGCTCCTCGATCTCCTTCATCGAAAGGGCGGCGGTCGGCTCGTCCATGATGACGATCTGAGAATCGATCGACATGGCGCGCGCGACCGCGACGAGATGCTTGTTGGCGATGCCGAGATCCCTGAGCCGCGCATCGGCGTCGATATGGCCGGCATGCATGGTGTCGAGCACTTCTCGCGCATTCTTGCGCATCATGCGCCAGTCGATGGTGCCGAAGCGCGAGCGTGGCGCATGGCCAAGGAAAATGTTTTCGGCGACGCTGAGATCGTCGAACAGAACCGTCTCCTGGTGGATGGCGGTGACGCCGATGCCGAAGGCCGCATGCGCGCTGGGCAAGGTGACGGGCTGGCCGTCAATGCTGATGGTCCCCGCGTCGGGCTGGTAGATGCCGGTCATGATCTTGACCAGCGTCGACTTGCCGGCGCCGTTTTCACCGATCAGCGCGGTCACCTGGCCTGGATAAAGCGAAAGGCTGACATTGTGCAGCGCCCGCACGCCGGGAAAGCTCTTGGAGATGCCGGACAGCGTCAGGCGTGGAGCCGAGGCTGCAGGCCGCTCCTTTGTCTCGCTGCGTTGGGCTGTCGTGTCCATATCCGTATCAAGCCCTGAAACTAGGTCCGTTTGAAGTCGCGGCGGGACCAAAGCCCCGCCGCGCCATTGAAGGGCGCCAGGATCAATAGATCTTGGAGAACTTCTCGATGTTGCTCTTGTCGAACTGGAAGGGCGGAGCCATCGCGGCCGAGTTGGTGTCGTCGAGCGTGACCTTGCCGACGCGGCCGATCGACAGCGTCGCGCCCGGCTTGGCCTCTTCCTTCTTCACCGCCAGGTCATGGGCGAGGTAGACCGCGGAGTAGCCGAGGTCGATCGGGTTCCACAGCGCAACCGCCTGGCTGGCGCCGTTGTCGATGAACTTCTTGAACTCCGACGGCAGCGCCAGGCCCGTGACGTTGACCTTGCCGATCAGGTTCTCGTCGGTGACGACCTGCGCGGCGGCGACGACGCCGACGGTGGTCGGCGCGATGATCGCCTTGAGGTTCGGATAGGACTTCAAGAGGCCCTTGGCCTCGTCGGTGCTCTTCGCCGAGTCGTCATCGCCATAGACGGTGGCGACCAGCTTGATCTTGGGGAACTTCTCCGGCAGCACCTTCTTGGCCGCTTCGATCCAGGAATTCTGGTTGGTCGCGGTCGAGGAGGCCGACAGGATGGCGACATCGCCGCCTTCCGGCAGATAGTCGGCGGCGAGCTTGATGATGGTCTCGCCGATCAGGCCGGTGTCGGACGGGTTGAGGTGAAGCTGGCGGCCTTCCTTGGCGACGCCCGAATCCCAGGAGATGACGGTGATGCCGCGCTCCATGGCCTTCTTCAGCACCGGCACCAGCGCGTCGGCGTCATTGGCGGAAATCGCGATGGCGTTGACCTTCTGCGCGATCAGCGAATTGACCACTTCGATCTGCGCTTCCGCGGTCGCCTTGGTCGGGCCGGTGTAGATGATGTCGACGTCGCCGAGTTCCTTGGCCGCCTCTTGCGCGCCCTTGTTGGCGGCATCGAAGAAGCCGTTGCCGAGCGACTTCACCACCAGCGCGATCTTGACATTTTCAGCGTAGGCGGCATTCACGAACATGGCGGCCGAGAAGGCCGCCGTCACCATCAATTTCTTCAGAAAGCTCATCGTTTTTCCTCCCTTGAGCGTTGCATTCCATCGCCGCTGCGGCGTGAGGGTGTCTCAGGCCTGCAGTGAAGATTCTTCCTTTGTCGACTTGCGGGCGACGATCAGCGTCACCCCCGCGGTTTCCAGCATCTTTGCCTCACGGTCCTCGATGCCGTCATCGGTGATGACGGTTGCGATCCGCGAAAGACCACACAGGATCAGGCTGGAGCGTTTGCGGAATTTCGAGGAATCGACCAACACCACCAGTTCGTCGGCCTGGTCGATCAGCTTCTGCTCCGCCTGGATCAGCAGCGGATCGCCTTCCATCAGGCCGAGCGGCCCCAACCCTTGAGCACCCATGAACATGCGGCGCGCGTAGAAATTGCGCGTCACATCATTGTCGAAAGGCGACAGGATGATGTTCTGCTCGCGATAGATCGTGCCGCCCGACAGCATCACCGTGTTCTTGGAGTGCTTGAGCAGGTGCTCGGCGATCGGGAACGAATTGGTGAAGATCGGCATGCGGCGGCCGGTCAGGAAATGCACCATCTGGAAGGTGGTGGTGCCGCCGTTGATGATGATCGGCTCGCCGTCCTTGCACAGTTCGACCGCTTCGCGTGCGATGGCCCGCTTCTGCGCGGCGTTGAGCGTTTCGTTGACGGAGAAGGGGCGGCCCGCCAGCCCGATGAACTGCGGCGGCGAGATCGCCTCGGCGCCGCCGCGCACCCGGCGCAGGCGTTTCTGGACATGGAGAGCAGCGATGTCGCGCCGGATCGTCGCCTCGGAGGATTCCGTCAGGTCGACCATCTCCTGCACCGTCACCACAGGTTTTTCCTGGACGGCGGACAGAATGATCCTATGGCGCTCTTTTTCGTGCATGGTTCCTCCCTGCCTCAGCATCTAGGCACCCAAAACGAGCAGTGTCAATCATTTCCGATCATATAATTTCATTGTGCAGTGCAATATGATTGATGTTGATCGTTTGTGATTGACAAGCTCGCCTCTTGCGTAGACATTCCTGGGCGAAAAAGGAGCGCATCGTCCGCGCTCCAAGGGAGGATTACCTATGCTCGACAAGCGCTCCGGCTCGCGCCTCGCCAATCTGTGGGATGATGCGAAGGCACAGGGGATGAGCGAGCCCGAGCTTCTGGTCTATCGCTCGAACACGCTCGGCTCCGACAAGCGCGTCACCAATTATGGCGGCGGCAATACCTCCTCGAAGATCTGGCAGAAGGATCCCCTCACCGGCGAGAATGTCGAGGTGCTTTGGGTCAAGGGCTCGGGCGGCGACAGCGCCTCGATCAAGCTGGACGGCTTCGCCACCCTCTACATGGACAAGTTGCGGGCGCTGAAGGGGCTTTACCGCGGCGTCGAGCACGAGGACGAGATGGTGGGCTATCTGCCCCACTGCACCTTCAACCTCAATCCACGCGCGGCCTCGATCGACACGCCGCTGCACGCCTACGTGCCGAAGCCCTTCGTCGACCACATGCACCCCGATGCCATTATCGCCATCGCCGCCGCGAGAGATTCCAGGGCGCTGACCAAGGAGATCTTTGGCGACGTCATTGGCTGGCTGCCATGGAAACGGCCGGGCTTCGAGCTTGGCCTGTGGCTGGAGAAATTCTGCCTCGAACACCCAACCGCCAAGGGCGTCATTCTCGAAAGCCACGGCTTGTTCACCTGGGGCGACACCCCCAAGGAGTGCTACGAGACGACGATCTCGGTGATCAACCAGGCGATTGAGTGGTTCGAGCGCCGCTCCGAAGGCGTGGCGATTTTCGGTGGCGAGGTAATGAAGTCGCTCGACGCCGCTGACCGCCGTGCCATTGCCGCCAAGCTGATGCCGAGAATCCGTGGCCTGATCTCGGAAAAGAGCCACAAGCTCGGTCATTTCGACGATTCGGCCGCCGTGCTCGAATTCGTCAACTCGAAAAATTTGCGCCCGCTGGCCGCGCTCGGCACCTCGTGCCCGGATCATTTCCTGCGCACCAAGATCCGCCCGCTGGTCATCGAATTCGACCCGGCAAAGCCTGACGTCGATGCCGTCATCGCGCGCCTCGCCGACGACATTGCCGAATATCGTGTCGGCTACCAAGCCTATTACGACAGCTGCAAGCATGCGGATTCGCCCGCCATCCGCGATCCCAATGCGGTGGTCTATCTGATGCCCGGCGTCGGCATGTTCACCTTCGCCGGCGACAAGGCGACCGCACGCATCTCGGGCGAATTCTACGTCAACGCCATTAACGTCATGCGCGGCGCGTCCACCGTCTCGTCCTATGTCGGCCTGCCCGCGCAGGAGGCTTTCGACATCGAGTACTGGCTGCTCGAGGACTTGAAGCTGCAGCGCATGCCGAAGCCGAAGTCTCTCGCCGGCCAGATTGCGCTGGTCACCGGCGGCGCCGGCGGCATCGGCCGGGCTACGGCCAACCGCCTGCTGCGCGAAGGCGCCTGCGTGGTGCTGGCCGATATCGACGAGGCGGCGCTCGCCAGCGCCAATGACGAACTGGCCAAGGTCTTTGGCAAGGATTTCATCCGGCCGGTCCTCATCAACGTCACCTCGGAGGATCAGGTCGTCGCCGGCTTCGCCGAGACGGCAGTCGAGTTCGGCGGCATCGACATTCTGGTCTCCAATGCTGGCCTTGCGTCCTCGGCGCCGATCGAGGAGACGACGCTGGCGCTGTGGAACAAGAACATGGATATCCTGTCGACCGGCTATTTCCTGGTCTCGCGGGAAGCGTTCCGGCTGTTCCGGGTACAGAAGATCGGCGGCAATGTCGTCTTCGTCGCCTCCAAGAACGGCCTTGCCGCGTCACCCAATGCCGCCGCCTATTGCACCGCCAAGGCCGCCGAAATCCACTTGGCCCGCTGCCTGGCGCTGGAAGGCGCGGAAGCGCAGATCCGGGTCAATGTCGTCAACCCGGACGCCGTGTTGCGCGGCTCGAAGATCTGGACCGGCGAGTGGAAGGAACAACGCGCCGCCGCCTACAAGATGTCGACCGACGATCTGGAGGAACACTACCGCTCGCGCTCGATGCTGAAGCGTTCCGTCTTCCCGGAAGACATCGCCGAGGCGATCTATTTCCTGGCCTCCGACATGTCGGCCAAGTCGACCGGCAACATCATCAACGTCGACGCCGGCAACGCACAGAGCTTTACGCGCTGAGCTAACGTCGAAGCGCTATCCCTTCTCCCCGTCACTATACGGGGAGAAGGTGGCCCGAAGGGCCGGATGAGGGGCAGCGCTGACCGAATGCATTCTGGGAGGAACAGCAGTGTCCGAATCCATCATCTCCGCCGACATCGTCGATAAGAGCAATGCCGCGCGCAAGGCCGACCTCGAGCGCGACTACGCCTCGCTCGGCGAACGCCTAGACCGGCGCGGCATCGCCATCAATGCGATCAGGGACAAGGTCGAGAAATTCGCCGTCGCGATCCCATCCTGGGGCGTCGGCACCGGCGGCACCCGCTTCGCCCGCTTCCCGGGCGCTGGCGAGCCACGCGACATCTTCGACAAGATCGAGGATTGCTCCGTCATCAAGCAGTTGACGCAGGCGACCCCGACCGTCTCCCTGCACATCCCGTGGGACAAGGCCGATCCGAACCGGCTGAAGCAGGCGGCCTCCCGCTTCGGTCTCGGTTTCGATGCCATGAATTCCAACACCTTCTCGGACACGAAGGATCAGAAGCTCTCCTATAAATTCGGTTCGCTGTCGCATTCCGATGCCGGTACGCGCCGGCAGGCGGTCGAGCACAATCTCGAATGCATAGAGATCGGCAAGACGCTGGGCTCCAGGGCATTGACGGTGTGGATCGGCGACGGCTCGAATTTCCCCGGCCAGGTCAATTTCGCCAAAGCCTTCGAGCGCTATCTCGATGCCATGAGGCAAGTCTATGCCGGCCTGCCGGCCGACTGGAAGCTGTTCACCGAGCACAAGATGTACGAGCCGGCCTTCTATTCCACCGTCGTGCAGGACTGGGGCACCAACTACATCATCGCCAAGGAATTGGGTGACAAGGCGTTCTGCCTCGTCGACCTCGGCCACCATGCGCCCAACGTCAACATCGAGATGATCGTGTCGCGGCTGATCCAGTTCAAAAAACTCGGCGGCTTCCACTTCAACGATTCGAAATATGGCGACGACGATCTCGATGCCGGCTCGATCGATCCCTACCGGCTGTTCCTCGTCTTCAACGAGCTGGTCGATGCCGAGCTTTCCGGCGCGGAGGGCTTTGATCCCGCCCATATGCTCGACCAGAGCCACAACGTCACCGATCCGATCGAAAGCCTGATGCTGTCGGCGGTCGAGGTGCAGCGCGCCTATACGCAGGCGCTGCTGGTCGACCGCAAGGCGCTTGAAGGTTTTCAGGACGGCAATGACGCGCTGATGGCGACGCAGACGCTGAAGGCGGCTTACCGCACCGATGTCGAGCCGATCCTTGCCATGGCGCGACTGAGGACCGGTGGCGCCATCGATCCGGTCGCGGCTTACCGGGCAGCGTGCTACCGCGCCAAGGTCGCAGCCGAACGCCCGGCAGTCGCTGGCGGCTCTGGCGGGATCGTTTGAGGTAGAGCCGATCTCCCCCTTTGCGGGGGAGATGTCCGGCAGGACAGAGGGGGCGCTGTCCCGCCGACGTCTCAGCTGATTGAGCTGCCTCACAATCAAACCTGGATGAACAAACGTCCGAAGGTTGGCGATCGCTCACGCCCTGTATCTCCCCACAAGCGGGCAGTCACCAACCCGTGAATGTCTTCATTGAAGATGGACTCGATCGCTCCAAGTAGCTCTTCTTAGCAAGCACCACCTGGAGAACCCGCCATGCACCTCACCCGCCGAACGCTGATCGCCCTCAGCCTTTCCATCACCTTCGCCTTTTCGCCATCGGCCTTCGCCGCCTCACCAGCACCGGCCAAGGGCGAGAACGGCATGGTCGTCACGGCCCAGCATCTGGCTTCCGAAGTTGGCGTCGAGGTTCTGAAACAGGGCGGCAATGCTGTCGATGCGGCTGTCGCCGTCGGCTATGCCTTGGCCGTGGTCTACCCCAACGCCGGCAATATCGGTGGCGGCGGCTTCATGACCATCCGCTTCAAGGACGGCAAATCGACCTTCCTTGATTTTCGTGAGCGGGCGCCGCTTGCCGCGACCAAGACCATGTATCTCGACAAGGATGGCAACCCGGTGAAGGGCGCCAGCCTCGACGGCTACCTCGCGGTCGGCGTACCGGGTTCCGTCGCCGGTTTCGAGATGGCGCGCGAGAAATACGGCACCTTGTCCAGGCAGGACCTGATGGCGCCGGCGATAAACTATGCCAAGGACGGGTTCATCCTCAACCAGGGCGATGCAGCCTCATTCGCCGGCGGCGCTGAAAGGTTGGCGAGAGACCCAGCGGCGGCCGCCGCCTTCCTCAAACCCGGTGGCAAGCCCTATGGCATCGGCGAGAAGCTGGTTCAGCCCGACCTTGCAGCGTCGCTCTCGGCGATTTCCGAGAGAGGTCCCGATGCCTTCTACAAAGGCGCCATCGCTGACGCCATCGTCAAGGCGAGCGGCGCCAGGGGCGGTATCCTGGCCAAGGGTGATTTCGAACACTATGCGGTGCGCGAGCTGAAGCCCGTCACCTGCTCCTATCGTGGCTACGAGATCATCTCGTCGCCGCCGCCGAGCTCAGGCGGCGTCATCATCTGCGAAATCCTCAACGTGCTGGAAGGCTACCCGCTGTCCTATCTCGGCGCGGGCTCGGCCGAAACGGTGCATGTCATGGTCGAGGCGATGCGCCACGCCTATGTCGACCGCAACTCGGCTCTCGGCGATCCCGATTTCGTCGACAACCCGGTCTCCAAGCTGCTGGATAAAGCCTATGCCAAGGACATCCGCGACAAGATCGATCCGTTTCGGGCCGGTGTGTCGCAGGACCTGATGCCGAAGGGTTTTGGCGAATCGAAGGAGACGACGCACTATTCGATTATCGACAAGGACGGCAACGCGGTCGCGGTCACCTACACGTTGAACGGCTCGTTCGGCGCCGGCGTAGTGGCGGACGGCACCGGCATCCTGCTCAACAACGAGATGGACGACTTCACCCAGAAACCCGGCGTGCCAAACCTCTATGGCCTCGTCCAGGGCGAAGCCAACGCTATCCAGCCGAAGAAGACGCCGCTGTCCTCGATGAGCCCGACAGTCGTGGCCAGGGACGGCAAGCCGTTCATGGTCATCGGCAGCCCCGGCGGCTCGCGCATCATCACCATCACGCTGGAAGCGATCGTCAACGTCATCGACCACGGCATGAACATCCAGGAGGCGATCGATGCGCCGCGCATTCATCACCAATGGCTGCCCGACACCGTCTATGTCGAGCCGTTCGGGCTTTCGCCCGACACCGAAAGGCTGCTCGCCGGCATGGGCTATCACCTCGACCTCGCTGACCAGAGCTGGGGGCAGGCGGCCGGAATCCTGGTCGGCGGCAAGAGCCTGGCGGAAATCGAGAAGGGCGGTGGCGCGCGCTACAATGGCGCCATCGACAGCCGCGCCGCATCGGGCGAAGCGCTTGGATATTGACAGGCCGCAAGCCTGTTCCTTGCCGGGCGAGGCCGGATTCCACCCTCCGGCACCGGCCTCCGCCTCATGGCCGGCAGGAGCCGTCAGGTCACCAGCGTGACGGTCGATGCAATCAGCATCAGGGCAGCGATGCCGACGAACAGCGCATAGATGCGTGGCCGGTCGAGCAGCAGCGCGTTACCCGATATCCAGGCCGACGTGGCGCCGCCCAGCGCGAAGAGGAAGCCGTTGCGATGGCCGAAAGTCATCGACGCTGCCATCAGCCCGCCGATGATCAGGGCGCCGAACACGATGATCACGGCGACCGCATATTTCTCGAAGTCGTTGTTGCCGATCCCTGGTCCGATCGCGTTCAAATTCGGCAGGTCGTCCGGATCGAAGGGGCTCGCCGACCCGTATTCGTCTTGACCCATGGATTCTCGCATCACTTGATCTCCGCTGACCGGCAACAAACCATCAACGCCTGCCGAGCGCAACCCGATCGCACGTCCCTCTCCGTGTTGACCATTATCTTCAACACTTTCCGGCCGCGCTTGTCACCGATCTTTCGGCCACCTGGCTCGAATGCAACAGGCGTTGCCGCCCGGATGGTACGCCATCGCCCATCCATGTCGACGGTGTCCGGCGGGAGAAAGACAATGCCGCCGATCAATTCAGTGCCGGTAGGCCTTAGGCGGCTGCGGCGGGGAGTCGCAGCGCCCGGCAAATCCCGGCCGGATTGGTCGGCACACTGCTCTCGGGCGATGGCTGAACGCCTCGACGCGCTCCCGGGCCTGCGGGCGAGCTTCGAGTTGGATGCCGGCGAGAACCACATGTCGATCCTGCCGGTGACGGTCAACCGGGCGGTTCAGGCGGCGTTCGCGGTGCGGTAGAATTTCCATTCAGCGCGCCGGCGGCAGTTCGAACAGCTTGGCGCCGTTCTCCTGGCCGCGTTCGACATAGCCGATAATGCCGAACCATCTGGCGACATCGGGCCGCTTGAGCCAGCTGCGCGAGTGGATGGGAAGGTTGCCGGCGAGCGCCTGGATATGCCTGATATGCCGCTTGCAGAAACGGACGGTCGAGCCGCGGAAGAAATCCTCCTGCGCGGCAAACAGCGTGTCGGCGGCGTCGCTGTTTTCATGCCAGGCGATGATCGCCACGGCCTTCTCGCCCTCGACAAGCGCGTGCGCCCGGCCTTCCTTCAAATTCATCATCAGATTGTCGTAGGCGATCTTGCTGTCCTTGCCAGACGCCGCGTACTCGTCCGACATACGCTTGGACAGGCCATGGAAGACGTCCTCGAGATCCCCCAGCGTTGCTGCGCGTGCTCTCATTTCACCTCCTGCAGCCCCGGCAGGGAGTTTGCCCTAGGGATGGTGGGGCGCCAAGCAAATTGAATCCGCCAGAAGCCCGGTGAGAGCAAAGTCGTTCCGTCGACCGATCTTTGTGACGGGGCGGGTACCCACTAAGCCAACGGAAGTCCCGATAAATTCCGAGACCCTAGGGCTAGAAGAGTTCGGAGCAGCAGATTCGCCCCTTTTTCGTGTGGTGCTGACGAGTTTCCCGGCGCCCTTCTCCACGCCGACAAGTGGCGCCAACTTGGCGAATGCGTCGGCCCGGCTGCTTCTGCGGCCGGGCCCGTTGTTTCGCGGACCGTGCTGTCACCTAATGATTATGGGACTGCTGGAAGCCGGCCGCGTCGTATTGAGATACGCTCTTCGGATTTTTCGAGTTTTGTGGCTGGGTGCCGGCGTAATGTGTTCCGGCATTCCCATCCGGGTTGAAGGCTGAGCCCGGAGCAGAGCTGGCGTGGCCGGGGGTTGCACTTCCTGTTTGAGCAGTTCCGATTTCTTGGCTGGGCTGACCTGTCGTGCCCGTCACCGTGTGGACATTGGTGGCCAAAGCCATGCTGGTGGAACCTATGAGCAAGCCTGCCATCATCGGAATGAGGAGATGTTTCATGATCGTTCTCCCAAAAGCATTTGATTTTGGGTGCTCGGGGTTCATGTGAGCACCCGGCGAACTAAAGTTAGAACGCTCTTCGGAGCACCATTCATCCCGACTATCGCAAACTGTGATCTGCTTGTTTCACCGTGACATGCTTTTGGCGGCTTCGGTCTCCAGGTCCTTTAAGGCATCGGGTTCTTTTAAGGCATCAGGGAACAAGAGCCTGTGGATTCCAGTTAACTGGATATGCCAGCCAAGATCAAAGAACCGCAGCCGAAGCCCGGCCCGCAGCCACCCATCAGTCGGCCGGACAAGGCAGCACCGTCAGAGCTTGAGCATATCGACCCGCCACCGCGAGACGTGCGAGAGGCGCCGGCACCAAATCCCAATGGCGACAAGAAGGCCTAGGTTCCGACACGCGAATCGTCTGCAAGGCGGATGCGATACGAGAGCGATCAGGGATCACTTCATAAGCGCTTGATAGTTCTTGGCACGTGATCTGGCAAGATCGTCGTCTCCTTCACGCTCTTTGGTGCAAGGATGTTCGGAATTCTTACTTGTCCGTAACGATCAAAGACAATTAGTTATCACTAATGTATCGACGGATGGATGGCTGATCTGCTAATTTAGGCAGCCGCAAGTCTGACAGACTGGGGCGGAAGCTTCTGCCCACGATCCGTTCGATGCTGGAAACAATGATGCCAAAAGATCCACAGCGGGCCCGTGAGATACAGGATTTCGTCGTCACGGACGTCCTTGAGGAGGCCGGATATTCCGATCGAGGAATTGTTATCACTTTGGTGAATATCCAAGGGAGCCGCCTGCACCTTCACTTAACTGCGGCGATCGGAGAACTGCTTTGTGAGCGCTTCGCCAACGCGCTGGAAGAGAGGTACGGCAAATAGGCGGCTTCGCCAATGAATCTCATTCTGGGGAAGTGTGACCATGTTGCTCCTTGTGGAGCAGTCTCGCGATCCCATGGGCGGAGACCGGCTTGCTGAAATGGTAGCCCTGCATCTCGTCACAGTTGTTTTTGCGCAGGAACGCTATCTGATCGTCTGTTTCGACGCCTTCCGCGATTACACGCAGATTGAGCTTCTGTCCAAGCGAGATCACGGCGCTGGCGACGGCCTGGTCGTTCTCATCGGTAGCGAGATCGTTGATGAAGGATTTATCGATCTTCAGCCGCGCCACCGGAAAGGTCTTCAGTGCACTGAGGCTGGAATAGCCGGTGCCGAAATCGTCGATCGAGATCTGCACGCCAAGGCTCTGCAGCTGGTTCATCGTCGCCACCGCCATTTCGACATCCTGCATGATCAGGCTCTCGGTCACTTCGAGTTCGAGGTATTTCGCCTCCAGGCCGCTGTCCGTCAGCGCATCGACCACGTGGCTGATCAGATTCTTTTCCTTGAACTGCCTTGCCGATACGTTCACGCACACCACCAGCGGTGGCAGGCCTGCGTCCTGCCAGGCCTTGTTTTGCCTGCAGGCTTCGTGCAGCACCCAGTCGCCGATCGGCACGATCAGGCCGGTCTCCTCGGCCATTGGAATAAACTTCATCGGTGCGATCAGTCCGAGGCTCGGATGGTTCCAGCGGATCAACGCCTCGGCAGCAAAGACGTTGCCGGAGCGAAGATCGACCTGCGGCTGGTAGAGCAGTGTGAACTCGGCGCGCGCCAGCGCGTTGCGCAACTCCTCCTGCAGCAGGAATTTCTCCTGGGCCGTCGCGTTGAATTCGGGCGCATAGAACTGGAAATTGTCGCGGCCGAGCTCCTTGGCGCGGTACATAGCGGCATCGGCGTTGGCCAGCAGCATATCCGTCGTGGCGCCGTCATCGGGGTAGTTGGCGACGCCCATGCTGGCCGTTGCCCTGATGTGATGTTCACCCAGACAAACGGGCTCGGCGATTGTGGTCCGGATCTTCTGCAAAGTCGCGGCAATGAGGTCGACATTCGGATCCTGATCGAAGAGGACGACGACGAATTCGTCGCCGCCCAGCCGCACGACGGTATCGGTCGCCCTGACGCATTCGACCATGCGGCTGGCGACGGCCTTCAACAGCATATCTCCGGCGTTGTGGCCGAGCGTATCGTTAACCAGCTTGAAATTGTCCAGATCGATGAACACCACGCTCACCCAGCGGCCGTAGCGCTGGGCATAGAGGATGGCCTGCGAGAGCCTGTCGCCGAGCAGGGCGCGGTTGGGCAGCCCGGTCAGCGCGTCGTGGTTGGCCATGAAATGGATGCGGTCTTCGGCAAGCTTGCGCTCGATAGCGATGCCGGCGATGCGGGTGGTGAAATCGATGAGATTGCTCTCGGCCTTTGTCGGCTCGCGCACCGTCTTCGAATACATGGCAAAGACGCCGAGCACCACGCCGGTATGCGAGAGGATCGGCGTCGACCAGCAGGAACGGTAGCCATAGGGCCTCACCAGATCGCGAAAATCCTCCCACAAGGGATCGCTCACAATATCGGTGACGATGATAGGCTCGCGCCGGTGGGCGGCGGTGCCGCAGGAGCCAACCTTGGGGCCGATGCGGATGCCGTCGATGGCGTGAGTGTACTCCTTCGCCAGGCTGGGCGCCGCACCGTGGTGCAGATGAGCGCCGTCCTCGTCGAGCAGCAGCACCGAGCCGACTATACCGCTCAGTTGCGACTCGATGAGGCGCATCAGACGTTCGAGCACCTCAGGAAGCGGCGCACTTGTCGCGATCATTTCCAGGATATGCGCCTGTCCATCCCGCAGATCGTCCGCTTGCTTGCGCGCCGTGATGTCGCGGGCGATGCCGATCAGGCCGAAAATTTCATCCCCGGCGTTTCGCAGGGGTACTTTCGTCGATGACAGCCATTTGCCGGTGCCCGAAGCATCGACGATGAATTCCTCCCTGTCGACCATCGGCTGGCCGCTGCGCAGCAGGTCCTGCTCGCTGGCACGGAACTGCCGGGCGAGTTCGGGCGCGTGCAGGTTGAAGTCGTTGAGGCCGATCATCTCGCTCGGGTCTCTGCCATGGTCCGCGGCGAGGGCCTTGTTGGCCACGACGAATCGGCTTTCGGAATCCTTGACCCACAGATAGTCGGGAACCCAGTCGATCAGCGCCTGCAGCGAGACGCGTTCGCTGACCATCACGCGGCTGGCGGCGATCTCAGTGACGTCCTCATGCGTCGCCACCCATCCCCCATCGGGCATCGGCTGATGGCCGACTTGGATGGTGCGGCCGTCCTTGAGTTCGGTGGTCCAGGTCCTCGAACTGGTGCTCGAATTGATCGAACGGGCGAAAGCCAGATAGGCTTTGCCGTCCATCGCCAATGTTCCGGCAGCGAGCCGGTGTTCGATGATGTCGGCAAGTCTCATGCCCGCCTGCAGCTTTCCCGGCGCGATGCGGTAGATCTCGGCGTAGCGGCGGTTGCACAGGATCAGCCGCTCATCGACATCGAAGAAGCAGATGCCTTGCGGGATGTTGTCGATCGCCATCTCGAAGCGTCGTGCCTGGGCTTCGAGCTCGGCAATCGTGGCCCTGAGCTCGCGCTCCAGGGTTTCATAGGAGGCAACGGCCAGCTGCGATAGCGCGGCCAGATGGGTCTGACCGGCTGTCTCCACAGCGGTCCTTGACGATTCCGCGACCAAGTAGCGTTCTCCAATTCGGCCTGCCGAGCAAAACAATTTGGCCGGGAATGAGCTAAGATCGTCGCCATGTTAATTGATGTCTACTAATTGTCCGTGAACATCTTCCGCACTCGTAGTAGCTTCCCTGGCGGTTCGACGGTCTCCCGATCGGCGAATACAGCGCAGCAAAATCCTGCTCCAGCGAGAGTCTTGGCTTTGAGGCAAGGGGCAATCCTGCCCAACAAAAATATCAACTAAATATTTCTGTGGATTGGTTCGACTCCAATACTATTCGCCGTATGACGTCAGCTGACCCCCTTCGAGGTCGAAAGCTCTTGCGAGCGCAGGCAGGTTCGTAACCCGAGCTATCCACCTCATGTCCGAAAATGTCCGTCAGATAGTGCTCGGCCTGCGGGCGTTCGCGCATCGCGCTGTCTCTTCAGTTCAATCGCAAGATTAGATGAGCACGACCTTGCCTTCACCGGCACTCGCCCGCGCGTGCGGCAATGCCGTGGCGAATTCCTCAAGGTTATATCGGGCAACGACCGGCAGCTTTTCGGGGTATCGCGAAAGGACGGACCAGCAGTCCTTCGCTGCGGCCGCCAAGGTTTCGGTGCTCGCCTTGTTCTGCCAGACGCTTACAGCGAACCCGCGCCAGCGCAGCGCTCTGTAGAGCAAGGCCGATGCCTTGATCTCGATCGGGCGATCGTCGAGTACGCCGTACGAAAATAGGTTCGCTCCCACAGCCGCTCGCGCGATCAGGGCGAGCGTGTCGGGCCCTCCGACTGGATCGAGGATCAGGTCGTAAGGCTTGGCCTCCGCGAGCGCATGGGCGACGTTGTCGCCAATACCTAGTGTCCTATCTTCCGAATCGCACAGCTTGTAGCTGCCGTGGTGCCGATAGAGCCGTTCGACGACAGCCCCTCGCTCGCGGGACAGTTGATCAGCCACGGCGGCGACGACTGATCGCGCTGCAGTTAAGAGCACTCGCTGTCCGGACTTAACCGAAGCGAGATCCAGGAGACCCCAAGCGGTCAGCGGATTGAGCGGAAACTGGCAGACGACATCGTCGGAGAGCCGGTCCGCGAATTCGGTCGGAACCGGATAGATTCGCGCAATTGGCACTGCTGCGTACTCAGCCCAAGCGCCTGGGCTGCGAAATGCAACGCGCTGCCCTACCTCCAGTTCGCCTATGTCGGCGCCGACTGCTTCGACAATACCCGCTCCGTCGAATCCGGCGACCTGCGGGTAAAACGGCTTTATTGAATATTTGTCAGCGACGAACAGCAAGTCGGCCGGCTGGATGACGCGGGTCGTGACGCGCACGAGGGCCTCTCGCGGACCGCACGCGGGATCAGGCATTTCCCTGTTCTCGAGAACCTCCTCAGCAACTCCGGGCCTATCAAACACAATAGCTTTCATCAAACGCCCCATCCTCGATAATTCTGAGTGGAAGGTTGCGCGCAAAGTTGATACAGTCAAAGACTGATTTGAGATAAGTTAATACTCGACGGGTATGAAATGGAGCTTCGGCACCTGCGCTACTTTCTGGCTGTCGCTGATTGCGGGCACGTCACACGCGCAGCGCAGCGCCTGCACATCTCTCAACCGCCCTTGAGCCGTGCGATACGCGAGCTGGAGATCGAGCTCGGCGTTGATCTGTTCGTGCGCCAACGACAACGGATTGCTCTGACACCGGCCGGTGTAGCAATGGTCGAAGACGCGAAAGCCGTTGTCGCAAAGGCGGATGGTCTAATCCGCCATGCGCGTGCGCTATCAAGCGGTGAGAGTGGGCGAATTCGTGTAGGTTACGTCGATGGCGCCATGCAGGGCGGCGTCCTCAGCGCTCATCTGCGAAATCTTCGGAGTCATTGCCCCACTCTTGTCGTCGATCTCGTGGCCGCCAGCACAGAAACGCAGCTTAAAGCGCTTGCCGACAACCAGCTCGATATCGCAATTCTCTACACGCCGCGCGAATGGCCCGACGGCATTGCCTGCAGCAAGCTCCTTTCCGACGGCATGAAGCTTGTTTTGTCGACTGACGACGCCCTGGTTTCAAGACGTGCGATTGCGCCGTCGGATCTCGAAGCAAGTTCGTGGGTTGCCCTTCCCAGAGAGGGCGACGCTTATTGGCGCGATCGTTTCCTGCAACAATGCGCAACTGCCGGATTCTGCCCGGATATTCGGTATGAAGTTGCGCAGCTCTCGGCGCTGCTGGGACTTGTCGAAGCAGGCGCAGGACGTGCCTTTGCGCAAGCCAGCATCTCTCGTGCCGGAAACCAGGGCCTTGTCCTAAGATCGCTGCCATGGTGGAAGTACACGGTCGACTATTGGCTTGCCTGGCGTCGGCACAGCCCAGTGCCTTCGGTTGGGCAATTCCTCAAGGCCAACCGCGTCACGGACAGCGTGAAGTCGCGGTACGACTAACTTAACCTGATAGCTCAAGCGGTTGCGTGGCAGAGGGAATTACTCGCTTACGTCGATCTCGGATAGTTGCAGTTCTTGTTGTGCGCCACGCTCACGTGTAACAGTTGTAAATGCATTCAAAAATTGGATTTGAGTGAGCGCTGGTGGCGGGCATCGGGGCATGTTGTATATGCCCTTCCGTCACCATCACGCTCGGTCACCAGAATGCTCAGTGAGTCGACGGACGACAATGCACCCTGTTCTTTTCATCCCGCGCACCAAAGTTCATCGGTGAGATAATGGACCACCTTCGACGACGGCATATGGCTCGTCAGCTTCATGCATTATGATCTGGGATACATAGACTTGGAACAGAGGACCCTGCAGACCATCGACAACCCGTTCGGCACGAGGTTGTCACCCATGTCTCCGGTATAAACCGTAACCTATGTGTCCAGAATGGACCCGAGAGGTGATGGTGCCCAGAGGCGGATTCGAACCACCGACACGCGGATTTTCAGTCCGCTGCTCTACCAACTGAGCTATCTGGGCCTGTTCCGGCTAACGAAAACTCGTGCTCCGGATTTCATAAAGGCGCCGTGGGCACCCCTTGAAAGCGCGTGGGTTATAGCATGGGAATCCGGCCTGTCCAGCGCCCAGATGTGGATTTCCAGCAGGAAAAGAAATGCCGCCCGATGGGCTGGTTTCCATGCCGTGCGCCCGCCTATCTGGCGCTTGCCAGTCCCTTGCGGAAGTCGGATGGCGTCATGCCGGCGAGCTTGCGGAAGGATTTGTTGAAGGCGCTGAGCGAGCCGAAGCCACTATCCATGGCCACGCGCAGCACATTGGCGTCCTGATGCATCAACAGCGCCTGCGCGTAGCTCAGGCGCAGAAGGTTGACATATTCGTTGAGCGTCATGCCGGTCGATTTCTTGAACAGGCTCATGGCGTATTTGGGGTGGATGTCGGCGGCCGCCGCTATGTTCACGCAATCGATGTCGTAGAGGAAATTCTCGGCGATGAAATCGCACATGCGCCCGACATTGCGCGACGACTGCTGATCGAAGGGGCTGCCCGCTTCCTGCCCGGCGGCGTTTCCCGGCACCAGCCGGTAGGGCTCGAACCGCACCCGCTCCAGCCGCAGCAGAAGTTCGTTGACGGCGTGCTCGGCCTTGGCCGGATCGCCTGAGCGGGCATAGCGGTTCCAGCGAGCGAAATTGTCGTTGTCGGATTGATCGGTGGCGCTGGTCACCAGCGTCGCGCCCGTCATCAGCCGATGGCGTATGTCCGCCGGTAGGTGCAGCCGAAAGAAATGCACCAGCGGCAGATGCGCGCCGGCATAGACGGCGTCGTCGCTCAAATCGTCCATCTGATGCGGCAAGCCGCCCCAGAACAGGCACATCTCGCCGGCCGAAAGCGATATTTCGTGCTCGTTCATGCGGTAGTGGACGGAGCCGCGGACGATGAAATTCACCTCGACCTGGGCATGCCAATGCGGCTTCAGCATCACCAGCGGGTTGGTGTGGAACATCTGCAGCGCCAGCGGAAAACCCTCAACGCTGCTGGCGCCGGGCTGGTAAAACGGCCTGTCGGGCATCTTACTTTCCGCCAATTCCATATTCCCTCTGTCAGGGACAGGCCCTTACCGGTGCCTAGTCTAGCCACGCTCACAGAGAGAGCAAATGAAATGGGAGGATTTCAATGCGCATCACACTGTCCTGCGCCGCGCTAGCGCTTGCCCTGGGCTCCGCCCCGGCCTTCGCGCAATCCGGCGAAATCACGATCTGGAGCTGGAACATTGCCGCTTCATCCCTGAAGGCAACGGTTGCCGGTTTCAACAAGCTGCATCCCGACATCAAAGTCACGGTCCAGGATCTCGGCAACCAGCCGACCTATGACAAGTCGATCGCCGGATGCGCGGCTGGCGGCGTCGGCTTGCCCGATATCGTCACCATCGAGAATGGCGAGGCCGAGAATTACTGGAGCCAGTTCCCCGACTGTTTCGTCGACCTGCATACGCTGGGCTATACGGCGGAAGACCAGAAGAAATTTCCCGATTTCAAGCGCACCGAACTCGAAGTCGGCGACAAGGCCTATGCGATGCCGTGGGATTCCGGCCCGGTCGCCGCCTTCTATCGCCGCGACTTCTATGAGAAGGCCGGCGTCGATCCGGCATCGATCAAGACCTGGGACGATTTCATCGCCGCCGGCAAGAAAATCCAGGCCGCCAATCCAGGGGTCTCGATGACCAATGCCGATTTCAACGGCGACAGTGAATTCTTCCGCATGATCTCCAACGAACAGGGCTGCGCCTATTTCGCCGAGGACGGCCAGTCGATCACGGTCAACCAGCCCAAATGCGTCGACGCCATGACCAAGGTCAAGGAGATGAAGGACGCCGGCATCGTCTCGTCCGCCGACTGGGGCACCAAGATCACCAACAACACCGCCGGAGCCGTCGCTACCCAGGTCTATGGCGGCTGGTACGAGGGCACTATCCGCACCGAATCGGCGGGCGAAAACGGCAAATGGGGCGTCTACCTGATGCCGAGCCTGACCGCGGACGGCCCGCGCGCCGCCAATCTCGGCGGCTCCTCGCTCGCCATCACTTCGGCGTCGAAGAACAAGGAAGCGGCCTACGAGTATTTGAAATACACGCTCGGCACCAATGAAGGCCAGATCACCATGCTGAAGGAGTTCGGTCTTGTCCCCTCGCTGGTCTCGGCCCTGAACGACCCCTATGTCAGCCAGGGCCTGCCCTACTGGGGTGGCCAGGCGGTGTGGAAGGATATTCTGGGCACCTTGCCCAAGGTTGTTCCGAGCCGCGGCACGCAGTTCCAGAGCGATGCCGAGATCATCGTCCGCGCGGTGCAGACCAAATATCTCGCCGGCGGCTATCCCGACGCCAAGGCGGCACTCGACGACGCCGCTAGCCAGATCGCCTCGGCGACTGGGCTGCCTGTCAAGTCCTGACCTCCCGGGACGGGGTCCGGGATGGCAGAAGTGCCGTCCTGGACCCGCCACTTGCTCGCTTGTCTTGAACACCAGGGATGAAGGAGGAGAAAAGATGCGCAACCGCAATGCCACGGCCTATCGCTTCCTCACGCCCTATCTCCTGATCTTCGCCATCTTCTGGGTGTGGCCGATCATCTCCTCGTTCCTGATCTCGTTCCAGGCGACGCGTACCGTGCCGTGGCGCTTCGCACCGGGTTTCAACTGGGGCCGGCTCATGGGCGACCCTGCCTTCTTCAACGCGCTGAAGAACACGCTGCTCATCCTCGTCATCCAGGTTCCGGTGATGATCGCCCTGGCCATGGTGATGGCGGTGTTGCTGAATTCGCCGCTGCTCAAGGCGCGCGGCCTCTACCGCTTCGCCTTCTTCGCCCCGGTCGTCGTCGGCGAGGTCGCCTATTCCGCGGTGTTCCGGCTGATGTTCAGCCTCGATTTCGGCATCGTCAACAAGCTCTTGAACAGCATCGGCCTGCCGAAGGTCGACTGGTTCTCCAATGTCACGCCGGCCATGGCGCTGATCATGATCGCGGTCACCTGGCGCTGGGCCGGGTACAACGCCATTATCCTGCTGGCAGGCATGCAATCCATTCCCGATGATGTCTACGAGGCGGCGACGCTCGACCGGGTGAGCAAGCTCAAGCAATTCTTCTACATCACCCTGCCGCTGTTGAAGCCGGTCATCGTCTTCTGCGCCGTGCTGTCGATCATCGGCACCATGCAATTGTTCACCGAGCCGTTCCTGATCACCGAGCGCGGCGGGCCGGGCGGCGGCACAGAGACGCTCGGCCTGCTGCTTTACCGCCAGGGTTTCCGCTCGCTCAACTTCGGCTACGCCTCGGCCGTCGCCTACACCATGGCGGGGCTCGCCATCGCGATCACGCTGGTGCAGCTTTGGCTGACGAGGGAACCGAAATGAGTTCGCTCTCATCGGCAAAACTGAAACGAAGCATCGCACTGCACCTCTTCCTGACGCCCTTGGCGCTGATCTGGCTGTTTCCGCTGTGGATGATGGTGGTGTTCTCGACCATGCCCGACAACGGCATCTTCAGCCCCGGCATCGAACTGTTGCCGCACGGCAATTTCATCGACAATTTCAACAATCTGCAGCGCGACACCGACTTCGTCGGCGCGATCATCATCTCCGTTTGCGTGGCGGTGACCTACACCGTCCTGTCGGTGCTTCTGACCTCGATGGCCGGATGGGCGCTGGCCCGCTACCAGTTCTTCGGCAAAAGCGTCGTCGTCGCCATCATCCTGGGCACCATCACGCTGCCCTATGCGGTGGTGCTGATCCCGCAATTCATCATGGTGGCGCGTGACTTCAAGCTCGCCAACACATGGGTGGCGCTGATCGTGCCGCCGCTGTTCAATTCGCTTGGCGTGCTGTTCATGCGCCAGAGCTTTTCCATGATGCCGGACGATCTGTTCGATGCCGCCCGCGTCGAGGGCGTCAAGGAGTGGCGCATCTTCGTCTTCATCGCCTTGCCGCTAGCGCGGCCGATGCTGGCCGCACTCTGCATCATCCTGTTCCTCGCCTCCTGGAACAATTATCTGTGGCCGCTTTTGATCAACAGCCAGCCGGGTTCGATGACAGCACCCGTGGCGCTCGGCACGCTGATCGGCCTGACCAAAGTGTCGTGGGGTGGCATCATGGCGGGCGCGGTGATGCTGACCGTGCCGATGCTCATCGTCTTCGTGCTCCTGCAGCGTCATTTCATCGCCGGCATCGCCGCCGGCGCAGTCAAATAAGGAGCAGAATGGCAACCGTCACGCTCACCAATGTCGCCAAGCGCTTCGGCGCGTTCGAGGTCGTCCACGGTGCCAACATCGACATCGCCGATGGCGAGTTCGTCGTCTTCGTCGGCCCGTCGGGCTGCGGCAAGTCCACGCTGCTCAGGATGATCGCCGGGCTGGAGGACATCAGCGGCGGCGAGATCGCCATCGGTGGCAAGGTGGTCAATGATGTCGAGCCCGCCGACCGCGGCATCGCGATGGTGTTCCAGTCCTACGCGCTTTATCCGCATATGAGCGTCGAACAGAACCTCTCCTTCGGGTTGCGCATGACCGGTAACCCCAAGGCCGACACCGAGCGGCGGGTGAAGCGCGCGGCCGAGATCCTGCGCATCAGCGAATTGATGGAGCGCCGCCCCAAGAAACTTTCCGGTGGCCAGCGCCAGCGTGTCGCCATCGGCCGCGCCATCGTGCGCGAGCCGCAGGTGTTCCTGTTCGACGAGCCGCTCTCCAATCTCGATGCCGAACTGCGCGTCCAGATGCGGGTCGAGATCTCAAGGCTGCATAAGGAACTCGGCGCCACCATGGTCTATGTCACCCATGACCAGACCGAGGCGATGACGCTCGCCGACCGGATCGTCGTGCTGCGCGCCGGCCATATCGAGCAGATCGGCAGGCCGCTCGAACTCTATGACAATCCCGACAATATTTTCGTGGCCGGCTTTGTCGGCTCACCGAAGATGAACTTCATCAAGGCCCATATTGTCGGGCGTGATGCAAAAGGTGTTGTGGTCGAATTGGCGGGCGAGGAGAGGACCCGTGTCGTCCAGCCGTTGACAGGCGTCGCGCCCGAGCCGGGCAGCAAGGTCATCGTCGGCGTGCGGCCCGAACATTTCGGCGTTGCCGGTGAAGGCGACGCTGACCTTTCCGTCGCCATCGACGTGGTCGAGCACCTGGGCGGCACGAGTTTTCTCTACGCCAGGACGGCCCATGGCGAGGACGTGGTGATCCAGCGCGACGCGGCAAAGGTCCCCGAGACATCAGATGTCACCGTTTCCATCCGCAAATCCTACCTGTTCGACGAAAAAGGGATGCGGCTGCGCTGACCGGCCGCCCCTTTCCCAGCCCGCAAGGAGAATGACATGACTGCATCAACGCCCATTCGCTGGGGCATTCTTGGGCCGGGCGGCATCGCCAAGGCCTTTGCCGGCGGCGTCGCCGGTTCGCGCACCGGTAAACTGGTTGCCATCGGCGCGCGCAATCCCGGCAAGCCGGGCCTGGCCGAGAGCTTTCCCGGCGCCCGCATCCTCGACGGTTATGACGCTCTTCTTGCCGATCCGGAGATCGATGCGATCTATATCGCGGTCCCGCATCCAGGCCATGCGCAATGGGCGATCAGGGCGGCGGAAGCCGGAAAGCATGTGCTCTGCGAAAAGCCGCTCGGGCTGACGGCCTTCGAGGCCGACGCCATGATGCATGCGGCGCGCAAGGCCGGCACCTTCCTCGGCGAAGCCTTCATGTACCGGCTGCATCCGCAGACGCTGCAACTGGTCGACTTGATCAAGTCCGGCGTCATCGGCGAGATCAGGATGATCAAGTCGAGCTTCGGCTTCGCCATGCCTGATTTCATGCCGCGGCACCGGCTCTACGACAACGATCTCGCCGGCGGCGGCATTCTCGATGTCGGCGGCTATCCCGTTTCGATGGTGCGCCTGATTGCCGGCGCTGCCGCTGGAGAGCCATTCGCCGAACCCGACAAAGTCGCCGGCACCGCCCATCTTGGTCAATCCGGTGTCGACGAATGGGCCTCCGCTGTCCTGCATTTTCCCGGCGGTATCGTCGCAGAGGTCTCCTGCAGCATCTCGCTCAACCAGGACAATGTCCTGCGTATCTTCGGCACCAAGGGGCGTATCGAGGTGCCCGACTTCTGGTTCGCCGGCGGCGACCGCGATGTCGGCCCAGGCCGGATCCACGTGATCGGTGCCGACGGCGCGCAAGAGACCATCAGCGTCAACGAGAAGCGCCATGTCTATTCCTTCGAGGTCGATGCCGCCGGCGAGGCGATCCGCGCCGGGCGTCCGGAATTCGCCTGGCCGGGCATGGGCTGGGCCGACAGCCTCGGCACCTTGCGCGTGCTTGACAGATGGCGCGCGGCGGTCGGGCTGGAATATGAGATCGAGAAGGCCTCGCTGCGCACCAACACCATCTCCGGGCGACCCTTGCGCCCGGGCGGCACCGCGATCGGCAAGCGCACCATTCCGGGCCTGGCGAAGCCGGCCTCCGTGGTGGCGCTCGGCTTCGAGGATTTCCGCACCTTTTCCTCCGGGTCGATCCTGCTCGACGCCTTTTTCGAAGCCGGCGGCAATCTCTTCGACACCGGCTATGTCTATGGCGGCGGCTACACCGAGACGCTGCTCGGCCAATGGCTGAGGAACCGTGGCGTGCGCGAGCAATCGGTTGTTATCGCCAAGGGAGCGCATTCGCCGCTCTGCTATCCCGACGTGATCGGCAAGCAGCTTGCCCAGTCGCTCGACCGCCTGCAGACCGACCATGTCGATATCTATTTCATGCATCGCGACAATCCGGACGTGCCGGTCGGCGAATTCGTCGACGCCATGGACCGCGAGGTCAAGGCCGGGCGCATTCGCGGCCCCTTCGGCGGCTCGAACTGGACGATGCAGCGCATGGACGAGGCGATTGCCTATGCCGAGCGAACCGGCAAGCAGAAGCCCGGCGTGCTCTCCAACAATTTTTCGTTGGCCGAAATGCTGGAGCCGATCTGGGCTGGTTGTGTCACCTCCTCCACCGATGACTGGAAGGCCTGGCTGACATCCAGGCAGATGCCGAACTTTGCCTGGTCGAGCCAGGGACGCGGCTTCTTCACCGATCGCGCCGGGCGCGACAGGCTGGACAGCGAGGAACTGGTGCGGGTCTGGTACTCCGAGCGCAATTTCGGCCGCCGCGACCGCGCGATCGAACTCGCCGCCCGGCTGCGCAAGAGCCCGATCCATATTGCGCTGGCCTATGTGCTCAACCAGCCTTTCCCATCGATTCCGCTGATCGGGCCGCGCACGCTTGGCGAACTGGACGACAGTCTGCGGGCGCTGGACATCGCGCTTTCGCCTGTCGAACTCGAGTGGCTGGACGGCGGCAGCCTGCACGCGGCCTGACAAAACGCGGCCCCAAGCGGCGTCAGGTCTCGTCGTCCGACAGTCTGACGCCGCGCCTGGCCGGGGTTCGCAAGCTGGCATACATGCCGGTCGTGCGGAACTGGCTGGGCGTCGTGCCGTAGAGCCGGCGGAAGACCTTCGAAAAATAATTCGCGTCCTCGAAACCGCACAGGATGGCGACCTCCTTTACCGGCAGGAAGTCCGCTTTCGTCAAAAGCTTCGCGGCCCGTTGCAGCCGCTGCTGCAGTACGAACTCGGCGGGCGGCAGGCCCTCGCTCTCGGCGAAACAGCGCGAGAAATGGGCCCGGCTGAGCCCGCTGATCTGGACGAGGTCCGCCACCGGCAGGGCTTTGTCGAGATTGGCGTTGATGTGATCGATGACCGGCTGCATCGCGCTCTGTTTTTCGGCAAAGGCATGCGAGCCGAACACATCGTCATAGAGTGCCATCGCCGCCTCGTAGGCGATGGCCGAAGCAGCACCTGGCGAAGCGGCCCCCTTGATGAGACGCAGGCTGCAATCGGCAAGATGATCGATCGTCGCCGGCTGCAGCCGAAAGACCGGTCCCGACACGTCGAGGATCGACTTGTGGATGCGCAACGCCTCCTCGCCGTTCATCGAGATCCAGAAATATTCCCAGCGCTCGTCCCTGGCCAGCCAGTAGCGGTGGTTGTGCGGCACCAGCACCAGCAGCGTGTCGTTCGTCTGCAGGCGGTAATCGCGGTTCTCGTAGCGCAGCCGGCCGGTGCCGCTGATCGTATGCTGCAGTACGGTGAATGGTGTCTGGCCGCGCTTTCGCCCGTCCCAGTCATAGGTCACGTCCTCGCGCACCTCATAGCCCGTGCTTGTCGGCATGGCATGCAGGCGCTGGCGGCCGCGCGGCAGCGAGACCGTCCGCATCGACTGTCCGTTGGCGATCAAATCCCGCAGCACAAAATTACCCCTGAAAGCATAATCCTTCTCTGGCCGCGCCCGCGAATATGCGCATAATCCCGCCTCGAAGAACGCGAATAACCCGCGATCGAGGAGCGGGCGGGAGGAGAGAAAGCCGGATTCCGGCTTGAATGGCTTGCACGTCAAGGCGTGTAGCCGTCTTTCTCCCTTGCTGCTCCTTGCCTAGCATTCGAATGGATCGAGGTGAAGGTGATGAGTTTCAAAATCGCTATTATCGGCGCCGGCAGCGTCGGTTTCACCAAGAAGCTGTTCACCGACATTCTCTGCGTGCCTGAATTCAAGGACATCGAATTCGCGCTGACCGACCTCAGCGAGCACAATCTGGGGATGATCAAGGCGATCCTCGACAGGATCGTCGAGGCGAACGGATTGCCGACCAGGGTGACCGCGACAACCGACCGCCGCAAGGCGATCGAGGGCGCGCGCTATATCATCAGTTGCGTGCGGGTCGGCGGCCTCGAAGCCTATGCCGACGATATCCGCATTCCCTTGAAATACGGTATCGACCAGTGTGTCGGCGACACGATCTGCGCCGGCGGCATCCTCTACGGCCAGCGCAACATTCCGGTGATCCTTGATTTCTGCAAGGACATCCGCGAAGTCGCCGACACCAACGCCAAATTCCTCAACTACGCCAACCCGATGGCGATGAACACCTGGGCGGCGATCGAATACGGCAAGGTCGACACGGTCGGCCTCTGCCATGGTGTCCAGCACGGCGCCGAACAGATCGCCGCGGTGCTGGGCGCGAAATCGCCGCGGGAACTCGACTATGTCTGTTCCGGCATCAACCACCAGACCTGGTTCATCGATTTGCGGCTGAACGGCCGAAAGATCGACAAAGATGAGCTGGTCGCCGCCTTCGAGGCGCACCCGGTCTATTCCCAGCAGGAAAAGCTTCGCATCGATGTGCTCAAGCGTTTCGGCGTCTATTCGACTGAAAGCAACGGGCATCTTTCCGAATATCTGCCCTGGTACCGCAAGCGCCCCGACGAGATCACGCGCTGGATCGACATGTCGGACTGGATCCATGGCGAAACGGGCGGCTATCTCCGCTATTCCACGGAAACCCGCAATTGGTTCGAGACCGAATATCCGCAATTCCTCGAAGCGGCATCGAAGCCGATCGACGCCTCAAAGCGCTCCAACGAGCATGCCAGCCACATATTGGAGGCGCTGGAAACCAACCGCGTCTATCGCGGCCACTTCAACGTCAAGAACGATGGCGTCATCACCAATCTGCCGCGCGACGCCATCATCGAATCGCCCGGTTTCGTCGACCGTTTCGGCATCAACATGGCCGCCGGCATCACGCTGCCGGAAGCCTGTGCCGCCACATGCATGGCCTCTATCAACGTCCAGCGCATGTCGGTCCATGCCGCCATCTCTGGCGACATCGATCTTCTGAAGCTTGCCGTGCTGCACGACCCGCTGGTCGGCGCCGTGTCGACGCCGGAGGAGGTCTGGCAGATGGTGGACGAAATGGTCGTCGCCCAGGCGCAATGGTTGCCGCAATATGCCCACGCGGTTCCTGCGGCCAAAGAGCGGCTGTCGAAATCCACGGTCAAGACCCGGGAATGGGCGGGTGCCGCGCGGCGGAACGTGCGCTCGATCGAGGAACTGCGCGCAGAAAAGGCCGCACTGAAACAGGCCGTCTGAAAACCGGGCGCGGCGGCGGACCCTCGGGAGGCAGGTCCACCGCGGTCAGCGGCCCGGAGAAATCACGGGAGAAGTGTGAAGCGGTTCTCCGTCCGGAATTGCATAGAGACATAGACAAGACGAGCAGCAGCAAACGTCTGAACACGAGGGAGGACACTAATGAGGAACCTACGCAGTATTGGCATTGCCGCTGGACTGGCGCTGAGCGTCTCCGTTCCAGCGATCAACGCTTTCGCTTCCGAACCCACCATCCCGCCGGTGCCGGCGACGTTTCCGGCCGAGGGCAAGATCAAATACGTGGCGCGCGACTCCATCCTGGAGTTCAAGGCGCTGTCCGAATATCACGAGCCCGGCTGGGTGACGGAAAAATACGTCAAGGCCGGCAAGCTGCCGCCGGTCAAGGAAAGGCTGCCGAAGGAGCCGCTTGTCTTCAAGACGGGCAACATGCCGAACGGCGTCGGCGTCTACGGCGACACGATGCGCCATGTCATCGGTGGCCGGCCGGAAGGCTGGAACTACGGCGCCGGCCAGACCCAAGGCTGGGGCGGCATCGACATCGGCCTTTCCGAGTGCCTGACGCGCACCGCGCCGTTGTTCCAGGTCGAGGCGAAGGATACCGAGCCGCTGCCCAACCTCGCCAAAAGCTGGGATTGGTCAGCCGATGGCCACAAGCTGACCATGCATCTCGTCGAGGGTGCCAAATGGTCCGACGGCGTGCCATTCAACGCCGACGATGTCATGTTCTACTGGGACGACGAGGTCATGGATCCCAACGTCTCGCCGCTCAATGGCGCCACCCAGGAAACCTTCGGTGTCGGCACGACGCTCAAGAAGATCGACGACTATACGGTCGAGTGGACCTTCAAGGACGCCTTCCCGAAACAGCACCTCTACGCAATGGCTTACGGCACCTTCTGCCCCGGTCCCTCGCATATCTTGAAGCCGCAGCACCCGAAATATTCGAAGAACACCTACGACCAGTTCAAGAACGCCTTCCCGCCGGAATATATGAACATGCCGGTCATGGGCGCCTGGGTGCCGGTCGAATATCGGGCCGACGACATCATCGTCATGCGCCGCAATCCCTATTATTGGAAGGTGGACGAGAAGGGCAACCAGCTGCCCTATCTCAACGAATTGCATTACAAGCTGTCGACCTGGGCCGACCGCGACGTTCAGGCGGTCGCCGGCGCAGGCGACTTCTCCAATCTCGAGCAGCCGGAAAACTTCGTTGCCTCGCTGAAACGCGCGGCGGAAGCGAATGCGCCGGCGCGCCTTGCCTTCGGCCCGCGCCTGATCGGCTACAATCTGCGCCTGAACTTTTCCGCCAATGGCTGGGGCAATCCGGACGAGCGCGGCCAGGCGATCCGTGAACTGAACCGCAACGAGGATTTCCGCAAGGCCGTCACCATGGCGCTTGACCGCAAGGCGCTGGGCGATTCCCTCGTCAAGGGGCCGTTCACCGCGATCTATCCTGGCGGCCTCTCCTCGGGCACCAGCTTCTACGACCGCAAATCCACCGTCTACTATCCTTTCGACCTCGAGGGCGCCAAAGCCGAACTCGCCAAGGCCGGCCTGAAGGACACTGACGGCGATGGTTTCGTCAACTTCCCGGCCGGTACCGCCGGCGGCAAGAATGTCGAGATCGTGATGCTGGTCAACAACGACTACACCACCGACAAAAGCCTCGCCGAAGGCGTGGTCGCGCAGATGGAGAAGCTTGGCCTGCGGATCGTGCTCAACGGGCTCAACGGTACCCAGCGCGATGCCACGCAATATTCAGGCCGTTTCGACTGGCTGATCCGGCGCAATGAGCAGGAGCTGACCTCAGTGGTGCAGAACACCGTGCAGCTCGCTCCAGTCGGCCCCAAGACCAGCTGGGATCACCGCGCGCCGGAAAGCGGGGAGGTCGATCTGATGCCTTTCGAGAAGGATCTCGTCGACATCGTCAACAAGTTCGTCTCGTCGGCGGATAATAACCAGCGCGCCAGCCTGATGCGGGACTTCCAGAAAATCTCGACCGAACACGTCTACAATATCGGCCTGACGGAATATCCCGGCGCGCTGATCATCAACAAGCGCTTCTCGAACATTCCGCAAGGCACGCCGATCTTCATGTTCAACTGGGCTGAGGATTCGATCATCCGCGAACGGGTCTTCGTCGCGGCCGACAAGCAGGCCAAATACGAACTGTTCCCGGAAGAACTTCCCGGCAAGCCTGGAGACAAGGGTCCGATGTAAGTTTAAGGGCCGATGCAAGTTTACCTCCCCTGACTGAGAGAGACCCGGCCGCGCCGCTGGCGCGGCCGGGACAAACCAACCCTCCGAGCGCCCCCCAAGGAGCGTCCGGCGAGATGAGGAAGCGGACCGCCCATGCTGCGATTCCTGCTCACGCGAATAGCGTCGGCAATACCGGTTCTCGCTATTCTGAGCCTCGTCACCTTTGCCATCATCCAGGCGCCGCCTGGCGACTATGCCGATTACATCCGCTCGCAATTGATCAACCAGGGCGGAGCCTCCTTCGCCGAGGCCGACGCGCAGGCTCAGGCCTATCGCGTCGAGCACGGCCTCGATAAGCCGCTGCCCGTCCAGTATCTCAACTGGATCGGCGGCATCGTCACCCACGGTGATTTCGGCTACAGCCTCTATTACAACAAGCCGGTGGCCGACGTCGTCGGCGAGCGCCTGCCGCGCACCCTGCTTCTGGCTTTGGTCTGCCATCTGCTCGCCTCGGTGCTGGGCATCACCTTCGGCATCTGGGCGGCGACCCGGCAATACACCTGGATCGACTCGACCCTGTCGGCGGTTTCGTTCCTCGGCATGACGGTGCCGCGCTTCCTGATGGCGCTGATCATCGTCTATCTCCTGGTCTTCCAGTTCAATGTCTCGGAGATCGGCTCATTCTTCTCGCCGCAATATGGCGGCGCGCCATGGTCATGGGCGAAGTTCGTCGACCTGGTCAAGCATGTCTGGCCGGTGGTGGCGATCGCCACCTTCGGCGGCCTTGCCTACAATATGCGCGTCATGCGCGGCAATCTGCTCGATACGCTCAACGCGCAATATGTCGAGACGGCCAAGGCCAAGGGCTTGACCGGGAGCGCCGTCGTGATGCGCCACGCCGTGCCGAATGCCCTGCATCCGCTGGTCATGTATCAGGGCGTGGTGCTGCCCTATATGCTGACCGGCGAGATCGAGACGGCGATCATCTTCGCGCTGCCGACCGTCGGTCCGGCGATCGTCGGCTCGATGGCGGTCGGCGACGTCTATGTCACCGCCACCTTCATGATGGTGCTGTCGGCGACGCTGATCGTCGGCAACATCATCGCCGACATGCTGCTCGTCCTGCTCGATCCGCGCGTGCGCCAGTTCGGGGAGGGTTAGATGCTGGCACGAGATCCTGCACCACCGCCACCGCCAGCCGAGCGAGCCACAGTGGCGCCCGCACGCGGCAATGAGAGCTACATGGCGCTTGTCTGGCGCCGGCTGAAGCGCTCCTGGACCGGTATGGCCGGGCTTTGGCTGGTCGTGCTGCTCCTGGTCATGGCCGTATTCGCCGAATTCCTGGCGCCGATGGACCCGAAGGCGACCGATGTCGGCTTCGCCCCGCCGCAGCTGCCGTCCTTCCACGACAAGGACGGCAATTTCGTCGCGCGGCCGAGGGTCTATGCACTGTCCGATTCGGCCGACCTCGATCCGGTCACTTTCCAGCCCATCGTCGGCCCCGACTACGACCACCCGAGGCTGCTTGGCTTCTTCGTCGAAGGCGCACCGTACAAGCTCTTCGGACTGATACCGGCGAACCGGCATTTCTTCGCCTCGACGGATGGCCAGCCGGTGCATTTCCTCGGCACCGACAAATTCGGCCGCGACGTGCTGTCGCGCGCCATCCACGGCTCGCGCGTCTCACTGATGATCGCGCTGACGGTCGTCTTCATCATCACCGTCATCGGCACCACCGTCGGCATGGTCTCCGGTTATTTCGGCGGCCGGTTCGACGTCTGGATGCAGCGCTTCGTCGAACTGGTGCTCGCCTTCCCGCAACTGCCGCTCTACCTGGCGCTGACGACGTTGATCCCGGTCACCGCGCCGACCAATGTGTTCCTCGCCTTCGTCATCATCGTCATGTCGGCGCTCGGCTGGGCGCAGATGTCGCGGGAGGTGCGTGGCAAGACGCTGGCGCTGGCGCGCATAGAGTATGTGCGCGCCGCCATGGCGGTCGGCGCGACAGACCGGCGCATCATCCTGCAGCACATCTTCCCCAATGTGATGAGCCACGTGATTGTCGCCGTGACGCTGGCGATCCCGACGGTGGTGCTGCTCGAATCCTTCCTCGGTTTCCTCGGTTTTGCCGTCAAGCCGCCGCTGATCTCCTGGGGCCTGATGCTGCAGGACACCGCGACCTATTCGGTCATCGGCACTTATCCCTGGATCCTGTCGCCGGTCGGTTTCGTGCTCGTCACCGTCTTTGCCTTCAACGCGCTGGGCGACGGCCTGCGCGATGCCGTCGATCCGTATTGAGGGGGACCGGGATGACCGTCGTACTCGCCGAGCCCTTCGCGCCAGCCTTCCGCCTTGACCATGACGGGCGCCAGGGAGAGCCCGTCATCGATGCCCGCAACATCGAGGTGGCCTTCAAGGTCGAACACGGTGTCGTCGAGGCGGTCAAGGACATCTCTTTCCAGCTCTATCGCGGCGAGACGATCGCGATCGTCGGCGAATCCGGTTCCGGCAAGTCGGTGACGGCGCGCACCGTCATGGGGCTGCTGTCGCGCCGAGCCACCGTGTCGCCGAAATCGAGCATCTGTTACGACGGACAGGACATCCTGAAATTCCCCGAAAGTGCCCGGCGCAAGCTGCGTGGCAACCGCATCTCGATGATCTTCCAGGAGCCGATGAGCTCGCTCAATCCGATCTATACGGTCGGCAGCCAGATCGTCGAGGCAATCCGGGTGCATCGCAAGGTGAGCCGCAAGCAAGCCTGGGCGCGGGCGCTCGAGCTGCTGCGGCATGTGCAGATCCCCGAACCCGAAGCGCGGCTCAAACAATATCCGCACCAGCTCTCGGGCGGGCAGCGGCAGCGCGTGATGATCGCCATGGCGCTCGCCAACGATCCCGACGTGCTGATCGCCGATGAGCCGACGACCGCGCTTGATGTCACGGTCCAGGCGCAGATCCTTAACCTGATCCGCAATCTGCAGAAAGAGCTGCGGATGGCGGTGATCCTGATCACCCACGATCTCACCGTGGTGCGCAAGTTTTCCGACTACGTCTATGTGATGCAGCATGGCGAAATGTGCGAGCACAACGTCACCGAGCGGCTCTTCGCCGCTCCGCGGCATCCCTATACCCAGCGGCTGCTTGCCTCCGAGCCACGCGGCCGGCCGCAACCGCTGCCCGAGGGCAGCGGCACCATCCTCGAGGCGAACGGCGTGCGCGTCTGCTTCATGCTGCGCCATGGAACGTTCCTGAAGCCGGACTGGCGCGAACTGGTTGCCGTCGACGACCTCGACCTCAAGCTTTGCCGCCACGAGACGCTGGGGCTGGTCGGCGAATCCGGTTCCGGCAAGACCACATTCGGCCAGGCGTTGCTGAGGCTGACCGACGCCAAACGCGGCGAGATCCGCTTCGATGGCCAGCCTATTCATGGCCTGTCGCGAGGCGAGATGCGGCCGCTGCGTTCGCGCATGCAGATCGTCTTTCAGGATCCGTTCTCCTCGCTCAACCCGCGCATGACGATCGGCCAGATCATCGAGGAAGGGCTGATCGTCAACAGCATCGGCGCGACACGGCGCGAGCGGGTCGAGCGGGTGCGCGAGGCACTGGTCAGTGCCGGCATGCCGGGCGATATCCTGTCGCGGTTTCCGCATGAGTTCTCCGGTGGCCAGCGCCAGCGCATCGCGATTGCGCGGGCCATCGCACTCGAACCCGAATTCATCCTGCTCGACGAGCCGACATCGGCGCTCGACCTCTCCGTCCAGGCACAGATCATCGACCTGCTGCGCAAGCTGCAGGACGAGCGTGGCCTGAGCTATCTCTTCATCTCGCACGACCTCAAGGTGGTGCGCGCGCTGTGTCACCGCGTCATCGTCATGCAGCACGGCAAGATCGTCGAGCAGGGCCCTGTCGACGAGGTCCTCACCAATCCCAAGACCGCCTACACCGAACGGCTCGTCAGGGCCGCTTTCGACGTGGCCTGAACACATGCCGGAGGTTACATTGGCAAGACATCCCAGGATCACTTTCATCGGCGCCGGTTCGACGGTGTTCATGAAGAACATCGTCGGCGACGTGCTGCAGCGCCCGGCACTTTCGGGCGCCACGATCGCGCTGATGGACATCAATCCGCAGCGGCTGGAAGAAAGCGCCGTCGTCGTCAACAAGCTGATCGCCACACTCGGCGTCAAGGCGAAGGCCGAGACCTACACGGACCAGCGCAAGGCGCTGGCGGGCGCCGATTTCGTCGTCGTCGCCTTCCAGATCGGCGGCTATGAGCCCTGCACCGTCACGGATTTCGAGGTGCCGAAGAGATACGGGCTGCGCCAGACGATCGCCGATACGCTCGGCGTCGGCGGCATCATGCGGGGCCTGAGGACCGTGCCGCATCTGTGGAAGATCTGCGAGGACATGCTTGCCGTCTGCCCGCAGGCGATCATGCTGCAATACGTCAACCCGATGGCGATCAACACCTGGGCGATCTCAGAGAAATATCCCGAGATCAGGCAGGTCGGGCTGTGCCACTCGGTGCAAGGCACGGCGATGGAACTGGCGCACGACCTCGACCTTCCCTACGACGAGATTCGTTACCGCTCGGCTGGTATCAACCACATGGCCTTCTACCTGAAGTTCGAGCATCGCCAGCCGGACGGATCCTACCGCGACCTCTATCCCGATCTCGTGCGCGCCTATCGCGAAGGCCGCGCGCCGAAGCCCGGCTGGAACCCGCGCTGCCCCAACAAGGTGCGTTACGAGATGCTGACGCGGCTGGGCTATTTCGTCACCGAAAGCTCGGAGCATTTTGCCGAATACACGCCCTATTTCATCAAGGACGGCCGCCCCGATTTGATCGAGAAATACGGCATTCCGCTCGATGAATATCCCAAGCGCTGCATCGAGCAGATCGAACGCTGGAAGGACCAGGCGCAAGCGTATAGCTCGGCCCAACGTATCGAGGTCGAGGAGTCCAAGGAGTATGCCTCCTCGATCATGAATTCTGTGTGGACCGGCGAGCCGTCGGTGATCTACGGCAATGTCTGCAACAATGGCTGCATCACCTCGCTGCCCCGCGATTGCGCGGCCGAAGTGCCGTGCCTGGTCGATGCGTCCGGCATCCAGCCGACCTATATAGGCGACCTGCCGCCGCAATTGACGGCGCTGATCCGTACCAACATCAACGTGCAGGAACTGACGGTGCGGGCGCTGATGACGGAAAACCGCGAACACATCTATCACGCGGCGATGATGGACCCGCACACGGCGGCCGAACTCGACCTCGACCAGATCTGGTCACTGGTCGACGATCTCCTGGCCGCCCACGGCGACTGGCTTCCGGCCTGGGCGCGTGGTGATCGCAAGAACCAGGCCGCCTGACCGGCGGCCCTGGGTTCATTTCGGCCCTGGCTTCATTTCGGCTCGTCGGCGTCCCGTTCTTCCTCGTCGTCGCGAGCGGAGATGACATAGGCGCCCTTCAGCCAGCGGTTGAGGTCGATGTCCTTGCAGCGCGTCGAGCAGAACGGATAGGTCTCGCGCGCCGACGGCTTGCCGCATTCGGGGCAAGGGCGCTTGGGCCGCAGTGGCGTGACTTTGTCGTCCGGGCTCATGGTCGCGCGGACAACCAGTTTTGATGGGTCTTGAAACCTTCGCCCGACAGCAGCGCCGCCGTCTCATAGAGCGGCAGGCCGACGATGTTGGTGTAGGAGCCGACGAGCTTGACGACGAAGGCGCCGGCGAGACCCTGGACGGCATAGCCGCCGGCCTTGCCCCGCCATTCGCCCGAGGCGACATAGGCGTCGATTTCCTCGCGTGGCAGCCGCTTGAAACGCACCCGCGTCTCGACCAGCCGCTGGCGCATTTTGCCCCCTGGCGTGATCAGGCAGATGCCGGAATAAACCCGGTGCGAACGGCCGGACAACAGCCCGAGGCAGTTGGCGGCGTCATCCAGTGTCTCGGCCTTGGGCAGGATGCGTCGCCCGACGGCGACCACCGTGTCGGCAGCCAGCACAAAGCTTGGCGCATAGTCGGTCTCGGCCTTCAGCGACGCGAACGCCTTCTCGGCCTTTTCCTTCGACAGCCGTTTGGCCAGCGAGCGCGGATGCTCGGCACGTAGCGGTGTTTCGTCGATATCGGCTGGCAGGATGCGGTCCGGCTCGATGCCGGCCTGCTGCAAGAGTTCGATGCGACGCGGCGAACCCGAGGCAAGCACCAGCTTATGCAAAATGCTCATCGCGCTCGGGTCTTGATCTTACTTGAAACGATAGGTGATGCGGCCCTTGGTCAGGTCGTATGGCGTCATCTCGACCAGAACCTTGTCGCCAGTCAGCACGCGGATGCGGTTCTTGCGCATGCGGCCGGCCGTATGGGCGATGATCTCGTGTTCGTTTTCGAGCTTTACCCTGAACATCGCGTTGGGCAACAATTCCGTGACGATACCCGGAAACTCGAGGACTTCTTCCTTCGGCATTCGATACCTTTGCTTGGATGGCAGTTCCGGCGCCTAGAGCATGATGCCGAAAAGTGTGAAGCGGTTTTCCGACGACATCATGCTCTACTTGTTTGACCTAGAGTCGGATGATTTCAGGTCGGACAGACCTGAAATCATCCGACTCCAGCCGGAATTTCGGCGGAACCTATATGATAATCGTGCGCTTGTGAACACGCTTAATCCGTCGCGTTTTTTGCTTCGGGAAGCAAAAAACGTCGGCTTATGCGCAACTTCAGCCGCTCGCGCACGTCGCGATAGCTGGCCATGATCTGTTCACGCGTGCCGTCGGCACCGGTCGGGTCCGGCGTAGGCCAGTATTCCACCTCGACGGCAAGCGAGCGGGTGAGTTCGAGTGCGGCATGGTGCGCCTCCGGCGCCAGTGTCACGATCAGGTCAAAATAGTCGTCCTCGAGATCGTCCAGCGTCCGTGGATGGCGTTCGCCCAGTGTCAGACCGTCTTCGGCAAGCACGGCATCGACGAACGGGTCGCGCTCGCCGGCGCGCACACCCGCCGAGGCGACGAAAATGGTGGCGGGAAGCATCCGGCGCGCCAGCTGCTCGGCCATTGGCGAGCGCACGGCATTCATGCCGCACAGGAACAGGACCGAGCGGGGCAGGGCGCCGGCGACCAGGATCAGCCCCGCCAGTGCAGCACGCAGACCAGCGTGAACAGCCGTCGCGCCGTGTCGAAGTCGATGTCGATCTTGCCGGAGAGCCGATCCATCAGCGTCTGCGAGCCCTCATTGTGCAGGCCACGGCGGCCCATGTCGATCGCCTCGATGTGGCTCGGCGTCGAGGAGCGGATGGCGTCGTAATAGCTCTCGCAGATCATATAGTAGTCCTTGACGATGCGCCTGAGCGGCGTCAGCGACAGGATGTGGGTGACGACGGCGGCGCCGTCCTCGCGCGCCACGGCAAAGACCAGGCGGGACTCGGCCAGCGACAGCTTCAGCCGGTAAGGACCTGTACCGCTGTCGTTGACAGGCTTAAAACAGTTCTCCTCGATCAGGTCGAAGATCGCCACCGCCCGCTCATGCTCGACATCGGGCGTCGAACGGCCGATCGATTCATCGAGTTCGACATCGATCAGTTTTGCGCGGGTTTGATCGTGGCCCGTCATGCCGGCCTACATGTTCAGACGTATGGCGACAGAGCGGCCATGCGCGTCGAGCCCTTCCGCCTGAGCGAGTGCGATCGCCGCCGGTGCCAGCATGCGCAACTGCTCCGGCCCGAGCTTCAGGACCGAGGTGCGCTTGACGAAGTCGAGCACGGACAGGCCCGACGAGAAGCGCGCCGAGCGCGCCGTCGGCAGCACATGGTTGGAGCCGCCGACATAGTCGCCGATGACCTCGGGCGTGTGGCGGCCGAGAAAAACCGCGCCCGCGTTGCGCATCTTTGCGAGGAAGCCCTCGGCATCGTCGATGGCCAGCTCGACATGTTCGGCGGCGATACGGTCGACCAGCGGCAGCGATGCCTCGATCGTTTCGACCTCGATCACCGCGCCGAAATCGCGCCAGCTCGCCGCCGCCGTTTCAGCGCGCGGCAGGCTCTGCAGCTGGCGTTCGACCGCATGTTCGACCGCTTTGCCGAAAGCCGGGTCATCGGTGATCAGGATCGACTGCGACGACACGTCGTGTTCGGCCTGGGCAAGCAGGTCCGCCGCGATCCACTCCGGATCATTGCCGCCGTCGGCCACCACAAGCACCTCCGACGGCCCGGCGATCATGTCGATGCCGACAGTGCCGAACACCCGCCGCTTGGCCGCGGCGACATAGGCGTTGCCGGGGCCGACGATCTTGGCCACCGGCTTGATCGTCTGCGTGCCATAGGCAAGCGCCGCGATCGCCTGCGCGCCGCCGACGCGGTAGATTTCGGAGACGCCTGATATATCCGCCGCCACCAGCACCAGCGGGTTGACGATGCCATGCGGTGCCGGCACGACCATGACGATGCGCTCGACGCCGGCTACCTTGGCCGGCACGGCGTTCATCAGCACCGAGCTCGGATAGCTTGCCGTGCCGCCCGGCACATAGAGCCCGACCGCCTCGATCGCAGTCCAGCGCGAGCCGAGCTCGACGCCGGCGGCATCCGTGTAGCGTTCATCCTGCGGCTTTTGCCGCTGGTGATGGGACCGGATGCGGTCACGTGCGAATTTCAGCGCCTCGACCGTGGCCGGATCGGCCTCGGCATAGGCGCCGGCGATGTCTTCCGCCGAGACGGCAATGCCGAGCTTGGCGAGGTCGCCTCCGCCGAATTTCTGCGTGTAGTCGATCAGTGCCGCGTCGCCCTCGGCACGCACGCGCGCGATGATGTCGCGCACCACGGCGTCGACATCGGCCGATACCTCGCGCTTGGTCAGGAGGAACGCGGCGAAACGCTGCTCGAAATCGGCGTCGGACTGGCGAAGCGTGATGGCCATCGTATGCTCAAGCCCTGTGTATGGGGCGCGACGTGGCTTCCCACGCGCCGCCAATATCGGCAAGGCGAGCCTCGATGCATTCGACATCGAGCATGATCGTGCCGCCGCCCGAAAAGATCAGTTCGACGATGCCCGCGGGCTTGCTGATCTCGATGAAGCTGATCGCCAGCAGGGAGAGAATTTCGGCCGGCTTGTCGCGCGCGATGCCGTTGGTCTTGGCGCCCAGCACCCGGTCGAAATGCAGCACGGTCTGCCGTCGCTCATTGTGTTGGCGAAACAGGCCGGATTTGGCTTCCCACACGAAACGATTCATGGTCAGCACGAAACGCTTGGCTTTGGGCAGGAATTCGAGGTCCGAAACCTTCATCACGGCGTCCTGGAGATGGGCCGAGACGATGCTCAGATCCTGGTCGTCGAGCGCGATGAGTTTTAAGACCATGCGGATTTCACACCTAGGGGTTGGCAACCAGCCTTTCTGTTAGGCGGTCTTTCCGATCGGTGCAACCGCGCCAAGAATGCTGCCAGAGGCAATTGCCTCAGGTTTTGCGCACCCCTCATCGGCCCTGCCGGCACTTCTCCCCGTATAGTGGCGGGCGAAGGACGCTTCGCAGATGATTTCGCCAAGCGACCGCGGATCGTTAAGCCGAAATACGCTCGATCACCGCGCCGCAATTGGAAAGCTTTTCCTCCAGCCGCTCGAAACCGCGGTCGAGATGGTAGACGCGGTTGACCGTGGTCTCGCCTTCGGCCGCCAGGCCAGCGATGACCAGCGAGACGGAAGCGCGAAGATCGGTCGCCATGACCGGCGCGCCTTTCAGCTTCGCCACGCCGTCGACGATCGCCGTCTGGCCCGAAAGCGTGATGTGGGCGCCGAGCCGAGCCAGTTCCTGGACGTGCATGAAGCGGTTTTCGAAGATCGTCTCGGTGATGCGCGACTTGCCCTTGGCCATGGTCATCAGGCCCATGAACTGCGCCTGCAGGTCGGTCGGGAAGGCCGGGAAGGGCGCCGTCGTCACATCGACCGGCGAAATGCCGGCGCCATTGCGCCTCACGCGGATGCCGGAATTGGTCTGCGTGATCTCCGCGCCCGTCTGGGAAATCACGTCGAGCGCCGTCTGCAGCAGCTCCGGCCGCGCGCCTTCGAGCACAACGTCGCCGCCGGTCATCGCCACAGCCATGGCATAGGTGCCGGTCTCGATGCGGTCGGGGATGACGCGCACGCGCGCGCCCGACAGCGCTTCAACGCCGTCGATGGTGATGGTGGGCGTGCCGGCGCCGGAAATCCTGGCGCCCATGGCGTTGAGGCATTCGGCGAGATTGACGATCTCGGGCTCGCAGGCGGCGTTTTCGAGCACCGTCTCGCCCTTGGCGAGCGATGCCGCCATCATCAGCACATGGGTGGCGCCGACCGAGACCTTGGGGAAGGCGTAACGGTTGCCGACGAGGCGGCCATTCCGGGTCTTGGCGATGACATAGCCGGTATCGACATCGATATCGGCGCCCAGCGCCTGCAGGCCTTCGAGGAACAGATCGACCGGACGCGTGCCGATGGCGCAGCCGCCGGGCAGCGAGACCTTGGCCTCGCCCATCCGGGCCAGCAGCGGCCCGATCACCCAGAACGAGGCGCGCATCTTGGACACCAGCTCGTAAGGAGCGGTGGTATCGACGATGTTGCGGGCGGAGAAGTTGATGGTGCGCGAATAGCCCTCATTCTGCTTCTCGCGGCGGCCATTGACCGAATAGTCGACGCCGTGATTGCCGAGGATGCGGATCAGTTGCTCGACATCGGCCAGATGCGGCACGTTTTCGAGTGTCAGCGTGTCGTCGGTCAGAAGCGAGGCGATCATCAGCGGCAGAGCGGCGTTTTTGGCGCCCGAGATCGGAATGCTTCCGGCAAGCTTGTTGCCGCCGACAATTCTGATGCGATCCATTAGAGAATGTCCCTCTCAGCCAGAAAAGGCCGGTTCAATCGTTTGAGTGTATCGGCCCGTCTAGACCATTGACCAATCTGGTTCAAGAATTAGGCTGGTTCAAGAAATAGGATTTCGCCCACCCCGGCCCAAGAGTGGCCGATTTGAGTTAATCTTTCTTCATTTCCTTGGCCGCGCCGAGCCCGTCGGGCCGTTGGTCGGCCTCACCTGTGCGGCGCGAGCGCGACTGCGCCTTGCGCTTCTGCAGATTGGCACGCAACTGCTCGGCGAGCCGGCTCTTGCGGATTGTTTCGCTGCTTTTCGGTGGATTTGTCTTGTCGTTCATCATCCCGCCCCGGTTGGCGACCAGCCAACCCGCCATTCAGGGATAGCCAACATTGTGGCGCCGCCATGTCATGGAAAGCTATCCGGCAAAGGCTTTCACAGAAGCGTTGTTCTTGGCCTTGCGCTTGCCGGTTCGATATGGCAGAAGCCCGCCATCGGCGGCTGCGGTAGCTCAGTGGTAGAGCACTCCCTTGGTAAGGGAGAGGTCGAGAGTTCAATCCTCTCTCGCAGCACCAGTCCATCCCTTTGAAATCGTTCAAGCGCTTGACTTACAAGGCCTCGTGTCCGGCTTCAGCGTGTCCTGGACAGTCTCGACATTGCGCGCGACGATCGCCAACGCGTCTTCATCGTAACGCAGCGGCAACGTCGCTGTCACCCCAGTGGGAGTCGCCGTTGATCTCCACGGCCGGGAACAGGAATGGACCGTTGCCGCCGCCAGGATAACGTCGATCGACAATTGGTCGCCTGAGAAAACTTTCACAACATCGGTGCGGGCATTCCAGGCAAGGATGTTGAGTTTCACAGGACAGGTTAGCGGGGGCGTCTCGGTGGTCGCTACAATGTCAAAAAATTTCTTGTAAGCGCCATCAGCTTCAAGTCAGGCTCAATCCTTCTTGAACTCGAATAGCTCGACAACGTTGCCCGATGGATCTTCGAGCAAGATGGCGCGGCCGGCACCGCCGTCGCTGATTTTGCCGCGGAATCTTGCGTCAGCGCGGCGCAACCGCTCAATGAGGACATCGATCTCGGCCGTAACGATCATAAATCGGTTCCACCCGCCCGGCTTTGGATCGCCACCCGCCTGACCGCCGCTCCCAGCACCTGGGGCGCTGAGATATAGCGTCAAGTCATCACGCAACATCGCGGCAAACTTGCCCGGATTGTGCTTGTTGACCTTGAAATCGAGATTGTCTCGATAGAACGCGACCGCCTCGTCGACATTCTCAACGATGTATCGGACGGATGCCATTCAGCTTCTCCTCCCTGTTGTAACTAAAATGGTCAACTGCACAAAAGGTTTCCTGCGGTGGAACTGAGTACAGGAGCGACTATCCGGGTTGCTGGCAGTCGGCCGGCCCTTGCGGCGCTGCTCGAAACCACCCGTCACGCTGGCACTTCAGGTCTGTCCATACCAGTCGGCCGCCGCCAGCTACAGTCCGATGGCATCAGCCGTTGACGCGTTCAGCCGGAAGACAACGTGGCTTCCCCAAAGGCGGGCCTTCGGCAATCTCCAGTCGAAACGCATCCTCGGCATGACACGATTCATTAACCAAGATGCTGTTCTTCGACATGACGTGTTGTGGGATGGCTGCCTGTTCGCCTGGTCAAGCCATCGCCGGGGAGGGTGATGAAAAGAAGGCTCCGCATCCGGCGAAGACCTCAAATCGCTCGAAACAGGAACGATGTGCAAGGCATGAGCGTGATTGAAAGCGAACAAAATGCGCCCGGCGGTTTCCGCTTGTGGACCCGGTTGCCGGCCTTCATGGTCGCTTTCTTCTGCATGTGCATCACCGATGCGTTCGCCGAAACGCGCTCTCTGCGAATTCAGCATCTCCATACGGGCGAGAAGGCCGAGATCGTCTTCAAGCGCAACGGGCGTTACGATCAGGCGGGACTGAAGAAGATCAATTTCATGCTGCGCGACTGGCGCCGCAACGAACCGACCAGGATGGATCCGCGTCTGGTCGACCTGGTCTGGCAGGCTTACCGCGCCAGCGGCTCTACAGCCTATATCCATGTGGTCAGCGCCTATCGCTCGCCGGCGACCAACGCCATGCTGCGCGGCCGCTCGAAAGGGGTGGCCCGGGAAAGCCAGCATATGGTTGGCCGCGCCATGGACTTCTTCCTGCCGGATGTGCCGCTGAAAAAGCTGCGCGACATCGGCCTGAAGATGCAGGGCGGCGGCGTCGGCTATTACCCGACTTCCGGTTCGCCGTTCATCCACATGGATGTCGGCAATGTGCGGCATTGGCCGGGCATCAGCCGCCAGGAACTGGCCAGGGTCTTCCCGAACGGCAATACGCTGCATGTGCCGACCGACGGCCGACCGCTGCCTGGCTACGACCAGGCGTTTGCCGCCTACAAATCCCGCAAGGCCGCCGGCGCGCCCAGCATCGAGCTGGCAAGCGCCGACAACGGCCAGCGCAAGCCGGTGCGTGGTCTGCTGGCAATGCTTTTGGGCGGGCCCGGCGCGGACGAAGCCGACGATGCCGCGCAAGCGGCGCCTGCGCCACGCAACTCGGCCAAGTCCGTTGAACCCAAGATGGCCGGTGAACCCAAGACGGCCGGACAGGGCATCGCTATCGTGGCGCCGGAGGCGGCCCAGCGGGCGGACATCCGGATGGCTTCCGCCGATCCGGCTGAAGAAACGCCCGCGAAGACGCCGGAAGCGATCGTCATGGCGATGGCGCCCGGCACGGTGCCGGTACCCGCCTTCGCACCGCGCGCCGGGCTTGCTGCCAGCATTCCAACCCCGCAAACCGTGCCGTTCGGCGTAGCCAGCGCATCCACGGCGGCTGAACCGGCGGCGACCGGAGCCGAAATTCCCTTGGCCAAGATGAATGCCGCTCCCGCGATTGCTGGTGCCGACATGCTGGCGCTCGACATCCCTGTCCCGACATGGCGACCCGAAGGCCAGACTGGCCCCGCGCGTCAGCCGGCGGCGGACAAACCTGTCGATGCAATCGGTTCCTTGCTGGCAATGCATCACGCCGACGACGGTCTCGATCCGCTGGCCGGCCAGCGGGTTGCACTCCCCGCATCGAAACCCGAAGATCGTATCAGGACCAGCCCCAAGGCCGACCGCGTCCAGCCAGGTCTCGATCCCGAAGCCACCGCCGTCATTGTGCCGCTTGAGACAGGTCGCCGCATCACCGGCCGAACCGGCTCGACAACGGCGACCATCATCGCCGCCAATTTCATCCGCACGGCGCCGGAGCAGGTCTATCTCGATGGATTCCAGCCACGACGACAGACGTCCGACCACCGCCGCTTCACCGGTTCGGCGGTAAAATTCCTGCCTATCGCCAGCTTCAAATAAAGCTCGAAGGCATCCGTTCACGGGCACGCGAGAAGCCGACGCCCTGACCGGTGTCGTTGGCAAACGGGTGCCAGTCCGGCTATTAACCGGCGAAGATGTGAATGGCAGTCAGCTTTTCCGTTGGAGCGCAACATGATCACACGCCGCGCACTTCTCAAAACCGCCGCCATCGCTGGCGCGAGCGGTTTCGGGCTTGCCGCGATCGGCAGGATTGGCGGCTGGGCTGCGACCACGCCTGAACCGGTGGTGCTGCGGACCGCGAAAATCCAGGCCAAACTGATGGATGTCGGCCAGACCAGGGATGTGCTGACCTACGGCAACGCCGGCGTGCCTCCGGTGATCAGGATGAAAAAGGGCGAGCCTTTTGCCGCGCGCCTGGTCAACGCCATCGATGATCCGACAACCATCCACTGGCACGGCATTCGCCTGCCGAACAAGATGGATGGCGTGCCCTTCCTGGTGCAGCCTTACGTCTACACCGGCGACCATTTCGACTATGCCTTCACGCCGCCCGACGCCGGCACCTTCTGGTATCATCCGCATTGCAACACGCTGGAGCAGATGGGGCACGGCCTGACCGGTGTGATCGTGGTCGAAAATCCGAACGATCCGAAATTCGACGCCGAATTTGTCCTCAACCTGCGCGACTGGCGCCTTGGCGACGACGCTCAGTTCATCGACCACTTCCGACCGCGCGATGCGGCCAGGACCGGCACCTACGGCACGGTGCGCACGGCGAACTGGCTCGACCAGCCACAATATGACGCGCCGGCCGGCGGGTTGGTGCGGCTGCGCGTTGCAATCACCGATGTCACCCGAATCTACGCCTTTCGCGTCGACGGCGCCGAAGCTGATGTCATCGCGCTGGACGGCAACCCGGTGCCGCAGCGTTTTGCACCCGACGCCCTATTGATCGGACCCGGTCAGCGTCTGGAACTCGCTGTCCGCATGCCCGACAACGAGGGCGCGCTTGTGACCTTGCGGGACGTCAGGGGCACCAAGCCGAAAGCCTTGGCGACGCTGCGCGCGGTTGGAGCTTCCCTCAAACGCGACAGCCGCGATCTCGCATCGCTGGAGGCCAATCCGGTGGCCGAGGTCGATCTCACTACCGCCCAGCATATTTCGCTGGCGCTTAGCGCCACGGCGGAGAACGTCCCGAGCGACGGCATCTGCGGCTCGCTCGGCTACAGTTTCTGGGCCATCAACAAGGTGCCGTGGCCGGGCGATACGCCCGATCCGACCGCGCCTTTGGCCGAACTGAAGCTCGGCAAAAGCTACATCATCGACATGGAGAACCTGACGCCGCAATCGCATCCGATGCATTTGCATGGCATGAGCTTCAAGGTGCTGTCATCCTCGACGCGTCCGGTGCAGCCGCTGATTTCGGACACTTATCTCATCCAACCCAATGAGAAGGTGAGCCTGGGCTTCGTCGCCGACAATCCCGGCGACTGGCTGCTGCACTGCCACATCATCGAGCATCAGAAATCAGGCATGACGAGCTACGTCAGGGTGGTTTGAAGCCGTCATCACAATGTCAATTCGCACCCCGGGCAAATAATTCGCGGCGAATGCGCCTTTCCCTGCGATTCCGTTGGAAATCGCCGGTCGCGAGTGGTTTCGTTGGCACAGGGGACCAGTCCCTGCTAATTCGGCCCCAAATCAAGAAGCTGTGGACATTCCCTGCATGACCAATGTCGCTTTGACGGGACTTGCCCGCGATCTCGCCAGACGCGCCGCCGAGGGCCGCCCCGTGCGCATCGGCGTCATCGGCTCGGGCGAAATGGGCACCGACCTGGTCACTCAAGGCATGCTGATGCCGGGCATTGCTGTCTGCGCCGTCTCGACCCGGCGCCCGCACACCGCGCGTGACGCCATCCGCATCGCCTATGGCGATGAGGCGATGGCGGTCGAAGCCGACACTGCATCGAAAGTCACAGACGCCATCGAAAGCGGCAGGATCGCCATCACCTCGAACGAGATGCTGGTCACCAATCCACTGATCGACGTGGTCATCGACGCCACGGGAAAACCCGGCGTTGCCGCCGATTTCGACCTGATGGCGATGGAGCACGGCAAGCATCTGGTGATGATGAATGTCGAGGCCGACGTCACCATCGGCTGCTATCTCAAGCAGCAGGCCGATCGGCTTGGCGTCGTCTATTCGGTCGGCGCCGGCGACGAGCCGTCAAGCTGCATGGAACTGATCGAGTTCGCGTCCGCACTCGGCCTGACGATCGTCTCGGCCGGCAAGGGCAAGAACAACCCGCTCAACCATGATGCCGTGCCGGACGACTATCGCGACGAGGCGGGCCGCCGCAACATGAACCCCCGCATGCTGGTCGAGTTCGTCGATGGTTCCAAGACCATGGTCGAGATGTGCGCCATCGCCAATGCGACCGGACTGGTGCCCGACGTGCCTGGCATGCACGGCCCCAAGGCCGACCGCGACGACCTCGTCAAGGTGCTGATCCCGCGCGAGGACGGTGGCCTCCTGCTGAAAAAGGGCGTCGTCGATTACACGATCGGCAAGGGTGTGGCGCCTGGTGTCTTCGTCATCGTCGAGGCGACGCATCCGCGCATCATCGAGCGCATGGATGACCTGCATATCGGCCATGGCCCCTATTACAGCCTGTTTCGACCATATCACCTGACCTCGTTGGAAGTGCCGCTGACAGCGGCCCGCATCGTGCTGTTCGGCAAGCCCGACATGGTGCCGCTGCCGAGGCCGGTCGCCGAAGTCTGCGCCGTTGCCAAGCGCGATCTCGCCGCCGGCGAGACCTTCGATGCGATCGGCGAAACCTGCTATCGCTCCTGGACCATGACCGTCGGCGAAGCCCGCGCCCAGCACGCCGTCCCGGTCGGCCTGCTCGAGGGCGGCAAGGTGCTGAAACCGGTCAGGAAAGGCGAGTTGCTGACCGCCGACAATGCAGCGCCCGACCAGACGACAAGACTTTTCGCCTTGCGCCGGCTACAGGATGAGATGCTGTACGGAGCTTGACGTTAAGAGGTTGGTCCCATGAACCTTCGGATCAGCAACCCACGTGCGCGTGAGTTAGCTTTTCAGCTTGCCGCAAGACGCAAGGTTTCTATGACCAGAGCGGTTATCGATGCGCTTGAAAATGAATTGGTGAGAGAACAAGAACAAGCATCCCTTGCAGGACGCCTAGCTGCCATTGCCGATGATCTCGGGTCCAAAGCGGGCGGCCTTGGCCGGGCTGTGAGCAAGGACGAAATCGACGAGATGTGGAGCAATCCATAACGTCGTCGCATCGGTGCCCGCAGTCGCCCTGATGACGCCGGACCCACAGCCTACTTGCCCAGTTCGATCGACCTTAGTCGCGCCGCTTCCACCGCTTGCGTGAGCAGATTGGTCAGCCGATCCTCGCCCATCAGCACGCCAAGCGCGGCCGCCGTCGTGCCGTTGGGGCTGGTCACCTGCTGGCGCAGCACACCCGGATCCTCGTGGCTTTCGGCGGCGAGCGATGCGGCGCCGTAGACGGTCTGCATGGCAAGCAGCTTGGCGGTTGCCGTCGGGAGCCCGGCCTTCTCGGCGGCAACGGTCAGTGCCTCGATGAAATGGAAGATGTAGGCCGGACCCGATCCGGACACGGCGGTCACCGCATCCATCAGGCTCTCGTCATCGATGGTGGTCACTTCGCCGCTGGCCGACAAGAGGTCGGCGACGAAACGCTTGGTGTCTCCGGAAACCAGGGGATTGGAAAACACCACCATCATGCCCTTGCCGATGGCAGCCGGCGTGTTGGGCATGCAGCGCGCGATCGGCGCACGGTTGCCCAGGACCTGCTCGAAGGTAGCGACGGGCGTGCCGGCGGCGATGCTTACAAAAGTGGAGCGGCCGTCGCCGAAGCGCTTGTAGGCGGCGGTGACGTCACGGATCACCTGCGGTTTCACGGCGATGACGACGAGTTCAGGCACGGCATCCGCCGGAATACCTCCGGCTTCCGCCGCCGTGCCGCAGCCCAGAGTCGCCGCGCGCTGGCGCAGGTCTCCATTGGGCTCGACCACGAAAACCGCCGAGGGTGCAAGCTTGCCGGACTTCAGCCAGCCCGAGAGCATGGCGTAACCCATATTGCCGCAGCCGGCGAGAACAAGCCTGATCGTCATCGAGAGCCCTCCTAGGAAAGGCCATGACATAGACGCTCGCGGATCGGTGGGGAAGCCCTCTCAGGACCGCTGGACGGGCATGCGCATCGCGATCGGCGTTGAGTGCGGTGAACAGCACCACCATCATGAAGCAATTGCCGAGATAGCTGTTCTCCTTGCGCAGCGGAATGCGCATGTAGTCGCGCAACTGTGCGATGAGATAGGTCGCCACGCTATGGGCAGGGATGCCAATCAGCACGGTTCTGAAGCTTTCAGATGTGTTGAAAGCTACCGCAACCATGGCGTGAATTCCTGCCGTCATCCTCCGCAAATTAACCTTTTGTTTCCCATGCCTGTTTAGCGTGGCTTAACGAATGGCCGACCGCCGCCGCCAAGCGACTAAAGAGTAAAGCTCCACGACAATGGTCGACAGGGAAAACCGTGAGGACTGGAAGCGCGAGCGCTCCTTGCTGGCGCTTGGCGAGGCCTTGCGTGGCGAGGACGACGCGTCGCTGGTGTCGATAGGAGACCGTGCGGACCCCTCATGGCGCGAGGATGCCGCCACCCGACATCGCCTGGCCCGTTCCCGGCGCGAAACGAAGGCGAGCCCGCCGCGGTCTGTCGCCGGTGAGGCTTCGCGGTTCCCCCCTGACGAGGAGCAGCCGTTTGAAGCCGACGACGCCTGGCGTTCGCGGGGACAGATCGGCACCAGCGATCTGCCGCCCGATATGCCGCGCGCAAGGCTGGCGCCGGAAGAACCTCCAGCGGCGGGTCGCGTTCATGATGCAACCGGATCCCGCGCAACGGGCAGAGCCGGCCCGTCCTCCAATGGCGGTACGGACGAAAGCCCCGGGAGGATCGGCGCACTCATATCGAGATTGCGCAAAGCCATGTCCCGCAAGCCGTCGGCCGAAGCCGACGACCTGTCCAGCGAGTTCGGCCTACCCGCCTTCGCCGACAACGGACGGCCGGCCAACGTTCCGATATTCCCTACGTATCCGAAGCCTGGTTTCGGACCTCGGCAGGCGGCTGGCCTGGATTATTCGCAGTCACCTTTCCAGCCAGGCCCCGAGGCCGGGTATGGGCGGCAAATGGCGTCGCCCTCGCGCTCGCCCCTGATGCCGCAATGGGGACTGTATCCAGCTCCGCCGCCATCCTCTCCCTATGCGCAGCCGATGGGCTATCCCCCGGCGCAGCCCTGGTCGCAGGCGGGTCATACGCAAGCCACGGCGGGACCCTATGCGGCGCAGATGCCGTACTCGCCGCCCGCCGCTCCGATGCGGCCACCAGCCGCCCCGCATGCGAGGCCGATCCCGGTCAAGGAGGGTGGCGAACAACCATCGGTCGAAGAGATTCGCGCCAGCCTGCGCGAATTCCACGAAGCGGTCCGCGAACTCACGGAAAGCCGCACCCGTCGCCGCTACTTCTGAGCCACCAGATAGGTTGCGGAGGCCGAACAAAACCGGGCCGGTTTCGCGTAAACGGCATGGGAAGGCGCTTTGACGGGATTGCGAGCTTGTATTTTCGTGACAATGCCGCGCTGCAGATTGCCTGCGCCGCTGCATTGTGTTCTCGAAAGCGGCGTTGGGCGGAACGACATTGAGGGTGGTCCATGGCCGAAGTGATTGACGGAAAGAGCGTTGCCGAAGACGTGGTGCGATCGGTCAAGGCGCTGACCGCCGAGCTGGTTGCCAAGGGCAAGGCCAAGCCAGGTCTGGCCGTGGTCATCGTCGGCGAGGATCCGGCGAGCCAGGTCTATGTCGCTTCCAAATCCCGCACCGCCAAGGAATGCGGCTTTCACTCGCTTCAGCACACGCTGCCGGCCGAGACGTCAGAGGCGGCACTGCTCAAGCTTATCGCCGAGCTCAATGCCGACCCGGCCATCAACGGTATCCTGGTCCAGCTTCCGCTGCCCGCCCATGTCGATGCCGGCAAGATCATCCAGGCCATCGCGCCGCAGAAAGATGTCGACGGCTTCCATTTCATCAATGTCGGCAAGCTCGGCACCGGCGAACTCGACACGGCCTTCGTTCCCTGCACGCCCGCCGGCTCTATGCTCCTGATCGAGCGCGTGCGCGGCAAGGATCTGTCCGGCCTCAACGCGGTCGTCGTCGGCCGCTCCAACATCGTCGGCAAGCCGATGGCCAATCTGCTGCTTGCCGCCAACTGCACCGTCACCATCGCCCACAGCCGCACCAAGGACCTGCCGGAGCTTGCCCGCACGGCCGACATTCTTGTCGCCGCCGTTGGACGGCCGGAAATGATCAGGGGTGATTGGGTCAAGCCTGGCGCCACCGTCATCGATGTCGGCATCAACCGCATTCCCGCGCCCGAGAAGGGCGAAGGCAAGTCGCGTCTCGTCGGCGATGTCGCCTATGCCGACGCGGCAAAGGCGGCGGGCGCGATTACCCCGGTGCCCGGCGGTGTCGGGCCGATGACCATTGCCATGCTGATGGCCAATACGTTAGCTTCGGCCTACCTTGCGGCCGGATTGAAGCGGCCTTCCTTCTGAGCCCGGGTTGACCCTGAAAGCCGCAGCTTTGCCGAATCCCACTATTTCCCCGGAACGGCCGGTCACGAATGATCCCGTTCAAGGAGGCCGGCAGTTCGCCTTTCTGCTGGTCGACAAGTTCTCCATGTTCTCGCTGGCCGCAGCGATCGACACGTTCCGGTCGGCAAACCGCCTGCTCGGTCGCGATTTCTACGGTTGGACGACGGTGTCCGCCGATGGCGATCCGGTAATGGCCTCCAACGGCCTGCCGCTCAAGATCGACTACGCCGTCGCCGATCTGCCGCCGGTCGACATACTCTTCGTCTCGGTCGGCCTGACGACGGAATTTCCGGGCAAGAGCAAGGTTCTGGCGGCCTTGCGCAGCTGGGGCCGGCGCGGCAACGCGCTGGGTGCTTTGTCGGTCGGATCCTACCTGCTGGCCGAGGCCGGCCAGCTCGAAGGCTATCGCTGCACCATCCATTGGGAAAACCGCGCCGGCTTCGTCGAGCGCTTTCCCGACATCAACTGCACGGGCAATGTCTTCGAGATCGACCGCAAGCGCTACACCTGCGCCGGCGGCACCACCTCTATCGACCTGATGCTGGAGATCGTGCGCGGCGATTTCGGCTCCAACCTCGCCAATGGCGTCGCCAACCAGTTTCAGCACGAGCGCATCCGCTCCGCCGGAGACCGCCAGCGCGTCGGGCCGGAGCGTGACCTGACGGGCAAGTCGGAAAAGCTCAGGCGCATCGTCGAACTGATGGCCGACCATCTCGACGAGCCGCTGTCGGCGGTACAGCTGGCCAAGTCGGCGGGCCTTTCGGTGCGCCAGGTGGAGCGGCTGTTCCTGCGCCATCTCAACGTCACGCCCGGGCGCTACTATATGCGGCTTCGGCTGGAGCGGGCCCGCGAATTGCTGCGTCAGACCAACATGCCGATCCTCGACGTGGCGATCGCGACCGGCTTCACCTCGCATTCCTATTTTGCCCAGAGCTATCGGCTGCAATTTGGCCGCCCGCCCTCGGAAGAGCGCCGCACCACATACTGAATTAAGTACGCAGGGCCTATGCGAGCTTCGTTGCAGCGGTGGCTTGTGTCCCGGCACGCGCTCAAATAGCTTCAGCCGGCGGACGGGGTGGCTATTCAGGAGATTTCGATGGCGATACTTGCGCGGAGCTTCGCTGCGGCGATCCTCCTTTTGTCGACGACGACATTCGGCTTTGCCGCCAACAAGGTCATCATCATCCTCGACGCGTCGGGATCGATGTGGGCGCAGATCGATGGCAAGCCCAAGCTCGAAATCGCCCGCGAATCGCTGAGGACCGTGCTTCAATCGGTTCCCGCAGCCGACGAAATCGGCTTCATGGCCTATGGCCATCGCGAGAAAGGCAGCTGCGACGACATCCAGCTTATCGTGTCGCCTCAGGCGGGCTCGGCAAGCGCCATCTCGGCGGCCGCCGACAGTATGAAGTTCCTCGGCAAGACGCCGCTGACGGCAGCCGTCAAGCAGGCAGCCGAAGCGCTGAGATACACCGAGGACAAGGCGACCGTCGTCCTCATCACCGACGGGCTCGAAACCTGCGGCGGCGATCCTTGTGCGCTTGGCAAGGAACTCGAAGCCTCCGGCGTCGATTTCACCGCCGATGTCGTCGGCTTCGGCCTGACCGCCGACGAAGGCAAGCAGATCGCCTGCCTCGCCGACAACACCGGCGGCAAATACATCCAGGCATCCGACGAGAAGGCGCTGCAGGAAGCGCTGGTCGAGACTGTGGCGGCCCCGGCACCAGCGCTCGAGCCAGCACCGGCACCAGCGCCTGAGCCGGCGAAGTCCGAGTTCAATTTCATGCCGACCGTTGTGCTGGCCGAGGGCGGCGATCCCGTCACCGACGGCAACGCCTGGGAAGTCTTTAAGGCCAAATCGGACGGCACGCGCGGCGACAACATCACCACCGAATACGGCGACTACAAAGCCAATCTGGAACCGGGCGACTACATCATCGTCGCGCGCGACGGCGAGGCCAAGGTCGAACAGAAGATCAAGATCGAGGCAGGCCAGGTCTACATGCCGCTGTTCACCTTGAATGCCGGCACGCTTATCCTGCATCCGCGTCCCAGCCAAGGTGCGGATGTCGTGAGCGGGGCGGCTGTCGTGATCGCCTATCCGGGCGTCGACAACCCCCCGACCTATTATGGCGACACGAAAGTCGTGTTGCCGGCCGGCGACGAGAAAGTGACCGTCACGATCGGACAGGGCGTGGTCACCGAGACAATCCCGCTCGCTGCCGGCAGGGTGATCGACAAGGACATCATCGTCGGCGTCGGCCATGTCGTTGCCAACGCCTATTATGCGGCCGAAGGCGACAAGGCCGATGGTTCAGGCATCGGCTTCAAGGTGCTCAAGGCCAAGAAGAAGATCGATGGCACCCGCGACGAGGTCACTTATGCCTATGGCCCCGACAGCAAGTTCGACCTGCCGCCGGATGACTATGTGTTGATCGCGACGGTTGACCTCGCGGTCGTGGAACAGCCTTTCAGCGTCAAGGTCGGCGAGTTCCAGGACCTCAAGGTCGCCATGGATGCCGGCGTGCTGGCTATCACGGCGCCCGGCACCTCCAAGATCGAGATTTTCGAGACGAAGAAGGACATCAATGGCAATCGCAAGTCGATCGGCTACGCCTATGACGAGAAGTATCAGGCCGCGATAGCGGCGGGCGACTACGCGGTGGTCTCGGAGAAGTCGGACAACAGCAAGAAGGAAGGCACCGTGACCGTGAAGGCTGGCGAGCGGGTTGAATTGACGGTGCAATAAGGATCGCGATTTCGACCAGCAAAAAGGGCGACCACGAGCCGCCCTTTTTCATGCCGTACAGAATGCGTCAGGCGGTTCCGAACGCACTGGCGCCGTGGTCGGCGCGGCCTACCAATTGGCGGAAACCGGCGAACAGCTCGCGGCCGAAGCCGAACTCGTTGCCGATCAGATCGGCTTCGGCCGTGCGGCGCAGCGCGAGCTCGGTCCCTGGCACCAGCACCTCCAGCGTGCCGGCATCCGCGTCGAGGCGGATGACGTCGCCGTCATGGATCCGCGCGATCGGTCCTTCCTCGACCGCTTCCGGCGTCACATGGATCGCCGCCGGCACCTTGCCGGAGGCGCCCGACATGCGGCCGTCCGTGACCAGCGCGACACGCTGGCCGCGGTCCTGCAGGATGCCAAGCACGGTGGTCAGCTTGTGCAGTTCCGGCATGCCGTTCGCCTTCGGCCCCTGGAAGCGGATGACGGCGATGAAATCACCCGTGAGCGTGCCGGCCTTGAAGGCGTCGTTCAGCCCCTGCTGGCTGTCGAACACCTTGGCCGGCGCCTCGATGACGCGCCGCTCCGGCTTGACGGCGGAGGTCTTGATGACAGCGTGGCCGAGATTGCCCGCCAGCACTTTCAGCCCGCCCGTCGGCTGGAACGCCTTGTTGAACGGCGCCAGCACCTTTTCGTCGCCGCTTATGCGCGGCGAAGCCTCGCGCAGCACGCCGCCGTCGGCGCCGAGCTTTGCCTCGACTGCATAAGGCCGCAGGCCTTCGCCCCACACCGTCTGCACATCCTCGTGCAGGATACCTTCATCGAGCAGTTCGCGGATCAGGAAGCCGAGCCCGCCCGCGGCGTGGAAATGGTTCACGTCGGCAAGCCCGTTCGGATAGACGCGCGCGAGCAGCGGCACCGCTTCCGAGAGATCGGAAATGTCCTGCCAGGTCAGCGCGATGCCGGCGGCCGCCGCCATGGCGATCAGGTGGATGGTGTGGTTGGTCGAGCCGCCGGTGGCGTGCAGGCCGACGACGCCGTTGACGAACGAGCGTTCGTCGATCATCCGGCCGACAGGCGTATAGGCGTTGCCGAGTGCGGTGATCGCCAGCGCCCGCTTCGTCGCTTCGCGGGTCAAGGCATCACGCAGCGGCGTGCCGGGATTGACGAAGGAAGCGCCCGGCGTGTGCAGGCCCATGATCTCCATCAGCATCTGGTTGGAGTTCGCCGTGCCGTAGAAGGTGCAGGTGCCAGGCCCGTGATATGACTTGGACTCGGCTTCCAAGAGTTCGGCGCGACCTGCCTTGCCCTCGGCATAGAGCTGGCGGACCTTGGCCTTCTCGTCGTTGGGCAGGCCTGTCGTCATCGGCCCGGCCGGGATGAACACCGCCGGCAGATGGCCGAAGGTGAGTGCGGCGATCACCAGTCCCGGCACGATCTTGTCGCAGACGCCCAGATAGACGGCGGCGTCGAACATGTTGTGCGACAGGCCGATCGCCGCTGCCATGGCGATCACGTCGCGCGAAAACAGCGACAGCTCCATGCCGGGCTGGCCTTGTGTCACGCCATCGCACATCGCCGGCACGCCGCCGGCGACCTGGGCGATGCCGCCGGCCTCGTGCGCGGCCTGCTTGATCAGGGCCGGGAAGGTCTCGAAGGGCTGATGCGCCGACAGCATGTCGTTATAGGAGGTGATGATGCCGAGATTGGGCACCTTGTCGGCGCCGAGCGCCAGCTTTTCCGAGGGGCTGCACACCGCGAAGCCGTGGGCAAGATTGCCGCAGGACAGCACCGACCGGTTGGCGGTCTGGTTCGACGCTTCGGCGATACGGCTGAGGTAGCGCTCTCGGCCCGGTTTGGAGCGCTCGCGTATCCGCTCGGTGATGGCTTCGATATCGCGTCTTGCGGTCATGGCATCAGGTCCTTTCAGCCGAGGTCCCGGAAACATCCTCCCGCCGTTGCCGGGACCATTTGTAAACTTGAAATCAGGGCGCCCAGAAAACCTCCACGGGTTTGGGCGATGCGTCGAGCACGGCGCGGATCGGCTTGCGCGGTCCGGGCGCGACAGCGTTGTCGAAGGCGAGGCGCTTGTCCTCGCCCTCTATGTGCAAGGCGAGGAAATCCGCATCGATGATGCGGGCGAGCGTCAGGGTCAGCCGCGGCTCTCCGGCGCTTTTGGCATGGACCGGCAGGATCATCGTGTCGGAGGCCGGGTCGAGCAACTTCGGCAGATCGTCGGCGTCAGGAAAGAACGAGGCGGTGTGGCCGTCTGGTCCCATGCCGAGCACCACGACGTCGAGCGGCCAGGGCAGGGATCGCAGTGCCGCATCGTCGGATGTCGCGGCATCCTCGATGCCGGCCGCCTCGTGGTAGAGCGGAACGAAACGGGCGGCCTTGGCCGCGTTCTGCAGCAGGTTCGCGGCCACCAGCCCGGCATTCGATCGCGGCGAGGAGGCCGGCACGAAGCGTTCGTCGACCAGCGTCACGATCACCTTGTCCCAAGCGATCGACGCTGCGGAGAGATCGGCAAAGAATTTTGCCGGCGTCGTGCCGCCGGAGACAGCCAGAAACGCCCTGCCGCGCCGGTCGATCGCCCTCGTTAGGCGATCGGCCACCTTTGCAGCCAGCGCCGAGGCCAGTTGCGGACGGTCGGCAAAGGCATTCCAGTTATAGCTGGCGCTGTTCAATTGCTCTCGTGCCATGTCCGCCCGTCGCGTTCGATCAGCGCTATCGAGGCCGACGGCCCCCATGTGCCTGCCGTATAGCCCTGTGCTTCCTGCTTGGCGCCTTCCCAGGCATTCTGGATCGGGTCGATCCACTTCCAGGCGGCTTCCACCTCGTCGCGACGCATGAACAGGGTCTGGTTGCCACGGATGACATCCATGATCAGCCGTTCATAGGCGTCAGGCGCGCGGCCGTCGAAAGACTGCGCGAAACTCATGTCGAGCGAGATCTGGCGCAGCCGCATGCCGCCCGGGCCTGGATCCTTGATCATGATGAACTGTTTGACGCCTTCGTCCGGCTGCAGCCGGATGACCAACTGGTTGGCGAAGATCGGCCCAGCGCCGCTGTCGCCGAAGATCGAATGCGGGATCGGCTTGAACTCGATGACGATTTCAGAGACACGGGTCGCCAAGCGCTTTCCGGTCCTGAGATAGAACGGAACACCTGCCCAGCGCCAAGTGCCAATCTCGGCCTTGATGGCGACGAAGGTCTCGGTGTCGCTGTCCTTGCCGAGTTCCTCGACATAACCTTTCACCGGTCCGCCCGCCGACGCACCGGCACGATACTGGCCACGCACGGTGTGCTTCGGCGCTTCGTTGCCGTTGATGCGCTTCAGCGCCCGCAACACCTTCAGCTTCTCGTCGCGCACGGCGTCGGCGTCCATCGACGACGGCGCTTCCATGGCGACCAGGCAAAGCAGCTGCAGCATGTGGTTCTGCACCATGTCGCGCAGCGCACCGGCCTTGTCGTAATAGGTGACGCGATCTTCCAGGCCGACGGTCTCGGCGACGGTGATCTGCACGTGATCGATATGGGCGGAGTTCCACAGTGGCTCGTAGAGCGCATTGGCAAAGCGCAGCGCCATCAGGTTCTGCACCGTCTCCTTGCCGAGATAATGGTCGATGCGGAAAATCTGGCTTTCGTGGAAGTCGTCGCCGACCAGGTCGTTGAGCGCCTGCGCCGAGGCGAGGTCGCGGCCGATCGGCTTCTCCAGCACGATGCGCGAATTCGGCGTGATCAGATTGTGCTCTTTGAGCTTGTGCGAGATATCGCCGAACAGCGCCGGCGCCACGGCCAGGTAGAAGGCGCGGATGTGGTCGCTTTCGCCAATCGCCTTTTTCAGCTTGTCGAAGCCGGCGCCGCTCGTCGCATCGGCCGGGACGTAGGAAAGCCGCGCCAGGAAGGTCTTCAACTCCTTGGCATCGATATCGGCCGGCTTGACGTGGTCCGAAATCGCTTGCCTGGCGAAGGCCTGGAACTCCTCGTCGCTCATTTTCGAGCGCGACGTGCCGATGATGCGCGTCGGCTCGGAGAATTGATGGTCACGCTGGCGATAGTAGAGCGACGGCAGCAACTTGCGCTCCGACAGGTCGCCGGTGCCGCCGAAGATGATGAAGTCGAAAGGGTCGACGGGGATGATCTGGCTGGTCATGGTCTGTCCGCTGTGACGCCGGTCGCGAGTACGCGGCTGATATATTCTAATCGATTTAAATTTTCCAGTGCCATGCTGTCACATCGAGGACCAATCGCTGGATATTGATTGGGTCCACCCGTCGCTTGACACTGGCGCCACCTGGAGGCTTGTCGGTGGACGAAGACTCCGGAAGCTTTCGCAGTTGCAGCATAGAACGTGAATGTGACGAAAGCTAAGGGAGAAATCGTACCCGTCGCGGTTCCGGCCGGACTGACAGCCACTTCGTCCAAGCTGCGCGATGAACCCAAGGAGCGGTAACGCATGCGTCTGGAAAACAAGGTCGCCATTATCACCGGTGCGGCATCAGGCTTCGGCGAAGGCATGGCCAAGCGCTTCGCTCAAGAGGGCGCCAGGGTCGTTGTCGCCGATCTCAACGCCAAGGGGGCGGAACGCGTCGCAGGCGAGATCGGCGACGCGGCGATCTGGACGCAGACCGATGTTTCGTTGCGCTCCGAGTTCGACGAGATGGTCTATGCGGCCAAAAGCGCCTTCGGCCGCATCGACATCATGGTCAACAACGCCGGGTTCACTCACCGCAATGGCGACATGCTCAAGGTCGACGAGGAAACTTTCGACCTGATCACATCAGTCAACATGAAGGCGATCTATCACGCCGCGCGTGCCGTCGTGCCGATTATGGAGCGGCAGGGCGGTGGCGTCATCCTGACCACGGCGTCCACCGCTGGCCTGCGGCCTCGACCCGGCCTCACCTGGTACAATGCCTCGAAGGGCTGGGCGATCACCGCCACCAAGTCGATGGCGGTGGAACTCGCGCCCAGGAACATCCGCGTCAACTGCCTCTGCCCGGTCGCCGGCGAGACCGGCATGCTGGAGAAATTCATGGGCGCCGACACGCCCGAGATCCGCGAGACATTCCGCGCCTCGATCCCGCTCGGGCGGCTGTCGACTCCGCTCGATATCGCCAATGCGGCGCTATGGCTGGCTTCGGACGAGGCCGCATTCATCACCGGCGTGGCGCTGGAGGTCGATGGCGGCCGCTGCATCTGAATGCGGCGATGTTCGGATATTACGCGCCGGGCTTGACGTAGCTCTTGTACACCCAGCCGTGCTTGCCGTTGTAGACGACCTCGCACCACTGCTTGCAGCCTATCAGTTGCACTGAAGTCCGGGCAGGCACCGTGCCGATGGGGGTGCCGCCCTTCTTCGGAGCACTGCGCATGGTCACAGTCCTGAGAATACGGGCACTGCCCGTCGCCGCCACCTTGCGCGGCTTCGCTTTGGCTGCGTTATCCTCGCCTTGTGCATTCGCGGGTTTTTGTTCCGGTGCTTGCGGCTGCGTCTCCGGAATGGCGGCGGTCTGCGCCCCATCGGGATTGCTGCTGTTCGCAGGCGGACTCGTCGCGGCAACCTTGGCAAGCTCGTCGGTGGCATCGGTATCGGTAGACGATTGGGCGAATGCTGCCGCTGTTTTGTCAGGCGTCGGCTCAGGCTGCTTGGCTACCTGGCTGGGGGCAGCCGTTTGATCGGGATCTGCTGCCGCGGCAGCAGCCTTCTGCTGTGCCCCGGTCCAGCGAGGATCGTTGGCCGCAAGCGCTTGTATGTTGCCCGCCGCCGCTACCATGGTCGGTGGGACCTGGCTGGACTTGCGCTCTACCCGCGGTGTCACGGCAGCCGCTGTCACCGTAGTTCCCGAAGGGGAAACTTTCGTCGTCTTCACCGGAATGCTCGGAATGCTCTGTTCGGGGCTGGCGACCGCTTGCCTCTCGCTGGTCGGCAATGCCAGCCAGAGTGCCACCGCGGCAACGCCAAGCAGAGCTGCGGTACCGACCGCGGCAATGACCAGGTGCGAGTTCGAGCGGACTCCCTGCCAGAATGACGGGCGCATGTCATAGCCGAACTGCATGGCAAAGCGCCGACGTTCCGGAGCACCGAAACTGAAGGGCTCTCTCACTCTTGCCACCTCCATAAGCGGGCCGGTGTTCTTTCGATCAGATATCGCAAATCATGCGTTCAATCAGCATCGGTCCCAAAACGCGGACAGGCCCGCAACAATCCCCGAACAATCGCCCAGACGCGGACCTTTCGCCCGCGATTGTGGCATCAGTACGCCATTATCAAGGATTCTGCACCGTCGCCGGCAATTCCGCAATGTGTCGCCCGGGCAACAAATGTTACATGGATATTACAATATTACATGAGATCGTGATCGTATGGGATAACGGCCATCCAATCCCTGCCTAAAGCACGTCGCGTGGAAATGGACTTATACAACGCGCTTTTAGATCTTGTTTTGATGCGCGTCGTTCTTCCCAGGCAGATCACTTTTGGACGACGCATTAGATCCTGTCCCGCAGCGCAAACCAGTTGAGCGCGAGGAAAAGCAGCGGCGCCCGAAACCGGCGGCCGCCAGGAAATGGCGGAATTTTCAATTCCTCGATCAGCTTCAGCCGGTCGCGGTTGCCGGTGACGGTTTCGGCATAGAGTTTGCCGAAGAAGTTGGACAGCATGACGCCGTGACCCGAATAGCCGCCGGCCGAGATCACATTCGGCATCACTTCACGCACGAACGGCTTTCTTGGCACCGTGATCCCGACATAACCGCCCCAGCCGTGGGTGATCTCGACATCGCTCAGCGCCGGATAGAGTTCCGCGATCTGGCGGCGAATATGGATGTGGATATCCTTCGGATCGTTGACGCCATAGACCTCGCGTCCACCGAACAGCAGCCGGCCATCCCTGGATTTGCGGAAATAGCGCACGACGAAACGGGAATCGTCGACCGACTCGCCCCCCGGCAGCACTTTCGACTCCGACCCCAGCGGCACGGTCGCGCCGATGAAGGATCCGATCGGCATGATGTGCGCGGCACTCACCGGCTCGAGCGTTCCGCCATAGGCATTGACCGCGATCAGGCATTTCTGCGCCGAGATCGTCCCTCTCGGCGTGGAAACCCTGACCTTGCCCCCCGCGGATATGATGCCGGTCGATGGCGTTCCTTCGAACAGGTGCGCGCCGGCTTGTGCCGCCACCCGCGCGGTGCCGATCACCAGCTTCATCGGATGGATATGGCCGGTGCCGGTGTCGCGCGTGCCGCCGAAATAGGCGCTCGAGCCCAGCCGCTCCGCCGTCTCCTTCGCATCCATGAAGGAGATATGCGGGTAGGAGAAACGGCCGGCCATGATCTCGGCATGCGCCTTGTAGTCGTCGACATAGCGCGGCTTGTGCGCAACCGAAAGCTGGCCCGGCATGTAGTCGATATCGATCTGGTTGATGGCCGCGAAGTCGAGCAGGTGGGCTTTGGCCTCTTCGGCAAGATCGAACAACGCCTTGGCTCGGGAAAGGCCGTATTCGGCCTCCAGATCCTCGCCCCAGGCACGCTGGCCGGTGCCGAGCTGGCCGCCATTGCGCCCTGAGGCGCCATCGCCGAAGCGATGCGCCTCGATCAGCACCACGTCCGCTCCAGCCTTGGCTAGATAAACCGCTGCAGACAGGCCGGTAAAGCCGCCGCCGATGATAACCACATCGCAGGTCCGGTCGCCATCGAGCGCCGGATATTCAGGCCGTTGCCCAGCCGTGTCCTCATACCAGGATCGACCAGGTGAGATTGGGGATTGATAAGGCATGATGCGGCGAAGACTCGAGGGAGTTTGGGAAGGAATAGAAGAGGAGTAGCGAATAGGGAAAAACCGATATTGTTGCTATTCGCTATTCGCTATTCGCTATTCGCTATTCGCTATTCGCTATTCGCCCTTCAGACGTTGAGCAGCAGATATTCCCGCTCCCACGGACTGATCACTTCCATGAACGTCTCGAATTCCGCACGCTTGATCGCCGCATAGGTGGCGGCGAAAGACTTGCCCAGCAACGCGCAGAGTTCCTCGTCGCCTTCGAACAGGTCCACGGCTTCGAGCAGACTGCGCGGCAGGTCTATCTCGTCCGCGTTGGCGGTTGTAAGCACGGGCGGCTCGGCCTTGATCTTCCGTGTGATGCCGATCAGCCCGCAGGCGAGCGAGGCTGCAAGTGCCAGGTAGGGATTGGCGTCGGAGGACGGAATGCGGTTCTCGACGCGCCGCGCCGCGGGGTCGGAACGCGGCACGCGGAACGCCGTGGTGCGGTTGTCGTAGCCCCATTTGTTGTTGACGGGAGCCGATGCCGCCTGCGTCAGCCGCCGGTAGGAGTTGACGTAGGGCGCGAACATCACCAACGCGTTCGGCACGTGCTTTTGCATGCCGCCGATGAAATGGAAGAAATCCTCGGTTTCGGAACCATCCTCGGCCGAAAAGATGTTCCTGCCCGTCTTCTTGTCGACGATCGACTGGTGGATATGCATGGCGGAGCCCGGTTGGCCCTGGATCGGCTTGGCCATGAAGGTCGCGTAGATCTCGTGCTTGAGTGCCGCCTCACGGATGGTGCGCTTGAACATGAACACCTGGTCGGCAAGTTCGATTGGGTCGCCATGGCGCAGATTGATCTCGAGCTGGCCGGCGCCCTCTTCGTGGATGAGCGTGTCGATCTCCAGCCCCTGGCTCTCGGAGAAATGGTAGATGTCGTCGATCAGTTCGTCGAACTCGTTGACGCCGGCGATAGAATAGCCGGCGCCGCCGCCGATCGCGCGCCCCGAGCGGCCGACGGGCGGGGTCAACGGATAGTCCGGGTCCGGGTTCTTGCGCACGAGGTAGAACTCGATCTCAGGCGCCACGACCGGCTTCAGCCCAAGCCTGTCATAGACCGCAAGGACGCGCTTCAGCACATTGCGCGGCGTGAACTCGACCGAGCGGCCGTCCTGGTGGACGAGGTCGCAGATCACGGCCGCCGTCGGGTCTTCTTCCCAGGGTACCACCGTCAGCGTCGACAGGTCCGGCATCAGCTTGAGGTCGCCGTCGTCTTCAGGGTAGTGGAAGCCGTTGCCGTCCTCTGGATAGCCGCCGGAAATCGTCGTCATGAAGACGGCCGAAGGCAGCGCCAGCGAAGTGTTGGAGGTGAATTTCTTCGACGGCATCATCTTGCCGCGCGCCACGCCGGCCTGATCGGGTGTGATGCATTCGATATCCTCGATGCCGCGCCATTCCAGCCAATCGCTGACTTCCTTCCAGTTCTTCACACCACGCAGGTTTTTCACAAAGGCAGGCGTGCGCGCCCGTCCTCCGCGGCTCGACGGACGGACTTCCTTTTTTGCAGGCGGCATCATTCACCAGATTGGGTTGCGGATTTCGGAGTATAGCCGTGCCGCGCGATGGAAGGGAAGGGGAGCCACCGCCGGCATTTGCCGTTGCAGGTTGAAAACCGCCCGCCGCTCGGCTTAGGTTTGGTGTCTTCCCGCATTCGAGAAGCCGGTGATGCGAACCAGCAGCGAACTGACCACGATCGGCTTCGATGCCGACGACACGCTTTGGCAAAACGAACAATTCTTCCGCATGACGGAGAAGCGCTTTGCCGCCATGCTGGCCGATCATGGCGAGGAGAAGCAGATCTCGGCGCGACTGCTGGAGGCCGAGAGGCGCAACCTTGCGATCTATGGTTTCGGCATCAAGGGATTTACGCTCTCGATGATCGAAACGGCGATCGAGGTCACCGACGGGCGCGTGCCGGCCTCGGTCATATCGGAGATTCTCGACGCCGGTCGCGAGATGCTGGGCCATCCGATCGAGCCCTTGCCGTATGCGCGCGAGACGGTCGAGAAACTCGCCGGCACCTTCCGCCTCGTGCTGATCACCAAGGGCGATTTGTTCGATCAGGAGCGCAAGCTGGCCGGCTCCGGGCTGGGCGATCTGTTCGATGCCGTCGAGATCGTCAGCGACAAGACGGCCGCGACCTATGCGCGCCTCTTCAACCGCCATGGCGACGGCCCGGCAAGGAGTATGATGGTCGGCAATTCGCTGAAGTCGGACGTGGTGCCCGCCATCGAGGCCGGCGGCTGGGGTGTCCATGTGCCGCACGAACTGACCTGGGTGCTCGAACATGTCGAGGCGCCAGTCGCAGAGCCGCGTTTCCGCCAGATATCGGATCTCGGTCAATTGCCGGAACTGATAGAAAGCATCGCGAAACCAAGCTGATCGCGACTGCGATTATTTGCTTTCTGAATAAATCCGGGCGGAAAACCGCGGCACGACTTTCCCGGAATTGCCTCAGCGGTTGATCAGGCGATCGATCACCAGTTGCAGGCGTTCGGGCGTGATCGGCTTTGCCACCACCACGTCGACGACATTCGCCAGGCCAAGGCTCTCCGGCGTGCCATTCTTGGTTGAAAGCAGGATCACGGGAGGAAGCGATTTGCCCGAGGTCCGGCGCAATATTTCGATGCCGGGCATCAGATTGTCGCAGTCCTTGTTGTCGGGGCCACCATCGAGGACGATCGCTCCCGGCACCAGCGTCCGCAAGGTTTTCGCTGCGATATCAGGCGGTTCCGAGATTGGTCTGAGCCCGGACCGTTCGACGATCTTCGATACGACGACCCGGTTGATCGGCGATTTCCCGACAACAAGCACCCGCGAGAGATCGCGGATCGTGTCGGTGCTTGAATCCCGGGTCCCCAGATTCACATGTTTTGCGGTCTCGCCCTCGCGGTTCACTGGGCACCCAAGTCGGCCAAGAAGTTCGCCCCCATTTCAATGCAGAGTTGAAATCTGGGCGACAATTGGCGTGAGATCGCACCCTTGTCAAGTTTAAATAAAAGAACCTGGAGGCGTCCCCCACAACAGTGGATTCAAAGCAACAGTACTGTACTGCTCTGTCCATGGCTTGGTTGCGTAAAAATAAAATTCACCTGCGCATTCATTGCGCAGGTGAAAGGGCCGCCTGGACGATTTCGGATCAGCCATGGCTCTGCTGCGTGACGATGACCGGGATCAAAAGGTCACCCCAATTGCCGTCACCGCCATGATGCCTTGCGGAGCGCACGAGCTCCACCGAGACGCCCGCCTCCACCGCCTTCATCACCGACTGGTTGAGCCTGTGCAGATCGTTGGCCAGCATGCGGATCGTCGCCTGCTGGTCGACGCTCATCGTGGTCGATTGCTCTTCTGCCCGTTCCTTGACGCGGCTTATCGATGCCATTGGTCGTCTCCTATGTCCTTGCCCTCTCGGGCGTTTCCTCTGTTGGTCGTCTTTTTTGGCGAACTCACTCCGCCGCCGGCTTGAACTGCGCGTGCTCGGTCGACTCATGCATGGCGGTGGTCGATGACCGGCCCCCGGTGATCGCCATCGAGACGGCATCGAAATAGCCGGTGCCGACCTCACGCTGGTGCTTGGTCGCGGTATAGCCATTGGCCTCCGCCGCGAATTCCGCTTCCTGCAACTCGGAATAGGCCGACATCTGCCGCGCCCTGTAGCCGCGGGCGAGTTCGAACATGCCGTAGTTGAGCTGGTGGAAGCCGGCCAGCGTAATGAACTGGAACTTGTAACCCATGGCGCCCAGTTCCCGCTGGAACTTGGCGATCGTCGCGTCATCGAGGTTCTTCTTCCAGTTGAACGACGGCGAGCAATTATAGGCGAGCAGCTTGCCTGGATGGTGCCTGCGCACCCCCTCCGCGAATTTCCTGGCCTGCGCCAGGTCGGGCTTCGAGGTCTCGCACCAGATCAGGTCGGCGTGGGGCGCATAGGCAACGGCCCGTGCGATACAAGGCTCGATGCCGTTCCTGACCTGGTAGAAGCCTTCCACCGTACGGCCGGCATCATAGTCGACAAAGGGCTGGTCGCGCTCATCGATATCGGAGGTGAGCAGCTTTGCCGCTTCCGCGTCGGTGCGCGCCACGACCAGGGTGGGCGTGGCCATCACGTCGGCCGCGAGCCGCGCGGCGTTGAGGTTGCGGATATGCGCCGCGGTCGGGATCAGCACCTTGCCGCCGAGATGGCCGCACTTCTTCTCCGACGCCAGCTGGTCCTCATAGTGGACGCCGGCGGCACCCGCCTCGATGAACGCCTTCATGATCTCGAAGGCGTTGAGCGGGCCGCCGAAGCCGGCTTCCGCGTCGGCAACGATCGGCGCGAACCAGGTGTCGACAGAGAGCCCGTTGCCTTCGGAGGTCTCGATCTGGTCGGCGCGCTGCAGCGTGCGGTTGATGCGCTTGACCAGTTCGGGCGCCGCATTGGCTGGATAGAGCGACTGGTCCGGATACATCGCCGAGGCGGTGTTCGCGTCGGCGGCGACCTGCCAGCCCGACAGATAGATCGCCTTCAGCCCGGCGCGCACCTGCTGCATCGCCTGGTTGCCGGACATGGCGCCCAATGCGTTGACGAAGTCCTCCTCGTGGATGAGCTTCCACAGCCGGTTGGCACCCATTTCGGCAAGGCTCTGCCTGATCTGCACCGAACCTCGCAGCCGCTTCACATCCTCCAGCGAATAGGGACGCTCAATGCCGTCGAAGCGGCCTTCAGGCGCCGATGGGACGAGGTTGTAAAAATCAGTCATTGGTCGCTCCGAAGGTTTCTGCACGACGTCCGCGCGCCAGTTGTCGGGAGTATTTCTATGTGACTGAATTTACATTGCGATGCAAAATGAGCCAGAAAAATCAGAAAACCTCACCGAACATAAGGGAAAATCTGTGTTGCGTTTGACAGGGAGGCGCTGTAAATTTGTCAATCCTGTAAAGACAAGCAGGCTGGGGATCGCGGCTGATGTCATGTAAATTCCTGTCAAGGATGGTCGATGGCTGATCAGAAGATTTTCGCCGGGCCGCGTATTCGCCGCATCCGCAACGCCAAGGGCCTGACCCAGACGGCAATGGCCGAGGGGCTCGGCATCTCGCCGTCCTATCTCAACCTGATCGAGCGCAACCAGCGGCCGCTGACTGTGCAGCTGATCCTGAAGCTGGCCTCAGTCTACAAGGTCGATCCGCACGAGCTTCAGGGCGAGGCAAGGGGATCGGTCGCTGCCCTGAGGGAGGTGTTCACCGATCCGCTGCTGGTTGGCGAACTGCCGGGAGATCAGGAACTGATCGAGCTTGCCGAGGCGGCGCCCAATGCCTCCGCCGGAGTGATAAAACTGTTCCGCGCCTATCGCGAGCAGGCCGAGCGGCTGTCCGACATCAACGAGCTTCTGGCACGCGAGGGTCGGACGACAGCGCTCTCCGGCGCCCGCTTGCCGATCGACGAGGTGCGCGAGATTTTCGAGCGGCGGCCGAATCATTTTTCCTCGCTCGAGGAAGAGGCCGAGGCGTTCACGTCGGTGCTTGATCCCGGCGACGACTTGCTTGGGGCATTGAAGGCATGGCTGAAGCGCGAATACGGCATCGTGGTCAAGGTTCTGCCGGTCGCCACCATGCCGAACTGGCGCCGCCGCTACGACCGCCACTCGCAGCGCCTGTTCCTGTCCGAGCGCCTGTCACCATTCGACCAGTTGCGTGAAGTCGCGATGGAGGCCTGCCTGATCCGCATGACGGTCGCGATCGCCGGCGAGATCCAGGCGCTGAGGCTGGCCACGGACGAGGCGCGCCGCCTTGCCCGCTTCGAACTCGGCCGCTATGCCGCCCACGCGCTGATGATGCCTTATCAGCCTTTTCACGCGGCGGCCGTTCGCTCACGCTACGATATCGAAGTCCTGCGCTCGCGCTTTGGCGTCTCCTTCGAGCAGGCGGCAAACCGGCTGACCATGCTGCAGCGGCCAGGTGCTTCCGGCGTGCCTTTCTTCATGCTCGAGGTCGACAATGCCGGAAACCGCTTTCGCAAGGCCGGCAGCCAGGGCTTTCCGCAAAGCCGCTTTGGCGGAGGCTGTCCCAAGCTTCCGGTGCATGTCGCCTTCACCCAGCCCGGTCAGGTCTTCGTCGAGGCGGTGGAAATGCCTGATGGCGCCGAGTTCCTGTGCATCGCCCGCACGCTGGAGGGGCCGCAAGGCGCATTCTCCGAACGCCCGCGCCGCACGGCACTGCTGCTCGGCTGCGACATCGGCTTTCGCGACGACATCGTCTATGGCGCGGTGCTGCCTGGCGCGGCAGTCGGCGCGAAGGTGGGGGCAGGCACTGTCGCGGCGACGCCTGTCGGCCCGGCCTGCCGGCTTTGCGAGCGCGTCGGCTGCCTGGCGCGCGCCGAGCCGCCGGTGACGCGACCCCTCGGACTCGACGAGATGGTGACCGGCCTGAGCGCGTTCGACTTTCAGTAACGCTGCGGCAAAGGTGCCACAATCGTCGCCGGTCTCTGGATCACCCGCGGCTTAAGTCTTTGCGTTACGTGAACAGAGTAGTTTTTTGTCGTCCCTTGCGCATCGTCCCGTCCACAAAAGCTCGACAGTCGCGCCCATGACAGACACAGCATCATCTCCGACCCTTGCTGCATCGACCGGCCTTGCTACCTCGACAGTCTCGCCGCGCGAGGAACGCGTCGGCATGCTTCTGGTCTTCCTGTCGGCGCTGATGTGGAGTTTCGGCGGCACCATCGCTCGCTTCATCAGCGCCGGTGACAGCTGGACGGTTATTTTCTGGCGTTCCGTTTGGGCCGCTGCCTTCCTGCTCTGCTTCATGGTCTGGCGTGACGGCTGGCGCGGCATGGTGAAGTCATTCCAGGACATGGGCTTGCCAGGCATTGCCGTGGGATTCTGCTTCGCCATTGCCTCGACCTCGTTCGTCGTGGCGCTTGCCTATACCACCGTCGCCAACATCCTCTTGATGCAGGCCGGCGTGCCGCTCCTGGCGGCCTTGTTTGCCTGGGCACTGTTTCGCGAAAGAGTAACCATTGCAACCTGGATGGCCATTGCCGCCGTCATCGCCGGCGTAGCCGTCATGGTGTCGGAATCACTGGATGGTGCCGTCTCGCCCATAGGCGATGGACTTGCGCTGCTGATCGCGTTCATGTTCTCGATCGCCACCGTCATCACCCGGCGCTTCTCCAGCGTGCGCATGACGCCGGCGACCTGTCTCGGCACGATCCTGGCGGCGGGCTTGGCTGCCTCGCAAGCTTCGACCTTCATGGTGTCGGCCGGTGACATGTGCTTTCTCTTCGTCTTCGGCGTGGTCAATCTCGGCCTTGGCCTTGCTTTCTTCGCCACCGGCGCGCGCCTGATCCCGGCGGCGATCGCGGCACTGCTCGGCACGTTCGAGCCGATCCTGGGGCCGATATGGGTCTGGCTCATCCATTCCGAGGTGCCGTCCGGGCGCACCATGGTCGGCGGCGCGGTGGTGGTCACGGCGCTGCTTGTCCATATTGGGCTCGAATTCAAGCGCCAGGCGCGGCCGCAGCGGGCTGGGGTCACCGGAGTGCCTTCGCCTAATTGATGTCGGCGCCGAAGCTTTGCCCATTGACAATGTCGCTGCCGCCCGGGCAGGCTGGGACTACGGCAACAACAAGACAGGCTTATCTTGCCAAGTCTCCCCGGCGGCTCGATCGAGACCGGACCACATTCTTGTATCTCTCTCCGCGCGGCGGCGAAAGCTTCTGACGGCACCGCAATTCCTTCCCGCCCCGAACGACCGGGTTGCCGCAGGCGGCGTGCCGGATGGCGCTTGTCGGCCCCTGGAAAGCTCAATAGTCTGAAGCAAAATGCCCGGCAGCGCGAGCATGTCGCGACGCGCCGGCAATGGAACACTCACCAAAGGAGAATAGCATGATCCGCAAAGCGCTCTGGCTTTCGGCAACCTCGGTATTTCTGGCGCTTTTGACGCCCGCCGGTCACGCTGCGGACCGCGTCGTCAACGTCTTCAACTGGTCGGATTATATCGACAGTTCGATCATCGACGATTTCACCAAGAAGACCGGTATCAAGGTCGTCTACGACACCTTCGATTCCAACGAAATCCTCGAAACCAAACTGCTCGCCGGCGGCAGCGGCTACGACGTCGTCGTGCCGAGCGGCCATTTCCTGGCCCGCCAGATACAGGCCGGTGTGTTCCAGAAGCTCGATAAATCGAAGCTGCCGAACCTCTCCAACATGTGGGATACGGTTACGGAGCGCACCGCCCAATACGACCCCGGCAACGAATACTCGGTCAATTACATGTGGGGCACGGTCGGCATCGGTTACAACACCAAGAAAGTGCAGGCAGCGCTCGGCACCGACAAGATCGACAGCTGGGATACCTTCTTCAACCCGGACAGCCTGGCCAAATTGAAGGATTGCGGCGTCTATGTTCTGGATTCTCCGTCCGACATCCTGCCGGCGGCGCTGAAATATCTCGGTCTGGACCCCAACAGCACCTCGCCTGACGACATTGCCAAGGCCGAGGAAGCTCTTCTCAAGATCCGTCCCTACATCAGGAAGTTCCACTCGTCCGAATACATCAACGCACTTGCCAATGGCGACATCTGCCTGGCGGTCGGCTGGTCGGGTGACGTGTTCCAGGCTCGCAACCGCGCGGTCGAGGCCAAGCAAGGGGTGGAGATTGGCTATTCCGTCCCAAAGGAAGGCGCCCAGATGTGGTTCGATCAGATGGCGATCCCCGCCGATGCGCCGCATGTCGCCGAGGCGCTTGAATTCATCAACTACATGATGACGCCGGAAGTGATCGCCAAATCGTCGAACTATGTCCTTTATGCCAACGGCAACAAGGCATCGCAGCAGTTCGTCGACAAGGCGCTGCTCGACGATCCCTCGGTCTATCCGGACGCCGCGTCCTTGCAGAAGCTCTATACCGTCCAGCCCTACGATCCCAAGACGCAGCGCATCGTCACGCGCAGCTGGACCAAGATCGTCACCGGCCAGTAGGCAATCCGACGCGACCCCGGCAGCCAACTGCCGGGGTCGATTTCTTTTGGGGAATAAAAAGTACGGAGTGGGGATATGAAATCGCTTGGCAGCATCCGCAGGGACTTCGCGCCATGGAACGACCCGAAGGCCAAGCCATATATTCAGTTCGACGGCGTCACCAAGAGGTTCGGTGACTTCACCGCTGTCAACAATCTGTCGTTGGCCATTTTCGAGCGTGAATTCTTCGCGCTGCTCGGCGCCTCGGGTTGCGGAAAGTCGACGCTGCTCAGGATGCTTGCCGGCTTCGAGGAACCGACAGCCGGTCGCATCCTGCTCGATGGTCAGGATCTGCGCGGCATTCCGCCCTATCGCCGGCCGGTCAACATGATGTTCCAGTCCTATGCCCTGTTCCCGCATATGACGGTCGAGAACAACATCGCCTTCGGCCTCAGGCAGGAAGGCATGCCGAAGCCCGATATCGAAAAGCGCGTCGCCGACATGCTGAAGTTGGTCAAGCTCGAGCAGTTCGCCAAGCGCAAGCCGCACCAGCTCTCCGGCGGCCAGCGCCAGCGCGTCGCGCTTGCCCGCTCGGTCGCCAAGCGACCGAAGGTGCTGCTGCTCGACGAGCCGCTCGGCGCGCTCGACAAGAAACTGCGCGAGGAAACCCAGTTCGAACTGATGGATCTGCAGCAGGAGCTTGGTCTCACCTTCGTCGTCGTCACCCATGACCAGGAAGAGGCGATGACGATGGCCGATCGCATCGCCATCATGGACAAGGGCGAGGTGATGCAGGTTGCGACACCGGCGGAGGTTTACGAGGCTCCGACGTCGCGCTTCGTCGCTCATTTCGTCGGCAACGTGAATATGTTCGAGGGCAAGGTTGCCGAGCGCGCCGACAAGACAACACGCATCACCGGCGCGACCGGAGCCCAGATCGTCGTCGAGAATGGCGCCGCCGCAACAGGCACCGACATCATCTTCGCCATCAGGCCGGAAAAGATCAGGGTTTCGTCGAAGAAGCCGGCCGATGCCGTCAACGCGCTGGAGGGCGAGGTTTACGACATCGCCTATCTCGGCGACATGACCGTCTATCACGTCAGGCTGGACGACGGGCAGATCGTGCGGGCAAGCGCCCTGAACGCGGCTCGTGTGACCGAGGATCCGCTGACCTGGAACGACCGTGCCTGGGTGTCCTTCCGGCCCGACGCCGGCGTCGTGCTGGCACGGTAGGGGGCGGGCATGTCCAATACCGCCGTCGCCGATGCCGCCGCGCCATCGACTGCCGCCAATCCGTTCCTGACGCGTTTGGGTGCCGGCTTCGTCAGCCGGCTCGTCATCATCGTTCCCTATCTCTGGCTGCTGTTCTTCTTTCTCGTCCCCTTCGTCATCGTCTTCAAGATCTCGCTGTCGCAGACGGCTATCGCCATGCCGCCCTATACGCCGGTGCTTGATTTCAGGGACGGCGTTTCCGGTTTCTTCGCCGGTTTTCGCGACCTCAACTTCGACAATTATGTCTGGCTGACGCAGGACGCACTCTATTTCAAGGCCTACCTCACCAGCGTCGTCATCGCTGCCATCTCCACGGGGCTGACCTTGCTGGTTGGCTATCCCATCGCCTATGGCATGGCGCGCGCTCCGGCCACGATCCGCCCGACATTGCTGATGCTGGTCATCCTGCCGTTCTGGACGTCGTTCCTGATCCGCGTCTATGCCTGGATCGGTATCCTGAAGCCCGAGGGCCTGCTCAACCAGTTGCTCTTGTCGCTGCACATCATCAATCAGCCGCTGGTGATCCTCAACACCTACACGGCCATCTTCATCGGCATCGTTTATTCCTACCTGCCGTTCATGGTGCTACCGCTTTATTCGTCGCTGGAAAAGATGGACTACTCCCTGATCGAGGCGGCCAAGGATCTCGGCTGTCCGCCGACCGCTGCCTTCTGGAAGATCACCTTTCCGCTGTCGCTGCCCGGCGTCATTGCCGGCTGCCTGCTGGTGTTCATCCCGGCCGTCGGCGAATTCGTCATCCCCGACCTGCTCGGCGGCTCGCAGACGTTGATGATCGGCAAAACGCTGTGGAACGAGTTCTTCGCCAATCGTGACTGGCCGGTGTCGTCGGCCGTTGCCGTCATCCTGCTGTTGCTGCTGATCGTACCGATCGTCTTGTTCCAGCATGCCCAGGCCCGCGCGCAGGAGCAGGACAAATGAACACCACCTGGAGCCGCTTCAACATCACCTCGATCACGCTCGGTTTTGCCTTTCTCTATCTGCCGATCGTGCTGCTCGTCGTCTTCTCCTTCAACGAGTCCAAGCTCGTCACCGTCTGGGGCGGCTTTTCCACCAAATGGTACGTATCGCTGTTCCACAATCAGGGCCTGATGGACGCCGCGTGGGTGACCATCCGCGTCGGTCTGATTTCAGCGACGGTGGCCACGGTTCTCGGCACCATGGGGGCCCTGGCGCTGACCCGCTACACACGCTTCCGGGGCAGGGTCCTGTTCTCCGGCATGATCTTCGCACCATTGGTCATGCCTGACGTCATTACCGGCCTGTCGCTGCTCCTGCTGTTTGTCGCCATCGGCATGGATCGCGGCATGACGACCGTGATCCTCGCGCATATCACCTTCACAATGTGCTTTGTCGCGGTCGTCGTGCAGTCGCGGCTTGTCAGCTTCGATCGCTCGCTGGAAGAAGCCGCCATGGATCTTGGTGCACCGCCGGTGAAGACCTTCTTCCAGATCACGCTGCCAGTCATTCTGCCGGCGATCGTGTCCGGCTGGATGCTTGCCTTCACGCTGTCACTGGACGACCTGGTCATCGCCAGCTTTGCTTCGGGCCCTGGCGCCACCACGCTGCCGATGAAGATCTACAGCCAGGTCCGCCTCGGCGTGACGCCGGAGATCAATGCCGCCTGCACCCTCCTGATCGCGATCGTCACGGTTGGCGTGATCATCGCTTCGGTCGCCAACAAGCGGCGCGAGGTGCAGCGGCAGCTTGACGAGCGGGCCGCGCAACGCGGTTAGGAGCGGCGCTTCAGGCGCAAGGCGTTATTCGCCCGAAACGCCACGGCTGATGGGTGAAATGAACGGCGTGCTCCACGTTCCGCCGACGAAAAACGACGACTGGTTAGGCCCCTGCTGGCCGTTCTTTTGCGTTGCTGGCTGATCCGGCTGGATGACGCCGCCCGACAGCGCCAGCCCGCGTCCTGCGTAGGATGCGATGCCGGAAAGCCAGATCTTGTATTTCGCCGAATTGGCCTCAGCCTTGTCGAGTCTCGCCACGCCTCTTGAAATGGTTGCCTTCACTTCGGCGCCATCGATGGGCAGCGTCCCGTCCGAGACATCGTCGAGCGCGAAGAAGCCGCCTTGTTCGGTATGCTTGAGAAAGGCCGGCAGGTTGAACTTGCTGAGCGCGCCAGGGCCGAAGGTCGCCGAGACCGAGCCGTCGGCGTTTTCAAAGATCGAATCCCAGGTCCTTCCCGGTCCCTTGAGGATGACCGAAACGGTGCCGGTGCCGACCGGCACCAGCCGGGTCATCCCGGCCGCGGTACCAAACGCGCCGCCATCGACGTCGGAGGCCAGCAGCCGGATCTCGACCTGGGTGCCCTCGGGTTTACGGTCGAAACGAAGGCTGGTCTGGATGTTGCCGCCAAAAGCCGAGGCGTCGGAGATGTCGAAGACGGAAAGACCGTCCTTGACCTGGGCGGTGGCCGCGACATCGGCAAGCTGGATACTCCCCGCCGTGGCACGGGCCGCCGACAGCCTGAGATCTAGATTGACCCGATCGGCGAAACTCGTGTCGACCTGACCTGGCTCGCCGCTGCTCGCCGGTCCCAGCGACGTGAAGGCGGACAGAAACGACCTGAGGTCGAGCGTGTCGAAGGCAAGTGTGCCCGAGATCACCGGTTGCGTCTCGCCAAGCGACAGGTCCAGCGCGCCCATGCCCGGGTTGTTGTCCAGCGCCAGCGCCGTGTTTTCAAATTTGACGCGGCCGGCCGACGCCGTGACCTTGCTCGAAATGCTGACCGAGCCGATCGCCGCGCTCGGCGCGATGCCGGCCTGCGACCATTCCAGCACGCGGCGCAGCGAGGGCGCCGCGAATTTCACCTGGCCATCGAAATAGGCTTTTTCGGACATGTTGGCCGTGCCGTCGAAGGAGAAGGTGGCGGGCGCTGCCTTGAAGGACAAAGTGAGGGGTGCCATGCCCCCGGCAAACAGCACCAGGGGTCTCGGCGAGGCGGCATCCACGGTCACGCTTTCGCCGCGCCAGATCCCGGTCGCGGACAATGTCGCATTGCTGTTCATCGCCGCCCAAGTAGCCTGGCCGCTAAGACTGCTCAGGATCTCCACATCCTTGCCTTTGACGGACGCCACCATGCGGCCATCCCTGAACTCCACGGTTCCGAAAGTGTCGTCCGGCAGCTTGTCCAGGTCGGGCTTGGCGGGGTCCGCGTTGACCAGGCCACGGGCCGCGTCGATGGAGCGCGCGATGCGCCCGCCGGTCGGCGCCGTGGGCAGGAATAGCCCGCCAGCCGTGCGTTGGACCCGGATCGTCGGTCGCACCAGCCGTGCCGTGGAAAACACCACATCGCCCTGCAATGCCGCCATGGCCGAGAGGTCGACCTCGACCCGTTCGGCTTCGACGACCGGCGGCGCATCGGCATCCGTCCACTTCGACAGCGTCACATCGGTCAGGATCGCGCGGAATTTCGGCCAGACCTCGATGCGCGGCGACCCCTCGATGGCAACCCGAAAGCCGCTCCAGGCGCTCAATTCCCAGGCGATGCGGTCACGCACGATCCGCGTCGAGGCAATCAGCGGCAGGGCCGCGACCACCAGAGCGATGACGATCGCGGCAGCGCCGATCGCCCATACTCCGCGGCGGATCAAGGATGATGGCATATAGCCCCGTATGCTTCCATTCCGACAAAAACGATCGTCCGACGGGTGTAACCCCTGTCGTCACTACGACTTAGGGCTGACGCATTTCAAGTCTTTATGGCCCGGCGATGGCATTTGCGCACACCTGACCGCGTCAGCCCAACAAAATCTTGCTCTGCTACGCTGCGATATGCATAAGCGATGACGACCGTGGGAGGATCGATCATGGCTGGCGAAGTACCGCTCTGGACCCCGACGCAAGACCAAATTGATGCCTCGCCCTTGACCGCCTTCATGAAGGTTGCGGCAGCGAATACCGGCAGTCCATTTTCATCCTACGCCGATCTTCACCGCTGGTCGGTCGAGAACCGGGAATCTTTCTGGGATCTTGTCTGGGATTTCTGCGGTCTTGAAGGCGACAAAGGCGAACGACTGCTGCTCGATGGCGAGAAGATGCCCGGCGCTTCTTTCTTCCCCGACGCGTCGCTGAATTTCGCCGAGAACCTTCTGAAAAAAACCGGTGCCGGCGAGGCAATCGTCTTCCGCGGCGAGGACAAGGTCGAGAGGCGGCTGTCGTGGAACGAACTGCATGGCCTGGTCTCGCGCCTGCAGCAGCTCTTCCTTTCGCTCAAGGTGAAGAAGGGTGACCGTATCGCTGCGATGATACCCAACATGCCCGAAACCGTCGCCGCCATGCTGGCCGCCGCCTCGATCGGTGCGGTGTGGTCATCCTGTTCTCCCGATTTCGGCGAGCAGGGCGTGCTCGACCGGTTCGGCCAGATCGAACCTGTCATCTTCATCGCGCCGGACGGCTATTGGTACAATGGCAAGGCGATCGAGGTCGCCGACAAGGTCAAGGCGGTCGCGGCCAAGCTCGGCAGCGTCCGCAAGGTCCTGCTCGTCGACTATCTCGGCACCTCCGCCGATGTTGCTGATACCATCGACAAGGCGGTGGCGATGGAGGAGGCGCTGTCGCCCTTCGCCGTCAAATCCGTCATCTTCGAGCGGCTGCCATTTTCGCATCCGCTCTACATCCTGTTTTCGTCCGGCACCACCGGCATTCCCAAATGCATCGTCCATTCGGCCGGCGGCACGCTGATCCAGCATGTCAAGGAACACCGGCTGCATGCCGGCCTCGGCGACGGCGACCGCTTCTTCTATTTCACCACCTGCGGCTGGATGATGTGGAACTGGCTGGTATCGGGTCTGGCCTCCGGCGCCACGCTGCTGCTTTATGACGGCTCTCCCTTCCACCCCGACGGCAACGTGCTGTTCGATTTCGCCGATGCCGAGAAGATGACCTTCTTCGGCACCTCGGCCAAGTTCATCGATTCCGTGCGCAAGGCCGGCCTCAAGCCGATCCGCAGCCATGATCTGTCGGCGGTGCGCGCCATCTCCTCCACCGGGTCGCCGCTTTCGCCCGAGGATTTCCGCTTCGTCTATGAAGGCATCAAGAAGGACGTGCATCTGGCCTCGGTTTCCGGAGGCACGGACATCGTCTCCTGCTTCGTTCTCGGCGTGCCGATCGAGCCGGTCTGGACCGGGGAGATCCAGGGGCCGGGCCTCGGCCTCGCCGTCGATGTCTGGGACGATGACGGCAAGCCGGTCAGGCAGGAGAAGGGAGAACTGGTTTGCACCAGGGCTTTCCCGTCCATGCCGATCGGCTTCTGGAACGATCCCGACGGCAAGAAATACCAGGCGGCCTATTTCGAGCGTTTCGACAATGTCTGGTGTCATGGCGATTTCGCCGAATGGACGGATCATGGTGGCATGGTCATCCACGGCCGCTCGGACGCGACGCTCAATCCAGGTGGCGTGCGCATCGGCACGGCGGAAATCTATAATCAGGTCGAACAGATGCCGGAAATCCTGGAAGCGCTGTGCATCGGCCAGGATTTCGACAATGACGTGCGCGTCGTGCTGTTCGTGCGCCTGGCCGCGGGTGTCCAATTGGACGAGGACCTGGAAAAACGCATCCGCGCCAAGATACGCAGCGGCGCCAGCCCTCGCCACGTTCCGGCCAGGATCGTCGCCGTATCGGATATCCCCCGCACCAAGTCGGGCAAGATCACCGAACTCGCCGTGCGCGACGTCGTGCATGGTCGTGCCATCAAAAATAGGGAAGCGCTCGCCAACCCGGAAGCGCTGGAACTGTTCAGGAACCTGCCGCAGCTCGCCGAGTGACCGGTTAACGAAATATGTCGCGCGAATTTACCTAGATTTCACGAGTGGTACACATTCGTAAATTTTTTGGCGACCCGGTAAGGACTTGTTAAGGCCCGGCGTCGATAGTCGCATGTAACTTGAGGGAGAAATCCCGTTCCTCAGCCCCCGAGGATCTGAATTCAGCTCAAGCCCCCGTTGTGACAGCAATCTCATCTCTTAAGGCGTCCTTTGGACGCCTTTTTCTTTTGGACCTTCTACTCCGCCAGCACCCTGGTCGAGGGGAATGCAACCTCCACCAGCGTGCCTTCGCCGGGCGTCGAATTGATAGTGAAGCGGGCGCGGTTGGCTTCCACCATCGCCTTGGTCAGCGGCAGGCCAAGGCCGGTGCCGTCGCCGCGCCCGCGCTTCAGGGCGTTGATTTGCTTGAATGGCTTCAGCGCCTGCTCGATCTCGGACTGGCTCATGCCGATGCCGGTGTCACGCACCCGCATGACGACGTCGCCTGAGGTCTCGTAGGCGGTCGAGACGATCACCTGGCCGCCGGCCTGGGTATAGCGGACGGCGTTGGACAGGATGTTGAGCGCGATCTGGCGCACGCTGCGCAGGTCGGCCACCACTTCCGGCAGCCGCGAGGCGAAGCTGGAGCGGATGATGACCCGTTCGCGGTTGGCCTGCGGCTGCATCATCGCCACGGTTTCGGCCAGCGTATCGTTGAGCGACACCGCCTCATAAGCCATTTCCTGCTGGCCGGCCTCGATCTTCGAGATGTCCAGGAGGTCATTGACCAGATCGAGCACGTGGTTGCCCGAGCGGTTGATGTCGCGCAGATAGTCGCGGTAGCGGTCATTGGCGACCGGCCCGAACTTCTCGTCGACCATCAGTTCGGAAAAACCGATGATGGCGTTGAGCGGCGTGCGAATCTCGTGGCTGATGCGGGCGAGGAAATCGGTCTTCTGCGAGGAAGCGCGTTCGGCCACCGCACGCGCCTGGGTGAGGTCCTCCTCGGCTCGCTTCCACTGCGTGATGTCGCGTACCACGGCGCAGAAGCCGCTGTCGTTGGGCAGCCGGCCGATGGTCATGAACAGCGGGATGAAGCGCCCCTGTGCTTCGCGGCCGATCACCTCGCGGCCATCATTCAAGACGCTCGCCACGCCAGGCTCCAACAGGCCGGTGAGATAGTCGCGCGCCGCGCGCTGGCTCTCGATCGCAAACAGCGAGGCGAACGGCTTGCCGGTCACCTCGTCGCTGTCGAAACCGAACAGCGCTTCGGCCGGGCGGCTGATCGAACGGATGGTGCCGTCGCTGCCGATCAGCACGACCCCGTCTGTGGCGGTGTCGATGATGGTGCGCATCTCGGCGATGCGTGCCTTGAGCTCGGAAATATCGGGCTGCGTTGGCTCCTCGCCGATCACGTGCAGGGCCACAGGCGCATCATCCTCGCCGGAGCGGCGCACGACCAGCATCAGGGCCTTGCCGTCGCGCCAGGGCACGGAGCGCAGGATGGCATCGATAGGGAATTCCTTTCCGTCGCGCGTCTTCAGCCGCAGCGCCCGGTCGCTGCCGTCGGAGGCGTCGTCATCGGCATAAGGGTCGGCAAACAGAGCGCCGAGGCCGCCCGCATCCTCCAGGTCCTCCAGTGTCGCGTACCCGGTCAGGTCGAGGAATTCCTCGTTTGCATAGTGCAGCTGGTCGCCCGAATGGATGATGAGCGGCACCGGCAGCTTGCCGAGCAGTGATGTATCCGGCGTCTTGTTTTCGGTGCCGGCGGAAAAAGCCGACGGCATGAACCCTTCGGTTTTGAGCGGCGGCACTTGCAGGCGCGGCCGCTCGGCAAATGTCTCGGTCGCCTCATGCCTGCCGCCGGTTCCGCCGGTGGTCGCAATCGTTTCCTCGCCGGATGCAGTCGCTTGCTCGCCGGCCCAGTCCTCATCGTCCTCGGCGTCGCGAAAATCGTCTGACGTCATGCTGTCGTCATCGGCCGGCGGTGCCTTGGCGGGTCCTGCCTGCGCTGCCGCCTCGCCATCCCCGATTATCTCCTGTGCCTCGGGCGCTGACGCCTCGTCGCTGCCGTCGGCGGTATGGGCAGGCTCGTCCTCCTTATCGGCATAGTCGAGCAGGGAGCCCGAAGCCCTCGGCGGGGACACGGAGCTCGGCGCCTGTTGTTCGACCTGGTCCGGCTGCGCACCGTCGAGCCGCGCCAGATCCCTCTGATCCTCGGCATCGCCCGGGGAAGGTTCGCCCGCACCCGGCTCGTCTTCAGCATCGGGCGCTGCCATCTCATGCGCCCGGCCGGTCACTGGTTCCTGGGTCGAATTTGTTGGCTCGGCATCCGGGGTGGCGATGTCCACCGGCGGTTTCGCAACAGTCGCGGGTTTGGTCGCGTCGTGCGGCTCCGGCAAAGAGCCTGTTCCGGCACCTGGTTCCGCTTGCCTTGCCGGCTCGGCTGGTTCGGCCGCCGGCGGCTCTGCCGTGGAACTTTCTTTCTTCAGACGCTCGCCGATCTCGCGGAACGCGCTACGTTCCAGCGTCGACAGCCCCTTGTCGTTGGCCGGCTGCCGGTGTTCGGCCAGCCGGATGACCTTGTCGGCGAAGCGCCGCTCCGGTTTAGGTACTATCGTCAGCGCCGGCACTTCGCCCTTGAACGGATCCGACGCCTTTGGCTCTTCAGCCTTCGGCTCCCCAGGCAGCGTCTCCACGGCCTCCGGTTTCTGTGCCGCCGGCATCTCGCCATTGGGCACCAATGCCATGCCGATCGCTTCCGGATCGACGACCGCATCCCCGGTTCGCGCGACGCCGAAGCCGCGGAAGCCTTCGAAGGCGCGGCTGCGGCCATAGACGGGCAACGCCGCCAGGTCGACCGGGACCTTCAGGTCGGTGCCGACGACGGGCCACAGCACCGAGCGGCCGGACCAGGTGTCGCGCCGCTCCAGCAGGCCGGCGATCTCGCCGGATGCATCAAGGCCGAAAGCCGCCGCGACATCCCTGAAGCGCCGGCCGATCACGTCGGCGGCCGGATGACCGACGACATCGGCGAATTCCGGTGACAGCGCGCTGAACTTGCCCTCGGCGTCGGTACGCCAGACAAAACGTATCGGTGCCGCCGAGCGGTCTATCATCCGGGTGGCCGAAGCTGTAGTCGGAGCTGCCGGGGAGGCGACCTCGTCCTGCTTCACGCTGTCCGCCGAAGCCTCGGTGCCGGCCGCCTCGGCCAAGTTTTTCGGTTCCGGCGCGCCGTCTTCTCCGGCATTGAAATACCAATGATCGTGCTGTGCCGGCGTGCCCGCCGCCGGTTGGTCATTGTCGGCGGCGACCGGTGCCGGCGCGGCCGGCTCCTCGATCTCCCGCTTTGCCCGTTCCGGCATATCGTCAGCGACGGGCTCGGAAGGGGCGGGCTCCTGTTCCATTTCGGCCGCCGTCGGCTGATTGCCCTGCCGAGACCCGGATTCTACAGCGGCGGTTTCCGCCGCCTCCATTGTGCCGCCAATCTCCTTGGCAGGGCTTTCCGTTGCCGCGGGCGAGCCGTCCGCCGAGGCCGCCGCGCCGGATGCGCTGTCCTCCAGTTGATCCTCGTCGATCACCACCAATAGATGCCGCTCCGGTGTCAGCCGGGCGAGGCCCGCGGGGTAGGAGGTCCTGCCGCCCGGAACGAGGCGCTTGACGATGCGCTCGCCCTCGGCCGCGACGTCGGCCACCAGGGCCGCCAGTGTCGCGGGCTGGATGCCGAGCGCCGAAAATCCCTCCGAGGCGGCCTCGATATTGCCCTTGGCATCGATGAAGGCAATGAAATGGCCGTCTTCGGTCAAGCCGCTGATCGCCCGGCTGGCGATCTCGGCCGCACTGCGCGAGCCGGTCTGCGCCGCCGGCACGGCCAGCATGATGGCATTCTCGCCATCGGGCAGCGTCACGGCACTGGCAAGAAAGCCGACGGCTCGGCTGGTCATGCCGGTCGCCAGGCGCACCGTGATCGAGCGATCGCTGCCGATCCGCGGGAAACCGCTGGTCGCCATGATCTGACGGCGCGCGATCAGCGGCAGCCGCGCCGAGGCGCCGATGATCGCTTCGATATCGGGATAACCGAACATGGCGGCGCCCGGCCCATTGGCCCAGATCACCTGCTCGAGGTCGACCGACAGGATCGCGATCGCGTCGCCGGCGGCAAACCGCTGGCGGACCGCGTCGAGTACGGCGACGTCAAGGAAGGAATATTCGGACGGCATGCGCTTGGCGAACCCTCACGGAGCGGCGAATTTGCAGTTAACGCTTTGTTAATAAAAGCCGCAGCCACGAAGGTCCACAAGCCAGAACGTGCAAAGGCTGAATTTTGGCTGTTTGGTTAACGGCCGAAAACATTTTTTTGTGCACTGCAACAAGGATATTGCAATGCACAAAAATTGCCTTTATATTGCCATCATACATGAACGAGACGGCTTTCTGTCAAAGCCGCTGCCGCTGAAAAGGATGGAAAATGTCCAGGACCAAGACTGCCGAGACCATCGAAAACGTTGAATTCCCGAGCTTCGACGCTTCCAAGGCCACCGACCAGATGCGCGCTTTCGCCGAAAAGGGCGTTGAGCAGTCGAAAGAGGCCTACGCCAAGCTCAAGACCGGCGCCGAGGAGACCCAGAAGGCTCTGGAATCGACCTACGAAACCGCCAAGACTGTTTCCAGCGATCTGTCGCTCAAGACCATCGCGGCGCTGCGCGCCAACGCCGAGGCCGGCTTCTCGCATCTCGAAGCCCTGATCGGCGCCAAGTCGCTATCGGAAGTCGTCGAGCTGCAGACCGCCTTCCTGCGCAAGCGCGTCGAGCTGACCGTAGAGCAGGCCAAGGACTTCCAGGCTGTTGCCTCCAAGGCGGCCGAGGATGTCTCGAAGCCGATCAAGACCGCCTTCGAGAAGGCGATCAAGGAAATCAAGGCCGCCTAATAATTGCGCATCGTCCGCGGATGCAACAAAAGGTCGCATTTTGTCGGACAAATAGATGTGAGATAGTGACGGTCAAGCGAATACCCGGCGGGTGGAACCTCCTCCCTTCACCTCCGGGGTGACCAGCCAGCACCTCCTCCCGCTGGCTCGTAACAGGAAAAGGCCGGCACCTCCTCCCGCCGGCCTTTTTCTTTGCCCGGCGAAAGGTGCACCGCTGTGGGGAAGTGGCCTTTGCTTTGCAAAAGCCTTGAATTAGAATTCATAAGCCCGTAAGGACGCATCGCCGAACGACAGAGCGGATCGCGGAGAATGAACCTTCCACCTCGATCCCGCTACCAACGTTAAGACGTGCCGTTGTAGCTCAGATGGTTAGAGCGCCGGATTGTGGATCCGGAGGTCGCTGGTTCGATCCCAGCCAACGGTACCATTGGCTTTCGGTTAATTAATTGAATTTACTGTCTAATCCGGCTGCGCACGTCGAAATCCCACGCGATCGCGGATTTTGTGCTGTCTATTGTGCTGCAAATGACGCCTGGGAAGACATCGCGAAGCGCGAGACCCTGACGGCTTCCTGCGGCTGAGGCATCGTGCTGGCCTTACCGGATCGGCGTCTTGCCGCGAAACAGCGGCTGGTGCGCCCGCATCAAGGTTGTAATGCGGTCGGCGACTTTTCGTACCGGCGGGGAGTGACGTTCCTCGTGATGGGTAACGATCCATTGGTCGGTTTCGAGTTCGGCGATAGGCTGAGCGACGCGAACCAGCCGCGGATCGCTGTCACCCACGAAGCACGGGAAAATCGAAAGGCCGGCGCCGGCGGCCACCAGTTCGCGCACCGAATGGCTGTTGTTGCCGCGCACGGCGATGCGGTCGCCATGATGGGCTTGCAGCCAGCGCGCCGAGGCAATGTTTGCTCCTTCGCCGGTGACGCCGACGAACAAGCCGGCGGCGATGCCGTTGATCAGCTGGCGTCCGGAATAAATGGCGTGGGCAACCTTGCCGCTCTGGCGACCGGCCAGCCACTGTTCGTTCGGGCGCTCGCTGCGGATGCCGATGTCGGCGGCACGGCGCCCGATGTCGACCCTGTCGGTGGTGGTGACGAACTCCACCCTTATGCCGTCATCGACCGTCCAGATATCGCCGATATGGGCGCAAACGAAGGCCGAGGTCCATGGCCCGGCCGAGACGCGGACAATGCGGTCGGGCAGGCTTCCCTCCCGCCAGCGGGTCAGCGACTGCATCGCTGCCTCGACATCTTCGGCGCGCCGCAGCAGTTCTTCACCGACCGGGGTCAGCCGGTAGCCGGTCTGCTGACGCACGAACAGCGGTTCGCCGATCTGCTTTTCGAGCGCGGTGACGCGTCGTCCAAGGGTGGCCGCGCTGAGGCGCGTGGTTGCCGTCGCCGCGCTCAAGCCACCCAGCCGCGCAACGTTTAGAAACAACCTCAGATCGTCCCAGCCGATATCCATTTTGCAGAAATGAAAAACTCCTTGCGGCCGTGGCTGTAGCGCGAAGCGGGCATCGCACGCAAGTATGCGGCATTGGAGGTGTTGGACAATCCTGCCTGGCGGAACAGTGAGAAGCACCTCGGCTGGCCAAGAAGCCAGCGCAACCCTTTCGATCGCGCAGGCGCTTGGCGCGGATGCTTTGCGCTTTCGATCAACCACGCGCGAAGGGTATTCCGCGCGCCAAAGGAGACGATCATGTTGCATGAATTTCGACGCCGTTTTGGCTGTTGGCTTGCCTATCGCCAGACGCTTGCGAGCTTGCGGCATGTCCCGGACAGCACGCTGACGGATGCCGGCATTTCTCGCGAAGAGATCCGCGAGCGTGCCCGCCACGCCGGCCTGGGTCGTTGAGCCAATGGAGGCGGGCATGCAGATGATGAAGCTTTGGGACGGCCGCTCGGTACCGCGCATCGGCATCGGCACCTGGGCGGCGGGTGGCGCGGCGCGCTGGCATGACACGGCGACCATCTATGGCGAGGTCGACGACGTCAGGTCGCAAGCCGCATTGGCGATGGCCTATGACATCGGCGCGCGGGTGTTCGACACGGCTGCCGCCTATGGCGCCGGCAATGCCGAGCTGATCCTTGGGCGGGCGTTGAAGGGCAAGGACGAAGCGGTCATCGTCACCAAGGTCGGCTATTTCGGCGATCCCGAAACGCGCAAGATCGCTCCCGAGGATGCCTCTGCCGCGGCGATCCGGACTTCGATCGACAATTCGCGGCAGCGACTGCAGCGCGATTGTATCGACGTCGCGCTGCTGCATATCAACGAGTACCCGATCGAGCGCGCCGGCGAGGTGTTCGATACGCTCGGCCTGCTGCACCAGGAGGGCAAGATCGGCGGCTTCGGCTGGAGCACCGATCACCGCGAACGACTTGCCGCCTACGCGCCGCGCGAGGGTTTCGTGGCCGTGGAGAATGACTTCAATGTATTTACCCCGGCAAACGAGCTGATGGCCGTTGCGGCGCGCGAAGACCTCGTCTCGTTCAGCCGGCTGCCCTTGGCAATGGGGCTGCTCACCGGCAAATACACGCCGGCCATGAAGCTGCCCGCCGATGACGTGCGCGGCGGGAATGCCGAATGGATGGTGTTTTTCAGGGATGGCGCCGCCAACCCGCACTATCTGTCAAGGCTCGCGGCAATCCGCGACCTGCTCACCTCGGGCGGGCGCACGCTTGCTCAGGGCGCGCTCGGCTGGATCCTCGCCAAGTCGGCAATCGCCTTGCCGGTTCCCGGCTTCACGCGGCCCGAGCAGGTCGAGGACAATCTCGGTGCGCTGGAAAAAGGGCCGCTGCCGGCAGCGGTGATGGCCGAGATCGACGCCGTGCTGAATATCGCCGAGACCGCCTGACATTGCAGTCCGAAATTCGCATCACCTCGGAGCAGAACTGCACACCGAGCTGATACCGATTGAAAATCGGCGAATGTCATCTGCAATGAGCTTCTGGGCGAAAACAACCGGGCACGGTTTAGTCGCCCGAACGGGCTCGGTTCGAATTGATTCGCCAAGTTCAGTGCGAAGGCGTACAAAAAGGGGGTCGTCAGCAGCACGATACGGGCGTTGACGCTTGGGAGCGACCATCGCACTCCTGCCCAGCGTGAGGCTAGGATGTCATGGCGAAAGACCCCGAGCGCCCCGGTCTAGCGGCCGAAGCCGTGCGTGCACTTGCCCGTGAATCGGGCGCTACGGAACAGCAGATACGCGACATAGTGTTCCTGATAGGCTTCGACCGCTCCTCTATCCTCAGGGAAGCTCGCCTTCTGGCGAAGGATCGATAGCCGACGAAACCTGCGATTTGTCCACAGCAGCTACTGTCGGTTTCATACCGACACGGCCGCCTGCCTAGTGCTGGCCGGGTGGGACAGTTTATGTTTTGCCACCGTCCGCTCGTTCGAGGGGCGCGGGCGGCCGAGAGATCCCAGTGCTCTTGCCCAAGTGGAGAGCGTCTCGTGGATCACAAGGTTCTGCAGGCCAGGAGCGAGTTGTTGCGCCGGATGAGCGCGGACGATTTCGAGCGGCTGCGGCCACATCTCAAGAGCGTTTTTCTGGAATTGCGATCACCGTTGGAGAACGAAGGCCAAAAGATCGAGGCCGTCTATTTCTTGGAGAGTGGCATCGCATCGGTCGTCGCCAAGGCTTCAGCGACGGCGGAATCAGAGGTAGGAATAATCGGCTTCGAAGGCATGACCGGTTCGGCGCTGATCATGGGCGATGAGCTGGCAAGCTTCGATTGTTACATCCAGTCGACGAGCGAAGCGCTGCGGATGAGCGCCGCGCCATTCCTCGAAGCCTTGGAAGACAGCCCTACCTTGCGGCCGTTCCTGTTGCGCTACGTCCAGTATCTCCACATCCAGACGAGCTACACGGCATCGATCAACGCGCGGCACAGCCTCGAGGTCCGGCTGGCGAGATGGCTTCTGATGTGCAGCGACCGGACCATCGGCGACAGGCTTATGATAACCCACGAGTTCCTTTCCGTCATGCTGGGCGTCAGGCGCCCCGGGGTCACCGTCGGGCTTCAGACAATCGAGAGCCATGGCTACATCCGAGCCCGCCGCGGCGAAATCACGATCCGGGATCGGAAAGGTCTCATGACGCTGGCACGGGACTCTTACGGCGCTCCCGAACTGCAATACCGTCGGCTGGTCGGAGATCTCGGTTCAAAGAACCCCTCTAGGCAGGATCGTCCGCCCACCTGACCGCCACCATTGCCGGGGTTGGTAGGCCGGATTGTGGGCAGGAAGTGCGGGAATGGCCGGCGCGACAATGCCGGTTTGACGGCACATTGCCTAAGCTCGCGTCGGCCATTGCGGCATGGTTTGTGGATGCCGCCTAGCCAATCTAGTGATCTAGGGATGGCCGACAATAAAGGTCAAATGATTGGTAAGAAACGTACGAAGCTGAATTTTGTCTTGCACCGATGGGGTGCCACGCAAGCCTGGCGCATCGCACTCTTGGAATAGAACATAACTTCCCGCCGCTGGCCGAGCGCCGTTACCCGCTCACGTTGCGGATGTTGGCCATAGATCCCTTTGCAATGCCGGCGCCTCGCCGGCGCCGCTCATGGCCGGCACCGGTCAGGCAATCACAAGTCCTTGAACGCAAACTGTTCCCGGAACATCTCAACTCCAGGTTTGTTTGGAGCCCCAGATGCTATCTGGAGCAGGGCGGAGAAATCCATGGTCAATTCCCGATCGATGCCGGTGGTCACCAGGCGCCCGATCTATCGGGCGCCAATGGCGATCGCCAATGCCTGTTTCATCGGCACGCTTTTGACCGACCTCGCCTATTGGCGGACCGCGGAGATGATGTGGACCGATTTTTCCGCATGGCTGTTGTTAGCCGGTCTGCTGATGGGAGCGCTTGCGGTAATTGCGGCCCTTGTCGATCTCTTCACCGGTCGAATGTTCCCAGTGCGCTGGGTCTATCTGTTCGGCACCCTGGTGGTTCTTGTCCTTTCGTTCTTCAACGCGCTGGTGCACAGCCGTGATGCCTGGACGTCGGTTGTGCCGACGGGGCTCATCCTCTCCGCAGCGGCCGTGATCGTCTTGCTTCTCGTGTGGCTGCTGCGATGGAGCACGGGCCGCGCTCTCGGGGAGGTGGTCGAATGAGCGCCATGCAGGGTTCCGACAGACACATCCGGCGTGCCGTGGGGTTAGGCCTGCTCTGCGGATCGCTTCTGGCATTGCCTGCCTGCAGCGACGACGATCCAGACCCAAGCGGCCAGGTCGGGCCGGCCCCGACACTGCCTGAACCGACGCAATATCTGGTTCCGCCCATGCATGTCGCTTCGATCATCGGCTGGAAACAGGACGAGAAGCCAACGGTTGCGAAGGGTTTGCAGATCCAGGCATTCGCCAAGGGATTGAAGCATCCGCGCTCGCTCTACACCTTGCCGAACGGTGACGTTCTGGTGGTCGAGTCCGTGGCGCCGCCCGGCGCCGCTATCAAACGTCCGAAGGACCTGATCATGGGCTGGATCGAGTCCATGGCGACGTCAGGCGGCGGCACCGAGGGAAGCAACCGCATAACCTTGCTGCGCGATACGAACGGCGATGGCGTGCCCGATCTCCAGAACGTCTTCCTCGACCATCTCAATTCGCCCTTCGGCGTGGCTCTGGTCGGCAACGACCTCTATGTGGCCAACACGGATGCCATCGTGCGCTATCCCTACACGCCAGGCGATACCAAGATCACCGCCCCTGGCACCGTGCTTACGCCGCTGCCCGGCGGTCCGATCGATCACCACTGGACCAAGTCCCTCGTCGCCAGCCCGGACGGATCGCTGCTTTATGTCGGGGTCGGCTCCAATAGCAACATCACGGAGAACGGCATCCAGGCGGAGAAGGACCGCGCCGCCATCTGGGAGGTCGACAGAGCGACAGGCCGTTCGCGCATTTTCGCAAGCGGGCTGCGCAATCCCAACGGTTTGAGCTGGGAGCCGCAGAGCGGAGCGCTTTGGGCCGTTATCAACGAGCGCGACGAACTCGGTCCCAATCTGGTTCCCGACTACATGACTTCGGTCAAGGACGGCGCGTTTTATGGCTGGCCATACAGCTACTATGGCCAGCATGTCGATCCGCGGGTGATGCCGCAGCGGCCGGATCTGGTCGCCAAGGCGATCCCCCCGGACTATGCACTGAGTTCTCATGTCGCGCCCCTGGGCCTGGCATTTTACACCGGCACCAATCTGCCCGAATCCTATCGCAACGGCGCGTTTGTCGGCGAACATGGCAGCTGGAACCGAAAGCGCTTCAACGGCTACAAGGTCGTTTTCATACCGTTCAATGGAGGTCATCCCGACGGCAAGCCTCAGGACGTCGTCACCGGTTTCCTTGACAATGACAACAAGGCACATGGGCGGCCCGTGGGCGTTGCTGTCGACAAGGCCGGTGCTTTGTTGATTGCGGACGATGTTGGAAACACCGTCTGGCGCGTGACTGCCGCACCTCGTTAGCCGTTTCGGATTGCATGCGCAGGCAAGGCGCGTGATGATCTTGGCACGACTTGGTAAAAATCGTACAGTGAAAAGTCATCAAATCAAGCGCTTTTAAATACCTGCCACGCCGATATGGGCGGCGAGTCGGACGGACGAACGGCCATGTCGACAAATCCCGAACCGACCAATGTCGCCACGTCGGTGGACGCCATTCTCGATGAGTTGCAGGACAGCCCTTTCCCGTCGATGCAAGCCGCCATAGCGATGCTGCGGGAGCGGACCGGCACAGAGCGATCGGATGCCGATCTGAAAGGCTTGATCACCAAGAAAGCTGCCGTCCGGGACATTCAGCTTTTTGACGAAGGCAGCACCGCAAATTGAGCCCAAGGCTGCTCATCTAGGTTCGTTATTGATGGATGCCGCTCGCGACGAAATGCCGGATCGCGATCTGGTCAAAATCACCGAAGGTGCGCAATGACGCGGGCGCCCAGGTGTTCGGGGCATCGCTTATCCTGATTGCCGAGTGGAGCGCGTGACCTTGATCCGGTCAGCGTGGGAGTCGCTCTGGAATTTGCACCACATTTTCCGTCCCAGGCAGCTCAAAGGCCATGGCCAACCGACGCAAGGAGGCCATTTCCACGATCAGCTCTTCGATCGAACGATCCGGCAAACCCGTCTTCACTTTCTGCCTTACCCTTGCTGTGAGTTCATGAACCCGGACAGGCACGAAAAGCGCGCTGTCATCCAGCAATCTGCTGATTTCGATCACCACATCGGCGTCAATGTCTTTCGGCAATTCCCGCATGGGCGTCACCTTGGTTTCGAAGCGCCCCGAAGACGATCAGGCATTGCGCCAGAAGGCATGCCGTAGGCGGATCGATCGCCAGATTCATAAAACCACCCGCCCGGCGTGTCACGAAAAAACATTTGTACGAAAATAACCGAACCGGCTGGCGCCCGTGATCCATACGTCTTGCCCGAAATCGCGGGCTACGGCATCGGCCCATGCCGCCACCATGGCTCAATTGCCGTCAGCATCCGGGCGCCTGTCACCTGGTGAACTCGTCATCAAGAATGCGCAACGCCTCTTCGTATTTGGCCGTGGGTGCTCCGATCTGCCGCGATTGCCAGATATTGTCGGTCAGATCCGCCCGTTTTACCGGCAGCGCCAATGGGTTCGATGCAGCCCGCCGCACGAATGCAAAATAGTCCTCGCCGTCTCTGCGCGTCATGGCGTCGACCGCGGCGGCGATCGTCGGTCCAAAGCCCGCCTCTTCGAGCCTGGTCCGGCTCCAGCCTTCGCCTTTTTCCAGAACGTCGTGCAGATAGGCGACGACTTTCTGGTCCATCGTCTCGACAGCGTCGACCACCCGACGGCAATGATCTATATAGGGGCCTCCTGTCTTGTCGTGCTGCGATGCATGGGCCTGCTCCGCAATCTTGGCCGCCCGATAGAAAATACTCATCGCATCCATCTCCGCCCTTGCCCCGCGAGCCGCAGCCTTCAGGCACTGACACCGTTCCCTGGTTTCGCGGTGCGGCAAGTCCATGCGGCAGCAAAACGCCGGCCGCCGGCGTCGGTTCCTGTCCTTTAGCAGGAGCGAGTTCCCGCACGGGACGCTCGTCGGTTCCGAGCGCCATGGCATCGAGGCCGCTTCCGTTGACGGAGCCGGCGGAAATGGACCGGCAAGAGGGGCCAGAACCAGGCAGCCGATTGGGTATCGACCGCGCTTCGGTTTCGACGAAGCAATGGGCAGAAAAAGACTTCTTTTTGCGATCCGGCCCGAATGCTCTCTTGCGGACCTTAGAACACGTAAGGCTCGCTTGGGAGGCGACGCCCAAACAAGAGCGGCTGCCAAAACAGGAGCCGGCATACGCCGCTAGAATGAGGCCGATGCCGGCAACAGCCATAGGGGAACCACGACAATGAAGACATTTCGAAACTGCCTGATGAGCGCGGTCGGCGCAGGCTTGCTGGGCCTGGGGCTCGCCGCTCCTGCCAACGCCGGCGCCATCCGTCTTGGCATGACGACCTGGGTGGGCTACGGCCCGCTGTTTCTCGCCCGCGACCTTGGTTACTTCAAGGAGGCCGGCGCCGATGTCGACCTGAAGGTCATAGAAGAATCAGCACTTTACATGGCGGCGGTCGCCGGTGGCGATCTCGATGGCGCCGCCTCCACGGTCGACGAGCTGATGAAGTACCGCTCGGACGATCTCTGTTTCAAATACGTCCTGGCGCTCGACGACAGCCACGGCGGTGATGGTGTCGTCACGCAGCCCCGCGTCAAGTCGCTCAAGGATATGAAGGGTCAGCAGGTGGCCTTGAACGAGGGCTCCGTTTCCGAATTCTGGTTCAATGTGCTCCTGAAAAAGGAAGGCATGACCGAGGACGACGTCACCATCACCAACATGACCGCCGATGACGCGGCGACCGCCTTCATCGCCGGCCAGGTTCCCGCCGCCGTGACCTGGGAGCCGCATCTCACCGAAGTCCGCAAGGGCGGCAAGGGAAAGGTGCTGATCGATTCGACGACCACCCCTGGCCTGATCGTGGATGTGATCGCCCTCAAATGCGATCTCATCGAAAAGCATCCGGAGGACGTAAAAGCCCTCGTCAAGGGCTATTACAAGGCGGTCGAGTACATCAAGACCAATCCGGAAAAAGCCTATGAGATCATGGCCAAGGGCATTGGCGGCTATCTCGAAAAGCCCGAGGATTTCGCGGCCGGCGCCAAGGGCGTGCGCTACTATGACCGCGATCGTAACCTGGAATTCTTCGGCACGCCGCAGAAGAGCGAGGCGTCCGAGTTGGTGAACTTCGCGCAGGACATCTGGGGCAAGGCCGGCAAGCTCAAGATGACGATCGACGCGAAAGCCATCCTCGACACCGATTTCATCAGGGAACAGTGAGCCTTCGAGAAACCGGGGTCGGTCCACCGGGCCGCCTCCGGTTTCCCGGCAGGCCCGAGCTTCGCGCTTCAGAACATCAATGGAGGCCATCCCATGGCACAAAGGCGGACAGCGTGGACACGCCTGACGACCCCATTCGCCAACATTCCAGCCGGCACGGCAACAACACTCGCGCTGGCGATGTGGGTGGTCGTGATCGGCGGCTGGGCCCTGCTGTCCTATGGCCGCGTCGTGCCGAACATGTTCCTGCCGACGCCTGGAACCGTGCTGCAGACGACCTATCGCATGTCTCTGGACGGCAGCCTTTTTTACCACACTTTGACCAGCGCCAAGGTGGTGATCCTGGGCTTCATCGTCTCCTCGCTGATCTCGGTGCCGCTGGGATTGTGGATGGGGACATACCGGGTGGTGCAGGCGCCGCTGGAGCCGTTGGTCAATTTCATCCGCTACCTGCCCGTGACCTCCTTCGTGCCCCTGTTCATCCTTTGGATCGGCATCGGGATCGAACAGCGCATAGCGGTCATCTTCTTCGGCACCTTTTTCCAGCAGCTGGTTATGATTTCCGACTGTGCGCGCAGTGTGTCCAGGGACCTGGTCAACGCCTCCTACACTCTGGGCACCAAGCGTAGCGAAGCCGTGTGGCACGTCATTTTCCCGGCCGCGCTTCCAGCCATCCTCGACACGCTTCGCGTCACCATGGGCTGGGCCTGGACCTATCTGGTCGTGGCCGAGCTTGTCGCCGCTTCGAGCGGCCTCGGCTATATCAGCCTGAAGGCGATGCGAGGCTTTCAGGTCGATGTGATTTTCATGGCGATCGCCGCGATCGGACTTCTGGGCCTTGTCACCGACACGGCGTTCCGCATTATTCGGGCGAGGGTCGCGCCATGGGCATCCTGATGTTGAACGCAACCTCGCAAACCGCGGTCGGATCAAGGGTAGCAATGAGCGAGACCATCAAGGCGAATGATCCGGCCGGCTCGGCCGCGACGACTGGCGATCCGCGCTCGACCGGCACGACGATGGCCGTAGAGGACGTGACATTGCGTTACGGCGACGTCAACGGCGTGCTGGCACTGGACGATGTGTCGCTGAAGGTGGCCAAGAACGAATTCTGTGTGATCGTCGGCCCTTCGGGATGCGGCAAATCCAGCCTGCTCTACCTTGCGGCCGGCCTCAATGACGCGACTTCGGGCAGCATCAAGGTCGATGGCCGCGAAGTGATCGAACCCGGTCCCGACAGAGGCATGGTGTTCCAGAGCTACACCTTGTTTCCGTGGCTCACGGTGCGTGCCAACATCGAGTATGGGCCCAAGCGCAAGGGCCTGCCGGCGGGGCGGCGCAAGCAGATCGTCGACCAGTATCTAGACGAAGTCGGCCTCGCGCCCTTTGCCGACCACTACCCCGCCCAGCTTTCCGGCGGCATGAAGCAACGCGTTGCGATCGCACGCGCCCTTGCCAACGATCCGGCCGTTCTGTTGATGGACGAGCCCTTCGGCGCCCTGGACAGCCAGACGCGCGGCACCATGCAGAAACTGCTTTTGCGCGTCTGGGAGCGGCAGCAAAAGACGGTGCTGTTCGTTACCCACGATATTGACGAGGCGCTCGTCCTGGGCGATCGCGTCCTGGTGATGACGGCCAGGCCCGGCAAGATCAAGGCCGAGATCAAGGTCGACATCCCCAGGCCGCGCTCGATGGACGTGATCCTCGAACCCGAGTTCATCGCGCTCAAGCGCCGCATCCTCGGCCTTTTACACGACGAGATCGACGAGGATCATTGATGCACGTCGTCCAAACGCGTGCCCACGGGCTCGACCCGAAGGTATGCGGCGGTCTTGGGAGAACGACGTGCTTGGTTGGCGTAGTTCAACGATACCAACGCTGAGCGGGCTCAATTTCGAAAGGCGGGGCGGATCCCTACCTTTCGCCGTGATGCGCCGAGCCCAGGATCATCTCCGAGGCCTTCTGTCCGATCATCATGCTTGGCGCATTCGTGTTGCCGCCGATCAGCTTCGGTATGACTGACGCATCCGCGACCCGGAGCCCAGCCACGCCTCGCACTCTCAGCGTCGCCGGATCGACGACCGCCATCGCGTCCGTCCCCATCTTGCAGGTCCCGACAGGGTGGTAGACCGTCAGCGCTTCGGCGCGCAGATAGGCGAGGATCTCGTCGTCGCTGCGGATATCCTTGCCCGGAAGCATTTCCTTGCCACGCACCGGATCGAACTCGGATGCGGCGAGTATCTTGCGCGCGATCTTGATGCCTTCGACAAGCACCATGGCGTCGTCTTCATCGGCGAAGAAGCGATGGTCGATGAGAACGTCGCGGTGAGAACTGTCCCGTGACAATCTGATCTCACCCACGCTTTTCGGTCTGAGCACGCAGGTATGAATGGCGTAGCCGTGGCCATATTCGATGAGCCTGCCGCGATGGCTGCGATAGCCCGGCACGAAGTGGAACTGAATGTCGGGCAGGCCGTTCGCATGCCTGGTTCTCGCAAAGCCACCGGCCTCGACATAATTGGTGGTGAGCATCCCCTTTCGCCGCGCGAAATACTGGAAGGGCGCTGCCGTGATGCGGGGCAGGTTGGCAAGCGACAGGCCGAGCGTCCTGGTGCTCCTGGAGCGCACGGTGATCATGCCGTCGACATGGTCCTGCAGGTTCTTGCCGACACCCGGCAGGTCGAGAACCGGCGTGATGCCGATTTGCCGCAGCTCGTCCGCGGGGCCGATGCCGGACGCCATCAGGATCTGGGGCGAGTTGATGGCCCCGGCGCAGAGTACGATCTCGCGGCTGGCCGCGAATATTTTTTGCTGGCCATCATGGCGCACGCGCAGTCCAGTCGCGCGCCCTTCGGCGATGACGAGGTCGATCACCTCGCATGCGCTGAGCAGCGTCAGGTTCCTGCGATCGAGGACCGGACGCATGAAAGCGGTGAAGCTGCTGAAGCGCTCGCCCCGATTCTGCGTGACGTTATAGATCCCGACGCCGAACTGGCTCTCTGCATTGAAGTCTTCGTTGGCGGGCAGGCCGGCACGTTCGCCAGCCCTGACGAACATCCCGGAGAGCGCGTTCGGATCACGCGGATTGTCGACCATAAGCTCGCCGTCCGTGCCGTGATAGCGCGGGTCCTGGGCGATCAGGTTGCGCTCCAGCTTCCTGAACACAGGCAGCACGTCGCTGTAGGCCCAGCCGGCGCAGCCGAGCGCTGCCCATTCGTCATAGTCCTCCGCGGCGCCGCGAATATAGACCATGGAGTTGATCGAACTCGATCCGCCCAGCGTCTTGCCCCGGTTGACCGGAATGCTGCGGTTGTTGAGATGGGGCTGTGGCACGCCGACGAAACAATAGTCGTAATTCGGGTTGCCATAGAGCGACAGAATGCCTGCCGGCACCCTTACCCGCGGGCTGTTGTCACTGCCGCCGGCCTCTATCAGGCACACCCTGACAGACGGATCGGCGCTCAGCCGATTGGCCACCACACAGCCCGCCGAACCCGCGCCGACGACGATGTAATCATAGCTCTCGGTCTTCATGCCAGCCCCTCGAGGATGCCGGCGCTCGAGGCATTGCGGAACGGGCCGCTGCGGTAGCGCATCCTGTTCCGCAACCAGTTCCGTGCCGACCCATGCCCGGCTTCGCCCGCCACTTCGTGCGGCGCTGCGGATCCGACCGCTGAAACTGTAGATGCGTCTATCGGCGCGAGAAATTCGGAAATGGTTACGCGTGACTTCGGAGATTCGTTATGGGCGCCCACCGGCACGTGCTGCTACTTGTGAGCGCCAATAACGAGACGACCGGATGACACACGGCCTGTCTGGAGCACGGTGAAATGGATCACCCGGGGCTGCATCCGCCAGCCGCCGGAATCGGTTTCATCCGTGCGGCGGGAGCTGTCGAATGGTCAGAAGAGGACTGGGCATGTCGGTTGAGACGATAGACACGCTTGTCGTTGGCGGCGGCCAGGCGGGGGTGGCCATGAGCGAGCACCTGAGCAAGTGCGGAGTGCCTCATCTCGTCCTCGAACGTGGCCGCATCGCCGAGCGCTGGCGCACGCAGCGATGGGACTCCCTGGTTGCCAACGGCCCGGCCTGGCACGATCGCTTCCCGGGCATGGAGTTTCCGCGGACGGCCCCCGACGGCTTTCCCTCCAAGGATGAGGTCGCCGACTATTTTGTCGCTTACGCCAAGCAGATCGATGCGCCGATCCGCAGCGGCGTGGAAGTCAAACTCGTGCAAAGAAATGTCGGTCGGCCCGGCTTCCGCGTCGAGACGTCCGATGGCGTGATCGAGGCCAACAGCGTCGTTGCCGCCACCGGACCATTCCAAATCCCCGTCATTCCGCCCGTTGTCCCCGAGGAGGCTGGCATCCTGCAAATCCATTCCAGCGCGTACCGCAATCCCGCGAAATTGCCAAAGGGCGGTGTGCTGGTGGTCGGAGCGGGATCATCGGGCGTGCAGATCGCGGACGAGCTCCAGCGCGCGGGAAGGCGCGTCTATCTTTCGGTCGGCCCGCATGACCGCCCGCCGCGGGCCTATCGCGGGCGCGACTTCTGTTGGTGGCTGGGCGTTCTCGGCAAATGGGACCTCGAAACCCCAGGACCCGGCACGGAACATGTCACGATCGCGGTGAGTGGCGCGCGCGGCGGTGAAACGATCGATTTCCGCCGGCTGGCGGCGCAGGGGCTTACCCTGGTCGGCATGACTAGGACCTACCAGGACGGGCTGATGAGCTTCGCGCCTGATCTTGCGAAAAACATTGCGCGCGGCGACGCCAGCCTGATGTCGCTGCTGGATGAAGCCGACGCCTATGTCGCGCGCAACGGTCTCGACCTTCCGGAAGAGCCCGCTGCCCGCCGGATCGAACCGGATCCGGAATGCATGACCAATCCGATCGGCGAACTGCACCTGGCCAAGGCCGGGATAGCGGCGATCATCTGGGCGACGGGCTTTGCCGCTGACTACAGCTGGCTGAAGGTCGACGCCTTTGACGAGAAGGGCCGGCCCAGGCACCACCGCGGCGTCTCGATCGAGCCAGGAATCTATTTCCTGGGGCTGCCCTGGCAGTCGCGAAGAGGATCGAGTTTCATCTGGGGTGTATGGCACGACGCCAAGCACGTGGCCGACCGCATTTCGACGCAGCGCAAATATCTGGCCTACCATGCCGCCGCGAAGCGCGAGGCCGTGGACGCCTGACCAAAGCCGACGACAGCTGCGAGCCCGACCTGATGGAGACCAACATGGCGCATACGCGAATTCGCACCTTCAATACCAAGGATACCTATCCCGAGCAGAAGCTCGACAACGATCTGTGCCAGGCGGTCGTCACGCGGGGCGGCCGCACGATCTATCTGCGCGGCCAGTGTCCGCAGGATCTCGACACCGCCAACACCATCGAGAGCCACGATCCGGTCGAGCAGACCCACAAGGTCATGCAGAACATCAAGCAGCTCATCGAGGAATGCGGCGGGACGATGGAGCATCTGGTGAAGGTGGTGATCTACCTGACTGATGTGCGCCATCGCGAAGCCGTCTACCGGACGATGGGCGAATACATCAAAGGCGTGCATCCGGTTTCGACCGGCCTCGTCGTGTCGGCCCTGGCGCGGCCGGAATGGCTGGTCGAGATCGACGGCATCGCAGTTATTCCGGATGATGACAGAGCCATCATCCGGGATGATGACACAGCCATCATCCCGGACTGAGCGCCATGACCTTCTCCATCGTCGCACGGTGCCGGCGCACCGGCATGTTCGGAGTGGCGGTATCCTCGTCATCTCCGGCGGTGGCGGCCCGCTGCGCCTATGCGCAGGCGGGCGTCGGGGCGGTTGCCAGCCAGAACGTCACGGACCCGACGCTCGGGCCACGAGCGCTGGAGCTGATGGCGCGGGGCGCCTCCGCCACTGAGGCCGTCGCGATCCTGAAGCGTACGGCCGCTTTCAGCGAATACCGGCAGGTTCTGGCGGTCGACGCGGCCGGCGGCAGCGCGATCCATTCGGGGCCGAAAGCGCTCGGCATCTGGGCCGAGGCGCGCGGCGAGGACGTCGCCTGCGGCGGCAACCTGCTTGCCAGCGATAAGGTTCCGCAAGCCATGGTGGACGCCTTTCTCGCCTCCGAAGGCGATCTCGGCGACCGGCTGATCGCCACCATGCGAGCCGCGCTCGAGGCGGGCGGCGAGGCGGGACCTGTCCGCTCCGCCGGCGTGAAACTGGTGCGCGATGTCTCATGGCCCGTCGCCGACCTGCGTTGCGACTGGAGCGAGGAGTGTCCGATCGAGCAGCTGGCGACGCTGTGGGATATCTACAAGCCCCAGCTCGATGCCTATGTCACGCGCGCCCTCAATCCGTCTGGCGCGCCGAGCTACGGCGTTCCCGGTGACGAGTAGTCCCGACAATCTGGAGCCAGCATGAGCGAACTCAGTCATAAGGATTGGATCGCCAAGGCGTCGGCGATCCGTTTTCGCGACGGGGCGTTCATCGACGGCAAGACGATGCCCGCGAGCTCCGGCCGAACATTCACCAGCATCAATCCGGCTACGGGAGCAACGCTCGCCGAGGTGGCCTCCTGCGGCGAAGAGGACATCGACCTTGCCGTCGCTGCCGCGCGCCGCAGCTTCGAAGTCGGCGTTTGGTCGCGAGCGAGCCCCCAGCATCGCAAGCAAGTGCTGCTGCGGCTTGCGGAATTGCTGCGCGAGCACCTGCAGGAACTGGCGCTGCTGGAATCGCTGGATATGGGCAAGCTTGTCAAGGACGCCGCGACCATCGACGTGCCGGGATCGGCGGCGATCTTCCAGTGGTATGCAGAAGCGATAGACAAGATCTATGACGAGGTGGCGCCGACGGGCCGGGGTGACCTCGCTTTGGTACGGCGGGAGCCGCTTGGGGTCGTGGGTGCCGTCGTGCCATGGAACTTTCCGCTCGACATGGCGACCTGGAAATGCGCGCCCGCGCTGGCCGCGGGCAATTCGGTGGTGCTGAAACCCGCCGAGCAGTCGCCTCTCTCGGCACTCAGGCTGGCCGAACTCGCCATGGAGGCGGGCTTGCCGGCGGGCGTGCTCAATGTGGTGCCCGGCCTCGGCGAGACGGCCGGCCAGGCGCTTGGCCGCCATATGGATGTGGATTGCCTTGCCTTCACCGGATCGACCGCTGTCGGCAAGATGTTCCTGCAATATTCCGGCCAGTCGAACATGAAGCAGGTCTGGTTGGAGACCGGTGGCAAGAGCCCCAATCTGGTGTTCGCCGATTGCGGCGATCTGGATGCGGCCGCCGACATGGCCGCCTTCGGCATCTTCTTCAACCAGGGGCAGGTATGCTCGGCCAATTCCCGGCTTCTGGTGGAGCGCGGCATCAAGGATGCGCTGGTCGAGAAACTGGTGCGGCGGGCAGGGACGGCCCAGCCCGGCGATCCGCTCGATCCAGCATCCAGGATGGGTGCGATGGTGGACGCGCGCCACGCCGCGACCGTCATGCGTTTCATCGATGGCGGCAAGAAGTCGGCACGGCTGGTGACCGGTGGCGACCGGGTCGCCGTCGACGGGCGCGGCAGTTTTGTGCAGCCCACGATCTTCGATGACGTCTCGCCCGACGACCCGCTTGCCCGCGACGAGATATTCGGTCCGGTCCTGTCGGTGATCGCCTTCGACACCGAAGACGAGGCGCTTCGCATAGCCAACGACAGCGTCTACGGCCTGGCCGCATCGCTGTGGACCGACAGCCTGTCGCGGGCGCATCGCCTCGCGGAAAGACTGCGCGTGGGCACGGTTTCCGTGAACACGGTCGATGCGCTGAGCCCGATGACTCCCTTTGGCGGTTTCAAGCAGTCCGGCTTCGGACGCGACCTGTCGCTGCATGCGCTCGACAAATACACTGCTCTGAAGACCACCTGGATCAAGTATTGAGAATCGGCCGCGACTTGATCACCGGCTGCAAACCGGCAACATAGCCATCATGCCCCTCCGCTTCACGCTCAGACAACTTGAATATTTCGTCGCCGTTGGCGAAGCGGGTTCGATCGCCAAGGCGGCCGAGCAGGTGAACGTCTCGCCGCCGTCGATCTCGGCGTCGATCGCTCAGCTCGAAGCCGAGTTCGGCGTCCAGCTTTTCGTGCGCAAGCATTCGCATGCGCTGGCGCTGACCGCGGGCGGGCGCCTGTTCCTCAAGGAAGCCGCGCGCCTGCTCAACGACGCGGACGCGCTGCACGACATTGCCGGCGATATCGCCGAAAAGGTACGCGGACCGCTGGCGATCGGCTGCCTGCTCACTTTCGCGCAGATCGTGCTGCCGGCGCTGCGCAAGAAATTCGAGGATGCCTATCCCGATGTGCGCGTCCGGCAATTCGAGCGCAACCAGGGGCAATTGTTCGAGATGCTGCAGCGTGGCGAGATAGATGCCGCGCTGACCTACGATCTGGAGCTGTCGCAGGACATGACCTTCGAGCCGCTGATGCAGTTGCCGGCCTATGTGATGCTACCGGCCGCGCATCGCCTGGCGGCGAGGGCAGGCATCACGCCCGAGGAGCTGGTCGATGAGCCGATGGTACTGCTTGATCTGCCTTACAGCAGGGAATATTTCCTGTCGGCCTTCCAGCCCAGGGGCCTGCGGCCCAAGATCGTCGAGCGTACCGGCGACATCGCCGTGATGCGCTCGATGGTCGCCAACGGCTTCGGCTACGGCATTGCCAATATGCGGCCGCTCAACACCATGTCGCCGGACGGCAAATTGCTTGTCTTCGTGCCTCTGCTGGGAGACCTCAGGCCGCTCACATTAGGAATTGCCTTGCCGAACGCAGAGCATCGCACGCTGACGGTACAGGCGTTCATCGACCACTGTCGTCGCTTCGTCGTCGAGCAGGGCGTCTTCGGCACCGAACGCATCGTGAAGTGAGGGCTGCCGTGCGGATCACGACGGCCAGCCGTCCGTGAGCCGTTCGAGCAATCTGTCCAGCATCCCGTCGCAACGCCGCAGCTGTTCGACGCTGACAAATTCATCCGGCTTGTGTCCCTGCGCCATCGAGCCAGGTCCGCAGACGACGGCAGGCGTGCCGAGATCGCGACTGAACAATCCGCCTTCCGTGCCGAACGCGACTTTCATCGTGTCATTGGCGCCGGTCAGCGATTTGACGAAGGCCACCGCCTCCGATGCGGCCGGCGTGTCGAGGCCCGGATAGGTGTTGGTGATCTCGATTTCGATTGCGGCCTCGGCCGCGATCGAAACGGCGTCCTCGGCAATGCGTGCCGCGGCGTCGCGCAGCCTGTCCAGAATGCCGGCGGCATCGTCGGCGGCAATGTTGCGGATCTCGAAATCGACCTGGCAGAGGTTGGGCACGATGTTGAGCGCGACGCCGGCATTGATCTTGCCGACATGAACCGTCGTGTAGGGGATGTCGTAGTCGCCGTCGCGGGCGCCGTCGCGGGCCAATCGTTCCTGTTCGTCACGCAAGGCACGCACGAAATCGCAGCCGAGGTGGATGGCATTGAGCGCCAGTGGGGCGAGCGCCGAATGGCCTTCGCGTCCCCTGCAGACGGCGCGAGCGGCAAGCTTGCCCTTGTGCCCGGTCGCCACCTGCATGTTGGTCGGCTCGCCGACGATGCACAGCAGCGGGCGTTGCGGCGCCGCGCTCAGCATTTCGATCAGGTCGCGCACGCCCAGGCAGCCGACCTCCTCGTCATAGGAGAGCGCCAGATGCAACGGCGTCCGAAGCGCCATCGTGGAAGCCCTGATACAGGCGGCGAGCGCGGAGGCCACAAAACCCTTCATGTCCGCCGCGCCGCGTCCGTAAAGCTTGCCCTCGCGCTCGGTCATTTCGAAAGGCGGCAGCGTCCAGTTCTGGCCGTCGACGGGGACGACATCGGTATGGCCGGAGAGCATGACACCGGGCCTGCCGGCCGGGCCGATGGTGGCAAAGAGGTTGGCCTTGTGCCCGTCCGCGCTGTGGACGATCTGGCAGGCAACGCCGCTCGCCTCGAGCAAGTCGGCCGCATAACGGATCAGGTCGAGGTTGGAGTCGCGGCTCACCGTCGGGAAAGCGATCAGCCGTTCGAAGATCCTGATAGTGTCCATTTTCTGTCTCTCGGTAGGGTCCCGGCTGTCTAGCATCATGCCGCCGATGTTCTGAAGTCGCATTTCGCTCAGTTCCGGTTCAACACAGACTACTCCGCCCCAGTGCCGCGATTAGGCGCGTCCTAATCGGCACAGAAGAAATCCGTAGTTTTCCCGCGCCGGCTCCAATTTATGAGTAGTTTCGGCAGCACCGGGAGTGCCGACCCGGCTCGGAGGAAGCACCATGCGCGACCCACGCTACGACATCCTGTTCGAGCCGATGAAGATAGGCCCGGTGACGGCCAAGAACCGCTTCTATCAGGTTCCGCATTGCAATGGCGGCGGCTATCGCGATCCGTCCGCCGCGGCAGAGATGCGCCGCGTCAAGTCCGAAGGGGGCTGGGGCGTCATCTTCACCGAGCAGACGGAAATGCACCACACTTCCGAGATCACACCCTTCATCGAACTGCGGCTATGGGATGACGCCGACATTCCGGCTTTGGCCAAGATGGCCAAGGCCATGCACGAGCACGGCGCGTTGGCTGGCATCCAGCTCGCCTATTCCGGGATCAACGGCCCTAACCTCTACAGCAAGGAGGTGCCGCGAGGGCCGTCGGCCCTGCCGATCCGCACCTTCACCAACGATCCGGTTCAGGCGCGCGCCATGGACAAGCAGGATATTCGCGATTTGCGCCGCTGGCACCGCAATGCCTTCAAACGCGCCAAGCAGGCGGGTTTCGATCTGGTATGCCTCTATGGCGCGCACGGCTTCGGCATCATCCAGCATTTCCTGTCGACCGCCACCAACCAGCGCGTCGACGAATATGGCGGGTCGCTGGAAAACCGTTCGCGGCTGATGCGCGAGCTGATCGAAGAAGGGCGCGACGCGGTCGGCGACACGTGCGGCCTGACGCTCAGGCTGTCGCTGGACGAGATGATCGGCGAGCTCGGCTTCGCCAATTCGGAAGTCCGCGACATGATCGAGATGCATGCCGAACTGCCCGACCTGTGGGATCTCGCGCACGGCGCCTGGGAGGATTGCTCGGGCCCGTCGCGCTTCAAGGACGAGGCGGCGCAGGAAAGCCTGGTGTCGGGCATCAAGAAGCTGACCTCGAAGCCGGTCGTCGGCGTCGGCCGCTTCACTTCACCCGACGTGATGGTCAGGATGATCAGGTCGGGAACGCTCGACTTCATCGGCTGCGCCCGTCCGTCGATCGCCGATCCCTTCCTGCCGAGGAAGGTCGAGGAGGGCCGCATCGAGGACATCCGCGAATGTATCGGCTGCAACATCTGCATCACCGGCGACATGACCATGTCGATCTCGCGCTGCACGCAGAACCCGACCTTCATGGAGGAATGGCGCAAGGGCTGGCATCCGGAGCGCATGCAGGCCAAGGGCGACAGCGACAGCGTGCTGATCGTCGGCGCCGGGCCTGCCGGACTGGAGGCTGCCCGTGCGCTTGGCCTGCGCGGCTATAAAGTGGCCATCGCGGAAGCCGGCACCGAACTCGGCGGGCGTGTGGCGCGCGAAAGCAAACTTCCAGGCCTGTCGGCCTGGGGCAGGGTGCGCGACTATCGGCAGTATCAGCTCGGCCAGATGCCCGATGTCGACATCTATTTCGAAAGCCGGCTGGCGGCGGATGACATCCTGTCCTTCGGCTTCCAGAACATCGCCATCGCCACCGGATCGACCTGGCGCCGTGATGGCGTCGCGCGTGCCCATGTCGTGCCGATGCCGATCGACGTCGCGATGCCGGTCCTTACGCCCGACGATCTGATGGCCGGCAAGGTTCCAGATGGCAATGTCGTGCTGTTCGACGACGACCACTATTACATGGGCGGCGTTCTCGCCGAGCTGATGGCGCGTCAGGGAACGAAGGTGACCTTGGTGACGCCATCGGCCTATGTCTCGGACTGGACCCGCAACACGCTGGAGCAAGGGGCCATTCACCGCCGCCTGGCTGAACTCGGGGTCGATATCGTGCTCAACAGGACCGTCACGAGTATCGCTTCGGGCGGTGTCGTGACGGCTTGCGTCTACACCGGCTCGAAACAGGATCTGACGGCCGATGCGGTCGTACTTGTCACGTCGCGCAATCAGGACGACGCCGTTTGGCGCAATCTCAAGGCCCGGGAAAGCGAGTGGGCCGACGCCGGCATCCGTTCAGTCAAGGTCATCGGCGATGCCGAAGCACCGGGACCCATCGCCTGGGCAACCTATGCCGGCCATCGCTTCGCTCGCGAGCTGGACGAACCCGACATCGGCGACGCCTTGCCGTTTCGGCGGGAAGTCGCTGCACTGGCGGCGGAATAATGCATGTCGCCCGGAAGTGTCCTCGGTTCCGGGACGACGACGTGCATAAAATCAGACGCCTACAGCAGGACGGGCGAATCCTATTCGCCGCGACATGCTGTAGAACCGCCGGGGCGCGGCAGATCAGACCGCCCGCCCTTCCTGATCGAAGAAATGCAGATGCCCGGGTTCGGCCCGCAGGTCGACCTCGGCGCCGGTTTCCGGCGCCGGTCCTTGATTGTGGATGACGAGGCAGGTCTGGCCCCCGTCAAGCTCGACATGGAGGAGCGTGACGGCGCCGGTATATTCAGCGAGCCTTGCCTTGCCACGCAATGTGCCGTTCGCGGGCTGGCCCAGCGCCAGGTGCTCGGGTCGAATACCGACCGATGTGGCCGTCGCGGGGACCGATGCGCTAAGCGCCATAGGTTGTCCGTCGGCGAGCGGCAGGACGTTCATCTTGGGGCTGCCGATAAACTGGGCGACGAAGACGGTTCGCGGGCTGTCGTAGAGGTCGCGGGGCGAGCCGACCTGTTCGATCCTGCCGTCGCGCAACACCACGATCTTGTCGGCAAGCGTCATGGCCTCGATCTGGTCGTGGGTCACGTAGATCATCGTCGTCGACAGGCGCTGGTGCAACGCCGCGATCTCGGAGCGCATGTGGACACGCAGTTCGGCATCGAGGTTCGAGAGCGGCTCGTCGAAAAGGAAGACGTCCGGATTGCCGACGATGGCCCGGCCGATGGCCACGCGCTGGCGCTGGCCGCCCGACAGCTGACGCGGAAAGCGGTCGAGCAACGGTTCGAGCTTCAGCGTTGCGGCGGCTTCCGAAACGCGGCGGGCGCGTTCGCTGGCCGGCACCTTGCGCACCTTGAGGCCGAAACCCATGTTGTCGCGGACTGTCAAGTGCGGATAAAGCGCGTAGGACTGGAACACCATCGCGACTCCGCGCCTGGCCGCCGGCACCTCGTTGACCAGGCGATCGCCGATGTGGAGTTCGCCGTCGCTGATGTGCTCCAGGCCGGAGATCAGCCGCAGCAGCGTCGACTTCCCGCATCCCGATGGTCCGACGAAGACCACGAACTCGCCATCCTCGATCTCGAGATCGACGCCGCGGATGACCTCGACCGTGCCGAAATTCTTGCGGATGTCCTTGAGCAGAACCTTTGTCATGACTTCCCTTATCCCTTGACGCCGGAGAGGGCGAAGCTCTCGATGATCTGGCGCTGGGCGATCAGATAGATGATGAGGATGGGAACCACGGCCAGACTCGTCGCCGCCAGTTGCAGGTTCCACAGGGGCAGGCCGTAGCTGTCGTTGAAATTGGACAGCGCCAGCGGCAGCGTGAACTTCTCCAGCGAACTGAGGAAGATCAAGGGTTCGAGGAACAGGTTCCAAGAATGCAGGAAAGTGATGATCGCGACCGCGGCAAGGGCCGGCCGCGACATCGGCAGCGCGATCTTCAGCCAGACGCCGAAACGTGACAGCCCGTCCATCTTGCCCGCCTCCTCAAGCTCCTTGGGCAGCGCCAGGAAGAACTGGCGCATCAGGAACGTCGCCACCACGCCCTGCGGTCCGAACACCGGTAGAAGGATGAGCGGCCAGTGCGTGTCGATCAGACCCATGGCGCGGATCAGGAAGAAGTTCGGGATGATGGTGACTTCCTCCGGCACCATCAGCGCCATCACCAGGAACAGCATCAAAAGGCCAGCGCCCGCAAAGCGGATGCGCGCCAGCGCGTAGCCGGCGAGCGAGGCGATGAACAAGGTCAGCACCGTCACCGTCGCGGCAATGTAGAGCGAGTTGAAATACTGCCGCGCGAAGGGCTGATAGGTGAACACTTCCACAAAATTCTCGAAGCGCCAGACGCGGGGGATCAAGGTCGGCGTGCCGAAGATTTCGGTGGTGCTCTTGAAGCCGCCGGAAATCATCCACAAGAAGGGGAAGATGAAAGGCACCGCCACCAGCAGCAGGGCTGCGGTCCAGCAGATGCGGTACAGGATTTCGGTCAGGCGCGGGCTCACTCCATCTCCCTCCGTCGCAGCATCACCTGCACCAGGGTCAGCGCGATGACGATGACGAACATGATCAGCGCAAGCGCGGCCGCATAGCCGACATTGAAGAATTTGAAGCCCTGCTGGTAAATGTAGAACGCCAGCACCAGCGTGCCGTTTTCCGGGCCGCCACCGGTCATCTGGTAGATATGGTCGAACACCTTGAACGAACCGATCGTCGTCAGAACCATGATGACCAGCGTCGTCGGCGCAAGCAGCGGCCAGGTGATCATGCGGAAGACCTGCCAGCGCGACGCGCCCTCCAGCTTTGCGGCCTCTTCATAGTCGCGCGGTATCGATTGCAGCGCCGCGATGTAGAGGATCATGTTGAGCCCGACCATCTTGATGACGCGGGTAACGATGACCGCCGCCATCGCCCAGTTGGGCTCGCGCAGCCAGTTCGGACCGTCTATACCGATCCAGGCAAGCATCTGGTTCACGGCGCCGCCTTCACCCTGCAGCATGAATTTCCAGACGATCGCCCAGGCAATCGCCGACGTGACCACCGGCGCGAAGAAAACCGTCCGAAAGAAGACGACGCCGAAGAACGGCCGCGACAGCGCCAGCGCAAGCGAGAGCGCCAGCGCCATGTTCAGGGGTACGAGTCCCAGCGCGAAGATCACGGAATTGCGCACGACATGCCAGAAGTCGGGGTTCTCCAGCAGGACGTTGTGGAAATTGCGCAGCCCGACGAATGTCGCCTGCTGGCTGAGCAGGTTCCACTCGGTCGTCGAATAATAGAAAATGGCGACCAGCGGCCCAAGGAAGAAGATCAGGAAGCCGATCAGGGTCGGGCTGACGAACAGCCACGCCTCCAGCATTTCCCTGGTCTTCAGGGTCAGCCACGGCGCGCTCGGTGGGTGCGCCGCATTGCCCCGGGATGCCTTGCCAGTCACGAAGCGGAGCCCTGTGTCAGAGCAGCGGCTGGATGGCGGCGCAGACGCCCTTCAGTGCCTCTTCGACATTGGCGTCGGCCCGCCACAATGCGTCGACGCGCGGCGCCATCGCCGCGAAGATCTGCGGCACATGCTCATGCGAGGGGTGGACGCGGCCGTTGACGATCGCGGCTGCCACGCCCTTCATTTGCTGCGGCGGGATCAGCTTGTTGGAATTGATGAACGCATCGCTCTCCAGGACGCTCTTGCGGGCGGGCGGGAAGAACTGCGCCATGACAGCCACATTGTCCTTGCTGGTCATCTCGGCAACCAGTTGCGCGGCGAGCTCCGTGTTCTTGCCCGATGCAAAGACGGTCAGCGCGGCCTGGCCGATGACCGGAGCCTCGCCGGCCGGTCCCGAAGGCAGCGGAGCGATGCCCCATTTGAAACCCGCCTCGGGCATCTTCGAGGCCCGCGAGATCTGGTTCACGGTCATCGCCGAATTGCCGGAGAAATAGTCGCCCTGTTCTCCCGGCGGCACGATCGACTTGTCCTTGAACACCATGTCGTGCAGCTGCTTGATCGCGGTCACCGCTTCTGGCTTGTCCAGGCCGCACTGACCGTTGGCCCACAGGTCGCCGCCATAGGCGCGCACGGGTGGCAGCAAAGCGTGCGTCATGCGCGATGCGTAGCCTTCGCCGTCCTTGAACTCGAAGCCCCATTTGCCGGGATTGGCGTCGGTGACCTTCTTGGCGACCTCCTGGAATTTCTGCATGTTCCACTCGCCTTTCGCGGCGAGCTGGTTGGGGTCTTCCAGACCCGCTTTGTCGAACAGGTCCTTGTTGTAGTAGATCAGGAAAGGCGAGGTCGAGAACGGCATGCCATAGAACTTGCCGTCCTTTTGCCAGAGCGCCATAGCCGGCTCGGAGAAATCCTCGAAATTGTATCCCTCGGTCGCCTTCAGCGTTGGGCCGATGTCCATGAGCAGGCCGGCGTTCTCGAAGGCCGGTGCCGCATCCTCCATCATCCAGGCGATATCGGGGGCGTTGCCGCCGGCGACCTGGAAGGTGAGCTTCTGCGTATAGTCGGCGACCGGAACGGTCTCGAATTTCACCGTCACGCCCGGATGCTTGGCGATGAAGCCCGCGGCGATGCCGTTCAGCATCTTGAGATGGGCCTCGTTGCCCGTCCACACGGTCATCCGGAGTTCCTGGGCCGGCGACTGTGCCGACAGGGCGCACAGCGCCACGGCCGATAGTGCGAGCTTGATTGCGGTCTTCATGATTTCCTCCCGAAACATTGATCGTCCGATCAAGAACTGTGGGTGCGATATCAATCGCCCCGCAAGCGGCGGCGTCTTGTCATGCTGCTCCTGGCAAGGCGCCGGGTGCGTCGCCGATCGTCCAGCCGCCATCGACGGGAATGTCGGCGCCGGTGATGTAACGGGCGGCATCGCTGCACAGGAAAACGAAAGCGCCGACGACGTCGTCGGGCTGGCCGTGGCGCCCGGCGGGAATCTTCGCTGCGACCGCCGCGCGGAAAGAGGCGTCGCGGTAGCGCTCGGCAGTCGCCTCCGTCTCGATCGCGCCGGGCGATACCACGTTCATGGTGACGCCATGCGGCGCGACTTCACGCGCCATGGCGCGCACCGCCGTCAGTTGCGCGGCCTTCAGCGACGCATAGACGATGGTCTCGGCGCGCGGGCGCCTCGCCATCACGCTGCCGGTCGCCACCACGCGCCCCCATCCGCGCTTTGCCATGGCTGGAACCAGCCGCGCGGCTAAGGTGAGCAGGGCCGTGAAGTTGGCCGCGACATGCGCCTGGATATGCGCCTCGTCGACCTCGCTCCATGCACGGCGCCGCTCGATCGCGCCGTTCGAGACCAGGATGTCGATGGCGCCGTCGCTGACCTCGTCCGCAAAGGCCGACATCGCTCTGCTGTCGGTGAAATCGGCCTCGGTGACCGTGGTGCCGGGACCGATGGCTGCCGCCGTGTCGCGCGCGCCGGCGGCGTCGCCGAAATGGTGCAGCGCGACCGCGGCCCCTTGCCGGGCAAGGGCGATCGCAACCGCACGCCCGATGCCTGAGCTAGCGCCGGTCACCAGCGCTCGACGGCCAGCAAGGGAGAAACGGTCCTGGTTCAAGGTGACGGCTCCCCGAGTTTGTCCGCGACCTCGAACGAGGCGATGTCGGCTGCGTCGAAGTGCTCGTGGATTCGTCGGTCCGCGAGCTCGGTATCACCCGCCGCGATCGCGTCATGGATTGCCTGGTGCCGTTCGACGGTCGCCCGCCAATCCGCCTCGCTGCGATTGGAGCGCCGCGAAAACAGTTCCGAAACCTCCCGTTGGACCGAACGCATCCCTTCCATCTGGATGCGGATCATTGAATTTCCAGTGGCCGTCGCGAGGCCGAGGTGGAACATAATGTCGGCCTGCGTGAAATCGCCTGGCTTGCCGATGCCGGCGTGCATGTCGAGCACGGCCTGGCGCATCATTTCCAATCCTCTGGGATCGCGGCGCTCGGCGGCCAGCCGGGCGATGCCGACTTCGATGACGCGGCGCATCTCGTTGGCTTCCTGCAACCGGGTCAGGCTCGATCGGACCGCATAGGCGTAAATGCGGTCCATGGGCTCGCCGCTCAGTGCCTTGGCGCGCGCGACCTTGCCTTGCTGCGTCGACACCAGGCCCGCGCTGGTCAGCTGGCGCAGCGCCTCGCGCGCGATTGGCTTGGAGACGCCGAACTCCCGGGCGATCTCGCCTTCCGGCGGCAGCGCTTCGCCGGGCGCGATGCGTCCGTCGAACAGGGCCGCGGCGATTGCATCCGAGACTCCGTCCGCGAGGCGGGACGGGCTCGCGGGCTTCGCGGCGAAAATCGATTTGCGTGCTGTTTCTGCGATCATTCGGGTTCCTCTGTCGGCTGCCTAGCACGATTGCCTCAAACATAGCAACTAAGTTTTGTGGTTGCTAAGTTTATAAGTGAGCGTTATGACGAGCCATCCGCAAGGACGAGGGAAGTCTGGTATTGATGCGCATGAGCGATCCAACCGTGGCGGGGCCACTGAAGATTGCCGAGGTGATAGTCCATCCTCTCAGTCAGACGCTGCCCAGGCCCACGGTCACGTCCTGGGGCGTCTACGAAAAGGTCTCGCTGGTCCTGGTCGAAATGCGTACCACCGACGGCATTGTCGGGGCTGGCGAAACCCTGGCGCGGTTTTCGCCCAAAGCCTATGTCGAGTTGATCGAAAATTCGCTCAGGCCGCGCCTGCTCGGCCAGGACGCGCGCAACATCGGCGCCTTGTGGCAATCGATGCGCCGCGCGCTGTCGGGCAGGGCAGGTGGCATGCTGATCGAGGCCATCGCCGGCGTCGATATCGCGCTCTGGGATATACTGGGCAAGGCAACCGGACAGCCCATCGCCAAACTTCTTGGCGGCGTCGGACGTGATCGCATCGACGTCTACGCGGCGGCCGTCAACTGGGTCGACGACAAGGCCGCCGACGCCGAGCTCGACCGCTATGTCGCCGAGGGCTTTACACGCATCAAGGTCAAGATGGCGCGCCCTGTGCGGGACGCCTGCAAACGCATCGAGCGCATTCGCAAGCGGGCCGGAGACGCGATCGGACTCTGTGTCGATGCGAACTGGGCCTACAATCTGGATGAGGCCGTCGAGGTCGGCCGCGCGCTTTCGGCAAATGGTTATTTCTGGTTCGAGGAGCCGCTGCAACCGGAGAACGAGCAGGGCTATGAGGAACTGCGCCGGCGCTGCGACGTACCGCTGGCCGCGGGCGAGAGCAATTTCACGCTCGACCAGGCGCAACGTCTGATCGCCAACCGCACACTGTCGGTGCTGCAGCCGGACGTGGCGCGCGCCGGCGGTATCTCCGAGACGCGCCGCATGGCCGATTACGCCGCCGCTCATGACGTCCGCTACGCTCCGCATATCGGCATGTCCGGCATCGTCTGCGAGACGGCAAGCGTCCACCTGGCCGCCGCGATGCCGAACTTCGGCGTGATGGAATGCGAATGCGATGCCAGCCCGTTCAAGACGCATCTGGCCGATCTTGCACCCGGCTGCGTCAGGCAGAAGAACGGCACGCTCGATGTTCCGCAAAAACCCGGGCTCGGCATCGAAATTGACTGGAATGCCGTCAAGAAACTGAAAGCCGAATGAGGCCGAAGACCAGATGAAGAACCAGGCTCCAAACCAGACCGGCGACCTGACCGAGGCGATGCGCCTGGCGCTGCTGCGCGCGGACCCCGCGCTCAGCCGTTTCGATCCGCTGCCGCGGATATTGTCGTTCGACAATTTCGCGCGCGGTCATTGCGGCTGGTCGCAGCTCGTCGGCAATTACGAGGACGATCTCGACACCATGCTGCCGGGCTACGCGCAGCACACCAGCGCGATGCTGTCGACGCTCGCCCACTGGGACGCCGGCTCGCATGGCGGGATGGATTCGTCCTATGCCCTCAAGATCGCGACACGCCCGGTGGCGGGGGCCCGAAACGTCGCCATCAAACGCCACACGTTCCGCAAACGCGGGCCGATCCGTTTCGAAATGTATTTTACCTTCAAGCCGGAGGCCAACACGCTGAAGCTGTCCGAAACCGACGTACGCTCGGTCGGTCTCCTCTTCGACCTGCAGGGTGGGGACCAGGACGGCAACAGCCACAACGATCGCGTCATGCCGCATCTGCGCTTCTTGAACGCGCTCGACGGCCAGCATCTGCAGAAATGGCAATACAAGCCCGAGACCGAAAGGATCACCCCGATCGGCACCGACAACAAGACGATCAGCCACTATCATCTGTCGCCGGAGGGCTGGGTCGATCTTCCCGGTGGATCGCAGCGCCTCTGCTACAACGAAATCCCCACCAAGGTGAACTGGACGTATCTGTGCTTCGATTTCGATCTGGCAACGATGACGGCGCTCGGGCTGCGCTGCAACGACCGCAGCTTTGATCTCACAGGCTTCGATTCGATCCGCATTCCTGCGATGAAGAACCTGTGGTGCATGCTCAACTTCGGCCTTTTCGCTGAAACCGACGTCGCCAAACGGGCTTTCCTCTACGTCGATTCCATCTGCATTTCGGGAGATTTCTGATGCTGCCCGAGAACATCACCGCGATTGTCTCGCGCAACGAACGCTGGCATGGCGAAGCCGCCAGCGAGCCTTACGAGGCGGGATGGGCGCGAGAGGCGGTCTTCTTCGTACGCGCGCTCAAGCAACCCGTCGGCCCCACCGCCACGGCATGGGTCGAGGTCTCGCCGGACGGCATGCACTGGCTGCGCGAGGGCACCGAATTTCCGATGCCGAAGGAACGCGACGCCGTAGCGATGGCGCGGCTTGCGCATTTCGGCAATTGGCTGCGTGTCGCGGCACGGTTCGACGGTGGCGCCGAGTGTACCGTGCTGGTGACTCTGCACCTGAAGGCCTGAACCGGCTCGCGCCGGCGCCACAGGCCTTGCCTGCGGCTGCCCAATCCCTTTTTCGGCCCCATGGAGAGATCATGACCGACGCATACGCCACATTTGCCCCGGACAGCTTTGCCGGCAAGACCGTGCTGGTGACCGGTGCCGCCAGCGGCATGGGTTTCGAAACCGCCCGTGCATTCCTCTCCAAAGGGGCCGAGGTCGTGATGTGCGACCGTGACGCGGAAGGCCTTGCAAGGCGCCATGACGAGGTGGGCGGGATGGCCGGGACACCGCACAAGGTGGTGGCCGACATGGGCGATCCCGACAGCATCAGGCACATGTTCGATTATTGCGATGCCAGGCTGGCGAGGCTCGACAATGTCGTCACCTGCGCCGCGATCATCACCGCCAGGCGAATTGCGGACCAGGATTGGGCGCACTGGCAGCGCGTGCTGGGCGTCAATTTGCTGGGCACCTTTTTCACCGTCCAGGGGGCGGTGCAGCGCATGCAGGGCAGCGGCGGGGGAAACATCGTCTGCGTGGCATCGGACGCCGGCGTGCATGGCGGCGGTGGCCTTATCGCCGACACGGCCTATGCGGCCTCGAAGGCCGGCACGCTTTCGCTGGTGAAGTCGGTCGCGCGCGAACTGGCGGGAAAGGCGGTGCGCATCAACGCCCTCAATCCGGGGCCGACCGATTCGCCGATGCATTCCCACATCGACCCGGCCCTGAAGGATCGCATTGCGGCCAACCTGCCCATACGCCGCATGGGCCGGCCCGACGACATGGCCGCCGCGATCCTGTTCCTGTGCTCCGACGCCGCGAGCTTCGTCTATGGCGCGGCGCTCGACGTCGATGGCGGTTCGATGTTCCGCTGACCGGCAGGGCAGCGGCTCCGGCGACGCTCGCTGACTCTTCCCGCCATGTATAGTGTTCAGTCGACCGGACGGTCCGCGGCCGAACGCCGTCTATCAATCCACAAGGCAAGCAAGGTGCAGGCCGCGCCCGAGAGCAGGTAGGCGCCCGCCGCGATGAGGCCGAAATTGCCGGCCAGCAGCAGAGCTGCGAGCGGAGCGAAGCCGGCGCCGAACATCCACGCGAGATCCGAGGTTATCGCCGAGCCGGTATAGCGATGGTGTCGCGAAAAGCTCGATGCGACGACGCCTGACGACTGCCCGAAGCTCAACCCCAGCAGGATGAAGCCCAGCACCATGAACAGGATCTCGCCAACGGTACCGCCATCCAGAAGCTGCGGGGCAAAGCCGCTGAACGTCGCGATGGCGATCGCCGAACCGCCGAGCAGCGCTCGGCGTCCGACACGATCGGCAAGTGGGCCCGACGCGACGATGGCGGCGATGCCGAACAGCGCGCTCACCGCCTCGATCGCCAGGAAGCGTGCCGGTCCCTCATTGGTGAACAGGAATACCCAGGAGAGCGGAAACACCGTCACCATGTGGAACAGGGCGAAGCTCGCCAGCGGCGCGAATGCGCCGACGATGACGTTGCGGCCTTCGGCCCTGATCGTGTCCCTTATGCGCGTCGGCTGCAGGTCGCCGCTTTCGTATAGTTTCGAGAATTCGGGCGTCACCACAATGCGCAGCCTGGCGAACAGGGCCACGACATTGATGGCGAAGGCGACGAAGAAGGGATAGCGCCAGCCCCAGGCAAGGAAGTCGTCGGCCGACAGATTGGCGACGAAGAAGGCGAAGAGGGCGCTGGCCACGATGAGGCCGATCGGCGCGCCCAGTTGCGGGATCATTGCGTAGAAGCCGCGCCGGTTCCGCGGCGCGTTCAGCGCCAGCAGCGAGGGCAGGCCGTCCCACGTCCCGCCAAGCGCCACGCCCTGCCCGATGCGGGCCAGCGCCAGAAGCCAGATCGCAAGCACGCCGATATCGCCATAGGCTGGAAGGAACGCGATGGCGACGGTCGAGGTGCCGAGCAAGAACAGCGCGATCGTCAGTTTCGCACCGCGACCATAGGCGCGGTCGACGGCCATGAACAGAACGGAACCGAACGGACGGGCGATGAAGGCCAGCGCGAAGATGGCGAAGGAGTAGAGCGTTCCGACGAGCGGTTCATGCGTCGGAAACACCAGCTTGGGGAACACGATGACGGACGCGATCGCATAGACGAAAAAGTCGAAGAATTCCGACGTCCTGCCGACGATCACGCCGACCGCGATATCGCCCGCGCTGACCTGGCCGTGGTCCGAGCCGATCAGCCCGCTGTCTGTTTCGCCAGTCGAAGTATGAGCCATCTTGTCCGTCGCCACCGCGTGGAATGAAATATTTGGGGCCCAACTGCGGCAATCCCATTGTGCGCTGCACACTGTGCCAGACCCACCCCGGCTGGGCATTGGACAAATTGTCCAATGTCACCACGCCGCCGCCGGCAGTAGCCCTTGATCAATACCGCACTGCAACATCCCAACGCGTTGCGGCGGTCCATCGAGGGCAGCGTCTGATGAAACGATTTGGAGCCTTGCTTCTGCTTCCCCTGGCCGGGCTGTTGAGCGGCTGCGATATGGTCGTGCTCGCGCCGGCGGGCGATGTCGCGGCCCAGCAGCGCGACCTGCTGGTGGTCTCGACCCTGCTGATGCTGATCATCATCGTGCCGGTCATGGCGCTGACTGTCTTTTTCGCCTGGCGCTACCGGAAATCCAACGCCTCGGCGACCTATGCGCCCGACTGGGATCATTCGACGAAACTGGAACTGGTGATCTGGGCAGCCCCTCTGCTGATCATCATATGCCTTGGCGCGCTGACCTGGCTCGGCACCCACCTGCTCGACCCATACCGCCGGATCGACCGGATTGAAGCCGGCCAGCCCGTTACCCAATTGCACAAGCCGCTCAGGGTCGAGGTCGTGGCGCTCGACTGGAAATGGCTGTTCATCTATCCGGATTACGGCATCGCCGCCGTCAACGAGCTGGCGGCGCCGGTCAACCAGCCGATCGATTTCCGCATCACCTCGTCGGCGGTGATGAATTCCTTCTACATTCCAGCCCTTGCCGGCCAGATCTATGCCATGCCGGGCATGGAGACGAAGCTGCACGCCGTCATCAATCGACAGGGTACCTATAGCGGTTTCTCCGCCAACTACAGCGGCGCCGGCTTTTCGGGCATGCGCTTTGCCTTCCACGGCCTGTCCGACCAGGCCTTCGACCAGTGGGTGGCACAGACCAGGACCGCGTCGGCGGCGCTCAACCGCGACAGTTACCTCGAACTCGAAAAGCCGAGCGAGAACGAACCGGTCCGGCACTACGCGTCCGTCGATCCCGCCCTTTATGGCGCCATCCTCAATCTGTGCGTCGAGCGCGGCAAGATGTGCATGAACGAGATGATGTCGATCGACGCCAAGGGTGGTCTCGGTCTCGCGGGTGTGCGCAACACCTTGCCGCTGCAATATGACAAGCTCGCCCGGCGCGGCGCGGTATTCGGAAACGATCCCTCTTATGTCGCCAGCATCTGCACCGCGGAAGAGGCCGCTGCCATCTCGCGCGCCTCCCGCGATGCCTGGCCGACCTATTGGCCGGCGAAGAACCTGTCCCCGCTTCGCGGGGCGGGACTGCTCCGGCCAGGGACAGACAGCCGTAGCGCCGAGGCGGATACGCCGACCGTCGGCCTGCTGCGGCGTGAATTGTGAGAGACCGCCGATGCCCGATACGCTGACCAAATTCATCTTCGGCCGCCTCACCTGGGACTCGCTGCCGCTGCACGAACCCATCGTCGTCGCCACCTTCGTCGCGGTGGCGCTCGGCGGCATCGCGCTTCTCGGCGTGATCACCTATTTCAAGCTATGGGGCTACCTCTGGCGCGAATGGTTCACCAGCGTCGACCACAAGAAGATCGGCATCATGTACATGGTGCTGGGCCTGATCATGCTGCTGCGCGGCTTCTCGGACGCCATCATGATGCGCCTCCAGCAGGCCATCGCCTTCAATGGCTCCGAGGGCTACCTGAACTCACATCACTACGACCAGATATTCACCGCCCACGGCGTCATCATGATCTTCTTCGTGGCGATGCCCTTCGTCACCGGACTGATGAACTTCGTCGTGCCGCTGCAGATCGGCGCGCGCGACGTCTCCTTTCCGTTCCTCAATAATTTCTCGTTCTGGATGACGGTCGGCGGCGCCATTCTGGTCATGGCCTCGCTGTTCGTAGGCGAATTCGCCCGCACCGGCTGGCTTGCCTATCCGCCGCTCTCCGGCATCGGCTACAGTCCCGACGTCGGCGTAGATTACTATATCTGGGCGCTGCAGGTGGCCGGCGTCGGCACGACGCTGTCGGGCATCAACCTGATCTGCACGATCATCAAGATGCGCGCGCCCGGCATGACCATGATGCGCATGCCGATCTTCACCTGGACGTCGCTCTGCACCAACGTGCTGATTGTCGCCTCCTTCCCGGTACTGACGGCGGTGCTCTCGCTGCTGGCGCTCGACCGCTATGTCGGCACCAACTTCTTCACCAACGACTTCGGCGGCAACCCGATGATGTATGTGAACCTCATCTGGATATGGGGTCATCCGGAAGTCTACATCCTCATCCTGCCGCTGTTCGGCGTCTTTTCCGAGGTCACCTCGACCTTCTCCGGCAAGCGCCTGTTCGGCTACACCTCGATGGTCTACGCCACGGTGGTCATCACCATCCTGTCGTACCTCGTCTGGCTGCACCACTTCTTCACGATGGGCTCCGGCGCCAGCGTCAATTCCTTCTTCGGCATCACGACGATGATCATCTCGATCCCGACCGGAGCGAAGATCTTCAACTGGCTGTTCACAATGTACCGGGGCCGCATCCGCTTCGAACTGCCGATGATGTGGACGGTGGCCTTCATGCTCACCTTCACCGTCGGCGGCATGACCGGCGTGCTGCTTGCGGTGCCGCCGGCGGATTTCGTGCTGCACAACAGCCTGTTCCTGATCGCGCACTTCCACAATGTCATCATCGGCGGCGTGCTGTTCGGCCTGTTCGCCGGCATTGCCTACTGGTGGCCCAAGGCCTTCGGGTTCAAGCTCGATCCGTTCTGGGGCAAGGTCTCGTTCTGGTGCTGGGTGGTCGGCTTCTGGTTCGCCTTCATGCCGCTCTACATCCTCGGCCTGATGGGCGTGACGCGCCGCATGCGCGTGTTCGACGATCCCTCGCTGCAGATATGGTTCGTCATCGCCGCCTTCGGCGCGGTGCTGATTGCCTGCGGCATCGGTGCCTTCCTGATCCAGATCTTCGTCTCCATCCGCAGGCGCGAGGCGCTTGCCGATACGACCGGCGATCCCTGGGACGGCCGCACGCTCGAATGGTCGACGTCCTCGCCGCCGCCCGCCTACAATTTCGCTTTCATGCCGGTCATTCGCGACAACGATGCCTGGTATGACATGAAGCAGGCCGGCTACATCAGGCCGCTTGCCGGCTTCAAGCCGATCCACATGCCAAGCAATACCGGCACCGGCATCATCCTGGCCGCCTTCAGCGTTGCGCTCGGCTTCGGCCTGATCTGGTACATCTGGTGGCTGGCGGCGCTGAGCTTTGTCTGCCTCATCGCCACCGCGATCGGCCACACCTTCAACTATCACCGCGACTTCCACATTCCGGCGGCCGAAGTCACGCAGACGGAGGAGGCGAGGACGACGCTCCTCGCCGCTCAAGGCTAAGGGTTTGAGCATGACATCGACGGCAATCACGGCCGGCACCGAACCGGTCTTCCACCTGGAAGAAGAGCATGCGCACGCCGAAGGCGGCTCCACCATGCTCGGCTTCTGGCTCTATCTGATGAGCGACTGCCTGATCTTCGCGATGCTGTTCGCCGCCTATGGCGTGCTTGGCGGCAATTACGCGGCCGGGCCGGCACCGAAGGACCTGTTCGACCTCGATCTGGTGGCGGTCAACACGGCCATGCTGCTCTTCTCCTCGATCACCTATGGCTTCGCCATGCTGACCATGGACAAGGGCCGTGTCGCGGCGACGCAAGCCTGGCTCGCGGTGACCGGCCTGTTCGGCCTGGCGTTCCTGTCGATCGAGCTCTACGAATTCGCGCATATGATCCATGAAGGCGCCACGCCGCAGCGCAGCGCCTTCCTGTCGTCCTTTTTCACGCTGGTCGGCACGCACGGTCTGCATGTCACCTTCGGCACCGTCTGGCTGGTGACGCTGATGGTGCAGGTCGCGAGATTTGGCCTCATCGAGGCGAACCGCCGCCGGCTGATGTGCCTCAGCATGTTCTGGCACTTCCTCGACGTCGTCTGGATCGGCGTCTTCACCTTCGTCTACCTGATGGGGATGTTGCGATGAGCGCTCATGATCATGTCGAGGGCCACGGCCACGCCCATGGTGGAGCAGCACACGGATCGTTGCGGGGCTATCTGACCGGCTTCGTCCTGTCGGCGATCCTGACCGCCATTCCATTCTGGCTGGTCATGACCGGCGCCATCGACGACAAGCAGGCCACTGCCATCGTCATCATGGCCTTCGCGGTCGTGCAGATCGTCGTCCACATGGTCTTCTTCCTGCATATGAACACCGGCTCGGAAGGCGGATGGTCGATGCTGGCGCTGATCTTCACGCTGATCCTGGTCGTCATCGTGCTGACCGGCTCGCTCTGGGTGATGTACCATCTCAACGCCAACATGATGCCGGGGCTACACGACATGCGCGAGATGCCATGAGCCTGGCGGCGGGCCCTGGGAGGACAACCATCGAGGCGATCGGACGTCCCGTCCCACTAGAGGGCGCCGGCGGATCGTCCGCGTCGCGCCTTGTCCTTGTGCTGCTCGGGTTCCTCGGCGTGCTGGTGTTTGTCGGGCTCGGCATATGGCAGCTGGAAAGGCGGGTCTGGAAGCTCGACCTGATTGCCCGTGTCGACCAACGCATTCATGCCCCGATTGTCGATGCGCCTGGCCCGGAGAACTGGAACGGCATCACCGCGGCCGACTACGAGTATGATCATTTGCGATTGGCCGGACGTTATCTGGGCGGCGCCAACACGCTGGTGCAGGCGGTGACGGAGCTTGGCGGCGGTTATTGGGTGCTGACGCCGATGCGAACCGACCGTGGTTTCGTGGTGCTGGTCAACCGCGGCTTCATTCCCCAGGAACGCAAGGCTGAGTTCGAGCGGGAGAGGGGCGGCCTAACCGCGCCGGCCGTCATTGACGGGCTGTTGCGCATGAGCGAACCCGGCGGCGGCTTTCTGCGCAAGAACGACGCCGCTGGCAATCGTTGGTATTCGCGAGACGTCGCTGCCATCGCAACCGCGCGCGGCCTGACGACCAACGTCGCTCCTTATTTCGTAGATGCGGAAGCATCCGGCATGGAGGGTTGGCCGCGCGGCGGGCTCACCGTCGTGACTTTCCGCAACAGCCACCTGGTCTATGCTTTGACCTGGTTCACGCTCGCTGCGATGCTCGCCACTGCCCTGGCCAGGCCGATGATCGGCCGCCGCCGGCGGCAAGGACCCGCGAGATGAGCGTTCCCACGCAAGCGCTTCACCATGACAAATCCCTGATGGCGACATCCCTTGCCGGCAAGAACGGGGCAGTATCGCATCCCGAAGCAACGAACAGGAAGAACCTGTTCCTGCTTATCCAGCTGCGTTGGCTGGCAGTGGCGGGCCAGGTGCTCACCATTCTGGCGACGGAATACTGGTTCGATATCCCACTGCCGCTGGCGGAGATGGCCGGCGTGGTGCTTTTCCTGGTGGGCCTCAACATCTTCAGCCTGCTGGTCCTGCGCGGTATCAGGCCTATCAGCAACACCCAACTCTTCGTCGCGCTCATCTTCGACATGGCGGCACTGACGACGCAGCTTTACCTGAGCGGCGGCGCGTCCAATCCGTTCGTATCGCTCTACCTCTTGCAGATCACGCTCGGCGCGGCATTGCTGACGCCAAGGTTTACCTGGATCCTCGTGGCGGCTGCCTCGGCCTGCTTCGTCTTCCTCATCTTCCTCTTCCAGCCGATCGCGATCCCGCATCATGGCGGCAGCGATCTCCTGTCCCTGCATATCAGGGGCATGTTCATCTGCTTCGTGTTGGCGGCCGGACTGATCGTGATCTTCATGACGCGCATCGACCGCAATCTGCGCGAGCGCGACGCCTATCTCGCCGATCTGCGCCAGCGCTCGGCCGAGGAGGACCACATCGTGCGCATGGGCCTGCTGGCCTCGGGCGCCGCGCACGAACTCGGCACGCCGCTTGCCACGATATCCGTCATCCTGTCCGACTGGCGCCAGATGCGCACCCTTGCGCGCAACCGCGAACTGGCGGCCGATGTGGCCGAAATGCAGGCGCAGATCGAGCGCTGCAAGCGCATCGTGTCCGGGATCCTGATGTCTTCCGGCCAGGCGAGGGGCGAGGGAACGATACGCACGACGATTCGCGGTTTCCTCGACGATCTGGTCGAGGAATGGCGCACCAGTCGCCAGCCATCCAAGCTGGAATACAAGAACGATTTCGACCCGGACGAGCAGATCGTGTCCGACACGGCGCTGAAGCAGGTCATCTTCAACCTGTTCGACAACGCTCAGGAAGCATCGCAGGATTGGGTTGGCGTCACTGCCGAGCGGCAGGGCGACAAGCTGGTGATTTCCGTGCGCGATCGCGGGCCGGGCTTCGACGAGGGTATTCTGGCAGCACTTGGTCAACCCTATATGTCGAGCAAGGGACGGCCAGGCGGCGGTCTTGGTCTTTTCCTCGTCATGAACGTGGTCCGGAATCTGGGCGGCGATTTTTCGGCGCGCAACATGGAGCAGGGCGCCTGTGTTACCCTTTCGCTGCCGCTTGCGGCGCTGACCGATGGAGATGATCGTGAGGCCTGATCGATCGCTGTTTATCGTCGAGGACGACGCGATCTTCGCGAAAACGCTGAAGCGCTCTTTCGAAAAGCGCGACTACGACGTGGTCGTCTGCCACGACCGGGATGCATTGCTCAGCGCCCTCGAAACAGCTGTTCCGGCTTACGCCGTCGTCGATCTCAAGCTTGGGGCTGGCGGCTCCGGGCTGGAGTGCGTCAAGCTGCTCAGCGCCCGCGATGCTTCGATCAGGATCGTCGTTCTGACGGGGTTTGCCAGCATCGCCACCGCTGTCGAGGCGATCAAGCTCGGCGCGAGCCATTACCTGGCGAAACCCGCCAACACCGATGACATCGAAGCCGCCTTCGGCCGTGCCGAGGGCGATGTTTCCGTACCGCTTTCCAGCCGGCCCACCTCGATCAAGAACCTGGAATGGGAGCGCATCCACGAAACGCTGGTCGAAACCGGCTTCAACATCTCCGAAACGGCTCGCCGGCTTGGCCTGCACCGGCGCACTCTTGCCCGCAAGCTCGAGAAGCGCGTGGTGAGGTAGCAGAGCGCCGTTGCTCTCGTGACCGGACCGAGCCGGGTCTGGCTCATCGACCACCCGGGTGCGAGCATTCAGTGCTTCCTTGCCCGGTCCGGGATACCTATTTGTCTGAGATACGCGGCCATTGGAGCAGGCAAACGTGGCGCAACGATCGGGCAGTGCTGATCTTCCCCTTCACGGCGGGCGTGTGCCGAAATGGCTGGGCGATCGCATGACGCGTCTCGGCGCCGTCATGTGCGAGGCGATCATCCATCATTATGGCCGCAATGAGTTGCTGCGACGCCTCGCGCATCCGTTCTGGTTCCAGTCCTTCGGCGCCGTCATGGGCATGGACTGGCATTCTTCCGGCATCACGACCAGCGTCGTCGGCGCCTTGAAACGCGGTCTCACGCCGCTGTCGGGCGAACTCGGCATTCATGTCTGCGGCGGCCGTGGCGCGCATTCGCGCAAAACCCCGCATGAGCTTGCCGCCATCGGCGAGCGAATCGGCTTCGACGGTGCGCGCCTGGCAACCGCCAGCCGGCTTGTCGCCAAGGTGGACAGCGCCGCCGTTCAGGATGGTTTCGACCTCTATTTGCACGGCTTCATCGTCACCGACGATGGCGACTGGGTGGTGGTGCAGCAAGGCATGAACGGCGACAGCAAGGTGGCGCGCCGCTATCATTGGCTGTCCGAAGGTTTGAAGAGTTTCGTCGACCAGCCGCATGCCGCCATCGAAGGCGCCAACCAAGGCGAGATCGTCAATCTGACCGACCGGCGCGCCGAGGCCTCGCGCCAGGGACAGCTTGACCTGCTCCAGGATCTTGGGCCGGACCGTATCCTTCGGGAACTCGCCGCCCTGGAACCCGGCACCGCACCGGCTCCGGCGCAGCCATTGTTGCCGCATCTGGTCATGCCGGCTCACCATGATGTCCGCGAAAGCGATGTCTTGATGCATCGCCTTCACGGCAACATGGCCGCGGCCGCCGAGCGAGGTCCCGCCGATTTCGCCGAGCTTCTCCTTGTTCCTGGTGTGGGCGCCCGCACGGTGCGGGCGCTGGCCCTCGTTGCTGAAGTGGTGCATGGCGCGCCTTGCCGGTTTTCGGACCCGGGCCGTTTTTCGCTGGCGCATGGCGGCAAGGACAGGCATCCGTTCCCTGTTCCGCTCAAGGTCTATGACGAGACGATCGGCGTGCTGAAGTCCGCCGTGCAAAAGGCCAGGCTTGGTCGCGAAGAGGAAATCGGTGCATTGAGGCGGCTCGACGATCAGTCGCGGCAGGTCGAGCGATACGTCACCGGTCCCAGCCTCAAGGAAATTGTCGCCGGCGAATTCGACCAGTCGCATCTGCTTGGCGGCCGCAGTGTCTTTGGTTGGGAGCCGGCGCCGGATCAGATGCCCGCCGAGCAGAACAAGAAGGCATGACAGGCCGCTGGCGCCGCATCACGCCACGCGACGGTATCTGTAACGGTCCCGAATGAATTCATTGAAGAAGCGGCCCTTCGAGGAAGCCTTCATGAACGCGGCGTAGGTTGCCGGTGCGACGTCCTCATAGTCATAGCGGTTACCGCTCGGCACGAACCAGACGGAGAGCGTCCTGGTCGCGGGATCGTATTGCGTGTTTCGGATCGCGGTCGACGGCATGCTGGCACCTGACAACTCAGCCACATAAACCCCTCAGGCATGGTGCGGTTCCGTGCCGCCACCGACCTCGCTACCTGTCGCGGGGATTGCCGAACTTCGTGTCGCGCTTCCTCGAATATCGATCGATACGCGGCAGCTTGTCGGCAAAGTCGACCCACGGCAGTCTGAGATTCCAATAGGCATGGGCCTGTGGCCGCAGCCCTTCGGGTCTGTCGAAGAACCCGATTGTCAGGTAGAGCTCGTCCGGCAGGCCTTCGTCGCTATAGCCTATCGAGCTCCCGCAATCGGGACAGAAAGTGCGGACAACGCCCGGCGTCCTGGAGAAGGCCTTTGGCGTTCCCTTCAAAAGGCGGAACTGGCTCGGCCGATATCCGACCCAGACGGTGAGCGGACTGCCGATCGCCCGTCGGCAATCGTCATCGTGATCGTAACATATCCAGAAGGGCTCACCGTCCATGGCGGCGGCAATCGCCCCGCAAAAGCAGGCCCCGGTTTCAACGCGCGGCATCCGGCACTCCAAGGCTGGAACATGTCCGGCGGCCTCCGACGGAACCGCCGTCTCCTAAACTTTCACGCCGCTACGGTGTTCCGTTGCGCCGGTGTTGAGATGTGTCCCAGGCAAGCAAGCGCGGTTCCCTGTATTGCCTTGCGGTCTGGCCTTCACCATCTAGGCACAATGTCGCCGCTCAAACCGAAAACAGCCGGCCGTGTGCCCCAGTATGATCTCTTCGGTGTCGTTCAGGATGATCTACCGGAGGGTTTCGCCTACCAGCCCGGACTGATCACACCGCAAGAGGAAATCGACCTCGTCCGGCATCTTGAAGGACTGCCCTTCAGACCCTTCGACTTCCACGGCCATTTGGCAAACCGGCGTGTCGTCGGTTTTGGTCTTCGCTACGATTATGATCGGCGTGAAGTCGTCGAGGCACCGCCTATACCTGATTTTCTGTTGGCCTTGCGCGAACAGGTCGCGGCCTTTGCGCGCCGGCCCGCCGAAGCCTTCGCGCAGGTATTGATCAATGAATACCGGCCCGGCGCCGGCATCGGCTGGCACCGCGACAAGCCTCATTTCGAAGACGTCGCGGGCGTTTCGCTGCTGGCGCCCTGCGATTTTCGCCTTCGACGCAAGAATGGGTCTGGATGGGACCGCCGGACCATCACGGTCGAGCCGAGATCGGCCTATCTCATGACGGGCCCTTCGCGGTCGCAATGGGAGCACAGCATCCCGCCGCTTGCCGAGCACCGCTACTCGATTACCTTGCGGACTTTGCGGCCTCGGAACCCTTGAGCATGCGCTGAGGCCTGCACGAGGAAGCTTTCCGCATCATCTCGCCATAGTGCTCAACCCGACCGCGGCGGGGCGGGTTGAGCAATCTCCTGCTCTAGCTCTTTGTTTTTACGCAACTCCCTAGGGAAAGCGCTACGCACTTTTCCTGGAATTGCTCTAGGTCAGTATCAGCACGATCTTGTACGTATCCGGATCGACGATGACGATCCGGCCGTCGGCGAGGACGAAATACTCGTAGCTCTCGTACGCCGGGACGAGCTTGACGATGCGAGCCGGCAAACGATGCAGCCTGATCTTGTGCCGCGGAACCTCGATGCCGACTGAGACGTCGAAGTTGACGCTGGCTACCGGCTCGACCTTGGTGTCCCGGATCACCTGGGTGATTTGGGTCTTCTGTTCAACCGTTACATTGGTGATGGAAGCGGTCGAGGTCTTATCCTGTGTGGAGGTCTTGCCCTGGGCCTGCTGGTCCGTCGTGGTGCCGGTCTTGCCCTGGGCCTGTTGATCCGTCTGGACCTTGGCCTTGCCCTGTGCCTGCTGGTCGGTCGTGGTGCCGGCCTTGCCCTGGGCCTGCTGATCGGTCTGGACCTTGGCTTTGCCCTGGGCCTGCTGATCCGTCGTGGTGCCGGCCTTGCCCTGGGCCTGCTGATCGGTCTGGACCTTGGCCTTGCCCTGTGCCTGCTGGTCCGTAGTGGCGCCGGCCTTGCCCTGAGCCTGCTCGTCCGTCTTGGCCTTGGCCTTGCCCTGAGCCTGCTGGTCAGTCTGGGACTTGGTACCCTGTGCCTGCTCTTTCATCTTCGAGCCCTTCTGGCAGTTGGTCGTGCCGGAAGCGCAATTTGTGTCCGCTCCTGATTGGCTGTCGGCGGGCTGCTGCGACTGGGCCATCGCCGTCCCGCAGCCGAGCCCGATCGCAAGCATGCTGGTAATGAGAACATGTTTCATCGGAAATCTCCTTCGGAGAGTTCGTCCCTTCAAGGGGTAAAACTTCGACCAAAAAAGATTGTTCCGAACTGGATGCGTTAACGCCGCCACCCCAGATAGAGCCCAAGTCCGGCCTTCATGGCGCTACTTCACGCCGATGCCGGCGGTAAGGCCGCCGTCGATCTTATAGTCCGCGCCGGTGCAGAAGCCGGCCTTCGACGAACACAGGAACGCTATGAACTCCGCCACCTCCTCCGGCTCGCCGATACGGCCGAGCGGATGGGCCGCGCCGAACCGCCTGTAGGCTTCTTCGACATCTGCGTCGCTGCCGCCGTCGCCACGCGCGGCCTTTTCGAGAATCGGTGTGCGGATCGAGCCTGGACTGACCGAATTGACCCTTATGCCCGATGCGGCATAGTCGAGCGCCAGCGAACGTGTCAGTGTATGGATGGCGCCCTTGGTCGTGGCATAGGCGGCGACGTTTTGCTGGCAGGCGAAGCCCTGCACCGAAGCGACGTTGACGATGGCGCCGCCGCCCCGCTTGATCATTTCCGGGATGCCGAAATGGGCGGTCAGATAGATCGAGCCGACATTGACCGTCATCGCCCGGTTCCAGGTTTCCCAGTCGGTCGTCGTCGCCGTTCCATAGGGATGCACCGCCGCCGAATTGACGATGACATCGATGCCGCCGAATTTCGCCACGCCGGCCGCGACCGCCTCGCGCACCTGGTCGGAAACCGAGACGTCCACCGTCCGCACCAGAACGCTCGCTCCGGCCTTGGCGAGGCTCTCCTGCATGGCGGCATTGGCTTCCCGGTCGACGCCGCAGGCGACGATCGCGGCACCCCCAGCCGCAAGGCGTTTGGCGGTTGCCAGGCCGATACCGGTCGTCCCTGTCACCAATGCCACCTTGCCGTCAAAATCCTTCATCGCGGAAGCTCCTTCATTCGTTATCGAAACCGGCTCTTAGTTTGACACTCATCATGGTCAAACAATAGGTTGCCGGTCTCTCGCAAAAAAGGAAGTGGCAATGGAACAGTGTTGGCGCTGGTATGGTCCCGATGATCCGGTGACGCTTGAACATGTCAAACAAGCCGGCGCCACCGGCGTGGTTTCGGCGCTTCACCAGATTTATGACGGCAGGGCCTGGCCCGAGGCGGATGTGCTTGAGCGCAAGCGCATCATCGAGGCGGCTGGGCTGACCTGGTCGGTTGTCGAGAGCATTCCGGTCCACAATTCCTTCAAGATCGGCGCGCCGGAGCGCGAGCGCTATGCCGGCTATTATCGCGACAGCATCCGCGCGCTCGCCAAGGCAGGCATCCGGACGATCTGCTACAATTTCATGCCGGTGGTCGACTGGACCCGCACCGACCTGGCCTACCGGCTGCCGACGACCGGTTATGCCTTGCGTTTCGACGCTATCGACTTTGCCGCCTATGATCTCTTTGTCCTGCAGCGCAAGAATGGCGCGCAGAGCTACACGCCGGCGCGTATCGCCGAAGCCGAGCAGCGGCTGAAGGTGCTGACGCCGGAGCAGATCGACCAGATCGAGCGCAACCTGATCGCCGGCCTGCCGGCGACGGAGCGCAGCTATAACAGGGACAGTTTTCGCGAGGCCCTGGCGGAATATGATGCGATCGGGCCGAAGGAACTGCGCGACAACCTGGCCTGGTTCCTGCGCGAGATCATCCCGGCGGCCGAAGAGGAGGGCGTGCGCATGTGCATCCATCCCGACGATCCGCCGTTCTCGCTTTATGGCCTGCCGCGCGTCGTTTCCACGGCGGAGGATGCGCGCTTCATCCTCACGACGGTCGACAGCCCGGCCAATGGCTTGACGTTCTGCACCGGCTCCTACGGCACGCGCGCCGACAACGACATCGTCGCCATGGTCAAGGAATTCGCTGACCGCATCCATTTCGTCCATCTGCGCAACATCACCATCGAGGAAGACGGCTCGTTCTATGAGGCTGAGCATCTGGAGGGTGGCACCGACATGGCGCATGTCATCCTCGCTTTGATGCAGGAAGAGAAGCGCCGTCGCGGGGATGGCGGGGCCGACTGGCAAATCCCGATGCGGCCGGATCATGGCCATCTGCTCGCCGACGACATCGGCAAGAAAAAGATCAACCCCGGCTATTCGCTCATCGGCCGACTGAAAGGTCTCGCCGAGCTGCGCGGCATCATGCGTGCCGTCGAGCGGTTCGGGCTCGCCTGAAGTCTTAGGGCGGCAAGCTATCGTTTGCGATCTTCCGCAGGATGTCGCGACAGGTCACACCGAGGCTGACCCTGTCCGGCATCCCCGAGCCTAATTATCCCGATAGTCGATGAGGCCAGGGGCTGGCTGCGGCGACGAGAAGCGACCTCGACGGGTGGTCAACAATTTCATTGAGCTGGCACGCAAATTTTCGAGACTGGTCGTGTAGTGCTTGTCGACGCACTTCACGCTTGGCCAGTTTCCCATAGAAGCGCGCGATCTCGCGCCACCGGAACCAGCCATCGGCGCGGGGCCATGCCTGTGAAAAAGGACAATCCTTTGACGATCTTCCCTTTCACCGAAGCCAGTCCGATCCAGTTTCAGGCGCCGCTGCCGAAGACGTCGGATGTGGTCATTGTCGGCGGTGGCATCATCGGCGTGACCGCGGCCTTGTTCCTGGCCCGGCGCAACATACCGGTGACCTTGCTGGAGAAGGGACGCATCGCCGCGGAGCAGTCCTCGCGCAACTGGGGTTGGATCCGCCAGCAGGGCCGCGACGCGGACGAACTGCCCATCGTCATCGAAGCGCAGCGTCTCTGGCGCCAACTGGCCGAGGAGTGCGGCGAGGACATAGGCTTGACGCAGACCGGCGTGACCTATCTTGCGCGGACCGACAAGGAGATGGCCGATTTCGCCAAGTTCCTGAAGATCGCCGAGGCCCATGGCGTCGACACGCGTCTCCTCGACCGGGGTGAGACCGCCAAGCTGATCCCGGCCATGTCGCGCCCCTTCAAGGGCGCCATGACCACGCCATCGGACATGCGTGCCGAGCCCTGGGTCGCGGTGCCGGCGTTTGCCCGCCTGGCCGCTCGCCAGGGCGTCACCATCATCGAGAACTGTGCGGCACGCAGGCTCGATATCTCCGCGGGGCGCATCAGCGGTGTCTGGACCGAACAAGGCCGCATCGCCACATCGAACGTGCTTGTCGCCAGCGGCGCCTGGACGTCGCTGTTCCTGCGCGCGCACGGCGTCTCGATCCCGCAGCTCAGTGTCCGCACGACCGTCGCTGCGACCGCGCCGATGCCGGAAATCCATGCGGGCGCCGCAGCGGACGAACGCATCGCCTTCCGGCGTAGAAAGGACGGCGGATACACGCTGGCGGCGGGAGGCAGCCACCTGCTCTATATAGGGCCGGATGCATTGCGTCACGCACCGAAATACCTGCCCGCCCTGAAGGCAAATCCTTTCGGCACGCGCTACCTGCCGGCGGCGCCTCGTGCATATCCGGACAGCTGGTCTACCCCACGCAAATGGGATGCGGACAAGGAAAGCCCGTTCGAAAGGATGCGCGTTCTCAATCCTGCCCCGGAGGCCAAGGCGCTTCGCGCCATCGATCGAGGGTTCAAGGAGCTTTTCCCACAATTCGAGGCGGTACCGCTCCGGGCAAGCTGGGCCGGCATGATCGATGCGATGCCGGATGTCGTGCCTGTCGTGGATCGTACGGCTGCGGTTCCGGGTCTCGTCATCGCGACAGGGATGAGCGGCCACGGCTTTGGCATAGGCCCTGGCATGGGCCGCGTCCTGTCCGACTTGATCCAGGGCAACGAGACCGGACATAACCTTCATAGGTTTCGCCAATCCCGGTTCAGCGACGGCAGCCCGATCCAGATGGGACCATCGCTTTAGATCTCGTCCGGTGTACGGGTTCGACGAGAGGCTAATCTGGTTTCGCCTGGCGGGGATTGAACTTGCGCCGGGCGTTTTCCAGATGCTCGCGCATCGCCTGGCCGGCGGCTTCCGGATCGTGCCGCTCGATGGCTTCGAAGACTGCCTTGTGCCCGGCGAAACTGATGCGGTTTTCCAACTCGGTGTTGGCCATGTGGATGCGCTGGTTGATCAGCCACTCCACCAGCGCTTCGTGCGCGGCGAGAAAAATCGGATTCCCGGGGATCGCGGTCAGCACGCGGTGAAAGGCGACGTCAGTGACGGCAAAGGCGCGGGCGCGTGAAATGGCGCGTTCGTTTTCGGCCAGCGCGGCGGCCAGGGCATCGATCTGCGCTTGCGTCGCTATCTCGGCGGCATGGCGCGTGATCGAGACTTCGAGGAACAGCCGCAGTTGTTCGAAATGGCCGATGCCGTCGGGCTGGTCCATCAAAAGGTGTGCGGTGCCTGTCAGCTGCTCCAGCATGTTCTTCGGCGTCGGCCGCGTCACCTTGGGCCGCTCGCCGCTGTTGATGCGCACAAGGCCCATCTTCTCCAGCGCAAACAGCGCCTCGCGTACCGAGGGGCGCCCGACATCGAACATCGACATCAGTTCGCGCTCGGACGGCAGCGAGGCACCGACCGGATAAACCTCATCCCGGATCATCGCCTCCAGGCGGAGACGGACCTCGTCGGACAATTTTTTTCGGACCGGCATATTGTGCATGGTCTACCTTTTAAGCTATTAGACCAGTCGCTGCAAGCGAGCACAGGCAAGGAGCTGTGGATCGCTGAGGCGCGGTGCGACCGAGGGGTAGGAGGAGGTCGCTACTTGCCAATGAGCGACTGGACGCGAAACAGCGACCAGGCGACCGCGAGAACGCGCGCTCCGACGTCAGCCGCGACCGACCGACACAATCGAAGGGAGGAGAATTCCATGAGACGATTTCTGATCAGCCTTTTGCCGGCCTTGGCGCTCATGCTTGCCGCAGGCGCTGCGAAGGCCGAAGGAGGCGGCACGTTCCGCTCGGCCATGCGCACCGGCTGCATCGAGATGGGCACGCTGCACACCACCTGCGGCCATCGGCTCGACGAGACCGTCCTGCAGGGCCTCGTCCACATCAAGTGGACGGGCGATGGCGTGCAGCCGATGCTGGCCGAAAGCTGGAAGACGCCCGACGGCGGCAAGACCTATGTCTTCAGCCTGCGCCATGGCGTCAAATGGCATGACGGCACGCCTTTCACCGCCAGGGACGTGGTGTTCAGCCTCAATCTTTACGCCAACCCGAAGGTCGGCTCGCCCTGGTCGCAGAAGCTTTCCGCCGTGGCCGGCTACAAGGCCTTCCAGGATGGCTCGGCCACCTCGCTTGCCGGGGTGAAGGCGGTGGACGACGCGACCGTGCAGATCGAACTCGACAGCGCCAAGCCGCTCTGGGTCGAGCTGCAGCTGATCGCCATCAGCATCTTTCCCGAGCACATATTGGGCAAGGTCGCGCCCGCCGACATCAAGGGCAATGCCTTCTGGGTCAATCGGGTCGGCACCGGCCCGTTCATCTGGAAGAAGTATGAGAGCGACCAGTATGTCGAGGTCGACCGCAATCCCGACTATGTCCTTGGCGCGCCCAAGCTCGACCGCATCATCTACCAGATCTACAAGGATGTGCCGCCGATCATCGCCGCGCTTGAGACGCAGGAGGTCGACGCCATGTCCTATGAGGGCGGCGGCGTGCCGATCGCCGAACTGCCCCGCCTGCAGAAGCTCGACTATCTGACCGTGCTGCCGAAATTCTCCGCCGGCCTGCCGACCTATCTGCAATTCAACCTGGAGAACAAGCGCTTCGCCGACGTGCGCGTGCGCCAGGCGATGCTCTATGCCATCGACCGCAAGGCGATCATCGAGACCGTCAAGCAGGGCGCCGGTGAACTCCTGAACACGCTGTTCCCGCAGGACTGGGCGCGCGCCAAGGACCTCGAACCCTACAACTACAATCCCGACAAGGCCAAGCAGCTGCTCACCGACGCGGGCTGGGATGCGAGCCAGCCGGTCGACTTCATCTACTATTATTCCGACCAGATGAACGTCGACACCGTCACCGCCATCCAGAGTTATCTGGCCGCCGTCGGCGTCAACATCCAGCCGCGCCTGCTCGATCCGGCGGCGATCAACCAGATCTATGCCGACGGCAGCTTCCAGATGGGCTTCTTCGCGCAAGGCATGGGCCTCGATCCCTCGCTCGGCTCGCCTCTGGTCGTCTGCGGCGCCAAGCCGCTCGCCATGGGCTACTGCAACCCCAAGGTCGACGAACTCTTCAACAAGGGGCTTGAATCCAACGACCGCGCCACGCGCGCCGCGAGCTATCAGGAGGCCTCGCGCATCCTCAATCAGGACCTGCCCAAGGCCTGGCTTTGGAACGAGGTGCGGCCGCTGGCCTTCAACAACCGGATCGTCGGCCTGGCGCAGCACTTCAAGGAACAGCCGCTCGTGATCTTCAATCACCCGGTCTACAACGAAGTCGAGAAGTGGGAGGTGGCGAAATAGCCGCGGATATCCCTGCCGGTCGTGGGGCTCTGAGCGAGCCTCACGATCGATTGTCTCAGAACCGCCTTCAGCCCTAGGAGAGGCCGGTGCTCAGCTATCTCCTGCGAAAACTTTTGCTCAGCATCCCGGTGCTGTTCGGTGTTACCGTGATCGTCTTTGCCATCGCGCATGCCATGCCCGGCGACGCGGTGCTGGCGATGATCACGGCGGAGGCGCCGTCGAGCGAGGAGCTGATCGCCATGCGGCGCGGCGAACTCGGCCTCGACCAGCCGGTCTATGTCCAGTACCTCAACTGGATCGGCCAGATCCTTCACGGCAATCTCGGCCGCTCCTTCGTCAATGGCCGCGGTGTCGGCGATATCATCGTCGAGCGGTTGCCGATGACGCTGGAGCTGATGGGTGTCGCACTGCTCGTCGCTTTCGTCATCGGCACCACGCTTGGCGTGCTCTCGGCCCTCAGGCAATACAAGCTCACCGACTATTCGCTGACGCTTGCCGGCTTTGTCGGCGTCTCGATCCCGGACTTCTTCATGGGACTTTTGCTCGTCTACGTCTTTGCGCTGGAGCTGCGCTGGCTGCCGTCGTCGGGCATTTCCACGGCTGGTGAAAACTTCTCGCTCCTCGACAATCTCAGGCACCTGATCCTGCCGGCGGCGGCACTTGCCTTGTTCCGCGCCGCGATCTTCATGCGCTATGCCCGCGCCGGCATGCTCGAAGTGCTGAACCAGAGCTATATGCGCACCGCCAGGGCCAAGGGGCTCAAGCCCCGCACCATCACGCTGCGCCACGGCCTGCGCAACGCGCTGATCCCGCTGGTCACCGTCTTCGGCCTCGCACTGCCGACACTGTTCGGTGGCTCGGTGGTGATCGAGACCATCTTCCAGTGGCCCGGCATCGGCCTGATGTTCATCGATTCCGTGGTGAACAGGGATAGCCCCGTGATCATGGGCTATGTGCTGATCACTGCCATCATCGTCATGCTGGCCAATCTCGCCACCGACCTTGCCTACAGCGTGCTCGACCCCAGGGTGAGCTATGACTGACGCAACCGCCGCCGACATGACGATCGCTGCCGGCGCCTCGCGCGGCCTGTGGGGCGAGGCGGCGCGCCGCTTCCTCAACCACCGTCTGGCCACGCTCGGCCTGATCATGCTTGCCATCATCGTGCTCGCCTGCGTGCTGGCGCCGCTGATCGCCCATTACGGACCCAACGACATCGACCTCAGGGGGCGCAACCAGCCGCCCGGCGGCATCCACTGGCTGGGCACCGACGGCACCGGTCGCGACATCTTCGCCCGCATCCTCTATGGCGGCCGCATCTCACTGACGGTCGGCTTCGTCGCCGTCGCGATCTCGGCCGCGATCGGCATCTTCATCGGCTGCGTCGCCGGCTATTTCGGCGGCAAGGTCGACCTCTTGCTGATGGGCCTGATCGACATGGTGCTGACCTTCCCGCGGCTGGTCATCATCATCGCTTTCGTCGCGGTCGTCGGGCCCAGCATCTTCAACACCATGGTCGTGATCGGACTGCTGAGCTGGCCCTCCATCGCCCGCCTGACGCGCGGCGAGATTCTGGCCTTGCGCAACCAGGAGTTCATCCTGGCCGCGCGCTCGCTCGGCACCTCGCCCTCGATCATCATCCTCGAACACATCCTGCCCAACGTGCTGAGCCCGATCCTGGTGGCGATCACCCTCGACGTCGCGACCGTCATCCTGCTCGAAGCTTCGCTCTCCTTCCTCGGTCTTGGCGCGCAGGCGCCGGCCGCCAGTTGGGGCAACATGCTGCGCGACGCACGCACACTGTCGATCCTGGAGAGCCAGCCCTGGATGTGGATCCCGCCCGGCGCGATGATCGCCATGGCCGTGCTCAGCATCAACTTCGTCGGCGACGGCCTGCGCGATGCGCTCGACCCGCAGCACATCATGGGTGGGGGCGGCAAGTGACCGGCCTGGAAACGCTCGCCCGCGGCAAGGCCGCGCCGGCGCCGGGGCAACAGCCCGTGCTTTCCGTGCAGGGGCTGAGCGTCGAGTTCGGCCCGCGCGGCAATTCCGTCTATGCTGTCAACGACGTCTCCTTCGAGCTTGCCGAGGGCGAGTCTTTGGCGATCGTCGGCGAGAGCGGCTCCGGCAAGTCGGTCACCGTGCAGACGCTGATGGGCCTGATCCGCAAGCCACCCGGCCGCGTCACCGCGGGCCGCGCGCTGTTTCGTGGCCGCGATCTGCTGGCCATGCCCGACAGCGAACTGCGCCGGATACGCGGCCGCGACATCGCCATGATCTTCCAGGATCCGATGTCGTCGCTGAACCCGGTGCTGACCATCGGCCTGCAACTGACCGAGGCGCTTCGCGAGCACCAGGGCCTGAACGAGGCCGAGGCCGAACGCGAGGCGCTCGCCATGCTGGCGCTGGTCGGCATCGCCAACGCGCCGCAGCGCATGCGCGCCTTTCCGCATCAGTTCTCGGGCGGCCAGTTGCAGCGCATAGGCATTGCCATGGCGCTGGTGTGCAAGCCGTCGATCCTGATCGCCGACGAGCCGACGACGGCGCTCGACGTCACTATCCAGGCGCAGATCGTCGAACTGGTCGTGCGCCTGCAAAAGCAACTCGGCATGGCGATCATCTGGATCAGCCATGACCTCAGCCTGGTCGCCGGCTTCGTCGATCGCGTCGCGGTGATGTATGCCGGCTCGATCGTTGAAAGCGCCCCGGTCAACGATTTGTTTTCGGCAACCAAGCATCCCTATACGATCGGCCTGCTCAACTCGATCCCGTCGCTGACGGCGGCAAACATCAGGCTGGTGCCGATCAAGGGCGCGCCGCCCAATGTCACACTGGCGCCGACCTTCTGTGCCTTCGCGCCGCGCTGCGACTATGCCGAAGCGCGCTGCCGCGAGCAGAAGCCGCCGCTGGAACTGGTTGCCGCCGGCCATACCACCGCGTGCTGGCGCTGGCGGGAGGTGGAGCGAGTGCCGCGCATGAGCGCAGCCGCTGCGGGCAAGCCCGCCGTGACGGCACCGAAGCAGGAACCGCTGCTCACCGTCACGGACCTCAAAGTGCATTTCCCGATCCGGCGCGGAGTCCTGCGACGGCAGGTCGGCGCGGTGCATGCGGTCGACGGCGTCAGCTTCGAGGTGATGCGCGGCGAGACGCTGGCGCTGGTGGGCGAAAGCGGCTGCGGCAAGTCGACGACCGGCCGCGCCGTGCTCGGCCTGGAGCGCCCAAGCGCCGGCAGCATTGTGTTCGAAAGCAGGGACTATGCGGGCGCGACGGGCGAGGAGCTGAAGCAGCGCCGCCGCGACATGCAGATGGTGTTCCAGAACCCGTTCGGCTCGCTCAACCCGCGCATGACCGTCGGCCGCATCATCGGCGAAGGGCTGCGTGCGCAGAAGATCGGCACCCGCGCCTCGCGTGACGTGCGCGTCAGCGAATTGTTGGCGCTGGTGGGTCTCCGGGAAGCGCTGCGAAACCGCTATCCGTTCGAGCTCTCCGGCGGCCAGCGCCAGCGCGTCGGCATTGCCCGCGCGTTGGCGGCCAATCCGAAATTCATCATTGCCGACGAGCCGATCTCGGCGCTCGACGTCTCGATCCAGGCGCAGATCGTCAATCTGCTCGACGACCTCAAGGCTCGCCTCGGCCTGACCTATCTGTTCGTCGGTCACGATCTGTCGATGATCCGCTATCTCAGCGACCGCGTCGCGGTGATGTATCTCGGCTGCATCGTCGAGATCGGCACCACGCCGGCGGTGTTCGGCGCACCATTGCATCCCTATACGCGCGCTCTGTTGTCGGCGATTCCCGTGCCTGATCCCAAGGCGGGCGGAACGCGCCGGCGCATCGTGCTTGGCGGTGGCGTACCCGATCCGTCGAAGCCGCCGCCCGGCTGCCATTTCCATCCGCGCTGCCCTCTGGCGACCGAGATCTGCACCAAGGTCGATCCGGCACAGCGCGATTTCGGCTCCGCCGTCACCGGCCAGCATCTCGTCGCCTGCCACCACGCTGGCGAAGCCACATCATGACAAATCTGGAAAACCGAGAATCCCAATGACCAAGCAATTGGCGGGCATGTATGCCGCCCTGATGACCGGACTGAGCGATGCCGGCGAGTTCGATCCGCAACGCCAGCGCAACATTAACGACTATGTGCTGCGCCAGGGTCTGGCCGGTCTCTATGTCGGTGGCAGCAGCGGCGAATCCGGCTTGCTGACGGTGGACGAATTGTTGGCGCAGCAAGAGGTGGTCTTCGCCAGCGCGACCTCAACGGGCGTCAAGCTGATCGCCCATGTCGGCATGCCGAACCTGCGCGATTCCATCCGTCTGGCGCGGCAGGCGCAGAAGCTTGGCTATCACGCGCTGTCGGCGCTGCCGCCGCATTCCTACCCGTTCTCCGACGAAGAAGTCTTCGGCTATTACCAGGCACTGGCGGCGGCGACGGACCTGCCGTTTATTGTCTACGAGATACCCTTGCGCACCGGCCGGCCGTTGCCGCTTCCCCTGCTGGTTCGGCTGCTCGACCTCAAAAATGTCGTCGGCATCAAGTTCACCTCCACCGACTTGTTCAAATATTCCCTGCTGCGCAAGCGGCAGCCGCAAAAGCTCTTCTACTACGGCTTCGATGAGATCTATGCCGCCGCCGGCATGCTCGGCACCGAAGGCGGCATCGGCACAACCTACAATCTGCTTGGCAGGCTCTACGTAGCGATCGACCAGGCGGTCCGCGCTGGCGATCTTACACGGGCGAAGGCGCTGCAGATGGTGTCGCAGGATTTCGTCGAGGCACTGCTGGAGACCGGCGTGCTGCCGGGCATGAAGGCGGCCTTCCGCGTTATCGGCGTCGATTGCGGCCCGACCCGCGCGCCGATGGCGCTGGCGGTCACCGATGCCGAGGACCGCATGCGCGCGGTGCTCGCCCGCCCGGCGATCAAGGAGTGGCTGGTGTGAGCCGAGGCTCCTTCACCACATCATGAACGACGCGACATCCGCATCCCACACCTTGCCGGCATTCACGTCGGCAATAGCTTGGTCGACGATATCAATGTCCTCGGTCACTTCATCTTCGGTCGGCGTCAGTGGCGGGATGAATTCGAGCACGTTGGCCTTCAGCCCGACATAGCTGACGGCCGCACCCAGCTCATAGCCGCGATAGATGCCGTTGTCGTGGGACCGGCATGCTGGCCGATCCCGACGAGCCACGCGACCTCTTCGGCATGCTGCTCAGGGCAGCCCAATCCTGCTGAATGATCGCGGCCATTGTCAGCTTTGCCGGCGCGCGTGGAAAAATTGTTCGTCGCGGCGGCTTCGAAGGGCCGATCGTTTCTTTCTTGGCAATCTGGAGTCGATGAGACTTGCAGGCATTGCTGGCGTTGTGACCGCCGAGAGTGCACGCAAGTCCAACAGTCCTGGTTTGCGGATGGGCAAACATCCGCAGAAACCAGGAAAGGAGCCTGATATGCCCAGAATAGTACCCGTGCTTGATCTGAGCCACTTTGAACAAGGCGCATCGGAACGTCGGACGTTTCTGGCGGATCTGCGTTCCGCCTCGCGCGACATCGGCTTTTTCTATCTGGCTGGGCATGGCATCTCGTGGGCGGAGATCAGCGAGGTGCTCACCGCATCGCGCCGCTTCTTTGCCTTGGGCGAGGCCGACAAGCTCGCGATCGAGATGGTCAAGTCCTCGCAGTTCCGCGGCTATACGCACGCCGGCGGCGAGCTGACCAAGGGCAAGGCCGATTGGCGCGAACAGCTCGACATCGGCGTCGAGCGCCAACCTATAGCGCAAGGCCCCGGAATTCCCGCCTGGACGCGGCTGCAGGGGCCGAACCAGTGGCCCGCTGCGTTGCCGGAGCTCAAACCCGCGCTGCTTGCCTGGCAGGCCAAGGCAACAGCGGTGGCGATCCGGCTGCTGAAAGCTTTCGCGCTATCGCTCGAGCAACCCGAGGATGCCTTCGACCCGATCTATCGAGACTCACCAAACCATCGCATGAAGATCGTGCGCTACCCCGGCCGCGAGGCGACCGGCGGCGACCAAGGTGTCGGCGCGCACAAGGATGGCGGTTTCCTGACGCTGCTGCTCCAGGATGACAACAAGGGGCTCCAGGTCGACTATGATGGCAGCTGGGTGGATGTGGACCCCATTCCCGGCACGCTCGTCGTCAACATCGGTGAATTGCTCGAACTGGCCTCGAATGGCTATTTGCGCGCGACCGTGCATCGCGTCGTGACGCCGCCCGCCGGCATCGAGCGCATTTCGGTGCCGTTCTTCTTCAGCGCCAAGCTCGATGCGACGATACCGTTGCTCGAATTGCCGGAGGAATTGGCGGCGCAGGCGCGCGGGCCGGCCAGCGATCCGGACAATGCTTTGTTTCGCGATGTCGGAACCAATGTGCTGAAAAGCCGGCTGCGCTCGCACCCTGACGTCGCGCGCCGCCATTACGCGGACCTGCTTCAGCCGGAAACCGGGGCGGGTTGAGCCAGTTGATACAAGAACGAACAGGATTTTTCGTAGTTCGGACCGATTTTAGAAAATCATTTGTCGTGCCCGTGCAAGGATCGGTTCAGAATGACAAATCCGTTCGGTGTTTTCCTCCCATTTCGCTGAACGGTGTTCCCCTCTGAAGGTTATGACCTTCTTTTGGCCGGGCCGTTTTCGCGCCCGGCCATTTTTCTTTCCGCCGTGCGCGTTGCCGGTGCGGCGCTGATCCGGCAGAGTTCAACATCTGCCAGCCATTGCAATTGGTGGAAGAAGGAGAGGTCTCATGACATCCAATGTCGCCGTCATTGCCGGGGCGGGATCCGGCTTGAGCGCCTCGCTCGCGCGTCTTCTCGCCAGGGAAGGGTTCCAAATCGTCCTGGCCGCCCGAGATATCGAGAAGCTCGATGCATTGCAGGCGCAAACCGGCGCGCAAGCCGTGGCAACGGATGTCTCCGATGCCACGTCGGTGGAGCGTCTGTTCGATGTCGCCGACAAAGCTGGCCCGCTTTCCCTGGTGGTTTTCAACGCCGGCGGCCGCGCCCGCGGTCCGCTGGCCGAACTCGATCCCGAGGCGGTTCGTCAGGCGCTGCTTGTCGGGGCCTATGGTGGGTTCCTGGTCGGCCAGCAGGCGGCCCGCCGGCTGATCGCTCAAGGGGCGGGCTCGATCTTCTTCACCGGAGCGACGGCAAGCGTGAAGGGGTTCGCCGGCTCCGCCGGCTTTGCGATGCCGAAATTCGGATTGCGCGGGCTGGCGCAGTCCATGGCCCGTGAACTGGCGCCCAAGAACATCCACGTCGCGCATTTCATCATCGACGGCGCCATTGCCTCGGCCGCGTCCGGGCAGGAGTCCGAACCGCAGGATCGGCGGCTATCGCCGGATGCGATCGCCGAGGCCTATCTCGCCATCCACCGCCAGCACCGCAGCGCCTGGACCTGGGAAATGGAACTCAGGCCGTGGGTCGAAAACTTCTGACCGGATCAGCGATCCATGCGACTTTTGCATGGCTCCTGTGCACGGGCCTTGAGGAGAGTCGACATAGTGTATGGATATCACTATATAGCGGCGGCTTCGATGGCTCGCGCCTTGAAGCGCAACGTCATAAGGCGGCGGTAGCGACAGCCATTGAGATACGAAACGGACTGGAAGCCGTAAAGGTAGAAGCAATTGCTTGGAGCGGGCAGATCCCGCCAACGGTACAGTCCTTCAGAAACAGAAAATGTTCTTCACCCCTCGAATTCCTTCGGCTCTGTGGACCCTGGACGGCTTCGGCTTGCCGTCCGGCCGCGACTCGGCTCGAATGGGAACATGCATCCTTTACGGGATGCGGACGTTTAGGATTACCAACCGGCTTTGCCGCAAGGGAATAGCAGTATGAGTGAACACGCGATCGAATTCTTGCGGGGATGGATCGGCGAAAAGGTCCATTGCCAGTCCCCGGCCAGGATCGAGAAGCAGGCCGAGACACTGGCCAGGGAATGCGCCGCCAAGGCTGCCGAGGTCGGCATACCGCTGGAGGACATCCAGGAGGAAGTCGGCGACATCCAGGAACTCATCGCTTCCCGGCTGGAGGAAGCGGCCGAGGCCGACGAAAGCCAGCAGGCTTCCAGCAAGGCCGCGGAATAGATTTTCAGGGACAACCCTGTCTGAATGCGCGGGCTTCGGCCCGCGTTTTCGTCTTTGGCATCCTTCTCAGCCAAATTTTTCCTTGAGCCACGCTTTCGGCAGGGCAGGCACGAAATTGCCATCGCGACCGGTCATGTCGTGATTGGCGACAAGAGCGTTGAGGATCGATTCCTCCACCGTCTGGATCACGGCATCGAAGAACGGGTCGATGTCCACATCGGGAATGAAATCGGCGCTGGCGATGCGGCCAGTCAGCCCCAGCGCAGCGGCAGGATTGGCGGTCGAGAAGGCGAGAAAAATGTCGCCCGAACTGTGATAGCCGAAGCCGCCGGTCATGGCGACGCCGAGCGGCACGCGGCGGGCCAGCCGCTTCATCTGGTGCGGCAGGAAAGGCGCGTCGGTCGCGACGACGGCGATGATTGAGCCCTTTTCCGCGCGCGACGTGGCTTCGCGGATCGCCGGTTCGGTGAGTTCGGAACCGGCGCGCAGGCCACGAATGGTGAAATTGTGCCGCTTGCCGAAATTCGACTGCACGAAGGCGCCGACCGTGTAGGTGCGCCCTTGCCATGCGACGATGCGCGAGGCCGTGCCGGAACCGGCCTTGAAGCCGAAAGTGATCATGCCGGTGCCGCCGCCGACGCTGCCTTCCTCGATCGGACCGCTGGCGGCGCCGTCAAGGGCTTCGGCGACATGCTCCGATGTCAGATGGTGGCCGTTGATGTCGTTGAGAAACCCGTCATAGGTCTCCGCTGCCACGGGCAAACCCCAGGCGCTGTCGACGGCCGCCGGCAGCACTTGGTTCATCCAACGCAGCGTGCCGTCACGCGAAACCCCGCAGGAATGCGTGTTGGTGATGGTGATTGGGAAGTTGAAGGCGCCGGTTTCCTCGATGATGTGCGAGCCGGTCAGTTCGCCATTGCCGTTCTGGCTGAAGATGCCGGCGAAGACCGGCGTCGCCAGTTCGTCGCGCGGCTTGGGCAGGATCGCGGTGACACCGGTGCGCACCGGTCCCTTGCCGACGACAAGCGGACCATCGCCCGATATCAGCGTCGCATAGCCGACCGCGACGCCAGGCACGTCGGTGATCGCGTTGAACGGCCCAGGCGTTCCGTCGAAGCCGATATTGAAGCTTCTCGCGCGCGGCTTGCCGGACGGCGTTGCCAGATGGTGCGGATTGTCGGTCATGCTCTTAGAACAAGGATCCCTGATTGCCGGGTTCTCTAGCCTTGGCAACTGGGGCCTTTACCGGCTTGGCATCGGGCTTTGGCCGCGCCGCGCCGCTGGTTGCCACCGCATCCGCCGTACCGTCCGCGAATTCCAGCGAAAGCGCCATCCCAGACGCCACGTCGGCGGCCTGCTTGATGACGGCGCCGTCGGCATCCTTAACCAGCGCGAAGCCGCGCGCCAGGACGGCCTTGTGCGAAAGCGTCGCCATCAGCCGGTCGGCCTGGATGATGCGGCCGCGCAACCGCTCCAGCCTGAGCAGCATCGCCTGACCGCCGCGTCTCGTCAAAGCCGACAGCATATCCCTCTGCACACGTTGCCGCCGAGCTGTCGGCTCGATCGTGATGCGGCCCTGCAGCAAAGCCAGTTGCTGTCTGTGCCGCTGCAACGACGCCTTGGCGCATTTTGGCAACTGGTCCGCGGCACGATTGAGCTCCGCGCGCCGGCTTCTCGCCAGGCTGCGCAGCGCCCCTTGCGCGCGCAAAAGATTACGGTCGTTGGTGCGCCGGGCCTCGGCAATCCGCTGCGACAGCATTGCCGGCGTCAACTTTACGGCGAAGAATCGTGCCCGCTTGCGCTCGGTGGAAACCATCAGGCCACGACCGAGCCTCGATGTCGCTTCGTCCAGGCGCCGGCGCGGCAACGCCAGCAATTGATCGGGCGAGGGCAGCGCACGCGCCGCCGCACGGGCTGCCTGACGCTTGCGTTCGAAATTGCGCAGCACCGCGGCCTTGAGCCGTGCGCCGAGGCTGGCCAGCGTCGCTTCGAGTTCAGCCTTCACCGGCACGGCGATTTCGGCCGCGCCCGTCGGTGTCGGCGCCCGCACATCCGCGACAAGATCGATCAGCGTCCAGTCGGTTTCATGCCCTACGGCCGAAATCACCGGAATGTCGGAGGCGGCGACTGCGCGGGCGAGCGCCTCGTCATTGAAGCCCCACAGATCTTCCAGGCTGCCGCCGCCGCGCGCGACGATCAGCAGATCGGGGCGCTGGATGGGGCTGTCCCACGCCAGTGCGTTGAAACCGGTGACGGCATTGGTCACTTCCGCACTCGCCGTGTCGCCCTGCACGCGCACCGGCCAGACCAGTACATGCAGCGGAAAGCGGTCCTTGATGCGGTGGATGATGTCGCGGATGACGGACCCGGTCGGCGAGGTGACGACACCGATGGTGCACGGCATGAATGGCAGCCGGCGCTTGCGGCCGGCGTCGAAAAGCCCCTCAGCCTGCAGCCGGCGCTTGCGCTCCTCCAGCAGGGCCATCAGCGCCCCGGCGCCAGCCGGCTCGAGATTGTCGATGACGATCTGGTAGTTGGACTTGCCGGGATAGGTGGTGAGCTTGCCGGTGGCGATCACCTCCATCCCCTCTTCGGGACGGAATTTCAGCCGGCTCATCGTGCCTTTCCACACCACGGCGTCGAGCCGGGCGCGGTCGTCCTTCAGCGCGAAATAGGCATGGCCGGAGGAATGCGGCCCACGATAGCCCGAGATTTCGCCGCGCACCCGCACATTGCCGAAGACGTCCTCGACCGTGCGCTTCAGCGCGCCCGAAATCTCGCTCACGGTGTATTCGGTGGCGTTGGTGCGTGATTCGGATGCTGCTTCGCTCATCGGCCGATTGGGGGCTGGTTGAGCGCCGACGTCAAGGCGGCCATGTCAGTCCCGATATTCATGACCCGCATCCTACCAGCCGGGCACGATCTGGTTTGCCTTGCTCCGCTTCATTTTGGCGAAAGCGAGTGCCGCGAAGTCGAACGTTCCTGTGTCCTCGCCAAGCGGGATCGAGATATTGTCCAGGCTTTCCGAGATGTGTCGGGCAAGCGCGTCGACGATCTCCGGCCGCGAGGTCTGGCCGCGCATGATGCCGATGCGGCAGTCGGGCAGGGCGCCGAAGCCGTCGGCTTCGCCCAGCACCCTCATGCCGGGCCTGAGCGCGCATTCCGGCAGCACCGAAATCGCCAGGCCCGAAAGCACGGCCGCGGTGATCACGGTCGCCGAGAAGCTGGTGAACAGGATGCGGTAGTCGCGGTTCTGCTGGTCCAGAACGTCGACGGCGGCGCGCCTCCAGATGCAGTTCGGCCGGCCGAAGGCCATCGGCAGCGTTTCCTGCTCATGCGTCGCGTGGTTGGCCGAGGAGACCCACAGCAGCGGTTCGCGCCGAACCACCTCCGATTGGCCGCGTACATCATTGTGCGTCACCAGCGCCAGGTCGAGATTACCGCGCTTGATGTGCTCGACCAGCCCCGGCGTCGGTTCGCAGATGACGGTCAGTTCGACGCGCGGATTGGAGCGGGTGAAGCGTGCCATGATCTCCGGCAGGAAACGGTCGGCATAGTCGTCCGGCGTGCCGATGCGGATCGTGCCTTCGAGCCGCTGGTCGTCGAAGGCGGCGAGCGTCTCGCGGTTGAGATAGAGCAGCCGTCTTGCGTAGGAGAGCAGCTTGTCGCCTTCCTCCGTCAGCCTGTTGCTGCGCCCCTCCTTCTCGAACAGGGGCTTGCCGATCCGTTCCTCCAGCCGGCGCATCTGCATCGACACCGCCGACTGGGTGCGGTGCACTTCTTCCGCTGCACGGGTGAAGCTGCCGGTATCGGCGATCGAGATGAAGGTCTGCAATTGATCGAGATCGAGCGGCGCTTTCATCGACGTGATCCATCACTAGTGTTGATGCCAAAGATTAGAAACATTCGTTGGATTAATCAATCGGTCGATGGCAAATTGGCATTGTCCACATGAAGGCATGTGAATCGAAGCCGGAACGGCCGCTGTCATCAGCGCCGATCGTCGGGTTTCGTCCGTTCGAGTCTGAAAGAGACCGACATGACCACGATCGATTTCGCCACCGAGACCTCGCGCATCACTTCGCGTCCGGCCGTTGCGACGCGCGTGGCCAACACCGTCTCCAACGCCTACCGCGCCTGGAAAAACCGCCGCGCTTTCTACCGTCTTGGCGAGATGTCGGACGCCGAACTCGCCGATATCGGCCTGACGCGCGCCGACCTGCATGTCGCAATCGACGTGCCGTTTGGCCGCGACCCGACGGCGATCCTGCGTGAGATCGCCAGCGATCGCGTTGAAACGATCGAGGACATCGCCCGCAAGGTGGCCTGATTGCTGAGTTTCGGTCCCGTTGAACCTTTTTGCGGCTCAGCGCGACCAAGGTTCATGCAGGCTCCCCACTCCCTGCCGGTTCCCCGCCGGCCTGCCTGCACGCTGCCCGGTCCTCCCAAGGACCGGGCTTTTCTTTTTGCTCAGGCGAATGCCAGCTTTCGCGATAGTTTTGGTATCGGTCTGCCGAGATCATGCGCGGCCTCTATCCAGGACGCTATGGCATCTTGAACATTTGCGATGGCCTCTTCGGGAGTCTCACCGTCGCTCATGCAACCAGGAAGATCTGGTACAAGGGCTGAAAACCCACGTCCGTCCTCGATCGCAAGCGGCGCGATGATGACCGGATACTCAAGTCTGTCCGTCATGTCTCTTGCCTCGTCGATGAATGTTACGAGTTTCCGGATATTGCGGCGCATCTGCTCCAGCCGTTTGCTCATGGATTTGTCTCGGACGTTTGAACTGCTATCGCCGGTCCATGTCGCGCTTGAACTGGTCGAAGATCGTTTCCACGCCCTTCTGGTAGTCGTCGCGCTGCTGGGCGCCGGTTTCGAACATCTTGCCGAAAATGTCGTCGAACGGGTTCCTTGGCCGGCCGCTTGGATTGGCCTGCGGCTGTGGGGTCTGGCGCGGCTGGGGCGCCTGCGGCTGCGACGCTTGAGGTTGAGGCGTCGGCTGCCCGCCCGGCATGCCACCGAAGCCGCCGCCTTGCCGCAGCATCTCCTCGAAGATTTTCCCCAGCGGGTTGTCGCCGTAGGGGCTCTGTGTCTGCTGTGGCTGGGGTCGACCTTGTGGTTGCTGCGGCGCGCCGCCACCGAACATATCCTGCAGCACCTTGCCGAGCGGATTATCGCCATAGGGATTGGGTGCCGGTTGCGGCTGGCTTTGTTGTTGCGCTGAGCCGCCGCCGAACATGTCCTGCAAGACCTTGCCGAGCGGGTTGTCCATCTGAGACGGCGGCGCCTGGCGCTGTTGTGGCGCCGGTGCCTGCATGCCGCCCTGCCGCATCATCTGCTCGATGATTTCGCCCAGTGGATTGTTGCCGCCGCCCGCAGCCTGCGTCTGGCCGCCTGTCAACTGGTTTGTCGTCTGCTTGAACAGTCCGCCCATTACCATCGAAGCGATCGCGGGCAGCATCTGCTGCAGGACCTGCTGGCTGACGCCGCTTGCCTGCGCCGCCTGGCTGGCCACGGCGCGCGACAGGTCCTTCGAACCGAACAGATGTCCCAGAATGCCGTTGCCTTCATCGACGCCTTGCGGGGAGAACGCGCGTGTCGCGTCCTCGAAATACTTGGCGTGCTGGCCGCTTGCCATCGCCGTCATGAAGGCGCCGAGCCCATAGGGATCGGCGGTGTTGCGCTGCAACCCTTGTGAAAAGGCCGGCAACAGTGCGGCGACCGCCGCCTGTGTCTGCTGCATCGAAAGCCCGTATTGCTGGGCAAGCGCCTGCATGCCATTGCCGTTCTGGGCCTGCGTCAGCATGTCGAACAAGGTGGGCATCGGCTTCTCCTCCGGGAAATCCTCGAAAGAGAACCTAATTCGTTTCAATGCCCGATTGAAGCTACTTTTGCCGTGGCTATCGCCCGCGGTTAATAGGCATATTCCATGAATACCGGCTCGATCGAGCCGCCCCAGCGCGTGTGATAGGCCGACAGCATCTCCTCGGCGCTGGTGGTGCCGCGCGCCACAACTTCATCGAGTGTGTTGAGGAACGAGGTTTCGTCGTAGCCGTCGCGATTCTTCTTGCCGCGGTTCTTCAGCCCGGTACGCGAAATGGCCATGACGTCGCGCGCGATCTCGCGCAGCGTGGTGTTGCGGAAGGGCGCGGAAATGCCGAGCTCCGGCACGGCGTTGCGCATGGCCAGCACTTCCTTGTAGGTCCAGCTCGACGTCAACGCCTCGGCCGCGTCGAGTGCCGCCTCGTCATAAAGCAGTCCGACCCAGAAGGCCGGCAGCGCGCAGATACGCCGCCAGGGACCGCCATCGGCGCCGCGCATTTCCAGGAAACGCTTCAGCCGAACGTCGGGGAACAAAGTCGACAGATGGTTCGCCCAGTCGCCCATCGTCGGCAGGCCGTCCGGCACTTCGTTACGCGCGGCCCCGGCCATGAACTGGCGGAAGGTGATGTGCGTCATATCGTGATAGTGGCCGTCGCGGATGACGAAATACATCGGCACGTCGAGCGCCCATTCGACATAGTCGGCAAAGCCGAAATCCGGCGAGAAGCAGAATTCGAGCAGGCCGGAGCGCTGGTTGTCGGTGTCGCGCCAGATGTCGCCGCGCCAGCTCTGTAGCCCGTTCGGCCGGCTGTCGGTGAAGGGCGAGTTGGCGAACAGCGCCGTCGACAGCGGCTGCAGTTTCAGCGACACCTGCATCTTGCGCCGCATGTCGGTCTCGCTCTCGAAGTCGAGGTTCACCTGGATCGTGCAGGTGCGGTACATCATGTCGAGGCCCTTGGTGCCGACCTTGGGCATGTAGCGCGTCATGATCTCATAGCGCGACTTCGGCATTTTCGGCGTCTCGGCCAGCGACCATTTCGGGCTGCCGCCGAGGCCAAGGAAGCGGATGCCCATCGGCTCGGCGATCTCGCGCACCTGCGCCAGGTGGGCATTGCCTTCACGGCAGGTCTGGTGGATGGACTCCAGCGGCGCGCCGGAGAGCTCGAATTGTCCGCCGGGCTCAAGCGAAATCGCGCCCTGGCCGGTCGGCTCGACCAGACCGATGATGCGGCCGGCATCCATGATCGGATCCCAGCCCAGCTTGTTCTGCATGCCTTCTAGGATGGCGCGGATGCCGCGCTCGCCGCCGTAAGGCACCGGTGCGTTGCCATCGACATAGAACGGGAATTTTTCGTGCTCGGTGCCGATGCGCCATTTTTCGCGCGGCTTGTTGCCTTCGGCCAGGTGCTCGACAAGCTCGTCTACGCCTTCGATGGGCCGGAAATCGGTTGTGTCGCGCGCCATTTTCAAGCCCTCAAAGGCGGTTGGACCACCGCCGGCGCTAAATGGACGAAATGTCAGTAGCCGATCAAGCGAAAAATCCTGAGCCACAGGTCAAGAGGAATTGAAGGCCACTGCCCGCAAGCACCTCTTGCGAGAGACAACGTCCTACCAGTCGCCGATTGTTGCCTGCATCGCCGCAAGCGCCGCCACAGCCGCCGTGTCGGCGCGCAGGATACGCGGCCCGAGCGGAATGGCGGTCACGAAGGGGAGCGCCCGCAACATCTTACGCTCCTCGTCGGAAAAGCCGCCCTCGGGCCCGACCAGCAGGGCGAGCTTTTTCTCCTTTACCGCCTGCAAGGCAGGCAACGGGTTGTTGGTCGAGGCGTCCTCGTCGCAGAAGATCAGCCGCCTTTCCTTGTCCCACCCGATCAGCAGGCGCTCGAATTTTTCCGCCTCGCGAACCTCCGGCACCGCAAGGATGCCGCATTGTTCGGCGGCCTCGACGACATTGGCGCGCAGGCGATCGATGGACGGTTTTGCCACCTGCGTGTGCTGGGTGATGACCGGCTGCAGGATGCCGGCGCCCATCTCGACCGCCTTCTGCACGAGATAATCGAGCCGGCCCTGCTTCAGCGGTGCGAAACAATAGATGAGATCGGGCAAAGGCGGCTGCGGTCTTTGCGGCGCCAGCACCTTCAGCCGCACCGACCGCTTTGATTTCGCTGATATCGCCGCCGACCACTCGCCGTCGCGGCCGTTGAAGACAAGGATCTCGGTGCCTTCGGCGAGCCGCAGCACATGCAGGAGATAATGGCTCTGCTGCTGGCCGGGTTCGAACTCGATGTCTGGTCCGAGGTCATCGGGCACGAACAGACGTTGCATCTTGTAGTTGGCGCGCATGGCCGAGGAATGGGCGAGGCGGCTGCCGGCGTCAAGCCTTGGCGGAAGGATGCCACACGGGTTGAAAGCCATGGCGCAGGACGGCAAGCGTCGTTTCCGGGGTCAGCAGCACAAGCGGCTCGTCCTCAAACCGATCAAGGCTGGTTGGCGGGCCATATCCGGCAAAAGCCCATGGCAATGCCTCGCCGTGGCGCAAGGCATACGCGCTGCCGCCAGCCGCGATCATCGCGCCATCGGGCAGGCGGGCAAGTGCGTCCATTGCGACCGCAGGCCGTTTGCCGCCGGAAGCCAGCCGCTCCTTGTGCAGTCGCTTGTCGACCTGCGGCGCGCGCGGCTCGGCAATACCGAAGGTTTGGCCGAAGCGGGCGACAAAATCCTTGGCCCGTTCGCGCTGGCAAAAGAAGCAGGGGCGATGCCCGGCGGCGAGCGCCGTCACCTCGTCGAGAAAGAAAAGCTCGGTCCAGCCGGCCTTGCCACCGGCCCGGTTGCGGCCCATCGGCTCGCGCCGCGCATTGCGGAATTGGCACACGCAGATGATCCAGGCCTGAAGCGCCCAGCGCTTTTTCAGGAGAGTCTTTGTCGCGGGGTCGTGGATGATGCCGCGATTGCCGGTGAACAGGCCGCGCTCCGGCACGGCGTGGATGGCGCCGAACGGATCGACCCGGTTCTGCAGTGGCATAGTTTTCTCCGCGTGCCCGTATCTTGGCTGAAATGCCGGCGTCATGATATCGCTCGTGGCACCTTTTTCATGTCAGCAGGGTTTTCGATGCGTGTGCTGGTTGTCCAGAACTACGACAATACCGGGCTCGGCCAGGTCGGCGCGGCATTGGCGGAAGCGGGTGCCGATCTCGATGTGCGCCTCCCCTACAAGGGCGATCCGCTGCCACGGGACGCAACCGGCCATGATGCCATGGTGGTGCTCGGCGGCGGCCAGAATGCGCTGGCCGACGAAGAATATCCCTATTTTCCGGCGCTGCTCGAACTGACCCGCGATTTTGCCGGCAAGGATCGCGCCGTGCTCGGCATCTGCCTCGGCGGCCAACTCGTCGCCCGTGCTTTTGGTGGGGAGAACCGCATCGGCGGCGCCAACGAATTCGGCTGGCACGGCGTGTCGCTGACGTCGGAAGGCAAGGCTGATCCGGTGCTGGCTGAGCTGCCGGAAAAGTTCCCGATCTTCCAATGGCACGACGACACATTCGTGTTGCCCGAAAACGCCGTGCGGCTCGCCGGCAACGATGTCGCCGAAAACCAGGCGTTTCGCCTCGGCCGCGCCGTCTACGGCTTCCAGTTCCACTTCGAGGCTGACCGGCCGATGGTGAAGGACTGGAGCTCCTCCTTCGCACCGATCATTGCCGCGCGCCATCCCGACTGGGCCGGCAGGCTCGATGGCGAAATGGCCCGCAACGGCCCTGACGCCGATGCTGCTGGTCTCGCCATTGCCCGTGCCTGGGTAGCGACGATCTGAGAGGCTGTCAGAGCGAATTTCGAAACAGCCTGAGCGTCCATCCCTCGCGTTCTGCGTGACATAATTGGCACGCGGTCATGAATCCGTCCGGGAAAACCCCTTTTCATCCTTGGCTTGTGTCCGGCCGCCATCCTAGAAGGCGCGCGCTCTATGTCGGCTGTGCAACCGGGATGAACCTTTTGTGTGACCCGCGCGACACACTATCGATACGGAACACGCCTAGAAGCGCGAAATCGTCGAAACTTTGAAGCGATTTTTCCTTTTCAACGCATTGGTAACCGCCTCGTGCACAGATGCAGAAGGCTCAACAAGAGATGACCTCCGTGAAAGCAGCGCTTCTGTCCTTTGCCATGTTGTCCGCCATCGTGCTTTGCGGTCTTGGTATCTATGCCGCCGATGCGGCCAACAACCACAACGCCGTCGACGGCTACGGCGTCACCGCCTCCCTGCGCTAAGCCAGGGCATCCGTCACACCCTCGGGCGCCGAGGCCCTCAAGACTCTTTTATCAACATTTCCAGGATGCGTTTGTCCACGCCGTCCACGACGAGCGCGGTAAGCATGCCTGATTGCCAGGCAAGCGTGTCGACATTGACGCGGTTGGCCATCACTTCCGCCTCCGGGACCGGTGTGTGACCGTGCACCACGACCTTGGCGAAGAGGCCGGTGTGGTCGTGGAAAACGTCGCGGATCCAGATCAGGTCCTGCGGGTTCTGATTGTCCAGGGGAATGCCTGGCCTGATGCCGGCATGGCAGAAGAAGAAGTCGCCTGACGTCACCGAGAACGGCAACGATCGCAGGAAGTCGACATGGCTTTGCGGCACGGATTCGAGCAGGGCTTGGTGGCCCTTGCGCATGGCTGATTCCGCCTTGCCGAACCAAACGCCGCTGCCGTTGCTGATCGTCACCCCATAGGATTGCGCGGTCTGGATACCGCCAAAGCGGATGAAGAGCCCTTCGGGATCGGGTGTCTTGAGAAAGTCGAGAAAGCCGATGTCGTGGTTGCCGACCAGCATCACGTTTCGCGGATCGCGTTCGCGCGCTTCGATCAGAAAGTCGATGACGCCCTTGGAGTCCGGTCCGCGATCGACATAGTCGCCAAGATGGATGATGCGCCAGTCCGCAACCAGGTCCTTCGCGATCTCGGCCTTGATCTGGCCGTGCATGGCGGCCAGCAGGTCGAGCCGGCCATGCACGTCGCCGATCGCGTAGAGACGCACGCCGTCCGGCCCGTGTGCGTCGAGGAAATGGATGCCGGGTTCCGCCAAGGTCTTGATATCTCCGTGGTCAGATGTCACGGACTTAGCGCCGGAGCTGGTCCTTGCCCATGTCGGTGACCAGACGCTTTCCGCACAGAGCCAGCGTAATGTCCATCTCCTTGCGGATGATTTCCAGCGCTTTGGTAACCCCTTCCTTGCCGAGCGCGCCCAGGCCGTAAAGAAATGGCCGGCCGATATAGGTGCCCTTGGCGCCCAGGCAGAGCGCTTTCAACACGTCCTGGCCGGAGCGGATGCCGCCGTCCATATGCACTTCTATTCTGTCGCCAACCGCATCGGCGATTTCCTCCAGCACCATGATCGACGATGACGCGCCATCGAGCTGCCGCCCGCCATGGTTCGAAACGATGATCGCGTCGGCGCCGGTCTTGGCCGCCATCAGTGCGTCTTCCTTGTCGAGAATGCCCTTGAGGATCAGCTTGCCGCCCCAGCGCTCCTTGATCCAGGCGACGTCCTTCCACGACAGTTGCGGATCGAACTGCTCCGTCGTCCATGACGACAGCGAAGCCACGTCGCCGACGCCCTTGGCATGGCCGACGATGTTGCGGAAGGTACGGCGCTTCGTGCCAGCCATGCCCATCCACCAGCCAGGCCGCACCGCGATGTTGGCTATGTTGGCCAGCGTCATCTTGGGTGGCGCCGAAAGCCCGTTGCGAACATCCTTGTGGCGCTGGCCGAGGACCTGCAGGTCGAGCGTCAGCACCAGCGCCGAGCACTTCGCGGCCTTCGCCCGGTCGATCAGATTGAGCACGAAGTCCTTGTCGCGCAGTACATAGAGCTGGAACCAGAACGGCTTCTTTGTCACCGAAGCGACATCCTCGATCGAGCAGATGCTCATCGTCGAGAGCGTGAACGGCACGCCGAATTCCTCTGCCGCCTGCGCTGCCAGCATCTCGCCGTCGGCATGCTGCATGCCGGTCAGACCGGTCGGCGCCAGCGCTACCGGCATCGACACTTTCTGGCCGATCATGGTCGTTTCCAGTGAGCGGTTGCTCATGTCGACCAGCACGCGCTGGCGGAACTTGATCTTCTGGAAGTCTTCCTCGTTCGCGCGGTAGGTGCTCTCGGTCCAGGCGCCGGAGTCGGCATAGTCGAAGAACATCTTGGGCACGCGCCTGCGCGCGAGATCCTTGAGGTCTGCGATGGTGAGAATGTCGCTCATGATGGTCCCCGCTTGGTCGAATTGACTAGGAGCGCCTGCGCGCTGGTTCGCTGTCGCCGGCTTCCGAACGCTGCCTCAGCCTCAGCCGCGACACGCGTTGCCAGTCGCCGCTGCGCTCGGCTTCCGCCATCGAACGCTCGACATAGGTCATGTGGTCCATTGCCGCCTGGCGGGCGCCGGTCGGATCGCCGGCCTTGACCGCGGTGTGGATCGCCCGGTGCTGCGCCAGCAGCGCCTCGCGCGCGCCGGGCACTGTGAACACCAGCAGCCGGTTCTGGAACACGCCTTCCGACAACAGCCGATAGCAGGAACGCAGCGTGTGCAAGAGCAGGATGTTGTGCGCGCATTCGCAGATCGCATGATGGAATTCGACGTCGATCTCGGCCTCGTCGTCGAAGTCGCCGGTGCGATGCGCCTCGTCCATGCGTGCCATGATGCGGTCGATCAAGGCAAGGTCCTCGGGTGTGGCGCGCCGCGCCGCATATTCGGCGGCTATGCCTTCGACCTCGCGGCGGTATTCCAGATAGTCGGCCACCGCCTTGCGATGCGTCGAGATCAGGTCCGCCACCGGCTTGGTGAACAACTGGCCGATAATGTCGGCGACGTGGGTGCCGCCGCCCGGACGGGTCGACAGCAGGCCGCGCCCTTCGAGCGCCTTCAGCGCATCGCGCAGGATGGGCCGCGACACATCGAACTGGCGTGCCAGCTCGCGCTCGCCCGGCAGCCGGTCGCCGGTGCGCAGCACGCCTTCGAGAATTAGGCTTTCGATCTGCTGCACCACCTCGTCGGCGGTGCGCGAATGCTCGATCCTGGAGAAAATGTCGCCCAAAGGAAGCGCCTGGAGAACGGAATGATGTCGCGCAGATTAAAGCCTCTGTCGCCAACTGGTCAAATTATTTATCCAATTCGTCTCATCGTGTCGATTTCCGCGCCGCGCCGGCATATCGCCTCGGGCTAAACTTTGCTGTTTACGTCCCTCGCCGATTGCCGCAAGACGACGCCATTGCACGAAGGGTCGAAACCAGGGGGACCAGACGTGTCGGACGAGACGTCCAATCTTGAATTCCAGCCGCGCAGCCAAGGCAGTGTCCTGGGCTTTCCGGCGCATGAAGGCCGGCCCGGCGCGCTCGGCGAGGTTCATGCCCGCCCGCATCCGCTGGTCGAGAAGCCGCGCGTGCTCGTCCAACTCTCCTTCATGACCGAAGGCGGCTCCGCGGTCGACCATGCCGTGCTTTCGGAACTGTCACGCCGCCTCGGCATCGCCGCGCCCGAGCGTCATGCCCGCCACCACGCCATGAAATGGGGCAAGGGCACGCTGCGCTGGGAGCGGCACACGGAATTCTCGACCTATCTCTGGGAAGGGCCGTTGGCCGAGAACGGCCGGGGGCAAGAGGATTCGCCCTTCGGCAACGGCTTTTCACCGCCGGGAACCGTCATCTCGGGTATCCGGCTCGAGATCCGCAAATGGACGCAGGCGAACGAGAGGCTGATCGCCGGCTTCGACCCGACCAGCCTCTGTCACTCGTTGGTCGAGCGCGGCAGCGCGGCCATCGTCACCGACTTCCGCCAGGACGGCGACGGCATGACCCGCATGCTGGTGCTCGACCGTGGTCTCACTCCGGCCAGCACCGGCGCGCTGTCGCAGCGGCTGATCGACATCGAAACCTACCGCACGCTTGCCATGCTCGGCCTGCCGCTGGCGCTCACCTTGTCCGGCCGCGCTCGCCGCATCGAGGACCGCTTGGCGCAGACGACGCTGGAAATGAAGGTCGCCGAGACGCGCGACAACCAGACGCTGCTCGCCGGCCTGACGGAGCTTGCCGCCGAACTGGAGGCTGATGCCGCTTCCAGCCTCTACCGCTTCGGCGCCAGCCGCGCCTATGACGGCATCGTCACGGAAAGGCTGGAGGCGCTGGATGAGGAGCCTGTCCAGGGCTACGACACCTGGGCGGGCTTTCTGCTGCGGCGCATGGCGCCAGCCATGCGCACCTGCCGCTCGGTCGAGGAGCGCCAGGCCAATCTGTCGCGGAAGCTGACCCGTGCCACCACGCTGCTGCGGACCTGGGTCGATGTCGAGGTCGAGAAGCAGAACCGCGACCTGCTCGCCTCGATGAACAACCGAGCCCGCCTGCAACTGCGCCTGCAGCAGACCGTCGAAGGCCTCTCGGTCGCCGCCGTCTCCTATTACGTGGTCGGCCTCATCGGCTATGTCGCCAAGGGCGCGTCGGTTTTTGGCCACACCTTCGCGCCGGAGGTCGTCACCGCCTCCTCGGTGCCGTTTGCCATCCTGCTGGTCTGGTGGGGCGTGCGCAGGGTGCGACGGCTGCATTCCGAGCCGGCGAAACATCCGGGCGAATAGGCCGCGCTATGCTTCGAACGCAATAGAAATGCAGCGGCAGATTGCCGCTGCGGAAGCTTTGCCCGCGTTCGCCGCCCGGATGGCACCAAAGCAAGGTTTGCAACAAATGCCGCTAGCTGGTAAATCATTTTTACCAGTCGAGTGGAGGAAGCGCCGATGTCCGGCCTTGCCATGCCCAAGCCAGACGCCGGGACGCTGCGCCGGCGCAACGAAATCGTCGCCGATATGCGCATCATCGTGCCGGGCGAGGGCGTGGTCGACGCCGCCAACGAAATGCGAGCCTTCGAAAGCGATGGCCTGACCGCCTACCGGCAAGTGCCGCTGGTGGTGGTCCTGCCCGAGACGGTGGCGCAGGTCTCGCGCGTGCTGAAATACTGCAATGACCGCAACATTCGCGTCGTGCCGCGGGGATCCGGAACCTCGCTGTCGGGCGGCGCGCTGCCGTTGGAGGACGCGGTGCTGCTCGTCATGAGCAGGTTCAACCGCATCCTCGAGATCGATTTTCCCAACCGTATCGTCGTCGCCCAGCCCGGCGTCACCAATCTCGGCATCACCATCGCCGTCGAGCAGGACGGGTTTTACTATGCACCCGATCCATCCTCCCAGATCGCCTGCTCGATCGGCGGCAACGTGGCGGAGAATTCCGGCGGCGTGCACTGCCTGAAATATGGCCTCACCGCCAACAATGTGCTCGGCATCGAGATGGTGCTGATGAATGGCGAGGTGGTGCGGCTCGGCGGCGGTCACCTCGACGCCGAGGGCTATGATCTGCTCGGCGTCATGACCGGTTCGGAAGGTCTGCTCGGCGTCGTCACGGAGGTCACCGTGCGCATCCTGAGGAAGCCGGAGACGGCGCGCGCGCTGCTGATCGGCTTTCCGACCAGCGAGCAGGGCGGCCAGTGCGTCGCCGACATCATCGGCGCCGGCATCATTCCAGGCGGCATGGAAATGATGGACCGGCCGGCGATCCATGCGGCGGAAGATTTTGTCCATGCCGGCTATCCCCTCGATGTCGAGGCGCTGCTGATCGTCGAGCTCGACGGTCCGAGCGTGGAGGTCGATCATCTCATCACTGCGGTCGAGGCGATCGCCATCCGCAACAGCTCGACCACGTGCCGCATCTCGCAGTCCGAGCAGGAGCGGCTGAGTTTTTGGGCCGGCCGCAAGGCGGCCTTCCCCGCCGTTGGCCGCATCTCGCCCGACTATTACTGCATGGACGGCACCATCCCACGCAAGGAGTTGCCGCGCGTGCTGGCCGGCATGCGCGAGCTGTCGGAAAAATATGGTCTCGGCGTCGCCAATGTCTTCCACGCCGGCGACGGCAATCTGCATCCACTGATCCTTTACGATGCCAACGTGCCGGGCGAACTCGACAAGGCGGAAAGCTTCGGCGCCGACATTTTGCGGCTTTGCGTCAAGGTCGGTGGCGTGCTCACCGGCGAGCATGGCGTCGGGGTCGAGAAGCGCGACCTGATGCCGGAAATGTTCAACCAGATCGACCTCGATCAGCAAATGCGCGTCAAATGCGCCTTCGATCCCAACCATCTGCTCAATCCCGGAAAGGTGTTCCCGCAACTGCGCCGCTGCGCCGAACTCGGCCGCATGCACGTGCATCGCGGCCAGGTGGCATTTCCCGACATTCCGAGGTTTTGAGATGATGGGGCCGCAGAACTCGGGTTCCTCGCCCTGCAAAGCGGGGGAGAGGAACCAAGTGCGAATATGACCGCCTTTGCCCCCGCCACCTCAGATGAAGTCCTGTCCACCGTTGCCTGGGCGGCGGCAGAGGAAACATCGCTCGAAATCCTTGGCCGCGGCTCCAAGCGCGGCATCGGTCGTCCGTTGCAGACCGAGCACATGCTCGACCTGTCGAAACTCTCGGGCGTGACCCTCTACGAACCCGCCGAACTGGTGCTGTCGGCCAAATCAGGCACGCCGCTGGCCGAGATCGAAAAGCTGCTGGCTGAAAACGGCCAGCAGCTTGCCTTCGAGCCGATGGACTACGGCCCGTTGCTCGGTGGCGAGCCGGGCAAAGGCACCATTGGCGGCGTGCTCGGCGCCAACCTGTCCGGTCCCCGCCGGCTGAAGGCGGGCGCGGCGCGCGACCATATCCTGGGCATCAATGTCGTCTCCGGCCGGGGCGAAGCCTTCAAGTCGGGCGGCCGCGTGGTCAAGAACGTCACCGGCTACGATCTGTCGAAGCTGATGGCCAACAGCTGGGGTACGCTGGCCGTCTTCACCGACGTCACCTTCAAGGTGCTGCCAGCGGCCGAGACCGAAGTTACGCTCGCCGTTCGTGGCCTGCTCGATGATGCCGCTTGCACCGCCATGGCACTGGCGCTTGGTTCCAGTGCGGAAGTGTCGAGTGCGGCCCATCTGCCGGAGCGCATCGCCGCGCGCGTTGCCGGCGGCACGCTCGGCAGTGATGCCGCCACGCTGCTGCGCGTCGAAGGCTTTGGTCCTTCCGTCTCCTACCGCATCACCGCGCTGAGGACACTGCTCGGCAAGGCCGGGCCGCTGGAGGAGATTGCCACTGAGACCTCCAAGGCAATCTGGCGCGATATAAGGGATTGCCGGCCCTTCGTCGATGGCAGCGAGAAGCCGGTCTGGCGGGTCTCGATGATGCCCGCCCAGGGGCATCAGATGGTTCTGACGCTGCGCATGCAGGCTGCCGTCAGCGCCTTCTACGACTGGCAGGGCGGGCTGGTGTGGCTGCGCATGGAGGAGGGCGATCCCGAAGCCGCTCTGCTGCGCGGGCTTCTGAGGAAACATGGCGGCGGCCATGCGACGCTGGTGCGCGCTACCCCTTCCCATCGGGCGGCTCTGCCGGTGTTCGAGCCGCAGGCGCCGGCATTGGCGGCGCTCAGCCAGCGGCTGAAGCAGGAATTCGACCCGAAGAACATCCTCAATCCCGGCCGCATGGCCTAGGACATCAGAGATGCAGACCAATTTTTCGCCCGAACAGCTCGCCGATCCGCATGTCGCGGAGTCCGAAAAGATCCTGCGCAAATGCGTGCATTGCGGCTTCTGCACCGCCACCTGCCCGACCTATGTGACGCTTGGCAACGAGCTCGATTCGCCGCGCGGGCGCATCTATCTGATCAAGGACATGCTGGAGAACGGCCGTCCCGCCGACAAGGAGATCGTCACCCATATCGACCGCTGCCTGTCCTGCCTCGCCTGCATGACTACCTGCCCGTCGGGCGTCAACTACATGCATCTGGTCGACCATGCTCGCGCCCATATCCAGGAGACCTATAAGCGGCCGCTGCTCGACCGGTTGACCCGCGCCATGCTGGCCTTCGTGCTGCCTTATCCCCAGCGCTTCCGCGCCGCGCTCAAATTGGCCAGGCTGGGCAAGCCTTTCATCGGCCTGTTCGAAAAAATTCCGGCGCTGAAGCCGCTCGGCGCGATGCTCAAGCTCGCACCGGCGTCGATCCCGGCGGCCTCGCCGATGGCCTTGCCGGGCGTCCATGCCGGGGAGGGGACGAAAAAGGGCCGCGTCGCCATCCTTACCGGATGCGCGCAGTCGGTGCTTGATCCCGGCATCAACGACACCACCATCTCGTTGCTGACCCGGCTCGGCGTCGAGGTCGTGGTGCCGCCGGGCGAGGGCTGCTGCGGCGCACTGGTTCATCACATGGGGCGGGAAGAAGCCGCCCTTGCCGCGGCCAGGCAGAATGTCGATGCCTGGACGCGCGCCATCGAGCAGGGCGGGCTCGACGCCATCATTATCACCGCGTCGGGCTGTGGCACGACGATCAAGGATTACGGCTTCATGCTGCGGCTCGATCCGGCCTATGCCGATAAGGCCGCGCGCGTGTCGGGGCTGGCCAAGGATATCACCGAATATCTGTCCGCCATCGATCTGCCTGAACCGGTGCGCAAGCCGGGCACGGTCGTTGCCTATCACTCAGCCTGCTCCATGCAGCACGGCCAGAAGATCATCCGCCAGCCGAAGGAACTGCTCGCCAAGGCCGGCTTCGTCGTGCGCGAGCCGCGCGAGGGGCACCTCTGTTGCGGCTCGGCCGGCACCTACAACATCCTGCAATCCGAGATTTCGGCCAGGCTGCGCGATCGTAAGGTGAAAAACATCGAGGCGACGGGCGCCTCGATCGTCGCCACCGGCAATATCGGCTGCATCACGCAGATCGCATCCACCGCCAGGATGCCTGTGGTGCATACGATCAAGCTGCTCGACTGGGCTTATGGCGGGCCGAAGCCGGAAGGCGTTCTGGAAGAAAGCTAGGTGGCGGCGGAGTAGGTAGGCCCACCGCTACTCGGCCGCGAGCCTGCCCGCCGTGCCGTAGGTCGCTTCGTAGAGTGCGCGCTGGCGGCTGAGCGCCACCATCGTGTTGCGCAGCAGGATCGCCACCGTGATCGGGCCGACGCCGCCTGGCACGGGCGTGATCCAGGAGGCAACCTCGCGCACGCTTTCGGTGTCGACGTCGCCGACGATGCGGCTTGTGCCATCAGGCCCAATTTCGGAATTGATGCCGATATCGATGACGGCCGCCCCTGGTTTCACCATGTCGGCCTTGATCAGCCTGGGCTTGCCAACGGCGACGAACAGCGCGTCGGCGCGCCGCGCGTGGGCGGCAACCGAGCGCGTCATGTGATGGCAGACCGTCACGGTCGCGCCTTCGCTCATCAGAAGGAAGGCGATCGGCTTGCCGACGATTTCAGAATGGCCGACGATCACGACTTCCAGCCCCTTGAGATCAAGGCCGGTTTCCTTGAGCAGTTCGACCGAGGCCGCTGCGGTGCAGGGCGCGAGGTCGAGCTGGTTGTAGACGATGTTGCCGATCGAGGCCGGGTGCATGCCCTCGACATCCTTCAGCGGGTGCACGGCCGCCTGCAGCGTCTTGATCGGGATATGTGCGGGAACCGGCCGCTGGATGATGATGCCGGTGACGCGCGGATCGGCATTCAGCCCGTGGATGGCTGCTTCGAGTTCACCTGCGGTGATGGTGGCGGGAAAGCGCCGCTCCTCGAAATCGATGCCGGCGAGCTGAGCCTTCGCACGCTGGTTGCGCACATAGACATCGACCGCGTCGGTATCGCCGACGGTGATCGAGATCAGCTTGGGCGGGAAACCCTCAGCCTTGGCAATGGCCGCGTCCTCGCGCACGGCGTCGATGATGCGCTGGGCAACCGGCCCGCCCTTGAGATAGCGGCTGTCGTCGGACGGGGACATAGTTCGAACCTTTGGTGGGGAAATTGTGCGCTGCAATAGCAGAGCATGGTCCGGAAATCAGCCCCGAAAACGAAACACCGTGCTTTCGGGGCGACCTGTCGCACCGTGAAACGAAAAGGGCAGCCCGGTTACCCGTGCTGCCCTCTCGTGACTGGCCGTATCCCCACACGGCCCGTCCCCCGTTAACTCGCTGCCAGTCTAAGCACGTCTTCCAAAAGTGCGCTATGACTTGAGGGCAACAGTGCGTCAAAAACTACTCAACACTGCTTAACCGGCTGATTCGCTATCACTATATCACTTCGACCGTCGTTCCGACATTGACCCGTTCATAGAGGTCGACGACATCCTCGTTGCGCATGCGGATGCAGCCCGACGACACCGCGCCGCCGATCGTCCAGGGCTGGTTGGTGCCGTGGATGCGGTACTCCGTGGTGCCGAGATAAAGCGCGCGTGCGCCGAGCGGGTTTTCCATGCCGCCGGCCAGATAGGTCGGTAGGTAGCGGCCCTTGGCCGCCTCGCGCTTGATCATCTCCGCCGGCGGACGCCAGTCCGGCCAGACGCGCTTGTTGGTGATCTTGTGCGTGCCCGACCATTCGAAGCCGGGCTTGCCGGTGCCGACGCCGTAACGCCGCGCCTTGCCGTTCTTCTCGACCAGATAGAGGAAATTCTGCGTGGTATCGATGACGATGGTGCCCGGCTTCTGCGCGCCTTCATAGGCGACTTCCTGCGGCAGGTAGACCGGATTGATCTGCGGGCGCATGACCATGCGTTTGGCCGGGGCCTGCACGGCGGCCGTCTGCAGGCGGTCGGGCTGCGCGGTGCGCTGGCGCGGCTGCGCGGCCTGTCGGTTCTGCCGAACGATACCCGGCGCATGGCCGAGTTGCAGCACCCAGGGCGCGGAAAGGTCGGGGCTCACCATCACCGGCGGTCTGTCGGCATAGCGGTCGCCGGCGGTTGTGGGTGTGACGCCGGCGGCAAACACAGCCACGGCGCCGAGCAAGGGAAACAGAACTCTCTTCATCGGGAACGCACCTTGATCGTCTAATACACCGGGCGAGAACGCTCCCGGCTTGCGCGATCATTGGCGGCGAGCAGCAACCGAAACATGAATCGGAATGCGTAAAATGCGGTTCTGTCAGTAAACCCTTTGGTGTGGTTACCGCCGGGTTCAGGAATCTGGTAAAGCCACGGTAAAGACAGCGCGGAAGCGTGTTAACGGATGGAATTTTCAGGATGAGCAATGAAAAAACCGGCCTGCTTGCCGGTCCTGACGGTGTCGCGCGCTGCTTCTGGCATGGCAATCTGCCCGACTATCTACATTACCATGACCATGAATGGGGCCGGCCGGTGGCCGACGACCGCAGGCTGTTCGAGAAGATCTGCCTGGAAGGGTTCCAGTCGGGCCTGTCGTGGCTGACCATTCTGCGCAAGCGGGAGAATTTTCGCGAGGCCTTCGCTGGCTTCGACTTCGACAAGGTCGCCACCTTCACCGAACGGGACATCGAGCGCCTGCTCGGCAATGCCGGCATCATCCGCCATCGCGGCAAGATCGTCTCGACCATCAACAATGCCAAATGCGCCCGCGAAATGGTCGACGAGTTCGGCTCCCTGGCTGCCTGGTTTTGGAAGTTCGAACCCGGCAAGGAGGAACGGCCGCAAACCGTCGACCTCGCTCATCTGCGCGCCAACCCTACCACCGCGGTCTCCGTGCGGATCTCGAAGGACCTGAAGAAGCGCGGCTGGACCTTCGTCGGTCCGACCACGGTCTACGCCTTCATGCAGGCCATGGGCATGGTCAACGACCATCTCGAGGGGTGTGTGTGCCGCAAGGAGGTTGAGAAGGAACGGAAGGCTTTCAAACGGCCGAAATAGCTACGGGCAGTTCAGGTGCCGTTGGCACCGGCCAGGAACAGCCCGGCGACGATCGCCGCCACGGTAGCCACTGTCGGATAGATCACCAGCAGGCCGGTCAGCAAGGCGTCGCGCAGGGAAGGATCCTTGCCGGTGTCGGCCGGTACGTCGAACGGTCCGGCCGCCTGGCCAATCATTTTCGGTGCATGGATGCCCGCCGGGCGCAGACGTGCCGGCAATTCACCGGCTTCGCCATTGGCATGGAATGTCGTTGCGCTGGTCATGTCCCGAACCCCTTCGTGTCGGTGTGCTATGTCGGCCGCGATTGTGTCGGCACGATGCCGGGCTGATGGCGCCATTGTTTCATTTTTGCTGCGTTTTGTTTCAAATATTGGCGCCTCTTCCCTTTTCCCGCAGCGGGAGAAGGCAGAAGTGCCAACCCTTGCCGCACAAAGCTGCTTCGGCTAGGACACGCGCACTCGAAAATAAGTCATCCTTTACCCAGCAAAAAGACTCATCTCATGGCCGACAAATCGGAAAAGACGAAAGCGCGGCTGCCGCGCGGTTTTGCCGACCGCAGCGCCGAGGACATTCGCGCCGTCGAGAAGATGATGGCGACGATCCGGTCGGTCTATGAGCTTTATGGCTTCGAGCCGGCCGACCAGCCGCTGATCGAATACACCGATGCGCTGGGAAAATTCCTGCCCGATCAGGATCGGCCGAACGAAGGTGTTTTCTCCTTCCAGGACGACGACGACCAGTGGCTATCGCTGCGCTACGACCTGACCGCGCCGACGGCGCGTTTCGTCGCCGAGAATTTCGAGCGCCTGCCGAAACCCTATCGCAGCTACCGATCCGGCTGGGTGTTCCGCAACGAAAAGCCCGGTCCCGGCCGCTTCCGCCAGTTCATGCAGTTCGACGCCGATACGATCGGCACGCCGGGGGTGGCGGCGGACGCGGAGATGGCGATGATGATGGCCGACGTCATGGAAGCGCTCGGTATCAAGCGCGGCGACTACGTCATCCGCGTCAACAACCGCAAGGTACTGGACGGCGTGCTGGAGGCGATCGGACTTGGCGGTGACGAGAATGTCGGGCGCAGGCTGACGGTTCTGCGCGCTATCGACAAGCTGGACAAACTGGGCGTGGAAGGGGTCCGGCTTCTGCTCGGGCCGGGGCGCTGGGACGGCGGCAAGGAAGGCGAGGGCGACTTCGCCAAGGGCGCCGGGCTGAATGACACGCAAGCCGGGGCCGTTCTTCTGGCGACTGCGCGAAATGCGCAGGCTGGCCAGGATGCCACCGTCAGCGGGAACGCGGTCTACCAGGAGGGCGTAGGCGAACTCGCGACGATCGAAGCTCTGGTCAGGGCCGCCGGATATGCCGAGGACCGCATCGCCATGGATCGTTCCGTCGTGCGTGGCCTCGAATATTACACCGGGCCGGTTCTCGAGGCCGAACTCTTGGCCGAAATCCCCAATGAGGACGGCCAGATCGTGCGCTTCGGTTCCGTCGGCGGCGGCGGCCGCTATGATGGCCTGGTCTCGCGCTTCCGTGGCGAGCCGGTTCCGGCGACGGGTTTTTCCATCGGCGTCTCCAGGCTGATGACGGCGCTGAAAAACCTCGGCAAGCTCGACAGCGCCGACGTGATCGCGCCAGTTGTCGTGCTGGTGATGGACAGAGACACGGAAAGCCTTGGGCGCTACCAGAAGATGGTCTCGCAATTGCGCGCCGCCGGCATCCGCTCCGAAATGTATCTCGGCGGTGCCGGCATGAAGGCGCAGCTCAAATATGCCGACCGGCGCGGTTGTCCCGTCGCCATCATCCAGGGCGGCGACGAGCGCGCCAAGGGCGAATTGCAGATCAAGGACCTGATCGAAGGCGCTCGCATGTCCGCCGAAATCACCGACAATGCCGAATGGCGCGCCGCGCGCCCGGCACAGGTGACGGTGGCGGAAAGCGAACTGGTCGCCGAGGTGAAGAAGATTTTGACGGCGCAGGCCGAAGAGCGCGCGAAGTGACGAGCGCCGCGCGCCCTTGTCCTTCTCCCCTTGTGGGAGAAGGTGGCCTCGCGAAGCGAGGTCGGATGAGGGGTGTTCCAGGGAACGCAAACGCCTCATTCCGTCACGCACCCCTCATCCGTCTCGGCGCTGCGCGCCGATCCACCTTCTCCCACAAGGGGAGAAGGGAAGGGCACCCCCAATGACCTCCCGCTACCCCGCCATATCAGCCGACATCACCGCCCTCTTCGCTGCGCGCAACACACATGCCGTCGAAGTCGCGGTGCTGCAGCCGGCCGATCCGTTCCTCGACATGGCCGGCGAGGATCTGCGCCGGCGCATTTTCCTCACCGAGAGCGAGACCGGGCAGACGCTCTGCCTGCGGCCCGAATTCACCATTCCCGTCTGCCTTGACCACATAGCCAGCCAGGCCGGCACGCCGCGCCGCTATTCCTATCTCGGCGAAGTGTTTCGCCAACGCCGCGAGGGCGGCAATGAGTTCTTCCAGGCCGGCATCGAGGATCTCGGCGACCGCGACACGGCCGAAGCCGATGCCCGCTCGGTGGCCGACGCGCATGCGTTGCTGTCGCTGGTGCTGCCCGGCCAGTCGCTGGCGATCACGCTCGGTGACCAGGGCATGTTCGAGGCGGTGCTGGCGGCGCTCGGCCTGCCGCGAGGCTGGCGCATGCGGCTGGCCCGCGCCTTCGGCTCGGCGCCGATGCTGGAGGCCGCACTCGCCGATCTCGCCAACCCGCCGCGCAACGGCCAGCTCTCCGGTCCAGTCGCGGCGCTTGTCCTCGACGGCGATCTGGACGGTCTTTCCCAGCACATTGCCGGCGGCATGGAAGAGGCTGGCCTGTCGGCATCCGCAGGGCGCGCGCCGTCGGATATCGCGCGGCGGCTGATCGAGAAAGCCGAGTTGCGCAGCGTGCGGCTGTCGAACGAGGCCTTCGCTGCCCTGAAGAATTTTCTGGCGATCGACGTGCCGCTCGATGGCGCAGCCCAGGCATTGGAAACCTTCGCCGCCGGCGCCGGATTTTCACTGGGCGCCGCGCTGGAAAAATTCTCGGCCCGCGCCAAGGCGATCGAGGCGCATGGCTTGCCCTCGGGAAAAATCCGCTACGACGCCGCTTTCGGCCGTCCGCTCGATTATTACACGGGTGTGGTCTTCGAGATCGCGGCGGCCAATGGCGAGCGTCCCCTCGCCGGTGGCGGGCGCTATGACAGGTTGCTGACGCTGCTCGGCGCCAAGACCGCGATCCCTGGTGTCGGCTTCTCGGTGTGGCTCGACCGCATCGAGGCGTTGCGGGGGCCGGCATCATGATCACACTGGCGATCCCGTCGAAGGGCAGGCTCAAGGAGCAGGCCCTGGAGGTGCTGGCCAAGGCTGGCCTCGCCGTCAGCCTGCCCGGCGACGAGCGCAAATATCACGCCCGCGTCGAGGGCCTGGACAATGTCGAAGTGGTTTTCCTGTCGGCCTCCGAAATATCGGGCGAAATAGGCCAGGGCGCGGTCGATCTCGGTATCACCGGTGAGGACCTGGTGCGGGAAAATCTCGCCGACTGGGAAGCGCGAGCCGAGATCGTCGCCCGCCTCGGCTTCGGCCATGCCGATGTCGTGGTCGCGGTGCCCGAGATCTGGCTCGACGTCGATACCATGGCCGATCTCGATGACGTTGCAGCCGATTTCCGCCAGCGCCATGGCCGGCGGCTCAGGATCGCCACCAAATACTGGCGGCTGACGCAGCAGTTCTTTTCGCTCAAACACGGCATCCAGGTCTATCGCATCGTCGAGAGCCTCGGTGCCACCGAGGGCGCGCCGGCGGCCGGCCTCGCCGACGTCATCGTCGACATCACCAGCACGGGCTCGACGCTGCGCGCCAACCATCTCAAGGTGCTGGGCGATGGCGTCGTGCTGGAGTCGCAGGCCTGCCTTGTGGCCTCGAGGAGGACACGTGCCGCTGCCGACGAAGCCGTCTTGCGCGACATCGTCGCGAAAATGGCGGCAGCGGTCGCATAGCGATCCTTCAGGGAAGGGGCTCCAGTACCATCGACGGGATTTCCAGCATCCCGGCAGGCTGATAGGTTCGGCCAGTCTTGGAGGAGACAGCGATGCCGGTCAATCTCGACGAGCTGAAGAACGCCACCAATCTGCGCGGCCGTGGCGCGCGTGCTGGCGGCGTCTTTATCGCGCCCGTGGATGGCAGGGCGCATGTCTCGGGCGATCGCGGCGTGCCGCTGCTCGACAAGACCATTCCAGCACTTTTCTCCGACACCGTCAGCAAATACGGCACGCTCGATGCCGCCGTCTTTGTCGGCCAGGACAAGCGCTTCACCTGGAGCGAACTGTCGGACACGGTGGATGCGCTGGCCGCCGGCTTCCTGGCACTCGGTCTCCAGAAGGGCGACCGGGTCGGCATCTGGTCACCCAACCGGTGGGAATGGCTGGTGACGCAGTTCGCCACCGCCCGCATCGGCCTGATCCTGGTCAACATCAATCCCGCCTACCGGCTGACCGAACTGGAGTATGCCCTGAACAAGGTCGGCTGCAAGGCCTTGGTGACGGCGGCCAGCTTCAAGACCTCGGACTATCTCGGCATGATCGAGACGCTGGCGCCGGAGATCGCCACGGCAACACCGGGCAAGCTGAAGGCCAGCAAGTTGCCGGCGCTCAGGGTCGTCATCCGCATGGGCGAGGAGAACTCGCCAGGCATGTTCAATTTCGGCGACGTGCTGGCCATGGCTGGGCGCGACGAGCATGACAGCCTTGACCGCATTTCCGAGGGATTGAAGCCGGGCGATGCGATCAACATCCAGTTCACCTCGGGCACGACGGGGGCACCCAAGGGCGCGACGCTCACCCATCTGAACATCGTCAACAACGGCAATTTCGTCACCTCGGCCATCAAGCTCACCGTCGAAGACCGGCTCTGCATCCCTGTGCCGCTCTATCATTGCTTCGGCATGTCGATGGGCACCATGGGTTGCGTGTCGAAGGGCGCGACCATGGTTTTCCCCTGCGAGGGCTTTGATCCGGGCCTAACGTTGAAAGCCGTGTCGCAGGAGCGCTGCACCGGCCTCTATGGCGTGCCGACCATGTTCGTCGGCATGCTCGACCATCCGGACTTTTCATCCTTCGATCTGTCCAGCCTGCGCACCGGCATCATGGCCGGTTCGCCATGCCCGATCGAGGTGATGAAGAAGGTGGTGTCGCTGATGCATATGGCGCAAGTGACCATCGCCTACGGCATGACCGAGACCAGTCCGGTCTCGTTCCAGAGCAGCGTTGACGATCCGCTGGAAAAGCGCGTCTCGACCGTCGGGCGCATCCATCCGCATGTCGAGGTCAAGGCGATCGACGCCGATGGCGCCACCGTTGCCGTCGGCGCGCCGGGCGAGCTTTGCACGCGCGGCTATTCGGTGATGAAGGGCTATTGGGACGACGACGAAAAGACCCGCGAGGCGATCGATAGCGATGGCTGGATGCACACCGGCGACCTCGCCACTATCGACGCCGAGGGCTATTGCAACATTGTCGGCCGCGTCAAGGACATGGTCATCCGCGGCGGCGAGAACGTCTATCCCAGAGAGGTCGAGGAATTCCTCTACCGCCATCCCAAGGTGCGGGAAGTCCAGGTCTTCGGCATTCCCGACGCCAAATATGGCGAGGAGTTGTGCGCCTGGATCGTCCTCAAGCCCGGCCAGGTCGCCACCGAACAGGAGATCAAGGCCTTCTGCGCCGGCCAGATCGCCCACTACAAGGTGCCGCGCCACATCCGCTTCCGCACCGAATTGCCGATGACGGTGACCGGCAAGCCGCAGAAATTCCTGATGCGTCAGGCGATGGTGGAAGAGCTTGGACTGGTGACGCAGAAGACGGCGTGAGGCCGGATCAGCCGCGTCGCACCAGCGCGCCGATGCTGTCGAGCAGCACCTGCTGGTCGCCGACCCAGAACCAGTGGTCGTCGCCGTCGACCTCGATGAACCGCGCGCCGGGAATCCTGGCCGCGAGGAACCGCCCGGCCTCGATGCGCACGGCGCGGTCGCCGGAACGGTGGAGGACCATCGTCGGGGCGGAGACTTTTGCCAGGAGGTGACGGACATCGGCGTCCCGCAATGCCTCGAGCAGGCCCGCGACCGCGCCCGGGCTGGAGGCTGCCCTGAGCAATCCGGCCCACCAAGTCCTCGCCTGACGGTCGCCAGTGAGGCTTGGGGCGAAGGTTTCGATTTCCGCCGGGCCACCCCAGCCCGCGAGCAGGCGTCGCTTCCAAAGATCATACTGCGCGACGGTCAAGGCGTAGGGATAGTCAGGCGCGCGGCTGCCTTTCGCAAGCGAGCCCCACAGGACAAGGCCTGTCAGCCGATCGGGATGCTCGACCGCAAAACGGATACAGCCCGGCCCACCCTCCGACGCGCCGACGAGCAAGGCCCGGCGGCTGCCGGCCGCATTCATGACCGCCAGAATATCCTGCGCCGTCGCCTCGACTGTGGGACGGGCACCGACGCGGTCGGAAAGCCCCATGCCGCGCCGGTCGAAGAGGATCAGGCGACCCAGGCGCGAAATCGCGGTCAGCCAGGCGCGGCAGCCCGGGTCTTCCCAGATACGCTCGACATGCGAAATAAAGCCGGGAACGAGCACGATGTCCGTCGGGCCGCTACCGACGATCTGGTACGCGATGTGGATGCCGTCGACCGCGACATAGCGCGTTCTGGGCACGTCCAAGGTGGTGTCCTGAGTTGGCTCGCGCAGCATGGCCAGCGTGGCGGGGTTCGGCGCTACGCCGAGTTCGTCCCGCAACAGCCGGATGCACGTCTCGATCTGACGCTCCGCCGCCGCCCCGTCGCCTGCCGCCAGGTGGGCACGGATCAAGTGGCGGTGCGCGCTTTCGCTCAGGGGGTCGAGTGCCGCCAGCCGCGTCGCATGAACGATCGCGCCGCGCGGCTCGCCGCCGGCGATCTTGGCTTCGACGAGCCGCTCCAGCGCTTGCACCAAGCGGCCGCGCAAGGTCTCCCGCCGGAAGAAGACCCATTCTTCGAATTCCGGACAGTCCGGCAGCGAGAAGCCGGCGAGATGATCGGCTTTGTAGATATCGGCTGCGGCGTCGAGAGAGCCGGAATTGCAGGCATGCTCGAAAACCCTGGTGTCGATCCCGGCGGACAATGCTGGGTGCAGGCTGAGGGAGCCGCCTGTGGCGGCGATGATCTCACTGCCGAACGCGATGCGGATTTTATAGAGTGTCCGCCGAAGGCGGGCGCGTGCGGCCTGATCGTCGGTCTCGGGCCACAAAAGCGTGGCGGCGACCTCGCGCGCCACCGGCCCGCTGGCCTCGGCGATATAGATGAGGAGGGCTGCCGCCTTGCGCAGGGCGAGTTCCACCCGCCGGCCGTTCAAGCGGAACTCCGGAAAACCCAGAAATCGGAATTCCAATTGCTCCATCGATCCGACCACCGCCATCCAGGGACGTTGAGGGGACGCCGGCCTTCTATCCATCCCCACGACGTCGGGCCGATCGGGCCCGATCATGAGACTCCCTTGGAGCGAGAAATGTCACTGGTCAATACTCCCACCTACCATTGCACGTCAGGGCCCGTTGCCGGCGGTGGCATCCCTTCCGGTGCCGCCAGCACACGGCTAGGAGGCTGAAGCATGTGCCAATCCTGTCTCTCCTGGTACGCGCGCTGCATTGCTCCCTACCTCGTCCACGCCGGCTGTTCGGCCAGCGCCTTCGCGCATATGCGAAGGCGCTTGATCCCGCGGGCAGGGGGCGTGGTGGTCGAGGTCGGTTTCGGGTCCGGCCTGAACCTTCCCTATTACGACGCCGGCAGGGTGAAACGGTTGGTCGGCGTCGATCCCGACGGCACGATGCTGGGTCTGGCCGAACCGAAGACCCGTTCCTTGCCATTCGATGTCGACTGTATCCGGGCCAGCGGTGAAAGACTGCCCTTGACCGACAGCTTCGCCGACACGGTCGTCGTCACCTATGCCTTCTGCACCATCCCGGACCCTGAGGTGGCGCTGACCGAGATCCGGCGCATCCTGAAGCCCACGGGCCGGCTGATCTTCATCGAGCACGGCCAGGCCGAAGGGCCGCGTTGCCGCCGATGGCAGGAGCGTCTGAACCGGCTGTGGGGCCGGCTCGCCGGCGGCTGCCATCTCAACCGCGACCCATTGCAGCTGATCCGGGCGGCGGGCTTCCATATCGTCGAAGCGGAGCGTGATCGGTTTCGGTTACCCTTCTGGCAGTTGGGAAGCCATCATGCCGGCATCGCGATACCCTGACAGGTTGACGTCATCGGTTCCCCGTCTCCGATGGCTCTGCGCCGAACCCGGCTCTCGCACGCGCGAGGTCCGGCGCGGGATTGTTCGCTTCTCACGCCACCAGCATCACCGCACCGAGGCCCCGGATAATTTTCGCCAGTTCGACGCATTCGCCGTGCCGCGCATTGTTGCGCCGCCAGGCTAGGCAGATCATGCGCTGCGGCATCGGCTCCTGGAACGGCACGATCTTGAGATCGGGGATAGTGCCGGCAGGGCCCGCCGCCATTTCGGGGATGAGAGTGACGCCGAGCCCGTGCGCCACCATCTGCAAAAGCGTGGTCAGGCTGGTCGCGCCATAGCTTGCCATTGCCACCGGCCGCACATTGCCGCAGACGGCCAGCGCCTGTTCGCGCAGGCAATGGCCTTCTTCCAGCAGCATCAGTCTTTCCAGCGCCGGGCTCTCGGGCGGAACCGGCGGCGAGGCAAAGGCCGGATCGCCTGATGGCACGGCCAGGAAGAACCGGTCGGGAAACAGCGCTTCGGTGATTAGCCCGGGATGGTCGAGCGGAAGCGCGGCGATGAAGGCATCGAGTTTTCGCGATGCGGTGTCCTCGACCAGGGAGGTGGTGACCGCCTCGCGCAGTTCGAGCAGCAGGGCCGGGAAATGCTTCTTCAGTTCGGGCAAGGCGCGCGGCAGAAGATAGGGCGCGACGGTCGGGATGATGCCCAACCGGAAGCGTCCCTCCATGGCGGTGCGGCCGCGCCGGGCCGTCGTTTCCACGTCACGTATGTCAGCCAGGATGCGCTCGATGCGTGGCAACAGGGCGACCGCTTCGTCCGTCATGCGCACCGACTTGCCGCCGCGTTCGAACAGCCGGCAGTTCAGCCGTTGCTCCATTTCTGCGATCTGGGAGGACAGCGCCGGCTGGCTGACACCTGCAAGTTTCGCCGCACGCCCGAAATGCAGCGTCTGCGCCAGCGCGTCGAAATAATGCATCTGGCGAACTGTCAGTCCGATCATGCAGTCAAGCCTACCATAAGAAAATCCTATCGAAATAAACAGGAAAGGCAATTTGTTTTTATCGTCAGTGTGGCCTAGTCTGGGGTGGTTCCAGATTGGCGCGGGCCGCTGGCCGCCCCCAAAATCTCGGCAAAAATCAACCTCGGCAAAATCAAACCTCGGCAAAATTGGAGTGAGAGATGGACGCGAAAACCGACGACAACAGCGCGGGCAAATGCCCTGTTGCGCATGGATCCGCCAGCCGGACCAACCGCGACTGGTGGCCGAACCAGCTTGACCTCGGCGTTCTCCACCAGCAGTCGAACCTGTCGGACCCGATGGGCGAGGACTTCGATTATGCCAAGGAATTCGCGAGTCTCGACCTCGATGCGGTGGTCAAGGACCTGCATAAGGTCATGACGGATTCGCAGGACTGGTGGCCGGCCGACTTCGGCCATTATGGGCCGCTCTTCATCCGCATGGCCTGGCACAGCGCCGGCACCTATCGCATCGGCGACGGTCGCGGCGGGGCCGGAGCGGGCCAGCAGCGTTTCGCGCCGCTGAACAGCTGGCCTGATAACGCCAATCTTGACAAGGCGCGCCGGCTGCTGTGGCCGGTCAAGCAGAAATACGGCCGCAAGATTTCCTGGGCCGACCTGTTGATCCTCACCGGCAACGTCGCGCTGGAATCGATGGGCTTCAAGACCTTCGGCTTCGCCGGTGGCCGCGCCGACGTTTGGGAGCCGGAGCAGGACGTCGACTGGGGCTCCGAGACCAAGTGGCTTGGCGACGAGCGCTATTCGGGCGACCGTGAGCTGCATGGCCATCTCGGCGCCGTGCAGATGGGCTTGATCTACGTCAACCCGGAAGGCCCGAACGGCAAGCCGGACCCGATCGCCGCCGCGCGCGACATCCGCGAAACCTTCGCTCGCATGGCGATGAACGACGAGGAAACCGTGGCGCTGATCGCCGGCGGCCACACCTTTGGCAAGACCCATGGCGCCGGTGATGCCTCGCTGGTAGGGGCCGAGCCGGAAGGCGCCGGCATAGAGGCGCAGGGCCTCGGCTGGTCGAGCAAGTATGCGTCGGGCACTGCCGGCGATGCCATCACCTCCGGCCTCGAAGTCACCTGGACAACGACGCCTACCAAGTGGAGCAACAATTTCTTCGACAACCTGTTCAACTACGAATGGGAACTGACGAAGAGCCCGGCAGGCGCCCATCAGTGGACGCCGAAGGGTGGCGCCGGTGCCGGCACGGTGCCGGATGCGCACGACCCTTCGAAGCGTCGCGCGCCGGCCATGCTGACCACCGACCTCGCGCTGCGGGCCGACCCGGCCTACGAGAAGATCTCGCGGCGTTTCCACCAACATCCGGATCAGTTCGCCGATGCCTTCGCCCGCGCCTGGTTCAAGCTGACCCACCGCGACATGGGTCCGGTCGTCCGCTATCTCGGCCCGTTGGTGCCGAAGGAAGAGCTGATCTGGCAGGATCCGATCCCGGCGGTCGACCATGAACTGGTCAGCGACCAGGACATCGCATCGCTGAAGGCCAAGATCCTGGCCTCCGGCCTGTCGGTTTCCGAACTGGTCTCGACTGCCTGGGCCTCGGCTTCGACCTTCCGCAACTCCGACAAGCGCGGCGGCGCCAACGGTGCCCGCATCCGGCTGGCACCGCAGAAGGACTGGGACGTCAACCAGCCGGCCGAGCTAGCGAAGGTGCTTGCCAAGCTCGAAGGCATTCGGAAGGAGTTCAACGCTGGCGGCAAGAAGGTCTCGCTTGCCGACCTGATCGTGCTCGGTGGTGTCGCGGCCGTCGAGAAGGCTGCGAAGGATGGCGGCAACGACGTGAAGGTGCCGTTCACGCCCGGCCGCATGGATGCCTCGCAGGAGCAGACGGATGTCCACTCCTTTGCCGCTCTCGAGCCGAAAATCGACGGCTTCCGCAACTATGTCAGAGGCAAGCAGCCCATGTCGGTCGAAGCCATGCTGGTCGACCGGGCGCAGTTGCTGGGCCTGACGGCGCCGGAGCTGACGGTGCTTGTTGGCGGCCTGCGGGTGCTCGGCGCTAACACCGGCCAGTCAAAGCATGGCGTGTTCACCGACAGGCCGGGTACGCTGACCAACGACTTCTTCGTCAATCTGCTCAGCATGAGCACGGTGTGGGATCCGGCTGCCGGCTCCGAGCCGGGCGCGGAAGAGGTCTACGAGGCGCGCGACCGCAGGACCAAGGCCGTCAAGTGGACCGGCACCCGCGCCGATCTGATCTTCGGCTCGCATGCGCAGCTGCGTGCCTTGGCCGAAGTCTACGGATCGGCGGACGCCGGGCAGAAATTTGCCCGGGATTTCGTTGCGGCATGGACCAAGGTGATGAACGCCGACCGGTTTGATATCGCTGCCTGATCCGAATTCAAGTCGTACAAAAAAAGGCGCGGGCCGTAGCCCGCGCCTTTTGCATTCAAGCTCCGGCAATCAATCCTTCTCGAAAATACGCGCCTTGGCGACGACTCCGGCAATGGCGCCGCCGATCAACGGCGCGACGATGAACAGCCAGAGCTGGCTGAGTGCGGCACCGCCGGTAAACAGCGCCGGACCGATGGAGCGCGCCGGATTGACCGAGGTGCCGGTGACCGGGATCATGGCGAAGTGAATGCCGGCCAGCGTCAAGCCGATGACCAGACCGGCAAAAGCCGTCGAGTGCTTTTCAGCGGTAACGCCGAGGATTACCGTGACGAAGGTGAAGGTGCCGATCAGCTCCCACAGGAACGCCGAGCTCATGCCCCATTTCGTCTCGTCCCAGCCATTCGCGCCGAAGCCGCCTGTGTGGCCGCCGGTCTGGCCGGAAACGATGATCCACAACGCCAGCGAGGCGATGATGGCGCCGATGATCTGCGCGATCCAATAGGGGATGACGTCCTTGGCCGGCAGCCGGCCGGCAAGGAAGACGCCGAGTGTCACCGCCGGATTGAGATGCGCGCCCGAAATCGGGCCGATCGCATAGGCCGCCGCGATTAGTCCGATGCCGAATGCCAGGCCGATGCCTTCCTGGCCAAGCGGCAGCGCGCCGCCGAAGCCGCCCGTCACCACGGACGCCGTACCGATGAACACCAACAGAAATGTGCCTAGAACTTCCGCCAGATAAGTCTTCATTGCCCTCTCCTCGTGACGATCCGCCGGTCCACGGTTTCCGCGCCGCGAATCATGGCGGCAAGAGTATTCCCAACCGGAAAACTTGGAAAGCAGAGCGGTTGCGCCGCAAGTCGTCCTTGCGGCCGCCAGTTAACAACATTAGAAATCTTGCATCTACTGGTCTCTCTGCTGCTAGCGGCTGCGGAGATTTACTGGTCGGACAGGTTTGCCGACCATGGCCAGCTTGTGCTCGCGGCGAGACCGAGCGGGGTTCAATCCGGACGTGAAAGGCTCTAAGAGCAGACCAGATAATGTGCTCGATTTGATGGAATGACGAATGCGACTGGGCGGACGGCTGGCTGCGGCTATCGAAGTGCTGGAGGACATTGGCCGGCGTCACCGGCCGGTGGCCGACGCGCTGAAGGACTGGGGCCTGTCACATCGCTTCGCCGGCGGTGGTGATCGCGCCGCGATCGGCAACATCGTCTACGACGCGCTGCGCCACAAGCGCTCTGCCGGCTGGTTGCTGGGCGAAGACACGCCGCGCGCCATCGGCTTCGGAGCGCTGTTGCTCGAATGGAACCAGACGGGGCAGTCGCTCAATGCTGCGCTCGAAGGCGACAAGTTCGCGCCGCCGCTGCTCAGCGCCACGGAACTCAAGGCAATCGCGGAACGCCGGCTTGCCGACGCGCCGCCCGCGGTTCGCGCCGACATACCCGATTGGTGCGAACCGCTTTTCGAGCGGGCCTTTGGCGAGACATGGGTCGAGGAGGGCGCGGCGCTGGCCACGCGTCCGCCGCTCGACATCCGGGTCAACACGCTTCAAGCCGATCGCGTCAAGGTCTTGGCCGAACTGGAGCAGACCGGTGCCAGTGTCGCACGGATCGCACCCTACGGTATCCGCATCCCGCCGATCGACGGTGACGGCCGACACCCGAACGTGCAGGCCGAGCCGGCCTTCCAGAAAGGCTGGTTCGAAGTCCAGGACGAGGGGTCGCAAATTGCGGCAGCGCTTGCCGGCGCGACGGCCGGCATGCAGGTGCTTGACTTCTGCGCCGGCGCCGGCGGCAAGACGCTGGCGCTGTCGGCGGCGATGGACAATCACGGCCAGATCTTTGCCCATGATGCTGAAAAGGCGCGGCTGGCGCCAATCTTCGACCGCATCCGCCGCTCGGAAAATCGCAATGTGCAGGTGGCCACCAAGCCGGCCGAGCTTGCCCCGCTGGTCGGTCACATGGACATCGTGCTGGTCGATGCCCCCTGCACCGGCAGCGGTACCTGGCGGCGTCGTCCCGATGCCAAATGGCGGCTGACACAGAGACAGCTCGACGCCCGCAAGGGCGAGCAGGCGACGATCCTCGATGCCGCCAGGATGTATGTCAAACCCGGCGGCCTGCTGGTCTATATCACCTGCTCGGTGTTCGACGAGGAGAATGGCGAACAGGTCATGGCGTTTCGTGAGCGCAGCAGCGGCTTTGCTCCGGTCGATCACCGTGCTCTCTGGGACGGCCGTTTTCCGGGCCACCAAGCAGCGGCGCGGATCGGCGCTGGCGGCGATATTTCCCTGTCGCCGGCGCTGAGCGGCACTGATGGGTTCTATTTCTGCGCGCTGCGCCGGACCAACTGAGCCCTGCCGCATCCGCCGGCAGTTCGCGGCCACTCGGCCGGCGACGGCCTACGAGACCAATTGTTGCAGTGCAGCAATTGAGATTGCCTGCCGCCGATCCCTCTGCAATAAGCTTTGCCAGACAAACGAAGGCAACGGCGATGGCAGCGAAGATCGTACCGGCTCCAGACTATGAGGATCGCGTCCGGGCGTCCTTCGCACGCCAGCAGGCGATGGCGACGATCGGCGCCGAATTGACTTTGGTGACACCCGGCATAATCGAGATCGAGATGCCCTATTCGGCGGCGCTGACCCAGCAGCATGGCTTCCTGCATGCAGGCGTCATTTCGACGGCGCTGGACTCGGCTTGCGGCTATGCGGCATTCTCGCTCATGCCTGAGAATTCCGGCGTGCTGACCATTGAATTCAAGGTCAACCTTCTGGCGCCGGGCCGGGGCGAACGCTTTCTGTTCCGCGGTTCGGTGACCAAACCCGGCCGTACCATTATCGTTGCCGACGGCCAAGCCTATGCCTTCGCCGCCGACGGCGAGGCCAAGCTGATCGCCACCATGACCGGCACCATGATGACGATGGTTGGTCGCGACGGTATAGCGGGGTGAGCCGATGAGCAATGTCGTGCGCATTGGCGGCAAGAATGTGCTCTTCGTCATGGCGGCGCAGGCCGAATATGGCCCGCATCTGCAGCGGCTGTTCACCCCGCTGATGACGGGCGTCGGCCCGGTCGAAGCAGGCGTACGGCTGGGCGCCGAGCTCTCCTGGTTGAAATCTACAAAAGCATTGCCGGACCTCGTCGTTTCGCTGGGCTCGGCCGGCAGCCGCAAGCTGGAACAGGCTGAAATCTACCAGGCCGCTTCGGTGAGCTATCGCGACATGGACGCTTCGCCGCTCGGCTTCGAGAAGGGCGCGACGCCTTTCCTCGACCTGCCGGTGACGGTGCCGCTGCCTCTCGTTATTCCAGGCATCAGAAGCGCCACGCTCTCGACCGGCGGCGCGATCGTCACCGGTGCCGCTTACGACGCGATCGACGCCGATATGGTCGACATGGAGACCTTCGCCTGCTTGCGTGCCTGTCAGCTTTTCGACATTCCGCTGATCGGCCTGCGCGGCATTTCCGACGGCGCGGCCGATCTGCGCCATGTCAACGACTGGACGGAATATCTGCACGTCATCGACGAGAAGCTGGCCGTGGCGATCGAGTCGCTCGAACGGGCGATCGGTGGCGGCCTGCTCGAGGGCTGACTGTTCTTCGGATCAAGCGGCCAGGCGCTGCGGATCGCCGAAATCGATGCGTGAGACGCGTCCGCGCACGGCGCCTGTTGCGTCGATATAATTGATCGCTCCCGGTGTATGATCGAGTTTCCACGCGCCGGCGGGGCCGTCTTTCCATTCGACCTTGTAGCCGTCGTCCAGCAGCGCCCAAAGTCCGTGGAAGCGTGTGCCGTCCGGTAGGAGCATGTGCGCCCGATCTTCAGTTTCATAGTGGACGAAGGCGTGCTTGCCTCCCATGTCGATGACATGCGTGGTTCCGACCATGATAATGGCCAGCGTGTCCATGTTCAGTATCGTCATTATACCTGTCCATGGGTTCGCGTTTCGAAAGAGTCTCGACTGGATGAATATCGTCAAGTATCTTGACTATACGGAGTCTGGAGTAAATGGTCAAGCAACCTGACGAAAAAACCGAAGCGTTGCCGGATCATGTCGGCTGGCGGCTATGGCAGGCGAGCCGTGCCTGGCAGGTGGAATTTGCTGCCGCCATGCGGGCCGCTGGCCACGCCTGGTTCAGCGAGGCGCGCGCCGGGCTGCTCGGGCACATCCCCCGCAACGGCACGCGTCAGTCGGTATTGATCGAGCGCGCGGCCACCACCAAGCAAGCGGTTCAGCAATTGCTCGACGGTCTGGAGGCGGAAGGCGTGCTGGAGCGGTTGCCCGATCCACGGGACGGGCGCGGCAAATTTGTGCGCTATACCCGCAAGGGTCTGGATGCCTTGCGCGATGGCGACCGCATCAAGCTTCAGATCGAGCGCGGCTATATCGATCGCATCGGCGAGCAGCGGTTCGCGGCGCTTATGGACGCCTTGCGCACACTTGACGCGGGGCGGGGCGACGCATCGGCAGGACCATCGGGGCCGAAGTGAGCGGCGCGACCGCGCAACCCATTGCGCCGACTCGTTTCTTTCTCTAAAGGCTCGCCATGACGACAGCCAATCACACCGACACCGTCCTGATTGTCGATTTCGGCAGCCAGTTTACCCAGCTCATCGCCCGCCGCATCCGCGAGGCCGGCGTGTTTTCCGAGATCGTGCCGTTCCAGTCGGCCGAAGCCGCGTTCAAGCGCATCAATCCGAAAGCTGTGATCCTGTCCGGCGGCCCCGCCTCGACATCGGACATCGGCAGCCCGCGCGCGCCACAGATCGTCTTCGACGCCGGTGTGCCGGTGCTGGGCATCTGTTACGGCCAGATGGCCATGTGCGTGCAGATGGGCGGCGTCGCCGAAAGCTCCAACCATCGCGAATTCGGCCGCGCCTTCGTCGAGATCGAGAAGGACAGTCCGCTGTTCGAGGGGCTTTGGGCGACCGGCCAGCGCCATCAGGTGTGGATGAGCCATGGCGATCGCGTCATCGCCCTGCCGCCGGGCTTCGAGGTGTTCGGCAAATCGGAAAGCTCGCCTTTCGCCATCTTCGGCAATGTCGAGCGCAGGATGTACGGCATCATGTTCCACCCGGAGGTGGTGCACACACCCGACGGCGCCCGGCTGCTCAGGAATTTCGTCCACAACATCGCCGGCATCGAAGGTGACTGGACGATGCGCGCCTATCGCGAACACGCGGTCGAGGCGATCCGCAAGCAGGTCGGCAAGGGCAAGGTCATCTGCGCGCTGTCGGGCGGCGTGGACTCCTCGGTCGCCGCCCTTCTGATCCATGAGGCGGTCGGCGACCAGCTGACCTGCATTCTCGTCGACCACGGCCTGATGCGCAAGGACGAGGCCGCCGGTGTGGTGGCGATGTTCCGCCAGCATTACAATCTGCCGCTGATCCTTGTCGATGCTTCGGAAAAATTCATCTCCGCGCTGGAAGGCGAGGCCGATCCGGAAAAGAAGCGCAAGACTATCGGCCGGCTGTTCATCGAGGTGTTCGAGGACGAGGCGAAGAAGCTCGGCGGCGCCGATTTCCTGGCACAAGGCACGCTCTATCCCGACGTCATCGAAAGCGTCTCCTTCACCGGCGGCCCGTCGGTGACGATCAAGTCGCACCACAATGTCGGCGGCCTGCCCGAGCGCATGAACATGCAACTGGTCGAGCCGTTGCGCGAACTGTTCAAGGACGAGGTGAGGGCGCTAGGCAAGGAGCTCGGTCTGCCCGAAAGCTTCATCGGACGCCATCCGTTCCCAGGCCCCGGTCTTGCCATCCGCTGCCCTGGCGGCATCACCCGCGAGAAGCTGGAGATCCTGCGCGAGGCCGACGCCATCTATCTCGACGAGATCCGCAAGGCTGGCCTCTATGACGCGATCTGGCAGGCCTTCGCCGTGTTGTTGCCGGTGCAGACTGTCGGCGTGATGGGCGACGGCCGCACCTACGAATTCGTCTGTGCGCTGCGTGCAGTCACTTCGGTCGACGGCATGACGGCTGATTTCTATCACTACGACATGGCCTTCCTGGGTGCCGCCGCCACCCGCATCATCAACGAAGTGCGCGGCATCAACCGTGTGGTGTACGACGTGACCTCGAAGCCGCCTGGCACAATCGAGTGGGAATGAAATGATGTTGTTCAGAGACTATCGCCACCTATCGAAACGTGCACCTAAACCACTGAAAAATAATGAAATTGCTCTCTTTGACTATCGGTCCCTATCGCGGACAAGCGCTTGGATTTGACGGTAAAGCTGACGGTAAAGGATTTTAGCTCACCTGTTGATTTTGCCATTACCGTCAGCCAGATTTCGAGCGTGACGGTAAAATATTTTGACTAACTGATTGATGTAGCAAGATTAATAAGAACAAGTTGCATGGAAGTCGTCTGACGGTAAAATCGAGGGTAATGAGTGCATTTCCGACCCCCGAGAGGATGTCCTATGCTCACTGATACCGCTCTCAAGTCCCTGAAACCAAAGGACAAAACGTACAAGGTTGCAGACCGTGACGGTATGTACGTCACCGTCTCCCCGACAGGATTAATCACGTTCAGGTATGACTACCGTTTGAATGGAAGACGAGAGACCCTGACAATTGGGCGATATGGTCGTGGAGGCATCTCCCTTGGACAGGCGAGAGAGAAATGCCTCGATGCTCGGCGCGCGACGGCCGAGGGCCTGTCCCCAGCGCGTGAGAAACAGCGAGAGAAGCGCCGTAATTCAGAGGCGAAAACTTTCAATGAGGTTGCTGAGCGCTGGATCAAGGAAGCCAGGATGGCCGACAGCACGCGTTCGATGCGGAAAGCCATCCTCAACCGTGACATTGTTCCCGCCTGGAAGAACCGCTTTCTCACCGAAATTACCTCTGACGACCTGCGTGAGCTCTGCGCCAAGGTGAAAGAACGCGGGGCGCCGGCCACCGCCATCCATGTGCGCGATATCATTAAGCAGATCTACGGGTTTGCCATCTTGCATGGCACCAAGATCGCCAATCCCGCTGATGAAGTTGGGCCGGCTTCGATCGCGACCTTTGTACCCAAGGATCGCGCTCTCACGCCCGCCGAAATTCGGATCATGCTCAATCAACTCGAGCATGTGCCGACCCTGCCGACGATCCGGCTCGGATTAAGGCTGATCCTGTTGACCATGGTGCGCAAGAGCGAATTGCTAAACGCCGTCTGGGCCGAGGTGGACTTCGAGAACTCAGTCTGGACCATCCCGAAGGAACGAATGAAGCGATCCAAGGCGCACAATGTCTATCTGTCACAACAGTCGATGGACATTCTCATCGCGCTAAAGACCTGTGCCGGGAATTCTCGGTATATCCTGCCGTCACGTTACGAGGCAGATGAGCCCATGTCTCGCGCGACATTCAATCGGGTCACCTATGCCGTTGTCGAGCGGACAAAGAAAGAGGGCCTAACATTGGAGGCCTTTACAGTGCACGATCTTCGACGCACCGGCTCGACGCTTCTCAACGAAATGGGATTTAACGGGGATTGGATTGAGAAATGTCTCGCCCATGAAGACGGCCGGTCTTCTCGCGGCGTCTACAACAAGGCTGAATACGAACAGCAGCGTCGCCATATGCTCCAAGAATGGGCTGACATGGTTGACGCGTGGGTGGAAGGGCGGAAGCGCGTTCCAACGCTTTATCCACCGGCCATGCAGTTGCTCCCGTTGGAAGCTACCGTCTGACTGGACGTGTCTTGCGCTTCCTCACGTCCGGTGGTGGAGCTTTCTTTGTCAAGGCTGCATTGGATGCACGGCGACGTTCCTCAACCCAGTCTTCCACCTCGGCCAAGTCCCAAACGACGCAACGCGGGGTCAGGTAAAACCGTCGCGGAAACTCGCCGCGCTGTTCCATTTCATAGATCGTGGTATCGGCTAAAGGGACGATCTTGCGAAGCTCGGTTCGCCGAATTGCCCGTTTGTTCGACGGGCGCGACGGCAATGAAAGGCCGTTGACGATACGGGCCATTTCCGCAGCCGGAGCACCGTCCTGCTGGTTTGGTTCTCGCTCCGATACACGTGCATCAGTTTCCATTTTCCCAATCACAGTCGATTCCAGATCACGCAATGTTGGACGACATGCTGGGTGCATCGTGCCTGGAAAGGAAGCTGGTCCCCCCATGCAGCGTGAAAAGGATTGCGCGGACCTGCAAAACGGACACGTTGCGCCAAGACAGCCAATGAGTTTCGAAGGCTACTACAGTGCTTCCGATATCGGCTCGGCTGCGCAATCGAGGTCAACTGCCCTTGAAGCCAGAAAAGCCATCGGTTCATGAAACTGGTGGCGTGGACGGCCGTCCAGTCGTTCCAAGCGGCGGGCGCTGTTCGACTGCTCGTAGGCCAGCGCGGCTCGTGCATCGCTGCCCCTTATCTCGCGCTGGAGCTCCATCATGTCGCGCTGCATATCCTGGGTGGCTTGCAGCAGGCCCCGATCATCATTGCCAAAGTTTTCGTCCCGGATGCCGGCATAACCCGCTCCTTCCTCCGAGCTAGTTCAGTTCGGCCCTGTCGTTTCAATCGTCGGCACTATCATTTGAGTCCGGGACAGCGAAGTCAGCAGCTAGCACTGAGATCGCTGTTAGCCTCCGGCTAAGTCGGACGGTTGACATAGCGCAAAGACACACGAGCGCGCAGCGGTGCAGAATAGGCCGATTTGAAGAAGGAACAACGTCGATTGCGGAGCTCAATCCTGACAAAATATGCGGACGCTGGCCCGCCTTGGTACACCATCTATCCGGCTGCTCCGCAGTTCTCCACCACGGTCGACGCCGAGGCTTGTAGGGAATGGCTGACCTGCCTGCCGGCTGAGGAACCCGTCTCGCTCTATGTCCACATCCCGTTCTGCCGCTCGTTATGCTGGTATTGCGGCTTCCCCACCGGAGCCACTCGGCGGGATGCGCCAATCCTCGATTATCTGGCGGTTCTGCGTGATGAGATCCGTTTGGTCGCGGAGCAAGCGCCGAAGCCGCTGCCAGTGAGCGACGTGCACTTCGGGGGCGGAACGCCGACCCTCATAGGACCTGCGGAGCTCCTGGCCCTAATGAAACTCCTGCGCCACCGTTTCGCGTTCAGGAAAACGGCGACGATCGCGGTCGAGATCGACCCGCGCACATTCACGACCGAGATGGCCGAGGCGCTAGGGGCAGCCGGCGTGACCCGCGCGAGTCTGGGTATTCAAAGCTTTGACCCCGTTGTTCAAAAAGCGATCAATCGGGTCCAGAGTGAAGCAGAGACGTCAGCCGCCACGGAGACCTTGCGCCATAATGGAGTGAGCCGTGTCAATTTCGATCTTGTTTACGGTCTCCCCAATCAGACAGTGCAGTCATGCGTTCAGACCGCGGCGGCAGCGGTAGCCATGCATCCCGACCGACTTGCAGTGTTCGGCTACGCGCATGTTCCGACCTCTAGGAAAAACCAGCGCCTGATCGATGAGGCAGCGCTGCCGGACATCACTGCGCGCGCGGAACAGGCCGAAGCCGTGGCCGAGACCCTGATTGCCGCCGGCTACCGCCAGATCGGGCTTGACCATTTCGCTCTGCCTCATGACGAGCTCGCGCTGGCGCACAAAGCCGGTCGCCTACGGCGTAACTCCCTAGGTTACTCGGCCGACACCTGTAAAACTGTGATCGGCTGTGGTGCGTCGGCCATAGGGCGTCTCGGCGATGGTTACGTCCAAAACGAAGTTGCTATCAGTTCCTACAGCCGTCACATCAGAGCCGGCCGCTTGGCGACGTCCAAGGGCTACCATCTCACTGGCGAAGATCGCCTCAGATCTGCAATCATCGAGCGGCTGATGTGCGATTTGGAGGCCGACGTGCCAGCAATCTGTGCAGCCCACGGATTTGACTCGAACCCTCTTCTCGAGTCGGCTAAAAGCTTGGCGATGCTCGCCGACGATGGGATAGTGGATATCGAAAACGGTTGCATCCGCGTTAGGCACAAGCACCGCTTTGTAGTTCGGGCTGTTGCTGCTGTGTTCGACGCCTATGCCAATCGCTCATCCCGTTAGTACAATCAATTTTGAGCCGATCCAAAAGCATGACGGTCCTTTGCGAGCCGATATGCAACATCGATGTGAGGAGGACGGATTGCTAACGGCTGCCGCTTCCAGACATCCGGCCGCTTTTGGCCCAAGCGCGCGGAAGGACCTGTCGAGTCGTCTGGTGCTCCGGGCCGAGCCGGACTTGGCGGGCTCGGCCTTTCAGATTCCGCACAGATTTCGCTCGGGTCTCGGCGTGCGCGCAGCCTGCTTGTGCTCAAGCGCTGGGCAGGTGCGGATATCATGTGCGACGTCATCCATGAGGCGCTGCAGCAACTTGTTGCCAGGTAAACTGAGGCGGCCCTCGACCGCGTCGACTTGCGATCACTCGGATTAGAACCCGGATTCTCGGCCACCCAGCACGGGACAGCCGGCGCGGCTAGCTGCGATCCTAGTTCCCTTTGGTGGGTTTACCGAGCGCAGGATCATACCGACCGGCCGGCCTGTTGCGACCTCATATGGCTGGGTCGCCAAGAAGCGGCGCTGGGCGAGACCAGCCTTGAAGACCGAGAGCTGTGAACGACGTCCGCCGTCCCGGCGAGCTCGAGCGTCGTTTTGGCCGCGGCATTGCTCAGTGATCACAGATCCACCAGCACACGGCCAAGTCGGCTGGCGGTCCTGCGGTCTGGCAGGTGACCAGGCAGAAAACACGTCCGCTTTGAGCACAGGTCACGCCCGCCATCAGGCAGACTTCGGGCAATTCGCGGGGCCCGATCGGTGGGGTTCCGGTCGAGATCAAGGGCGACGTCATGACAGCAGCCGGAGGCGGAGCCGGGCGGTCCTCGGTTTCGGACGCAAATGATTTCAAGGGCACAAACAAGCCCAGAAAGCCAATCGCGGCCGATGCGAGCAGAGGGGATTTCTCCATTTATGTGTCTCCTTGATCAATTTGGAAAATGGTCTTGAAGCCGAACCCTGCGGGCCTTGAAGTCGCACAGCCATGCGCGTTGAAAGTGCTTCATCACCGGCGCGGCTAAAGAGGCTGACGCCAATCGCGCCAGTTACAGCTGCCCAAAGTACATCGTGTTGAGATGCATCATGCAACGCGGTTAAGTCTTTGCTCGGCGAGGAAATCTCTACATCGTTCAAGGGAATCCGGGACAGTGGCAGATAATTATTGGAAGCAAATGTGAATTTACTAGCGATCGAAATTATTGTGAACGAAGATCGGCGAAAACAGCTTTCCAGTGAGCCAGAAGAAGGCCTTGGTAGCCTGCTGCGTGATTTCCGTGTACATATAGTGTTATAACCACCACAAACCGGGAACATTGGTTCACGATCGCTGGTTACGCTTCTGGCGGCCTGTCATTTAGTTCGAGAACATAACCGATGCCCCGCACCGTCTTGATCGAAAGCGTCGCACCGGACTGGCCCAAAAGCGCGCGTAAGCGATAGATCCCCACTTCAAGCGCATTGCTCGAGACTTCCTCGTCGAAGGCATAGAGGCTGTCCACCAGGAGCTCGCGCGGCAACGTGCGACCCGCGCGATTGAGCAGATGCTCAAGAATGCATAGTTCGCGGCGCGGGATCTTCAGCGGCTGACCGCCAACGGAAACCTGGCGGCCGATTGGATCGAATGTGAGATTGCCAAACGTGACGATGGGGTCGGTCACCTGTGTTGATCGCCGCAGAACGGCTCTTATCCGCGCAATGAGCTCATCAGTCGAGACAGGCTTACGCAAGAAGTCATCCGCGCCCCCGTTGAAAATCGCGATTCGCGTATCGAGATCATCCAGGCTGCTCATCATAATAGCAGGAACCGAATGCCCCTCGCGCCTCAACTGCCTCAACCAATCTAACCCATCTCCATCCGGCAGGGCCAACTCGAGGAGGAGAATTTCGTAGCGTGCACAACCAAATGCAAGCGACGCCTCATCGAGAGTAGGCATCACGTCAACGGTGAAACCGCAGTCCAAGAGCGCTCCTTGCATCACTTGGGTAAGCTTTGCATGATGATCAACGAGTAGCGTTCGCATTTCGTGTCCTATCGAGAGGGCTTGGCACGGGAAGCGTTGTTGGGCGCTGTTGATGCGGGGAGCTTTTTTGATCGGCAGATGCGCGCTGTCGGCGCGGCCTGCCGGGGACGGCATTACAGAGCCTCAGCCCATCTATTTGCTGGACTTCGGGTATGCGCGGCCTCATGCCGGCCGCGCTTCTGCGCAGAGGATGGGCTAGACCCGGCGCAGATTGCCACGGGGTGCTAGCACGAACTCTGTTCGTTTGGCGGCCAAGTTGCCAGCCACAGGCGGCGTATGCGGAAGCCTGCCTTGGCCATGGCAAACGGACGCTCGATCGCCGGCGGGGGCGCGACCAAAGGTGAGCGGGTGGCTTTCGAATTTTGCTAGGTTTTCTCCGGCGGTGTGTGATTGAGCTATGCACGAGTCCTGCCAAAGTTCGTGTTCCCAAGAGAACCCGTCGCTGATTTCCAGCACCTCTTTCGCCATCGAAGTGACGCAATTCGCATGCAGAGGCTGCGACGTTGGAAAGTTCATTCCTCGTCCTCCCGACACGTTTGCGACTGGCGCCGAACTTCCTCGTCGCCATCAAAAAGCTCGGTCTTTCGTGCAGCGCAGCCGGACCGCCAGATCAGAAAGAGCACGCTTCCAAAATAGCCTGCCTGGAGAAGCAGTGCACAACTCAGCGTCTTGAGGATTGCCGCTCGGATGGAATGCGAGAGGAGATAGGCGCCCAGAGCATTGACGGGCAGGACCACCGCCAGGACGTGGCAAAACATTCTGAGGGGCACGCACGCTCTCCTGTTCGTCCGTCGGATCACGCTGCGGGGTTGTCGGCCGCAACCTGGTTGGCAGTGTTCTTCGGACAGACGGGAGCGCAGGCTCCGCAGCCGATGCAGCAGCCGTCATGGTCGAGACGATAGTCATGCGATTGAGCTCGCCATCGAAGTCGTCCCCGTCATCGCAGACGCCGAGGATTTCACCCGCGTCCTCCTCCCGTTGAGATGCAAGGCTTCGCGCGGGCAGACCTTGAAGCAGCGGCCGCAGCCAATCTGGCGCCGTCGCAGGTAAGGAACGGGCTGGTCATCGTGAATTCTCCACGCAGCGAGGTCTCTCTTTGCAGCGTCCCAACTCGGTAAACGTCGAACGTTTTCCCAGCGAAAGCTCTTATCCTGCGCCGGCCGACCGGGAGGTCCTCGGCTAGGTCGTGCAACTCATCATCAAGGGACGCCGAAAAAAAACGCCAGGCAGGCGATCTCTGTTCGCATCAGCTCTGGCGTTCCAGATCCATAGCTTTCGATAGCCGGCGTCCTCTCAAGTCCCCATGCTCTAAAAGGACTAGCTTTCGAGAAGCTGACGAATCTCAAAGGAATCGCGGTAAACGGAGCGCTTCAGAAACGAGCTGAAAAGCGGACAGATCCATCCGTTATGTGGAAAATGCTCTAACGAGCAGCGCCGATCAGCTTCTCAACAAGCTCACTTACAGCGTGAAGAGATCGGTTGCGCGCCCGCAACGGGGGAGACGTTTGCCGAGAAGCATCCCTCCCCGACCGACGGCATTCTCCGTCTGCTGGGGCGGGATGTCCGGCAATAGCGACCACCCGAAATCCATGTCCGCACGCGAGGCTCCTGATCTGCCTCGTGAGGTAGCGTCCGTTGGGCGGGTAGGTGATGGTGCTGGACTGACCGTGCTTGGAGGAGAGTTGCAACTGTGACCAGTTTAGTTGCTATCTGACGAGTAGTTTTCTCGCTCATCCGCAGAGATTTCTCGGATCACTCGACAAGGGTTACCAGCTGCAAACACTCCGGCTGGAATGTCGCGTGTTACGACACTGCCTGCACCGATCACAGTGCCTGATCCGATTGTCACGCCAGGCAAGATAATCGCCCCCGCTCCCACCCATACGTCCGATCCAATCTCAACCGGCTTTCCGTACAGCTGTTTCCGGCGAAGGGCAGCATTAAATGGATGCATTGGCGTCAGGATTTGGACGCCTGGACCAACGAGCCCGTGGTCACCTATGCGAACTCGACAGCAATCGAGTACTATGCAGTTAAAATTGAAAACTACGTGCATGCCTAATTCTATGTTGGAACCGTAATCGCAGAAAAATGGTGGCTGTACCGAAACAGTGTCTCCGCCTTTCCCGAAAATATGTTGGCAAAGGCTTCGACGTAGATCCTGGTCAGCTTCACTGGAAGAGTTTATCTTTTGGCACAGACCTCTTATCCTGTTTCTCTGTTCAACAAGCGAAGGATCCATAACATCGTAAAGCTCTCCGGATAGCATTTTTTCATTTTCGGTGCGCAGGCTCATTTCAACAATCTCACAGGGTACGACTTGATTTATATAAATTTGGAGTTAGGCGAAATGAGGCTCGGGAAAACGACAGCGGGAGCTTTTGCCTATGAAGCTTCCGCACGATGGTATCGCCATTGAGGGCGGATCGTCCGACGCCGTTCGGCGAGTTCCACAAGGTAGGCTAGTTCCAGTTCACTTTCCTTCCAAGCCAGGGTGCGTGAAAGGACTTCCACTCTCTTGCCGTTTTAACACGCGACAGTTTCCGATGTAGAAGGAGGCTTGAGAACAGTACGAGGCTTGCCGGTGGTTGAGCGTCTATACAGGTTGGGTGGGCCTTTTTGGCGTCCGCCGACGCCATTTAGCTTGGGCAGACCGCCGAGGTGGCCGCAGTGGACGTGTCCCTCGGCTGATGCTCGGCGTACACCTGCCGGGAGCCGGGCTATCGATAATTGTCCATGTACGCACTGTCCTAATCCTTGAACTGCTTTCCTAACGCAGCATCTCCCAAATTGTAAAATCGATTGCTTTAATAGGGGCCATCTACGGGATGGATGGCTGACGCAGGACTCTCAAGGCCCCGGACCTCAAGCTCCTCGTCGCGCTCGAGGCTTTGATGATCGACGGTAGCCTTACCGCTGCGGCACGCAGCACCAATCCCGGCCAGCCGGCGATGAGCGCTGCCTTCCGGCTTGGCACCTGTTTCCGCGAAGGCTCTGAAGGACTTCGAGCCGGGCTACTGGGCCAGCGACCTCGGGCGATCACACAGAGCCGGGGCCAGGTCGCGCCTTGGTCGGCTATCGCGGAAACGCGGCCGGATCTACGACGGATGACATCGAGGCGCAAACTCAAGCTACGGGGCGCGCACGAACGCGCGGCCACTCCTCCACCGACAACGCGGCGATGGAACTGCCTGTCTGGTGCGAAACCGCGCCGCCGAGGATTGGAACGGACCCCGCGCAACTGGTTCGAGGCCCAGACCCAGTTTCGCCCTCAGCTTCGGCGAGACGTTCATCCGCCAATCTCGAAACCGGCCTGCCCGACAGAATTCCTGACACTGCCCTTTAGCGCGAGATTGAATTGGACCCGCTCCGCGAACTCCGCCGGCGGACAACCGCACTGGAGGGCGGACACATGTCGGCCCGCCCAAGCTCCGGATTCGTCGAACGATTCTCTCGCACGAATCGGAGCGCTCACACAGCCGATGGTCACGATGTCACCAGGTTTGAAGGTCGGAACCAGCAGCTGCTCGACATAGAACGAGGACCGCTCGCCGTATTGGTCGATCGATCAGCCACGGCGCGCATCCAGACGATTGTGACGCAATGCCACCAGGACGATCAATGATCGTCAATGGCCCATCACAGCGCGGCCTGGGCTAAACGCCAATTACCAATGCCCCGCCGGTAAGGCCGGCACCAGCCGCCGCCAGCAAGAATTTCTCGCCCGGCTCAATCGGGTTGACGCTGTGGGCAATTGACAGCGACAGGGGGATGGTTGCGGCCGACGAGTTGCCATGATCGCCGACGGTTTTGACGATGCGGCAATCCTCGATGCCGAGTGACCTGCCGACCGCGTCGAAGATTCGGGCGTTTGCCTGGTGGGGGACAAAGCGGTCCACATCTGACGCCGAGAGACCGGCTGCCAGCAGAGCCTGCCTGGAACAGCGGCTCATTATCTCCACGGCTTTGACGAAAACCTCGCGGCCGTTCGCGATCGTCATGCGAGTTTGTGCAACGTCGATCTCGTCAGAAAACGGACAGTTGCTCCCGCCCGCCGGAACATGGATCAGACTATACGCGGAGCCGTCCGAGGCAAGCGAAGAGCCGAGTATGCCGTGACCAGGGTTCCCGGAAGGCTCGATCACCGCCGCACCTGCGGCATCGGCAAAAAGCACCGCGCTTGCCCGCTCAGCTGGATTGATCCTGCGGCTCAATATGTTGGCTGCAATGACGATGGCTGGCCTGTTGTTCAGACGCACAAACCCCTCGGCGAAGGTCAGCGCATAGATGAACCCTGCGCACGCACCTGCAAGGTCGACCGCACCGGCATTTTCGAGGCCGAGCCTGTGCGCCACCAGCGGCGCGCTCGGCGGCAACAGGTGATCCGGCGTCGAAGTCGCCAGCAGAAGCAGCCCGATCTCGTTGCGGTCGATGCCGGCGGCTTCCAGAGCCATGTCGCCTGCCTTTGCCGCCATTCCGGACAGCGTGTCGCCGGGCTCAGCCCAGAAACGCGAGCGGATGCCAGTGCGCCCCTCGATCCAGCCTGCCTCCAGTCCGAGGCTTGCCTCGATCTCGGCATTGCCGACTTTTCGAGCCGGCACGTGGTGGCCAAAGCCTATGATTCGCGCCGTGCGGATCATCTCTTGTCGCCCGCAAGATCGGCTGCCTCGTCGATAGCCTCGTAAAGCCGGTCGAGTTCGCCCGACGTTACGCAATAGGGCGGCAGCACGTAGATCACATTGCCAAGGGGCCTCACCAGCAATCCGCGATCGAGGAAGAAGGCGCGCAGCCTTGGGCCTACCTCGGCGAGATAGCCGGCATTTCCGACGTGGAGGTCAAGGGCAGAGATGGTGCCGCAGGTGCGCACATTCTCAAAACGCGGATCCTCACTGAACCGCGCAACCCTCTCCGTCTGCAGTCGCGACAGGTCGGCAACGCGCTCCGCCACCGGCTCATCTTTCCAGATGCCCACATTTGCCAGTGCTGCCGCGCAGGCGATCGGGTTCGCCGTGTAGGAACTCGAATGAAAGAAGGTCTTGGTCCGGTCTTCGGAAAAATGCGCGCGGAAGATCGCATCGGTGGCAAGCGTCGCCGCGAGCGGCAGCGAGCCGCCCGTCAGCCCCTTGGATGTGCACAATATGTCAGGCGCGATCCCGGCGTGTTCGCAGGCGAACATGGTCCCCGTGCGGCCCCATCCGGTCATGACTTCATCAGCGATGAAAACCGTGCCCGAGCGCTCGGCCATGCGCTTGAGTTCGGTAAGAACCCATGCTGGATACATCAGCATGCCGCCGGCGCCGAGCACCAGCGGCTCGACGATCAGCGCTGCAACTTTGTAGTCGCGCGCCAGTCGTTCGAAGGCATCGAGCGTTTTCTGTTCGTGCCCTGCGGAAGGGAAGGGGATGATGTCGACCTCGAACAGCAGGGGCTCGTAGGCGGCATTGAAGACGCCGCGCGCACCGACGCTCATGGTGCCGATAGTGTCGCCGTGATAGCTATCCTCGACGACAACGATGCGCGAGCGTGGGAAGCCATTGTTGCGATGAAAGCCGAGCGCCATTTTCAGCGCCACCTCGACTGAGGTCGAGCCGCTGTCGGAATAGAAGACCCAGTCGAGGCCGGCCGGCGTCATGTCGACCAGCGCCTCGGCCAATCGCTCGGCCGGCTCGTGGCTGAGACCGGCGAAGATCACCTGGTCGAGAGTCTCGGTCGCGTTCCGAATCGCCGCCATGATCGTCGGGTGGCGGTGGCCGTGGGTGATAACCCACCAGGACGAGATCGCATCGAGTATGCGCTTGCCGTCGCGCGTCTCGACATAGGCACCCTCGGTGCCCACGATCTTCGGCGGTACCGGCTCGGTGGCATGTTGGGTGAAGGGATGCCAGACAGCGGAGCTGCTCATGGTGGGACCTTCATGAAGTCGGCGGCATTGAATGAGGCGCGCATGGCCGCGAAGAGCGTTCCGGGGGTCAGGGATTCCAAGCGCGGCAGACGACCAAGCACGCGAACCTTGCCCATTTCGGCGATCGTTTTTTGCGTGTCGACCATCCTGTCGCCGATGAACGCCACGCCGAGCAATGGTATCGAGCGGGCGCGAAGTGCCTCGATGGAAAGCAGCGTGTGATTGATGGTGCCGAGGCTGGTGCGGGCGCAGAGCACCACCGGCGCGTTCCATCGCGCGAAGACGTCGATGTAGAGCGTGTGCCTGTTGAGCGGCACCATAAGTCCGCCGGCGCCTTCAACAACCAACGGCCGGTCCGTCGCGGGCAGTGACAGTGCCTGTGCATCGATCTCTACGCCGTCGAACTTCGCGGCCAGATGTGGCGAGAACGGCTGGCGAAGGCGCCAGGCCTCGGGCAGCACACGAGCTGCAGGTAGATCGGCGAGGAGGGAGACGATTTCGCTGTCGGTTTCTTCGCAGGTGCCCGATTGCACGGGCTTCCAGTAAATGCCGTCAAGCAGGCCGGTCAGGCCGGCCGCGAACACCGTCTTGCCGATGCCGGTGTCAGTGCCGGTGACAACGAACCGGACTGTCATGGCGTGCGCTCCCATTCCGCGGCAAGCGCATCGAACAGCGTCGAAACGTCGGCCTCGCCAACATTCAGCGTCAGTGAGATCCGCAGCCTTGCCGTCCCCTCAGGCACGGTCGGCGGTCGGATGCCGCGCGCGTCGAACCCACGCGCCTGCAACTTCTGCGCCAGCGCCATGGCGCGGGCGTTGTCGCCAACGATGATCGGCAGGATCTGGGAACCGCTCGCGGGCAGGCCTAGCGCCTGGGCCCTCTTGCCGGCAAGCGCGACGAGGCTGGCCAGCCGCTCGCGACGCTCCGGCTCATCGGCAACGATGTCGAGGGCCGTTGCCGCCGCCACTGCCATCAGCGGCGAGGGCGCGGTAGCGTAGATGAACGGACGACAGCGGTTGACGAGATAGTCGCACAGCACTGCGGGCGCGGTGACCAGCGCGCCGGATGCGCCGAGCGCTTTGCCGCAGGTGTGCAGCACCACGACATTGTCGCGGCCTTCGAGATCGTGCGCGAGCCCGCGCCCGTCCGGGCCGTACACTCCGGTGGCGTGCGCCTCGTCGACGAACAGGAATGCCTCGTGACGGTCCGCGATCTCGATCAGTTCACCGAGCGGGGCGCGATCGCCGTCCATGCTGTAGAGGCTTTCGACCACGATCCAGGGACGGCCAGTCCCACCCATGACTCGCCACCTGGCAATGGCGTCATCCACCGCTCCCGCATCATTATGCACGGCTTCCACCATTTCGGCCCGGCCGGCCCGCGCTCCCTCATGAGCGCTGGCATGAACGAGTTCGTCCAGCACGATGAGATCGCCCTTCTGGGGCAAGGTCGTGAGCACCGCGAAATTGGCGACATAGCCACCGCCGAAGAACAGCGCGCGCTCGGCGCCGAAGAAGGTGGCTGCCTTCGCGTCGAGCGCCTCGTGTTCCGGATCATTGCCGCGCAGAAGTCGAGAGCCGGTCGCCCCGACGGGCGTGCCAGCCGCGAGCGCCGTCGCAACGGCCTGCGCCATACGCGGCGAGCCCGCGAGGGCGAGATAGTCGTTGGAGGCGAAGTCGAGCCCTGAGCGCGGGCTTAAGGCCCGCAGCCGATCCTTGCGTGCCAGCCCGCTTAAGGTCGCCTTGTAGCGGTCGAGCAAGGCTGGCCCGCTCACCTGGCTTCCGGCTCCGTCGGCTTGATGCCCAGCCGGCGAAACAGCGCGCTGTCCTTGTCCTCGCCCGGGTTCTTCGCGGTCAGCAAGGTGTCGCCGACGAAGATAGAGTTGGCGCCGGCAAAGAAGCACAGCGCCTGCATCTCGTCGCTCATCGCCGTGCGGCCGGCCGAAAGCCGCACATGCGATTTCGGCATCATGATGCGGGCAAGCGCGATGGTGCGCACGAATTCGATCGGTTCGATCGGCTCGGCCTCGCCGAGCGGCGTGCCCTCGATCGGGATCAGCATATTGATCGGCACGCTGTCGGGCGGCTCCGGCAGGGTGGCGAGCGTCACCAGCATGTCGATGCGGTCGGCCTTCTCCTCGCCCATGCCGACGATACCGCCGCAGCAGACCTTCATGCCGCTGTCGCGGACATGACCAAGCGTTTCCAACCGGTCGGCAAAAGTGCGGGTCGAGATGACCTCGCTGTAGTAGCGCTCGGAGGTGTCGATGTTGTGATTATAGTAGTCGAGCCCGGCCTGCTTGAGCCGCTGTGCCTGGCGGAGGTCGAGCATGCCAAGCGTCATGCAGGTCTCCATGCCGAGGGCCTTCACGCCCTCGACCATGGCGACAACCGCCTCCATGTCGCGCTCCTTGGGGCTGCGCCAGGCCGCCCCCATGCAATAGCGCGTGGCTCCCGCATCACGCGCTTTCCTGGCCTCGGCGACGACGCGCTGGACCTCCATCAGTTTCGAGGCCTTGAGGCCCGACTGGTGATGCGAGGACTGGCTGCAATAGCCGCAATCCTCGGGGCAGCCGCCGGTCTTGATCGAAAGCAGGCGCGACAGCTGCACGCGATTGGGATCGAAATTCTCGCGATGGACCGTCTGGGCCCGGAACAGCAAGTCGTTGAAGGGTAGGTCATGGACAGCCTCGGCTTCCGCTCGCGTCCAGGGCAGAAGCGCCCAACCGATTGGGTCCGAGGTCAGGTCCGGGGTGAGTTCGGGGTTCATAGCGGCCTTGTTCTCCATAACCATCTGTCCTTGACCGGGAGCGTTGTAGAGGCTGGTCCATGGAAACGCGATTGCTCTTCGCTAAAGCGGAAGCTCCAACCGCTGCCTGCAGGCTCAACTCACGTCGTCAGCGCGGATCGCTGCATCCGCAGGTTCGCTCTGAGCCCTGGAACGCTCCCGTCTGATCGCGTCGCAGGATTCTGTGAACGCGACGTCCAGCAGATGACCGAGTGGTTCCAGCCCGTGAGAGGCAGCCATCTGGCGCAACTCGTCGAGTCGGCAGATGAGGAAGCCAAGTGCTTCGACGCGGTCTTTTGTTTGTCGGATCGCTTCACCGCTTGAACCGGATAGCCCTTCAGCGCACGGGCTTTCGTTGGCAATCGGTGAAGCTGCAACTGAAGACGAAGTGGCGCAGCTTTGCCTGCGACCAAAGGCGTTCTTAGGGTTCCGGTTCATGTCCTTTCCCTCAGTTCAAACGTCTGCTGCAATTCCGGTCGGCCGGCATATCCAGGCCGATGTCGAGTATCGGCGCGCTGTGGGTGAGCCAGCCGACCGATATGAGGTCGACGCCGGTCGCGGCAATTGCAGCTACGCTCGCTCGTGTCACCCGACCCGAAGCCTCGGTGATCGCGCGGCCACCGACCATTGCCACGGCCTGGGCAAGGTCCTCGACCGACATGTTGTCGAGGAGCACCGCGTCGACCCTCGCCTGTAGCGCCATGTCCAGCTGATCCAGCGTGTCGACCTCGACCTCGATCTTGACCATATGGCCAACCGCGCCGCGCGCCCGCTCGATTGCGGTGCGGATGTCGCCGGCAAGGGCGATATGGTTGTCCTTGATGAGCACGGCGTCGTCGAGCGCGAAGCGGTGATTGGCGCCACCGCCGGCGCGCACGGCGTATTTTTCCAGCGCACGCAGACCCGGTGTGGTCTTTCGCGTGCAAACGATCTTTGCCTTATGACCGCGCACCGCGTTTACAAGCGCGGCGGTGGCCGTTGCGATACCGCTCAGCTTGCACAGAAAATTGAGCGCCGTCCGCTCCGCTGTGAGCAGGCTGCGCGCCGGTCCGTTAACGATGGCGATCGTTTCGCCGGTCGAAACCTTGCCGCCCTCGGGACACCGCAACTGTATGCTGATCCCGGGATCGACCAAGAGGAAGGCAAACATCACCAGATCGAGCCCGGCAACAACGCCGCCCTGCCGCGCGTTCAACGCAAAGGTCGCCTTGCAATCGGCCGGGATGACCGCATCGCTCGTGATGTCGCCGGCTCTGCCCAGATCTTCCAGAAGGGCATTGCGCACGATCGGCTCCATGATGATCTGGGGAAGTGGTGCAAGTGAATTCATTACCAGGAGCTCCGTTCCGAGGCTTGCCAGTTGAGCGCGACGGCATTCTCAAAGGCTGTGCACAGCGTCAGTCGCGACGCGAGGGCTGCAGCATCGCGCCCAGGGAAATCGGATCGGTAATGCGAGCCGCGGCTTTCCTCGCGCCGGAAGGCTGCGATCGCGATCAACAGGGCAACCAGCGCCGGGTCGGCCGCCGCCGTCTCGCTGACGGCGATCGGCAGCAAGTTAGCGACCGCATCGCGCAGCGCCTTGCCATCGCGGACAATGCCGAGTGCATTGGAGACCACTTGGCGTATAGGCGAGGGATCCGGTCGCGCGGACACCATTGCGGGGAGCCTGGGCCACTGCCAGCCGGCGCAGGTGCCGGCGACGCTCTTCGCAACCCAGGCGGCTGTTGCGACCGCTTCGGCCAGCGAGTTGCTGGCGAGCCGGTTGGCGCCGTGCAATCCGGTGCAAGCAACCTCGCCGCAGGCCCACAGCCCGCCAACGGAACTGCGCCCTTCCGCGTCAACGGCCACGCCGCCCATGTGATAGTGAGCCGCGGGACGCACGGGGATCGGCTCCACGGCTGCATCGATGCCGGCCTGCTTGCAAGCGGCGTCGATCGCAGGAAAGCGCTTCGTGAATTTCTGGCCGAGGCATTGCCGGGCGTCGAGATAGACACGATGCCCTGAGGCCAGTTGGGCTGAGATCGCCCGCGCGACCACGTCGCGCGGCGCGAGTTCGGCACCGGGCGTATCGGCCAGGAACCGCTGACCATGTTCATCGACCAGCACCGCGCCTTCGCCGCGCACCGCTTCGCTGACAAGCGGCATCGGCCGGCGCGAAGTATCGAGCGCGGTCGGATGGAACTGGACGAATTCGAGATCGGCAAGTTCCGCGCCGGCACAGGCGGCCAGCGCCAGCCCGTGTCCGAACGAGGAAAGCGGGTTCGTGGTGTCGCTGAAGAGGCCGCCGATACCGCCGGTCGCAAGCACCACACGGCGCGTGGGCAATGCGAGGACGCCTGTGTGCAGGACCCCCGAAAGTCCCACAATGCTGCCCTCCGCCACGACCAGGCGCAGGGCTGTCATGCCTTCCATAATCGTGATCGAGCGTGTCCGCCGCGCGACGGCGAGCAACGCCCCGAACAGCTCGCGGCCGGTGGCGTCGCCTGCGGCGTGCACGATCCGGCGCCGCGAATGCGCTGCCTCCAAGCCAAGCCGCAGCTTCCCGTCCAAGGCGCGGTCGAAGGGAGCACCCAGACGAATGAGGTGATCGATTGCGTTGGGAGCGGCCTCGACCACCCGCCTGACTATTGCTTCGTCGCAAATCCCGTTCCCGGCGGCCAGCGTATCGGCGAGGTGCAGTTCGGGGCTGTCGTCTTCGCCGAGACTGGCTGCAAGCCCGCCCTGGGCGAGCGTGCTCGAAGCATCCGTTCCAAGCGGCGTCCTGGAGAGAAGGATGACCGGTTCCGGCGCCAGATGAAGCGCCGTCAGCAGGCCAGCAATGCCCGCGCCGACAATGACCGGCGCCCCGCGAATGTCGTGGATGGCCGGCGTCATACGAAGAGCATGCGCTCGACAGCCCAGCGGGCCCGCTCGACGATGCGCGGTTCGATCGTGACGATGTGGCGGTTCTCCTCGAGCGCGGTCCGGATATTGGCGAGCGTGATGCGCTTCATGTGGGGGCACAGATTGCAGGGGCGCACGAAATCCACGTCCGGATGCTCGACCGCGACGTTGTCGCTCATCGAACACTCGGTCATCAGCACGACTCGCGCCGGCTTCTGCTGTCCGACATAGTCGGACATTGCCGCTGTCGAGCCGGCGAAGTCGGCTGCGGCGACCACTTCCGGCGGACATTCGGGATGGGCAAGCACAGTGACGCCCGGATGCGCCTCGCGCAGTTCGTGAATGTCGGCCGCCGTGAAGCGCTCGTGTACTTCGCAGCGTCCCTTCCAGGCGATGATCTCGACCTTGGTTTGCGCTGCGATGTTCTTTGCCAGATATTCGTCGGGCAGCATGATGACGCGCGGCACGCGGAGCGACTTCACCACTGCGAGCGCATTGCCGGAGGTGCAGCAGATGTCGGACTCTGCCTTTACGGCGGCGGAGGTGTTGACATAGGTGATGACCGGAACGCCGGGATAGCGCTGCCGCATCTGGCGCACGTCCTCGGCCGTAATGGAGTCGGCGAGCGAGCAGCCGGCGGCAAGATCAGGAATGAGCACGGTCTTGTCGGGATTGAGAAGCTTTGCGGTCTCCGCCATGAAATGGACGCCGGCAAGCACGATCACGTCGGCGTCGACCGTCATTGCCTTGCGGGCGAGCGCCAGGCTGTCGCCGACGATGTCGGCCACGCAATGGAAGATTTCGGGGGTCTGGTAGTTGTGGGCCAGGATCACGGCGTTGCGCTCGCGCTTGAGCGCAAGGATGGCATCGATGTCATCGGTGAAGGCCGGCCATTCGATTGACGGGATCACTCGTCGGACGCGCTCATACAGAAACGCGGCCGTTGGTAACGCGCCAGTCATCCGCGCCTCCGCTTATATTCCGGCTGACAATAAGCGGCATATATCTACGCTGACTATAAAGGTGTCAAGCCCGTGAGAGCGGCAATTTTGTCCCGGCGACTGCCCGGTCATCGAGGACATTGCGGCGGAAGCGATAGAGCTTCGCCGGGCGCCCGCCCGTATCGAGGGCACTTTCGCCAGTTTCTTCGACCAGCTCTTGCTGCTCGACCAGCCTGCGGAAGTTCGGCTTGTTGATGAGCCGACCGGCGAGCGCCTCCACGGTTCGCTGCAACTGCAGCAGCGTGAAGCTCGGTCGCATGAGCTCGAAGACGACTGGCCGGTATTTGATCTTGGAGCGCAGCCGCGCGATGCCTGTTGCGAGAATCCGGCGATGGTCGCCGACCATCGCTTTGCCTGCGGCAGGCGCAGGGAAAGTTGGTTCCGGCCCGCCGCCGGCCTCTTCGACCAAAGCGGCTTCAAAAAGAAGCTCATAGCGTTGGAGCGTGAGTTCCTCGTCCCAGGGGCGCTTGTCTAAAGCAAACGCAATCGCGGCACGCTGCCTCCGCTCGCGTCGCGCAGCGGCGTCGCTGACGCTGTCCGCCCACTCAATCAGTCGTAGCCGCAACACGTCTAGGATGGCTGGCGTCCCGGAGCGGTGATCCTCCCAGGGAAAATACTCGTACCAGCTTTTCCAGTGGGATTTGCTGGATGCGGCAATAGCTTCCTGCCGGGTGAGCGCGAGATAGCTGATGGAGATGTTGCGCTGCTCGCGCCCAGTGCTGACCCGATCGCGGTCGGCGAAGGTATAGAGCTGCTCGATGTAGCCCAGGGGGTGGCCGGTTTGCTGCTCGACCCAGTCCCTCAGGCCGGACTGTAGGGAACGGTGACTGAGCTCGAACGGGCCGGAGGGTAGGGCATCCCGTTGCCCGATGGTGAGGACGCAAGGGTCCCGGTCGGACGCGGCGGCGACAACCGCGATCAAGTCCGCATTGATGCCGCGGCCCCTCCGAGCGCTGCTATTTTTGTTTCGTGTTGCTTGGTCGTGCATGGTTGCAGAACGTGGCCGTGCTCTGAGGTGACGCGGCTAAACCGATTAGATGGACGTGGACTATACCGGGGCGCGCGTTAACCGCATACCAGTACGGGTCACTTTTGTTCTTCGCAGTGGCACAAAACTGGCCCAAACGCGACGCCTGCGGTAGGTAACGCCAGGGAAGGCAAGCTCAATGTTGCCAACCGTGAGATGTGGGAAGCGCCATGAACGGAATGCGGCATCGAGACCGAGTGCAATCATAGTGGCATTCTCGATCAGCGCGTCGCAGCGAAGCTTGGCGGCTATAGCCAATTATGGGTGCTCCCGTGGCTGATCTCCCACGACCTTTGAAGCAAAAGCGAGAACTCGCAAGGCCCTGGATCAATCGATGATGATCAATTACCCGAACACCGACTCTGATATAAAAGCTCAGGAACAATCGCTTTGACCGCGTTCCGCCCGCTGACTGCGGCCCTCGACGCTTGCCTTGCCCGGGCTCGCCGGAGGGTTATGAACACGGAGAAGAAGGGCGCCCCTGAATCGGGAGCTCCTGGGAACGCCCGTCGGGTCCTGTTGCACCGATATCAGCAGGACACCGGAGTCCCGCAGACGGCCAAAATAGGCCAGCCAGCTCTTCCATCGAATAGCTAAGCTAAAGCTAGCAGGATGATCCGCATCCGTCAGACGCCGCGTCTATTGCCCCAGGCCAACACATGCAACTGCGGCAGGACCGTTGCCGTGAACCAGCCATCCACCGCGACCTTGTCGACAAGCCAGCGGAAGCGCCGCATCAAATCCTCGATGTCGGCCTCTTCGCTGCCAGGACCCGCATGGGTGATCAGCGGAGCAGGATTCCCGATCTGCAGATAAATCGGTAGAGCCGGATACCGGTTCGCCACCAGGCGGGCATAGTCGTAGTCATTGTCGTCAAACACAGCCACCTTGAGGACGCATTGCGTTCCGCTCTTTGCCGCCGCGACGCAATCGTCGAGGGCCTGCCAGTCGGTTGCCATCCCCGACGACGGCGGCTTCGGGCTAAGAGTGAGCCAGTCGAGCGCGGCAAACCAAGGCTGCGAAACACTGCCTTGAGTCTCGAGGGCGAAGGTGTATCCCTTCTGGTGACCCTGTTCGATGAGAGGAACCAGAGGCTGGAGTGCAGGATTGCCGCCCGACAGCGACACGAGCACCCGCGCAGAACTCGATAGCCGCTCCACTTCCGCCAGGATTGCAATCGGCGTCATCAGCGTCCAGTCTTCACGGAACTCGGGCAGCACCGCATACAGGGTATCACACCAGCGGCAGCGATAATCGCAACCGCCCGTGCGTACGAATACAGTCGGGCGCCCTATCAGCGGACCTTCTCCCTGGACCGTCGGACCGAAGATCTCGCTGATGCGAATGCTCCCCTTCATGGACGGTATTCCGCCCACGTTTTCGGGGTCTCGCTGATGCGCACAGCCGCGACTTCCGGCCAGCGCTCACTGCACCAGTCGAAGAGCCACTTGGCTATGACCTCGCTGGTCGTCCGATCATGTCCGAGGACCTCGTTCAGGTGGCGATGATCCAAGGTGTTGTCGATGAGCGCCTTGATCTCCGAAAGCTCGCGGTAGTCCCGGACAAAGCCGACCGGATCAAGCTCGGCCGACTGTAAGACGACCTCGACTTCGTAGTTGTGGCCGTGCAGTCGGGAGCAAGGATGCTCCGCCGGCAGGCCGCCGATCACATGTGACGCCGAAAAGGCAAAACGCTTGGCGATGGTGTACATGACTGCGCCCTATTGTCGTTGCGTTGCCCGGTATTCCTGGCAAGCTTCGATCCAGTAATCGGGGTCTTCGTAAGATGTTGGATCGTTTTGTGCAGCGAGGTGAAAGGCCTCGCGCCGCTCGACGCAGGTACCACAACGACCGCAATGATGAGCGCCGCCCTGATAACACGACCAGGTTTGTGCAAACGGCACGCCCAGTCGTCCGCCTTCACTGACAATATCGGCTTTGCTCAGTTGCAAGAACGGCGCGTAAAGGGCGATCCTCGCCAGTCCCTCCAGCGCGTGGCGCTGCATGGCCTCGAAGGCTTCGACGAAAGCCGGGCGGCAGTCCGGGTAGATAAAATGATCGCCGCCGTGGACCGCTGCCGCTACGGCATCTGCCTGTTCCGCGGCGGCTACACCGAAGGCCACCGACAGCATGATCGCGTTACGATTGGGTACGACAGTCACGCGCATGCTGTCTTCCGCATAGTGTCCTTCGGGGACCGTCCCGCCGCTGGTCAGCGCCGATCCGGTTAGTCGGCGGCCGACCGCGGTGATATCGACGATATCGTGCGGCACGCCGAGGCGCGCGGCGCAGCCGCGCGCAAAGTCCAGCTCCTTTTTATGGCGCTGACCGTAGTCAAACGACACGAGGCGGGTGAGGGCTCTTTCGGCAGCGACCTTATAGGCGAGCGTGACGGAATCTAATCCGCCGGAGCAGATAACGATAGTCTTCATCAGGCTTCCTTGTTTTTACCGGGTAGGCTGCGACCGGATCGGCTCCCTTGCCGATAGACACTTGGCGGACGATGCTGGAACGGACGCCACCCGCGAAGTGGACAGCAAACACCATCCACTTTCCGACGCCACAAATAACCAGCGTTGTTCTGATGTCAATCAGAGATGCGCGTGCTTGGTTGCCCGTTTGATCGTCGTCGACCGTCTGCTCTCCCGCAGGCAACTGCTGAGAGCGCAGCGGCCTTTACAGAAAAACGCTTGCCGAACTGGTGGCGTAGAGTTTGAGCGCCGAGTCGCCGAATTGGTCGCGACGATGAATGTCGCCGGCAAATGATTGTGCGCTGCAAATTCTCTCTTCGCAACTGCACAAAAATGTGGCACATGCTTCCCTCCCGCTGACGCAGGGGAAGGAGACACCTGGTGAGCGCAACCGCAGGATCGAACGCATTGACCGTCCCGGCTATCGCGGCGCGAAAGGGCAAGACGCCACTTGTTTGCTTGACGGCCTATACAACGCCCGTCGCCAAGCTTGTCGACGGCCATTGCGACGTGGTGCTGGTCGGCGACAGTGTCGGCATGGTGTTGCACGGCATGTCCTCCACTGTTGGCGTCACGCTCGAAATGATGATCCTGCACGGCAAGGCGGTGCGGCGCGGACTTCATAGCGCCCTGATGGTCGTCGACATGCCCTTTGGCTCTTACGAGGAAAGCCCCGCGCAGGCGTTCCGCAATGCGGCCCTGGTTATGGCCGAAACCGGGGCTGCGGCGGTCAAGCTCGAAGGCGGCGAAAGCGTCGCGGAGACAATCCGGTTTGTGACCGCACGCGGCATACCCGTGATCGGCCACGTCGGACTGACGCCGCAGGCCGTCAATGCTTTTGGGGGTTATCACCTTCAGGGACAAGGCTGCCGAACAGATCCTGCGCGATGCAACGGCGGTGGCCGAGGCTGGCGCATTCGCCGTCGTACTCGAGAAAATACCGGAAGCTCTTGCTCGGCTGATTACACAGGAAATTGCGATTCCCACAATCGGCATCGGTGCATCGCCGGCCTGCGACGGTCAGATCCTGGTTGTCGATGACATGCTGGGCCTGTTCGGCGCTTTTCGGCCAAGATTCGTCAAACGCTATGCAGAGTTGGGGAAGGGCGCCGACGCAGCGATCGCGGCATACGCAAAAGATGTGCGCGAACGCCGCTTCCCGGCCGCTGATCACGTCTTCGGCGATGAGCCGGGCACAGTCACTGGAGGAGAATGCACATGAGCACCGCGATCGTCCGGATCGTGTCCGAACTGCGCAGCATCGTTGCCGCTTGGCGCCGCGAGGGCCTCAGGGTCGCCGTTGTGCCAACCATGGGCGCTCTGCATGAAGGTCACCTTAGTCTCGTGCGGGCCGCGCTGGCCAAGGCTGATCGGGTGATCGTGACGCTGTTCGTCAACCCGAAGCAGTTCAACAATGCCGATGATCTGGCCGCCTATCCGCGCACGGAACATGATGACGCGGCCAAGATCGCGCCAGTTGGCGCCCATATCCTTTATGCTCCCGATGCAGCCGATATGTATCCGCAAGGCTTTGCCACCACAGTTTCGGTCAGCGGTGTGAGCGAGGGGCTTTGCGGCACCTTTCGGCCTGGCCACTTCGATGGCGTTGCGACCGTGGTCACAAAGCTTCTTCTGCAGACGGGGGCCGATCTGGCGTTTTTCGGCGAGAAGGACTTTCAGCAGCTCCAGATCGTGCGCCAGCTTGTCCGTGACCTCGATATCCCGGTCGAAATTGTCGCTTGCCCGACGGTGCGCGAAGCCGACGGCTTGGCAATGTCGTCGCGCAACACGCGACTGTCTTTGGCCGAGCGCAACAGGGCGCCTCGACTGGCTGAAATCCTGGTCCAAACCGCCAAGCAAGTGAATTCGGGAGAATCTGTAGGGCGTGCGCTAACTGACGGTCGAGAGGCGATCCTCGCCGCCGGCTTCTCGAAGGTCGAGTATCTCGAACTGCGCGCGGATGGTGACCTTGCCTCGATCGTCACATTGGATCGGCCAGCGCGGCTGCTCGTCGCTGCCTGGCTTGGCCAAACACGGCTGATAGACAATCTCCAGGTGCCATGGCCACGTCCTGAAGCGGTGCATCAAGCCGCTGCCTGAATCGAGGTGGACATTCTGTTTGGCGCTCCGCACGTTCCGTGTCAACGCTTATGGCGCGCAGTCCGCCAGCACATAGGTTACGACTGGAACAGCCGGGTAACGCTCGCGCAGCAGCCGGACATCTGCGGGCGTGATCGAGTCAGCCAGCGAGCGGCCGGCGCTGATGTCTGGAATGAGCACCGTCTTGTCCGCATTGAGAAGCTCGCCGAATCGGCCATGAAATGCACGCCAGCGAGCACGATGATATCGGCGTCGACTGTCATTGCCTTCCGGGCGAGGGCCAGACGGTCGCCGACGATGTCGGCTACGCAGTGGAGAATCTCGGGCGTCTGATTATTGTGAGCCGGGATCACGGCGGTGCGCTCGCGCTTCAGCGCGAGAATGGCGTCGATATCGTCGGAAAATGCCGACCACTCGATCAGCGGAATCACGCGCAGGACGCGCTCTTACAAAAATGCCCGCGATAGCGACTCAGTGGTCATCGATACCCGCTTATACTCAATATGAATATAAATAGGCATATTCTTGCCGTGAATATAAGCGTATTATAAAGCCCGCGTTAGCGGCAATTTGGTCCCGGCGACGGTCCTCTCGTCGAGAACCGCATGGCGGGAGCGATAAAGCCTAGCCGGTCGACCGCCCGTATCGGTGGTGGTCTCGCCGGTTTGCTCGACCAATTCCTGCTGCTCGATCAACCGACGGAAGTTCGGCTTGTGGACCCGCCAAGCCCTCCACGGTTCGCTGTAACTGCAGAAGACTGAAGACCGGCGGCATCAGCTCGAAGATCACGGGCCGGTATTTGATTTTGGAGCGCAACCGCGCAATTCCCGTAGCCAGAATCCGGCGGTGATCGGCGATCATCGTTTCCCCTGCCGCCGGCGACAGAGCAGCCAAAGGCTGCTCGCTGGTCGCCTCTTCCACCATGGCTGCTTCGTAGAGCAGCTCATAGCGCTGGAGTGTCAGTTCCTCATTCCATGGCCGCTCGTCGAAGCCGAAGGCAGCCGCCGTCCGCCGCCGGCGTTCTCGGCACATTTCACTGTTGGCTGCGCTGTCCGCCCACTTGAACAGGCGCGGTCGCAAAACCTTCGCCAGCATCGATGGCGTTCCGGAGCGGTGGTCCTCCCAAGGAAAACAGTCGTACCATCTCTGCCAGCGGCGCCTGGCCGACTGCGTTGCCTCTTCCTCTCGAGTGAGCGCGAGATAGCTGATCGAGATCACACGTTGCCCGGTGCCGACCCGGTCACGGTCGGCAAAGGTGTAGAGCTGCTCGATATAGCCCAAGGGCTGCCCCGTGTGCTCTTCCACCCATGATCTGAGTCCCGACTGAAGGGAACGGTGGCTGAGCTCAAATGGGCCGGAGGGCAGCGCGTTTGCCTGTCCGATCGTGAGAACGCGAGGCTCATGACCGTTCACAGCGACAACAACCGCGGTCAGATCCGCTTTGATGTCATTGGCCGTGCCCACTGATCCGCCTTTCCCTGATTCCTTTTGCGTTGTCGTCCATGCTCCGTATTTGTTGGAGACGGCTGCACAAACGAAGCGGTCTACAATCGATTTAATAGAGCCTGCACCCCGTCGGTAGGCACGTCAACAGCGCAGCCGTGCGGGAGTCTTAGGTTGAATATGCGCTGGCTTTCATGGATGGTGTGAAAGAGCGTCTTGCCAATTTATAGCCCCGCCGACGGTCGGCGCGGTGAAGACGCGCATCGAAGGCGAGACCGATCTGGCGTATGTCAGCACGTCGCATCTCGAGCGGCAGAAGCCACGGCGCAGATGCGCCGCTTCCCGCGCCTGACGAACGGGTTCTCAAAGAAGTTCGAAAACCACGTGGATACGCTCGCGCTGTACACCGTCCGGCACAACTTCATTCGCATTCACGAGACGCTGAAACGTCGCCGGCAATGGCCGCTGGGGTATTGCAACGCTGTGGTCGATGGACGATCTTTGCGAGAAGATGGGCGCAATTGCTCCGAAGACCGGAAAGCGCGGCTCTTACAAAAAACGCATTTCGGTGTGATTTGCGTTTCGATCACGTTTAAACGATCGTTGTCGAATTTGGGCTTTGGTTTAGAAACCAAGCACCTATTTAGACGTTGATAACGTGATTGTGGCTTGATAATGCTACATCGCAACAACGAATGGAGGCGCATATGGCCGTCTTGTCCCGTGACTTCGGTGGGATCAAGCTGTCTGGTCGCGATGCCGATACGTTCGTCCGTCAAGTTGACTCTGGCAAACCATCGGCCAACGCCGAGAGAACGCTAGCTAGGGGCCGCGAATTGCTCAACCAAATGAGCCGGAGCGGTCAAGTCACCGTGAAGGCAGCGAGCGTCAAGGATCGTGGCAGATAACGATTTCGATTTCACAATCAGAGCATTGCAAAAGGGCGACTGCAAGTCGCCCTTTTCCTTGTCTGGTGAGGAAGATTTGCCGCTAAAGACGTTTTTTCGGCGTGATGCTGAAAAAGCTGGCAATTCCTTTATTACGCAAACTTACGTCGCCGTTCCGGCGGATGAGGCTGACAAACGCATCCTCGGTTATATGAGTTTGATGAGCGCTGAAATCGCGGTGAAGGGACTGTACCCAATTGCCGACAAACCGCGCGCTGACCGTTACCCATCCCAGCCAGCCGTTCGAATTGCACGTTTAGCTGTCAATGATGAATTGCGGGGGCGCGGCATTGGAAAAGATCTGGTCGCGCTCGCATTCTCCGTGAGCCTGGATCGTATTTGCCCATTTGTCGGATGTCGTTTTTTGATCGTGAACGCGAAACGGAAGTCGATCGACTTCTATGTTGGACGCGGCTTCACCATTTTAGAGACGGCCAAAAATACCGAATCGCCAGCTCCGATTATGTGGCTGGATTTAAAGCTCTATGCCGAAAGGCAGGCTGAGCGAGAAACGGCTGCTATCGCCGCTCAGTAAACAGAGAAAAGCCCATTCGCAAAATCCTCAGCTCCCGGCAGATCTCCAAGAGGCGGCCGTCACGTGCGGATGAAGCGCAATTGGCAGATGCAGCGGGTTTGAAACTCTCCACGGTTGGTGGGGCCGTGCCGCCCGCCAGCACTTCGGTGCACCGGCAAGGCACTAGTGCATGGATATACATGCACCAAAGTGGGGATCTAGGCTGTGCCTTGCCTTCTGCTCCGCGGATCGCTTCCGGAAGGCACAGGGCGAGCATGGTGATAACAGCACAAGGGGTACCGGTTGGGAACAACGTCCAGGTAGACGGCTTTGCCGAATGGCGGGGTAGACGAGGGGTGACATGGCCGGCTCCAATTCTGCGAGGCCAATTGTCATTCAGGTTGGCCGGCGTGGCGCCGAGCGGACCGTCTTCGATGCAATGACGTCGCCACAATCTTACTGCGGGATTCAGCCGCAAGGCCGATAAACGGAAGACAGCAATGGACGCCTGTCTGCAGCTTGCGGGGTGAGGCTCATCCAGCTGTCGCTCGGCGCGCTTTGTGGCCGCCGCGCTCGAGCGCAAATCCTGCGTTGCGATTGAGAGCGATCAGGGCTTGCTCACACTGCTGCTTGCCTGCACTGCTACTCGATTTTAAAGCCGGGTTCAGCCAGCGCCGGCGGCCCTACAGCCAAAGGCACGGCCCAGTCCATGCCACTGCCGATCATGCCGCAAAAAGAAGGCGAATTGGCCATGGTGAGCATGATTGCCTCGTGAACGTCATCGCCCGGACAGAATAGTCTGCGATGTTCGGCGTGCTTCGAGCCGGTCGCCTGTTCAGAACGATCGTCCAGCAGGTTTGAGAGGAAAGAATGAACGCTGACGTTTTCAGCAGCTCCATCTTCGTGAAGCGCGCTACGCACATCGTGCAAGAGATTGCCAGCCTTGCGGACGCAATCGAATTTCTCGACGAATGGCCGGAAGTCCGCAGAGACCTGATACACGAGACCGCCCTTCGGGTGTGCTATGACGCACACGATGGGCACAAACCCGTAAGCACTGCCCGTAATGCCTTCGTCGGCTTTTCCGAAAGGGCCGGCATATTGGTGGACTCGACCCCCGCGATGAAGTCGATCGCCTCCGCCCATTCGAGCCGCGGAAAGGCTCAAGGCTAGGCTCATTCGGCGGCGTTCAGAAACTTATATAAGGGTAGGAGCCAGCGATCACGCCAGCCTCCTCGACACTTTCCAAACTTCTGGATACTTGCGGCCGATTGCTGTTCTGGACCCGGTGAATGGCTCGCGCTGGATTCGAACTTCGCCCGCAGCGTTTTGGCGCCCGCGTTTTCACGTCATTCCCGGCAGCCGTCAGGCGGCGAGGCGTCGGTTTGCCGCCCGTTGTGGACCTACGATCGCTTCTTTTTGCTCGCAGTGAACCCTACAGCTTTTGGCGGCGAATAGGGTTTCGCCCGACCTGCTGTAAGCTTCTGATTTTATGCATGTGGTTGTCCCGGAACCGAGGACACTTCCGGGCGACATGCATTATCTGCCTCACGCTCACGAAGCGGCTCAAGGGCGGGAGAAAAAAGGCGTCGGCTGATGGCGTTTGCGGGCCGGGCCTGTCGGTCGCTCAATTGAAAGCTTCGTTTGAGGGCCAACCTGACTCGCATTCAATTCGAGCAGTCGCCCGTCCACTTCCCTGTCCGTAGCGGTAAGTCGATGATTTAGACGTAGGTAGTCCGTCCAGGTCGGCGTGCGAAAAGTCTCCGTCCATCGGCAAGGTTCCTGAAGGTCACGCTGCAGGGTCCAGTGCCGAGCACCGACGCGACTTTGAACCCGTCGCCGTTCGCGCATCTGATCCAGGAAGGACTCGACATCTTCCTCCGCTATTAAGTAGTCGATCTTGACGACGATTGGGCCGCTTCGCGGCTTGAGTTCCAAAGCAACCTCCGGCGCGTCGAAGCCCGGCGAGTCCTGGTCTGATTCTTTCCATTGACGGATGGGCAACAGGAATCCGGTCGAAGCCACCAGCAACAGAGCCCCAGCCGAACCCCCCAGGGACCAGCTCAACGAATAATTCTGGGCTATCGTACCCCACAGCCAACTTCCGGCCGCTATCCCACCCGATAAAAACGCATAGTAGATCGACAGCGTACGACCCACGACCCACCGCGGGCTCGACAACTGCACGCTGACGTCCAGGCCAGTCCAAGTCACCACCCAACCCGCGCCGCCGAGCGCGAGTGCAATAGCGGCCACGGCAAGCGAAGAGGTCAGGGCAAGAGCGAGTGAACAGGCTGCACAAGCGATGCAAGCGACCGTGATCAGCCGCTCTTGAGACAGCGTTCGCCGCAGAACATTGTTGCAGATACCGGCGGCGAACGCTCCGGTGCCGAAGCCGGCCATCAGGATGCCATATGCAATTGGCCCTGCGCTCAACTGATCGCGGGCAACCAGCGGAAGCAACGCCAGGATCGAGATGCTGGCCAGCCCAAAGAGGGTTCCGCGTGCGATTGCCGCCTTGATCTCCGAAGACATCGCTGTGAAGCGCACCCCGTCATGGATGGCCGTCGACATCGACTCACGCGGCAGAGGTGAGGAGGGGACCTTCCACCTGCAGCGCTGTAGTGTCCACAGCAGGGACAAATAGGTCATCGTCGCCAGCGTGAAGGCGGTCATAGGTCCAAAGGAAGCAACGACGAAGCCGCCGAGCGCCGGGCCGATGCTTCGAACCGCGTTATATCCGACCGATATAAGCGTGACGGCCGCCGGAACATCGCTTTTGCGCAGAACATCGCCAACCGAGGCGTGCCAAGCGGGGTCGGCGAACGCCACGCCGCATCCCGCTAAAAAGCTTAGTCCCAAGACAATCCTCGGGTCGACAAGGCCCAGCGCTACAAGGCAAGCCAGCATCGCTGATGCCAGAGATATCACGCACCAGCCAGCGAACATCACTTTGCGGCGGCTGAAGTTGTCGGCGATGGCGCCGGTAAAAACAGACAGAAAAAATGCGGGCAGCGTCGTTGACGCTTGCACCAGCGCCACATTCAGATCGGACTTGGAGATCGTTGCCATCAACCAACTGATCGCCACAGTCTGCATGAGCCAGCCGAGGCTGGAAAGCTGCGCGGCCAGCCAAATCGATCTAAATGTCTGATTTTTGAGCGGCGCAAACGTTGTTGGCGCTACTTCATCCACGTCTGCGAACGCCGGCTTGCTCATCTTATCCGAACCCTTACTGGTCCTATTGATCGCGTCCGCCATGCGATCGCTCGACCAGGGTCGGATGAGGTACGTATCGTCGCCACATTACAATATGTTTTCGCCGGAAACGCTCTTGTGGTCGAAACGAATATTTCTTGTGGAAGAACGATTCAACCAGGTTCTGCAGAAACGGGCGGAATCTGCTAGCGCTTCCAGCGCCTGGCAGTGACGGTCTTGATCAGCCGCTTTTGCGTGGCCGCGCAATCCATTGTCCCAAATCGTCAGGCGTCCGTGATTCGGCGACACGGAATCATGAACGACTGTACTGGGCAACAGGCGGGCCTCGCGACCCAGGGCTGCGAACTCGGGTTAACGCGCTTTGGGGATTGCGGCTGATCTGATTCCATGGAGTCCCATGATTCGGAGCCTGGCCATGACCACTGTCGCCCTTGAAGGATTCGAAAAGTCGCGCCTGAGGTCGCTTCTCGAGCATTTTGGCGAGATCGAAGACCCGCGTGAGCCGTGGCGGGTTGCCCATCCGCTGCCCGAGGTGCTGCTTCTGGTCGTCTGCGGCACGATCTGCGACTGCGAGGATTACGACCTGATAGCAGCGTGGGGAAATGCCCATCTTGACTTCCTGCGCCGCTATCAGCCCTACCATCACGGCGTGCCGAGGCGGCCGCTGGCTGACTTTGCTCATGAACCGCATCGATCCGGCGCTGTTTGCCGGCGCCTTCACCGCGTGGGTGCGCGAGACGTGGCCGGACAAGCCCGACTTCGTTGCCATCGACGGCAAGACCTCGCGGCGCAGCCACGACAAGAGCGCAGGCAAGGCGCCGCTGCATCTGGTTTCCGCCTTCGCCACCACCGCACGGCTGGTGCTCGGCCAGGAGGCCGTGGCCGACAAGAGCAACGAGACAACGGCCATTCCCGTGCTTCTGGAGCGCCTCGGCGCCAATGGCGGCCTCCTGGGCGCGCTCGTCTCCATTGACGCCATTGCCACAAATGCCGCCATCGCAACCGCAATCCGCGCTCACGGCGCCGACTATCTGCTCGCAGTCAAGGCCAATCAGCCGACATTGCGCGCCGAGATCGAGCGCTACTTCGACGACGCGCCGCAAGACAGCCTCGACAGCTTCACCGACCTCGACAAGGGCCATGGCCGCATTACGCGTCGTCACCGTCAGCCGCGAGACTGGATGGCTCGCAGGCCAGCGCCGTTTCCTCGGCGAATTGCGCCTGCCTGAGGTCAAGGCCATCGTCCGCGTCACTTCACGCACCGGACTGAAGGACAGGAGCCGCTTCGATACCCGCTACTTCATCGCCTCCGCCGACCTCACCGCCGAACGGGCCGCCCACGCCGTGCGCGGCCACTGGCTGATCGAGAACGCCCTGCACTGGACCCTTGATGTCGTCTTCAAGGACGACCAGTCGCGGCTCAGAAAGGGCCATGGCGCCCACAACATGGCCATCGTCCGCCATTTTGCCCTCAACCTCGTCCGGGCAATCAACGACAGGCAGTCGATCAAACTGAGGCGCAAAAAGGCCGGATGGAGCCCCGACTACCTCGCCTCAATCCTCGGTCAACTTCCCCGTTAACCTGGATTCGCAGCCCTGCCTCGCGACCCGTTCCTGAAGGCATCACCGCGCGGATGCCGCTCATGGCGAAAGGAGCTCTTCAAGCGTGGCGAGTGCCTCGCTTTCGTGCGGACGTGCGTCAGTGAGTTGTCACATGAAAGTTTTGTTAAGAAAGGTGTCGTTTCAAATAATTGTCTCTCCTCATTGATCTAGATCAACCGAGCGTCTCGTCCCTGCTGACATAGCTGCCGCGCACCCGAATTTCGGATTTATGGAGAGCAGGATGAGAGACTGGATAGGGCTGGGACGCGCAATGACGCTTGGCATCGCGCTTGTCGTGACAGGGCAGCATCAGGCAGCGGCCGCGGATGTACAATCTGCGGATCTGACCCATGGCACGGCCGATGTGGTCGAACCTAGTCCTTGGCAAGTTCGCCTGCGCGCGCTGGGAGTGATCACGGACGACAAGGGTTACGTCGACGGAATTCCAGGCTCTGGCCTTTCCTATTCGAATACGGCAATTCCGGAGTTGGACCTTTCTTACTACTTCACTGACAATCTCGCCGCTGAACTCATACTTGGCACGACCTATGCCAATATCTACGGCAGCGGAACGATCAGTGACCTGGGCAAGATCGGTAAGACTTGGGTGCTGCCGCCTACCCTGACGCTGCAATACCACTTCACCAATTTCGGCGCTTTCAAGCCCTATGTCGGCGCAGGCGCAAACTACACAATCTTTTATAACCAGAATACCGGCAGCGCCGACTCTCTCGACGTCAAGAACGCCTTTGGCGCCGCTGTGCAGGTCGGATTCGACTACACGCTGGACCGGCATTGGGGCGTCAATTTCGACGTCAAGAAGCTCTTTCTCAAGCCGAAATTCGAGACAGCCATTGGCGGGACGAACTTCACCGGCAAGGCCAAGCTCAATCCTTGGCTGATCGGCACTGGCATCACCTATCGCTTCTGACACTTCATAAATTCAACGCGGCACCATGTTCATATGGTGCCGCCAAGCTGGTGATCCCCTGATCATCAGGGCACTGCGCCGCGGTCGGGTTAAGCCGCTCCGAGCATCTTCCCCCTATTTTGTGTCGCGCTACGGCCGCAGACAGAGTTTTGGCTCGGGTCTGAACGCCTCTCATGCCCAGTATGCCTGCCTCTGGTCCTCACAGCAACAAAATGCGCGATCAGAGCGTGATCCGAGCCCAGCAAAAGAGTCGCGCGCATCAGAGCTCCTCGACACCCACGGGGCAACCGCGTGGATCGTTCATCCTGCAATAAAGCACGGATGTCGCGCCTCTTGAAATCCCGATGATGCGGCGAATGCTCCCGCGATCATGGTGACGATGTCGTTTGTATACCGGCGGCTTTCATCATGCTCCTCTCACGACAAGTGTAGCGCCGATGTCGCGCACACCAAACGACACTGTATAGGCTTTGTGGGTTTGTAGCATCCGCGACATGATGCTGTTCGGTACGGCTTCCTGCAGTACCTCGTAAGTCACTGAACAATTACACGAATATCTTTTTTCGCACTCCTTCTCCCAGTTGGCACACCTGTTGCGATCCCCGTCACGTGCGCCACTCGGGATGCGCTGAAAACCGCCAGGGCTAACGCGGAAGATGCAGAAAAATTCAAAGCGCAATGGCGGCAATAGTCGCGCGATCCTGGAGGGGCGCCAACCCAAGAGCCTTTTCTGGGCGGATGTGGCCGCTGTCGGAATCGCATTTGTTTGGGGTGCAAGTTACCCGGTGGTGAAGGGCGCGTTTCTCGTCGCACCTGTTCTGGTCATTATCTTTTACCGCTTCCTGATCACAGCAGTCGTCATGTCGTTTGTCGCGCGTAAGGAAATTGCGACGGTCGTTCAGGGCGATTGTGCCCGCGGCGCCGTGCTTGGGGCCATCCTGTTCGCGATTTTCCTGGCCGAGACCTATGGCGTGTCCCTGACAAGTGCCACGAACACCGCACTCATCATCTCCTTATGCGTCGTTTTCACACCCATCCTTGACTACGGACTTTCAAGAAAGTTGCCGCCGATTGGGGTTCTCGCCGGCTCCGGATGTTCATGTGTCGGTGTCGCTGCCCTAACCGGAGGAATGAGCGGCTTCAGCTTCGGGGATCTTCTTGTTCTTAGCGCCGCCGTATTGCGAGCAATCCTGGTGGTTATGACCAAACGGCTCATGCACGGCCGCCATATTTCGTCAGCTGCCTTGACGGCGATTCAAGGTGCCACTGTCGCCCTCCTTACGATCGCGCTGCTGCTGGTGGATAATGGCGTTTCCGAATTGGCGATTAAAGGCGGTGGTCGATTCTGGGCATCCGTCGTGTTCCTGTCACTCTTCTGCACCATCGGGGCATTCTATGTTCAGAACGCCGCCGTTCGGGGCAGCACGCCGACTCGGGTGAGCCTTCTGATGGGTACCGAACCGCTCTTTGGAGTCTTACTCGCTCACCTTTTTCTGGCTGAACCACTAACCATGCCAAGCATGCTTGGAGCCGGCCTCATTATCGCGGGAACCTGCACCGGCATCATTTTCGAAACCAGAAAGCGATAACCATGCTCATTGATTCTTGCCTAAGACATCCGACGGGTCGTGTTGAAAGCTTTGAAGAAGTCGCGGTCTTCGGCGATCGCTCGAAGCCGGTCGTGACGATGTTCAGTGGCGGCTTGGACAGCACTTACCTGATTTTCAGGCTACACCAACTCGGCTTTCGGAATATCGAAGCCGTAGCGGTTGACGTGGGCGGGTCCATCGACCATCCGGTTCTGGAGCAGACGGCCGCAAAGTTCGGGGCGCGCTTTACTTGCCTTGATCGTCGGGAGGCCTTTATCGAACATGGCGTCAACCCGGCCATTCGCGCGCATGCCAGATACCTTGGCACTTATCCGCTGAGCAGTTCGTTGAGCAGACCGGTGCTCGCCAAAGCCGTAGCGGACCATGCGACAACCATCGGTTCGGAACTGCTCCTTCATACGGCAAATCTGTCACAGAATAGCCTGGCTCGCCTTAACAACAGTATTGAGCAGCACGGCTTTTCGGGCCTTTTCGGCACCCCCTACGTCCGGTCGGCTATCTCAAGACAGCAAAAAGCAACGGCCCTCGCCGAAACCGGGCTCACTTTCATGATGGATCGCAAGCTGAGTGTGGACGAAAACCTCTGGTGCCGCGAATTCGAGTCTGGGCCGCTGGATGATCCGGAAGACTTTGTTATGCCTGACGAAGCGTTCTGCTGGACCCACACGCCAGGCGATCTCCCGGCAGAGGAGATCTCGCTCCGTTTCAGCAATGGCAATCTCGTTTCCGTGAACGGGCGCGATCTTCCGCTGATGGAGGCGATTGCCCTGCTGAACAAGGAGGTCGGCAAGTTTGGTCACGGTCGTTTTGTCGGCCTTGAACATATTTCCAACGATGACAAGGTGCTGGAGATTCGCGAAGCGCCGGCGGCCGCCATTATCATGGATGCCCTCAGGCACTTGGAGATGGCTTCCCTCCCAACCCGTGCCATTATACTGAAACAGGGCCTAGAACAGACTTGGGTGCAGGAATCTGTATCCGGAAACTGGGGCAGCACCAGCCACACTATCTGCGATAGCGCGATCGCTGCCGCCCTCGACGGCGTAGGCGGCACGTTGATCTATGTGATCGATAGCAATCGGTTCCTGCCTCGCTCCATCATTGCGCACAGACCACGCTATATCAGGGACCGGGACCTTTGGGAGTACCGGGCCGCGAACCAGCATTCCTTCAAGCCGTGACGAGAGAGCCATGCCGGACGAAATAAGCAAACGCACTAACGAAGAGTACATGCACGAATGCGTGGAAAGTCTTGGCGCCTGCGGTTGGTGGTTTTCACCATGCGAGTGGACGCAAGATGCATTTGATATTGCTAGCTGTTCAACATGGGTCGGCTTCGCTGATCATTGGAATCACCTGCTTAGGGATGAATACATGCGCGACGGCGGGACCTATCGGTTTCGCCGGTACAGTGCCTTCGAATTCGATACGGAAGCTGGCTCGTTTCGTCTGCTACCCGACGCGCCATACGAGCAGTCCAAGAGCGTCAACAAATTGAACGGCGGCTTCCCGCGATATTTTGAACCCCTCGAGCGGACATTTGTTGAGCATCCGATTTTGGACAAGATCCTGAAAGGCGTCGGCCGCATCGTTTCCAAAACCACCGGACACAGGCACTGGAACGTCAAGCTTCATCCCTACAGGATTGTTGCACGCGGAAGCGTGTCTGGCCTGCCGGCCCCTGAGGGGCTGCATCAGGACGGCGTCGATTTCATCGTTTCCTATATGATCGGTCGCCTAAACGTCGTCGGAGGCGTTAATACCGTGACGGATGCGGGCAAACAGTCGATCGGAACGGTGGAAATGATGCGGCCGAATGACTTCTTGGTCTGCGATGACAGGAAAACTTACCACGACGTCTCTCCCATCATTGCCGAAAAACGAGAGAAGCCGTTTGCGTACCGCGATGTGCTGGTCCTCGCGTTCGAAAAGATCTGAGCAGCCCGATCAGCGTTGGATGTACATGCGATGTTCCATCCCGACTATAGCTGTACTCGCCCTTGACCACTTGGCTCAGAATGCGTCTTGAAAATCGGGTTGCTGTGGGTTTGTCCGACGCTGGGTCATGCTTTGGAGACAAAGCAGTGCGGTGGTCGGATGTTGAACATTGGATTCGGCTGGCTGGTCCGTCCGGCGGACGTTCCGACCATTTCGGTAGCTTGGCAGACGGTCTATGGCCGGTTTCGGAAATTAGCGCGGTGATTCTTGCCCCAAACCACCCAGAATGTGGCGCTGACGCCGGATCTCTGAGCGAACCGTACGCGACACGAGCCCGTCGACGGCGGTAATCGACAGGCAGTTACGTCAAGGCTCCGCCATCGGAACAACGGGCTAGAACCCCGGAAAAAACGCCACATTCCAGTCGCTTCGAAGGCCCACCTATTGATGGTCAAACTCTCCGATATCTCCAATTCCGGCGCAAGCACGCTGGGCGTAAAGTAGTGGAAAGGGCCGCCTGTCTGGACATCGGATCGAGATCAATCGTCGATCGGACAAGAACGGCTCGTGTGGCATCCAAGATCCACGAGCGCTTGAATTTCAAAACGGATTCTCAGGACAATACCTCGATTGCGGGAGAAGCAAGTTGAGTGCAAATAGGGATTTCTTAACTCTAGCACCGCTTAACGTCCCTCCCGATAACGTTTACAGAATGGGATCATGGCCAAGCGACCAACGATTGCGGATCTTGCTCGCGAAGCTCGCGTCAGCGTGGCCACCGTCGACAGGCTTTTGAACGCTCGCCTTCCGGTGCGGGACCAGACTGCGCTGCGGGTCTACAAGGCGGCCGAGACCATCGGCTATCACCGGGTCGGCCTTGTCGAGCGGCGCCGGAAGCCCAACCCGCCGCGATATCGGCTCGGCTTTATTCTCAGAAAACCGGCTCAGCATTTCTACCAGGAATTCGCGCGCGAGGTCGAGGCGGCAGTAAATGCGGCACAAGCGTTTCATGGTACCTCCCGCATTGAGTTCGCGCCCTCGGATGTGCCGGGCGATCTGGTCGCACTGCTCCAAGAGCTTGGCGGCCGCTGCAACGCCATTGCCATGGTAGCGCCGGACCATCCGACGATAACGGCAGCCGTCGAAGAACTCAGGGCGAAAGGCATCCCGGTTTTTTCGCTGCTTTCCGATTTCGCCGCCGGCGTACGCGAGGGCTATGTTGGGCTCAACAACCGGAAAGTCGGGCGGACAGCAGCCTGGATGCTTTCCAAACTCGCCAAACGTCCGGGCAAGGTCGCGGTCCTTGCCATCAATGAGCGCTACCAGAGTCACGAGCTTCGGGAAATCGGCTTTCGCTCCTATTTTCGTGAGAACGCGCCGATGTTCGACCCGTTTGACGTATTTATGGACATCGAGACGCGACGGATGACCTACGAAGCAACGCGGGATGTGGTGCGGGAACCTGAGCTCGTCGGCTTTTATGTGGCCGGCGGTGACATGGATGGCGCAATCTCGGCGCTCAGGAAAGAGGGCGAACTCAGGGACATCGTAGCCATCGTCAACGAGATTACGCCGCAGTCACGGGCCGCGCTCGCAGATGGCACCATCACGATGGCGGTCGCCACGCCACTGCACCGCCTTTGCCAAGAGCTGACGATGCTGATGGCCAGGGCCATTGAAACCGGCTGCGCCAAGACGCCGGGACAGACATTCCTGCCATTCGACATCTATCTTCCGGAAAATATATGACGCGAACTTCTCAAACCGGTTCAGTATCGGCACGTCGGTCCGACGACATCGCTATGATCTATGCGGCTTTCCTCTGGCGCCATTGTCTTGTATTTCACGAAACCGCTTTGGCTTTTGGGCGATATTCGTCCGGCGCCCGAATAACGGCCGATTGCCGTAAAGGAGGATAGCTTGGACCAGCAGGACCCTAAGGAGGAGCCGATCGAGACTGTGTTCCGCAATGGCACGGTTACCGTCGTCGGCATCTTACTTGCATTCTCCCTGGGCTTCGTCACACATTGGGCGGCGAACCCGGTCCCATGGCGACTGTATGACCTTTTCGCTGTTGTGCCGATCTTGGCCGGCATCGCGCTTCAGATGCGGGCTCTGTCCATCCTGCTCGAAATCAGCTCGCTACGCCGGCAGGTTTTCGAACGTGCTAACCGCATTTTCATGTTCGGCCTCGTCCTCACCGCATGCGGGGTCGGACTGGCAATCCTGCTCGACGTGTTCGAGATGTCCGCAAGAAGCACTCTGCCCGGACGCTAAGAGGTTCAGCCCTTGGCAGGGTCGGACCGTTAATCCGGTGTTGTTAACGCCATTCTGGCGGGAAACCGCTAGGCTCTTTGCCCAGAATGGCTGATCAGAGTCTTAGCTGAAGCCGGTTTGCACCTGATACGTTCCGTGAAAAATTTCCAGCGCCTGACACAGTCCTGGCAAATCGCACCATTTGGCGCGTCAGCCCGGGCATGCGCTCGACACTGTCTTCACCGCCTCCGCCGGTGGCGCCGGGTCCCGGCATGACCTCGCCAAGGGCACGGAGCGAGACACCCCATAAATCGGGATTCGGCGAGGCGAGATTGAAGGCAAATTAAAAGCCGGAGAGCGTGTGAGGCATGAGCGTGCCTCGCCTCAAGGACATTTCGCGATTTGCGCTAGTCGGTGCGCAAGCTCCTCGACACCCGGCAGGGCTGCGCGCCGACGCGCATGCAGTTGGCCTTGGCGAGCTGCCCGGCTCGATCTCACGTCCGATAAGATAACGGCCGGCTCAACGATACGGTGCAAACGACCAGGCATGAGCTGAGGTGCTGTCGTGCGGGATCGTCCTTGCAAGCGGCCAAGCCGCCTGACGCTCGACCGTTCTCCGCCGTTCGGCTTCCACGATGACGCATGGCCCGTGCGGTCTCGGCCGTTTCATTCCTCTCGATTCCGCTTCCGCAGGCGGCCGAGGTCCTCCCTTATTGCGAATGAAATATCACGTAACACTACAAATGAAACCCGTTTCTCTTGGACGAATGCACCTGTGAATGGCACACGTGCCAGAGAATACGAGCGGCAGTGCAGTAAAATTTATAGCGAAGTCTCCTTTAGTTGTGACGTGACGATGTCGTCGGCATGCTAAACTCATGGTCACAAGCAATATAGCAGGAGATAAGCTCAAAGACAAACCAACTAGAGACATGGATAAGAATTATCCTAAAAGTTATCAGTTTCATACCGCGCATAAATTATGGCCACACACGTTCCAGAAGGGAAACACATGAAGAAAATGATCGACATGGATTGTAGAAAACTGTTGTCTGTCGCTTGTACGGCGGCTTTCCTGACGTTCATTTTCGCCAGCCCAAGCGCCGCTCAGGATTTCAGCGGCGTGACATCATTCCTTGACGCCATCGTGGCATCGATCACCGGCCCGATTGGGGTTGCAATCTCGGCGTTGGCTGTCATCGCGGTCGGCTTCTCATTCATGACCGGTCGGATGGACTGGACCTTCGCGGTGTCGGTTATCGTTGGTATCGCGATCGTCTTTGGTGGCGCCAGCTTCGTCCATGGCCTGGCCGCAAAATGATTTCGATCCGTCGCAGCCACTTTTTCATCCTCTAAAGGCTGCCGGCTGCCTCACGGTTTCAAGGGAGTAGAGGCCATTCAACGTACAACGCTCTTCATAGGCTTGACGCGAGAGGTCGCCTTTGCCGGGTTGCCGCTCACATATCTGGTCGTTCTCATATGTGCCGTGATGCTCGGCTTTCTTATAACCAAATCGTTCGTCTATATGGCGGTCGTGGGGGGGGCTGGCTACTTCGCGTTGCGTGCTCTAGCCGCCTATGATCCAAAAATCATCGATGTCTTCATCGCAACCGTGCAAAGCACGCGGATGAGTGCGGCACTGCTGAAAGGCGAAGGACTGGTGTACCGTGCTTGAGGCGCCTCCCAATCGGGCGATGCGACAAGGCGCTCACAAAAGCGACCAACTTGCCAGCCAACTTCCATATCTCAGCAGCGTGGACGACGTCACCCTGATGTTGCGGGATGGCGATCTAATGGGCGCCTTTGTCGTCGAAGGCGTCAATGCCGACACAATCGACAGCCGGCAGACAGCGGAGCTGAGTAACGCGTTTTCCCGCTTCATTGCGCAGCAGCGCGGTAACGTTGGGTACTATGTTCACCGCATATCCGTTGCAACTCAGCCCAGCATGCGGGCGGTCAAAGGAGATGCGTTCAACGAAGAGATTGACCGGCGCTGGCAATACTATCTTGAGAACATCGGCCTGCGCGATCGCATCACGATGGTCACCATGGTGATACGGCCACCGAAAAAACTGACCAAATTCATCAATTTGTTTGGGAAAAAGGATACCTATAGCCGTGACGAGGTCGCCGCGCGCGCGATCCGCCTCGATCAGATGATCAGAACCTCCATGATCAGTCTAAGCGAGGCAAAGCCTCGTCGTCTCACCGTCCTGGATGGCCAATGGCTCGGCATGTTGCGCACGCTGATCGATGGATCAAGTGGGCGTCTTGTTGCGGGCAGGAAATTTGTCCCGGTCGCGGACCTCCTGGCGACCTCGATGGTCACGTTCCGCGGCAGAGTCTTTGAATGCGATCATCCCAACCCCAGCCTCAAACGCTACGGGACCCTCATATCCGTAAAGGACTATCCGACCGAGACCTTTCCCGGAATTCTCGACAGGCTCAATCTACCCTACGATTCCGTGGTCTCACAGAGCTTTACACCGATCGATAACATCACCGCCCAAGGCAAGATCGCGCGTGTGCGCAAGCAGATGAAGGCGGCAGAGGATGCGGCCGTCTCCTTGATGGCACAACTCGAATTGGCCGAGGACGACGTTGCATCCGGTCGCGTCGTCTTTGGCGACCATCATTGCAGCATCGCTGTCTTCTGCGAAACTCAAGAGGAGCTTGAGGAGGCCATGGCGTATGTCACGCGCGCCATGCAGGAGGCTGGTGCTGCAATCGTTCGCGAGAGTTTCTCCGCCCGGGCCGTCTATTTCGCCCAGCATCCTGGCAACTTCACCTACCGCACACGAGCGGCAATGATCTCCTCTCAGAACTTCGCAGAACTTTGCGCCATGCACGGCTTGCCGAAAGGCAACCCGCCGGAGCGATGTCCTTGGGGCGAATGCGTGACAATCTTCCCGACAGCATCCGGCGAGACGTTCCGTTTCAACTTCCATTTACCAGGCACGCCAGGTCAGCGTACGGTAGCTCATACGCTCGTGCTCGGCCAAACCGGGTCCGGCAAGACCCTCGGCGTCGCGTTTTTGCTGAGCCAAGCCCAACGGCTTGGCGCCCGCACTATTATCTTCGACAAGGACAACGGTTTTGAGATGGCGGTCCGCGCCATGGGGGGAGCGTATTCCTCCGTACGTATGGGGCAGGAAACGGGCTTCAACCCAATGCGGGCGGAGGCGGACAACCGCGGCGCAGCCTGGCTGTCGGATTGGCTGATGGCATTGGCCAGCAACGAGGGCGGACGGCTAAATCCGGTGCAGGTTCAGGCCCTCACCGATGCCGTTCAGGCCAACGCGACGGCTGACCCCCGCCTCCAGAATTTCGAACAGTTCCGCACTCAGCTGCGTGCGACGGACGATCAGGGCGACCTCCACAACCGACTTGGCCGGTGGGACGAAACTGGCCAGTTCGGCTGGCTCTTCAGCGGCAAAGAGGTCGATCCGCTCGCTTTCGACAGTCGGATCACCGCGTTTGACCTCACAGAAATTTTCGACAACAACGCTATCCGCACAGCGTGGCTGAGCTATGTCTTCCGGCGCGTGGAACGGCTCGTAGAAGACGAGGTTCCGACCCTACTCGTCCTCGATGAAGCTTGGAAACTGCTGGACGACGCGTATTTCGAACTGCGCCTCAAGGACTGGATGCTAACGATGCGCAAGAGAAACGTTGCGGTCGTTCTCCTGACCCAGCGTGTGTCGCACATCATCAACAGCGCCGCCGGCGACGCCATATTGGAGAGCGCCGTCACGCGTCTCATCTACCCCAGCTCCTACAATACCGAAGCCGAACTCGCGCCGCTCAACCTGTCACCGACGGAGAGCGCGTTCCTTCAGACAAGTAACGTCGATAACCATCTCGTGCTGTTGAAGTCGGGCGGCGACAGCGTCGTTCTTGATTTCGCGCTCGGGCCGATTGGTAAGGGGATCGACGTTCTCGGGGGCGGACGCGGGCAAAACGCGCCTGCAGAATGGCGCAATACGCCTAATTTTCAAATGGAGATGCTGAAATGACGAGGTCCCTGATCTTTCTCACATTGGTACTCGTCCCCCTTGCCGCCTGCCAATCCGTCCCTGCGACGCGGGAGAACAACTGTGTCTGCACCTGGGAAATCCTTGACCATCAAGCCGAAGGAGCCATCACATGAAAGTCTTTTTCCAAGCCGTGGTTGGCCTTTGGGTTGGGGCCGGTCTGCTGGTTCACGAGGCTTACGCCCAAGAAACCGGGATCGCGCCTGCACCCCTGCCTCCCATCGCCGCCCTCCCGGCGGCGCCGGACGGCGCGCAGGCAAGCTATGACAAGAACGCTGTCGAACTGCTGACATACGTGGTTGAACTATCTCGGCTGATGGGCGGCGGGACCGCGCAACTGCTTGCGTCGGCGCACGTAGCTGAAAATCTGCTGAGCCGGATCCAGGAGGCGGCTCAAGCGCAGCTTGCTGCCATATCCGGGCCAAAGCCGTTCCCACAGAACAATGGCGAGGCAGACGTCGCGGCGCGCAAAGGAGGGCCAGGTCTGTGGGAAATGGCCACCGCTGCCTTGAACGGAGAGACGGTTGGCTCCGATGGCATTCAGGCAGCCCTAGTCAAAATTCGCAAGCTCTACCACTTGGACGACGCATTTGCGTTGCGCAATGACAAGCTCCTCAGCAACGTCATGGTCGCTCATTCAGCGGCTCAAGGCGCTGTCGCGGCGGCTGCCGCGGAGGACTCCTACCGGCGGGCCAATGACAGCATGGGCAGGATAAATGGCTATGTCACAGCGCTCGGCACCAGTGGCGACTTGAAAACGAGCGTCGACATCAACACACGCGTGATGATTGAAGTCGCGCAGCAACTGAACGAAACGCTTCGCACCCAAGCGGTGATCGCATCCGTGGCAGGAACCTACCTCATGTCGTTAGGCGCCGAGGCCGCCGAGCCGGACACTGTCCGAAATCTTTTCGATAACTTTGACAAGTAGTCACCATGGGCCTGATTTCAACACTTGCCGCAACCATCGACGGTGCCCTCGTCGATTACGTGCAGGCAGTTTTTGAAGGAGTCGCTCATCCGATCAGAAAACTGCTTAACGCTACTGCTCTGATTGCGCTGCTATTCATCGCGGTGAATCATATAATGCAATTTAGGCCTGTAAACTATTCAATATATCTGATGTGGGGGGTGCGATACATACTCATATATTCATTCGCCACGATCTGGGTGAATTTCCATGGCATCTATACAATTCTCGTAGACGTCCCCGGCGAATACACCGCGCTTATGATGCGCGCTGCGGCATCGCCGAGGGCTGTTGGTGGCGGCCCCAATCCTGCGAAGCTGATGAATACGTATTCTGCGATGGACGGGTTCTCTCGAGCGATAATGCAGATCGGCGAAGATCGTATTTCAAACACGTCCGTCTGGAATATCGGTAAGTCAGTACGGAACGTTGCTTTAGGCATCTTAATAATGGTCATTGGTGCTTTTTTTACCGCGGCATCCGCCGTTTGTGTTTTAATATCAAAAGTCGGATTTGCCGTTTCGATCAGCTTGGCGCCTCTCGCCATCACCATGCTAATGATGCCTCAAACCAGGCAACATTTCGAGAGTTGGACGCGCTTTACTATCGGATTTGCTATAATACCGTTACTTGCTACCGCGCTGATGGCAGTTGTAGTGGGCATTAGCGCCCACATGCCTAGAGGAGCCGGCGGTGAATTTGGATTTCCCTTTATCATGATCGCTGTGACAGTTCTCATGTTCATGATCCCCACGATGGCAAGCACCTTAGCCTCTGCATCGGTTGCCGCTGTGGGCGCTGGAGCAGCGGTTGCCGCAGCTTCCAAGGTCAAGGGTGGACTCAAATCACTTTATAAAGGAGGGCGGTGGTTGGAAGATGGCCTGATGACGGCAAACACCGCACGTGCCGCTGGCGCTTCGCACTTCGGCGCAGTTCGGTCGGGGGCCAACGCGATGCAGCAAAGCGCGTATGTCCGGAAACAGCGTTGGAATGATCATCTCGCTCGCGGGATCATCGGGGGTTCCTCGCCGAAATCGGACGGCAGGGGAGCCGCTGCCGACGGTCCTGCCGGTGGGGCTTCCCGCTCAAAGGGCAACCGAGGCTTGTCTCCTGAACAGGCCAATCTCTACCGCTGAACCCACGCACACCAGAATAGGAGGGACGCGTGGCTGAGCAAGCAATGCAGCACGCATTCGAAGACGAGCTTTTTTTCAGCATTCGCGATCAACGCAACAATTGGGCAAGAGTCGCCGTTTGCGCCGTCACCGCCAGCCTTTTGTCGGTGGTAGCTCTGGTCATTGTACTGCCCCTCAAAGAAACCAGGCCTTATGTCGTGATGGTCGATAAGACCACCGGCGAGGCTGAAAAGATCGTCCAGGTTCGGCCTGCCTCGCTCGATCAGCAGGAGGCAGTCCTTCAGGCAGAATTGGTGTCCTACGTTGTTGATCGCGAAACTTACGATCCAGCCGATAACAGCACCCGAATTCCTGATGTCATGGCGCGCTCATCGGATAACGCCGCCGAAACTCTGGCCCAGACCTGGCGCTCGGATTCGGCTCAGTATCCGCCGACTGTCTATGGTGATGAGGTTCGAGTGCGCGTTGTGGTCAAATCGATCTCACTGACGCCTTCGGGTCGGCGCAACGCGGCGGACCTCGCTCGTGTACGCATCATCAAGCATCGAGAAGAAAAGGGACGCGACACTGTCGAGCGCAGTTATGTTGTCACCGTCGGTTACCAGTTCAGGCCACAAGTAAATGCCACTTTGGAGTCGGTGTGGAAAAATCCCCTTGGCTTCACCGTTGTTGCCTACCGGATCGACGCGGAAACCGCCAATTAGAAATTCGGCAAACTGTTAGGTAAAAATGCTAAAGATCTTATCATTATCGATGATTGTCGGCGCAATGTTGATAGTGCCGGCCATGGCCGAACAATCGCCGGTGGGATTTGCATCAGACTCGCGAATAAAGCGGTATGTATATGATGAGCATAACGTGTATAAGCTCGGATTATATTTGAAGTCAGTCACTGCGATCCAGTTTGACGCCGGGGAGAAAGTGGAATCAATTCTCCTCGGAGACAGCGCATCCTGGCAAGTGATCAAGCTAAAGATGGGCAATGTGGTGAGTTTGAAGCCCATTATCGACCAAGCCCTGACGAATATGACTATCTACACCGATCAGCGAGTCTATACATTCGAGCTACGATCAGTCGGCGAGATAAAGGCGGGCATGAAGGCGGGTGCCGCGCAAGCGTTCCGGATCCTCTTCACCTACCCAGACCAATCCAGGCCCTCGGACAAGAGCCTTGCCCGAGGCGGACCCGTGGATCACAACTACATGGTCTCGGGCCATGCCCGGTTCCGGCCGCTCGCGGTGACAGACAATACATTGCAGACAACTTTCGTCCTGCCCAAGGGCGCACCCCGACCTGCAATCTTCAGCGTCGGTCATCAGCGCGAGGAAAAACTGGTCAATTCGCGCACCGACGGCGACCATATCATCGTTGATGGGACCAGCGACTATTGGGTGATGAGGATCGGCGACGAGACTGTCTGCGTCGGCAAGACAAACGCCGTGAAATGGCAAAAGAGCCAGTGAGGAAAGGATTGGGACGTGCCGGACAGGTCGAGCGACATTGACCCTCGACATGATCGCATTGCCGCAGAGACAGTGGCTGATGCCTCTGTCGATGTGGATCGCGAAAAGCGAGTGGAGGAACGGCGAGCTCGCCACATCCGTCAATCCGAGCGTCGAAGTGTCGGCTGGGTTGTGCTCGCCGGCATGTTGCTGGCCGGCATCGCCGTTGCGTTCCTGATTGTCGAGCCAACTCTCGCGCTGAAGGCAGTCGGCTTTAGCGGCGAGGATGAGCAGAAAACTTCGCAGGTTGATCTGGAAGTCGACCGCGCGATCCCTAACGATCAGCGGCTTGATTTTCCCGCTGCCAAGGGTCCTGCAGCAGCTGAGCCAAGGCCCAGTCCCAACGCTGAGACCAACAAGCAGCTCGAAGAACTGCGCAAGGAAATCGTTGCCATTGCCAGGGCCAACAAAGGCTCCGATGTTTCACTTGCTGACGTCCAGGCACTGCTGGAGCAATACAACAAAGACATGACGCAGAAGCTCCAGCAGGAGCGGGAGAAGGGGAAGATTGAAGACGCACGTGTGCGCGCCGAGGCGTTGCGTTTGCAAGAGGAGCGCGAACATTCCGGTGAGGTCGCCAAGCTCGACGTCGAGAGGCGTCGTCAACTCGAAGAGGTCGCCACCAGACAACGGGAATCGACAGGCGTTGTCGTGGATGACTCAGGAGCGGGCGTTGCCTCAGCCGAAGGTACGCGAGAAGTGTCTGACGACCTGAGCGCAAACGATCGTTTTCTCGCCTCCGCCGCCGGCTCCGAGGTAAAGACGTCGGTGTCTCGTGCTCTGCCTGCTCCGTCCCATACGGTCGTGCAGGGCACTATAATCTCTGCCGTGCTTGAAACGGCTATCGATACAGAACTGCCCGGGAATATCCGCGCCCAAGTGATCGAACCGGTGTTTTCCTTTGACGGTTCTCGCATTCTGATGCCGGCGGGGACGAGCCTGATCGGCACTTTCAGCGATAGAGTGGATCTTGAGCAAAGACGCGTGCTGATCGCCTGGAACCGGGCAATCACGCCCGATGGCAAATCAATCGCGCTCGGCTCCACAGGGGCGGACCTGCTTGGTCGCGCCGGTACCGAAGGTAATGTGGACAACCGCTATATTAACAAAATAGGTGCATCTGTCCTCATCAGCACCATCACCGCGCTGCCCTCGAGCATTCCCGGCCTGACCAGCGGCAACCGGTCCTCCAGCGGAGGTGGCCCGACCATCAATATTGGCGGTGCCGGATCAGGCAACAGCAATGCTGGTGGCCAGACTGCGTCAAAAATCGCGGGAGCACTCAGCGATCAAAGTGAAACGATCTTGGACAAATATCTCTCCCTCCCTCCTATCATTCGTGTCCCTCAGGGCGAGGAAATCCGAGTCTTCGTCAACCAGGATCTCATCCTCCGATGAATGATCAGCAGCCCAGTCGCGACATCTCATATGTGGAGCAGTACTTGGAGCCACTCCGGGACTATCTGGTCAATGATAATGTCAACGAGTTGGCGATCAACCCTAACGGCTCCATCTTCGTGGAGGAGGCCGGAGCGCTCCACATGCATGAGGTCGGCGTGGCCTTGCCGCCCCGTGCCATCAAGCAGCTTGGAGCCCAGTTGGCTGGAGAGACCCGCAACACCCTTGGGGCGCTCAATCCGATCGTCTCGGGCCGCGCAGTGGTTTGGGGGAATCCGCTGCGCGTGCAGGTCGTTGTCGAACCGGCGGTGACGTTCGGTGTGTCGCTGACCATCCGCAAATATCTGCAGCGCACCTTGGACGGTTCCAAGATAGAGCTATTCGAGGGTGGACAGACCACAGTGGATGCCAACCGCCGTATGCGCCATCGGGCAATTATGGACATGGCCCAGGCCAGCAATTTGCAAGGTGTGTTTCGACAAGCCGTTGACGAGCGATTTAACATTCTGATTTCGGGAGGCACATCCTCTGGCAAGACCACGGTCGCGCGTGCCTTGCTGGCGATGTCAGACCCTGCCGAGCGGATCATTACGATCGAGGATGCACAAGAGCTTAGCCCATCCCACAAAAACCAGGTGGGGCTAATCGCAGACCGTGAGGAGGGTTCGCCTCGCCGCCCATCGAGGCTCTTGGAAAGCTGTTTGCGAATGCGCCCAGATCGCATCATCCTCGGCGAAATACGCGGCATCGAGGCTTATGATTTCCTTGAGGCGATCAACACCGGCCACCCGGGTTCTATATCAACTATCCACGCCGACAGTCCTGAACTTGCCTTCGACAGGCTGGCACTCATGGTGATGCGCTCTGGTGTGCAGATGTCGCATCGCGAAATTGTCAGTTATGCCAGAAAGACGATTGACCTGGTTATTCAAGTCGGCCGCCAGAAGGGCAGGCGGGGCGTACTGGAAATCCACCTGCCCTCGCAATGCCTGGACTAAGCACGAGAGACCACATGGCAGGTCTGACGGAAACTGCTTGCCGCCGACGTGAGCCTCCGTCCATGTCGATCGGATGGTTGAAGCTCGCACTTCACCCCGGCCCGGAAGGGCCGATTCTGCGATTGGGTGGACATCCGATGTTATGGTGGCCGAACCCTTGGCATCTCCTGATTAAATGGGCTGAATGCCTTGGCGGCTCTTCACCGCAGCGTCTCAGAGCCAGTCAAGGCGACGGCTGCTTGAACGCCCAATTCGACGACGCCGCGGTCTAGGCTGCAGTTGTAACGCGAAACAGGTTCAGCAACCCTCGGCAGGGTGGTAGCCTCGGACAGTTGCCATAAGGAGCCTGCAATGGACCGCGATACACGTAGAAATAGACCTGAAGGTTCAGCCCGCGACGGTGGCGATGCCGCAGGATTAAGTCATCTGCCAAGGGAATTGCTCAGCGAATTGGCAAGGCGTGTCGTTACCGACGACCCGGTTCAAACGGCAAAGAGCTTTACCAATTTTAAGCAAACGAGTCGTTCGGTCCGAGACGAGTTCGATGGAGGGGGTGCAGTTGGCGAGTTTCATACGCGTCTCGGTCGGCTCGGCACTTCAGCTCAGGCTTTGTATACGGCAGCAATGCCGCCTGAGAATGGCATGTCGAATCTTCTCAGGGCACGCTATCTAAGCCGTGCTGTCGCACCAATACTGAAGTTTCAGAATGCGCCCAGGAAATCTGCCGTTGCCGACAGCATTCTAAGTCTGACACAGCCAGGCGCCCAAGCCTTCGCCCTGTCCAAGATGGGGGACAAGCTAGGTGATTTTAGCCCGGCAGATAGGACGCGCCTTCTTGACCGATCGATAGAATTGTTGACCGCTACAGCGGCACAGGGTGCTCAGGGACAATGGAGTGTTCTTGTCAGCACGGTCAGGGCCATTAAAAAGGGACACGACCATTTGAATGAAGAACAAAGAGAGCGACTGAACGGAGCATTTTCACAGGATCCGTACCTGGGTGCGCTGTATAGGTCGATTCAGGTGAGCACCGCTGGGCGTGCGATCCCGCAGCGCAATCCGGATTTGGACGGAAACATCAACGCAATTGAGAATCAGGCCGCTGAGCTGCCCGCAGAGTGGTCGATTGGCCAAGCGAATACGATAGCGCAGATCGGCGCTTCCATCAACGACACCTATGATAACGCGCGAGCGGAACTCATGCATTCCGATAGAAGCAGGGACTTGACACGATAGGGTTTCATGAGCGCCGCGAAGCTCGTCCCTAACCGTTCGCCCAGCGCCAGCAGGGTTTTGAGCAAAGGGTAGGGGGGAGGTCTCGGGGAATCCTGTCGCTGTTGTGGCAGCCGAAGGTAAATCTCGATCGAACTGTCTTGGAGCAGTTGAGCGGAGCTGCCAGCGCCAAAGGTGATGTCGCCGTGGTTGACGTCTCCAACTCGCAACGCGGCCCACCGCCGCCGCCCACCCCAACGGCACCACAGTCCGCGGCCCAATGGCCGCTGGACAGCATTGAAGTCGGTGTCCAAACGGTGACCGGCGGGCAGGCATTTAGGTGCTTCGCGCCGGCTTCCGGCACGGCGGATCGTCCAGACAAATTTCGACTTGCGGCCCATGCGGGAAGCTGTTTTCCCAGCGGGTAGCGTTCGGCAGCCTTGACCGGAATGCCTGCCTCTGTTGAGGAGCGAACATACGGCCAAAGGCTGGCACATGCAGCGGCCCCTTGAAAGCTCAATTCCCCGGTCTGCAGGATTGCAAACGTAACGCGAAATCAGTTCGGCAGGTCGCTCGTGCCTGATAGCCTTGAGCAGTAGAAATGAACGTAAGGACTCTGAGCAATGGATCGCAACACACGCAGAAATAGGCCGGAAAATTCGGCTCGCGATAGCGGCCGCTCCACACGATTCACCGATGTGCCTCGTGAACTAATGGACAACGTGGCCAGAGGTGTAGCCTCCGACGATCCAGTTGAAGCGGCAAACAACCTTACCAACCTCAGGCTGGCGAGCCGTTCAGTACGCTCCGACTTGGAGGGCGGCAGTGCAGGACAATTTCACAGCCGGCTCAATCGGCTCGGCGAATCAGCTCAGCGCGTGTATTCCGCAGCAATGCCGCCCCCTGGCAATGCCTTGATAAGCGACCCATTCAACTCGCGCTATTGCCCTGTCGGGCCAGTCCTGAAGTTTCAAACGGCCGCGATGAAATCTGCCGCAGTCGACAGAATCCTCGGAATGACTGACCGAACGTCACAATCTCTCGCCTTGTCCAATATCGCCGACAACATAGGTGATCTCAGCTCGGCCGACAGAACGCGCATTCTTGACCGAACAGTCGATTTGCTTACACAAGGTCCGAACGCCGCCGAACATAACGTCAACTATGTAACAGCCCTCAAAAAAGGGCAGGATTATTTGAATGAAGGCCAAAGAGAGCGATTAGACGCATTTCCATTGTATGGGATGCTCCGCGATGCGCTTGACGAGCCTGCCGGGCGTGCGGGACAGCCGCAAAATTCCGACTTGGACAGGCGCATCGACGCTATTGAGGCTCGAGCCCAGCAGTTGCCAGGAGAATGGTCGTATTACCAGCAGAATACAGTTGCAGAGACCGGGGAAGACATTCACGACGCTTACAATAGCGCGCGAGCGGAACTCATGGATTCCGACCGAAGCAGGGACTGGACACGATGAAATGGTCTGCGCGGTAAGCTAACCGGCTAGCCGTGTCACGGACCGAGGTCGGGTTCGCGCTTGACCCCGGTCCTTAAGCCTTGCGGGCAGCCGTCTTCGGTGGACGGAGCAGTTTGCTCGGTCAGCATGTCAAGCCCATCAGCGGAACGGCGAGGTGGACGTCCCGCAGCACTTGCCGGTTTGCGGGCATGATGTGCGGGCGTGACAAAAGGGATCAGGTGAATTCCAGTCCCAGGTCAGCGGCCTCGCTCTCTGCTTTCGCCGCCCATTGGAATTCACGTTGATCTCCGAATTGGGCGGCTTCTACGTCCATCGAGTGGCGACTAGCGCAGGAAATGGGGCTCGACGTTCTTGGCCGGCAACGCTGGAAACAGACGCAGAGGGCCTTGCCCGTCAGGAGATCGGCGGAGCGTCGACGCAGCGTGCGGCGATCTTCACCACAAGATGATGCCGATCACGCGGCACTCCAGGACGTGCACGTCGCCACAGTGTCGGTCGGCACGTTCAAACATGCCACACAGCACATCCTTATACCAAGAGTCACGGAGTTTGACCGACGTGCGCCCACTGCCGCATTCCGATTGATGTGATGGTTTCGGGGGCGGCGAGGAGCTTCTGCCACGCCTCGCAAGCGGCGTCGATGATGGCGTCGTAGTCGTCGAAGACACGGTTTGAGAGCCAATTCTGCCGCAGATATTGCCAGACGTTTTCGACCGGGTTCAGTTCCGGGGAGCGCGAGGGCAGGAAGATCGCCGTCATGTTTTTCGGCATCCTGAGATTGGCGGTGGTGTGCCATCCGGCACGATCCATGACGAGCACAGCGTGTGCGCCCTTTTCAACATGGCGGCTGATCTCGTCGATATGGCGTTGCATGGCCTCGGTGTCGGCAAAGGGCAGAGCCAGAGCGGCCCCGGCGCCGCGCGCCGGGCAAATCGCGCCAAACAGATACGCACTCTTGTAGCGCTGATCGGCCGGCTGGCGGGGTCGGGTGCCCCGCCTTGCCCATTGCCGCACGATGCCGTTCTTCTGGCCGATGCGGGCTTCATCCTGGAACCAAAGCTCCACCTTCGTGCGCGGCGGCAGGTCGCAAAGATGCGCCTTCAGCGTGCGTGGCCAGTTTTTTTGAACTCCTCGACAATATGGGCATCCTGGCCCGGATGATGTGGGCGCGCGCTGATGTGCGAGAAGCCGAGCTTGTGCAGCAGTTTCCCGACATAGCGCGTGTCGTAGTCCACGCCGAAGCGCTCCTTGATGACGCGCTTCAGGTCGATGCGCCGCCAGCGCACGACGCCGTCAACGGCACGGTCAGGCCCCGTCTCCACCATCGCAGCCAATTCGCTCTGCTGCTCTGGCGACAGCCGCGACAGCGGACCAGGCGACCACTGATCGAGAAGACCCTCGGGGCCTGCAGTATTGAACCGGTGCACCCAGTCGCGCAGCGTCTGCCGATCCATCCCGCCGATCCGCGCCGCATCGGTTCATCCCGTCCAGAACCGCCGCGATCGATAACAGCCGGCTGCTCTGCCGGACATCCTTCGAAGCCCGCGCAAGGCGTCGAAGTTCGTTCGCCGAATAGTCATCCCGTAATTTCACCGCTGAACCCATCGCCGAATCTCCTTCGGCATCAGGGAATCACGGTCCACCTGCGACATCACGAAAGAGTCAGCACCCGAGACCGTTGGTATTAGCCACAAATTCGCGATCATGATGATCCTTCACGGGGCCTGGATCCCCGTCGAAATCCTCTATTGCAGGCCAGATTTCAAGTGTAACGAAGAATCAGTTCGGCAGAGTCCTTCGGGGTGCTAGCGTTGAGCTGTAGAAACGGCCTAAGGACATCTTGCAATGGACCACGACATAAGTAGAGATAGACCTGGAAGTTCGAGCCGCACCGGCGGTGGCGCCGCACGATTCACTGACATGCCAAGCGAGTTATTGGGCAAAGTGGCGGCAAGTGTAGTCTCCGAGGATCCGGTTGAGACGGCAAACCGCCTTACCAATCTTCGGCTGGCGAGCCGCTCAGTCCGGACCGAGTTCGAGAGAAGCGGTGCAGGGCAATTTCACGAGCGGCTCAATCGGCTCGGAGATTCAGCGCACCGCCTTTATACAGCAGAAATGCCGCCTGAGAATGTCGTGCCGCAGGACGACCTTTTCTTTGCGCGCTATCAAACCCGCGCTGTCAGGCCAATACTCAAGTTTCAAACTGCTCCAATGAAGACTGCTGTGGTCGACAGAACCCTCGCTATCGATGAACCAAGGCGACAATCTCTCGCCCTGTCCAAACTAGGGCAAAGCATAGGTGATCTCAGCCAACTGGATCAGACGCGCCTGCTGGATCGATCCCTTGAACTCTTTACGCAGGAGGGCGGCGGTCCAGCGCACTTCGTCATCCGCAACAATACGGCCAAGGCCCTGAAAATGGGCCGCGACTATCTGAATGAAAATCAACGAGAACAGCTAAACACCGCGTTTGCGCAGAATCCGGAACTGGCTTCCTTCTACGCGGCGGTTGAGGTGCTGCCGGCCGGGCATGCGGCGGCGCCGCAAAACCCGGATTTGGACGCGCGCATCAACGCAATTCAGGATCGTGCGCATCAGCTGCCAGGGGACTTCGCTTCGTATCAGCAGCAGGATGCGATGGCGGAGCTCGGGGATTCCATTAGCGAAACCTACAATAGCGCTCGAGCGGAACTCATGCGTTCCAACAGAAGCAGGGACCTGACACGATGAGGTCGTGCCCGCGGCCAAGATGACCGTGTAATCGCTAGCGGACCGAGGTCGTCTTCGCGGTCGACCTCGGTCGCGTCGATACAGCAGGCTCGCAACGAGCCTCCGGCGTGCAGGACATACTTTACCGAGCCAGCGCTGCAACCCGTCAGCGCTGTAGGGAGAGGGTAACAGGATCAGGTCAGATTCTGGCCGCGGTCGCAGCTTCGCGCCAAAAACACGTCTCGGCCAGCGCTCCGGCGATGGCTCACCCAGACTGCTCCTCCGCTTCGAGCCGTCCGCCTCCCACGCTCCCTTTCCCCTCCCGGTCGGTCACTGGCCATCATCTTCAAAGGCGACGAGAATCTGATTGTCGGCGTCGGTCAACTCGACCGTATACGCCATCGCCATGCCCAACCGCCAGTGGCGGACCGTTGGGGGCGCAAGCCCGACAGGTCGCATTAACTGGATTTTCATCACTCCCTTGGAAGACCCGGCTTTTGCCGGCATACTCCCGTATATGCCAGGCAAGGACAGTCAACGCCCTTCCATCTTCGACCTCGACGCGCTGCGCGAGGCGTTCATGGAGTCTGTCCGCGAAAACAATGTCTCGCCTGCCGAATGGGGCGAGCACGCCGAACAGTTCATTCAAAGGCTAGCGGGTCACAAACTTGCCGAAGCGGCGGTTAGCCAGATCACTGGAGCGCCGGACGATAGCCAGCCAGCTCGAAATCCATAGGTACGGAATCAGACGCAGAATCTCACTTGATCTAGTGTTTTTGCTGGTCTTATAAAACCGACGTTACCCTTGCTTCTAGGGAGGCGCGCAATGGATAACGTGGTTCCGTTCCGCTATGTGGCGGCTCGTGTTGAAGTGGCGGAAGCCGGTGGCGAGTGGTTCGTCCGCGTCACCGAAGACGGCCAAGAACTTACCCGATCATTTGAACTGGAATCGTTTGCGCTGTCCTATGCGGAAGGCCAGCGGCTACGGCTAGGATTACATACGATCACCCGGATGTAGGAACTAACAAAGCCCCGGCGCTTGGGTCTGCGCCGGGGCTTTCGACATGTACGAGCTACACCAGCATGTCCACCTATGAGCATGTGCTGATATGGTAAAGGATTGGTGAATAGGACGGCCGCCGGGTAGGGTCTGGCCACCTTTCGCGTCGAAAGCAGGTGTCGCTGAGTCAGCATGGCCGAAACGAATATAAGGGTGGTCGCGCGGAACGGTCCGGTGTGCGGCAGCGTGGATCGCCACGACGCCTTGAAGGCCGTTCGCACCAAGCCCTCCAAAAAACACCTTGGCTTCGTCGTGGAACTCGGGCGGGACAGAACGGACATGGAAATCTCCTATGTCCATCTCGAGGACGGCGACTGAACGGTCGGGCTGAAAGATCGGGCAATGTGGAGTAGTCGAGGCAAACTATCCGGAGCTCCTTTTCACTGCGCCGACGTTGAGGACACGCGGCGCCCTAACCAGACCTCTAATCCCTCTCAACTCGCTTCAGGCCCGCCGCCACGCGAGTTCGGGCAAGCGGGGCTTGAGAGCTCAATCGGATGATCAGTCCGCCCCATCAAATCCCCGAATTGAACGGTCAGATTCAGAGTTCATTCTGTTGTGCTCTGAAATGCCAAGTTCCTGAAGTGAAAGTATTTGCGCCAGCAGCTCGCGCTGAGCAGGGGTCCCCCGCGGCTGCTTGGCAGTGTCCTGCATCGTGGACGGACCGGCGGCGATAGGCGCCCCCTTCGACTCTGGAATGGCGAGGCTAGAAGTTAGCTGCGCGGCATCGCCCGGCGCAGTCACTGCTGCTGGATACGGTCCTCCGTCGACTGCGGGGAAGGTCGTTATCTCCGCAATGAACGGGATCGGCGCTGGTTCGGGCAATGCACCTGTCTGGCTGGCGAAAATCGACTTCAGGTGACGATCACAATAGTACTTCACTTTATCCAGCTGCAGCGGTGGCTGGCCTTTGATCAGCACGATTTGTTTGTTGTCATCGAGCAAACGCACCTGCTCGGGCCGCAAGAGCGGCGCGCCTTGATCCGACATATGGATATTAGGACTTAGCCATTCCCGAGGGCTGAAAGACTTTGACCTTTGGTGAAAGGTATATTCGCCAATCGCTTTTGAAATGTATTGGGGCGTTTCGTCGTCGGCTGTCGCCATGAACACCTGCACACCGGTGTTCGAGAGGAAATTTTCCTTGCCAGGCTGCTCATAGGCGCCGGTCAGGGCCGAGAGGCTCTGGATGATGAACATGAAGCGGCCTTTGTAACCCGCAATCGTGGTGATTGCGGTTTCAATCGCTTCGAGCCTGCCGAGATGCTTGAATTCATCGAGGAGGAACAGGACCTCAAAAATCTCGTCCTTTCCCGGCAGAGTGCGTTGCAATATCGATACGGTTTGCTGGAAAAACAGCCGCACGAGAGGTGCAATCACCTCCAAATCATTGGGGCTGACGCAGAGATATATTGTCGTGGGGTCCCGGCGCAAGTTGCCAATGGAGAAATCCGATCTCGATGTGGCGTTCTTAATCAGCGGGTCAGCCCAAAGGTTCAGCCCGCCATCGCCCAAAACGGATGTGTATGAGGTGAGGAGTTTGGTGTCGTTGCCGGCCATGTTGTCAAAAATGCGCCTCGCCTCCGGAATTTTGCTTTGTTCCGCGAGTTGCGCAAATAACTTGTATTTCTCGCCCGGCTGCGAAAACAAATCATAGACGGCGCCAATGGTTGGCGTGCCACGCTCGATGCAGGCCAGAACACCGGCGACAAAAAGGTCCCGTGCGCCCTCGATGAACCCTTCCGCGCCCTTACCCTTGGGCGCGATCAGATTAACCGCTAATCGCCGAGTTTCTGAGAAGCGGCGCTCCTGCGGTGTAGCAACGATGTCGAGCACTGGATTGTAGCAATGAGTGCGTCCTTGCCTGTCGAGCGGCGAGAATTTGATGATCCGGTCGCCGCGCTTCAACCTCGCCCTCGACGTCAGTTCGAAGAGTTCGCCCTTGACATCGAGCGCAAGCACCGAGCCATCGAAGGTCAGAAGCGTTGGAATGACAACGCCGACGCCCTTGCCTGCGCGGGTGGGCGCAACCACCAAACTGTGTGGTTGCTCGCCATTGGTGAGATACTGTCCAAACCCGCGCGGCCCGGACGTTTTGCCGAATATGGGACCAGTGATGCGGCGGTAGGGCTTGATGAACCCTTTTTGGCGCATTTCGCCAAATCGCGCCCATCGTGCCGTTCCGAAGTGTTTGGCGCGAACCAAGAATACGGTGAGGGTGACCATGATGATCACCGATGTCATGCCGACAATGATCAAGCAGGTGTAAAACGTCGCACTGGCATAGCCGAGATAGAAGGGTGTTTCATACCAGAACGCCAGGAGATCGAAGTCGCGGAGTCCCCGGACGCTGAGCCCGACCCTTAGGCTAACATACAGGCTGGCGAAGATCAGCCCGAGGGGCAAAGACAGCGCAAGGCCGAACAAGAATGTGGTGAGCTTGAAATTCGTGCGTGCCATTGTCCTGTGCTCTGGCAATGTTCAGCGTTGCTAGCCCCGGACAGGGACCTTGCCAGCTGGTCCTACGGGCCGCAGTTGGTTCGACCTGCTGCAGCCCTCTTTCAGAGTCAAAATATGTCGTCTCGCGGATTTCAGCTGACCGCGATTACTCTTGTAACAGCGCAGACGCAGCGCGCCGCCATTCACTTAAAAACCTGAATAAGAGAATACATATCGGTGCGTCATCCGAAAGCGTACAAAATAACGGTTACAAAGGTAACAAGGCGCTGCAGAACCATCGCTATATCTCACCGAAGCTGTTGATATTGTCCGAACGATATTTGCACAGAGCGCTTTCGGCGCGGACGGATTGCGGCATGAAGCTGATCACTTGCTATTCATTTAAAGGTGGGGCGGGCAAAACAACGGCGTTAATGGGTCTGTGCTCCTCGCTTGCCTCCAAGCAAAAGAAGATTGCGTTGTTCGAATCTGACCAAAACCGCCCGCTCACCAGGTGGAAACAAAATGCCCTTCGTAACGACGCTTGGGACCGGCAATGCGAGGTATTCGTGGCCGACGATCTGCCCGTAATGGTGGATGCATATGGACAGGCGGATCTTGGCGGCTTCGACTATGGGTTAGTCGATGCCCATGGCGGTCCCAGCGACTTGAACAACTCTATAATCGGCAGTTCCGATTGCCTGCTGGTACCCGCTATGCTGTCATCTCTTGACATCGATGAAGCGCTAGCAACGTGCCGCTTCATCATCGAACTGTTAATGGCAGAGGGACTGGAAGCATATACTGCCATTCTACGCCAGCGAGTGCCAATCGGCAGACTGACAGTGTCCCAACGAGCCGCGTACGAGATGTTGGACGTTCTGCCGCTGTGCGACACCCCGATGCATGAGCGGGACGCCTTCGCGGCGATGAAAGAGCGAGGCATGTTGCACATGACGATCGCTAATATGGCCAACGATCCGGCAACGCGATTGATGCTGCATCACAGCCAGAGAGCATTGGATGAACTCGCTATGATCAGTGCATTCATCGAGAAGGTGTTGCAGGACTGACAGGGGAATGCGCAAGCCGATAGCTTCGACAAGGGTCACCGATCGACTTGCCGCGTTTTCGATTCATCGAGGACCCATAGCCGCCAGCCGACATGCAGATTGTCGCCGGACGATGGCACCAGCCAAACATGGCCGCTGGCCAGCACGCAACAGCACCCGCCGAAGCTTTGCCGCAGAAGGACTTTGATGCTTGCGGCAATGCACCTTGCTCGATCGCACTGGAGTCGAGGCCTATGCAGTTGCTGGTGACATCGAGCCAGAGACGTTCATGACTGCGCCCCGTAGCGATCCTGGATAGAATCCATCGGCCTAAGGAACTCCTTCTTGGGCGAGACCTAATACTCACTTGGTTCGGCAATCCACTGCAAGCGCTCAGTGTTGCATTCAATGATTCCGTTATTGCGCCGGATGGCGCCGGCCTCCTCCAGCGCCAATATGGCCCGATTTACTTTCGGCCGGCTTGCGCCCAAAATTCCCGCTATATCGGATTGAGTGAGCTGCAGTTTCAGATCCGCCCTTACCGGCAGCTCATTGCCGTGGATCTGCCTCAGGGTTACGAGGAGAAAACGGGCCGCCCGGGAATTCAAGTGATACAGGGCGATGGTTTCCAACTGCTCGGTGATACCCCGCAATCGTGAGCAGAGATAGCGGATTGTGGCTCTGGCCGCCCCCGGCGAAAGTTTGATGAGGTCCATAAATGGCCTCTTGGCAATGACGAAACCTTCGGAGGCGACCTGCGCCGTGGCGTCGGCCGATCGAGGCTGGTCATCTAGCATGGCCATCTCGCCGAACAGATCCCCGGCTTCGAGTTGCCGGAGGACCAATTCACGCCCTTGTGGGGTGATCAGCGACACCTTGATCCGTCCAGAGATCACTCCAACCATGTAATTGCCCTCATCGCCTCGCTGGAAGATCACCGTGTCTGGAAGCCACCTGCGAAAAGTAGAAATTCCGGCGAGTGCCGCGATGGTCTTGTCATCGAACTCCCGAAAAATCGGAAAGGAACGCCAGAAGGCAGCGCTTCTATCGAACTCGGCCATGTAGTTTCCTCGCTGGAAATGATTGGTCCTATGACGCGCGCTTCTGGGTGATCACGTCGATTGAGCATCGTTGGCGTTCCCTCTCCCGGAAAAAGCGACTCTCGCGCCGACGCGTTGTCACGCATCATCGATCTCCTGAGGCGGCGACGGCGAACCGGACGAAACCAGTTAACCTGTGGCTGTGGCTTGGGATGGGTTCGTGGCGCGCTCTTGTCTGTGGCCTGGTTGATGATGGCGCCTCAGCGCATCTCTCATAGGCTCTAACGCCCGCCTCCTGATCGACGCCGGCAAGCGTGGCAACCGGCAATGACCTGCACCACTTCGACGTGCCGCTTCAGTTTATTGTTCGGTCGCCCGAAGGCCGATCCGAGCCGTGGCCTGTGAGCTCGCTCCAGGATCTGGCCCGCTCTGCGAACCGGCCTGCCGCGCTGAGAGCGGGCATCCGCAGGTCTCGCTGCGCCTGCCGCTGCCGTCTGCCGGGGGGCCAGATGCGCCATGGTCGTGGCATTGACGTTCAACGCATGTAACAGGGAACTGGTTATCGGGGAGGCTGGTCAACTGCGTCATGCCGGGCGCACGGATATGCGTCGTGAGAGCTTGGCCGGCTTCGGCATTGGTTGGCACAAATGGACGTGGTGATCGCGGCAACATGGAACTGCTGGCAGTTGCGGGTGCCCTTTCTATCTTCGGTGGGGTTCGCCAACCCGGCTAAAGACCGAGGCCCGGCGGTGTTGTTTTCCCTCATTTCCGAACTTATTGAAAATCGATTGTTTCGATTTATCCCATCCACGCCATGGATGGATATGGGGCACGCACGCTCCTCCCAGCACCTCTTGCTCTGCTGTAAAAGCGATGGCGCATTCACTGGCTCTGGCTGGTGTCAAATCTCCAGCAGCTTCGCAGAGATACTGAACACGTAACCGACGCCACGTTTGGTTTTTATCAACTTTGGGGCGCGCGCATCGGTCTCAAGTTTTCGACGCAGGCGCAATATCTGGACATCGATGCTGCGGTCTGAGATCTCGCCGTGAATGCGCGTGGCCCGTTGCAGGTATTCTCGCGACACAGGTCGTTCTGCCACCTCGAGGAAGGCAATCAGGAGCGCATACTCGCCCTGCGTTAGAGGGACCAGTGCACCTGCAGGATCGCGCAGCTGTCGCGTTTTTAGGCGTAGCTCCCATCCGCCGAAAAGCCACTTTCCCGATTGTGACTTTCTCTGTGTTTCTACAGGGCCGGCAACACGCCGCCTCACCAGTGAGTCCACGCGCACCAAAAGCTCACGCACCCTGGTCAGACACTCGTCGGCCTCGGATTCAAGCCGGACCATATCGTTCTCTCCCCGGCGGTTCTCAACGACAATAACGGAGACGTCCCCAAGGTTGCGCAGATCACGCAAAAGCCCAGGGTCCTCCTGGCCAAGAGTCAAACTGGCAATGACAAGGTCGGGCTTTAGCTTTTGCGAAATCTTCAACGCTTCCCCATGCGCACCCCCCGCCACAGTGGTCGACAAATCGCAGCGCAGCACGTGTTCCTCAATGGTCAGAAGAAGCGCGAGAACATCGTCGACTAAAAGCACGCTCCCGATTTTGCGGGCCTCGCTCATATATCGCCTCCATTCCCCAACCCACCTTGCCGCTTCAAAAACACCCGCTGCCGACCAGGCCCATTTGAGCGCGGCAGCAGCCTCGGATTGCACGACCGGGGAATTGCTGCTGTAACCGATGGAACTTCACCTTGGTTACGACAGCTCGCCGCCGCGATTGCCGGCGGACGAGGCGCTGCGCGCGCCGGCGTGTCGTGGAGCGGAGGACAAGGGGAGGAGCGGCCAACAGTGGAAAATCGGCCAAACAGCTTGTTTTCGGATCGTTGCCGAAAGACAAAAACCGTGATGTGTTGTCGCGCTCGTAAAGATCTGAGCAGCGCCGTGCAGTTGCGAGACGCTTGCGATCGCAGTCCTGCCGGCTATGGGCGCCAAGCCAGGAAATGCCGCTCAATGCAGCCGATAAAGCAATTGACGGCCAGGCCCATGAGGGAAAGCATCGTCACCCCGGCAAACAGGTGTTCCAGGTTGTAGAGTGCTCCTGCGTCCAGGATGTAGGCGCCCACGCCATGCTCGGCACCAAGCATCTCGGCTGCGACCAGCAGAGTTATGCCGATCGAAATGGAGACGCGCAGGCCTGACAGGATACCCGGAAACGCTCCGGGCAGAATGATCTTGCGCACAATCGAGAGCCGAGCGAGGCCAAAGCTCTGGCCCATCCGGATCAGGCTGCGGTCGACATTGTCAACCGCCGCATAGGTGGCGACCACCGTGGGGGTGAAGGTACCCAGCGCGATCAGCGCATATTTCGATGCCTCATCGATACCGAACCAGACAATGAAGAGCGGTAGCAATGCAATCTTTGGCACAGGAAAGAGCGCCGCGACCAAAGGCAGGAGACCAGCGCGTATGAGGCTGCACAAGCCAATCAGAACACCGAGCCCTACGCCAAACACGACGCCGATGGAAACGCCAACAGCGAGGCGCCGCAGCGATGGCAGCAAGTGCTGCCAGAGCAGCCCGGTCTGGTAAAGCTGGACGAAGGTCTCGAAGACCGCTGAGGGGCGAGGCAGCGTCAGGCCCGAGATGAAGCCCGTACGGGTGCCGACCTCTGCCAGCCCAATCAGGAGGATGGCAACGAAGAAACCGACAAGGGGGACGCGTGAGGGCGCGAAGCCGCCGCCGCGGAACTTTACGAGCTGTGACACTACGATGATATCAGCCATCGAGCAGTTCCTGATCGGCGGCCATTGCTTCATCTCTCATCAGGGCCCAGAGATGCAGCTGCATCTTCTCCAGAACCGGAGCGCCGACGTATCTCTCGGCCAGCGGCTTCTCGATTGTGAGCATATCGCGGATGGCTCCGGGGCGACGGGAAAGCACGACAATGCGATGTCCCAGCCGCACGGCTTCGCTCAAATCATGCGTGACATAGACGGCGGTAAAGGGCTGATGCGTCCACAGCGAGACGAGATCATCCATCAGAAGCTCGCGCGTCTGGCTGTCGAGGGCCGACGTCGGTTCGTCCATGAGCATCACCGCCGGACTGACCGCCAACGCGCGCGCAATCGCAACGCGCTGACGCATGCCCCCCGACAACTGCTTCGGCAAAGTGGCGCGAAACTCAGAGAGTCCCGTGCGGGCAAGGACGTCGGCGACGATCCGCTCGACCTCCTTCGCCGGCAGTTTGTGATCCTCAAGTACCAGCTTCACATTGCCTTCCACGGTCCGCCACGGCAGCAGAGCGAGATGCTGGAACACGTAGGTAAGAGGATTGAGCGATTCAGCGGGCGGCGTGCCGACCTGCAGCACCATGCCTTCTGTCGGACGCTCCAACCCGCCCAGGAGGCGCAACAAGGTGGATTTACCGCATCCCGACGGGCCGATGATGCACATGATCTCGCCCCGTGGGATCCTAAGCGAGAGATCGCTCAGAACCTCTACGGGGCCATAGCGGTGGCTGACATTCTTTAGCAGCAGTTCCATATCTTCTGTCCCGCCTCCTGAGCCGGCCGGCGGAGGGGGTCAGATCGTCTCGACGTAAGAAATATCGAAGAGCATCTGTGCCTTGATCGTCTCGCTCACCATTTTCTCCGCCTTCAGCCAGACAAGCTGATTCATCGCGGACTCGAGTGTAAGCGCACATCCCTTGTTGATTCGCATGGCGCTGCCGACTAAGATTTTCTTCGCGGCCGGGAACGGATGGTCAGAGTCCACATATTTGTGGATGATCTTGGCCACCTCATCCACTTCCTCCGGTGTGGCGGTCTTGTCTACGACGGCAGCGTTGTAGTCGTCGATCGCCCTCGAATGGGCGGTGACAAAGGCTTCGGTCTTCTCCCGCTCGTTGGCGGCGTTGTTTGTCGAGCTTACCACTGTCGTCACCTGATAGTCGGGCGCATAGTCGGACACGAGGCCGATCTGCTTGGCACTGCCTTCGGCCAGCATCTCATTGGCGATGCTGCCCTGGATCGCCCAAGCGTCGATCTGGCCGGTGCCCAGCGCACCAACGATTGCACCGACCTTATGGAGCCGGCGCAGCCTGATTTCCGACATCGGGATGCCGTTCGCTTCCGCGATCTTGTGGCACATATAATGAAAGGAGGAGCCGGCCGTGGTGACACCGAAGCTCTTGCCGCTCAGGTCCTTCGCCGTGGTAAGACCGGCCTGGTACGCTTTTTCGGAGGCCAGGATGATAGCGCCGACGAGACCCTTCTCCTCAGATACCGCGCCGCCGATCACCTTGATTGCGCCTTTTCCGGCGAGGTTCACGAGTCCGCCGCTCATCGCGGTAACCGCATAATCGGCGTCGCCCGAGGCAATCGCCATGGCCATCGGCTGAGCTGCCTCGAAGAACTCGAATTCGACGTCCAGCCCTTCGTCCTTATAGTAGCCTCGCTCGCGCGCGATGTAGCTGGGGGCATGGCTGGCGAGACGCATCACACCAAGCTTCACCTTGCTGGCAGCAAAGGCCGGCCGGCCAAGCAAGGTCAAAGCCCCGGCTGCGCCGAGACCGACAATTGCCTGGCGGCGGTTAATCGCGAGCTTGGTCACGTTCCACGTCCTTTCAAGAGCGGTTCTTTTGTGTCTGGCTGGTGGCCGGCGTATCGAGCCGCTGCGCATGCCCGGGCGCGACCAGGCGACCGAAGGACCTGCATCGATTTGTTACGCCTGCCGCTCTGCTGCCTCGCTCAAATCGCCGCTTGGTCCGTTCGATCCATATGCGGTGTGATGTTCCGGCGGGACCATTGATTTCAACCGTTCTACATCTCCGTTGGATGCAGGCTTGCAGGTCGCAGCAGCTAGCTGCGATTCTCCGTTGCTCAAATTGCAAGCTCAACCTTACGAACAGCTGACGAGAGTCGATCAGTGATGGCTGCATGGACTGTTCATGTATGGCTTCGGCGTGATCAAAACCGAGCTTGGTGCACCTGACGAGTTTCGAAATGCGTTGCGGAAATCGTCAGCGTGAATCAGTTAGAATTATCGACTTCGTCCGACCAGCCAGACCCAACCGCCCGCTCATATGGGAATTGCCCAAAACTCAATCGTCGGTTGGGCACGTAATCCCGCACGCTCGGCGGCAGAAGCTGTGCCTCATCGATCTTCCAGGGGCGAAATTCCTTGCTCATAAATCCGCAAGGAATCAGACCCGTCCTAACTTAACCAGTGACTACTCGGACCGGCTCCTAGCTTAAACGCAACGAATTCAAATCCACGCGTAAGCTTATGGTCAGCTAACCGGTCTAGCGTGCTCTTCAGTGCTTGGGAACAATCAGCCCGGGTGCCATTCAAACCTACCGACAGGAGAGCGAATCTGATGTACGGCCGAATCAATGCCTCGTCCAGCCGGTCCCCAAGTCCTAACCGGGCCGGCGGATCAAATCGGGCAGCAGATACTGACCGCTTTGCGGAGAATGTTGCAGGCGTGGCGTCCGATCTTCGCCCAAGTTCATCCTCGGGAGAGCCGCGGTCATATTTCCTGACTTCGCAACCTCCGATCGAGGAGATCGACAGGTCCACCTTCAGGAGAGAAGTGAAGGCTTTCTATGGCGATGATATCAAGTACATTGCCGATAATCCGCAAGAGTACTCGGGTTTCGTGTCGCTAAAGGCCTTGAGCGCGGCAAACGTTGCTAGAGGCTACGCCAACACCAACAACGATGCGGCCGAGGCACGATATTTCAGCTATAAGCTAGGCGACAAAAGCGTTGGCCTTCTGAAGACAGAAGGCAGCTTGAGGGTCCCCCCGGGTGGTGGACGGTTTCACGCCCAGTTTCCCGGGCGAACTGAAATCACCTCCCAAGTAGCTCTTCGGGTTACTCACCCCCTTGTCGAGAATGCCGGTGATATCCTGCTTGAGCATCAACTTCGGCTTGACGGCGAACGCCCATTGGTCCTGTCACGCCCTGCCGCTAGGGGGGCAGAGGGCCGTCTCACGCAGATGGGTTTTGCTCATGTGGGAAGAGATAACTGGGTCCTTGATCCTGCACAGCATCCGGAAAAATGGAATAATGATGACGGTGAATGGCGGCGGACAGACAAGCCTACGCTATATCTTTCCAAGAGCGGTGACGACCATAGGGAAGCAAGCGTAGAGACAGACTCGTCCGATGATGATGATCCGTCCTGGTATTTCGAACGCCTTAATATCGAGCGGGACGGTAATATCGAGCGGGACCGTAATATCGAGCGGGGCCGTGCGCCGCGGACGCGAGATGATTATACAAGGTGAGCGCGACACAGCCGAGCTGAGGACTAGGGAAGTGGATCCGAACCGATTTCCGGCTCTCAGCAAAGCTCCATCTATCTCATCCGACGCTTGAGATGGCTGAACGCGCTCGGGCAGCAACCCCACGCGTCAGCGGCCTGGTTGTCATTTTGTGGCTCCTCGACTGTAGCGCAACGGCCGCCGCGTCGCGCGCCAGGAGAGGAGCCGGCCGATCATGGCCGAGTTCGAGCCTTGGTTGAATAGAGCTCGCCGATGTGCCTCAGCGCCTCGCTGGCGATCGGCGCTGGACCGGCAACTGCCAGTTCATAAGCGCCGGCGGACGTGTGCCCTGCAGAAGGCACTCTTCTCGGCCAGCGTGCGGTAGCCGCCACAACCCTCGACCTGCAGGAAGCCGCTAGACTAAAGCCGGAGAGATGGGCAATCGGCGGCTCGGCTTTGCGGTCCGGCGCATAGACATATGCTACACCCGGCGGTTCGCTGCCCTGCCATGGCCGGTCATCGCGGGCATAGGCCCATAACTACCCGACAAAGAGCTTGGGCAGGGCCTTCATTTCTCCAGCCGCCGCTCGTGAATGGGACGCATATGCCAGCTGACGAGAGTCGTTCGGTGACGGCTGCATGACTGTTCATGTACCGCTTCGGCGTGATCAAAGCCGAGCTTGGCGCACCTGACGAGTTTCGGAATGCGGTGCGGAAATGGTCAGCGTGAAGCAGTTAGAATTATTCACTTCGTCCCACAAGCCAACCGCCCGCTCATGTGGGAATTGCCCAAAAATTCGATCGTCGGTCTGTCAGCTATATATCTCCTCTACCTATGAGCCGAAGGGCGAAGGGAGAGATGGTCTTGGCCATCTCTCCCCCGCGATTGCCGCCTGCGCAGGGCGGGGCCGCCCGCTCGCAAGGCGGCGCTGATCCACATCGTCTGAGCTGACACGATCCGCCCCGCTCGACGCGCACCCCAGCTCCGCTCGCCCGCATTCGCCCCCCTCTCTGCCGCGCGCTCACGCGCCCCCGGAAGGCATGCCGAGGGGCATGCCTTCGGCATGTAACGGGAAAGGACCAGAACCATGACCATCCATCCAAAGAACGTTGAAACCGCCAATGTCAGCGCAAGCGGCACCGAGGTTTTCATTCCGCTGAACAAGTTGAAAAAGTCGCCGCGCAATGCGCGCAAGACACCACACAGCGAGGCGATCATCGAAGCCTATGCGGCAAGCATCGCCGCCAAGGGCATCCTGCAAAACCTTGTGGTTGAACCGGAGCTTGACGGCGAGGGCGCTGAAACCGGCTTCTATCTCGTCAGCATCGGCGAAGGTCGCCGGCTGGCGCAGCTGCTTCGCGTCAAGCGCAAGCAGATCAAGAAAACCGAACCTGTCCGCTGCGTCATCGACACAGTGAACGATGCGCACGAAATCAGCCTGGACGAGAACGTCACGCGCGAGGCGATGCACCCAGCTGACCAGTTCGAGGCGTTCCGACGCCTCAACGAGGAGCGCGGCTGGGGGGCGGAAGAAATCGCCGCCCGCTTCGGTGTAACCGCACATGTCGTGCGGCAGCGCCTGCGACTTGGCTCTGTCAGCCCCAAGCTGATGCAGGTTTATCGCGATGGTGATCTGACCCTCGATCAGTTGATGGCGTTCACCATCACTGAGGATCATGCAAGGCAGGAGCAGGTTTTTGACAACCTCACCTACAATCGCGATCCCTACATGATCCGCCGCCAGCTTACACAGACCCATGTTGCGGCCGCCGACCGCCGCGCCGTCTTCATCGGCGCGGAGGCATACATCGGCGCGGGCGGTATGATCATCCGCGACCTGTTCACGGATGATCGCGGCGGCTTTTACGATGACGCGGCTTTGCTCGACCGAATGGTCATCGAAAAGCTGCAAGGCTTCGCGGAAAGCGTCAGGCAGGCCGAAGGCTGGAAATGGGCTGATGTCCATATCGACTATCCGCATGCGCATGGCCTGCGCCGCATTTATGCGCAGCCGGTCGCTCTGTCGGAGGAAGACGAAGCCGCCTATGCGGCGGCGTCCGACGAGCTCAACCGCCTGACGGAAGAATGGAGCAGCGCCGAGGAACTTCCCGATGATGTCGACAAGCGCTTTGGCAAACTAGAGGCTGAACTCGAGCGCATCGACGCTTTGCGTCACGCCTACGACCCGGATGTCATCACGCACGGTGGTGTGTTTGTCGTGCTTTCCCATGACGGGACGGCGCGCATCGAACGCGGCTTCATCCGCGCCGAAGACGATCAGCCGGAAAGGCAAGTGCAAGAAGGTAGCGATGGCTACACCATCAACGATGATGGTGAGATCATCGAGGAAGGTATCGGTCCGGAACGCGATGGCGATAGCGACGACGAAACGCAGGACGCTGGCAAGCCGCTTTCCGATCTTCTCGTCCGCGACCTGACCGCCCACCGCACACTCGGTCTCCGTCTCGCACTCGGCGAACACCCGGACATTGCGCTTCTTGCTGTGACGCATACGCTCGCCGCACAGGCTTTCTATCAGGGCGCAGAAGCGCACTGCTTGGAAATCCGGCCAACCAGCACCTACCTTGCCGGCCACGCGAATGGCATCGAGGACACGGCAGCGGCCAAGGCTCTGGCGGATCGCCACGCAGGATGGGCAGCGGATATGCCCGGCGATGTGGCGAACCTATGGGGCTTCATCGCTTCGCTCGACCATGCCAGTGTTATGGCGTTGTTTGCGCATTGCGCCTCACTCACGGTCAACGCCATGAAGCAACCTTGGGAGCGCAAGCCGTGCGCTCATGAAACGGCCGACAGGCTGGCAGCGGCGCTTAGCCTCGACATGACCGCCCACTGGGCGCCGACGGTACGCACCTACCTCGGGCGCATAACCAAGGCACATATCCTCGCCGCCATATGCGAGGCAGTGAGCGAAGAGGCGGCGGAAAGGCTCGCTGCCTTGAAGAAGCAGCCGATGGCCGAAGCCGCCGAGCAGTTGCTCGCCGGAACCGGTTGGCTGCCGCCGCTGATGCGAACGGAGCCCACTGTGCTTGCCGAGACAGGTGACGCTCGCAGCGAGGAGGCGAACGAACCGCCAGCGGGAGACCTTGCACCTCTGGATGCAACGGATTGATCGCAGGCAACAGCGGCAGCATGGCCGAGGAAGGCCAACCCTTCTACATTGCGGCCGAGTGATAGGCAAAGGCCGGAGCCGCATCAGTGGCTCCGGTTGGCATCTTTGACAGGTAGGAGAATTTTCCGGCCGCGCGGAAGCGCGGCCGGGGACCTCGACAGCACGACACCATCGGTCGCAGCAACGAAAAGGCCACTCCGATAACGCGTAATGCGCGTCAACCCACGACGGCGACGATGCTGGCGGACTCTCCCGCCGAAGCTCCGGCGAGGCACGCAAGCTTCCCGGTTGGCGGATCACGCGGCGACGCTGCGCAGGATCAGGTGCAAATGTATCGTGCCGCGCTGTGGTCTCGACCAGGCTCGCTTGGATCGGAGCGCGACAACTCGGATCTTCTGTAAGATGGGGCGTTAGTCGCTGCCTCGCTACGCGTATTGTTTCCGTGTCGCATCGAATGCAGTGGGGTGCAGGGCAAGGGCCCGACAAGCCTGGACCTTCCATTGCCACCATCATATTTCCGCGGTGAAGTGATCCCTGCCTTGCCTTGAATAGGCTCCCGCACCGATCCAAGAGCCTGTTGCGGTGTGAATCCAGCCGACCGCGATTGCGGCGGTTCCTCTTCATCTGCTGGCAAGCCACGCCCACGGCGCCCTCGGATGGGTTGGTCTGACCGAAGACCGGCTTCGCCTCGATCGTCTTCCCGCAACGGCCGCCGCTGGCTTTTTTCCGCCGCCGGCCCAAGCGGCCGGCTTTGCATCGCGAGACAAAAAAGCCAGCGTCAGCCGCCTTTCACTTCGTTCCAGCCCTGAGGACCACCCCATTGCGCAAGCGCAACGGGGACCCCGGTGGGTGCGGATCCGATCGTCCCCGGTCTCACGACCACCATCGAGGCCGCGATGGGCGCGGCCCGATCAACAGAAGGAACCACCGCAATGGCTACGATCGGCATCTTCACCAGCACCGGTAAGGGCTTCAAGGGCTCCGTCAAGACCCTCAACCTCAACGTCAAGACCGTGGATTTCATCCCCGCCGATGGCGACAACGAAAAGGGTCCGGACTTCCGCATCTTCGCCGGGGGCACTGAATTCGGGGCGGCATGGAAGAAGACCTCGCGCGAGGGACGTGATTATCACTCGGTCAAACTCGACGATCCGAGCTTCCCCGCTCCGATTTATGCCAGCCTGGTCGAGACCGAAACGCAGGGCGAGTTCTCGCTCATCTGGTCCCGCCGCACCGCCGAGTGAAATCGGCCTAACCAAAAAACAAGCCCCGGCGCGCAGCGCCGGGGCTTCACCATGCTCAGTCCGCCACCGCCGGACAATAGGCAATTGGCCGCAGCAGGCTAGCCCTTCGCAGCAACTTTGCGCGTTTTCTTGGCAGGCGATTTTGCAGCGGGCGCCGTTACCGCGGCGGGCGCGGCGCGCGGCATCCGTTTCGGTTTCTCCACCTTGGCTGCTTCTGGTGCCGCCGGCTTGCGCCCGAGCCCGGCTGCCTTCGCCATCGCGGAGCGAGCGGCGGCGTAGTTTGGCGCCACCATCGGATAATCGGCAGGCAGGCTCCACTTGTGCCGATAGTCCCCAGGACTCAGATTGTAACGGGTAGCGAGGTGCCGCTTCAGCGATTTGAACTTCTTTCCGTCTTCCAGGCAGATGATGTAGTCCGGCGTTACCGACTTTCTGACCGACACGGCTGGCTCCAGTTTAACCGCAGGTTCGGCAACGGGTGTGCCGACGTTTCGCAAAGCAAAATGGATATCGCCGATCAGCTTCGGCAATTCCGCGACGGGCACTGGATTGTTCGACACATAAGCGGAGACGATATCAGCAGCAATCGCCATGAGATCGGTTTTGTCCTGTTGCTCATCGGAAACGGTCATGGAGATTCCTTCTTTGTCATCAATCACGTCGCCATGCTATTTGTGCAGTTTGTACAATAGATCAAGCGAATTATGATTTGTTCGCTCCATAAATCGCCAAATGCGCGAAACTTCCGGCTAAACCTCGTTGCGATTTATTGTGATCGCCGCGGAAGAATCTGCCAACTGCCCTAAGGGAAGCGAGGAGACTTTCCCCTCGCTTCCCCGCCATTGCCGCCTGTGCAGAGCAGGGCCGCCGGCTCGCAAAGCGGACCACCAACCGCCAACCATCACGATCAAATCCTATCCGCTTCGCTCGACCGTGCAGCCCGGCTCCGCGCGCCGGCAAGGGCCCCCATCACTCCCGCGCGCTCACGCGCCCCCGGAAGGCATGCCGCAGGACATGCCTTCGGCATTGACGAAAAAAGGAGTGACCCCAATGAACATGACCACGACCATCGGCAGCGCCGACAACAACCATCGGCAGCAACCCGTTTCCGGCGCCTTTCGCGTCGATATCTCGCGCGGCGAGCGCAGCGGACGCGTTTCGTCGGAATGGTTCTCACGCCCCGACGATGAGCGTTATCTGTCGCTGACCGAACTTTACGATGCGGTGCGGACGCGTGCGGATCGTGCCACGGCCCGCACTGTCGAGAGCCGCGCGGTCCGCGTCGAGGCAAGTCGGGACAACGCCGAGCGGCTTTCGCTGATCGTTCCTGGACAGGAGCAGATGATTGCGCCCACGCATTGGAGTTTTGGCCAGCTGTGCAGCCTTGTCGGTGCGCCCGCAACCTACATGCGCCAGCTTCCCGCACCTTTGGCAGGCATCAACCTGCAGCACGGCCTGCTCAATCATCGCGCGGAGCTTGTCAAAACCTTGGAGGCGGAGGACGGACGCATCGAGCTTCGTGCGGTCACCGGCCCTGACTATGGTCGCATCTGGGATCACGAACTTGTTGCCGCCGTCATGAGAATCGCCGGCAACGGCACCGGCGACACCATGTGGAAGGTACCGGGTATGCTGGACTGGGCGACCATGACGCACAATCCCTTCGTGGACGTCACCAAGGATACCACCACGCTTTACGCCAGCGACCGCGACGTGTTCCTGTTTCTGGTCGACGATACCCACCCAATCGAGGCCGGACGCCTGCCGAACGGAGAGCCGGATTTGTATTTCCGGGGATTTTATTGCTGGAATTCGGAAGTCGGCAGCAAGACGCTCGGCATCGCCTCTTTCTATCTTCGCGCTGTCTGCATGAACCGCAACCTTTGGGGTGTGGAAGGCTTCGAGGAAATCAGCATTCGCCATTCGAAGTTTGCGGCACAGCGGTTCGCCCACGAGGCGGCACCCGCCTTGACCCGCTTCGCCAACTCCTCGCCGGCGCCCTTCATCGCCGGCATCAAGGCTGCGCGTGAGAAGATCGTCGCCCGCAACGATGACGACCGCGAAACCTTCCTGCGCAAGCGCGGGTTCTCCAAGGCCGAAACCGGGAAGATCATCGATGCCGTCTTGCAGGAGGAGGGCAGGCCGCCCGAAAGCATTTTCGATTTCGTGCAAGGGATGACCGCGCATGCCCGCACCAAATCCCATCAGGACAGCCGGCTTGAGCTTGAGGGGAAGGCGAAGGCATTGCTGGAAAAGGCAGCCTGATCGTTTCGACGCTGCGCGGTCGAAATTCGGCCGCGCAGCGTCATGCTGGAATCTTCAGCCCCTCCGCTATCTGGGTTTGACAGCGGCGGCCGCGCCTCTTGGGCGGCCGCCCGCTCGCCGGGCTGTGCCCGGCTCGCGATGCGACTGCAGTCTAATTGCGATGCGTGGCTGGTCATCAAGCACGACATCGAATTTTACCGATGCTTTGACTTGACGTTTTGAACGGATACGACCTCGCTCAATAGCTCGTGCGGATCGAAGCCTATCGTTTCAGCCAGATCGAGAAATTCGACGACATCGATTCGCCGGCCCCCGGATTCAATGGCCGCGACCACCGATTGATATCTGTCCAGCGCTTTTGCCAAATCAGCCTGGCTCAGGCCGGCTTTCCTGCGCTTTTCGACCATCAGTTGGACAAGACGCAGATGTCTTGGTGATCGAAGCGTCTTCTGCATTTTTGCCGGTCCTTGACGAAGCCGGCAGATCAATTAAATGGAAAATCAGATAACCAGAAAATCTGATAATCTGGTCGCCCTCATCGATCAGCATGAACTCATCGAGGTGAAAGCCGTGGTGCATCCAGGCATCCCAATCAGGATTTGGCAGCACATCGAAGAAAAAGGTGTCGGCGCACGAGATTGCCATGCTTAAGCCTCTCCTCGATCCCGATGTCGCCGACGTCGCGCCAGACGTCCCCATCCTGACCGGCTACGACGAGGAGCGGCTGCTCACCTACATCCGCCTTCTCGATGCAGCAGCCGAAGACGCCGACTGGCGCGAGGTGGCCAGGATCGTTCTGCACATCGATCCCGCAAAGGAGCCGGAACGGGCATTCAGGGCGTGGGAGACGCATCTCGCTCGCGCCCGGTGGATGACCACCAACGGCTATCGCTACCTCCTGGCCGGCGGTGCACCACACTAGGCACGCGAACCGACGCTGTGCTCATTCAGCAAAGCGGTTTGCCGAACCTCTGACTACTCAAAGCAACAGTTGCCTCGGAAGCTGATGGCGAAGCTCGCGGCAGACCGCGGGCGTCGGTGTGGGGACCGTGGCCATGCACAGCGATTGGACCGATCCGGCAGTATACGAGCACATGCGCGGCTACGAAGCCGACGCGTTTGCCACCGAGTATCTGATCCGGAACGCCGATTTCGTCGCCGAATGTGAGCGCTTGGCCTCAGGGCCGCTGACGACAGGAGAAATCACCGGCTCGCGCGACTTCGCCGCTCGCTGGGGCGCGCGATTTCACGATTCCGGGTGCCGAGCCTCTCTCGCCTGAACACATCGTCTGGACAGAACAGGCCTCGCCACGGGTTCTTCGCGCAACGCGGTGGACAGTTGCCGCCGGCTCCTCGCAGCCGGCCCGTCGATTCAGCAGGGTTCAGAGCTGGACAGAAGCCGACCAAGTTCATGTTCTCTGGCCGTCGGCACAAGAGACATATCACATCGTCTCGGCTGAACCAGGAAGCCTGCTCGACATCAATGCTGTTGTCCTGCCGCTTGATGACAATTTCGAAACCAGGCTCGACGCGGCGCGCCGGCTCCGGCGGGCGCTGAAGGGCCAGCGGCTCGGCGCCCGCTATGGCTCCCTGCCACAGCAAACCAAGCTGAGGCACATACTCAATCTCCGTGCTTTTGATGGAAGGCACGCGCGGGCGCCTTACCGCCGGCTCGCCGAGAAACTGCTTTGCCACGAGCCCATCGCCGCGCGCGACTGGCGCGACCATCACCTGCGCCACAAGGTACGGGCGATCCTGCGCCGGGCCGACCGCCTGGTGGCCGGCGGCTATCGCGACCTTCTCCTCTATCCGCAAAGCCGCCAGGGCAATTCCAAGTCAGATTAGGCTCTGGGCGAAAATAGCCTTCGCCAAGAACTTGATGAAGCAATCCTGCGCCTTTCGATGAAGAGGATTGCGTGGTGCCCAAGCCAGAAAATCCTCAACCGACATCCATTGTCGGGGCTGTGAAGCAGAGCCACAGTGGATGAATTCGATACATAATTGTAGCTCTTCAGGATCGAAAACCAGTTGCCATGTTCCGGCATCATCCTCGGCGAGACGGCAGTTGATCGATGGCATGGTGATTCCTCCTTCGCCGGCAACAGTTCAAAAAACGAGCTGAGGTCGATCATCGGATCTTGGTATTGACCAAGGTCGCCCATAGCCCCGATTCACAGCCAGCTCGGTCTCCCAAGACGATGCCGCGTCCGCCTCACCAGTGTCGACGCTGGTCTCGGCGCCTGGGGTAGCAAAAACACGCCCGTCGATCTTTGCCCTCCCTCGCCATTTCTCGATTCGGCCATCGTCCGTTTCGCGCGTCCCGGCAGGCCAGGACGACAGCAAAACCGAATGGAGATCGAGCGATGTCGAAGGGTCCCGCGGACGCGCGCCAAAAATATCTTCGGACCAAGGAGGCGGCACCTATCGTTGGCCTCTGCGTCCGGACCCTGGAAAAACACCGGACCTACGGCACCGGTCCCAAATACCGCAAGGTCGGTGGTCGCGTTCTCTACGACATCGACGACCTGCACGCCTGGATCGAACTCGGCGCACGCACGTCAACCAGTGATATCAACGCAACCGATATTCCTCCCGCCAAGCCGCATGCGGCGCGCGCCCCGGCCTATGCCGGCAAGTCGCGCTGAGCCTTTCGTTGCGGGATACGGACATGCGGACATCTCCGGGAGATCTGGCGTCGATTACGTTATTTCATGCGCGCCCCGGCAAGTTGGCGCTGCGGGATGCACAGGACCTGATGGCGTGGCCATTCTTCTCGCTGGCCAAATCGCGGCGCATCAGGCCGATCGACTTTCGCATGGGCGAAGTCGCCATCCGCGTCGAGGCAACCATCGAGCATGGCATGGCGACGATCTGGGATGCCGACATCCTGATCTGGGCCGCCTCTCAGATTGTTGATGCCCGTGACAATGGGCTGCGAACCTCGCGCGTGATGGCAGCAACACCACACGAGATCCTGACGTTCATCGGTCGCGGCACATCCGCCCGGGAATATCTGCTGCTCAAGGCGGCCCTGGATCGATTGCAGTCGACCACCGTCGCCACCTCGATCCGCCAACCGACCGAGCGGCGCATGCACCGCTTCTCCTGGATCAACGAGTGGAAGGAACGGGCCGACCATCGCGCTCGACCGCTTGGCATCGAGCTTGTCCTGCCCGACTGGTTCTACGCCGGCATCATGGTCGACGCCTTCGTGCTCACCATTGACCGCGCCTACTTCGAGCTGACCGGAGGCATCGAACGCTGGCTCTATCGCCTCGTGCGCAAGCACGGCGGCCGACAGGCGCATGGCTGGTCGTTCGACTTGCGCCATCTCCACGCAAAGTCCGGCAGCCTCTCGGCCTACAAGCGCTTTGCCTTCGAGGTTCGCGGGATCGTGCGCCGGCAATCCTTGCCGGGCTATCGCCTAGCTCTGGGCGTGACGCAGACCGGCGAACAACTGCTCACGTTCAAAGCCTGTCACCTGGATCCGTTCAACCGCTTCGGCAAGGCCAGGCCGACGGAGGACAGCCTGTGAATCAGCTCGGCATTTCAGGAACCCGACGGCACGGGATTTCGGGAACCCGATCCTCGTCATTTCAGGAACCCAAACCACAATCAACCCACGGAGCCGAAAGACGAAATCGCGCCCCTAACTTATCTAACTTCGACTCCTTCGGAGTCTTTCTAACGCAAGGCTCGGTTCCGGTAGACTGTGGACGACCTTCGCGATGCGCCCACCGGAGCGTCGGCAGAGGGACCAAAATCCGTTGGAACACCCACGTGTCGGCCGCCCCTTCAACCGGGTCGCACACCCTTGCGACTGCCCACCCCATGCAGGAGAGGGCGGCGTGAGCGAATTCACCTTCGTCGAACTGCTCTGGCTGAAGAAGCGGATCGAGAACTATATCCGCTTCGGCAAATCCGTCGAGAACAGAATTATCGACAGAAGCCGCCGCGTCATCGCTTTCGCGCCTGGCAGCATCTTCGCATTCGTCCGCTGGACGGCAAACGACTTTGGCACCGTCGCCTCACGCATCGACATTCTGCGCGCCGTCGGTGCGGGCAGGCGCTGCTCGAGCGTCGCCTATGTTCGGCCCGGCGCCGAGATCCTGCTGACCGCCATCGGATGGCCGAACGTAGAGAAAATTCTGGAGATCATCGATGCCGTCGAAGCGATCAGCATCGACGCAACAGACGTTTCGCCGGAATATTGGCGGCACGTCCATAGCCGGCTCGCCGCGCGTGAAAGCCCCAGGCCTTACACACGGCAGCGGCATGAAGCGTGGCTGCTGCGCCGCCGGATCGAGCCATGAGCGCGCGCGGCAAGATTGCCGCGACGATGCTCGCCGGCACGGCGTTGATCGTCACCCCGGCCTTGAGCAGACATACGCCGTGGTTGATCTGGAACGCGTCGGCGAGCGTTCCGATTGGGCTCTATCGCATCGAACCAGACCAAAAGATCGCTGACGGTGATCTCGCCGTCATAATGCCGCCCGCAGCGCTCGCCGACGTCCTCACCGAACGCCAATATCTGCCGCGCGGCGTGCCCCTCTTGAAGCATGTCCTGGCGCACGGCGGTGAAACCGTCTGTCGCCGTGGGGCGGCCATCATCGCGCACGGCAAGATCTACGGCAGCGCGCTCGAGCGCGACAGTCGCGGTCGACCGCTGCCTGTGTGGCAAGGCTGCCATGTGCTTGCCGACGGCCAAATGTTCCTCATGAACTGGGCTGCCGCCGGCAGTTTCGACAGCCGCTATTTCGGTCCACTCCCAATCACCAGCATCGTTGGTCGTGCGGTCCCCATCTGGACCATCGACCGCCCAACTCCGGCGCCGGATGCCTCCGGCGAACCGGCTCCCGGCGAGCCATGACGGCGCGTTTTCTCTCCCGACGAAAGGATATCAGCATGAGTCAGATCGGCACCTTCACCCGCAACGATGACGGCTTCTTCGGCAACATCTGCACGCTGACGATCGATGCCAAGCTCGCCATCCTGCCTGTCGAGAAAACGGATGCGGAAAATGCCCCCGAACACCGCATCTACTGCGACGGCGTCGAAATCGGCGCGGCGTGGGACCGCACCGGGGAGAAGGCAGGCGCCTACCTCTCGGTGCTCATCGACGATCCGTCCTTCACGCAGCCAATACGCGCCAACCTGTTCCAGGTCCCCACGGAAAAGGACGTCTGGAATCTGCACTGGAGCCGGCCGTCGAAGCGCGAAGAACGGGCCTGAGTTCGATGTTTCGATCGCGCACCATCGATCTTGCCATGGCAAACCCTTTGATCGATCGAATGCCGGTCAAACCCTTCGACCCGATCGCCTGTCAGGCGGCCGTCGCGCGCAGCGGAGGTCAAGGGCGGCCGAACGGTTCTCCATCGACTGAGGCGCTGCTTGCGCTGCAGTCTTGCATGAGAAGCATAGTCGGTCGGCGAAGCCTTGCCCTTGACGGAAGCGAGCACGGCGGCAGTCTCTCGGCGGGTCGGGACTGTGGTCCACGCGTCACTCGCCTACGTATGTCGACGCTTTCGGCATGCGCGCTGCTCATGTTTGTCTCTGTGTCCAGCCCGGCAGCAGAACCTCCATCATACCTGCTAAAATCCTGCGCCGGGAGAGCGATCGGGATGAGCGGGACGTGGTCCGCTTACATCTGTGAAGCCGCGAAACGTTATGAACTCCCCGAGCGCTTGATACGCGCAGTGATGCATGTCGAGAGCGCCGCCGATATGCGTGCTCTCTCGCCAAAGGGTGCCATGGGCTTGATGCAGATCATGCCCACCACCTGGGAAGAACTGCGCGTCAAACAGGGTCTCGGAACCGATCCGTTCAATCCGCGAGACAACATCCTGGCTGGCGCCGCGTATCTTCGCGAGATGCTCGATCGTTTCGGTCCGAAGGGATTTCTTGCCGCCTACAACGCCGGACCACAACGCTACCAGGAGCATCTTTCAACCGGTCGTCCGCTGCCTCGCGAAACGATCGACTACGTTGCGAAGCTGATGCCGTTGATCAAGGGAGCTGTTGCGATCCCGCCGCCCCAACTGGAACGATTGGGAAAGCGGTCGAGCGCGGATCGTTCGCAGCTTTTTGCTCGCGAGTTTGCTCGGATGAATGACGTCGAATGGCGAGACAAAAGAGGTTTCGATTCCGTCGACCAAACGGTGTTCGCGCAGATGCGTTCAGTCGCAATGCCGCCACAGAGCGACGCGACGTTGAGCGATCTCACAGGGCTTGAGCCGGGGCCGGCTACTTTGCGCATAAACTCCTATCCCACCCCAAAGCCGGCTGCAAACAGCCTCTTCACCCACGAACGCGCGGTGCATCTCGATGAGCGCTGGATTTCGCGTCGATCGGGTGCTGGCCTGCTTTGTCGCGGAATGGGCGGCGGCCGTGCTGGCGGCTAGGGAGGTCGGGGAGGGATGGCAAGATAAAAGGCCGCGATGTGCGGCTCGGTCGGTCGGTTGTTTTGATTGGCTTTTCTCGAGTTTTGCGCACATCGCCAGAAACACACGCACATCGCGCGAATTGGTATTCTGCAACGGTTTCAGCGTGGATCGCACATCGCGGGTGAATTGTCGTGAGAGGTGACGATGATTTCCGCGTGCGGCCCGGCCGTATCCGCTCGCGCCAAAGCCAAAGGGCACGGCCCTTCATCGCCCAAGCACTTGCCGCCGCGCAGAAAGCTGGGGGGAGGATTTCTCGCCATGGCAGAATCACGAACGGGCACGGCTCCTATTTTGGACGCGGCCGGGTGGCGAGCATTCGCGCCAGTCGCGTCATCAGCAGCCGCTCTCGTTCCTGCACAGTCAAGACGCTCGTGGTCCGTCACAAGCGACAGAATGGCCCGCTTGCCCGACACCTCAACTATCTGCGGCGCGAAGGGGTCACCCGCGACGGCGAGAAGGCGCGCATGTTTGGACTGCAAACCGACGATGTCGATGTCAAAGATTTCGCCGACCGGTGCGCGGATGATCGGCACCATTTTCGCTTCATCGTCTCGCCCCAAGACGCCCTCGACATGGCCGATCTCAAGACCTTCACTCGCGATCTGATGGTGCAGGCTGAGAAGGACCTTGGCACCACTATAGATTGGCTGGCCGTCGATCATTGGAACACCGACAATCCCCACGTCCACATCATCCTGCGCGGCAGAGCCGGGGACGGTCAGGATCTCGTCATCTCTCGCGACTACATAAAAAATGGGATGCGCAGTCGTGCGCAGGATCTGATCACTCAGGAACTTGGGCCAAGGACCGATCGTGAAATTGATCGCACATTCCATCGACAAATCGAAGCCGAACGCTGGACGGAACTCGACCGCCAGCTTGCTCATGAATTCGACAGGCATGGCATGGTCGACGTCGCCCCTATCGGGGGTCGGAAGCCTGATGAGTATCTCGCGGTGAAAGTCGGCCGCTTACGAAAGTTGGAAAGCCTCGGCCTCGCGCACCCGATCGGTGGGGGCCAGTGGACAATGGTCGCCGAAGCCGAAGCCACCCTGCGGGCGCTTGGCGAGCGCAACGACATCATCAAGCGGATGCATCGCACGCTGGCCGAACATGGGCTCGACAGAGGCGCTGCCGACCAAGTTCTTGCGGGCGAGGCGAGCGACGCGCCCATCATCGGCAGGCTCATGGGCCGAGGCCTCGATGACGAGTTGCGCGCGTCTGCGTACGCAATTGTCGACGGCATCGACGGCCGCACCCACTACATCCGGCTTCAAGATCTGGATGCCACGGGAGATTCTGCACCAGGTTCGATTGTCGAGCTTCGGCGCTACGAAGACGGGCAGGGCCGGAGCCGGGTCGCCCTTGCTGTCCGTTCGGATCTTTCGATCAAAGAACAGGTCGGTGCTGACGGCGCGACGTGGCTCGATCGGCAACTGGTGGCGCATCGGCCAGCCAGACTAGGCGAGGGCGGATTTGCACAGGAGGTTAGACAGGCGCTGGAGAACCGCACCCAACACCTTGTCGAGCAAGGCTTGGCGCGGCGTGAGGCTGAACGTGTCATATTCGCGCGCAACCTCATTGCAGAGCTTCGCGGTCGCGAGATTGATGCACTGGGCGCGCAGCTGGCCGCCGCGACAGGTCTGGTATTCGCGAAGGCAGCTGAAGGTGACCAAATTGCTGGTGCCTACCGACGGCGCTTCTCTCTTGCGACAGGCCGCTTCGCGATGATCGACGATGGGCTCGGCTTCAAGCTTGTGCCTTGGTCACCCCGACTCGAGACTCACCTGGGCAGGCATGTCACCGGCGTCATGCGGGCCGGGGGTGGTGTGGATTGGACACTAGGCAGGAAACGAGGGCTCGGGCTATGAGGCTGGTTGGTCAGGTACGCGACATAGTCCGGTCGAGCCCCTTTTTTCATAGGAGCAACCCCGTTGCTGCGCAGTCGGCGCGGCTCTTGAGTCTGACTTCTCCCGACAAAAAAATGTCGCCGTATTCCAGTCTGTCCCCTGCTGATCAATCTGAGGAAGAATGTGACCAACATGTCACCGTCGTCAGAGAGATCATGCGCGCGCGAATGCAGAGTTGGCTTGGCGGCAACATCCTGCGATCTGGGTATCTCAAACAGACGACGACCTTGTTCAGACAGCTGAGATCCAGAGTTGACACTCTGCGCGTCCTGCTCTTGACCGCCGCGCGGACGCTCGCTGCCCCGATGCATGAATGGGTTGCCGGAGGGCATATCGAAGGGACAAGACCATGACCAAGATCGCCCTCGTCGCGATGACCATTGTCGGCTGCGACTGCGACGCCAAGCTGTGCGAATATATCGGCGAGACGCCGGCCAAATGGTCGACCATCGCCGAGTGCGAAGCCGCGATGAAGAGCCAGATCCTGCATGAGCGCAATTTCGACTACCCGCTCGTCTCCGGCATCTGCCGCACCAAAGGGTCGTCGTCCACCGCGAAAGGGGCCGCGACCGCTTCCCGCCCGGAACTGAAGTCTGCGAGCCCAACCACTGAGCCTGAAAGAGCGCTGCCGGCAGAGCTCAGCCATCGCCCCAGTGTGCCGGTCGGTTCACCGACCACGGCCACGGAGGCCGCCGCCGCCCGACCTGTCGCCTACGAACAGGTGGTCGATGGCGGGACCGGCGTGCTTTATCGGACGAAAAACGGATATGCGGTGGTCGAGACCGATCTTGGCCGCGCCGTCTCGGCGATCGCCGAGGCCGCAAAACGCTCAGTGAACTGGCTAGCCGGCCTGATGCCGAGGGGTCTGTAGGCTGGCCTCTACGTCTTCAGCTTGAGGCTCTCAGAACTTGTCGGTCAGCGGCTGTTCGGTAGCGGCGTCCTCGCCGGCGACGCGCTGATGTACATGGGACCTTGATCGGCAAGGCCGAGGCAGCGCTCGCCGCAGACGGCGGCACATACGGACTCCTGTTCGAAAACGGCTGGAAGTGGTTCGTTATTCCCGACCATTGCGCACCGATTGTCACTCCAAATGGTATATACAAGATCGGCAGTGCAGATGAGCCGGGTGAAATAGCTCTGATGTCCAAGGCGACGGCCCATCACGCGCCGGCTTGCACGCGCAGCCGGTGGTAGGCGCCCGCTGAATACAATCGCCGCGCCACGCAGCACAGCACACGGCCGATTCAGCGGCGTCGGACGATTTTTCAGCCTGGGCCGAACTGCCGCCTGCCTTTCTCGCGTGCGTCCAGCGCTTTTGCACTCAGTTCGGAGATCCCCGATTACTTGGAAAAATCGCCGCGTACGATGCCGTGGCGCTGCAGCTTATCGTAAAACGTCTTGCGCGGAATGCCGAGCGCCTCGACCGTGCGCCTGACATCGCCGCCGTTGCGGCCGAGCGTCTCGCGGATGATGTGTGCCTCATAGCGCTCCAGGCGCTCGGGCAAGGACATGACGGTGTCCGGATCGGCCGGCCGAAGAGAAGAGCTGCCACCGATCTCTTCCAACCCGAGCACGAAGCGCTCGGCAAAATGCGCGAGTTCGCGAACATTGCCGGGCCAATCATGTTGCCGGAGATGGTGCTGGACGGCGGCTGGCACGGCGGGCACCGGGCGATGAAAGCGGATTGCGGCGCGCTCTGCGAAGTAGCCGAACAGAAGAGCGACATCATCGCGGCGCTCGCGCAGCGGTGGAATGGAGACGGTGACCACGTTGAGGCGGTAATAGAGGTCCTCCCGGAAATCGCCGCGCTGACGCGGGTCGCCGAGATCGACCTTGGCGGCGGCGACGACGCGCAGATCCACCGGCCTCACGTCATTGGTGCCAAGCGGCATGACCTCGCGCATTTCCAACACCCGCAACATGCGCACCTGTGTCGAAACCGGCATGCTTTCGATCTCGTCGAGGAACAGCGTGCCGCCGCTTGAATGTTCGACACGGCCGATCCGCTTCTTTTGCGCGCCGGTGAAAGCGCCGGCCTCGTGTCCGAACAATTCGCTTTCGATCACCGTCTCCGGAAGCGTGCCGCAATTGAGAGCGACAAAATTGCCCTTGGCGCGGCGGCTCCAGCGATGCAGCAGCCCGGCCACCACCTCCTTGCCGGAGCCGGTCTCGCCGGTTACCAGCACGTCGACATCGGTGTCTGCAATTTGCCGTAGGGTGCGGCGCAGCCTTTCTATCGCGGGGGTCTGGCCGATCAGCGGCAGGCTGTCCTGTGCCAGCTCACCCGCCTCGCGCAACGCCCGGTTCTCCATCGTCAGACGCCGCTTTTCCGCGGCCCGCCGCACGCTCTGTGCCAGGCCCTCAGCGGCGAACGGCTTGGTGATGAAGTCGTAAGCGCCATCCTTGATCGCCTTGACAGCCATTGCGACGTCCCCGTGGCCGGTGACAAGAATGACGGGGATGTCCGGATCGAGCCGCAGGATGCGGTCGAAAAGCTGCAACCCGTCGATCTCGGGCATGCGGATATCGGACACCACCACACCGGCAAAATCGGAATCGATCCCGGCCAAGGCCTTCGCCGCCATCGAGAAGGCCGACACCGAGAATCCGGCAAGCTCAAGCGTCTGGGCGGTGGCTTTCAGGAGGTCACGGTCGTCCTCGATTAGGATCACTGGTGCTGGGCTCTGGTGCGTCATGTTCGACTACGCTGCCTTCAAAAGATGAATGGTGAAGCAGGTGCCCCTCTCGCCGCTCTCTACCTCGATGCGGCCGCCATAGTCGGCGACGATATCCTTCGAGATCACCAAGCCAAGGCCGAGGCCGGTTTCCTTCGACGTGTTGAACGGCGTGAACAGCGACTTCAGGATGGTCGGCGGAATGCCGGGCCCGTTGTCCAACACGCTGAGCGCCACACCATCGGCCGTTTCATCGATCGAGACGTCCACCCTAGCGTGATCGCAGCCGTCAAGCGCTTCCAGGGCATTCTGGAAGAGATTGATTAGCACCTGTTCGAGCCGGACCCGGTTTCCCATGACCTTGAAGGAGGCAGGCGCGGGCTCGATGACAAGCGCGTCGAGCCGGCCCGCAAAACGACTTCTCAGCAGGACGACTGCACTGTCGATGACGCCGCGCAAGTCCACCGGCGCAGCGGCCGTGCGGCCCTTGCGGGCGAAGGCCTTTAGTTCATTGGTGATTGAGCCGATGCGTTCCGTCAGCGCTGCTATGGCGCCGAGGTTCTCCTCTGCCGGAGCGGTTTGCTTGCGCTCCAGGAATACGCGGGCGTTGTCGGCATAGGCCCGGATGGTGGCAACCGGCTGATTGATCTCATGCGCAACGCCGGCCGCGACCTGCCCCAGGATGGCCAGTCGATTTGCCTGGACCAGATCCTGCTGTACCACCTGGAGCTTGGCTTCCGTGCTGCGGTGGCCGATGATCTCGGACTGCAGCCGATCGCGAGCGCGGCTTAGATCCTCTGTTCGCTCGGCGACGCTGCGTTCGAGCTCAGAGCGGGCCGCCTGTTCGGTCGCGATTCTCATCTGCGCCGATTGCCGGCGCCAGAGCAGATAAGCAGCCAGGCTCAGAAGCGGAAGCACGATGCCAAGCGCCAGGAGCCGCATGCCGCGGTGCGGCCGCTAGCGGTGCTTCCGCAGGTAGGAGATAGTCGAGTCGCCAGCTTGTCGTGGGGACCTGGGTCGAGAGGCGCAGATATTCCGCGTCGTTGCCGCCTGGCACCATGGCGTGGACAATCGATACATCCTGGCTCAAGACCTCGGGGCGTGTGATCGGTAACGGCTTCAGAGGCGCATGGCCGACCTGCTGGCTGTCGCTGACCGCGACAAGGTCAGGCCTGGCAAGAGCTGTTGTCGTCCTGAAACGCCAGGATGGAATACTGGTGACCAGCACGATACCATGTTCGTCGCTGACATAGGTCGGCCGATTCGCCTCGCGCCAGTTCGCTTCGATCTGATCGAACTCCATCTTGACGACGACGACCCCGAGCGGTGCTGTGGCATTGCCGACACGTCGCGAAATGTAAAGGCCCGCACGCTTGCTGACATTGCCGAGCGCGAAATATTCGGCTGTTCCGGTCTGCATCGCCCTAGAGAAGTAGGCGCGAAAGCCGTAGTCGCTGCCGACAAAGCTGTTCGGGTCGCGCCAGTTGCTGGATGCGACCGCCACACGATTGGCGCCGGTGACGTAGAGCACCGACGCCTTGGTGCCGGAGACCAGCCCCTCGAGCTTGCGGTTCAGCACATTGATCGCGACGGGATCGCGCCGTGCCAGAGCATCGTGCACCTGCTGGTCCTGCGATAGCAACAGCGGCAGCGCGCGTGGATTTTCCAGAACAGCGCTCAGTAGCGCCACTTTCAGGTTGACATCTGTGCGCCCCTGCGCCGCCAGCGCCTTGAGTTCGATGCCCCGCGCGTAGAGACCGGCGCTATAGAGCGCCGCCGCAATGATCGCGAGCCCTACTGCCGCGAAAGCGAACCAGGCTCGGCCCGCACGCCTGCCGAGTTGCTCTTGCGTCGAAGATTGGTCGGCGCGGCGCTGTAGCATCGCCCATTTGTGCATAACTTCGCACAACGGGCAATCCGATTTGTGCGGCCGGCCGCACTGTTTGCCCGCCGGCAAGCATCGGGAATTGAAGATCATTCCGCGAGATCAGAGACTTACCGATAACAGGCTGCGTCTGGCACGCCAGTTGCGAAGTCCGATTCAGCAGCCGCGAGGCTGTTGAGCTCAAGGTCCCGGGAGGTCGGGCTTCCCGATCGGGACGCAACGGAGGATATCATGCAGACAGCAATCGCTGCCGCCGAGCCGCGCGGCAAGGTTCCCCTATATCGGCATCTCTACGTACAGGTTCTGGTGGCGATCGCCGCCGGCATTGTTCTCGGCCATTTCTATCCCGAGACCGGTGCCGCGATGAAGCCGTTCGGCGACGCCTTCATCAAGCTGGTGAAGATGATCATAGCGCCGGTGATCTTCCTGACGGTGGCGACCGGCATTGCCGGCGTTTCCGACCTGCAGAAAGTCGGCCGCGTCGCAGGCAAAGCGATGATCTATTTCTTGGTGTTCTCGACCCTGGCGCTGGTTGTCGGCCTCATCGTCTCCAATGTTGTCCGGCCCGGCGCCGGCATGCATATCAACCCGGCCACGCTTGACGCGTCGAAGGTGATAACCTTTACCGAAAAGGCGCATGACACCAGCATCGTCGGCTTCCTGATGAACATCATCCCCGACACGATCACTGGCGCCTTTGTCCAAGGCGACGTATTGCAGGTGCTGTTCTTTTCGGTGCTGTTCGGCATCGCGATGGGGCTCGTCGGCGACCGCGGCCGTCCGGTCCTCGATTTCCTGCAAGCGCTGACCGCGCCAATCTTCCGCCTTGTCGGCATATTGATGAAGGCCGCGCCGGTCGGCGCCTTCGGTGCCATGGCCTTCACCATCGGCAAGTACGGCATCGGCTCGATGGCCAATCTCGCCATGCTGATCGGCACCTTCTACGCGACCTCACTGCTGTTCGTACTGCTGGTGCTTGGCACGGTCGCCCGCTACAATGGCTTCTCGATCCTGGCGCTGATCCGCTACATCAAGGAAGAGTTGCTGCTGGTTCTCGGCACCTCTTCGTCGGAGGCGGCGCTGCCCGGCCTCATGGTCAAGATGGAGCGTGCCGGCTGCAAGCGCTCGGTGGTCGGCCTGGTCATTCCGACCGGCTATTCCTTCAACCTGGACGGCACAAACATCTACATGACGCTGGCGGCCTTGTTCATCGCGCAGGCGACCGACACGCCGCTCACTCTCGGCGACCAGATCCTTTTGCTACTCGTCGCCATGCTGAGCTCCAAGGGTGCCGCTGGCATCACTGGCGCTGGCTTCATCACCCTGGCGGCGACGCTGTCGGTCGTACCCTCCGTACCGGTTGCCGGCATGGCGCTGATCCTCGGCGTCGACCGCTTCATGTCAGAGTGCAGGGCGCTCACCAATCTCGTCGGCAATGCGGTCGCGACGATCGTCGTGGCGCGCTGGGAAAAGGAACTCGATGTGACGAAGCTCGCCGCGGCCATGGCCGGTCAATTGCCAGACGAGGCAGACCTGTCGCTGCCGCAAGTGCAGGATATCTCTATCTCGCCGGACGATCGACCACGGTTCTGGGGCAACGATATGTACGAGGGCAAACCTCACTGAGATCGTTCAGCTCGGGCCGATATGCCGGCCGGACTTGTCGGGTACTCGCGCCATTCCAAAGCCGGGCGTCGAAACAACTGGCCGTCAGCCCTCGGCTTACCTTTGCACCTCATGGTCCGAAGGGGAGGTGTGACGTCGAGGAATGATGCTCAATGTGCGCAATCAGCGAAGTGTACAATCTCCTGGGGCCGGCGCATGGAGGCAAGCACAATCTCCTCCATGCGAGCTCGGGTGATTATAGAGTCACCCGGCAGAATTCTCCTTAAGTCTGTTGAGGACGAATCGCTTGCCTTCGACCACGCTGTCGTGAAGCGATCTCGCATTGGCCAGATGCGCGGCGATCGCGCTGGCCAGCATGCATCCCGTCCCGCGCATCGATCCGGCAACACGCGGTGCCTCGAAGCGAATGGGTTCTTGGTTGGAGCTCAGCAAAATATCTGTTGATCGCGGTCCCGTCGCGTGGCCACCCTTGAGCAACAACGCCTGCGGCCCGGCTGCAAGCAATCTTTTTCCCTGCTGGAGCGCGTCATCCTCGTCTGCTGCCAGTTCCGATCCGACAAGGGCCGCCAGCTCGATGAGATTTGGCGTGACGAGCCGGCAGAGCGGCATGAGATCCCGCTTCATGGCGCCGATCGCTTTCGCTTCCAGCAGTGGCCTGCCCGAAGAGGAAGCCAGTACAGGGTCGAGTACAGCCGGTATCCATGGATATTCGCTGAGCACGGCGGCGACCGCGACAATGACCCGCCCGGTTGAGAGCATGCCGATCTTGATGGCCGACACCTTGTTGGCCCGCAATGCTGCGCGCATCTGGTCGGCGACCAGCCCGGGTTGCAGGTGATGGATTGCGATGACGGCATCGTGGGTCTGCACCGTCACTGCGGTGACGGCAAGGCAGGTGCGCACGCCGACGGCAGAGATCGTCTCAATATCGCGTGCAACGCCGCCACCCCCGCTGGAGTCCGATCCCCCCACGACAAGCACGTGCGGCTCTTGCCTTAGCGCCATCGGTTTGTCTTCTCGATCCATTGTTGCGTGCGCGCTTCGGGATCGGCATTCAGCGTAATGTCGGTGACCACTGCCGCGCAGTCTGCGCCAGCCTCGAAGACACTGTCGAGCCGGTCAGGGTTGAGGCCGCCAATGGCAACCAACGGAATCGGTGCAACTTGTCGCTTCCACGCGCTGATCCGTTCGAGCCCTTGCGGCGCCCATTTCATCTTCTTGAGGCTGGTCGGATAAATGGGTCCCAGCGCCACATAGTCCGGCTCGGCCGCCAGCGCCGTTTCCAGTTCAGTGTGATCGTGGGTCGAAAGCCCGAGCTTCAATCCAGCGTATTTGATCGCTAGCAGATCGGCCGCAGCTAAATCCTCTTGGCCGAGATGGACGAAGTCGCAGCCTTCCTCGATGGCCAGCCGCCAATAGTCGTTGATGATCAGTTGGCAACCATGGATCGTGCAGGCGTCGTTCGCGCGGCGGATTTCCGTCCGCAGCGTGGCCTCATCCCTGTCCTTGATGCGCAACTGCACCAGCTTGACGCCAAGCGGCACCAGCCGTTCGATCCAGGCAGCGCTGTCGACGATCAGGTAGAAGGGATCGAGCTTCATGAAAAGACCCCCCGGCCGAATGTCGGCGTCGATGGCACGGCAACATCGCGCGGTTCGAGCATTCCCGATTTGAAAGCCTCATATCCGGCATCGACCGCCTTGCCGAACGCACCCGCCATGCCGACCGGATCGGCCGCCTTAGCGACCGCCGTGTTCAGGAGCACGGCGTCAAAGCCGAGCTCCATCACGGTTGCCGCGTGCGACGGTCGTCCGAGCCCTGCATCCACAATCAGCGGGACGCCGGGGAAATGTCCGCGCATCGAGCGCAGCGCCGGGATGTTGACCGGGCCGAGGGCGGAACCGATCGGCGCGCACCACGGCATCAGAACCTTGCAGCCCGCGTGCAGCAGCCGTTCGGCAACGACGAGGTCGTCGGTGGTGTAAGGGAAAACCGCAAAATCATCTTCGCACAGGATACGAGCGGCTTCGACCAGGCCGAACACGTCTGGCTGCAACGTATCATGGTTGCCGATCACTTCGAGCTTGATCCAACTCGTCCCGAACACTTCGCGCGCCATGTTCGCAGTCATGACCGCTTCCTTGATGGAGTGGCAGCCAGCAGTGTTGGGCAGGATTTTCGTGCCGAGCGATCGAACCAGCGACCAGAATTTTTCGCCGGCCCTGCCGCCCGCCATCTCACGCCGCAAGGAGACGGTCACCACGGAGGTGCCCGACGCCTTGACCGCATCAGCAAGGATGGCCGGCGAAGGATATTGCGCCGTGCCGAGAAGCAGCCGGGAGGGAAGTGGCGTCCCGAAAAGCTCGAACATGCTAGCCTCCCTGCATCGGCGAGAGGATCTCGATCCGGTCGCCGTCGCTCAACTGGAATTCCGCCCGCCTGGCCTTGTGGACAAGGTTGCTGTTGACGGCTGTCGCCAGCCAATCGCCTTCATAATCGAGGTCGGCAAGCAGTGCCGCCAGTGTCGTGGCGTCAATCTCAAGCACTTCGCCGTTGACGGTCAGTTTCATGAGCAAGCTCCACGGGTTTGTCTTTGCTGAAGAGAAAGTCTGCCGCCTGGCGCGCCATGGCCGGGGCCAGAAGAAAGCCATGACGATAGAGGCCGTTGATCCTAACGGTGTCTCCGCTCGCTTCGACTAGCGGCAGATTGTTGGGAAAAGCTGGACGAACCCCGGCGCCTGTCTCAATGATGCAGGCTTCGCCAAAAGCCGGGTGGAGCGCGCAGGCCGCGCTCAGAAGTTCCATCATCGAACGGACCGTGACCGGACCGCTGTCATCGCTCTCGATCATCGTGGCGCCGGCCATGAATCGGTGATCGGGGCGCGGCACCACATAGAGCGGAAAGCGCGGATGCAGCAGCCGGACCGGGCGCGACAGCGAGATATCGGGTGTGTGCAGGATCAGCATTTCGCCGCGAACGCCGCGCAGCCTCTCATCGCCCGCCGCCATTCCCACGCAGTCGATCTCACGGTCGAATCCGGAAAGCTGCCGGGCGTCCGTGGCAAAGCGGAAGTCGACGCCCATCGCGACGAGCTTTTCGTGAAGCGCTGCCATTGCAGTGCGCGGCTCGAGATGCGCCTCGCCGGCGAAGAACAGGGCGCGGCGAAAACGGCCGGCGAGGTCGGGCTCCAGCCGCGCGATTTCCTCCTCATCGATCCAGCGATGGCTCGAGGTGCGGCTTGCGAAGCGGTCAAGCTCGCCCGCATCCCGCGGCGTTGCAACAACCAGCGTTCCGGCCCGCGTCACCTGACCTGGCAGCACGGCATCCCACCATTCGGCGGCGCCGCGTCCGAGGTCCAGCACAGGCTGCTCCGCGCTTTCGCGCTCGCACCAGGGCGCCAGCATGCCGCCGGCAAACCACGATGCGCTGCCGCCGAGACCACACCCGATTTCAGCGACGGTGACCTCCGCGCCGCGAGTGGTGAGCTCGAAGGCCGCGGTGAGGCCGGCGACGCCGGCCCCCTTGACCAGCACCCTCATGATGGCTCCGGCGCCTCGGGCGTGGTGCCACTCACCGGCATATAAAGATCGCCGCCCGCGCGGTATTTTTCCGCCATCGCCGCCATCGCCGCCATCCCCTCCATCCCCTCCTTCTGCGCTTCGGCGCGGATGTCGTGGGAGATGCGCATCGAGCAGAATTTCGGCCCGCACATCGAGCAGAAATGCGCGACCTTGTGCGCCTCCTTGGGCAAGGTCTCGTCGTGAAAGGAACGGGCGGTTTCCGGATCGAGCGACAGGTTGAACTGGTCCTCCCAGCGGAACTCGAAACGGGCGCGAGAAAGGGCATCATCCCTGGTTTTCGCCGCCGGGTGGCCTTTCGCCAGGTCGGCCGCGTGCGCGGCAATTTTGTAGGTGATGACGCCGGTTTTGACGTCGTTGCGGTCCGGCAGACCGAGATGCTCCTTCGGCGTCACATAACAGAGCATGGCGGTGCCGAACCAGCCGATCATGGCCGCACCGATGCCTGAGGTGATGTGGTCGTAACCCGGGGCGATGTCCGTCGTCAGCGGCCCGAGGGTATAAAAAGGTGCTTCGCCGCAGATTGCGAGTTGCTTGTCCATGTTCTCCTTAATCTTGTGCATGGGAACGTGGCCCGGGCCCTCGATCATCACCTGGCAGTCCTTGGCCCAGGCGATCTTCGTCAGTTCGCCAAGCGTCTCCAGTTCGGCGAATTGCGCGGCATCATTGGCGTCGGCGATCGAGCCCGGACGAAGTCCGTCGCCGAGCGAGAATGAGACGTCATAGGCTCTGGCGATGTCGCAGATCTCCTCGAAATGCTCATAGAGGAAGCTTTCCCGGTGATGGTGCAGGCACCATTTCGCCATGATCGAACCGCCCCGGCTGACGATGCCGGTAACCCGCTCGACCGTGAGTGGAATGTAATGCAGCCGAACGCCGGCGTGGATGGTGAAATAGTCGACGCCCTGCTCGGCCTGCTCGATCAGCGTGTCGCGATAGACCTCCCAGTTCAGGTCCTCGGCGATGCCGCCCACCTTCTCCAGCGCCTGGTAGAGCGGCACGGTGCCGATCGGCACCGGCGAGTTGCGAACGATCCATTCGCGAATGTTGTGGATGTTGCGACCGGTCGACAGATCCATGACCGTATCGGCGCCCCAGCGGGTCGCCCAGACCATCTTTTCGACCTCCTCAGTCATTGAGGAGGTGACAGCAGAGTTGCCGATATTGGCGTTGATCTTGACCAGGAAATTGCGGCCGATGATCATCGGCTCGCTTTCGGGATGGTTGATGTTGGCGGGAATGATTGCCCGGCCCCGCGCTACCTCGTCACGCACGAATTCCGGCGTGACAAAATCGGGGATCGCCGCACCGAAGGCCTCGCCGTCCCGCTGCAGCTTGCCGCGCAGGCTTTCGCGTCCAAGGTTCTCGCGAATGGCGACGAATTCCATTTCGGGCGTGATGATGCCGGCGCGGGCATAGGCAAGCTGGGTCACCGCCTTGTCTGCGTTGGCCCTGAGCGGCCGATTGCGAATGGGAAATTCCGGCGTCAGGCGCGCGCCAGTCGCAAATCCGTTGTCTTCCGGCGTGATGTCGCGGCCATCGTAGAATTCGACATCGCCACGAGCCGTAATCCATTCGTGCCGAAGCCGGGCGAGGCCTTTCTCTATACTCGTTTCGACCGTTTGATCAGTGTAGGGGCCGGATGGATCATAGACCGTCACAGGCGGTTCGCCGGCGGTCGGGTGGACGGAGATTTCGCGCATCGGCACCCTGATCTGCGGGTGGAGGGTGCCTTGCTTGTGTATCTTGCGTGAGGCGGGCAGGGGTCCCGTCGAAACTGCGGGGGTCAAGGCATTCATTTGAGGCTCCTTTGCTCATTTGCAATGGAGACCCAGTTCTGTGCCGGAAGGATGAAAAGACGCTTTGGTCGACCTGTTCGAAACAGGTCTTCGGGGATGAACTCCCGCAAAGCGCTTGCACCGTCCCTACGCCAGTATGAACTGGATCAGGTTCAACGGGTCACTGCGCCGCGAAAGCCAGCAGTATCTCAGCCCCTTGCCGGGACTCCCCTGGTGAATGGGTCAATTGGACCGAGCCGGTGGCCTTTTGTCAAGCGCATTCGGTCCAGGGCGGTAGGTCGAAGCCAGAAGGACGGGTTTTATAAACAGGACGCGGACCGGCTCGGTCCGCGCTCGATTCTGTCGTCGCGGGGGGCCGGTGAAATGCTCATGGTCCATGACAAACCGACCGAAATGCTACATCTGAAACCATGAAGATATTGACTTTCATAAATTGCTCGTTGATAGTTGTAGCTCGATAATATCTCGGAACTCGTGACTTAATGAAAATATTACTTCGGTATAGCAGTTCAATAGACATCAGTTTAATGACGTAATCTTGTTTCATCCATAGTTTAAATCTTAAAAATTGCTAATTTGCTGGTTGATGGAGTAATGGGCTGGTGATATGCCAGCCGACTTCAACATGGCAGTCCCGATTGGCAATTTCCAGACGCCTCGGCCGATAGCGGCAGTGCAGCGAGCTCCTCCCTCTCCTTGTCGCACCGCCCAATCGGCCGAGGCTACCCGTCGCAAGGACGCGTGCCTCGGAAATGCACAATTGCGTTGGCCGTAGAGCACAGCACCCGTGGGAAGCATACGAATGGCTGTCGTGGATTCTGCCAACAGTTGTGACGTTGAGGAACTAGCGGGACATCCCGGCTCGTCTCAAAGTACTGAGTTGTTGATGCTTGGCGCACTCGGTGTGGTCTACGGCGATATCGGCACCAGCCCGATCTATGCGCTCCGCGAAGCGCTGCATGCCTCGTCGGGCGGCAACGTCGCTGATCGCACAGATATTCTCGGCGTCCTGTCGCTGATCATCTGGTCGCTCACGATCACAGTTACAGTAAAATACATCATGTTCGTGCTGCGCGCCGACAATCGCGGCGAGGGCGGCGTGCTGTCGCTGATGGCGCTGGCGCGCGGCAGCTTTCCGAAGCGCTCGGCGGTGATGCTCGGGATCGGCATCATCGGCGCCTCGCTGTTTTTCGGCGACGCGGTCATTACGCCGGCGATTTCGGTGCTGTCGGCGGTGGAGGGCATGGAGGTCGTCACGCCGACGTTCCAGCCTTATGTCGTGCCGCTGACACTGGTCGTTCTCGCCATGCTGTTCGCGGTACAGCGCTTCGGCACGGGCGGCGTCGGTCTGGTGTTCGGGCCGGTGACCGCTGTCTGGTTCCTGGCTATCGGCCTGTCCGGCCTCAACCACATCATCGCCGATCCGGAAATCCTGTGGGCGATCAGCCCGTACTACATCGTCGCCTTCCTGATCCATTCGCCAGGCGTCGCCTCCGTCACCATCGGCGCGGTCTTCCTTGCCGTCACTGGCGGTGAGGCGCTCTATGCCGATCTCGGCCATTTCGGCCGCAAGCCCATGGTGCTGGCCTGGCTGACGATCGTGTTTCCCTGCCTGCTGCTGAACTATGCCGGGCAAGGTGCCTTCATACTGGCGAACAAAGGTGTGGTCGGCCATCCGTTTTTCGAGATGAACGGGGGCTGGACGCTGATCCCGATGGTGGTGCTGGCCACCGCAGCGACCGTCATCGCCAGCCAGGCGGTGATTTCAGGGGCTTTTTCGCTGACCCGGCAGGCAGTGCAACTCAACATGCTGCCGCGGCTGGAAATCCTGCACACATCGGAAAAGCAGTCCGGCCAGATCTACATGCCGCGTGTCAACCTGCTGCTGGCCTTGGTGGTGGTGATGCTGGTGGTCGGCTTCGGCGAATCCAGCAAGCTCGCCTCCGCCTACGGCATATCGGTAACCGGCAACATGCTGGTGACGACAGTGCTGCTCTATGTCGTCATGACCCGTATCTGGAAGTGGAAGCTGTCGGTGGCGATCCCGCTGACCGTGCTGTTCGCCTTCATCGACATCGTTTTCTTTGCCTCCAACATCGTCAAGGTGTTCGAAGGCGGCTGGGCGTCGCTGGTCGTGGCCTTCACCATCGTGCTGGGCATGTGGACCTGGGTGCGCGGCAGCCGCTATCTCTTCGACAAGACGCGCCGCAACGAAATCCCGCTCGATGTCCTCGCCGGCAATCTGTTGAAGAAAAAGCCGCAGCTGGTGTCCGGCACCGCCGTGTTCCTGACCAGCGATCCCTCGAGCGCGCCGACCGCCTTGATGCATAGTCTCAAGCACTACAAGGTGCTGCACGAGCAGAACGTCATCCTTTCGGTCGTGACTGCCCCCCAGCCGGTGGTGCCCGACAGCGAGCGCGTCAAGATGGAGACGGTCAACGAGCTGTTCATGCGGGTGACGCTGACCTTCGGCTACATGGAACAGCCTAACATTCCACGCGCGCTGGCGATCTGCCGCAAGCAGGGCTGGAAGTTCGACATCATGACGACATCCTTCTTCCTGTCGCGGCGCTCGCTCAAGGCCTCGCCCAATTCCGGCATGCCGGTGTGGCAGGACCGGCTGTTCATCGGCCTGGCGCGCACGGCGGCGGACGCGACGGAATATTTCCAGATCCCGACCGGACGTGTGGTCGAGATCGGCACGCAGGTGGTTGTCTAGCTCTCCCCATGTTTGTCCGGTACACGTCCTGGCCAGGGCACGGGCAACTCATAAGCCGAGTTCGTCCCGCCCCGAGCGCCGATTCAAGCCGTGACCGCCCGAGACCGCATCGGTGTAAGCACCGGCGTAACCGCGACTTCCAGAGTCGGACCAAGCGCGCTCGGCGGCTCCAGGTCGTAACGCTTCCGCAGGTTGTGCCCCGTTACCACATCGCTCTTCGAGTCAGATTGCCATAGCGGCGATAATGGGCTGCTTCTCATCAAGATACCTGTCTGCCCAGAGATCCCGAGCAGGCTGGCGATTTCGCTCTTGGAATTGCACGGTGGGATTGGTCTTCGCAAAGGAGTTCGCCGGGGTGCATCGCGGGCAGGCTGCGCTTGATCGCGCTGCACAGTGGCGGGCCTCCAAGTCGTCTTCCCCCATCTCATCCGAATCACGCGCCGGAGGCGCGAGCCGAATAGCGAGCTTTCTCGCGACCCGTCAGGTTTTGGACATCTAGTCTTGGCACACATCCATGTCCTTTGGATGCTTGGTCTCATCCAGATATTAAATGGGCTCACGCACCTGTGGTCTCGCGCGCTCAAACCTGCGCACGGCCGGTTACGAAAAAAGCCCTACAGGGTTTATTGCGAAAGAACGTGATCATGAATTTTTGTAAGGCGACACCTGGCGCAAACCGATGGAAATGCGAGGCGGCGCCATGCACTGCCGGGCTCGTGTTCCACGCTTTGAACAGAAGGGTAGATCGACGCTTTCCCCGGTGGGCAGTGGGCCGATTTACCAGGTGAGTGACTTTCCTGACTGGGTGAATGCGCTGCATCGCGCTCAACCAACGGCCAAAGCAACCTGACTAGCGGGCGCACTGACCGAATGCGCGCCGCAGGACTGATCCCACTCTCGGCCAGCAACCTCAAGACAGGCAAGGTAGTGAGATGACCGCGCTACTGACCACGATCGCGCTTCTTCTGGCCGGTCACGCGCTGGCTGACTATCCGCTTCAGGGCGACTTCCTTGCCAGGGCCAAGAACCGCGCCAACCCGATTCCGGGCGTCCCCTGGTATCATGGCCTTCTTCCTCATGCCGCAATCCACGGCGGGACCGTCGGCCTGATAACCGGCAGCCTCGCGCTCGGTATCGCTGAATTCGTCGTTCACGGCCTCATCGACGACGCGAAGTGCATGGGGCGGATTTCTTACAATATGGACCAATCTCTGCACATCTCCTGCAAACTCTGCTGGGTGGTAATTTTGATGCTCTGGGGAACATTCTCATGACCGTTCTACTCGCATCCCTGTTTTCCAACCCCACCATCCTCGCGGTGGGCGCCGGCATGATTGGCGCCGCCGGCGCGTGGATGCATGGACGCCTCACCGGTGCCAAGGCTGAACGGCTCAATCAGATCGCGACGGGCGCCAAGACCACAACCGGAGGGCGAGCAGATCGGTGATGCCGTGGCCGGCCGCGTACGGGGGACGCCAGCGGCCGTCCATGGCGCGAACCCGACGGCTCAATGAGCGGATCGACCGGATATTCGAAGACCAAAAGCTGCCGCTCTCCGGTTACGGCAATCCAACACGTCTGATCTCCGGTCCGGCCAGATTTCCAGCGTTCGAACAAGCAGTAACCCGCTGCCCCTAAGAAAATAGGCCGCACGCCATAGCAACAATATCAAGCGACTTGAGAGAGAGTGCGTGTGAGAACGAGAGTGAGGTGGATCGGTTAGTCTCCATAATAGAAGGCTCGAGAGCTACGATTGGCGTCAGTTACTCGTATCCACAGCCTACCAGGTCCTCGATCAAGCTGGAGCGGTCGCGGTATCACTTTCATGGCCGCGTGCACATGACATTGTGCGTCGACTGACACGCTACGGATTGCTTTTGCGCCATCCATCTCCTCAACCTTGAAAGTTTCCACAGGTCCGCTTCCTCGCACCTAACAGATGGTTGTGTCGCCAGTTAGGCGTCAGACTTGCCATTGTCGCTTTGCACGGCCCAGCTCGACCTAATTCGATCGCTGGCCTCCAGGTAAGCCATGTCGATCAAATAGGTCAGCAGGCTCTCCCCGTCAGCCTGCACCGTCTGACGAATCTCTCGCAACATTGCTTGGACAAACTTCAAATTATCCAATTTTTTTACCTGTTTCATGGAACCCCCCTGAATTATTCCTGTCAACGAAACACGCCAAATCGCGTTTCAACCGATTCAATAACGAGAAAACACCCGCCTAGCAGGGCCGTTACGGAACCTAACAACCAAGCAGTGAGATCACAAACTCTCGCCCAGCAATACTTATGGCGCCTTCAGATGTTTTTTACCGATAAAGTAAAGCTTGAGAGCCAATTTCGACGGCGCAGAACTCTCACATTTTGTTGTTATAAACAAGCAGCTTGCCAGTTAAAATTTGCCATGACTGAGCCGCAAACGGGCGCGCAAACACTGCCTCCCGTGCATTGCCGGTGAAACAAGAGCGATGGCCACATCCGACGGCAGAGCGTCCACGAAGCTGCTCTGATATCGGTGGACGAAATTCTGTTGGCTGCACAGGGGCTCGGAACCACACATGACGGCCGCGATTTTCGGCACGATCGATCCATGTCTTGCGATTTCTCGACTTTGCTGCGTTTATGAAACCGGTTTGACTTCTAAGCCAAGCCGCGATCAATCGTTAGGAAGGAATACAGTATGGCGACTGGAACCGTGAAGTGGTTCAACAGCTCCAAAGGCTTCGGCTTCATCACGCCCGATGCCGGCGGCCAAGACGTGTTTGTCCACATTTCCGCCGTCGAGAGAGCGGGTCTTTCGACCCTCGCCGACGGCCAGAAGCTCAATTACGAGATCGAGCAGGACCGCCGCAGCGGCAAGTCCTCGGCCGGCAATCTTAGCAAAGCAGGTTGACCGCCGGCGCAAGCCGGAACGACACGGAAAACGCGCATCTGCTGGCTGTCGTTCAGCGAGCGCGGGAACAGGGCTCAAGAGCCGCTGTTGGCTTTTCTGACTTCTGGCAGGACAGCATGTGAAGCGAGGCGGGGGGTCCCCGCCTTTGGTATCGGCATACGTCTGGGCGGCTGCTATGCGCCAGAACGACCGGCCGGCCGATCGATCAGCCCTCGCGTCCTTGCGTATCCGCTTGGTACGCCCTTGATCTTCCTTTTGCGTGGGTTTGCGTCCGAGACCCGTGATCTTGGCCAATGCCGAGCGTGCGGCGGCATAGTTTGGCGTCACCACCGGATAGTCCGTCGGCATACCCATCCAGGCAGACGATGTAGTTCGGCCTGACCGATTTCTTGATCGGAACGGCAGGCTTGGGAGCTTCCGGCTTCTCGTGCGCCACGCCATCGCCGTGCTCTTCAGATCTGCATGCACTTGGCCGATTAGGGCCGGAGGTTGGCCGACCCGCGCCTTAACCGGAAGGTTTGTCATTTCCTTTTTTGCGAGTTCGCTAAAAAGTCTTTGGTCCAACCCACCTCATTTGTGGTCTGCCCTGTCATATTTTTTGCGCCCATCGCGCGGTAGAATGACGCTTGGCTAGTGCGGCCGGAAAGTTCAGAGAAAGCTGGAGTTGAGCCGAGTGCCGAGCCTGTCAGGGTTAGGCCGAACCAGGAACGCAAATCCTCATTTGCAAGGGATGGCAAAGGTGAAGGACCCACAAGACGGCTCAGCCCGTCGTGCTCGACAACAGTGACTATTCTCGACAGGGGATCATCATCATCCAACCGGCGGTCGGGAGGAACGGCCGGCTGAAAGAGGACGATGGAAATGCTGCGGTCAGGCGATGGGCGGCACGACATACACAAGCCAGTTGCACGGTTTCTCTGCCAGAAATGGCGGACCGGTCCCGCAATCAACCCCCCATCGCGAACTGTTCGCGCCGGTGGAGGCTTCGCTGTTTGCTATCCGCAGGATGAAGCGCGTAGCAGATGAGGCCTGCGCCGTAGGCCTATTCTTAAACCGCTCGCAGCGTTGTGTCTGGCCTGGTGGGTTTTTCGGAGACGGGGGGGTTAAGCCTAGCTTGTCCCTGTACTTGACCGAGCTCAGATAGCCTGGGGTCGGTGCCTTCGCCGAGGGCTGTAGAAGCGCTCGACGTAATCGAACACATCGGCCCTGGCATTATCGCTCCCTTGTAGATCTTGCGGGCTGTCCACTCGGTTTTCAGCGACGAGAAGAAGCTTTCCATCGCAGCATTGTCCCAGACGTTGCCCGACCGGCTCATTGAGCAGGTTGATGCCATGATCGGTCCTCAGCCGCTGGAACTCCTCGCTGGCGGATTGCGATCCCATGCCCAGCGCAGATCGCCAGTCTTTTTAGGTCTGGGCACAATGAGCTGCCGGGATGAAGCCTTTGCTATTGCACTGCCTGCGTTCGTACTCTGCTTACTCGCTCCCGAGATTTTGAATCGGGAGTAACGATGCCGGCAACCAGAATATTGTGGGGTCAGATCGTCGCTGTTTTGACCATCGTGCTTACGACCACCTGGGGAGCAACGCAATGGACCGCCTGGCAACTGGGTTACCAGGAGCAACTTGGTTCGCCCTGGTTCGAACTCGTCGGCCAACCGATCTATCCGCCACCGGCATTTTTCTGGTGGTGGTTTTTCTATGACGCCTATGCACCGACGGTCTTTGTTGAGGGCGCGGTGATCGCGGCGAGCGGCAGTTTCATCGCGGTTGCTATCGCTATCAGCATGTCACTATGGCGAGCACGGGAGGCCAAATACGTGGCAACGTACGGCTCGGCGCGCTGGGCTGTGCGAAAAGAGATTGAAGCCGGAGGACTGCTCGGCGCCGATGGCGTGGTTCTGGGCAAGTTTGACTTGGACTACCTTCGCCACGATGGCCCGGAGCATGTCCTGTGCTTCGCGCCGACCCGAAGCGGCAAGGGCGTCGGACTGGTCGTGCCATCCCTGCTCACTTGGCCGGGAAGCGCAATCGTTCACGACATCAAGGGTGAAAATTGGGAACTCACCGCTGGCTGGCGAGCACGTTTCGGCCGTGTGCTGCTGTTCGACCCAACCAATGCTGCCTCAACCGCTTACAACCCGCTGGTGGAAGTCAGGCGTGGCGCTTGGGAAGTCCGAGACGTCCAGAACGTCGCCGACGTGCTGGTCGACCCAGAGGGGTCTCTGGAACGCCGGAATCATTGGGAAAAGACGAGCCACGCGCTGCTGGTCGGCGCGATCTTGCATGTCCTCTACGCCGAGAATGACAAGACGCTGGCCGGTGTTGCCAAGTTCCTCTCCGATCCGCAGCGGCCGATTGAGGCGACGTTGCGAACGATGATGCTAACCAAGCACCTTGGCGATGTCGGTCCGCACCCCGTTGTGGCATCGGCAGCACGTGAACTTCTCAACAAATCGGAGAATGAACGCTCTGGCGTGCTGTCGACCGCGATGAGCTTCCTCGGCCTGTACCGCGATCCGGTTGTGGCCCAGGTCACGTCCCGTTGCGATTGGCGCATTGCCGATCTGGTGGAGGACGCGCAACCCACGACACTCTATCTGGTCGTGCCGCCATCGGATATCAGCCGCACCAAGCCGCTTGTCCGGCTTATCCTGAATCAGATCGGCCGCAGGCTGACGGAGGATCTCCATGCGAAGGATCGCCGGCATCGCTTGCTTCTGATGCTCGATGAATTTCCGGCACTCGGCCGGCTTGATTTCTTCGAGTCGGCCCTCGCGTTCATGGCCGGCTATGGCATCAAGTCGTTCCTTATTGCCCAGTCCCTCAATCAGATCGAAAAAGCCTACGGGCCGAACAATTCCATTCTCGACAACTGTCATGTTCGTGTGAGTTTCGCGACCAACGACGAGCGAACCGCCAAGCGCGTCTCCGACTCGCTGGGAACGGCAACCGAAATGCGGGCGATGAAGAACTATGCCGGGCATCGTCTGTCGCCTTGGCTTGGGCATCTCATGGTCTCGCGGCAGGAGACGGCACGCGCGCTGATGACGCCCGGCGAGATCATGCAGCTGCCACCGAGCGATGCCATTGTGATGGTCTCTGGGCTGTCCCCGATCCGGGCGAAAAAGGCGCGCTATTTCGCAGATCCGCGGGTTGCCGAGCGCGTTTTGCCTCCGCCCAAGCCCGCAACCACGAACGCCCTGTCGCGCGCCGATGACTGGACTGAAATGGCGGTTGCCAAGGTGCCGGAGGCGCAGGCAAGCCTTGCATCGCTTCACCAACCGGACAGTGATCCTGACAATGGCGGTATCCGCCGCCAGCCCGAATTGCCCGAACATGAGGATATTGCGCCGGATCCCACGCGGGTGCGCATTGATGAATTCGACCTTGATCGCGACGAATCCGATGATGAGGTTGCCCGACGCCGGTCGGTCGACCAGACGATGCGGCGCACCGCGCGACAGGTCGCACTCGATCCCAAAGACGGAATCGAACTTTGACCTCCATGAAGAAGCGCCGTCTCTCAGCCTATCTGGAACCGGAGGTCATGAATGCGCTTGCCGACTACGCCGCAAAGAGGGATGTGTCCCTGTCGCTGATCGCCGAAGCGGCCATCGCTTCTTTTCTCTCCCCCGATTCTGAGGAGCGCAAAGAAGCGGCAATCACAAGGCGGCTCGACCAGATCGACCGGCGCGTTCAGCGCGTCGAACGCGATCTCGGTATCTCAATCGAGACGCTGGCGTTGTTCGTGCGCTTCTGGCTCACCTCAACTCCGGCCTTGCCTGACGCCGCTCAGCCCGAAGCGCGCGCAAAAGGTCGGCAGCGTTATGACGCTTTCATCGATGCGCTCGGGCGCAGGCTGAGCAAAGGACCAAAGCTCAGGCAGGAGATCGCCGAGGACTTTGCGGCTCCATCATCGCCGGACACCGCTGAGTCGCACACGGGCTAGGCAGCCGAGGCGGGCGGCGAACTCATCGGTGCCGCATTTTGCAAGTCTCTGCACGTCGCATTGCTGCCAGCCATTTTCCTTGTTGCAAGGCGCACATTCCTGCTTCTTCTAATCATCCCCGTCAGCGGTGCGAAGCAATTCGCCCGAGAAATGGGGACCATCGTGGCAGACACTCAAAATGCCGGCAGGGAAGCGGTCTCGCGTGGGGCGCGCATGCTGCGCACGGCGCTCGGCCCGGCGATAGCCGGATTTCTTGACGATCCCTGCATCGTCGAAGTGATGCTGAATCCAGACGGGCGCCTGTGGGTCGACAGGCTGACAGAAGGCCTGTCTGCCACTGAGGAAATGCTGAGCCCGGCCGATGGCGAGCGGATCATCCGGCTCGTTGCCCATCACGTCGGCGCCGAAGTGCATCCCGGCGCGCCTCGCGTCTCGGCCGAACTGCCTGATAGTGCGGAGCGGTTCGAGGGTCTGCTGCCGCCGGTCGTTGCAGCTCCTACCTTTGCCATCCGCAAGCCGGCCGTCGCCGTGTTCACGCTCAACGATTACGTTGCCGCTGGCATCATGACAGAAGCCCAGGCCGACGTGCTGCGGCTCGCCGTCGAACGGCGAAAAAACCTGCTGGTCGCTGGCGGCACGTCGACCGGCAAAACGACGCTGGTCAACGCGCTGCTGGCAGAGGTGGCAAAAGCCTCCGACCGTATTGTGCTGATCGAGGATACGCGCGAGCTGCAATGTGCTGCACCCAATCTTGTGGCGCTGCGGACCAAGGAGGGCGTCGCCTCCCTCTCCGACCTGGTGAAGTCATCGCTGCGGCTCCGCCCCGACCGCATCCCGATCGGTGAAGTACGCGGCGCGGAAGCCCTCGATCTCCTGAAGGCCTGGGGCACCGGCCATCCCGGCGGCATTGGGACTATCCACGCCAGCACTGGCCTTGGGGCTCTGCGTCGACTTGAGCAGCTCGTACAGGAAGCTGTGGTCACCGTCCCGCGCGCACTCATTGCCGAAACGATTGATCTTGTCGCCGTGCTTGCCGGCCGCGGTTCGGCCCGCCGCCTCGTCGAGATCGCGCTCGTCGACGGGCTCGATGCAGCCACCGGCGACTACCGCATGCTCGAAGCCAAAATCGGGCCCGAGCCAACCATAAATCCCGAGCCATCCATGGAGCTTCAGAATGAACCCGATCCGCTTCACTTCATCATCTATCCCTAAGGTTGGTGCGGTCCTCCCGCATGTTGCCACGGCTATGGCGATTGGGGCCACGATGACTGTCCCTGCACGCGCCGCCGGTTCTTCCATGCCGTGGGAGCAACCGCTTCAACAAATCCTCGAATCGATCGAGGGACCGGTCGCCAAGATCGCGGCGGTGATCATCATCATCGTCACCGGCCTGTCGCTCGCATTTGGCGACACCTCGGGCGGCTTTCGGCGTCTGATCCAGATCGTGTTCGGACTGTCGATCGCCTTCGCGGCGAGTTCTTTCTTCCTGTCCTTCTTCTCGTTCGGCGGCGGAGCGCTGATCTGATGGAGGAGGCGGTTCGCGGCTTCTTCGCACCGGTCCACCGGGCGCTCACTGAACCGATTCTTCTCGGCGGCGCACCGCGCGCGGTGGCTATCGCCAACGGAACGCTGGCCGGCGCGGTTGGGCTTGGGCTGCGGCTTTGGCTCGCCGGCATCGGGATTTGGGCAATCGGACATTTCGTGGCCGTCCTGGCGGCGAAGCGCGACGCCCAGTTCGTCGACGTGGTCCGCCGGCACGTTCGATATCCCGCGCATTTCGGCTGCTGAGAGGCTTTTCCCAATGATGAACCTCGCCGAATACCGCAAGCGCTCGAAAAACCTCGCCGACTATCTGCCCTGGGCTGCCTTGGTGGCGCCGGGAGTCGTCCTCAACAAGGACGGCTCGTTCCAGCGGACTGCTAGGTTTCGCGGCCCCGATCTCGACAGTGCAACGCCGGCCGAACTGGTCGGCACGACAGCTCGGCTCAACAATGCGCTGCGCCGTCTCGGCTCCGGCTGGGCGATCTTCGTCGAAGCCGCCCGGCTTGCAGCGCAGGACTATCCAGAAGGGCTTTTTCCTGACAGCGCCTCAGCGTTGGTCGACCTTGAACGCCGCGAACAGTTCGAGGGTGAAGCCGACCGCGGATTGTCGCAGCAAGGCGATCGCCAGTCGCATAGTGAGCTCTTCGAAAGCAGCTATTTTCTCACTTTCGTCTGGTTGCCGCCGGCCGAGGAAGCATCCCGCATGGAAAGCTGGCTCTACGAAGGCCGCGAAAAGAGCGGCGTCGACCCTTGGGAGTTTTTGAGGAGTTTTGTCGACCGCACCGACCGTGTGCTCAACCTGATTGAAGGTTTCGTTCCCGAAGTCGACTGGCTCGATGACACCGGCACGCTGACCTATCTGCACTCGACGGTTTCGACCAGGCGCCATCGCGTCCGCGTTCCCGAAACGCCAATGCATCTCGATGCATTGCTGGTCGATGAACCGCTGGCCGGCGGGCTGGAGCCGCGGCTCGGCGAGGCCCACCTGCGCACGCTGACAATCATAGGCTTCCCGACCGCGACCTTCCCTGGGATTCTCGATGAACTCAACCGACTTGCGTTCCCATACCGCTGGTCGACCCGGGCAGTCATGCTCGACAAGACCGACGCAACCCGCCTGCTGACAAAGATCCGGCGGCAGTGGTTCGCCAAAAGAAAGTCCATCGCGGCCATCCTCAAGGAGGTGATGACCAATGAGGCGTCGGTCCTGGTTGACACGGATGCCGCCAACAAGGCAGCCGACGCGGATGCCGCCCTGCAGGAACTCGGCTCTGACCAGATCGGCCAGGCCTACGTCACCGCCACCGTGACGGTGTGGGATCTCGATGCAGGAATAGCTGACGAAAAGCTGCGGCTGGTCGAAAAAATCATCCAATCCCGCGACTTCACCTCCATGGTTGAGCGCGTCAACGCCGTCGAAGCATGGCTCGGCAGCATTCCAGGCCATGTCTATGCCAACGTCCGGCAGCCACCGCTGTCGACACTGAATCTCGCCCACATGATCCCGCTGTCGGCGGTCTGGGCAGGGCCGGCAACTGACGAGCATTTTGGGGCGGCTCCGCTCTTCTTCGCCAGGACGGAAGGCACGACGCCGTTTCGGTTCAGCCTGCATGTCGGCGACGTTGGCCACACGCTTGTCCTCGGCCCGACCGGCGCCGGCAAGTCGGTTCTGCTCGCACTGATGGCGCTGCAGTTTCGGCGGTATGAAAGCAACCAGATCTTTGCCTTTGATTTCGGCGGCTCGATCCGTGCGGCCGTGCTTTCCATGGGCGGCGATTGGCAGAATCTCGGCGGCAACCCGTCGAGCGGGCAGCGCCCGGATGACCCGCTTGCGGCACTCTCATTGACTGACCTGTCTGACGGCCCCGGAGACATCTCGCTGCAACCTCTGGCCGGCATCCATCACACGCCCGAACGGGCCTGGGCGGCCGACTGGCTCGTCGACATTCTCCAGCGCGAAGGTGTTCCAGTCACGCCGGAGGTGAGGGAATATCTGTGGTCGGCGCTGACGTCGTTGTCCTCCGCGCCGGTACAAGAGCGGACGCTGACCGGACTGTCGGTGCTGCTGCAGTCTTCGCCATTGAAGCAGGCGCTGAGACCCTACTGTATCGGCGGTCCCTACGGCCGGTTGCTCGACGCAGAACACGAGCGTCTCGGCGAAGCCTCCGTCCAGGCCTTCGAGACCGAGGGTCTGATCGGCACGGGTGCTGCTCCGGCCGTGCTCGCCTATCTCTTCCATCGCATCGAGCAGCGAATGAATGGACGGCCAACGCTGCTGATCATCGACGAGGGGTGGCTTGCGCTCGACGATGGCGGCTTCGCCGAACAGCTGCGCGAATGGTTGAAAACCCTTCGCAAGAAGAACGCTTCCGTCATCTTCGCCACGCAATCGCTCTCCGACATCGATGGCAGCAAGATTGCTCCGGCAATCGTCGAGAGCTGTCCAACGCGGCTCTTCCTGCCGAACGAGCGCGCCATCGAGCCGCAGATCACGGAGATCTATCGGCGCTTTGGATTGAACGACCGTCAGATCGAAATCCTGTCTCGGGCTACCCCGAAGCGCGATTACTACTGCCAGTCGCGGCGCGGCAACCGGCTGTTCGAATTGGGCCTCGGTCCGATCGCGCTGGCTCTTTGCGCCGCATCCTCGAAGGCCGATCAAGCGGCTATCGAGCGGATCATCGCCGAGAACGGTCACGACCATTTCCTCGAGGCCTGGCTTGCTGGGCGCGGCCTCTCCTGGGCCGCTGACCTCGTTCCCCATCTCACCAACATTGTCGATCAATCCGCAAAGGAAGTTTCGTCATGAATTCCGTCCGCAACCGTCTCCGTGTCCGGCATTTGATCGCGACCAGTGTTGTTGCTATCAACGTCGTGCTGTCGTGCGCGCCCGCATCCGCATTGATCGTCTTCGATCCCAGAAACTACGCGGAGAACGTCCTTTCCGCCGCGCGTGCGCTGGAGCAGATCCAGAACCAGGTCACCTCGCTTCAGAACGAGGCACAGATGCTGATCAACCAGGCGAAGAATCTGACCTCGTTGCCGACGTCGCTGCTTGGCCAGATCGAAGGCAATTTCTCGCAGATGAAGAGCCTGCTCGGCGAGGCCGACAAACTCGCCTACAGCGTCCAGGACATCGAAAGCCAGTTCAAATCGACCTACCAGAATCTCGGTTCGGATCTGTCCAGCCAGCAGCTCGTCGATGGTGCACGTGAACGCTGGCAAACTTCGGTTGCGTCGTTCGAGCATTCATTGAAGGCCGGAGCTGTCGCCGTCGACAACATCGAAGGAACGAGGGAGCAGACGAGCATGGCGGTCGACGCCAGCCAGTCGGCGGTCGGTATCCTGCAGGCGACGCAAGCTGGCAACCAGCTTCTCGCCGTGCAGGCACGGCAGGTCGCCGACCTCACCGCGATGATGGCTGCGCAAGGACGGGCGGCAGCCCTTGAAAGCGCCAGGCAGGCAGCCGCCCAGGAACAGGCGCGAGAACAGTTCAGCCGCTTCATGGTTGGCAAAACCTATAGCCCTTCCTCGGTTCGCATGTTCCACGACTGAGGTTTTCTCCGATGAACGTGAAGACAACCGCCCGCTTGATCGGCGTGACGGCGCTCGCACTGGCGGTCGCCGTCACCATCATCTCGCGCCATGACGACAAATACACCGTTCCGCCAACCCTGCGCCCAGCAGATCCCGATGGCGGTCCGCTGGTCGGTGAGCTCATGCGTTGCCGCACGCTCGGCGAACAGGCCACCCGCGACATTGCCTGCAAAGCGGCTTGGGAAGAAAGCCGGCGCCGCTTCTTCATGCCCAGCAATCGCGACAAACCGGCGTGGCCGGCCGACGACCGCTTCGGCCGGATCGACCGCTCGCTCGGCGAGGACAAGACGCCATGAACGACACGGGCGTCATTGACCGGTTTCTCGAAACCTTCACCCGCTACATCGATTCCGGCTTCGGCCTGCTCGGAAACGAGGTCGCCTTTCTCACTTCGACTCTGATCGTCATCGACATCACGCTCGCCGGCCTGTTCTGGGCCTGGGGCGCCGATGAGGACGTGCTGCATCGGTTGGTGAAGAAAACGCTTTATATCGGCTTCTTCGCCTTCATCATCGGCAACTTCAATCGGCTCGCCGGCATCGTCTTCGAGAGCTTTTCGGGGCTCGGCCTGAAGGCGGGAGGGTCGACACTTTCCGGTTCTGCGCTGCTGCAGCCAGGCCGAGTCGCGCAGGTCGGCATCGACGCCGGCAATCCGATCCTCGAAGCCGCCAGCCAATTGATGGGCTACGTCTCCTTCTTCGAGAACTTTGTCCAGATCGTCGTTCTGATGGTGGCCTGGGCGATCGTGCTCATCGCTTTCTTCATTCTGGCCGTGCAGATCTTCGTCACGCTGATCGAGTTCAAGCTGACGACACTTGCCGGCTTCGTGTTGATCCCGTTTGCGCTGTTCAACAGGACGGCTTTCCTCGCCGAAAAGGTACTCGGTAATATCGTGGCCTCGGGCGTCAAGATCCTCGTGCTCGCCGTCATCGTCGGGATCGGCTCGGGCCTGTTTGGCGAGTTCACGCAAGGCTTCGCAGAACAACCCACGATTACCGATGCATTGTCGCTTGTGCTCGGCGCGCTTTCCCTGATGGGGTTGTCGATCTTCGGCCCTGGCATTGCGACGGGGCTTGTCTCCGGCGCTCCGCAACTCGGTGCAGGTGCAGCCGTCGGCACCAGCCTCGCCGCCGCCGGTCTTGGCGCGGCGGGTTACATGGGCACGCGTGCGGGACTGAGTGCTGCTGCAAGTGCCGTCGGCACCGGAGGCCGCATGTCGGCTGCCGCGGCGCTACGCGGCGCTCATGTGGCGGGAAGTACATCGACGGCGTATGGGCTCGCCGCCGCAACGTCGGGGCAAAGCGGTGCAGGCGCCGTGGCCGCCGGTCTCGGCGGTGTCGCGCGAGCCGGGGTTGGGGCCGCCGTTCAGCCCGTCAAACAAGCCATGTCGCGCGCTGCGTCGGCGCTTAGCAGCAGCAATCAGTCCGGTCGCTCTGCCGGGTGGACGGCGACCGGCGGACAATTCGCGGTTGGCAGTACCGGCGAAGCCGCAAACGGTTCCTCCTTTGCCGGACCGCCCCCCGCATCGAACCCAAACTCCACAGCTGGCTCCCCGCCGGAATGGGCCACTCGCATGAAGCGTGGCCAGGCAATGAGCCATGGCGCCAGCACGGCCGCTCATTCCATCCGCTCCGGCGATCATGGCGGTGGCTCGATGAATGTTTCTCTCCATCAGGATGACCACCGATGAATCCTTTCAAACGACCTTCCGTTCGTTATGGCACGAGGCCCCAGCCCGAGACGCCGTACCAGCGTGCCGCGCAGGCTTGGGATGAGCGCATCGGCTCGGCCCGCGTGCAGGCGAAGAACTGGCGGCTGATGGCCTTCGGTTCCCTCGTGCTGGCCGGCGGCTTCGCCGCGGCATTGGTGTGGCAGTCGGCGCGTGGCTCCGTCGTTCCCTGGGTCGTTCAAGTCGACAAGTTTGGTGAGGCGCAGGTGGTCGCCTCGGCCATGGCTGACTTCAAGCCGACCGATCCGCAGATCGCATGGCATCTCGCCCGCTTCATCGAGCAGGTGCGAAGCATCGCGGACGATCCGGTCATCGTCCGCCAGAACTGGTTGCGCGCCTACGACTACACGACCGATCGCGGCGCCGTCTCTCTCAACGACTACGCCCGGTTGAACGATCCTTTTGCCAAGGTTGGCAAGATCCAGGTCGCGATCGACGTCTCCAGCGTCATCCGTGCCTCGCCGGATTCGTTTCGTGTCGCCTGGACCGAGCGCCGCTACGAGAACGGCAGCCTGGCCAGTACCGAGCGTTGGACCGCCATCCTCACCATCGTCATTCAACAACCCCGCGATGCCGAGCGGCTGAAGGCCAATCCGCTCGGTGTCTACGTCAACGCCATAAACTGGTCGAAGGAGCTCTCATGATGCGTGCGGCACAAACACGGAATCCGGCGCCACAGAACGCGCGCAGCATGTCGATCACGTGCTTGCTTGCCGTAGGGCTGCTGTCGGCGACAGCGCTCGTCGGTTGCGCCTCGAAAAGATACATTCCGCCGGAGGTCGGTTATGATGATGCCGCACCCGCTCTGCGGAAAGCCGACCCGCCCGGTCCGGTGAAGGTGGTGGAGCTTCCAAAACCACTCCCGCTACCCGGCCAAGTGAAGCCGGTCGAAAGTGGTAGGGCAAAGACCGAGCCGGCCGATCCCAAGCAGCGCATCAGCCAGGCGAACGAGGCCGCGCGAATGCAGCCCGTTCGCGACGGCTTTATCAACGCGATCCAGCTCTACCCCTGGAGCGAGGGGGCGCTCTATCAAATCTATGCCGCGCCCGGACAGGTCACCGATATCGCCCTGCAGCCCGGCGAGCAGCTTGTCGGCTCCGGCCCCGTCGCCGCTGGCGACACGGTGCGCTGGATTATCGGCGATACGCAGAGCGGAGCAGGGGACCGGCTTCAGGTCCATATTCTCGTCAAGCCGACGCGTCCCGATCTCCAGACCAATCTTGTCATCAACAGCGACCGGCGCACCTATCATCTCGAACTGCGGTCGACCGAGAAAACCTACATGGCCTCTGTCTCCTGGCAGTATCCTCACGACCAGTTGATTGCCCTGCGTCGGCAGAACGCGCAGGCTTCCGTTTCGCAGTCTGTGGCTTCGGGCGTCGACATCCAGAAACTCAACTTCCGCTATCGCATCGAGGGTGACCCAGCACCTTGGAGGCCGCTGCGCGCTTTCGACGATGGCGCAAAAGTCTACATCGAGTTCCCCTCGGGCATCGGTCAGGGTGAAATGCCGCCGCTCTTCGTTGTTGGTCCGTCCGGTGGCTCTGAACTGGTCAACTACCGCGCCCGGCAAAACTACTATGTCGTCGACCGGCTGTTTGCCGCGGCTGAACTGAGGCTGGGCGACAAGACCAGCGAGAAACGCGTTCGGATCGTGCGGACTGACGGAAGAAAGCCACAGCGTAGCGTTGGGCTGTTTCGATGAGCGACACCGCCACTTCACCGAACTCGGATATCGCCGCGGAACTGCGGCTGCGGCCCGAACCCGCCAGGGTGACGCGACTGTCGCGCAAGGTGCTCGTTGGCCTTGGCGGCGTCGCAAGCGTTGCGATCCTTGGCACGCTAATTTGGGCGCTGGACACCAGACGGCGCGGCAACGAGCAACCATCCGAACTGTTCACCACCGAAAATCGCACCACCGCCGACGGACTGCAGGTACTGCCGAAGGACTATTCAGGTGTCCCGAAACTTGGGCCTGCTTTGCCTGGCGATCTCGGACGACCGATCCTGCGCGCGCAAGAGCGCGGACAACAGATCCAGGTGCCGGACATCCGCACGCCGCATGCCGATCCTGACGAACAACGCCGCCTGGCCGAGATCGAGGCCGCCCGCGTGGCGAAGCTATTCACCGACAGCCACGCGCGGGCCAATCCAGCGCGACAGAGTTCTGGCGCAAATGGCGGTGGCGACGGCTTGTCAGGATCGGCATCGCCGCCCAAACAGCCCGCGCTTGAGCCGAACTCAGCGCAAGATGGGCAGGACCGCAAAACTGCCTTCGTCAACGCAACGCCTGACCGCCGCACCGTCAGTCCCGATCGTCTCGCCGAAAAAGCCTCGCCTTACGTCGTGCAGGCCGGAACGATCATCCCGGCCGCTCTCCTCACCGGCATTCGATCCGATCTTCCCGGCCAGATCACCGCTCAGGTCACAGAGAATGTCTTCGACAGCCCGACAGGATCGTACCTGCTCATTCCGCAGGGCGCTAAACTGATCGGCCAGTACGACAGCCAGGTCGCCTTCGGTCAGTCGCGCGTGCTGCTGGTGTGGAATCGTCTAATCATGCCCAATGGCACCGCCATCGTGCTGGAACGCCAGCAGGGCGCGGATACTGAAGGGTTCTCCGGGCTCGAGGACGAGGTCGATCATCACTGGGGCCAGCTGTTCCGGGCTGCCGCGCTCTCGACCCTACTCGGGATAGGGACGTCTCTTGGTTCCAGCAACGACGAAAGCGATATCGCCAAAGCCATTCGCGAAAGCGCTCAGGATTCAGCTTCCAATATTGGCCAGCAGGTCGTGCGCAATCGGCTTACTGTCCAGCCGACGCTGACCATCCGGCCGGGTTTTCCAGTTCGTGTCACCGTCAATCGCGATCTCGTTCTCGAGCCCTACGGTCAAGCGAAGGATCCGTCATGACCAAGCTGAAACTCTCCGCCATTCCCGACGATCGGCCGGTCAAGATCACGGTCGAATTGCCAGCCACCGTTCATCGCGATCTGGTCGCCTACGCCGAGGTCCTCGGCCGCGACACCGGCCAGGCTGCAGATCCGGCTAAATTGATCGCGCCCATGGTGTCGCGGTTTATGGCCACGGATCGGGCCTTCGCCCGGGTCCGGCGCAGCCTGAAAGAGAGCTAGTCTCGGGCGGACGCTGCTGGCGTATCAGGGCGGGCAATGCCTGCGCAGAAAGTCGATGAAATCAGTCACCTCGGGATCTTTGCCCAATGATCCAACGATGGCTTTGAGGAACGCGCAGTTGCAGAGCTGCCTATCTGATCCTGCCGATAGCTCACCGCTCTTTGCCGAGTCGGCTGGCTCAATTCCCTGGAGCGTATCGTCCAGCTCTTTCAAGATATTTCGTATTTTGGCCAGGAAAGTTTTGCCAGGGGCCGTTGCTCTGACCCCGCCGGGGTGGCGTTCGAACAAAGTCACGCCCAGCCTCAATTCGAGATCTTTTATGCGCCTGCTGAGCGCGGAATGATGAATCCGCAGTCGCCGGGATGCGCCGAGGAAGCTGCCTTCCTCGGCGACGACGGTCGCAAAATGAAGTGTGAGAAGCTGGATGGAGCGGCGCATGGCACCTCTTCCGTGCGCGGACCAAGGCTTGTGATTACGGCGTGGATCTATTGCTACCTGGGCTGCGCGTTTCACGAAGCCTTTGCAGCGTGCGCTCATCAAAACAGGCTGTCACCGCGACAGTCTCTTCCCCGGCGATCATTTTCGGCAATCCCAGCGGCGTCACCTTGAAATGCAACTGAACCAGGCGCAGCAGCCACAGCGGGTTCATTTCGATAATGATTGTGTCCACCCCGCTACCCAAGCCCCACTCGACGATGCCGGACAGCAGCGCATTGGCAACCGGGCTCAGCATCCGTCCGCGTTCGCGATATTGCGGCTCGACGCAGTAACGCGACCATTCCCAGATGTTTTCTCCCACTGGACGGGTGCCTTCGCACAACTCCGGTAGAATGTCCGACAGAAGGTGAGGTCGCGTCGACGGCAGCAAGCGTTGGTAGCCGACCACACGGTCCTGCTCGGTGAAGAGCATGTGGACGGCACGCCTGTCGTCAAAGCGGTCGACTTCACGACCGTCTTCACGCCACAGGTCCGTCCAGCCCTTTTCCTCGACAAACACCTTGTGGCGCAGACGGAACGCCTGATCCAGTTCCGCCTGATATTCGTCGGCATTGTGCGACGTGACGACATGAAGCATCTCGGTTGTCCTCCAGTTTCGAGGTCAACCAATGGTTCATCGCGGACCGATGCGGGATCACGCGATTGCGTGAGGCTAGCTGATCAGCCCCAGGCGGAAAGCTGTCGTGACGGCCTGCACGTTGTTTGTCACACCGAGCCTCTGGCGCATCAAGCGCAGATGTGTATCTGCCGTGTTGCGGCTGACGTTCAGGCGATCAGCGACCTGCTCCACGGTGAGGCCTTCGGCAACCCAGCGCAGGACATCCTGTTGTCGAGGTGACAGACGCACTGGTTTCGAGCCCAGTTTGCCATCCGCAAGAAGGGCCGCGCATCCGAAGGCGCAAGCGGCGACAAACTGAAAGGCGAGACGGTCGTGAGGACCCGGCTCGAGCTTCTCCCCTGCAACGGAAAATCCAACCGGCTGTCCGTTCAGTGTCGCGAACGGAATCGTAAAGCCGTCACGCAGATTAAACTCTGATGCCTCCGCCATGATCTGTCGCCCGAAGGAACAAACCCGGGAAATTTGATCAATCTCGCTCCACCGGAAGGGCGTGGTCCCACGCTTCACAAGCTGAATGGTGGGGTCGCGATGGAGATAGCCTTTGGAGAAATAGCGCTCGGACCATTGTTGCGGCCAGGCGTCAAGAAGCACATGGGAAATCTGCTCACGCCTCAGCGCATGCGGCGGTGGGATCGGTCCTGCCAGCACGTTTCTGGCGCCAAAGCGCTCGGCATAGGAAATCAGGTGCTGGCAGATTTCCTGCTGGCTTGAACTCTTGCGGATCTGATTGAGAAACTCGAACGTGTCATCGAGGTGCCGACGCCAAAGCGCAGGTGCTTCCATAACGCATTGCTTCCATGATGGTGATCATAGTGGGTGGTTTGGGGCTCTCGGGTGGGGTTGCAAGGCATCAAGCTGCCGCGTCGCTGGCCGACCGGTGCTGGTCGACAACTCTCCTCGATTCTTGTTGCATCAGTTGAGCGAGTTGCTCGGGCTAAGGTCGACAGCGGCCTTGATGCCAACGGCGGAGCTGGGACCGACCGGCGGAGCGGTCCGTTCCCTCGCGCGCCTGCCGAATGCCTTGGGAAATGGCGTGTGATTGCCTCTCCTATGCTCACTTCGAGTATATCAGGAATGTTGCTTCCAGCCTCGTCGGAGTCAACCCCCGACAAGAGGCAGTATGGCCCTGTGACAGTCAGGTGGCGCAAGCGGGAGAAACTGAGGAGCCCGCAGCCGATGTGGAATCAGCCCCCATATCTGAGTCCAGCCGTCTTGCCCTTCCGAGCATTCTGTAACCCGCCTACGGGTCACACCGCTCCGCGTAACGGATTGACGAATTCGAGTCCTGCAAAGTCCTTTTCGTTATCCGTCACCACCACGCACTCGTTCGCGCCGGCGACAGCGGCTATGATCATGTCGAGCCCGCTGCGTGGCTGGCCGGCCGCTCTCCCTTCGGCCATCAGTCGGGCCCAGATCAGCGCCGCCTTGTCGTCGAACGAGAGGATACGATTCGCAAAAAGCGCTTGCGGCCCGTCAGACCCCGAGAACCACTTGTCGAGCGCGTCGCGCTTTTTGCCTTGCGGCTTCTCCAAAACACCGCGGCGGATCTCCGCAAGCGTCAGCGACGCGATGAACAGATCATCGTCCCGCTGAGACGACATCCATGCCATGAGCGATTCCGATGGCTGCGGTTTGACTACATTACTGATGATGTTGGTATCAAGCAGGTAGCGCGTCACAGATCGACCTTGCGCCCTTCTTCGCGGGGTCGCGAAAAATCGAGATCGGCCCCCACCAGCGGCGACCGCAGCAACGCGGCGAGGATTCGGCCAGGCTTGGGGGGCTCGCCGGCGATCGACTTGCTCACCGTCGCGCGAAGTTCTGAAGCTTCCGGGGAATCCTCCGACAGGCGCCGGGCAAGCGATCGGATGAGATCGCGATCGGCCTCACGACCCAGCACTTCGAAACGCGTTAAGCCGCGCAGGGCAAGTCGGGAGCGGTATTGTTGGATGGCACGTTTCTGTGAACTGCCCATAGTGAACCTCTGACCATTTCCAGTAATATAGCCAGAAACAGGATTTCGACAAGGAGTAGGGCGGTTAGTGCGGGCGCAACGCGGCGGACGGCAGCGACGAGACGGACGTGCTCGTCAGGTTGGCCTGCGTAGTGCCGAAGCGAAAAATCGCACCACGATCTGTGCGGATGGCGTGGTTCTGTCGTTTGTGAGCTATGGTGGGTATTTATTTCCGAGCGGTGAGTGAACAACCCCACTCTAGCAAATCGAAGGCGCTGTCCCCCTGCATCTGACGTGCCCCCGAATAGACTTGCAGAGGCAGGCCCGCTGGGTTTTTGAAAGTTGCCGTTCGCGCTGACGAGCCAACAGGCCCCTAGCGATATCCAGCGGCCTGAAGTTCGAAGAGCTCGGCGTAGCGACCGCACTCGGCCAAAAGCTCCTCATGTGTACCCTGCGCCTCAACCCTCCCGTCGGCCAGCACCAGGATCCGGTCAGCCATCCGCACGCTGGAAAAGCGATGGGAAATCAGAACCGATGTTTTGCCCTTGCTGAGTTCCTTGAAACGCCGGAACACCTCGGATTCCGAACGGGCGTCGAGTGCGGCCGTCGGTTCATCCAGGATCAAGAGCTCGGCACCTCGCATATAGGCACGAGCGATTGCGATCTTCTGCCATTCGCCGCCTGACAGCTCCACACCATTGTTAAATTGCTTGCCGATCATCTGGTCATATCCGCCCGGCAGCCTGCCGATGACCTTGCCGGCTTGGCTGCGTTCGGCGGCACGTTCTACGCGATCTCTGTCCTCGCGGGCCTTGATGCGGCCAACCGCGATGTTGTCGTTAGCAGTCATGTTGTAGCGAACGAAATCCTGGAAGATCACGCCGATCGAATTGCGCAGTTCATCCAGATCATATTCTCGCAAATCCTTGCCATCGAGTAGAATCCGGCCCTCATTGGGATCGTAGAGGCGCGCCAGCAGCTTAACCAGCGTGGTCTTGCCGGCGCCATTCTCCCCAACAAGCGCCAACACCTCTCCGGCCCGTAGCGTGAAGCTGAGACCGCGCACCGCCCATCGCTCCGCTCCCGGATATTGGAATCCCACGTCTTCGAAGACGAAGCCTTCTCGGATTGGACAAGGGACCGGCAGCGGGTCCTTGGGCGTCAGGATTTCAGGCTCTAAGTCAAAGAACGAGAACAGGTCCTTGAGGAACTCCGCCTGACCAGCGGTTCTGGCGAAACCCAACAGCAGCGATGCCACCGCCTCGCTCAGTTGCAGGAATGAACCGGCGAGGAACGTAAGGTCGCCAACGGTGAAGTTTCCCTGTAGCGCACCCCATATGATGTAAGCGTAAGCGCCGTAATAGGCCATCGTGCCGACGGCGGTGAATAAACCGCTCCACATCGTGCGCCGTACTGCCAGCTTGCGGTTTGCGGTATAGAATTGGTCTGCAAGCTGCACATAACGATCGATGAGAAAGCGGCTCAAGCCGAAAATCTTAACCTCTTTGGCCGCCTCCACGCTGGTTGCCGTCAGGCGTACATAGCTATGCTCGCGCTGCGCGGGCGTGCGGCTGAAATGGAGCGAATAGCTCCTCGCATTGAAATAGAATTCGCCGAGAAATGCCGGCACCACCGCGATCAACATCAGAACGACCAGCCAGGGAGCAATGATCAAAAGGCCCACTGCGAAACTAATTGCCTTTATCATGCCCGCCGCCTGATAAAAAAGGGAGAGCAGCGTCATGGAATTGCTTGTCTGGACGCGCGCACGTTCGAGCTGGTCCTGAAATTCGGCGTCCTCGAAATCCTTTAGATCCAACGTCGCGGCATGTTCCATAAGACGGACGCTTGAGGCGATTGTAACGCGCTCGGCAAGTACATCTTCCACGAGAGAGCTGACGCGGCTAAACAAATCGGTGAACACGGCCAGCCCGAACCCGGCCGCGATCAACAATAAAAGCTGATGCAACTGCTCGTCATGAAAGGGCAGGGCGGGCGCCCCCAATTGGATTTGGTGGCTGACCTCGTCGATGATGAGCTTGCCGACATAGAGTTTGCTGACGGGAAGCACCGCATCGACGAGCCTCAACAGCAACGTGGACAATGTTAGATACGGGCTTGTGCGCCACACCATCGCGATAAACAGGACTATGGCGTGAAGCGTGCCGAGCCGCTTCTTCGTCGAACGCACGCCCGGTGGCGAGGACGTATTGTGACAAGGAGCCTTTGGTTGAGGAGCTTTGGGATTTTTGCCATTCGGGCTTTTCATACTAAAAACCTCGCGTCCTCTGATGCGAAGGATCAATGGACTGCTCCTTGCCTGTGTGTCGGTCATGCTAGTTTCGGTCGGCGGAGCTCGCCCTATTTCCGACTCCACTGCGGGTTGGCACGCTGAGATGGGGATGATTTCTCCTGCGCCGAGTTGCAGGCTGATTGCCAATCTGCCGCGCAAACGCCGTGCCAGGTGAAAGCCCTTCAATGCGACGGGTAGATTGTCGAAGCGCAGTCCGATGGCCGACATTGTCGGTCATGCGTCACCCTGCTGCGTTCGTTTCGGCGGGCATTCTATGCCGCGTCCCCACCGAACAACTGATCGTCGATTACCGGTCGATGCTCACGCTGACCGATGTGGAGATCATAGACCCAGGCGCGAAGACTGTTCGGCGACCGCACACCCATCGTGGGGCATGCAAACAACAAAGCGATTGAGATCTGGGCTGTCTATGCAGTCGTGCCAGGGTGACTTGATGCTGTCGCTGAGCCCGAGCATCTCGGTTGTCCTCCAGTTTCGAGGTCAACCAATGGTTCATCGCGGACCGATGCGGCATCACGCGATTGCGTGAGGCTAGCTGATCAGCCCCAGGCGGAAAGCTGTCGTGATGGCCTGCACGTTGCTTGTCACGCCGAGCCTCTGGCGCACCAATCGCAGATGCGTATCTGCCGTGTTGCGGCTGATGTTCAGGTGATCGGCGATCTCGACGACGGTAAGCCCCTCGGCAACCCAGCGCAGGACGTCCTGTTGTCGAGGTGACAGACGCACTGGTTTCGAGGTCTGTTTGCCATCGGCAAGAAGGGCCGCGCATCCGAAGGCGCAGGCGGCGACAAACTGAAAGGCGAGACGGTCGTGAGGACCCGGCTCGAGCTTCTCCCCTGCAACGGAAAATCCCACCGGTTGCCCATTCAGTGTCGCAAACGGAATCGTGAAGCCGTCACGCAGATTAAACTCTGATGCCTCCGCCATGATTTGTCGGCCGAAGGAACAAACCCGGGAAACTTGATCAATCTCGCTCCACCGGAAGGGCGTGACCCCACGCTTCACAAGCTGAATCGTAGGGTCGCGATGAAGATAGCCTTTGGAGAAATAGCGCTCCGACCATTGCCGCGGCCAGGCGTCAAGCAGCACATGGGAAATCTGCTCGCGCCTCAGAGCACGCGGCGGCGGGATCGGTCCTGCCAGCACGTTTCTGGCGCCAAAGCGCTGGGCATAGGAAATCAGGTGCTGGCAGATTTCCTGCTGGCTTGAACTCTTGCGGATCTGATTGAGAAACTCGAACGTGTCATCGAGGTGCCGACGCCAAAGCGCAGGTGCTTCCATAACGCATTGCTTCCATGATGGTGATGGTAGTGGGGGGTTGGGGCTGGGGTGGATTGCAGGCATTAAGCTGCCGCATTGCTGGCCGACTGGTGCTGGTCGACAACTCTCCTCGATTCTTGTTGCACCGGTTGAGCGAGCTGCTCGGGTTAAGCTCGACAGCGGGATGCCAACCGCGAAGCCGACCGACCGGCGGAGCGGTCCGTTCCCTTCCCGCGTCTGCCGGATGCCTGGGAAATGGCGTGTGATTGCATCCGCCTATGCTCACTTCGAGTATATCGGAAATGTTGCTTCCAGCATGGTCGGAGTCAACCCCCAACAACAGGCGGTATGGCCCTGCGACAGTTCGCCATCAGGACAGAGGAAAGCGGAAGGGCTTGCCGAAGCGCTCTTCAAGGATGGTCGCATTCAACCGACTTCGCGGCTATCTGCACCTCACGAGCGACCACAAAATCGGATAACGGCATAAAGATTTCTTTATGTCTCCTTGACAGGAATCTTCTCTTTGGCCAATGTCAGGTTGTCGTGGTTCTCTGATCCGGTTAGTCGCATCAGAGCTAAGAGGGAAGCCGGTGAAGATGCCGGCGCTGCCCCCGCAACTGTAAGCGGCGAGCCAAGCCCACTCATGTCACTGAGGCCATGCGCCTCGGGAAGACGGGCAGAGGTGTCGACCCGTGAGCCAGGAGACCTGCCTCGGCGAACAAGGTCCACAGGCGGGGTGTCTCGGTGGGCGTGGTAACCGGCTTTGTCTGCTTGCCAACGTCTGCCTTGCGTCCACGCCCCAATCATCGGGGTATGGTATGTCTCTCTCTCGGAAAGTTCCTGTTGCCACACTTGGCGTGCCGCGCATTGGGCGCCGTCGCGAGTTGAAGCGCGCGCTGGAGGCCTACTGGTCGCGAAAATCTTCCGCTGCCGACCTTCTCGAAACGGCGCGGGCGCTGCGTGTCGCGAACTGGACTGAACAATGCGACCGTGGCGTGACCATAATTCCGTCCAACGACTTCTCGCTCTACGATCATGTGCTCGACACGGCAACAATGGTCGGCGCTGTGCCGCCACGTTATGGCTGGACCGAGGGGGAAGTCCCGCTCGACACTTATTTTGCCATGGCGCGTGGCAGCCAAGGAGAGGCTGCCGGACTTGAACATGCCAATCACAGTGACGCGGTTGCCGCGCTGGAAATGACCAAGTGGTTCGACACCAACTACCACTACATGGTCCCGGAGCTCGTCGACGACCAGGCCTTTGCTTTGTCGTCGGCAAAGCCGGTGGATCAATTTCTTGAGGGTAGGGCGTTCGGCGTTCACACCCGCCCGGTCATTCTTGGGCCCGTCACCTTCCTCAAGCTGGCCAAGTCGCCTACCCGGGACTTCAACCCAATTGCGCTGCTCCCGCGGTTGCTGCCGGTCTATGAGGAACTCCTGCGCCGCCTGAAAGTGGCGGGCGCCGACTGGGTGCAGATCGATGAGCCGGCGCTCGTGCTCGACCTCATTCCAAACGAGCAAGATGCGTTCAATTTCGCCTACGACCGTCTTTCCAAAGCGGCGCCGGAGCTAAAGATCATGCTCGCCACCTATTTCGGCGGATTGAACGGCAATCTCGAGACCGCTCTTTCGCTTCCTGTGGCGGGCCTGCATCTCGACCTTGCACGCGCTCCTGAACAATTGGAGGCGGTGGGCCGGCTTGCGCCAAAGGGCCTGGTGCTTTCGCTTGGCCTGATCGACGGTCGCAACGTCTGGCGTGCAAACCTGCGGCCCATCCTTGACCGGATCAAGCCGGTCATCGCGGGCTGGCCACTGGAGCGAGTGGAGATCGCGCCTTCGTGTTCCCTTCTGCATGTGCCGATCGACCTGGAACTGGAAACAGCGCTCGATAGGGACATAAAGTCGTGGCTCGCATTCGCGGCGCAGAAGATGGACGAACTGACCACGATCGCCCGGGCCCTGTCCGAGGGCCGGGAGGCGGTTTCAGCAGAGCTGGAGTCCTCCACCAAAGCAGCCGCCGCGCGTTTGACGTCCCCGAAGGTGCATGACCCGCGGGTCGAAGGACGCCTTGCCTCTATCGACGAATGCATGACGCGCAGGAAGAGCGGTTTTTCTGAGCGCTCCAAGCTTCAGGACGAAACGCTCCGCCTACCGCCTTTCCCCACTACGACGATCGGCTCCTTCCCGCAAACACCCGAGATTCGCAATGCGCGCGCGGCCCATGCAAGGGGAGAACTGAGCTATATCGACTATGAGGCGTTCCTTAGGAAAGAGATCGAGGCAACCATCCGTTGGCAGGACGAGATCGGGTTGGACGTGCTGGTGCATGGTGAGTTCGAACGAAATGACATGGTGCAATATTTCGGTGAGCAGCTTTCCGGATTCGCCTTCACGCAGCACGCCTGGGTGCAGAGCTACGGGTCACGTTATGTGCGGCCGCCGATCATCTTTGGCGACGTATCGCGCCCCAATCCTATGACGGTGCGCTGGTGGCGGTACGCTCAATCGCTGACAGATAAACCCGTTAAGGGCAACTCACCGGCCCAGCGACGATTCTGAACTGGTCCTTTGTACGCGACGATCTGGCGCGCTCGGTCGTTTGCCGTCAGATCGCGCTCGCCCTCCGTGGCGAAGTGGGTGATCTTGAAAGCGCCGGCGCCAGGGTGATTCAAATCGACGAAGCTGCACTGCGCGAGGGCTTGCCGCTGCGCAAATCCGAGTGGAAGCTTTATCTCGAATGGGCCATCGAGTGCTTTCAGCTCGCTTCCACGGGCGTGTATGATGTGACCCAGATCCACACGCACATGTGCTACTCCGAATTCAACGACATAATAGAGGCGATCGCGGACATGGATGCCGACGTGATCTCCATCGAAACCTCGCGCTCGCAGATGGAATTGCTCGACGCCTTTCAAACCTTCGATTATCCGAACGAGATCGGACCTGGCATCTACGACATCCACTCGCCACGGGTGCCGGGAGTTGATGAGATGACGAACCTGCTCTCTCAAGCGCGTCAGCGCCTTTGTGACAGTAAGATCTGGGTCAACCCCGATTGCGGTTTGAAGACACGTCAATGGGAGGAAGTCCGTCCGGCACTTGTCAACATGGTAGAAGCCGCGCGTTTTCTGAGAGGTGCACCAAGGGCCGCCTAGCAAAAGCGTATACCCTCGCCGGTGGGGGCCGGATACACTGCCCTGAAGCGGATCGAAATTGGGTGAACGCAAGAGGCGAACGGGCAACGCCATTTCGTTAGGAATGTGTGGCAGTGCGCTGACGGCATTGATTTGACGGGTCCGATGCCTCTTCCAACTCGTCGGTCAATATACCGACCACCTTGCCAATAACGATGCCGTCGCGTCGGAGCGCATCTCTAACAGCGTGCCGTCGGATCTGCTCATCTGAACATTGAGAGTCGTAAAGTGATGCGGTTTGAATCCTATGCGTGGGGCGGGTGACGGCCTCCTTTCGTCTGAAAGGGCCGACTGATTGCTTCCACCAGATCGTCCCACGCAAGAGTTCGGCATGAGATGTTTTCTCCCCAAGCGCGCACGGGATCGTCATGCGTCGATCGCGGTAGTCACAAGTCAATGAGGTTATATCGCCCCAAACTTCACCGGAAGCGTCCACGACGTCGCAAAGCCGCCCGCTCGCTACAGCGCTATTGAGGGCGCGCTCGCGAGCAGCTTTTGCTCGGCCAAGCTACTACACCACGCGCCCGATCGTCATCTCAGATTTCCTGCTCTTCGAGCGCGTAGCCGCCCGAGCGTATGGTTCGGATGACGTTGTGGGGGGAGAGCGCCTTTCTCAGTCGGCTGACATGGACGTCAACTGTGCGAGGGCCAACATAGATTTTTTCCGGCCAAGCGGCGCTAACCAGTTCGTCGCGGCTGCATACCTTGCCAGGGTTTTCCATCAGGTGGCGCAGCATGTTGAACTCGAGTGGGCCAAGATGGAGCTGCTGGCCACTGCAGTGTACCCGACGGCTTCTGAGCTCCATATTAAGCTGCCCGCAGGTCAGCGCCCCGTCGTTCCCGCCGTTGGGGGTTAGGCGAGTCCGCAGTTTCCCGTCTAAATACGCGAGCAATTTAGCCGGCGCGAAGGGCCGCAGGAAAGTTTCGTCAATGCCGGCTTTGAGCAGATCGAGCTGCTGGTGCTCGGCGCCGGAAGCGATAAGGGCGATCACGGGCAGTGCGTCGGTTTGCAGCTCGCCTTTCAGCCGGGCGCAGATCCCCGGGCCGGTAGCGGTAGCCGGTTGGCAATCCAGGACAACAGCCTGCGGCTCGCACTCAGTCGTCTGCAGGATCGCGTCCTCGACGCCACCGGCCAACACGGTTGCGAAGCCGTCCACCTCCAGGACATGACTGAAGAACAGGTAGAACTCGGCATCCTGCGAACAGATCAGGATTAACGGCTTCATCTGCGTCCTACGTCAATGGAGCATTCAACGTCGGTCGTCAGGCAGCTCGCTCGCAATTGCCGCGTTGCTACGCCTGCCCTTGCTTCGGTCAGCGCCACCGGACATTTCCCTTACGGCCAGCGGCTGATTGGCAATTTGGCGTGCTCTGGAAACGAAGATCGACCCAAACACACCACATGCGGGTCGTTGGCGGCCAGGATGGAGAGTCCGGATCAGCTGTTCGATCAGGTTGGGCAAGCAGACCCAGCCGGTACGATCCGAGCTGGTGCGATAAGGAGTCCACGCAAATCGCAGCGATCATTTCGGCTCAATCTCCTCCGGTACGATGCCTGCTTATGCGCGCACTATCTGATGCTGACCTGACAAGGTCGCTTGCTACTTCGTTCCAGTTCTCTCAGCGCATCAAATGCCTCTCGGCAGTTCCTTGTCTCAAGACCAGAAGATCAAAATTCGTGCCAACGCGGAGGGAGTCGCAGAGAAGATTTTGAGACTTTTATTTCAGCGGTTTAACGGGAACGCAGCAGAAGATGAGGCGGAACCCACAGTGTCGCGGACTCGACAAAACGCTGCATTGCTGTCAGCCGCCTAAAGTTTGGCGTACTTTCGTCCCTCGCGCCGGTGATCGAAGCCGACAGCGGGCAAGTCTTCCAGAAGTGTCTACAACAACCCCGCCTGCTCGGCCTCTTCGCAGGTTCTGCCGTGGCCTTGGGCCGATCTGCTGGATCACCAATCCGGCTGCCAGCGAGCCAAGATCGCCGCAGGTCTGGAGGTCGCGGCCCTGTGTATAGTCATGCAGGAAACCGGCGGCGTAGAGGTCGCCGGCGCCCGTCGTGTCGACAAGCTCCTTGATGGCGGTTGCCTTTATGACACCGTCTCGTCGCCGCGCACGATGACCGAGCCCTTTTCGGAGCGGGTCACCGCCGCGATCTTGCAATCCTTGCGGATCTGCGCCACCGCCTCGTCGAATGACGAGGTCTGGTAAAGCGACTTGATCTCGTGGCTGTTGGCAAAAACAATGTCGACCGTGCCCGAGCGCATCAGGTCGAGGAATTCGTCGCGGTAGCGGTCGACGCAGAACGAATCCGACAAGGTCATCGACACTTCGCGACCGGCCGCGTGCGCAAGTCTGGCCGTCTGCCGGATGGCTTCCTTGGAGCGCGGCGGGTCCCACAGATAACCTTCGAAATAGGTGACCTTGGCGCCCGACGCCTTGTCGGCCTCGACATCTTCCGGCCCGAGTTCGACGCAGGCGCCGAGATAGGTGTTCATTGAGCGTTCGCCATCGGGGGTGACGAAGACCGCCAACGCAAGCTCTCGCGCGGTGGCAAAATGTCCGCCACCGGGGCCAGCTACCCCAACGAATCAGTGTCGCAGAATCCGCAGGATGCTCTTTCCCGTTCGCTTTCACGTCCCGACCAAGGGTTACAGCCGGCGAAACGACAAAATTCGGCAGCTCGCCCGCATTTCGTCCTCACCTTGAAGGGTGTAGAAAATTTCCTTGACCGCATATGACATTGCTTAAGCGGTCTTCGAGTGAGCAAGGGGGAACATCTCGCCTGGCTTATGAGACGTGGCAATAGGTGCGTAATGTCCCACTGCACGAGGTTGTGGGGAAGGTCTCTGGTTCCTCGAAGCCTACCACCACGAGAAACGCCGCTATCACGTCGCTCATGTCGATGACGCCTTGACGAGGACAAGGCGTGCGAATCCTGGTGTCTCCTCGAAGCCTGCCACACAACACGGAAGAACTCGCTCATCAGCCGCAAGCCGCGCTCCAGGATGAGGCGGTCGAGCGATGAGTATGTCGTGGGCAGCGGCAGGGCGCCTAAAAAATTCGCCATGTCCTGATCGGTGATCTGAAGGGCTTCATCGATGGTCTTGCCGACGATGAATTCGGTAAATGCAAATCATCAACGCCGCTTGCGAGGCTTGGCAGAAGCTCCTCGCTGCGCCCGAAACCATCACATCAATCGGAATGCGGCAGTGGGCGCACGTCGGTCAAACTCAATGACTCTTGGTATGAATTGCCCGCCTTTAAGATAGGCTGTTTTGAAACTCGGGGGTGGGCATTTCGTCGGACAAGGTTTCCACTGATGGCAACGAGCATCATGGCGTGAGAGACGTCGACGCCCCTGTTCATAATCGCGCCCGAGGCCTCGCCAGCGCATCGTCCATCCGAAGGTGTGCTCGACGAACCAGCGGCGGGGCAGGACTTGGAACCCATTCTGATCGGATCGATGGATGATCTTGACCACGAGGTCGAGATAAAGTGGCTTTGTCCATGAGCTTCAGCTGGTCATAGGAGCTGTCGGCGAACGGATGCTTAACCCAGGCCAACGCTTGCGGATGCCGTACAGGACTGCCTGAGTCCCCGTACTGTCGGAGATGTCGGCGATGGTGACCCGATTATTCGAAAAGAAACGATAGGCAGCTTTTGTGTTGGCCCAGTCCTGGCACGCCGGCGGAATGCTGGCCCTCATGGCGCCCCTCCATGCACTCCACAGCAGGCGCAAACGCTTGCTCAAACGCTCGTCCGCAACCTACGTTCGGAAAGCTCACGATCAAACGTGCGTCTGCCGTTTCCCGGGGGGCCCAGCCGAGCCATGGCACTGAAAGAATCGAATGCATCATTCTTCTTGATTCTTAAACATGTGTTGCAGCCCAAGTCGAGCTAATGTAGATGTGATAAACGCGAAGGCCTGAAGCCCAGAGAATTGAATTCGTGGTTTAGCTTTGAAAGGAACCGCATGCGATTAGATCGAGAACAGCTCCGCGGCAGGGCCCAGACCGTGACGGGGCTCGTGAATCCAGAAAGTATCGGTCTAACACTTATGCATGAGCACCTGATTTGGGATGCTCGGCCTAGCGACTGGAGGGCGTCGGAGCCCGGCCCGGAAATTCAGCTCTGCAACTGCTTCCGGATCAACTATGCGCGGTTGAAAGTGCCCAGAAACTTCGTGTGTCGCAGTATCGAAATTGTGTCCCAAGAAGTCGTGAAGATGATTGAGGCCGGAGGTCGCACCTTGGTCGAATTGAGTTGTGGTGGTCTCGCACCTGACCCGAAAGGACTGATGCAGATCGCGCAGAAGACAGGCGCCCAGATCGTGATGGGTTGCGGCTACTACCAAGATTCGTATCAGGATCGAGCTAATGAATCGCGCTCCATTGATAGCTTCGCTGAAGAAATTACCTCGCAGATCGTTGAGGGAGCGTGGGGCACGGATGTAAGGGCCGGAATTATCGGCGAGATCGGCTGTCAGGTTCCCTGGACGGCGTTGGAGCGTCGAGTCTTGCAGGGAGCGTTAATTGCGCAGGCTGAGACAGGCGCTTCCGTGAACATCCATCCGGGACGACACGAAGATCAGCCACAGCAGATTGCGGAGTTCGTTGTTGGCAACGGTGGTCGCATCGATCGGACAATCTTGAGCCATATAGACCGCACGATATTCGATGTGGATCGACTACTACGCCTCGCTGACACAGGTTGCGTCATTGAGTTCGATCTATTTGGGCAGGAGCAGGGTTATTATCCTTGGGCTAACATTGAGCCGCCGAACGACGCCGGGCGGTTGAGGCTCATTCGCGCGCTCATCAAGCGTGGACACCTCGACAGAGTCGTCATCAGCCATGACATATGCCAGCTAACGCGACTAACCTGTTATGGGGGGCATGGTTATGTGCACATTTATGAGAATGTCATACCCTTGATGAGGGAGCGAGGATTTTCCGAAAGGGAGATCGACGCGATCCTTGTCGATAATCCCAAGCGCCTTCTCACGTTCGTCTAGGCAATTAGTAACCGGTATGATCATGACGGTGCCATACGATCCCCGCTGGAGATGATCGATTTCGGCGTATGATGCGACCATCCGGGACAGGGGCACCGGGAGCACGCTAAGTGCGGGCAGGCCGACCTATTGCCGGGCTTGCCTAGGGCGCACCACGCGGAGCCAGGGAGGTAACCATGTTTGATCATCGCATCGACTGTCTATGCGCGGGTCTCACCAGGGCAGGCTCAGGACCACACCATTGCCAGCCAGTTGGCCGACCTACACGAGCGTATTGCCCCCGACGAGCAAGCCCCTGCACCGGATGACGCCGATGATTAGGGCTGCAGCGGCTATGTCTTGATCCGTCGCGATATCAGTGCCCTGCCGGCTAATGGTCTATCTGGCTGCAAGATGGGAACAATACACAAAGTGAATTTGACTAGATCACCCCTACGGCGGATCGTTAGGCCGCAAGCGCACAAAGTTAAAGCTTTCCGGGATCTGCAGAGTCAGGCGTCGTTACCTCCTATGGCGCGAGGCCGCAGATTGATGGAAATGAGCATTGGGGCGCCACTACAGCTATTCGACTTATGTTGGCCGATACCCCGATTTCTCGCCCGGTTAGACCAAACCCAGGAAGAGGTTGAAAGAAATGCGATCCGACTTGATACTGTCTGCGGCCGCCCAATCGTCGCAAACCTCCGCCGAGGCGCTTCAGACCGAGGCCGCATGTGCGCTCCCTCTCACCGAATTCTACGATACACCAAGCACGCTATCCGCGACCAAGCCCGGCGATCTGCTGCGCAAGGAGTCCGCGACCGAGTATACACTGCTTCCCGAGGGCACGAAAGTGCAGCGAATTCTCTACCACTCGCTGAACGCCGCGGGCAAAGATGTGGTGACTTCGGCTGCGGTCATGCTGCCTGCGGGGCGCGCGCCCCAAGATGGCTGGCCCATAATCGCATGGGGGCACGGCACTACTGGCGTTTCAAGGCAATGTGCGCCCTCGCTTATGAAGGATTACTACGGCTCTCGCCTCTCCGAGTACCTGAGAGCTGGCTTCGCTATAGTCGCGACCGACTATTACGGACTGGGTACGGAAGGGGCACACCATTACGGTAACGGGATCACCCAAGGGCGCGACGTCGTCTATTCAATAAAGGCCGCACGCGCCGCTGAGCCGGAACTCAACAAGCGTTGGGTTGTCTGCGGCCATTCGCAGGGCGGTCTCACCGCTTGGGGTACGGCCGCAGAGGTGCACGAGCAGAATGATCCCGATTACCTGGGCGCAGTTGCGGTCGCCGGCGGCATGCAAAAGGATCGTGCGGCTGCAATGTATTATACGACAACCGACCCCAAGAACGGCGCCTTGTTCGTGATGGTTGCACATGGAATAAAGGCACGCTTCCCTGAATTCGATCCAGCAAGCATGCTTACAGATGCTGGCATGGAGCACTATACGGAGGTCACCAAGGGCGGCCTGGATTACTGCTATGCCGCTTTTGCCAACGTCAAGCCGAATACGTTTCCCATGCCAGGCTGGGAAAATCTCCCCCTGGTCGACCGCTGGTTCTCCGAATTCGTACCCGGCGAGAGACCGATCCGGGGCCCGATCTTAGTCATCGCTAGCACGGGCGACACGCTAGTGAAAGCGGACGGCATCGAGGCGTCGGTGGCTCGCGCGTGCCGGGCGGGTATGGCAGTGACCTTCCGCCTCTACGACAATCTCGATCACAGTCAGGTCTTTCATCAGTCAGTCCCTGACCAACTTGCTTGGATTAAAGACCGTTTTGCAGGCAAGCCGGCACCGGGCAATTGTCCACCAAGATAAATAGGAAATTGCGGCGCTTTGCAGCGTCGTACGCAGTAGCCCATCTACGACATCAACCTCCTCTGCTGAATGCTGCGTCGCGCCGAGGACAGCAGTCGATCTCGGGAGCTAGCTGAAACTATACATTCTTAGGCAAAACGTGACTGTCCTTGGACCAATGCCTAGATTAATACTAACAGAAAAGGGGAACGACCATGTTCGAACTGTCGCGTCGAAACTTTCTTATGAGTGCAGCGTCGCTTGCTGCGGTCGGCACGGGTGTCAGCCTCGCCGGCGCTATCCGGGCACGAGCGGCTGAGACCATCACCGCCGTCGAGTGGGGCGGCAGCTACATGGAGGCCATGAAGAAGATCGCCGCCAAGCTGCCAGAGGTAAATGTCAATTGGCAGGCGCATACCGGCGGCTCGATGACTATTATGACAAAAATCAAGGCTACATGGCCCAATACTGGAATCGATATTCTTACGGGGTGGGATCAGTCTTGGCAAACAATCGCACTGGAAGGCTGGGCGGAACCGGTGACCTTGGAAAAAGTTCCCAATCTGGCGGACATTCCGCAAAAGCTGCTAGTCAAGGATGTCGCCGGGAACGTCGTCAACATCCCCCGTACAGTCACGTCACTTTTTTGGAGCTATCACGTAGACACGACTCCGTTTCAGATTGCTAGGATCGATGATCTTTTGGACTCCCGGCTCAAAGGCAAAATCTGTTTTCCGGCACCTACGATAGGCTCCAATGTGCAAATGGTATCGATAGCGCTGGCCAAAGGAGGTGATGAGCGGAACATGGAGCCAGCGTGGGATTTTATGAAAAAACTGGCGCGCAGCGGGAACATCGGACGCGTCGCGAATTCAGACGTAGACATCACGAACTCCATTACCTCCGGCGAAACCAGCATAACTTTTGCAAGCATGTCCCATCTGTTGAGATCGGGTTTCAAGTTCCGACTTTTGAACAAAATGGAACCGGAAACAGGATTTCGGGCCTTTGTTCTCCAGGAAGGATGGTGCGTGCTGAAAGGCGGAAACACGGACGCCGCGTTCAAGTTCGCAAACTTTGCGATCAACCCGGAGAATAATGCGGAGTTTAACAGTGAGGTCGGAGCCGTGCCTGCCAACGTCAAGGCTAAAGTGTCCGACGAAATCAAGCCCGCGACGTACAGCGCCGAGGAAATGGACCGTTACGTCTACATCGCGGATTGGGCCTATCTCTCCTCCCAGACCGATGCCTGGCTGAAGCGCTGGGAACAGGAAATCACACCTCTCCTTTAGGGTAGAATTGCCGTTGTCGTGAATCCGATCTAAAGCATGCTGAGCGGAGAAGAATGAATGGTCAGTAGACGGTCTCAAATACTGCTACTGCTTCCGGCGGTGGCAGTATTTGTCCTCTTTCTTGCGGTTCCGTTATTCACCGTCGTTCAAGAAAGCTTCCACGTATTCACGCCTGGTCGAATCGGGGCAGTGGCGGGATCTCCGCTCACAATTAAGAACTATACGGAACTATTCCTCCCCGTCTATGCCGGGTACTTCATACACACCTACTTTCTTGCGTTCATCTCGTCTGTGATCGCTATCTTCTTTGCGTTTCCGGTAGCCTATTATATCGCCAGGGATGCATCGGCAAGAGTCCGTAAGACCTGGATCTCAGCTCTTGTCGGGCTTATGTTCCTGAGTTCCTTGGTTCGTATCTATGCAATTCAGTTGGCATTTGGCTCTGTCGGAGCCCTTTCCCCGATTTTTTCGTTGTTTGGAGTGAATATGAACGGCGCCTCCTACATCAATGCGGTCATCGTTGCCGGTTTGCTGCACTACGCAATACCGATGTCAGTCCTTATTCTGATTGGAACAATACTTAACCTCAATCCGCGCCTAACGGAGGCGGCGCAGTCCCTTGGCGCGTCAGCTTTCGAATCTCATCTTTCGATAACGATCCCATTGTGCGTCAAGGGATTAGTCTCTGCCTTCCTAGTTTCAATGACACTTGGCGTAAGCGCGTTCGCTATACCATGGATTTTGGGTCGAGGAAGGGTGGTGTTCATTTCGAATCTTATATACAATCGCTTTAGCGAGATAGCGAATTACCCGAGCGGGGCTGCAATTTCGATTCTCATGATGTCCCTGTCGCTACTCCTGATTTTCGTCCTTTCCAAACTGGCAACACTGCTTGATCGGACGTAACAATGCTCAGCAAACGAACCGCCGATGCCGGTCTTGCAACGTGCTCAAAAGCCGTGATTGCAGTGACCGCAGTCTTTCTACTGCTTCCAGTGGTCATGACCGTGATCATGTCATTTGATTCCCGTGACGTCCTTGGTCCATTCCCACCACCAAATCTGTCCACGAAGTGGTTCGTTAAGTTCTTCCACAATGACTATCTTTGGTCTGGGTTCTATACGAGCCTTTCTCTAGCAACTGCGACGACCACCGTTGCGGTCACGTGTGGAAGCTGCGCCGCACTTGCAATGAGTCGGATGCCTCCGCAATGGAGAGATTACTTCACAACGGCATTCCTTTCTCCTCTAGTGTTGCCGGGCGTAATCATCGGGTTCGCGTTGCTGATAGTCTTCTCGTCAGTGAGTGGGTTGCCAACCTTCATGAAACTGCTCGCCGGACACCTTATCGTAACAATCCCGTTCACGGTCAGGATGACTTTGATTGGTTTGGCTGGCATAAGTGCGACGTTCCGTGAGGCCGCAATGAGCCTCGGCGCTAATGAGCGCCAGGCATTCTTTACGATTACCTTGCCGCTGGCCAGAAACAGCATTGCAGCTGGGGCCATCTTTGCGTTTGCCATTTCCATGGACGACTTGACGGTCAGCCTCTTTTTGAGCGACTTCAAAACATACCCGCTTCCCGTCGCACTCGTAAGCCTAATGAGATCGAATTTCAATCTTACTCTCGCGGCCGCCTCGGTCTTCCTGATGGGCCTCACTGTCATTATTTTGATCGTGCTTGATCGTGCGCTCGGTCTTGAGCGGGCCATCGGCCACGGCGACCAAAGGACCTGACCGTATGAATGTTCTGGAACTGAAAGACGTTACAAAGAATTATGGGGAGTTCGTCGCTGTTGATCGCGCGTGTCTGGAGATACAAAAGGGAAAGGTGCTTTCTCTCCTTGGGCCGAGCGGCTGCGGCAAGACAACGACGCTCCGCATGATTGCTGGTTTTATCGCCCCGAACAGCGGAGTTGTCGCGATCGCCGGCAAGGACGTTGGGCAGTTGAAGCCTTACGAACGCAACATCGGACTTCTGTTTCAAGACTATGCGCTTTTTCCTCACATGACGGTGGCGCAGAACGTCGCCTATGGATTGCGGTACCGAGGAACGCCGGCGGCCGACATTCTTTCTCGCGTGAAGGCAATGCTCTCGCTTGTACGCATGGTCGGTTTGGAGTCTAGATATCCCGCTCAACTGAGCGGCGGACAGCAACAGCGTGTTGCGCTTGCGCGTGCGCTTGCGACCGACCCCCAAATCGTTCTGTTAGATGAGCCCTTGTCCGCACTTGACGCTAAGCTCAGGCTGGAGCTACGCATCGAGCTTAAGGAAATTCTCAAATCCGTCGGCGCGACCACAATCGTCGTCACCCACGATCAGGAAGAAGCTCTCAGCTTGGGCGACGAAGTCGTAGTGATGCATGCCGGACAGATCATTCAGCGGGGGTCGCCGACGCAGATCTACAAGGCGCCAGCATCTAAATTCGTAGCAGAATTCGTGGGGCGGTCCAACTGGTTCAACGGAACGAGAGGAGGTGAATCGAGCAAGGGGTGCAGCTCCTATCTCACAAGCGAGGGGATCGAGATTCGCACAAGGCCATCACAGTTGGACCAGCGCGGCAGTGCCGATTTATGTATCAGGCCGGAGCACATCGAGCTCATACAGGGGGCACTCTTCGACCTTAATCACAACCTTGATCACAATGTCCTGGATGGTATTGTGGTCGATGTCGCACCGCTTGGCTCCGATGTGCACGTCGTCGTCGAAATATCTGGAGGAGCTCGCTTGCTAGCGATCCACAAAAATATCGGCAGTATGCCCGCAGTTGTGCCGGGCCAACCCGCGCGACTCTGTTTTTCAGCATCCGATGTTATCGTGTTCCCTACCGACGGCTAAGGATTCGCCTAAACGCAAAGGAATTCGTGCGAACATAGCTACCGGTGAAGCACGCGCGGGAGCATGAGACTGCTCAAGGCTTCTAATTCACAGTCTCCCTTAGAGTCCGTTTGGAGAATCGAGGGGTGGGATTTTGCGGTGAAGCGATTTGTGCTTCAAGTCGTTCAAGCTCTGGATGTGGACCGAGCAGAGCCGCGGGCGAATGCCCAGATCGCTCCATGCCCCGGGCCTGAGCATCGCTGCTGTCCGCGCAAGGTTTGAATTCCGTGGGTGATAAACGCCGTGCGCTACCTAGCGCGTTGCGGGTGGCGGATGCTGCCGATTCACTTCGGGTTCCGCCATTGGGCGCGGTGCTCTCTGTTCCAAACCATCCACGACGTGGCGCTGATCCTGGATCGCGAGCGGGACGGACGCGAGGTCAGCCCCACAGCTGGCGTGATCGACAGTCAGTTGGTCAAGGCTCCGCAAGCTGAAACAAGGGGTTACGACGCCGGCAAGAAGATTGTCGCCGCAAGCGACACATTGCCGTCGCTACCTCGATACCGATGGGCGGCTCTTGACGGTCACCTTACCACCCACCGACATCTCCGACAGTGCCGGGGCTCAGGTGGTCCTGAATGGCGTCTGCAAGCGTTGATCCATTGGTCCTGGGTGAAGCATCTGTTCGCCGACAGCGCAATGTTGGGGTGGAAGCTGATCCGCCGCAATATGGCAAGCCGTACGTAAAGCGCGGCAAGAACGACGCGGCCGATGCCGAGGCAAGGCGGCGGCCAGAGCGCCGACCGCGAAGAGAGTGACCTGCGGGACGGTCCAGAAAAAGTGCAGGAGCGTCTTGACCTCAAGGACCCCAATCAGAGAGGCCTCTCAAAGGCCTTTGGTAGTTTGTTTTTCGGAGGGTTCAGATGTCAAGGATCGTTTCTTGATACACGATAAATCAATTTAAGGATCGTTACCGGCGCCGACTGAAGCCGATCCGAATCAAAGCCAGTCGTCACGACGCCGAATCCACATCCAGGCGATAGTGGCAGGTTCACCCGTCTATGGACCTTTCAAGAACCAAGAGGTCGTAATGCTTTCCACCGTGAGAAAAGACCTCTGGAAGGCAGCCGGCGACTGAAAATCCACATTTCCTTTCTGCGAAGGATACAACACTGGGCATATCCTTAAACACGATTGCAAAAACGCAGTGAAGATCAAGTATAGTTGCGTGATTTAAAAGGGTTCTGGCAAGATCCGACCCAATTCCCTTGCGACGAAATTGCTCGTGGACATAGAGCGCCATCTCGGCTGTGTGGTCGGCATCTTCTTTGACGCGGAACGGAATGTATGCTGTCCAGCCGATCACGGCGCCCTTGTCCACGCACGTGTAGGACCCAAGTGAGGGATGCGATTCGAACAGAAGTTCTCTCATTTCATTGATGCTCCAGGGGCGCGTTCCTTCTGTTGATTCCCGGGCTCGACATGCGATGTTATAAATCTCTGTCACGCTTGGCACGTCGTCTATTCGCAAGGGGCGCACTTGGTACGACATCAGATGTCCTCCGACCTCATTCGGCATGGTGGATGGGGTTGATCATAGCCGTCTGAGAGTGACGTTCTCCGGAACGCGCAGCAACCTACCAGACCTAGTAGCTTGAGTTGACAGATCTGACTGTGGTTTTGTTCGGCATGCTAAACGGGCGGACAGCGGACTTTCGCCTTCCAGAGGTTAACGGGAATCTGAGGCATGCTTGTGGGCGGCGTCGAGTCTTGCCGGTCGGCAACTGAGGCTTGATGAATTGGGGGAGGCCGACGTGACGACGCCGCATGATGCGGCCGATGACCGTGACGTCGAGCACGTTGGGCGGCAAACAGGGTTCGTGCCATGCCGCTTGTGATCATGCGTCATGGCGTCGACCCGTCCGTTCTAATCGGCAGGCCGGTCAAGGTGCCGTCGAGCGCGGGCGGCTGGCTTTCTCGACCGACACCACAACGGCGTGGGCCGGAGGGTCGACACACAGACCGACGATTCGCTGGAGAGCCTTGACTTGGCGCAAACGGTGCGGCTGCGCCGCACAAGATCGGCCGCCTAGGCCACCATGTAGATTGTCCGGTGCCGTCGTGTCGACTGGCGGGTGTTGAAGCGTCAGTGGGACCTCCGGCGGCGCGAGGGCCACGTCTTGCCGAGCCCCTGGAAGCCTTTCTCCTGCTAAGGGCCCTAAGCAAGTCTTGAACTTTGCCGGTGTGCCGCATGATCTCGACGGCGCCAACGCCATCGGCGCTCAACGGCACGGTCTCGGCGCGCCAACCACGCTCCGGCGGCTGTCACGCTCCGGATCAGCAGTGCATGGGCGCGAACGGTCGGCAAAATCGTGAAAGGAAGTCCCTTTTTTGGGGCTCTTTCCTCAGACACTCGAACACCGAGCACGGGCGCTTTAAACACGAACAGACGAGTTAGGCTAATGTTTCGACGTGCAACTTGTTCCGATGCCGACAAAATGGCAAAAATCTACAATCAGGCGATGAAGCCCGGCACCTTTGCTATAAGTCAAATCGCTCCCGACACTCACAACGAACGCGTCGCCTGGTTGAAGGAACATCAAGATCCATATCCTGCATTCGTCTTCGAGATTGATCGGACAGTGATCGGCTGGTGCTCATTGAGCAAATTTTCTGTGCGCACTGAATATACGGATGTCGCCGAAACATCACGCTACATCGATGAGAATCATAGAGGTAGGGGAATTGGAAAGATGATGCACGCAAAATTGATTGAAACAGCTACTAAGCTTGGGTTTAGGATACTTGTATCGCGAGTAGGCCAAAGGAATGTTATGAGTATAAAAAGTGCCAAACGGTTCTTCCGGCAGGCCGTAGTGCTTCATGAGGCGGTCCGTATCCATGATGAATGGCATAACGACGTCTGGCTGTGGAAGAAATTACGATGAGTAGCGATTTTGTCTAACAGCCTGACTCGAACCTAGTTACGTGCGAGGTGGAGCTGCGCGGCGGCGGAGCGTGAGGCGGATGGAGGCGACGAATATCCGTGCCTCGGCGCTTGCGATAGTCGCCTCAAAGTCCTTGGTGAGCGGGCGACAAAGTCCGAGCCAGGCGAAAGTTCGCTCGACGACCCATCGTCACGGCAGAACCTCAAAGCCCTTGGCCATGTCGGAGCGCTTGATGATTTCGATGGTCCACGTGCCCAGGTCGGCCAGCGCCTGCGTCAGTTTTTCTCCCGGCATAGCCGCCGTCGGCGAATAGATGGCGCAGCCACGGGTAAAGCTGTCGAATGGAGCGGTGACGCCAACTGCCCTATCCCTGTCCTGGATGTCGGCCGCGTGCACCCTCAGCCCGACAAGGTGCCCCTCGGTGTCGGTAATGATATGGCGCTTGCGGCCCTTGATCTTCTTGCCGCGGGTAATGGTCGCGCGTCGCCAGTTTTAAGTTCCTCCAGTTGCTTACGCCGATCGCGGCGCAGCGGCTCGTAGCCGGACACGCCTTGGCTGAACAGCAGGCCCTTGACGCGATTGGCGTGACTGACCCGTTCGTTCGTTAATGCCTTGCGCTCACGCGAGAGACGGCGCCGGTCCTCTTCTTCCGGTGTCGGAGCTCGGACATCGCCTACACTCGTGGCTCGCCACAAGTGTGGGCCAGCAAAGCCCGAACGAGCGCCTCGCCGTCAATCTGTCAGTCTTTGCCCGCCGCCGGCGGCGCGAGGTGGCAATCGATGCCGGATCTACGACATGGCTTTCGATTCCTCCGGCCTGCAGCACGCGATGGATCCAGTGCCGTCAAGCCCGGCCTTCTGGATCACGATGATTGGAAAGCATCTCCCGGTCCGCACCTGTGCCTTCCTGCTGACTCGGCAAATCGTGCCAGCATGCCGGCGATGTCGCCGCCGTTACCGAATGCTTCGACATCTTCCCATCACCGGGCGACAGCGAGGTGATCAGCCATTTCGAGCGACTAAGTTCCAACGAGTGCCAAGATCGGTACGGATAGCGGTCAGCGGGTCGCACCGGTAAGCTGCAACGGACATGTTTGAGCCTCCAAGGTGAGATGCTAGCGACCTCATCTTGCCAAAGCGCAGGTCGCTATCCACCTCCTCATAGGATCTCGCGAGATGCGGTGGCAGGGCTGGCCTAGACAGCCGACTCCTACGCCAAATCGTCGCTCACGCTACATCCGCCAACCTCTCAGTCGATCCGTGGTGCATAAGGCGGGCTAGAGAAACCTCCGACCTCAAGCGGGTTCAACAAAGTCCAATCCAAACCGCAGTGAAACAGACCTACCAACTAATGGGCTTGGCTCAGATAACACAAATTTAGAATATCTTCACAACCGCAATTGCTGACGATGGTACCCTCGCCGCTCTGATGCCAGGCACAGCAAAAAAGCTGATGTCGGTTTACGTTCCGACCACCAGAAATCGCGCAACATAGGAGTCAACAGCCATGCCGAAAAGAGCACTCATCCTCGTTGAAGGCAACAACATACGTACAGGTCCGCTTTACGTGAAAGCGGCTCGGCGTCTCGGTCTTCATCCGATTACCCTGTCGGCTGATCCAAGTCAGTACGACTATCTGGGGGCGGAAGGAATTGAAGCAATCCGTGTCGATACGGGCAATTTCGATGCGCTGATCCACGAATGTTCCCGGCTGCGTGCGACGTATGACGTTGCTGGCATTACGGGCGCCAGGGAGGCGTTCTATGCAACAGTTGGCAAGCTCTGCCGGTATTTCGAGCTACCGGGACCGAACCCCGCATCCATTGAACGATGCTGCGACAAGGTTGCTCAACGTCAGCTCCTTGCGGAGGCCGGCGTTCCAATACCCGCCTATCGTTTGGCATTGGATGTGACGGACGTAGAAAGCTCTGCCGCGGAGATCGGCCTGCCGGTAATTCTTAAGCCCGCCGTAGGCAACGGCAGCGTCGGCGTCCGACTCTGCCGCAACGCCGATGAGTTGGCCGAACATGCGAACTATCTGTTGGGCGGGAAGCACATTTGGCGGTCTTCGCCGAGGATACTGGTCGAAGAATTCGCACAGGGCCTACTCTATGAAGCCGACATCATGGGAAATGAGGTCATTGGAATTTGCACCTCTGACTTCGGCCCCCTGCCGCACTTCCTCGTTCATGAGTGCATTTATCCGGCTCCACTGACCGATGATGAGCATAAGCGTATCATCGATGTTTCGCTCGGCTGTTTGCGAGCTCTCGGCCTTGGCTGGGGGCCAACCTGCATTGAATTCCGGTGGACGAAGCGTGGCCCAGTCGTCATTGAAGTCAATCCGCGTCTTGCGGCTGGGATCGGTCCTCAACTGGTTCAGCTGGCGTATGGTGTCGATCTCATTACCGAGCACATCAAGCTTGTCACCGGCAAAGAATGGAATTTGCGCAGAAGGCATTTGCAGACTGCGGCGGCGCGGATCCTGACTCCTGATCGCGATGGCGTTCTCGATTGGATCGATACCGACAAGCGCGCAGCTGCGATATCAGGTCTCATCGAGGTTAAATTTTATGTTGAACCCAAGACGCCGATCATCAGGAAAGGCGACTACCGAGACCGCATCGGACATGTCATCGCCGCTTCACCCAGCCGTGCTGAGACCAAGGCGATTCTTCAGCGTGCTGTAGACTTAATTGATTGGTCGATCACGCCATTTCCGACCGTTACAGAACTGGAAGGTTCTGTCGCAAATTCTGATAGAGACTGAAACGGGAGTGCGCTTCGTTCAGGTAGGACAAGTCGATGAGCACATCGGTTTTCTGTCGTAACCTCCGACAATTGGATTGCCGCTGCACTGGTCGTTCATCAAAATGCACGGCCTACATAACAATTTGGTTATCCTTGACCGGCTGGACGGGACGACGCCTTTCCATGTCGACCACATTGTTCGCACTTGTAGCCCGCATACCGGAGCGAGCAACTGCTATGGGACGACCTGAAAAATTGACCACCGCTGACGACACGAGGATCAGCCCCTCTTCGTGGCCGAGGAGGGAAATGTTGGAGACGAGGGAATTTGGCCACAGAGCGACTGTCTTGGTTGTCAAGCGGTTTGCCATGGTTTTTGGTCGCGCAAGATAGCGTTGAGGATAGTGAGAAGTTTTCACATTGTGGCGACGACTGCGACGATCTTTGGCTTGCCAGGTGCGACAAGGCGGTCGCGGAACGCCTTGAGGACGGGTTGTGTCCAATAGCGACGAGGGCAGCCATGAAGAGGACGGCGCGCAGGCGGCTCCTGCCGCCACCGATGAAGCTTTTGCCACGCCATGTGCCGGACTGCCTCGTCCACGGCGCAAGGCCGGCGAGCGCAGCGATCTGGCGACGGTCGAGGCTGCCGAGCTCCGGCATCTCAGCAATCAGGCTACGGGCGACGATAGGACCGACGCCCGGTACGGAGGAAAGCAGCGTCTCTCTGACGCTGCGAGCAGTCGCTTGATGCTCTTGTGCGCCTGCCTCGCCGTGGCGGTGCGGGCACGGTTCTCCTCGGCCACGATCATCTGCACGATCTGGTGCCGGCGGGCGACGAGATCGGCCAAAGTTGTGGCCTCTACATCACGCAGCGGCCGCAGTTCCGCCTTCGTCGCGGCGACGAAGGCCGCGATGACGGCGGCATCGATCGGATCCGTATTAGCTCGCTTGCCGAGCGCATTGGCATAGGCTCGCACCTGCGCCGGATTGACCACGACAACCGCCAGGCCAGCACCGGCCAAAGCGGCGACAGCCAGTCTTTCGAAGCCGCCCGTCGCCTCCAATCCGACAACGGACGGCGAAAGAGCTGCGAGCCGCTGGACCAGATCCTCCAACCCGGCGTGGTCGTTGCTCACACAAAATGCCTAATCGGGCTTCGCTCGCGGCCCAGGCGACTGTTCGGGTTCGATGGAACGGCGGACGAAGACCCGAGCTCTCCCACGGGCTCAATGGCCCAAAGATGCTTCGGTCTACCGTCCGCCACCGCACCTGCTTTCATAGCAGAGTCGGCACAGGGCAAGTTACAAGGAGATGCTGCAGCCTGACGAGAGTGGCGGTCGTAATACGGCTGCACGGGCTTGGCTGGTGTGCGGCTAGTGGTTCTTGCCTGTAAGAGTCCGATCGGGATTTCCTTTTGCTTGCCCGCGTGCGAGTGATGCGTATGCGCACAGGAATATCTCTCACCGTCTCGCCTTCTGGTCATCGGCGTTTGGTTGCCTTGTTCAAAGACCGTAAACCCGCAGAAGCACGTCTGGCGCAGCGAGACCGTGTTGTCGAGCGCCGGCGGCACCGGCTCGATGGCAGCGCAATCGGAAATGACGTTGCGCGAGGCGATCGGCTTCCTCGTCTCGCGCGGGGATCGCCAGCGCGACGAGCGGCGGATCGAGATGGCGACCAAGCTCGCGCAGTTCCCGTTCGTGCGCGAACTAGAGGGTTCGAGCGGCGCGCATAGCCTTCGGTCGATCAGCGCCACATCCGTGAGCTCGCCACCCCGGCGCTGGATCGCGCATGGTGACGCGCTGCTGTTCCGCGGGTCTCCCGATCCCACGACATAGTGCACACCTCGCTATGTTATTGAAAAAGCTGGATCTGCTGATCTTGTGATTGTGATAATGGACTGCGTCCGCTGCTGCCGGAATGGCGCTGGATATCGAGTTGCTCGATATCTTCATGACGGATGATCCAAGGCGTGCCCTTGCAATACTGCTCCGCCTTCAGATCGCCGACATGGATCATGTGCAGCACGGTCATTGGACGCAAGCCGAGCTTCGCAGCCGTTTCCTGCAATGTATACTCGCCGCGTTCCGACCGTTCGTCCTTTTTGTAGACGGCGATATCGTGCTGGTTGCGGAAGGTGCAGACACTGGACTGCGTCCATCCGTTCTCACGACCCGTGGTTTTGCCGAGCCGGTTGAGAAGCGACGCGATCGCCCCGTCCGGCACTTGGCGCGCCAGGGCACGGATCAGTTCCTCGATCTCCAGCGGGGCGCCCCAACGGTGATGGCGTACGTTGTTCTTCCCGACCGAAAGCGCGGTATGGGCACCGCCCTGCCAATGCAACAGCATTTTGATATGGTCGTCTTCGATGGCGACCACAATCTCGCGGGTCACGGCACGGATGATCCGCGAGCAGGTGGTGGCGTTAGCATGATGCCCCGCCAGTTCGAGATCGGCGCCCATGGCAGCAGGCTCCGACGCTCCTCTTCTCCCAGAGCCTCGGGCTTGTGGCGGTCGAGCGGGTCAAGCTCGTCCTGACGCTCGCGGACGGCTACGAGCGCGGCATTCCGGCGTCGCTCCAGTTTCACCAGCCATGAGCCTATTGTCCGGATCGACGGCGTCATAATGGCGGCGGGCATGGCCGCCTTCATAAAGTGCCTGCTCGAGCCCGCGCTCCACATGACGCCGCTTCTCACAAGCCTGCACGGTGGAGGTCTCTATGGCCTGGATCGCGGCTTCGATAACGAACGACAGCGCCCGGTATGGCCGTTGCTGCCGGAATAGGAGACATGCAGCTTGCGGCCCAATGGCCGCAGTGCAAGAGACCGCCGAGCAGCAACTCGCCCCGGCGAAGAGCACCGCGCGGCACCAGGCCTTTGCTTGTGGCATTGTCCGCGATCAGGCGCTGATTCCTCTCAAAATCGTGCAGCTCAGGTAACTGTCCGGGACTTACTGAAACGCGCAACCATACCGGACAGGTGCTTGTCGAAATGCCGCACATGAAGGCCTGACAGAAGACCGCATTCGATCACACCTCGAAAAGAGCCAGAAGCCTCTTGCATAACGGGCGGCTTCCACAGAAGGCTCCATATCAAGGTCGACAGATAGCAGTGTCGAGCAAAGAACAAAGCCGGCGTCTTTGTCGGGTTTGTCGAACCCGCCACACAGGCTTGTTTGGCCATTCTCTTGGTGGCCTCGGGCTAAATAGCTGAAAAACAATTAAACGTTTTCCTTCATTTGATCAGCCAGATTGGCACGAAATTTGAAGCGTTTGTTGTGGGGTGACCAGAGTTGCCGACCAATAGCTATTCCGGAGATGCCAAGCAACGATGAACGGCATTTTACTCCATACTCCTTACTTAATATAGCCATGGAAGAATTTGGCCCATGATGACTCCGCATATCAACAAAAGCGTGTCTATCCTGACAGACGGTGTCGGCTGCGCAAGGCGACTAAATGCCCGCAACGTAAGTGTCCTCGACACCGGTGGCGATAGGGGCCGCGGCGTATTCTCTGCTCGCGATTTCCTGCCGGGCGAGGTTGTTATCATTGGGCATATTGAGCGCTTGGAACGGATTCGGACGACAAACTCGATCCAACTGAATTGGGATGTTCATGCTCTCTTTGAGAAGCCGGCTGTAATTGTGAATCATTCTTGTGATCCCAATTTAGCGATCGTGCCTAACCGGTTCGGAGCCTACGATTTTATCGCTATTCGGGAAATCTATTCTGATGTCGAAGTGACGTGGGACTATGCCACTTCGGAATTCGAATGCATCGGCATCTCGGTCTGTCTTTGTGGCGCGGCAAATTGCCGAGGTGGAGTCCTAGGCTTCTCTAAGTTGCCTCCCAACCATCCGATGGTCGTGTCGCGATTCTACGCACCGTATCTTGAGGAGACTCTGAGCAATTTCCGAGGAAAATAGGTCCAAAGACTTGTCGGCATTTGGAACCGTCCCGCCCTACGCACCTCGAAGCGCGACTTGGGAGGTAATGTGACTGAAGCAAGAGCGAGATCGGTCGAACAGCTTTCGCATGGCTGAGCAAAGGCCGACGAACCGCTGCACGCCTCGTTGCATCGGATGACCTGCATCGCGCGCTCTCTGTCGCCGCACCGGTAGATGCGAATTCTCGCTACGTGGCTAGTGGTGTACCCATCAGGTCGTGTAGCCCGGCGGCTATGAAGCCGCTCGCGAGCGCGCCGTTAGTAGCACTGTAGCGAGTAGCTGGCGTGTCGGTGGTCATCGGCGCTTTCCGGTGGGGTTTGGTCGTTGATGCCAACCCATTTCGGAACCACCGATGACCGGCGACATGATGAACCAGCTCGCGCTCGTGGAGAAGACCCCGAAAGCAGATCTGCTGCGGGACATGATCGGCTTTGCCGCCGAGCGACTGATAGAAAAGGGGGACGGGCGCGGCCACCGGCATCGATCTGCCCGCCCCAGCGTTGAGGCAATGCACCCATCCGCGTCGACGACCACCTTGCCGGGACAATGGTAGTCCGGCGTCACGGTGCGGCCGCGATAATGGGTGTGCAACCGTCGCCCACAATGGCCGCAGCAGGCAATGCCCTGCAGCAGGGCGCCTCCCTATCTGGCGGCGCCACCGACCTGTTCCTGCCCGTTTGGCGTGCGTTACGGGACTGTTTGCTGGCCGCCATGTGCTCTCGATTGCCAGGCGCAACACCTCCGCCCGCGCCTCGGCGTCCAGCGTGTCCCAGGCGGGTGGGGCGGGAGGCCGCTTGCGGTCTTCCTCGGCGAATCTCAGCTTCAGTTGCATGTCGCTCCTCCTTGTGATCGGGCGGCGGCTCGCCACGCCGCTTCGGAAGAGCGTCGGTCAGAAGGCGCAGATGTCTGAAAGCCGCCCAATGCTGGAGTGATTTGCCGGCGAGGCTGAGGAATCACCACTACGCCCCCGATATCCGTCCACGCGACAGGGATGTTGGTCCGGCTGCCGTCCGGCAATGCTACAAACAGCGTTGGCTCGCCGCGGCGTTTGACTCGGCTAATTACGGCCCGAGGCCGCCCTTCGGAGGCGTGGCCCTCCCGCATGATCGTTGCCGAGGCGGGAAGGTCCCGGTAATGGGCAGTCTGGAGATGTTTCCTTCGGGAGCTTCCCACGAATGGATGCTCCGGTTTATCGAAGACGGAATTCGGGTATCCACGCCGTGATCACCTTGATCAGCGCTGGTTGAAAGCGGGCGTACTGGAGACGGAGCGTCCATCCGGCGACCGTCCGGCGACGAAGGAACTTCACAAGGCGGATCGATTAGCGGTTACTGAGCAACTTTTATCTGCCTATGCGCTCGACCGTTGGTCCGAGCCTATGAAGACCCGATTACGGGGCGAGGCTCGGCTGGTGCGCTATATCGACGTGATGTGATCTGCTTCCAATATCGTTCGGACGCTCTGCGCGTCTAGCCGGCTTCTCTGATTGGGGTCGTTTAGTCGCTCCTCCTGATATTTTTTCGGACCATATCGCGCCGCGGGTCATACCACCGTCGGCGACAGCTTCTCGAACAAGGCTGCCACCTCCTTGCGCCGCAGCTTGTTGCGAAGCACCGGCTCCTCAGCCGCGTTGCGCCATGGAGTTGGAAGACGTGCTTTGACGTGTCGATGGCCAATTCGAATAATTTTTTCCACGGACGTTCTCCTTTGCTTGAGATCTGCAACGACCTCATTCTGACACATCAATGCCGTGCGGGGGACCTTCCGCCCCAACATCATGCGGCGGCCTAACGTCGACCGCGAAGAGAAGCGGGTAGCGATCGAAGCGTGCGGCGGATCGCACCACTGGCGCGTCTCTTGCAGTCGTTCGGGCACGAAGTGAAGTTGATCCCTCCGCAATATGTCAAACCGTACGTCAAGCGCGGCAAGAACGATGCGGCGGATGCGAAGCGCTGTGCGCGGCGATGAGCCAGCCGACGATGCGCTTCGTACCGGTCAAGACAGCCAACAACCAGGCGGCATTGATGCTGTTCGGTCTGCGGCTGATCGGCAAGCGCACGCAACTCGACAATGCGATCAGCAGCAGAATACGGGATGATCGCTGCCAAAGGGATGTGCAAGATAGAACCGCTGCTCGAGCGTATCGCGGCAGATAAGATGCTACCGGATTTGGCGCGGGAGCTGTTCGCGCTCCATGCCAAGGAGTATGCGCAGTTGCAAACACGTCTGAAAGACGTCGACGCCAAATTGATGGCTTGGCATCGCGCCGATGAATGCAGCTGCCGCCTGGCGCAAATCCCCGGCGTCGGTCCGATCGGCGCGTCACTGTTGGTGATGAAGACGCCGGCGCTTGGGACCTTTCGATCGGCCCGATACTTTGCCGCCTGGCTCGGCTTAACGCCAAAGGATCATTCAAATGCCAGCAGGTTCAGGCTCGGCGTGATCACGCCCGCCGGCGAAAACTTGGCAGCGTGCCGGTGGCCGGGGCTACCGCGGTCATCCGGCATATCCGACGCGGCCGTCGTACTGAGCTGGATCAATATCGTAAACCATTAACTGTATGACCTTCAACCAGGATGAGCGCTCTTTTTGCCATTGGGGCGACCTCCGTTGAGTGCTGTGCGACAGGCTGAGCGTAAACAGGCAGCCGCCCTTGCTCAGATTTCCCGTGAATACCACGTTCAGCGATCTGTTGTTGCAAAGAGTCTGTGAACTCTATTTTAAGGAGTATTACAACCTCCTCGATACCGCCATGGTCCGCCTCGTCGAAGAGTCCATGCAGCCCGGCTATTCTTGAGCATGAACGCGCCTGCCTGCTGGCGGTGGACCCGCGGCGTCTTGACCGCCGCCCGAGCGCGGACGGATTTCGCATCGCTTCGTGATCTTCATCGGGAATCCACACCGCGGTGAGATCGCCGGCGCGCGGCAGTCGGCAGGCGATCGCGCATCGCATATTGCAGCGCGCTGCTATTGCGATTGTCCATGACCTGATGGGCTGACTGCCGCACATACAGGATCGCCTTACGCTCGAGATAGTGCGGTCAGATCTTCTCATGCATCATGTGCACCTCCTCATGTCGAGAGCGGCCGCCGTCGACGCGATCGACAATCACGCTGACAATCAGCTTCGTCACTGATCGATGCGTCTCGGCGGGCAGCGCCTGTCATTGCGGCGTCTGCACCGTCTTGGGTGTCGCTCTGCTTCGAGAACAAGATCGAACTGGTATGACGTGGGCTGGCGCGGCATGGACAACTTCCTTGCAGGCAGGACACGTCCATCTTCGATGATGCGCGTGTGCTCACATAGAACCGATTGTATGCTGCAAACGGATCGAAATCAGTCCTGATTTGATACGATCGCTTTGCCTCTCTTGCCACCTGTTTTCGTTGTCGTAGAAGAGGCCGGACGGGACGAGCGGGCCTCTCGGGTCCAAGCTCTCGATTTCAAGTGTGTGTGGAAACCTGCAAGATGAGCATCGAACCGGAGTAGAGACTCACGCGCGGTCTCCGCACCTTTTCCGGCGATCAACGCACCCAGCACTTCAGCGACCGCGAACGCCGGAGTCATCGTGTGGAAGAATGAGGGACTCTTCGTCTGGACAAGAACGACATCGTCGGCCACTCGGGCGAGCGGGGCAACCTCGCTGTCGGTGATAGCCACGATGGGAATTCGATGTTGATGCGCATATTCGGCGATCTCAACCGTGACGCGCGTGTACGGGAACACACTTGTCACGAAGAGAACGTCGGTGCGAGAGGCACGAGCCAATGCGTCCGAACCGGTGCCGCCGATCGCATCGAGCATGACGGACTTTTCGCTGATCATCGACAAGATGTAATGCAGATGCCAAGCAGTTGCGTGGCTCGACCTCAATCCGATGCAAAAGACGCACGTGGCGGATGATAGGCGTCCTGCCATTGATACTATTGCATCAAGTTGAGACTCGGCCAGACGGACAATCTCGGCCGCTTGAGCCCGGAGAATTTCTCGCGCAAGGCCATGTTCGCCTTTGCGCCTTTGAGCGACCGCCTGTACGTCGGCCTTTCCGGCGAATCCGACGTCGCCGGTGCGAACGGCCTCAGCATAGATTTCACGAAGCTCGTCGTAACCTCTGAGGCCAAGGTGCTTGGCCAATCGTGTCATGGTGGCCGGCTGGACCCCAGCAAGACGCGCCTGGTCGCGCATTGACAACAGCGCGACGTCATGCGGTTGGTCGATAATATAGCGCGCCGCAGTTTGGAACTGCTCCGACATTGCGTCGAAGCAGGCGATTAATCGCTCCGAGAGAGGTCCGTCAGCCATGACTTCTCCCTAGCGCAGCCTTATAGCATGTGCAACAGATGTTACATTTCTGGGCCAAGCGGCTTACTCTGGCCGACGTGAGCGCCGCTGCTCCTTCCTTCAGAGTCGAACTCCGGCGATGTGCTTACGGCTAACCGCTCTCTGGTTTGAGGCGATGACACACAGCCGGCAGGGACTTCGGTATAAGCTCACCTCCGTGTGGCAGCGCTTCGTTGGAGCCGCCGGAATCACCTTGAGGAACGGGTCGAACGCACTGTCGTCGGATCGGCCGTTCCCCAGAGGAGGAAACATCACAGGTCTTGCCATGCGTGACGCAGATCGGCTGCGTTGGCTCTAGCGAGGCCAAATCCCAGCAGGCTTCTCGATACACCTGCGACCAACTCGGCGTTGGACTTGGCCATTGCCCCGTCGGCGAGCTGGCGATTGTTCTCAAAACCGACGCGAACATGCCCACCAAGAAGAGCCGCCGCGGTAACGCAAGCGGCTTCACGTGCACCGAAGGCGCAAACGCTCCAATGAGCGAAACGCGGCTTGGATCCATCAAGGAACGGCAATAGGTCCGCGGGATCCGATCTCTGGGCGGCGGTGTAACGTCCGAGCACAAAAAGGACCGGAACCTGGTTCCATGGAATGAGACCACGGCGCATATACCCGCCCAGGCGCACTGTCTCGTCTGGATCATAAAGGATGATCTGCGGCACGATCGCCTCGGCCTGGAGCCAAGACAAGAATGACGCGAACTCGGTTTCATGAGCTTCCGTCGGCACGAATTCGCGTAACGCCAGCGAAACGGCCTCCGGCCGAGTTTCCTTTATGACGGCAATCTGTTCCAGCGGCGTGTAGCGACCGAGCGACTCGCTCGTGACCTGAACGATCATTTCATCGCCCACGGCACGGTTGATTGCGTCAATGACATCTCGATATGCAGTCGCATCGAGGACGTGTCGCCCGTCCTGATCGCGCACATGGACGTGGATAAGGCACGCTCCAGCATTGAGACACTCTTGGGCCGTCCGCGCCAGATCGTTTGGCCCAAGCGGCAAGGAAGGATGGTCGGCCTTGGTCAGCTTGCCGCCATTAGGCGCAACGCAAATTGCGATCGGCCGTTCGATTTCGATCATGCTTTCACCGTCTGTTGAACCAATCGCTTTTTCCTCGCTTGAGCTGTGTGCCAAAACGCGGCTCCTGCCTGCACGCTCCGACCTTTCGGCGGCCCAAAGATGATCCATGCAGTGCACCCATGGATTATTGAAACGTATGTTGCAAATCAAATTTCCTCTGCTATCGTGCCGGCAAACATGTTCGTCCCGCCCGGCGGGTTGATAGGAATGCATGATGTTTGAAACGGTCGCCTACGAACTCCAGGACGGTATCGCCGAAATTCGTCTGAATCGACCGCACCGGCTGAACGCAGTCGTACAGAAATTGTACGACGATATCCTAGCAGCTCTCGATCAGGCTGAAAGAGACAAAAACGTGCGCGTTATTGTCCTGACAGGAGAAGGGCGAGCGTTTTGTGTTGGCGCCGATTTGAAGGAGCACAAAACGGGTCGCACGGCCTTCGATCGGCGACAATATCTGATGAGCGAGCAAAGGGTGTGTAGACGTCTGGTCTCACTTCCAAAGCCGATCATTGCTGCCGTGAAGGGCTATGCGCTTGGCGCCGGTGCCGAAATGGCTCTCGCTTGCGACTTTATCGTTATGGCCGCATCGGCGCGGATCGCCTTTCCCGAGATTGGCCTCGGCACATTTCTTGGTGGTGGCGTCACGTATGTCCTTCCAAGGCTTGTCGGTCTGGCAAAAGCACGCGGATTGATCTTCTTGGGCCAGCAGATCGATGGAGCGGAAGCAGTTCGCATCGGGCTCGCGTCATACTGTATTCCCGACGAGACATTCCGCGAAGGCGTCCGCACTCTTGCGAGCGAACTTTCGAAAAAGGCGCCATTTTCGATGCAGCTTGCCAAAGAGCAGTTGGCATCCGCCGCTTACGGGACGTTCGACTCAGCGCTCACTGCTGAGCTTGAGGGCATGATGTTTTGCTCGACCACGCGCGATTGGCAGGAGGGCGTTGATGCCTTCGCCGAGAAGCGTCAGCCGACCTTCCGGGGGGGATAATGACGGCGTCGAACGACCTGCTCCACATTCTCGCCCCCGAGTCTATTGCGATTATCGGCGCGTCCAATAATCCGGCAAAGCGCGGGTACCGCTCGCTGAGAAAACTTTTGGATGACGGCTATGCCGGAGCGATCTACCCGATCAATCCGAAGGAGAAAGAAATTTGCGGTGTCAGGTGTCTACGCGATCTCGGTAGTTTGCCGGGGCCCGTCGACCTTGCGTTGGTCTGTACTCCCGCTGCGACAGTCCCTTCAGTGATAGCTGAATGCGCCGCAAACGGGGTGCGCGGTGCCGTGGTTCTGGCGGGGGGGTTTGGGGAAGCTGGAGACGATGGCAAGCGGCTCCAGGATGGGGTGCTCGCCGCTGCGCGCCTTGGCCGGGTGAGGATCATCGGGCCGAACACCTCTGGCATGTTCAATACTCATAAAGCTTGCAATCTCGTCGGCTTTTCGGACTTGCGGAAGGGTAGTGTTGGTCTTTTGTCCCAATCTGGCAACATGGCTCTGTCGCTCGTCACGGAAGCTCAAGCCAACGGGCATGTGGGCTTGAGCACTTACATCGGTGTAGGCAACGAGGCCGACATTCGATTTGACGAGTACCTCGACTACTTTGCGGCAGATTCCAACACGAATGTGGTGATCGCCTACGTTGAAGGACTAAAGGACGGCCGCCGCTTTTTGAATGCCTTGAGGCGTATCTCACGTGAGAAACCAGTTGTCATGTACAAATCCGGTCGAACAACTGCCGGACGCATTTCCGCGAAGTCTCATACCGGCGCTCTGGCTGGCGACTATTCGGTCAGCGAGGGCGTGCTGAGGCAAGCCGGCGCGGTTCTCGCTCACCGATCCGATGAGATCCTGCCGATCGCGGAGGCACTCTCACTGTTGGCACCCTTGCGCTCGCGTCGCGTTGCCATCCTGGCGGACGGCGGAGGCCATGCGACAATTGCCGCCGACGCGTTGTGCGAACGTGGACTGGTGCTCGCGCCTCTGAGCGAAGACACGCGGCGGCGGCTTGCGGCGGTGCTTCCTCCTGCTGCGTCGGTTGCCAATCCAGTCGACGTCGCCGGGGGCACGGATGCGGATCCGTCGGTCTTCGCCGCTTGCGCCGAGATTCTCTTGGAGGATTCGATGGTGGACGGACTGCTAATATCCGGTCTCTATGGCGGGTACGCAGTCCGTTTCTCGCATAACCTGCTCGCCGCAGAAATCGATGCGACGAAGATGATCGGAGCGATGTTGCACAGGTTCGGCAAGCCGGTGGTTGTTCACAGCCTGTATAGTGCACTACAGGCAGATCAACGGCCGTTACCACTCGTGGACATGCGCTCCGCCGGCATCCCGGTGCACAACTCGGTGGAAACCGCCATGCGATGCATGCAGGCTTTGGCGGAATACGGTGAGATAGTCCACGCCTTTGCGCCGTTGCCGGCAGGTCGTGCGGAGCAGGGCGGCGTATTCGAGCGGGTTCTCGCCCGGTGCAGGGCCGAGGGTAGGCGGGTGGTGTTGGAGCACGAAGGTCGAGCCAGCCTTGCTGACTTCGGCCTAGATCTCGCACCGGCTTTGCTGGTTGTAGATGAAAGAGAGGCCGAAGAGGCTTTTCTCCGTCTCGGCGCACTGCCGGTCGCGATGAAAATCGTATCGCGCGACATCCTGCACAAGACGGACGCGGGCGGCGTCAAACTCGATATCACTGACGTCACAACGGTGCGCCGCGGTTTTCTCGAGATCGTTGCCAATGCCAAGGCCGCGGTAGCGAATCCGAACGTTACCGGCGTCCTCATCACCCCAATGGCAGCGAAGGGAGGGCTCGAGCTCATCATCGGCGTCGTGCGCGATGCCGCATATGGGCCAGTCATGATGTTTGGACTGGGCGGTGTTCTCGTCGAAGTTTTTAAAGATGTAGTGTTCCGAGCACTTCCGATCTCGCGGAGTGATGCCTTTGCGATGTTGGACGAAATCAAGGCCCGAGCGCTTCTCGATGGCGTGCGGGGCGGAGCGCCGATCGATAGAGAGGTGCTCGCAGACTTGATGGTACGGATTTCGCGTTTCGTTGAAGCGTCCCCGGATATCGACGAACTCGATCTTAATCCTGTCCTTGCCTATCCCGACGGTCTGACCGTCCTCGATGTTCGCATCCTTCTCACCGAGTGCTCAAAAGCTTGGCCGCCACAGAAGCAAGGGATCCAAGCATGAACAATCTGCCGAGACTGATCGACGCGAAGCTCGAGGTGAGCAACCGCGTCGCCGTGCTCTTGCTGGACCGCGACGACGTCCGTAACGAGCTGACCGGGACGGCCCTTATCGAGGATATTGTGCAAACGGTCGACTGGATCAATGGTGGCGCAGCCGTCTCGGTATTGGTTGTGACGGGGGCCGGCAAAGCATTTTCGGCCGGCGGCAACGTCAACGACATGCGGGACCGTAGGGGAAGCTTTGCTGGCGATGTCTATGAGGTGCAGGATCGCTACCGCCGCGGCATCCAACGAATCGCCCTGGCCATGCACCGCTTGGAGGTGCCTACCATTGCCGCCATTAACGGCGCCGCAATCGGTGCCGGTTTCGATCTCGCGACGATGTGTGATATCCGGATTGCGGCTGATAACGCTGTATTCGGCGCGACCTTCATTAATCTCGGGATTGTTCCGGGAGACGGCGGCGCTTGGTTCCTGCAGGACCTGCTCGGCCCTCAAAGGGCAGCGGAGCTGATCTTAACCGGGCGTTTGATGCACGCGGAGGAGGCTCTACGACTGGGAATCGTGCTTGAGATGGCGGCAGCTCCCGAGTTGCGGACCCAAGCGCTGCAGCTTGCCGGAAGCATTGCTGAAAAGCCCCCTCAGGCACTTCGGCTCGCCAAGCGGCTGCTGAAGGCGGCGCGGCGGTTGGATTTGCCTGATTTCCTCGATCTCTGCGCGGCATTTCAGGGCATGTGCCACAATTCTTTGGATCATCTTGAGTCGGTCGAAGCCTTCCTGGCTAAGCGCCCCGCCCGGTTCCAAGCGCGCTGACTTGCCTCGTCAATGGCATCAGCGATCTACTCGAAGCAAATGGATTGCAAGTGAAACACGCGTTGGAACCCGACCCAACTTTGCTATTGTCACTGACAGGGTGGACTAGGCCTTGAGCCCGTTTTTGTAAGGCCCTTTGGATTCCAGCTATCCATTAGAACACGAGACCACTATGAGCAGACTCTTGCACCGCTCGATTGACGCAAACCTGCCGGTGGCTACCGGCGGGCGCGGAATCGAGTTGTTCGACTCCGATGGCAAAGTATATATCGATGCGTCCGGCGGCGCTGCGGTGTCATGCCTGGGCCATAACCATCCAGCCGTGCTGGCGGCGTTGCACGTCCAACTCGACAAACTCGCCTACGCTCACACGGGCTTCTTTACCTCTGAAATCGCTGAAAGGCTGGGGGAACGCCTCGTCGCCGATGCGCCGGATGGCATCGACTTCGTCTATCTCGTCAGTGGCGGATCTGAAGCTATGGAGGCGGCACTGAAAATGGCGCGCCAGTACTTCGTAGAGAGAGGGGAAGGCCGGCGGAGGCACATCATCGCACGCCGCCAAAGCTATCATGGCAACACTTTGGGTTCACTGGCAGTTGGTGGCAATGAGCGGCGCCGAGCCCAATTCAAACCGCTGCTCGTGGAAACCCATCACATTGCACCGTGCTATGCTTATCGTGGCCGCTTGGCCGCTGAAAGCGAGTATCAGTACGGAGAGCGTGTCGCAAACGAACTCGAGGCAAAAATTCTCGAGCTCGGGCCAGATGAAGTGATCGCATTTGTGGCGGAAACGATCGTTGGCGCAACGGCCGGCGCAGTCCCGCCCGTAGAGGGCTATTTCAAAAAGATCCGCGAAATTTGTGACCGCTACGGCGTTCTTTTGATCCTGGACGAGGTCATGTGCGGCATGGGGCGCAGTGGAACTCTGCACGCTTTCGAGCAGGACGGGATAGTGCCGGACATGGTCGCAATCGCGAAGGGTCTGGGCGGCGGATATCAGCCGATCGGGGCCGTGCTGCTCGGACGTCATATCTACGAGGCGTTCTGCGGAGGCTCAGGGTTTTTCCAACATGGCCACACCTACATGGGACACCCGATGGCTGCGGCGGCGGCCCTTGCGGTGCAGGACGTGATCCGGGAGCACCGGCTTCTGGACAATGTCGTCCAGATGGGGGAATTGCTCACTCGTCAGCTCCGAGATCGCTTCCAAAATCATCAGTATGTTGGCGACATTCGCGGGCGCGGCCTTTTCTGCGGCATAGAAATTGTTAGTGATCGCAGGGACAAATCGCCGTTGGACCCCTCACGTAAAATTCACGCGGTTGTGAAACGAGAAGCCATGGCCCGCGGTCTTATGGTGTATCCGATGGGCGGTACGATTGACGGCGTGCAAGGTGACCATATCCTTCTCGCGCCGCCGTTCATCGTTAATGCAGACCAGATCCACACGATTGTTGAGCGTCTCGGCGATGCCCTGGATGATGCGCTTGACTATGATTGATGGACCAAAATAGCTGTAGTGTAGGCGGCGGAGAAGCGCCGCCCAGCGCCAAGATGCTCGGTTATCTCGTCCCATGGGTGCGAACCTTCAATTGCGTTTCGAAGCGAATTTTTTCGCAGCTTGATGGCTTGCCCGTCGAACGCTTCCGAGGCCGGTCCTTTCGTGAAGATACTCAATGATCCATTTGGGTTACAGACACAACTTCAAAAACATATGTTGCATCCCGTATAGGGCTGAGGTAGACTTTGCGTCGGATCAGGGTTCCGTTGCGGGAGATGCTGCTACCCACATTTCAGGTGCGGGAATGAGACAAAATGGTCTGACGTCGATCGCTCAGTGCAAATAGTAAAGATCGCAAACCTATAACGGCCCGGCTAGGCGGGGCCGCATTTTTGAAGGCGCTGCCATGCTCTATGCGGATACCGTGGACTCCGATGTGCTCGTCCATAAGCCGTGGTTTATCGCCTCGGTCTTTGTGTTGGTGCTTTCGGTTTTCCTTATGGTCAACCTCACTGGTACGACCATGGGTGAACTTATGCGGCCAGTCATCGGCAATCCGCTGGAGAGCGGATTCTATGGCCGTTTTGCGATCGCGTTTGTGATCGCGCTAGTGTTCTGCCTCAACATGGCACTGATCGGCTTCGCTCCGTTGAAAGTCCAGATTGCCGTAGTATGGATAGAGCTACTGCTTCTTTTTCTTTCTTTCTTCGCGGTATTTAATTTAAGTATACCATTCATTCAGCAGAACATCCCATATCTCATTACCCAAGGTGTAGTGACTACTCTCTACATTTCGGCGATTTCGCTCATCTTTGCGTCCGCAATAGGTATAATTGCTGCGATAGCAAAGCTGTCAAGCAATGGCTTTGCGTACGGCATCGCCGCGTTTTACACTTCGTTCTTCCGCGGCCTTCCTCTTTTGATGCAGATTTATCTGATCTATCTCGGGCTGCCGCAGTTGGGAATTATTCTGAATGCTGTGCCATCAGGCATTTTAGCGCTTTCGCTATGCATTGGCGCATACATGACGGAAATCTTTCGCGCCGGCATCCAAAGCATCGATCGCGGTCAATGGGAGGCATCGCGATCGTTGGGCTTTGGCTTTGGGCTCACGATGCGCAAGATTATCCTGCCCCAGGCGCTTCCTGTGATCATCCCTCCTATGGGAAACACTTTCATCGGGATGCTGAAGGATAGCTCGCTTGTGTCCGTCCTCGGCGTGTGGGAGCTGACGTTCCTTGCTCGGACACTTGGCCAGGAAACCTTCCATCACATGGAAATGCTGATAACGGCGGCAATTATCTATTGGATATTGTCCGTCTGCCTTGAGCTGATTCAATCAAGAATAGAGCGCTACTTTGCCAGGAGCAAGGTAAGATGACCATCGACAGTATGCATCAGGTAACGCAGGATCCGAACTGGCAAAACTCGCTTAGAGCGCCCTTTGATGGACCGCTCTCAGAATCAAGTCGTGATGGAAAATCATCGAACTGGAGGCAGGCGGTATTGAGCGACGCGGTCATCGAGGCCAGAAACGTCTCGCAGTGGTATGGCACCTTCAGAGCTTTGACGCATGTCAGCCTCACTGTGCGAAAGAGCGAACGCGTCGTTATCTGCGGCCCGTCGGGATCCGGAAAGTCGACGCTGATCCGCTGTTTCAATCGGCTCGAGGCACACCAGGAGGGTGAAATCGCCGTCAACGGGATCAGATTGCACAGCAAGATGCGCGACCTGGCCGACGTTCGCAAAAATGTGGGCATGGTTTTCCAGCACTTCAATCTTTTTCCGCACATGACCGTGCTGATGAACTGTATGGCCGCTCCGATGTGGATCAAAGGTGTGCCCGAGACCGAGGCAAGGAGGCTTGCGCTCAAATTCCTCGAGCGCGTGCGTATACCGGAGCAGGCAAACAAATATCCGGGGCAGCTCTCGGGAGGACAGCAGCAGCGCGTCGCGATTGCCCGTTCCCTCTGCATGGAGCCTGCCGTCATGCTCTTCGACGAGCCCACCTCGTCTCTGGATCCGGAAATGGTGTCGGAGGTGCTCGAGACAATGACTAGTCTCGCGCGCGACGGCATGACCATGGTTTGCGTCACCCACGAGATGAGCTTCGCACGATCCGTTGCTGACCGCGTCATCTTCATGGACGCAGGCCGAATTGTCGAAGAGGGTGCCCCAAATGACTTCTTCGCCAACCCGCAGCACCCAAGAACAAAGCTGTTCCTCAGCCAGATCTTGAAGTAATTTCCTCTTTCGTCGCAGAATGCATCTTATAGTTGCGAGCAGCGACACGACAGAACGCGTATTTATCCTTGGAGTAGCTAGCTTTGATTCCGAAAGAGATGCATATAGACGCGATAGTTGACGATTTGCTCTGCCGGCGGGACGAGATTTTAGAGCGACTTTGCGCGTTCTTGCGCATTCCGAGCGTAAGCACAGACCCCGCTTTTATAGGCGGGATGCGAGACGCGCGAACGTTTCTAGTCGATTGGATCGAGCGCATGGGCTTGAGCGATGTCCAGCTGCTCGATGGCGGCGGTCACCCAGCCGTTTACGGCGCTTGGAACGGTGCGCCAGGAAAGCCTACCTTGCTCGTCTATGGGCATTATGATGTTCAGCCCCCGGAACCACTAGATGCTTGGGTGACACCACCTTTCGAACCAACCATCCGGGACGGACGGCTCTATGCGCGCGGTGCATCTGACGTCAAAGGCTCGACCGCGATCGCACTCGAAACTATCGCTGCCTTTCTGAAAGTCCGAAACGCCTGCCCAGTGAACGTGAAAGTGTTTTTGGAGGGGGAAGAGGAAACCAACAGTCCTAGTTTGCGCGCGATTGTGGAACGGTACGGCGACTTGCTGCAGGCGGACGGGATGATATCCGCTGATGGCGCGCGAGCGCATCCCGAAATCCCCACGATTAATGTGGCCTCCCGCGGAATTGTAGAGTTTGAATTTTCAGTTCGCACCGCCGACAAGGACCTTCATTCTGGTCGCTACGGCGGCGCGGTCCGGAACGCCACACATGAGATGGCGCGCATCATTGCTTCCTTACATGACGAGCAGGGCGCCATCGCGATCCCGGGGTTCCTGTCGTCGCTACCCTCAGTCTCTGTCGAGGCCCGGACTGAGACGGCCAAATTTCTCTTCGACGGGGTCGCTTTCGTCAAGGACGTTGGGGCGCAGACCCACGGGGAACCTGGGTTCTCCGTACGTGAGCAACTGACGCTCCGACCGGCTCTGGATGTAAACGGGATGTGGGGAGGTCACACCGGGTTGGGGTACAAAACAGTAATCCCAAGCACTGCTCACGCTAAGCTGTCGTTGAGAACCGTGCCCGGACAAGACCCTGACCGGGTCTCGGACGCACTGAAGGTTCATCTGCGCACGGTTTGCCCGCCGGATGTAGAGCTCTCGATCGACGACCCGGAAACTGGGAGCTGCGCCTTCGAGCTGCCTGCCGGGCATCCACTTGTGCTTGCCGCCAAGAAAGTCTTGCACGAGGCGACCGGAAGAGAGCCGGTACTGGTCCGGCTTGGAGCGTCCATCCCCATCACGGCGATATTTCAAGAACTGCTCGGTGTCCGGACGCTGATGTTCGGGTTCGGCTTACCGGATGAGGATATTCACGCCCCCAACGAATTCTTCCGGTTGTCCTCCTTGGAAGAAGGCCTTTCTGCATGGCCGAGACTGCTAGAGCAAGTTGGTGAGCTAAGCGCCGATGAGTTTCAGTCAATCGTCGCAAATGAACAATAGTGAGATTACCTAGTTACTTGCGTAGCGAAAAATCCATTCATGGCAAAGACGTTCACGGAAGGCCGATATGATAAAAGAACTGCAGTTTCAGGTTGCCGAATTCCGGGCCCGTCTGTCCGCGGTGAAACGCGAAATGGTACGAAGGGGGATCGATATCCTACTTTTATCAGAACCGTCGAACCAGAACTATCTGACGGGTTACAATGCGGATTCCTACTATACTCCGCAAATGGTGATTGTGGCGATCGACCATGAGGAGCCTATCTGGGTGGGTCGTTTAATGGACCGAGTCTCGGCGGTAATGACCACCTACCTTGCCGATGAAAACATTAGAGCCTATCCCGAGTCGCATGTTCATTCGCCCACCCTTTCAGCGTACGACATTATGGCTGACGTTATTAAGGAAGTTGGCGGAGAAAAGGCACGCATCGGCATAGAGATGGGTGGGTATTACTACTCCGCACGCGCTCACGCGGATCTTGTACGGGCTCTCCCGCTCGCCGAGTTCGTCGATGCCGACCTGCTTGTAGGATGGATCAGACTCATTAAAAGCCCGGCTGAACTGGTGATCATGCGCCAGGCGGGGCAGATAGCCGATGCGGCAATGCAGCGTGTGATTGATATGGTTGAGGTGGGTGTGCGCGAATGCGACATCGCTGCCGCTGTCTACCAGCAACAGATATCAGGCACCGCTGGGTTCGGAGGCGACTACCCATGTTACCCGCCAGTTCTGTGCATTGGTGAGCGCTCTGTTGCTCCACATGCCGTGTGGACAGATGGGCCGGTCGAGAATTCAGCCGTGATCAATCTTGAGTTGTCAGGATGCCGGCATCGCTACACGGTATTTCTCGCCCGCACGATTGTTCTGGGCGCGCCCTCAACCGCTTTTCTAGAGCTGTCAAGAATTGCCGTGGAAGGTCTGAACGTCTGCCTTGAAAGCGTTCGTCCCGGGCGAACCTGTTCAGAGGTTTTTAGCGCATTTCATGAAGCGTTGGCTCGCCACGGAGTCGAGAAAGCCGGAAGAATCGGGTACCCTACTGGGATTGGATTTCCTCCATCTGGCGGAGAGCGCACAGCCAGTATCCGAAAGGACGACAGAACGGTCCTTCAACCAGGTATGGTATTTCACCTGATGCCGGGCCTGTGGTTGGACGATGCCGGCATCACGATCACGCAAAGCTTTGCTGTGACCGAAGACGGCTGTGAGCCTTTGACGATGGCGCCGCGCAAGTTGATCGTTAAATAGTCTAAGAGAGATGAGTCATGACATGGCAAACACGTACCGCTATCGGAATTCTCGAGCTTGACGAAGGACAGGAACTAGGTGGGGTCTTACATGCTCCCCGAGAAAACTCCCTTCTGAATCCGGCGACGTTCGACCGACCAATTCTTGCCGAGATCGTCGAAGGTGCAATTGCGGAAGTGGTGATCGCCGGCGATCCCTCGCTCGAGGAAGCCTGTGTTCGGGCAGCCCGCAGGTTGGTTGAACGCGGCGCTGGTGTGATTGTGGGAGACTGTGGTTTTTTGATCAGGCATCAAGCGGCAGTGTCCGCGGCAGTGAACGTGCCGGTGGCGATGTCGAGCCTGCTCCTAATTCCGACGTTGCTGCTACACTTGGCGCCTGCCCAAAAGCTTGCCGTGATAACGGCTGACTCAAAACACTGCACTGAAGACTTGTTTGGTATCGACAATGCTGCGCATCGAGCAAGAGTGGTTATAGGAGGGATCGAAGGCGGTGAGTACGTCCGTAACGCAATTGCGCGTCCCATAGTCCGAGTCAGTCTCGATCAGATCGAGCGGGAGCTAGCGGCTTGCATCGCTCGACTCCGCGCTGAGCATCCTGAGATCGGGGCGCTGTTGTTTGAGTGCACCGGATTTCCCGTTGTCACAGCTGCTCTGCGTCGTAGCACAAAGCTTCCAATCTATGACATTACCGACCTTTGCAAATTGACAATTGGCGCAGTTGCCTGATGCAGAGTTTGCCGCTTGATGTTTCACCGTCTCCCCGCATATGAGCAGGTCGCGTTGCGGTCGGCACTTACGAAGTTCGCAGGGATGCACGTTCTTGGACCCGCGTTGTCACTGGCACCGATGTGCGCATTGAGCGCATTCATCGCCCAACCGATTGGCCGCTGGACCGGATCGGCGAACCGAGCACAACCGGCGCATTGCGGCTTCTTCATAGAGAACGTGCGCAAGAAGGGTCAGTCGGTCATCTGAATTTCAGATGAAGTAAATCTTAAAACAATATTCGACACTGGCTACTTCCAAATGCAATTGGGGCCAAGTGTGGCGACTCGTTTGCTGATTTGGAATTCAGCTCTGATTACTTCTCATAATCCCGGTTGTGCGTGCTGTCGCCGAGACTCAGAAGAAGGATAACTGCAGTGAAGCTAAGTGAGTACGTAGAATACGATGCGACCGGTTTGGCCTCTCTCGTGAAGGCGGGAGAGGTGACGCCCTTGGAGTTGACGCGTATAGCCCGGCAGGCCCACGACGAGGTCAATCCGCGCGTCAACGCTGTCATTGAATTCTACGAAGATGCCGAGACCGTTGTCGGCGCAGACGGAGGACTCTTTCACGGTGTGCCGTTCCTTCGCAAGGATATCGGGGGCACTGAAGCTGGCCGCCTGCAGGAAAAAGGGAGCCGTCTGTTCAAAGGTCATCGTTCCAATATCGACAGCTTTTTTTTCCGACGCGCCCAGGCCGGAGGGCTTCGGTGTCTCGGCAGAACAACAACATCCGAGCTCGGATCCTCTCCAATGAGCCAATCCATTCTCAATGGTATCACCGGCAATCCATGGGATTTGGACCGCACCGCAGGAGGCTCCTCAGGCGGATCCGCGGCGGCGGTGACCGCCGGCATAACGCCTATTGCATCTGGGAGCGATGGCGGCGGGTCAATTCGCATCCCGGGATCGTGGTGCGGTCTTGTTGGACTGAACCCGTCCCGCGGACGTGTTTCCGGCGGCCCGGATAACCAGGACGCGTCATTTGGTTGCAGCCGCGCATTTGTTCTCTGTCGAACTGTGCGCGACATGGCCGCTGCGCTGGACATTTTTTCCGGTCCCCATCCGGGGGATCCATTTATCATTGTACAGGCGAGCCGTCCTTACGTGGAGGAACTGTCGCAGCCGACCGATCATCTGCGGGTCGGGGTCGCGAGAACGAGTTGGGGCGCGGTCGACCTCGACCCGGAAGTGCTGGAGACTGTCGAGGCCACGGCAACGCTTCTGCAGGAGATGGGGCACATGGTAACGGACATCGACCGGCCATATGAGCCCGAAGATTACAGCAGAATAACTTTCGCCGGGCGGAACTCGGCCGCGAATTCACTTGAAGCAGCGGCGCGGGCCATGGGGCGCACGATTAGCTCAGACACCTTGGAGCCAGGCAATCTCAAACGGTATGAATATGGCCGCGATATGCCTCTTTTCCAAGGGATCGAATTACCGGAGGCTCTCCGGAGAATGCGCTTTCGCGTCGGCGAGGCGATCCAGGGGTTCGACATTCTGCTGACCCCGACATTGCCAACTGTGGCCCTGCCGCATGGCGGCATCTATTCTGCCACCAATCCAACCCTTTCCGCAGAAGAAATCACCGAAGCGGACACAGCGATTTGTCAGTACACCGGCGTATTCAATGTCACCGGACAACCTGCGGTGTCCTTGCCATTGGCACAAAGCGCCGGCGGGCTGCCGATCGGTATTCAGATCGTCGGCCGCTTTGGCGACGAAGCTACACTGGTCCGTGTCGCACGCGACCTGGAGGAAGCCCGACCGTGGCGCCACCGGCTACCAAGCGTTCGAGCGGGAGTAAGCTAACGCTTCGACGTCGCCGCGCAACTACGTTAGACGCTCAAGGATCGGACTTCGTGTGCGTATTGGGCCAACATCCCACCAAGAAAATCCGAACCGACAGCTTTCTTTCAAGGGGTTCTACAAGCGCAATCGCATCGAGCGATACTCCAATCAAATAGTTCAGGGTATCGCTACCGCTACGGCAGAGATCCGCTAAACGTCCTGGCCGCGATCAATCTCCTGCCACAGGGTGGACTGGTTTCAATCATCTAGGTTCTAGCTGATCGCCATCTTGATTATCTTCTCCCAACTGATGGGCCGACGGGACTAGGGTGAGCGTGAAACGGCGTGGGTGGAATGAGCACGCGCTCCTACCTCAAATTTAGATTGATCAGGTTCACTTGAACTCATGTGCAGGAATAACCTTAAAGATCTAGCTGTTAAGAATTGTAAGAACGACAAAGAAGGGAACACAGCATGTACAAATTTCTGACGACAATAGCAGCTGTAGTATCGGTCGCAGCTTCGTCTGCGGCTTCGTCCACTGCGGCCAATGCCGACCCTGTACTTGATCGTGTGCTTGCGACAAAGACTTTGACAGTGGCGGTCGGGACGGATTGGGGGACGATGTCATTCTTGAATGACAAACACGAGCTCGATGGTTTTGATATCGACGTCGCCAAAGACATCGCAGAACACCTCGGCGTGCAGGTCAAATTCGTCACGCCGGGCTGGGATGTCATCGTCGCCGGAAAATGGCAGGGTCGTTGGGACATGGCAATGGGCCAGATGACCCCGACCAAGGCGCGGGCCGAAAAATTTGAGTTCGTGACCTATTTCTACTCGCGATCGATCGCCGTCGTTCACAAGGATAGCAAGGCGAAAAAGCTTTCCGATCTCGACGGCAAGGTGGTCGGCGCCTCGGCGGGTGCTGTGGACGAGCAATATGCAAAGCACGCCCTCGCACCGGATTGGATAGGTGCTCAGCCAGTAGAATATCAGTTCACTCCGGGCGAGGTGAAGTCATACCCGACCCCCGAAATTATGAATCAGGATCTCCGCCTGGGCGATGGCGTTCGTCTTGATGCAATCGTCATGACGCAAGAAAGTTTTCCTAAAATGATCGCCTCTGGGTACCCATTTAGGCAGCTCGGTGAACCGCTATTCGCGGCGCCTGCCGCTATTGCAATTGAACACGGCGAAAAAGATTTCAGCAAAAAAATAGCGGCTGCGATCGACAGTATGAAAGATGACGGGATGCTCTCCGAAATATCGAGAAAGTGGTATGAAGGAGTCGACTACACCAGTGAAAGATAGGAACGTGGAGCTTTGGTGGCCGGCTAACCTCGCGGGCGACGCTCCGAAACGTGCCGCTCAGCCAGTCGACGCTCGTCCGACCAGGTCGGCGCCGGCGCTGATGCCGCTGTTCAAGCGGCTCGAAGCCCATGTGCTGGTCGCTTCACGTCTGCACGGGGACGATACAACGGTTCCGGTGTTGGCCGACCGATATCGGCCGATTGTGGACCTATGTGCGCGATGACCGACCGTTCGGCGCGCTGATCCTCCGGTGGCCGTGTTCTACTATTCCCGAGATCGCCGAGGGGAACATCCTCGGCCCATCTTGCCCGCTGGAGCGGCATTCTGCAGGCCGATGCTTTGGCGGTTGTGGCGATCTCTATGCAATGGGCCGTCAGCCGGCGCCGATAGGCCCAACCTGGTCTATCCGCTAGCGGTTGAAGCCGTGAGGCGCATGGATGCGCTGTTCGATGTCAAGCGCGCGATTAACGGCCTGTCGCCAGGCCAACGCCACGCTGTGCGTCAGGACGGAGCGCGCCCTTAGCCACCGAGCTCGAGCGCTGGATGATCGAGACGCGCGACGAGCTCTCGCGCGGACACGATCTGACCAAGCCCTTCAACTACATGCTGCGCCGCCTGGTCGTCCTTCACACGCATGATGGGCGGATTTGTCTATCGAACAATGCGAGTCCTGCGCGGCATCCCTCTCGGCAGAAAGTCCTGGCTGTTCTGCGGTTCCGATCGCGGCGGACAGCGCGCTGCCGTTCTCTACAGGCTGATCGCGAGCGCCAAGTTGAACGATATCGACCCTCAGGCCTGTGCCGACGTCCTCGCCCGACTGCCCGCCGGCGCATCAGATCATTGATTTGCTGCCGTGTAGTTGGAGATCCGCAAAACTGCGGACCCAACAAGCGGCGGCCTGATCACGCAGCGTAATAAGGTGCATCACGTCCACACCGTCAAAAGTGTCGCCATGGACCTCGGCGTCAGCGAAAAGCTCATCCACAAACTGACCCTCGGTCTCGAGCCCGAGGACGGCGTCATCTGGGTCTGCGGGGCCAACGATGACGACGGGATCTTGCTTTCACCGATGATCGAAAGCTTGACCTCAGCACCGCGGTGCTTAAGTGATCATGGCCGCCGACCCGCACGTCTGCGGCCTTCACCGGATGAGTCCCTCGGTCAGGTCCGAATTGACAACCTCCTGAAAGCTCTTCTGATTGTTCGGCTCGAGGGCGAATGATAGCTGAGCCGGTATGCATTGCTGGCTCAAGTGCCAGCATCACCGGCGCGGTAGCGGAGTTGCCCGATTATGTCATCCAGTGGTATGCTGATTGCCCGCTCCAGGTTCGTCCAGTAATACTCGGCATCAGCGAGTAGCTCCTCGCGTTGGTTAGGTGCGCGCTCAGCTTTCCAGTACCTGATCAACGCGAGCATGGTGAGTCGCGCGAGAGCCGCAACTGGCAAAAGTGGAAGTTCTGACTCGTTTATCGGCCGACTCTGCTCATACCCAGCGACAAAGGCAAAAGCATCCTGCCAAGGGTGATCCTGATCGCGGCCGACCAGGTGAGCGACCGCGTTTGCAGGGTCAAAGATCACCGCGCTACGGACAGTATCACCAAAGTCAAGGACGGCCTTCACGAACACATCGCTGTGCGGATCCACCACGACATTGTTGGGAGCGTAGTCACCGTGGATCACTTGTATCTCAAGATTGGACAGCCTCGGCAGCACGACTTCGTCGAAGAGCCTGAAGGCTCGTTGAGCCAGCAGACGGCGTTCGGGGTCCGGCGTGTACTCGACAAGCCCGGCCCAATGGTGAAAGTGCCCAATGTCGTAAACTAAGTTCCGCGCAGCGCCTGCGTGCTCAAATGATCGCAGTGCACTGTTTACTCGCCCAAGCATTCCTCCCAACTTAGTTAACTGCTCTGCGCTCGAGTCTATCTGTTCCCATAACACCCCTTCGACGAAGCGGAAGACGCTAATGATCCGGCGGGTGCCATCGCTCATGTCGATGGGAACGCTGTCGCTTCCATCAAGAGTCAGTTCGATTCGCTGAACCGGCAACGCGTGAGCGGTATCATTGAGGTAACGCATCACGGCGATCTGCAGCGCCGTCACCGATTCCGGCTCATCGGAGGGCGACACCTTCACGAGGTATTCACTGGAACCAGTTGCGAGCCTCAAAGTGACGCCCTTTTCACTCGCCAGTCGTTTGACTTGTCCGCTGAGCCCATAGTGCCTCTGAAGCATGATCTTCAGCAACGGGAGGTCGATGGACTCGTGAGGCGACAACAGGCAACTCTCCTCGAGGAGACATTGCAACACCACGCCGGGTGACTTGTTCATGTCCGTCGAGGCCTCCTACAGCCGGTCTTTTGCGACAACCGCAAATGTCTCAAGGAGTCGCGACGCATCGGCAGCGGTGAAGGCGACCGGGGGACGTACTTTCAATACGTTGGACGCCGGGCCCGTCCGGCTGATCAGGACTCGACGATCACGCAAGTCCTTGATGATGGCTTCGCAACGAGCGGAATCGGGCTCGAGCGTCCTTTTATCCTTGACGATCTCGACACCCAGGTATAGGCCGCTGCCGCGGATTTCGCCAACGTAAGGGGATTCCCGTGTGAGCGCCTCAAGTCCTGCGCGTAAGGTCGCACCGTTAGCGACAACGCGCTCACGCACATTTTCCTGCTCGAACACATCGAGCACCGCAGACGCTGCAGCTACAGAGATCGATCTGCCACCCAACGTGTTGAAGTAGCTGACCTTCTGTCCGAACTCGTCGGACACCTCGGGACGGAAGACGACGCCGGAGATGGGGAACCCGTTCCCCATCGCCTTGCCCATCGTGACGAGGTCAGGAAGTACATCGTGTCGACTGAACCCCCACATCGAATCTCCGAGCTGAGCGAACCCCGATTGAACTTCGTCCGCGACGTAGAGGCCGCCGGCGGCGTGAACCTCGTCGACGACCGCCTTCATGAAGCCAACAGGGTGAGTGAAGATCCCGTCGGAGGTGAACGCCGAATCGGCGATCAATGCGGCCAGCCGGTATCCATGCCGCTCGAGATCACGGATCGCGGATCGTACCTGATCGCGCATATAATCGGCGAGAGAACGTCCCGACCCGACGAGTCGGGGGTCAGGAGCGGCAATGAGGCGGACGTTCGGTCCGAGCGGGGATCCTGCGCCCAGCATGGGGGAAAAACTCGCCACCTCTCGAGTGCGGCCGTGAAACGCCCAGCGGGTCGCGATGATTCCCTCGCCGCCGGTGTGGAACCTCGCGACCCGAATCGCGAGATCGTTCGCCTCGGATCCGGTGCAGGGCAAGCTTAGCTTCGACAGCGCCGCCGGAAACGTCGCAAGCAGCCGCTCTGCGTAGTCAACGAGTAGCTTCTGGGGATAGCGCGTATCAGTATTAATTGCGGCCATCTGGCGGCAAATGGCTTCCACAACATGCCTGTGCGCATGCCCGACGCCCTGAACGTTGTTATACGCGTCCAGATAGTCATTGCCGTCGCGATCGACGAGGTGCGCGCCAAAGCTCGAAACAAACTCCACCGGAATCGTCTCGGAAAAATGGTAACCAGGACCGAGCACCCGGTCACGGCGTCGGATAATGTCCTGGAGCGGTTCTGGCAGATCGCTGACACCAATCCGCTTGGGGGCGCGCGAATTCATCTCAGCGTGAGACCGAACGATCGAAGGAAAGGTGAGCTATCGTTACGGCAAGTGCTGCGAAAAAGGAAAATGTTCATTCGGAGTCCCGGCGGCTGCAATCAGTGTATCCTCGACTACCAGTAGAAAGCCAGCGGCCGCGGGTGTCCAATTCAGTTTGAAGATTGATATCTTCTCGCGACGAGATGTCGGAATGCAAGGCGGTGGCCCGGCCTGTGCGAGCGGGCGTGAGGCGCGGCGCCCGGTCGGCCGCGATGCGCCTGCCCCATTCGCTAGCCCGTCTTAGGGCGATGTCACGGTAACGCGTTGGAGACATTTGCGGCAGACACAGGTGGACGAACACCTTGCCGATCAGCTACAAGCGCCATCGTCTCCCGCCGCAGATCATCGCCGCCATCTTGAAACACGATGGCACCAGAATGGACTTTATATTGGCGCCCACAATACTGGGTAGACCATATTCGTGGTGGAGGCGGGACAACAGCTTCGATCCCGCTAGCATTCGCCTCGCAATCGGGCAGAACAATGAAGATAGACGACGTGATTCTAGCTCCGGGAAACGGCGCATTTTTCTACGACGACCAAGCTGCAATCAGGCAGGGCGCAAGGCAGGAGGGGTTCATCTATGTTGGTGAACCGATAACGCCGGGTTTCAGCTCCATTCGGGTACCTGCGTCTTCGCTGAGCATCGGCCTTGTTCTTTCTGACGGAGCCGTCGTTTGGGGCGACATGATGGGCGTCCAGTACTCAGGGGCGGGCGGGCGCGACCCGGTATTCGATCCTGGGACCATTTGTGATCTGACGTCGCGCATCGTCTCGCCGCGGCTGCTTGATCTCGACCCCACCCGGTATGTCGAGGCCTGCACCAAAGTGTGTCAGCCCTTCGAAGGTGAAAGACTTCCCCTTTCGATCGAGTATGGCGTCACGCAGGCGCTGCTTAGCGCGGCTGCCCATCTCTGCCGCAAAACAATGGCGGAGATCATATGTAGCGAGTTCAATCTGCCACTGCCTCGGCACATTGTCCCGATCTACTGTCAGAGCGGTGACGCTCGCGACCTCAACGTGGACAAGATGATCCTGAAGGGGGTGAATGTACTACCTCACGGGTTAATCAACTCGCGCCAGAAATTCGGCATCAATGGCGGGACCTTTATCGATTTCGTCAGCTGGGTCGCAAAGCGCACGCGCGAACTTGGCCCTCCGGATTATCATCCGGTGCTCCATTTCGATGTGTATGGTTGGATCGGCCAAGAAATCGGACTGCAGCCGCAGCGGATCGCCGACTTCATCTGCAATGTGGCCGATACCGTTCCGGGTTTCACCCTCAACATCGAGTCACCTGCAGACTTTGGGTCCACACAAGCCCAAATCGAAAACTACGCCCAGATCGTATCGATCTTGGACGGGAGGGGTTCCAGCGCGCGCATCGTGGTGGATGAAAGATGCAATACGTTGGAGGATATACGTCTCTTTGCCGAAGCTAAAGCGACGCATCTCGTCCAGATCAAAACCCCCGACGTCGGCTCACTTACCGACACTGCGCGTGCCGTTCTCCTCTGCAAATCGAACAACGTGGGGGCTTATGTCGGAGGAAGTTGCACCGAGACGGATCTGTCAGCCCGGGCTTCGGTCCACGTATCGGTGGCGACACAGGCGGACATGATGCTGGCAAAGCCCGGAATGGGCGTTGACGAGGGTTTTTCTATCGTCGGGAACGAACAGAACCGGTTGTTCGCGATGCTGGACCATCGTCGCGCTCACACAAATAGTCTCAGTTGAATGCGCGGTGCAGACATGCAGAACTGCCTTGAGGGGATCACCGTTGTTGCGGTGGAGCAGGCTGTAGCAGCGCCTTACGCATCTTCTCGACTTGCGGACGCAGGCGCTAGAGTGATCAAAATCGAGAGGCCCGAAGGGGACTTTGCGCGCAGCTATGACCAGTTGGTGAGGGGTCAAAGCGCTTACTTCGTCTGGCTCAATCGCGGTAAGGAGTCGGTTTGCCTGGACCTGAGGTTGGAGGCGGATCGTGTCGTTCTGGGGTCGCTCATCGCCGCTGCTGACGTCTTCATCCAGAACCTGAAGCCGGGCAGTATTGAAAAGCTGGGCTTTGGGTCGGCGGCTCTTCGTCGACGCTTTCCGCGGCTGATTACCTGTGACATTTCAGGCTTCGGGGAGGGCGGGCCATATTCCCATCTGAAGGCCTACGATCTCATCGTTCAGGCCGAGACGGGATTGTGTGCGATTACGGGAACACATCAGGGGCCGGCAAGAATAGGGGTGTCGGTCTGCGACATCTCGGCAGGCATGACGGCGCACGGCGCCATTCTGCAGGCGCTGTTCCACCGCGAGCGGACGGGGGAAGGCGCGCACATACAGGTCTCGCTTTTTGATGCCGTCGCTGATTGGATGAATGTACCGGTCCTGCAGCACGACTACAGCAGCTACGAGACAGTGCGCGCGGGCGTGAAGCACCCGTCGCTTGCCCCATATGGCGCCTATCGATGCTGCGATGGCAAAGACGTCATTTTCTCGGTCCAGAATGATCGGGAATGGGTGAATTTTTGCGAGAAGTTCCTCAAGCAGCCCCAGCTGACACGGGCACCTGGCTTTGCTGATAACATGGAACGACTCCATGACCGTGCTCGCCTCGATAAAATTGTGGAAGGGCGCTTTGCAGAACTTTCGTCCGTGGAAGCTATGCAGGAGCTCGAAGCTGCCGGTCTTGCCTACGGGCGACTGAATGAAGTAGCGGCTGTTTCTGAGCATCCACATGTTCGTAGAGTGCAGGTCGGCACGCCTAGCGGAGTTATAGAGGCGATAGCTCCAGCCGCGATTTTCGATTCTAAGCAGCCATCGCTGCGCCCGGTTCCGGCTCTTGGGGCCCACACTGCGGCTGTCCGCGACGAGGTTGAAACACGTGCACGCTAACAGGCCGCGTCGGCGCGAGGGGCCCTTCGGCCCTTCGTTCTCAAGAGCGGCATCCGCAGCGGGCGACGAGGGAGACGGCTCCTGCCGGCTTGCCTGCCAGCGTCGCCGACCGCTTGCTTACCCAATTAGCCAAGGGGCCTAGGCCATGAGCAGGGGAGCCGATCCAACTGTTGGCAGCGCGAAATGCGTTCCTCGCTGGAGATCGCTACTCTTTGTACCGGCTCACGTTCCGCGCTTCGTTGAGAGAGCTCACGAACGCGGTGCCGATGGCGTCATACTCGATCTCGAAGATTCTGTTCCGCTGAATCAAAAAAGCGAGGCACGTCGGCTGCTCACTGAATCCGTGGCGAAGGTCGGCAGGCAGGGCGCATCAGTTCTGGTCCGCGTGAATTCTGGTCTGCGTGCCGTAACGGCCGACCTCAATGCGGCCGTGATGGCGGGTGTGGATGCCCTCGTTCTCCCCAAAACGGAATCGGCTCACTGGATAGCAGAGATCGCCAACGCGGTTTTGGAACTCGAACGAGAAAGAAACCTTGCCGAGGGCCAAATCCGCTTCCTTGTTCAGATTGAGACTCCTGATGCATTGCAAAGACTCGAGGCTATCGCCTCGGCTCACCCACGCGTGATTGCCATGGCGCTCGGTCCCGAAGACTTTTGTGCTTGTGTTGGCGGCGTTCCAGAATTCGACCTGCTTTTGGGTCCAAACCTTTCCGTCTTGTTTGCAGCACGCGCGGCCGGGTTACTCCCCTTGGGCTTTGTAGGAAGCATTGGCGACTTCTCGGACAGGGACAAAGTCCGCGATACGGCCGTGCATGCACGTCGGCTTGGGTTTGCTGGAGCTTTGGCCGTGCATCCCACACAGGTGCCAATATTCAATGAGGCCTTCTCGCCAAGTGCAAAGGAGTTGGAGTGGGCCCGCCGTGTTGTAACCGCGGAAAGCGATGCTGATGCCCGCGGCATGTCCGCATTCTCTCTGGATGGCAGGATGATTGATCCTCCAGTGGTGCGGCGCGCCCGCGAGATGATGGCCCTTGCCGGCGAGAACTAAGCTGATTGGGATCAGGCCCTCTGTCTGCCAAGTTGTATGCACGGTGCAGCGGTTTTGTTTGCTGCCTATCTCGTTTCGAGATAGGGTTATAAATGCGCGGCGGGTCGCGTTTCAGTTGGATACGCTTACCGTGGAAATCAGGCAGCTAAGATATTTTGTCGGCGTAGTCGACGCAGGTAGCTTCACCAAGGCAGCTTCGCTCCTTCATGTCGCACAGAGCGCGCTCAGCCTGCATGTGCGTCAGCTGGAAGATGCCTTTGGAACTCAGCTGCTCGTGCGCGACAGAACTGGCGTGACCGTGACGACGTCCGGAGCGAAACTGCTCGAGCGGGCGCGCAACATCTTAAAGGAAATTCAACTCACCGAAGCGGAACTGACCAATACGGTGGTTTCCCCCGCCGGAGAAGTTACTATAGGTATCCCATCTGGAGCCGCTCGCGTCCTTAGCGGGCCGTTGCTCGAAGCGGCACGAAACGAGCTGCCGAAAATCTCGCTCAAGATGATCGAGGGCATGACAGGCCCGCTCGAAGAATGGATGGCATCTGGCCGGTTTAACCTGGCGGTCCTCTATCGCACTGCGGAGAGCGTGGGGCGGATGACGGTGTTGGCGCGCGAGGAGTTTTGCCTGGTCGTACCTCCGGGGGAGCCTCCCTTCGAAGATTCGATACCTCTGTCCGACCTGCACGCATTTCCGTTGGCGGTTCCCATGCGCAACAACAATGTCAGGCGGTCGGTGGCTGACGTCGTTGCACGGCACGGGTGTGTCCTAGATGTACGATTCGAAGTCGACTCGCTTTCCACGATCATCAATATGGTCATGGAAGCGAAAGCGTATTCTATCCTTACACCGTCGGCCATCCATAAAGAGGCATCCCAAGGCCTCGTTCGTACGGTCAAGATCATCGATCCGGTGATTACCCGATCCGTCGTGCTTGCCGTCAACCCAAAAGATGAGCGCTCTCCGGCCGTGTCTGCGGTCCGCAAGCTGATCCACAAGGTGGCTCGGACTTTGATCGAGAGCGGGCTTTGGTCGGCCACAGCTCCAGATAAAGGCTAAGCAGCTTTCAAAGCAGCATCTGCTGGCCTGTCTTGCCAATCTGGAATCCAGATGGAATTGCGCGACAATTCATATTTGACCGGCAGCGCCCATCCGATGAAAATGCAGCGGAACAGACAGCGGTTCGGAACTCGTTTTATCGGAATCGCTCTGGCAAGATCACAAAGTGGAACATGCGATGACCGAAGCCAGGAGCTATCAGCTCTTCATCAACGGCAAGTGGCGAGCCGGAAGCGATGGAGCGACTATCCCGGTCATCAACCCGGCGACTGAAATGGTGTTCGCCTCGGTCGCCGCTGCATCGTCGTCCGATCTTGACGAGGCCCTCGCTTCCGCAGAGCGAAGCCGCCGGGCGTGGTCGTCACGACCCGCCAAAGAGCGCGGCGATCTCCTTGTGAGGGCCGCCCGGATCCTGGCGGCCAAGATCCCGTACGCAGTCAAGGACCTATCGACCGAGCAGGGAAAGACCATCGCTGAAGCGGCAGGTGAATACGCGCGGGCCGTCGAAACTTTTGACTGGGACGGGACGCACGCTGAAGAACTGTCGGCTGCCATTCCAATGGGCCCGAACCGAATGATCGTGCCTGCACCTCTCGGTGTAGTGGCTGCCTTCACGCCCTGGAATTATCCGGCCGTGCTTATCGCGCGCAAGCTAGCCCCCGCACTGGCGGCGGGCTGCCCGGTGATCCTCAAGGGGGCCGAAGAGACGCCAAGCGTCGCCATGCACATCGTCGAAGCGTTGCGTGAAGCGGGCCTACCAGACGGCGTCGTCAATCTCGTTTTTGGCGTGCCCTCGCAGATTTCTCGTCATCTGCTCAATTCGCCGATCGTGAGGGTCCTGACCTTTACAGGCTCGACGGCGGTCGGAAAACAGCTGGCAAGGCTTGCCGCAAACAATTTGCAGCGGTGCATCCTTGAACTGGGAGGGCATTCCCCAGTTGTCGTGTGCGCGGATGCTGATTTGACAAAAGCCGTGCCGGCAATTTCAGAATACAAATTCGAATGCGCTGGCCAGAGCTGCAACGCTCCTAGTCGAATTCTCGTCGCGCGGCCTCTCTATGAAGAGTTTCTGTCCCGCACGACTGAAGTCGCCCGGACGATCAAGATCGGCGCACCGGATGATCCAGCGACTGAGATGGGGCCGATGGCCAATGCCCGGCGAATCGAAGCCATGGAGCGCCTAACCAAGGATGCCACCGACCGAGGGGCGCACGTCGAGACTGGTGGCGCGCGGCTCGACCAGCTGGGCTTTTACTGGCCCCCAACCATTCTTACAGGCGTACCGAAAGACGCGAAAGTGCTTCATGAGGAGCCATTCGGACCAATCCTGACCGTCGCTCCATTCGACACGATCGAGGAGGCGATCGAAGAAGCCAATGCTACAGAGTATGGCTTGGCTGCCTACTTCTTCACCGCCGCCGCGAATTCGAAACGGGAGCTAATCGGTGGTCTTGCCGCCGGCGCTGTCAGCGTGAACTACCTGAAGGGGGTTTCCGCGGATGCGCCGTATGGAGGCGTCAAACAGAGCGGCTACGGGTACGAAGGCGGCGAGCACGGGGTACGGAGCTTCCAGAACCTGAAACTGGTCAATGGGCAGGGGTCATTGGGTTGAGCCACCGTGAGTAGGAGCACGCGAACCATCGCTGGCGAGGACATTACTAAGAGCGTTGCTGACGCCCTTCAGTATACTTCCTATTATCATCCGCCGGACTACATTCGCTCTCTCTCGCAAGCATATGCGCGCGAGCAAAGCCCGGCCGCCAAGAATGCCATCGGACAGATTCTGCTGAACTCTCGGATGGCGGCCTTCGGGCGGCGCCCTATTTGCCAGGACACCGGGCTCGTGGTGGTCTTTGCGAAGGTGGGCATGGGAGTCCGCATCAAGTCAAAGGCCAGTTTCGCAGACCTCGTGAATGAGGGCGTACGCCAGGCATATCTCGACCCCGACAATCCCCTGCGCCCGTCGATCGTCTCGGATCCGCTTGCCAGACGGCTAAACACCCGCGACAACACGCCCGCGGTCATCCACGTCGACCTCGTGCGAGGTAACCAGATTGAGATTACCATTGCAGCAAAGGGCGGCGGATCGGAAAACAAAGCGCGGTTCACCACCTTGAACCCCAGTGCGTCTGTTTCCGATTGGGTGGTTGACACCGTTTCAACCCTTGGCAGCGGGTGGTGTCCCCCCGGCCTAATCTCTATCGGTATCGGAGGTAGCGCTGAAAAAGCGATGCTTCTGGCCAAGGAGGCCATGAACGAGCCCATCGACATGTCGGAATTGATCGCCAGGGGACCATCAAGCGCCGAGGAGGCCCTTCGCATCGAGCTCTATGAACGGATCAACGCTCTGGGCATCGGCGCCCAGGGTCTCGGCGGTCTGATGACCGTGGTCGATGTCAAGGTCGCGACCCATCCGGCGCACGCTGCATCCATGCCTGTGGCGCTCATTCCGCAATGCGCTGCCAACCGGCATCTGACATTTGCGCTCGACGGGTCAGGGCCGGTAATGCTGCAGCCGCCCGACCTTTCCGAATGGCCTCAGATTGGAGCCGAGGAACTGCGGGTGAGTGGCGTGCGCCGTGTCAACGTCGACACGCTCACCAGAGAAGAGACGGTGTCGTGGCGCTGCGGAGAAGCGCTCCTCCTGTCCGGAAAGATGTTGACGGGGCGCGACGCCGCGCACAAACGAATGGTCGGCCTCATCGACGCAGGCAAGCCGCTTCCTGTCGATCTGCGGGGACGCGTCATCTACTATGTCGGCCCTGTCCGCGCCGTCAGGGACGAAGTGGTTGGACCGGCTGGACCCACTACTTCAAGCCGCATGGACGATTTTGCGGAAAAGATCCTCGCGGATACCGGGCTGTTAGCGATGGTGGGCAAGGCAGAGAGGGGACCGACGGCCATCGAGTCGATCGTGAGATACAAAGCGCCGTATCTCATCGCGGTGGGCGGCGCCGCCTACCTGATTTCCAAGGCGGTAAAGGCGGCCCGCCTCGTGGCGTTTGAAGACTTGGGCATGGAAGCCATCTATGAATTCGATGTCGAGGATATGCCAGTCATCATGGCTGTCGACGTAGAGGGGAACTCCATCCACAATTCCGGGCCGCTAGAGTGGCGCAAGCGCATGGCGGCCGACAGCATCGCGCGCAGCATCGGCATCTGATTTCCCCGAGGCATTTCGTCCTGATCAGGCTCCCAAACCGCCTCTCATGGGCAAAACCCGCTCATTCAAACGCCGCTCATTCATAAGGCTTGCGCGGGTAGGCGAGCTCCGTGCTACTAAGAGCATACTCGTCGATCGCAGAGTTAGCTGAACGGCAAGTCAGGCGATTGGCATAGCGCCCGCAGCAGCCTAACGTTTCTGCAAAATCAACTCCGCTCGAGGGGCCATGAAGCCGAACCTCAATACTGCGCGCCTGGACGCCTGGGATTTCCGGATCCTTACGGAGATTCAAGCAGACGGCCGAATCTCAAAAAGCGAGCTTGCCAAGCGCATTCATCTTTCGGCGTCCGCCTGTTCGGAGCGACTGCGCGTGCTCGAGGCTGTGGGTATCATTGAAGGCTATTTCGCCCGACTGAGTCCCTCTCTCACCGGCGGCGGCATTTTCGTGATGGTGGAGGTGGTGCTGAACCGTCACCGTCTCGAAGACCAACGCCGCTTCGAGACGGCCATCCAAGGCTTTCCGGAGATTCTCGACTGCTGGGCGATCGGGGGTCGGATCGACTACCTGATGCGGGTCGCGGCCCCGTCGATGGCTGCCTACCAGGAATTCATGGACCGACTGCTGCAGGTGGGATTGGGAATCGACCAGTATTACAGCCTTGTCGTAACCAAACCCGTGAAAGCTAATTCCCCCATTCCGTTGTCGGCTTTGGAGAAGCGCTAAACACGCTCCCCCTTGGTTTACACGGCCATTGAGGCACATTTCCGGGAATTCGTCGGGCCACCCCGCGTATTCCCGTGAATTACACCACCCTTTGGCTGCTATATTTATCGGCAGGCCGGCTGACAAGTTTGTTCGCCGAGCGATGAACGGGAGAGAGCGGCAATGAGCCTGACTAATCTGGGAACCAAACAAATCCAGGAAAAGGACCGCAGCTTCGTTTTCCATCCATCCACGCATTTGGCGAAGCACAGCCGCGGCGAGACGCCGACCCGCATCATGGCCGGTGCGGAAGGCGTTTACATTTGGGACACTGAAGGCCGCAGAAGCCTTGACGGTTTCGGCGGGCTCTATTGCGTCAACATGGGCTATGGATGCGCGGAGATAGCAGACGCGATTTCGCGGCAAGCGCATGACTTGCCGTTCGCGCATGTCTACGCCAGCCAAGGTACCGAACCGGTTGCTCGCCTGGCGGAGGCCGTGGTCGAATTGTTCGGACAGGACATGCGAAGGGTCTATTTCGGCCTGTCCGGTTCTGACGCCAACGAGACCAACATCAAGCTGGTCTGGTACTACAACAATATTCTAGATCGCCCTGAAAAGAAAAAGATCATTTCACGAAACCGTGGCTATCACGGATCCGGGCTGGTCACCGGCAGCCTGACAGGGCTTCCGTTCTTTCACAAATTCTTCGATCTTCCCTTAGATTTGGTGCGTCATACCACAACGCCTCACCACTATCGCCAGGCGCATGATGGCGAAAGCGAGGAAGGTTTCTCCAAACGCTGTGCCGATGAGCTCGAAGCCCTTATCCAGTCCGAAGGCCCCCAAACCGTCGCAGCCTTTATCGGCGAGCCGGTGCTCGGGACTGGAGGCATCGTTCCTCCGCCAAAGGGTTACTGGGCTGCGATCCAGGCAGTGTTGGACAAGCACGATATCCTTCTCATCGCCGATGAGGTCGTCTGCGGTTTTGGCCGAACTGGAGAGAAGTTCGGTTCTCACCTCTACGGCATGCGTCCCGACTTTGTCACAATCGCAAAGGGCTTAAGCTCCGCCTATCTTCCCATCTCGGGGTCGATTATCGGCGATCGCGTCTGGTCCGTTCTGGAAGAAGGGACCGAAAAGCATGGCCCTCTCGGCCATGGCTGGACTTATTCAGGTCACACGCTCTGCGCGGCCGCCGCGCTCGCCAATATTCAGGTCCTTAAGGAAAGGAATATCGTGGAGCATGTCCGCGATGTCGGCCCCTATTGGCTTTCCCGTATGAAAGCCGAGCTGGAGGGACATCCCATCGTAGGCGAGGTCCGTGGCATTGGCATTCTATCCGCAGTAGAGATGATGCGAGATCCCAAGGCACGGATACCCTTTGACCCGGGGCTTCAGGTCGGCGTGCGCGCGGCCGCTGCCCTGCTTGAAAACGGTGTCATCGGCCGGGCGATGCCGCACGGTGATATCCTCGGCTTTGCGCCACCGCTGATCATCAGCAGGCAAGAGGTTGACATCATCGTCGACGCAACCGCGAAATCCGTCGAGACGACCTATCGCGCGCTAAAGGCGGAGGGTGCGGTCCGGCGTTAGCGGCATCCGAAAATTCGGGGGATCGCGCGCCTATCAAAAAGCACCCTGCCGCAATTCCCTGCAGGCAGTTCATTACGCGGGCGGCGGCGTCGATCCCCACTTCGCCTTGGCCTGCAATATGACGAGGAGCACCTATCCATCTCGCAGCCAGATGATGACATTATACGAACGGCATTTGACGCCAGGCTCCGGCGCATTCATCCTGACGGAACAAAGGCACGTGTTGGTGTAACGTGTTGATGTAAGATGTCGATGTGGCTCGTCGAGGAATTCGACCTCATGGTCATCGCATGAGATTAGTCAATCACCGCCACTCCTCCCAAGGCGGACCTGGCCGGCGGGTGACGAACAGGTTGCTCGCCGGCTCCTTCTTCAATTTAGAGCAAAGAACTTTGGCTCGTGAAAGCCGAGCCTCACTAGCGGCCATGCCGCTCGAGAAGTTGGAAATCTTCGCTGGATCGATTATTGGACGATGAGGCTGCGGCCTTTTTGCCGGTCCTTTTTTGCAGGTGCAGGTTTTCCCGGCTCCTGAGCCTTTCTGCCCACGGCCGCGCCTTGTGGACGTAAGAGAGGCTCGTCCGAATGAGCAGGGTGGTGCGCGAGACGGGGCTGCAGTTACCTCGGCGACATTCGCGGCGCTGGAGAACCCACCTTTCGTGCGATCTGGCTTGGTGCGCAGGTGTCGAGCTTGGGCTGGCTGATGCAGACCATTGCGATCAGCTGGCTCATGGCGACCATCTCGACCTCGGATATGATGGTCGCGCTTGTGAGACTTCCACGACACTGCCCGTGTTCATCCTGTCGATCTTTGCCGGGGCCATTGCCGACAATTTCGGCCACCGCACATGTGATGGCGCTCGGCTGGTGTGCTTGATAGCGTTGTCGTCGACGATGCTGACTGCTCTCGTGGGGCTCGGCTTTTGCAGTGCTTGGATGATCCTGTCGACATCGACAAAGTGGACGGCAAATCCAAGCAGGTCAACGATTCGCTAGGCCATGTGGGCACACTGTCTTGCAGGCGATCGCCGAGAGACTGCGGCATTGCGTCGGGGAAAAGGATTTTGTGGCGCGCTTTGGCGGAGACGAATTCGCTTCGTGCAAAATGCAGTTTCGTCTGAGCCGGAATTTGCCCGATGGTACGATGATCTCGCCGAGTGAGTTCGTGCCTGTTGCCGAACGAACAGGTGCGATCGTGGAAATACGGGGAGTGGGTTCTTGAGCAAGCGTGCCTAGAATGCCGCAACTGGCTCAAGAACGTGCGTGTCGCTGTCAATGTGTCACCGGTGCAATTCTTTCGCATCGGGTGGCAACTGTTGAGCGGATTCTGGCTGAGACGGAGGTGTCTCCCCAAATGCTGGAACTGAAGATCACCGAATCGGTCCTAATCAGTGATACGATCTTCGTTGACTGATTTTGCGTGACCTTCGCAGGATGGGCATACGAATCGCCCCTGACGATTTCGGTTCCGGCTATTGTTGCGTGCGTTATTTGCGCCAGTTCACAATCGACAAGATCAAGGTCGACAAGACTATTGTTGATGACGTTGCGCGAGCGAAAAGGCGTTGAACATACTCCGCAGGGCCTCGAAGATTGCGTCAGAAATCGGCATGATAGTCACTGTCGAGGGAGTGGACAACCAAGGCCCAGATGGCGCGAGCCATCTTGTTGGCGAAGGCCACCCGCCAGCATTGGCGGCTTGCCTGCCATGGGCGAAGCCACGAGCCTGCCGGAGCTCCGTTGGGGGCCGCCCAACGTAAGACGCCCCTGGCGCCAAGGATCAGCAGCGCGGCGGGGTCAGCTTGCCTATCTTCGACGTGGCGCCGAGCTTCTGCCTGCCGCCCGTGGAATGGTGCAAGGGCGTGAGCCCCACGCAGGCGGCAAGGTACCGTCCGCGATTTCAGCCGGCGGGCCAGCGGCGCCAACGCCACCGCGGTCACCGGACCCAGACTGGGAATGGGCATCAGCCGATGCGCTGTCTCATCCTCCTTGGCTCGCTGGGCAACTCCAGATATGTGATCTGCCTGCTTGTCCACCCGATGGAGCGCCTCGACCAGCATCTAGAGGATTGGTCGAGCAAGCTCCGGGATCGGCTGTTCCAAATCCTCGAAGCCTCCACTAGTCTAGGAGCGGAACGTGAGCCGGCCATTTGGGCCGCCTGCAGATCGCCTCGGCGTCGGCTGCATCGTTCTTCTGGCGCTAGACGACGGGTTCACGTAAGCCGGCGGGATCAGCCGGACCGCATGCCCGAGTTGGCCGATCTCTCGCGCCCAATGGTGAGCGGTGCCGCAGACTTCCTTCGCCACCGTGTAGGGTGACTGAGACGAGAAGAACACCAGGACCTGGTGCCGCCCAGGTTCAGCGCGGAACAGGACCGCTCCCGATGCGTCGGCACCGCGCATCTGGAACGCGCTCTTCGCCAAATGCAAGCCAATCGTGCTAACCTCTCCCGTGGACGCCTCCCTATAAAGGTGCAACCAACACCTCTACTGTGGCACACCGAGGCTGTTGGGGCGTCCACACCATAAAAGCCGGGCCAAGAGATAGTGGTCAGCGACACGAATTTCCCCGCCGCTTATCGCGCATCCGAACGGATCATGTCCGCCGCCTTCTCGCCAATGGCCATACTGGAAGCGTAAGTGTTGGCCGACGGGATGGTCGGCATGATCGAGGCATCTGCAATGCGCAGTCCCCGCAAACCATGAACACGCAACCGCTCGTCAACCACCGACAGGGGATCGGACGTGGGACCCATTTTCGCCGTACCAACCAGATGATACCCTGTAGATCCATGCTCCATGCAGAATTTCAGCATCGCTTCGTCGTCGGCAATCTCCGCGCCTGGCACCGTTTCGCTCTCCAAATATGGAGAAAGCAGTGGAGAATGCAGGACGCGGCGGACAAACTTCATGCCGGCTACCAATACGGCGCGGTCGAGCGGGTCGTCAAGATAGTTAGGCTGGATAATTGGATCCACCGCTATGTCGCGGGAGCGCGCTCTAACATAACCTCGGCTGCGAGGTCGATGCTGCCAAGCACCGGCTGTCACTCCGGGGTAGCTGTCCAGCATGTAGTGCCGCCCTTCCTTGTAGCTTCCGGGCGTGAACACGCATTGGAGGTCCGGCTCGTCGAGTGCAAGGTCCGATCTGGTGAACATGTACGCTTGGCTCGGAGCGTGGGACAGTATGTTGGGACGCCCTAACGACCATTTAGCGATTTCGAGAAGAAGGCGGGGCCCCTTCGATAACTCATTAAGCGTCACCACGCCGGGCCGTGCGCGCATTACCATCCGAGCGGAATAATGATCCCTAAGGTTTTCGCCGGCGCCGGGCAGTTCGTGCATGACGGGCACGCCGATATTCGAGAGCAGCGCGCCAGGCCCAATGCCTGACACTTGCAGAAGACGGGCCGTGTTGACTGCGCCCGCTGAGATTACCACCTCTCGCCGGACGCCAATTTGGATTTCAGTTCCGCTGTTCTTCGGCCTGTAACTTATACCGGTCACCCGCGAATCCTCGATGATGAGTGATGTGACGGTCGCTTGGGCAATAAGCCGAATGTTCTGCCGTTTCAGTGCGGGCCTGAGAATCGCTGCCGCTGAACTGACCCGCACCCCCTTGCGGATCGTGCGCTGGAAATAACCGACTCCTTCCTGATCGCCGCAATTGTAATCCGGATTGAGCGGAAGACCAAATGCCTGCGCTGCTTCAATGAAGGCCTCAGAGACAGGATGAAACCAGTCCATCTCGGTAACCGGAACACCATTGCGATTGCGCCCGTGGACTCCAACAGCGCCGATGCCGACCCTCATTTCTGACTTGCAGAAGTAGGGCAACAAATCCGCCCAGCTCCAGCCGGCATTTCCCATTTGTGCCCAGGTATCGAAATCCGAAGGTAGCCCACGGTTATAAACCATGCCATTGACCGATCCGCTGCCCCCGACGATCTTTCCTTGCGTAGTGGGAATTGCCCGGCCGGCAGTCAGCGCCGTCGGTTCGGTATGAAATTGCCAGGTAATCTGCGACTGCAGCAGCGTCTTCACGAACCCAGCAGGAATCATTACATAGGGTCGCCTGTCACTTGGCCCCGCCTCGATGAGGCAGACTCGCATTGAGGTATCCTCAGCCAGCCGCGCCGCGACGATAGAGCCGGCAGCGCCTGCCCCGACAACGATGTAGTCATACATCTCTTTGACTTTCGCGATCACGACCTTATCCCCTGTGCAAGGATCTTCCCTAATTGGCTCTGTTCGTTCCCCGTGATCGACAAGCCCGCATCGACTCCAATGCCCGGGTTTGCCAGCATCAGGTCCGCCTGTGTCGGAACCGCCATATACCCCGATGATGTGCGGCCGAGAGGTCCGTATCCACGCAACTCCCGCCGACGTAGGCCCCTATACTTGCCGCATTGCAGGCGATCACCGCACGTACGCGTGCCGCAACGCCGCCCACATCGGGCATCTTGATCCGGACAAAATGCGTGGCACCAGCAGCAGCGATAGCACGATTGTCAGCAAGCGGTTTGCAGTGTTCCTCGCCAACGATCCGCGCCATGGACCCGAGCCGGGCGAATTCCTCAGGTGTTTCTCGCCAAGTTTGGCGTGCTCTGGCGGGCGGCATCCAGAGCGTCGGCGACGTCACCGGTACCCGCGGACGCAACCCTGGCCGCAATGGCCGGTTGATGATGTCAAGCAGGCCGTTAGACCCTTCGCGCCAGGGGCCGTCGATGAAAAGGACACAGGTTGTCACGCGCTTTTTTCCTACGTCTCGGTGAGCGATTTGCCGTTAGCCTAGGTGGCGCAATCATGCCTCGGAACGGGCAGGTGGTGTTTCTGTTTTCCGCCAAAATGGCTATTGGACCAGTTCATTCTTCTGCTAAGAAGGGACTATCGTGGAAGAATGACCCGATAGGGGGTTACCCTGAGCACTCACGAGCTTGACCGAATCGATTGGAAGATTATCGGAGAGTTACAGGCCGATGGACGGATCTCGAACGCAGAGCTCTCTCGCAGGGTGGGCCTGTCTCAATCCCCTTGCTGGACCCGCGTCAAGAGCCTTGAAGAGCGCGGCATAATTACCGGCTATCATGCCGCAATCGACCAGCGGGCGCTCGGACGGCCGGAAACGATGATCGTTCAGGTCACGATGGAAAGGCATGCCGACCGGTCAATGGCTGATTTCGAGGCTGCGGTTCGCGCGCTACCGGAGGTCTTTGAGGCGAGCGTCATCGCCGGCGAGTTCGATTTCCAGCTGAAAGTGTCGCTGCGAGACACCGCCGAATACGAACAATTTCTACGCCGGAAGCTCTACAAAATCTCCGGTATACGCAACGTCCGGTCGATTTTGTTGATCCGCGACATCCTGAAGGAGAAATAGATCGGACTCGCGACGCCGAGCAGGCCGGATCACTATTTGCATGTGATCGAGTTGATGCGACGCGGCGTTTTACCAGCCAAATCGGCCCTTGATCCGTTCATCTTCGAGGCAGCGAATGGTCTGGATCACCTCGCGCGCAGCGTCATCGACTCCGCCACGATATCCTTTATGAGTGCGAGCAGGAGCTGCTGGCGACACCGCACATGTCGATACCCGGCGGTTTCTGGGCGGCCTCGAGGCCCGCGAAGCCGGAACCGCATCGACAGGCGCACGCGCCGGACACCTCGCTCAGCCGGGCTCCCCAGCTCTTCTCGATCTGGCCCTCCAAAGAGCCGGTTCTCGGGATCGCAGGCGGCAGAGCGGCGCTCGGCTAGCGACTCCTCATAGCGCGCCTGCTGCAGGTCCATCTCGAACATCTGACGAAGCTCTGCTCAGGGATCGTCGAAAGTGGACCCAATCCCTTCCTCGACCAGCCCGGATACTCTAGGCTCGATGTCGTCCAAGATCAGAATTAGCGCATTGGCGAGGAAAGTGATCGCCACACGCTGGCGCCGCCGGAGAGTTTCACGCCGCGTTCGCCGATCGGCGTGCTGTGACCGTTCGGCGGGCGCGCAATGACGCCGTAAGCCGTACACAATCCGGTTAACCCGAGTTTCCCTATGTGCCAGTGCGATCTCCTCAGCCACGACGTCCGGAGGTGCCGACGGCCACTGAGACTATGACGAGATCGGCCCCGCGAACCGCCTCGTGGGCGTCGGTCGTGTCGGTGGCGCCGAGCTTCAACTCCTCGGAGCGCTTCAGGGTCCTCGGCGCCAGGAGTTGCAATGGCTATATGGCCGGCCAGCCCCTCGCGCATATCACGCGCGCTAGCGAATCGACCAAGGCGATTCAAGGACGGGGTTTCCACATGACTAGTTTTCAGGAACTCGGCGAGTGCGGCGACTACCCCCAATTGGCTTCTTCGGTTTCGACCGCCACCCGCAGCCCGTTGGCGCAACCGTGGCCAGCAAGGCGCCGGAGAATAAAGCCGCGCGGTTGCGAACCACCATGGTCCAGCTCGCTTGGCTTTAGATACGCCACCAGGCGGGGTCGAACCTTACACAGTGGTTCCAATCCAGGCTGAGACGTAACGGAGGTCGCTTGAAGAAGACTACGATCGTCGCGCTCGCGCGAAAGCTTCTGATTGCTCTCCGGAAATACGCAACATCCGGCGTCATCATCGAGGGCGCCTTGATGAAAGCCGCATAACAAGCTGTCTCGTTCCCTAGGGCCTGATCAGTCCTGACGGATGCAGGTGGACGAACCGCATGGCAGGCTGGCCTAAAACGCCGCTCACTCAGAATGGTCTCGTCGCGTAAGCCCAGCCGCCGCAAGCCGAATGTGAGGTTGATCTGCTCGGTTAACGAGCAGAGTCATGCAATTCGGGCTCAAGCTAGATCCCATAATTTGAAAGGGTATCGATACGACAAGCTAATCCACTTGACCGGCGCTTCCCCATGTGAGCCTGCCATGACCGCCTTCGCTCAGCGAATTTGCAGAACTCTCAGCACACTACCGAAACGGTTTGATCGACCAACTAATCGAGTTAACGGCGCGCTCAAGTATCGCCTGGGTCTCGGCACGGCTGGGCGACGCGGCAATGACATGTCCGATCGAGTCTCGGTAATCGCCTTGCCTGATGATCGGCGTGTTGGGTTCAACATAGAATTTGACCTCGGCGACACCTGGTACAGCAGCCGCGCGAGCCTCGCCACCGATCCGATCGAGGATTCCATCGCGATCAGGAACGAGGCACCGCGCGGCCGCAATCTGCGAATGCCTTCTGCGCAAATCCCATTCCTCGCCGATGATAAGCTTGATGTGCTCGGTGATGAGATCGACACCGTAGGCCAGCTGAATCCGCCGAGGAGTGGTTCCACCCGCAAGGCGCGGATTGACTTCGATGACGATTGGGCCACGCTTCGTCCAACGGAATTCAATGCACGTTGGCCCCCAGCCAAGGCCGAGAGCTCGCAGACAGCTCAGCGATACATCGGCGATACGCTCATGCTCGTCATCAGTCAGCGAGGCCGGAAAGATGCTCTCACGAAACACGAAATGCGGTGGCGGGCCGAAGTCGGAAGCACCAATCCCAACGACATCATTTCCCATTATGTCGGCGCAATAAAAGGGGCCTTGTGCGAATTCTTCGACCAGTATGTTTGGCGAACACTGCCAGATGTGCTTCCCGCCCAACAGATGCGTCGTATGTTCGGCCACCTCGTCGATGCTGCGGCACAATCGGACACCGCTGCTGCCTCTGCCTACGGCCGGCTTAAGTATCACCGGTAGGCCGATCTCGGTAGCAGCGCTTTCAACCTCCCTCGCATGCGCTGCTACGCGATAAGCAGGTATTGGAACGCCGGCCGCCGCGAGAAGCTGACGTTGAGTGAATTTATCGCAGCATTGTTCGATCGACGCAGGGTTCGGTCCCGGTAGATCGAAATGCCGGCAGAGCTTGCCAGCTGTCGCGTAGGACGGCTCCCAGGGGCTCGTAATGCCAGCAATGTCATAGGTCGCACGCAGCCGGGCACATTCGTGGATCAGCGCATCGAGATTGTCCGTATCGACACGGATTGCCTCAACCCTTTCCGGCGCATGATAGTCGAAGCGAGTTGCATCAGCCGACAGGGTAATTGGATGAAGACCAAGACGCCGAGCCGCTTTGACGTACAGGGGGCCGTTGGCCCTTGTGCCTTCAACCAGGATGAGCGCTCTTCTTGCCACTGGGTCGACCTCCGTTGCGTGCTATGCGCGGTCTGAGCCTTAAATTGGCATCAGCTTTTTTAGCTGTGCATGACCTCAGACGCTTCGGTGAATGTACCATTGGCAGCAATCTGTAGAGTAAAGTTCTGTAAATTATTTGAAAAGATCTGTTGGTCACCTGCAGTATAACAAACTCACCAGGAGGCTTTGGTCGAAGCCGTGGCGGCTTTACGAGCGAGATCCTCGCCCGCGCGGCGCTAAGGGCGCTCCTCTCGGCGTCGTCGTGGCCGGCTGCGAACCGTCCTGCCGCCGCCGCTTGACGGCCCCGCCACCCGATGGTTGTCGCTGAGGCCTGACCCCTGATGTGGTTTCGCAAAGTCCGCGACAAGGATTTTAGTAAGCCGCGGACAACAGGCTGTCCATTCGGCCCGGTCGTGGCTGAAACACACATTTGCGGAAAACCGAATGAACACCCAGAGCAATGAGCCTCCGGCGCCGAAACGTCCAGGTGCGGCGCGTTGTTGAAGGAGGGCTGAACAAAGCAACTGCAGGCAATCAAGGTTATGCCGAAGACGCGCCAAAGCGATCAACCGCTTCCGTCAGAAGGCATAGATGGTTTGCGCGATAGTTTTTCTCGGCCTCACAAATTGGCAAGCCAAAGCCCCAGTGGTCCCGTGTCCGCCGTCTCAACATTGCGCCGCAAGTGTTACACAACAAAGCAGATCGCCACTTATTTGCGCTCGTACGGCGAGAACCCAGCGCTCTGAGCGCGTTTCAAGCCGCGCTTGTCGCATCCGCGACAATACGGCAGCGGCTTCGCTGGCGCGAGCATTAGCTCTTCCTTCGGTAAATCAACGGATCAACGCTCGCTTTCCACCGTTGGTACGCTGCTTGCTGGAGGTAGGGCGCCAGCGAGCTTAATAGCCGCAGTTGCACGGCTTTTGTCTGGCGAAGGAACCGCGTGCTTGGAGAATTTCAACATGAGTGAAACGGCTTTGATGATCGATAGTGTTATTCCGCGTACCGCTGTTGTCAAACGCGCGGCGCGCATTGGCGCTGAAATCAGGAATATCAAGCTGACGGGCGATTTGCCGGACCAGACCATCGCCGCGATCAAACGCCTGCTGCTTGACCACAAAGTCATCTTCTTCCGTGACCAGGGTCATCTCGACGACGCCGAGCACGAGCGCTTTGCTCTTCGTTTCGGGAAGCCTATGCTGTCGCCGACGTTAGATCCTGCGAAGGGAACGACGTCAATCCTCGAGATTGACCACCCCCGCGGGGGGTTCAGGACTGATACTTGGCACATCGATTTCGCCTACCTGGATGCTTATCCCAAGATTTTGGTGCTGAGAGGCGTTGTGATCCCACCATTCGGCGGCGACACGGTGTGGTCAAACACCGCGGCCGCATATCTCGACTTGCCGGCACCGCTGCAACGGCTTGCCGACGACCTCTGGGCAGTTCACAGCAACGCATACGACTTCGCCGTATTTGCCCGCACTACCGAAGCCGAAAAAAAGGTTCACGATGAGGCCCTTGCTAGAGCGAGCTTCGAGACCGAGCATCCCGTTGTACGCGTCCACCCCGAAACCGGCGAGCGAACGCTGGTGCTTGGTTTTTACGTCAAACGTTTTGTTGACGTGCCGAAATATGACGGCCAGAAGCTATTCGACTTGTTCGAGTCTCACATCACCGCACCGGAAAACACTGTGCGCTGGAACTGGAAGCAGGGCGATGTCGCTATCTGGGACAACCGCGCCACGATGCATTACGCGGTTAGGGATTACGTCGACCAGCCTCGCGCCGTTCGTCGCGTGGCCATCAATGGCGAGGTACCCGTCGGCGTGGACGGCCGGGGCAGTGTAGCGCGGATCAAGATCATCAAGCCGCCGCCCGCGAATGTCGTCTAGCGCGTCCGCGAATTTGGTGGAGATCGAGCTGGTCCCGACGCTGCTGGTCGCGCGTCAGGAAGCGCCGGTGGCCATCGTGCCGAGTTCTCAAGCTCTGGGAACGGAGCTGTCACATCCAGAAAAGCAAAGGAGGTCAATACTAATGGCAAGAAGAGCCCTTATCCTGGTTGAAGGCCACAGGAGTATTGGTCTGCTGTACGCGAAAGCGGCCCAGCGTCTTGGTCTTTATCCAATTACCCTGTCGGTTGATCCAGCTCAGTACGATTATCTTGCGGTGGAAAGGCTTCAGGCAATCCGAGTCGATACAGACAATCTCGATGCGCTGATCCACGAATGTTCGCGGCTGCGTGCGTCCTATGACATTGCCGGCATTACTGGCTTTACGGACCTCGACGAGTCGGTCTATGCGACAGTTGCCAAGCTTTGCCAGCATTTCGATCTACCTGGACCGAACCCCGTATCGATTGAACGATGCTGCGACAAATTCGTTCAACGTCAGCTCCTCGCGGAGGCCGGCGTTCCAATGCCTACTTATCGCTTGGCAGCGGATGCGATGGAGGTAGAAAGCGCTGCCGCCCAGATTGGCCTGCCGGTGGTTGTTAAGCCAGCGGTAGGCAGCGGCAGCAGCGGTGTCCGGTTGTGCCGCAACGTAGAAGAGTTGACCAAACATCTCGCCTATCTGTTGGGCGGGAAGCACATATGGCGATCTTCTCCGAGGATACTGGTCGAAGGATTCGCGCAAGGCCTCCAATATAGCGCTGACACAATGGGAAATGCAGTGATTGCGATCGGCGCTGCTGACTTCTACGGCCCACCGAATTTCGTTGTCCGTGAAAACATCTTTCCGGCGCCGCTGACTGATGAACAGTATAAGCGTATCGTCGATGTTTCGCTGAGCTGCTTGCGAGCTCTCGGCCTTGGCTGGGGGCCAGCGAACATTGAATTCCGCTGGACGGAGCATGGCCCAGTCGTCATTGAAGTCAATCCGCGTCTTCCTGGTTGGACCACTCCTCGGCTGATTCAGCTGGCATACGGCGTCGATCTTGTCACCGAGCATGTCAAGCTTATCATCGGTGAGGAATGGAATTTGCGCAGAAGGCATTCGCACACCGCGGCCGCGCGGTACCTGGCCCCCGATCGCGATGGTATCCTCGATTGGATCGATGGGACCAGCCGGGCGGCTGCCATGTCAGGTGTCGCCGAGGTCAAATTGTACGCTGAGCCCAACACGCCTATCGTCAGGAAAGGCGATGTCCGAGATTGCATCGGACATGTCATCGCCGTTTCACCCAGCCGTGCTCGGACCGAGACCATCCTTCAGCGCGCCGTCGACTTAATCGGTTGGTCGATCACACCATTTTAGACCCTTGACATACAGGAGCAATCTGCAGCCGTTGATCGCCGCGCCAACCTCCGCAACAGGCAAAGCAATTGACGAGCAGACGTCGTGATCAATCTCGGTTTCGAGATTTCCGCCCCAACAGTGGCAAAGCTTCCACGGCGAAGGTTTCGCGCCCAGGCGGCGTGATGCGGACTGCTACCGCTGGCTGGAGAACCTGCGCCAGTCTATCGCGCTCGTTGGCGCGCCCAAGCGCTGCGAGCATGTGGTGACCGCGAGAGCGACAGCTACGACTCTATTGCACCACCAGCTTCCTCCTGCGGGTGCAGATGAACAGGCTGGCCGAGCGGCCCGCCGATGCCCCCCCATACCATCCTGTCGTCGCGTCTTCGCCCAACTTGCGGCGGCGCCTTGGGCGGGAAGTCATCGCAGTACGGTCAATCAGGACGATACGACCTGCCTGCAGGCGAAGTTCGCCGCCACCAACACCCTGGCCGCCCGTTGGCAAGCAGAATCGCTACGTCCGCAGGTTGCGGCGGATGGTGCGCTCGATGACGTTGGCGTCGATCTCGATCCTGCCATCATCGAGGAAGTGGCTGAGGCCCGCCCAGCGCGAGCGCGTAGCGGATGGCCTCGACCGGCTTGGCTTTCTGCCTGATGAGGGCTGGTTGCTCTCTAAGCCATGGCTCGAAGGTGTCGACGATCGCATGGCTGCTTGTCTCGCGGGCACGCTTTCGTCGGCCGAGCGACCGTGGATCTAGCTCTCGATCCGGTAGAGTTGGGCGATGCGGGCGAGCGCCTCCGTCGCGATCGGCGCGGGCCGGACTGGCGCGAGTTCATAAAAGCTGCGATGCACGTGCGACCCAGCAGAAGGCCAAGCTCACGGCGTTGCGGTCGGCCAGCGCTTCGCGGTTGTCTCGTCCGCGAAGAGCTTGTCCGACGCCTTCAGCCGCTGGAATAGCCGCTCATCACTGGCTCGATCGCGGAGCGTCGGCGGTGTGGCCGTCATAGGAACTGCCGGGCAGTGCTTTTGCATGCAGGGCGAACTGGCCGCCCTTGGAGCGGCTGCACGGTGTCGACGATCACCTGGCGCGTGTCGGCCGGCTTCATCGCCCCGTCTTGACCGCAAGGCTGAGGCTCTCCTGCAACAGCGCCATGATCCGCTCCTCGCCCATGCGGCTGCGCCAGCGCGTCATCGACGAGCGGTCGAACAGCAGCGCATGACAGAAGAACACCTCGCCGGTGAGATGCTGGAAGTAGGGGTTCTCCACCCAGCGCTCGCACAGCACCTCGTCGGACAGGTTGAAGGTGTGCTTGAGAATTGCCAGCCCCGCCATCAGCCGGGTCGGTAGTGGCGGCATGCCAGGGCCGTCCGAATAGACGGCGCCGAAACGCTCCTCCAGCATCGGCCAGTCGATCGCCTACGCCAGCTCATGCTTCATGTTGATGATCTGGTCGAGCCTGGAGCGGAACAGGTCCTGCTCTCCCGTCTCGCGCTTTTCGCGTGGCCTGGACATTCGCCGTCCTCTCGATTCGCCGCCGCCGTACCGAGTGAATCACGCTCCGCAGCACAAGGGAATCGCAAAACCGAATTGCAGGAAAACAGCGCCCAAAATACCGCTAGTTCTGCAATTCTAAACCTGCCGTCCGCCTTAATCAACCTGCCAGATCAATGACTTGCGGATAGTTCACGGCCTACTAGTCAGCATTTGCCCGCCTTTCAATCTCATTCTTCGGGCAAATCGTCCAACCAGCAGGCGCCCTCGACGTGGGGACGGGAAAAGATCTTTCCGATCTTTTCGGGAGCCTTGTTCTGATGATATCGCATGTACACGCGACCGTCGGCTCCGAGGTCGAGGATTTCGATCTTTCCGGTGTAGTGGGACATGATGTATTTGAATGTCTTTTGAATGCCGCTGAGACGTTGGTTGATGCCGTGCGTGATCTCGATTCCGCGGCGCAGTGAAACCTGGAAATGTGATGCGCCTTTCACCGGCCTGCCCTGAAAGAGATAATAGGGGCGGACACCCGTTTGGTGACACTTCGCGAAGGTCGCTGCCAAGATCTCGGGATCGTCATTAACTTTCGAGAGAAGCACGGACTGATTAAGGAACTGCACCCCCCGTGCACGCAAGGAGCGAATGTTTCGCTCCGCATCGACCGAGATTTCGCCGATGTGATCGAAATGTACGACGATCACTGGGGTCTTACCCGCTTCATGGATCCGCTGGAACAAAGCCGATAGAGCGGGATCCTCAAACCGTTTCGGCTGATACGCGACTGCTTTTGTGCCGAATCGAATTGACTCCAAATGTGGGATCGGCAGCAGATAATCAAGAATTTTGTCGAGCTTGGGGGTACTGAGCACGAACGGATCGCCTCCCGATAGCAGCACGTTCGTCATCTCAGAATGACTGCCAATATATTGCGCAATCTCGGCAAAATCAGGTGCGATTTCATCAGAGTTCTTACCGACGATGCGTTTGCGAAAGCAATATCGGCAATATGAAGCGCAACGGTCGGTTACCAACAACAACCCGGTCTGGGCGTACTTGTGCTGAAGTCCTCGCACGACCGTGTTGTCATTCTCGCCGCTGGTGTCCAGATTGCCGAGGCTCTCGAACTCCTCGATCGAGGGCTCCACAATGTACTTAAGATGGTCGTAGTAGCCACTATTGGCGATCTGTTCGCGATAGAAGTTTGTGACATGATGACGCGTGATGCTGTTGGCGTGTAGCTCCCGCTGGGTGACAACGCGCCTCCCCTCGATAAAATTCATGACCGCAGCGTTGGGTCGCGGGTCCGAGTTGGTGGGCGATAATTGCGGCGCGCGGATGCTGGGCGCCGCCGAGGTCGCCCGCGCCTTCCGCTCGCGATAACGCAGGCCCCGGTCCCGGGAGACAACCGCGATCGCCTCCGGATCCCGCTCCGCCCGTGCCTCACGCAGGTCGTGAATGCGGCGGTCCTGCGGATAGGGTACTTCCGTTGTTCTCGACTCCATCAGAAGATGGTGACGTTCCTCCACGAACAGAAGCGGCGTCGACCAGACCCGCTGCTCAGGGTCAGCCGCCATTTGGCCCAGCGCCTGCTGAAAAGAGCTCACAATCCTTTCGACCGTGCTCGGCTCAAACAGTGACGTTGCGTAGATCAGCCTCCCACGAATCGCCTTGCCGACCTCAATGAGATCAAGCGCAAGATCGTGTTGCGCGACATGGTCGCCAACGCCGACGTACTCAAGTTCAAGCCCCGGCAGCTCCGTGGGCTTCGCGGCCTTGCTTTGCCTTGCAACTGGGCGGTGATGGTTCACGGGTTTAACAAGCCGCAGGTCCTGGTAAAGCTGCGCTTCATGCGCAGCGGCATTCACCCGCTGCAGCAATGTCGCCACGGTCGGATCGCCCGACAGATCGATCTGCAGCGCCAGTGTATTGACGAAGAATCCGATCAGCCCCAGGCTCTCGGAGCGCGTTCGGTTGGCGCCCGGCGTACCGATCACCAGTTCATCCTGACCCGACGACCGCGCCAGCACCAACGCCCAGCCTGCCAGCAGGGTCCCAAACAGCGTGGTCCCATGACGCCAGCTCAGCGCCTTGAGTTGCACGGTCAGCGCCTCGTCCAGCACGAAGTCGAGGCCGCTGAAGTCCTGCTGCGCCGGCCGGTCCCTCGTCAGCTCCAGCAGCATTGGCGTGCATGCCAACATTCGGAGCCAGTATTCAGACTGAGGCTCCAGGACCTCGCCTGCCATCCAACGGCGCTGCCAAAGGGCGTAGTCCGCATACTGCAACTGCAACGGCGCGAGCCGATCTCCGCGGCCTTCCCGGCCTGCGGCATAGTGCTCGCTGAGCTCGCGCGTCAGGATCTCCCGCGACCAGTCGTCCGAGATCAGTTGATGAGTGGTGATCCGCAGCACATGATCGTACCCCGCGAGGCGCACCAGCCGTCCGCGGATCAGCGGCCCGGCGTCCAGGTCGAAAGCCGACTTTGCTTCATCGCGCGTCAGCTCCGCGAGCGTCGCCTCCGCATTCGCTGACATCGTCAGATCCTCTCGGTTCAGCGGCAGGCAGACGTCCGCCTGCCCAATCTCCTGGAACTGTTCGCCGTCCTCCACCCGGGTGCGCAGCACCTCATGACGCGCCACCAAGCCATCCAAGGCGGACTGCAGGGCCGATCGGTCCAGCTCGCCGCGAAGCCACTTCTGGATGTGGCACGGGTCATTGCCGCCCTCCAGACGCGACAGTAGCCAAAGCCGCTGCTGAGCAAATGACTGCGGCACCCGCGACGGACGCGGCAATGCTATAATCGACGGGGCTGCACTCAACGGTTCAGCATCTATCGGGTTGACTTGGATCCGTCGAGCAAATTTCATGTAGACCTCCTCGGCGGGAGACTGTGAGACCGGTAGGTCACAACGGACTGTTCACCCTGTCGATGCAATAGGCGTGCCGCCGAACAGGTTGCCGGAAAGAGCGGCAAACCATGTGTTTTCCCGCCGCGCCCGCGGAATCCTTGCGCCTCAGTGTGTCGGGTTCCGAACACACCCGCAAGTTCCTCGTCCGCTCGGCAAAGTTGGAGCGGGAGACGCCGATTGTGCCCACGACGGTCTTCGCATCGAACCGCCCTTGTCGAGCGAGGCGAGCCGCAACGCTGGCTTTTTGGGGGCGGCGAGATCGAGCGCCTCCATGAGGATCTCGACCTCCATGGTTTGCGACCGAGCATGCGCCCCAAATCGCGCACGCGTTTATCGAGCTCCCGCACACCGGCTGCGCCAGCCACATCGTCATTGGCATGAACCGCTGTCGCGCCGCCTTGAGCATGCGCCGCTTCTTGGCAAAGAGCTGGCTGGCCGAAATGCCTGCCCGGCGTGCCACATAACACCGATATGCCGGGCTGCATGGTCTCCCTCTACGAGGCGGACCTCCTCGGCTGTCGTCCAGCGCCGCCGGCGCTGCATCAAGGTGATCATTTCAACACGCGGCGGATGGGAGAACTGATCGGAAGCCGCAATCATAGGAGATCCCTATGATTACGGCTATTGCTGCCTGTCCGGTCAAAACGCGGTGCGCTCCCGTAGCTCCCTCTGCTCGATCCAGATGCCGAGTATCTCCTTGGTGCCGTCCGGCAGGATGCCGAGCGCGATGTAAATCGCTTGTTGCGAACGAAGCCTTCGTCGCGAATCTTGACCCGGATCGCATCGAAGAAGACCAGGGGAAAGCAGGCATCCAACGGTCTGTTTTGCCATTCCGCGACCTCCTCCAGCACGGCATCGGTGACGGCCGAGATCAGGTTCGGCGAAACGTCGATGCCATCGAGCTCCTCCAGGTGGCCGCGTAGCGCGCACGCTCATGCCGTGCGCATACATCGACACAATCTTGGCGTCGAAATCAGGAAAGCGGCGCTGATATTTGGCGATCAGCTTAGGATCGAATGAACCGGCGCGGTCACGCGGGATCGAAACCTCGAGCCTCGACGTCCCCGTCAAAACCGTCTTCTTCGAATGCCCATTGCGCCGGTTAGTTGAGCCTTCAGCCTGCTCTTCCGACAGACGATCGTCCAACTCGATGTTCAGGATCCGCTCCGACAGCGCCCTCTTCAGATCATCCAGCAAGCCGTCCTTGGCAAACAGCTCCTGCGGATCACGCCCCCGCCAGAAACCGGTCCAAGTAGTTCCTTGTCGATAGCCATGAGATGATTCACCTTTCCATCATCTTGGCCTCACGCACAAGATTCCTGACAGTCCCGAGCAAGCACATTCTTTATGAGGACCTGAAGATGCACGGCGGCAGCGATCGCAAAAAAATCATGTAGGGCCGATCCAATTCAGGCTGCTGCCCCACCCGTTGAGAACCCCGGTCGGGGAGGGTTTCGGAAACATTTCCAGCTTATGCACGCGTCGCATTAAGCAGTCCGAACAGCTGAAGACTTTGACCGGATGTTTCGAAATTTTAACTTTCCGAGAAGCTAGCGTGACCTACATTTTACTAAAGGTAACTTTGCAGGTGGCGGTGATGTGATACATTTTTGGCGATGCCGGTCTGCCCAGGACGGTAAAGAGCCGCAGCCCTAGAGCCGGCAGGCTTGTGCACCAGTGAACACCCGGCGCAAATCGCTAGCCCGCAATTAGCTGCGGAGGAGAGACTATGGAACGCCCGGAGATGAGTGCGGCCTCTCATTTTCCCGGGCTGGCAACCAGAGTGTCCGACCAGTTTTCTTTGGTCCCGTCGCTGCATTTCCCGAAGGCGCCTAGGGGAGCGCTTGCGGTCGAGTTTGGTCGCTTTCTCGAACAGACTGATGGTGTTGCTCAACCCGAGCAACTGTTCGAGCTACTATCTGCTTTTGCCTTGAATCTTGATTTCCCGTGGATCGCCTATGACTCTTTTACACCCGACCAAAAATGCTTAATGCACCTCCGACGCGATGCGGCGCTCATGCTGAATTATGCTGATGAATGGCAGAAGCGCTATTTCGAAATGGGTTATGACAGGATAGCCCCCATTTTAAAGAGGTGTCGAAAGCGGGCAGGCGCCTTTCGATGGAGCGAAATGTATAACGACGCAAGCACGACTGAAAACGAGCGGCGCGTTTTCGACGAGGCTGCGACGTTCGGCTTGAGGTCAGGCATTAGCGTTCCATTGTACGGCCCCCATGCCACCTTGGCGATCATGAGCTTTGCTCAACCCTGGGCCTGCGAACTTCAACAGAGAACAATTCCCTACTTGCAGCTTGCTGCGTTACAATTCCATCTGAATGTCATTCAATACACAAATCCGAGTGATGTCAAGAAGGTTCCTAAGCTTTCTCGAAGAGAAACCGAGTGCATTCTATGGGTGGCGAGAGGAAAGTCCTCTTGGGAAATAGGGATAATACTAGGAATATCGTTCAACACTGTCAATTACCACATAAAAAATGTAACGCAAAAATTGGATTCTGCTAACCGAAGAGTCGCTGCTGTAAAGGCCACGAACCTCGGAATTATTGAGTTGTAAAGCGGTAAGTTACTTGGCTATCGCGGCCGCAACCGGCAACGTCTGAAAGGTCAGACGGTCGGAATTATGCCGGTCCTTCAACAGCGCGACAGTCTGTGACGGGAGGGCATTCCCGCCACTAAGGAGTTGACGGCTCAACTGCCGGCGGAAGCCAGTCAGTCGCTGCAACATCAGCTTCAGGTCCACCAGAGAACAAGATCCGGCCGAGCAAATCCGAAGAAGCAGTTCAGCAGAAGGCGACGCTTTCCGTTGCCTGACTGTCGGGTGACCCCGTGAACGAAACCGCCGTCAAACAGGACGATATCCCCCGCCTTAAGCTGGAAGTCGTGACAAGGAAAGGCATCGAGATAAGCTGCCGCATAGGGATAGCCAGTGGTCTCCACCCCCTGCGACCTGCGATCGGTGACTGTCGGCTTGTGGCCCCATATCCGCACATTGCCACCCTCATCGGGCATGCTGGCATAGAAGTTGAGCGCTACGACGGTGTGTTCCGCCACCGCAGTAAGCTCGTAATTGCTTCCGGCGGATACGACTTGAGCAACGTCGTCGTGAGGCTCCAAGGCATACGGGCCCGTGCCAGACCAAGACAGGGCACGACAAACATTGGCTTGGCCGTCGGCCGAACGAGCAAGCCGTAATTCAATGCCCTGAATGTGAAGTTCGCGCTTAAGGGCGTCGAATACTCCGTGGACAGGATCAACCAAGCCGCCAAAAAGAGCGTCGACAAAGGATCGCGCATCTTCCGACTGTGCGAAATACGTGCCTGCATCCTTCCTGTAGTGAGAGGCGCCGACGTACTGTCCAGGAACGCCGTCTTTGCGCTCTTTGAGACCGGGATTGCGAAAAAAGTTCGCGGTGATCTCCTCGGCCACTTCGCTACTGAACCCTCGCTTGATGTGCAGGCCGGTGATGTCACCTTTCAGCACCGAGATGATCTCCGCAGTGCTGATCGAGTCCGTGCGTTCCGTGAGCTTAAGAGGCGAGATGGCTGGCGTCTGAGATTTTTGATCAGTCTTCACTAGCTTGCTCCTGTAATGCTTGATCAAGAATGGCGATGCCATCATGGAGTTCGTCATCACTGATGGTAATCGGTGGGAGGACTTTGATGACATCCCGATTTGGCCCCGAGGATTCAATCAGCAGGCCAATTTCGAATGCGACATCGTGCACGCGGGCGACGAGGGCCGGTGAACGGCACTTAAGCCCGGCCATCAGGCCGCGGCCGCGTTTTCGTTCGATGCACTTCGGATATTTCGTAACGAGGCCATCGAGGAGTGCTTGCAGTTTGACGGCTGTTCGCTCGACCCCTGCAATAAACTCCCTGTCGGACCACATTTTGCACATCGCCCTTGCGGTTACGAAGGCGAGATTGTTGCCTCTGAACGTTCCGCTGTGTTCCCCGGGCTTCCATATGTCCATTTCCGGGCGAATCAGAACGATGGAGAACGGACTGCCCGAACCGCTTAGGGACTTCGACAGACATACGATGTCGGGATCGATTTTCGCGAACTCGAACGAGAAGAAATCGCCGGTTCGCCCAGTTCCTGCCTGAATGTCGTCAACGATCAAAACGATCCCGTGGCTGCGACATATGCGCTGGATTTCGATGAGCCAAGCTGTGGATGCGGTGTTCATGCCCCCTTCTGCTTGGATGGTCTCCAGAATGATTGCGGCGGGCTTTTCTATGCCGCTCCCCGGATCCCCCAATACATGATCGATGTAGCTCGCGGAATCGAAAGTTGGGTTCGGATAGCCGTCATAGGGGACCCGGATCACATCGTGGCGAGCAACGCCGCCTAGCTCCCGGGTCGACGCGGAACCCGATACCGCCAATGAGCCCAGCGACATGCCATGATACGAATTTGTGAAGGCCATGACGCTCGAGCGGCCGGTATATTTTCGGGCTAGTGCAAGCGCGGCTTCGTTAGCGTTTGTGCCAGTCGGTCCTGGAAACTGTATCTTGTAGGAAAGGCCCCTTGGTTTCAGAATGGAATCGACGAACACCTCGATGAATTCACGCTTTGCAGTTGTATACATATCAAGCGACAAAAGGATGTTCCCGCCGGCTAGATATTCAATTGCTGGCGCCATAATGTTCGCGTTGTTGTGTCCGTAGTTGAGTGCGCCGGACCCGACAAGGAAATCAATATAAGTCTTTCCGGCCTCGTCCCAGATTGTCGCCCCAAGGGCTTTGGTAAACACTGTGGGAAACGACCGCCCATAGCGACGGACGTTTGACTCATAAGCCGCGAAAACGTCGGTATTCATTTAGAGATCCCTCTGCACGTAGTCAGTGCGTTCAATTTAATGGCAATTAGACGCCTTTAGTCGGCGATAAACATCTCCAGCCAATCTCCGAGCCACAGGGTACGGATCACGCGTTCAAGGCGATTCATTTCGTGAATACCGGTGTGGCGCCTTGCCAATCACTCCACTCATGGTGTCCTCCTTCGCTGGTAAGTCGTTCAATGGCCCCTAGCTCGGTGTTCTCAGATCGCGCGAGCGTGCGTGAAAGGGGCCGTAACGTGCGCGAGCGTTTCGGCGGGACTTAACTCATGTTCCGTGACACGTGTCCGCACTCAATATCTGAGAAACGCGAACAACTAACCTACCAAGGCTGGTAGTCTCCTGCGATCCAGAGGTAAGTCTGCCGCTAGGCTCGCGTCGTCCATTCCGGATAGATTGACCGTTGCAGTGTTTCCATGAGCGGTTTCCGACCTGGAGGGTCGGGACCGCATCGGCAGCTATTGCTAAACGGCTTTTGCTGTGGGGCTGATATGACCTTTTGCTGGCCAGGCTGGCCGCCTCGGCAATTGCGCATGAAGCCGATCAAGCTCATTCTCAGTTGCGCAAAGCGCCGAATATCCCCGCGACGTTTCTGCTGAACCGCTTTCTCGGTTTTGCGGCCGGATCTTGTTCTAGGTTTTGGATATTCACAACGACTGACCGGCTCGCACCGGTAATCACCCGTAGAAGGGCATGATGTTCCCAGCCCGTATCGCTGCGTCTGCGCCGGTGATGCGATGATGACCCGACCGAAGCGGCCCCGAGTTTTTGATGTCGATGTGGATCAGCTCGCCAGGATGGGCAAGTTCGTAGCGGCATTCCGGTTGTGCGGATCCAGACGCGCTTGAGTTCATTCATTGTTCAACTTAAGGCGCTTGAACACGGCTGACCTTTGCAGCGGAGACACCAACCTCCTTGGCGATATAGCTTGCCGTGCCCTGCGCTCCCGGCGCAGGCTGTGCGAGCGAAGACCTTCGGCCGCTTCGGACGGCGCAGGGTGGTCGAGAACTGCGATCCCGAAGACTGGCCACACCCTCGGCTCGATACCGCGCTACGCAGTTGAGGGACTGCGGCGTCTGGGCAGCATCTCACCGGCAATTCGCAACTGCATCAAGGCATGAGGCGTCGACGCAACAATGCCGACGACAGGAAGAACGGCAACACTGTGTAGATGCACAGCGCACCGATGTGCAGTCCGACACTGGTGGCCGGGCGGCCCAGCATCGCTGGACGAATGAGCTCGATCGAATGCGCAAGCGGCAAGAAGCCGCCTACCTGCTGAAAAACCCCAGGCATCCGGCTCACCGGGAAGACAGCCCCGGATAGGAATAGCATGGGTGTGATGACGAGCGTCTGGTAAAAAACGACGTAGTCGTAGCTGGGCGCAAGCGCCGTCACGACCATTGCCAGGCTTGCGAAAGCTAGGCCAGTAAGAGCAAGGACAGGCAGCGCACAGAGACCGGATGGCCATGCCACATAGCCCAGCACAGTGGCCACAATCATAATTCCTGTGCCGGCCAGGAAGGCCTTCGTGGCTGCCCACGCCAATTCACCCAGCACGATGTCGCCGAGCGTGAGCTGTGTGTAGAGGATTCCTTCCCAGGTCCGCTGCATGCGGCCGAAAGTTGCGTATATGGTTTCGAAAGTGGAGGAGGTCATCGCGCTCGCGGCGACCATGCCCGCCGTCAAAAACGCAATATAGGATGTGCCTTCAACTCGCCCCACCATTATACCGAGGCCAAAGCCGAGCCCGAACAGCGAGATCAGAGGGTCGGCCAGGTTCCCGATGAGCGAAGCAAGCGCCACTTTCTTCCACGCCAAGTAGTTGCGGCGCCATACAGCGACCCAGTTCCAGGCATTGGACGGCAAAGCCGCCACATAATGTTCGGCTATCATCATTGCTCTATCCCATGCCCGGTTAGCCGCAAAAACACGTCCTCCAGATTCGGTGGCCGCTGCAGGAGACGCAGACCCGCGCGCCCATGCAGTTGCACATGGACCTGCTCCGGATCTGGTGCATAGCAAAAGAGCGTCTCACCGCTCACCTCGATGCGCTTCACGAATGGCTTGATCATCTCACTCAATTCATGCGGATTACCGCCGTATATCTCAAGCACCTGACACCCGATCTGCTCTTCGATCAGCGCGTGTGGTCGACCCTCAGCGATAATGCGCCCTCTCTCAAGAACGCAAAGGCGGTTGCAGAGCCGCTCGGCCTCTTCCATAAAGTGCGTGGTCAAAATGATCGTCTTGCCCTGCGACAGGAGCTTGCGCAGTCTCTCCCAGATTAGGTGGCGCGCGTGCGGATCGAGGCCTGTGGTGGGTTCGTCCATGACAAGCAACTGTGGGTCGTTGATCAACGCTCGCGCGAGCGTTAGGCGGCGCTTCATGCCACCGGACAGTGCCCCCACGCGGGCATCAGCCTTGCTCTCGAGGCGGGCGAACTCAAGCAGGGACGGTATGACCGCTTTTAGCGTGCGCGTGCTCATCCCGAAGTAGCGCCCGAAAACCAACAGGTTCTCACGTACGGTGAACTCGAGATCAAGGTTATCGAACTGTGGGACCACTCCAATGCACGCGCGTGCCAGGCGCGCGCGTGCTGGTACTGGCATGCCGAGCACCGTGATCTTACCGGAATCAGGCGGGGTCATGCCGAGGAGCATGCGTGTGATCGTGCTTTTGCCGGCCCCGTTGGGGCCCAACAGGCCGAAGCATTCTCCTGCCGCGACAGTGAACGACAGCCCGTCCACAACCAACTTGTTGCCGTATGACTTGCTCACGCCGTCAAGGTCGATCGCTAGCGGGGACATGTGCTCGTCTCCCTCTGCAGAAGGGCGTCGAGCAGCCTCAGGTGGCCTGCTTAAACTTGCGATGACGCCAGGGGGAGAGAGGGAGCGCGCCCCGTTGACGGCCTCGGCTGGCGAATTGGCGTCACCCTGCCAGAACGCGCTCACTCGCTTGGCCCTACCCCTACCATGCCGACCGTGTCCCGCGACGGCGGTCCACTCGTGTTAAGATGCCTGTGGATCTGATGGGGCGGACCCTCGCCTTGCTTCTCCTGTTCAAAGTGACAGAAGAGGCGTCCGCCCTCGACATGGGCAATCACCCCGTCACGCAGTACCTTCATGCCGTCCATTCGGATAGTGCCTTTCATTTTTGCCGCCCGCAGGCTATCCTGCCTTCCCAGAGTGATCGTAACTGGCTTCACCCAACCGCTCCGCCTCTGTTGTGTGTGGCCTTGGACGGCTCGCGGAGCTCTGCTCGGTCCTCCACACCAGACAGAGCATCGCCAAGAAATACCCGAGCTGAGCGAGCACGGCGTAGAGAGCCGTCTGAACGAGCGAACTGGTCAAGCAATAGGTTAACAAGGCGGAAGCCGCCGATGCGGCGATCACGTGTATCAAGAAATATGATGCCTCCATTCAGCTCTCCCCGTCGTCTGCCGGAATCCGATGCAAGCCGAACGGGACTTTCAAAGCTAGCGAGCAGTGTTTCTTGATGTTTCACTTGGCCTCTGCTGATGATCTGCCTGGTCTTGCGTGACTGGCCGTCGCGGTGTCTGCGCCAGCGGGATGTCCAGTCCGACAAGCGGCATCGCGCGCTGATCCGAAATCAGATGCCCACCCGACGCGGGCACACTCGCCAGCTTGCCAATGGGCGCGTGCATACCGGGCGTGGCCACGGAAGCCGTGTAGAACTTCCGCCAGGATGATCAGCCCAAACGGCTTCTCGTTCGAAAACCATCCGACGTCACCGACACTCAAACAGGCGTGTTGCGGCTCGTTCATTCGTTGGCGCCTTTGAGCCTTTGCTCGCGCCACCATAGCGACGACCCTGAGCTTATGGCCGCGGGGCGAAAAGGTTCGTCAAATGCCTCAGTCGCGCATCCGATTTGCAGCGCGTTTGTGACAGACCCCTGGGAAAGCGACAGCCGGAGGGCTTCCGGGCGACGCCTGCGATCCAGCGTATTGCCGTCCAACCGCCAGGGATCGTCTGTGGCCAATTCTAAATGCGGCCAATGGCGACTATCATGCTCTGCCAAGACTGTCTCCCAGTTTCGATCGGCAATCATTCTCGGGCGCCGATGCCGGATGATGTCACCGTCGAAAAATCCCTCAAAAGAGTGGGCCTGTGCGATGGCGCGCCATCTTCCGACGCGTCTGTGGTTTTCGAACCAACACTGGGGGTTCTGATCGGAACATCTTTGCCGCCGCCGCTTGGCACGGTGGCGGCAGAGTTGCGCGACAACCAATCGCTGTTGCTCAAGGTGCAAAGCGCATAGGCTTTCAAAGGAAGCAAAAGGAACAGATTGATGGGTGTATGGAGACAAAATCCCAGAAATCGCAGTTCGCGAGCACGAAACGCTGCCACGCTGCAGCGGATCAGCGTCATGGCCGCAATCATGATGCCAGTCCACCAAGGCACTTCGTCAGCCAGCGCAAGGTGCGCGATCCCTGTTGCCACCGACACTGCGAGGAGGAGCGGCCCGACATTTTGCCCGACCACGTCCAAGGTGAGATAGCGATCGAGGCTGGGTAGCAGGCGCAGCGAAAGCAGCGTGTCTCTGAAGGTGCTTCGCGCCCAGCGCAGTTGCTGGCGTAGATATGGCCGCAGCCGATCCGGCACGACCGTTGCCGCGATCGCGTCCGGAATGTACTCGGTTCGAAGTCCCGCTTTCAGCATGAGGATCGTCAGATGGCGATCCTCGCCGAAGTCGCTTAGCTTCCCACGGAACAGCTGCGTTTCGTATTGATCAAGAACCATAAGCAGCGCCGACCGGCGATACATCGCACATGGGCCACAGCAGCACATAACCGCACCGAAACGAGCTTGGGCCGCACGCTCCTCGTTGCAAGCAAGCCAGTATTCCATGTCGATCAACCGGGTCAGCCAATTCTCGTTCCTGTTGCTGGCTATCAACTGACCCATGGCCGCGCCGATCTGGGGATCTCGCATCTTTAGCGCGAGCTTCGTCACCACATCGGAAGCGAGCGTTGTGTCGGAGTCGACGTTGAGCACCAAATCTCCGGATGAGCGGCGGATCGCAGCGATCTGCGCCTTGCGCTTTCCAACATTGCGCGGGAGAAGAATGAAGTTGAACCTCGGATCACGCGCATGGATATTGTGAACGGGTCCGACGGCAACCCGATTTGCAGACCCGTCATCAACCACATAGACCCGCAGTTTTCCGCCGTAGTTTTGGTCCGCAATAGAAGCTAGGCAGGCAGAGAGCGTGTCCGGATCCTCGTTATAGCATGGGATGATGACATCCACGCTCGGCAGAAGTTGGGAGCTGGTCGGGCCATCCGAGGTCGACGACAGGTCTGCCGACGAAGCATAAACCGTTTGCATGCCTTTGTAGGCAGTCGAGAGCAATGCGTAGATCGAGACAGCACCAATGCTGGTTGCGTCGAGCAGGTTCATGGGATGTCGCTTTGTTCAGTGGGTTGGGGGGAGGGAGCGGATTGCAAATCCCCGCTCGTGCAACTCTGGGATCAGATGAGACAGGGCCTTCAGCGTCTGGTCCCGCAGAGCGGCCTCAGCATCCGGTCTGAACTCGTTGGGAGGACAGCCATCGTGCAAGAGCACGATTGCGCCCGGGCGGACGGAGGCCATTACCGTACCGACAATCGCCTCGACGCCGGGCCGAGACCAGTCTTGAGGGTCGATCGACCAATGGACCGGCGTCAGACCAGCGCGCGCACAGGTCGTGAGGACTTGTTCCGTCCAATTGCCATACGGAGCGCGCATATGCGCCAGTGAGGCCTCGGGACATGCCAGCCGGATGATCCTGTTTGTCTCAAGTATCTCATACTGTATCTGCCCAAGATGGCATTCGGACGGCTCCCGATGCGTCATTGTGTGATTGCCAACCTGGTGCCCTTCTGCAACGATCCTTCGGATGAGGTCGGGATGTTCCGCCGCATACGCCCCGACGACGAAGAAAGTTGCCGACGCCCGGTTTTCCGCAAGAAAATCGAGGATGTACGGCGTGCAGCCCGGATTAGGACCGTCGTCAAACGTCAAATAAACTGTGCGATCGCCGGCGCCGTCGGCACATTCCCCGCGCACTTCGGGTATGCAGCTGAGGGGTCTCACAGCTCTGGCCCGTTTCGATCGATTATCGTGCCGGCCGGCCATTCGGATATCGGCTGTGCAATCGGGAGAACGATGAGAACTACATCCTCGGTGCGGGTGGGTGGTTTGTCGAGAAGGGCACGGGGAAGGGTCGATCGCACACGGATCCCGGGCATGATCGTCGCCAGACCGTTTCGGCTGAACCTTGCGATATGATGCCGCAGCGCAGGTCGAACCGCGCCGAATGCGAATGGGACTTTGAGCTCCTGCAGTACCGGATGCATGACCCGGACTGAATGCGCAATCCAGAGCCCCTCAAGATCCGGACGTACACCATACAGGCCAAGTTCACCCACCAGCAGATCGACGGCGCCGATCCTGATGAAGCGACGCAGCAGCCCGATGTGAGCTGCTACCCCATTCGAGTCATAGCCGATTGCACGGAGCTCAGGCCTCGCGCCGGCCCAACTTTTACTGCCATCGAATGGTTTTGCGTGGAATATCCCAGTCGGACCATAGGTCTTTCGGAAGAACTCTGCCAGTTCTATATGGTCGTCAAGGCTAAGTTCATTTTCCCAGCACAGTCGCCAACGCAATTGGCAGCGCCTTGAAGAAGCTATTAATTCTTGATGTGTTGCCAAGCTACTCATCACGCGATCCGATCTAAAGCGAATTAGAAATGCACACGATACGGGCTGAGCATCTCAGCGGGAGGGTTGATAAGTTCAGTTGGTGTGATGGTATCTATGCACGACGCCGAAGAGCATGATTTCGAAGGATATACCACTGGACTGCTTGTTCTACATACCAAGTGTTGCCGGGGGAAGGTTGTGGAAATCCATCCTTAGTTCTAAGCTTCGGCTGCTTTAATGCAGCATCTGCTAAAGTTGGTAAAATCGAATGTTTTGATGGGAATTATCCAGGTCATGGATGGGGTAGTCGCCGAACTTGGGTAGCATCAATCGTCACGGACCTTTCGATCGCTTCGTTTGACGTGTCTGTTCTAAAGTCACGATTTGCGACCGTGGCGCTGAGTGACCCATAAAGGGAGGCTCCTGCTGATCGCGGCAGGATGTGGGGCGAACAGTTCCCGCAGCGAATGCGCCACCGGAACAGGGCTCATGCAAGAGACCCATCGCAATCTCCATGAGGCGGGAGGTCCGACAGCATCCCGCGGCAATAGACCCGCCGCGGCCCGGCCGTGAGAGGGGGAAAGCCATAGCTGGGAAGGGGACGATGGCCCGATCCCGCCAGCAGAGCCGACAGTAGGGCGTCCGGGAGGTTTTCTTGGTCCCATGCCAATGACGCGGGCCAGACCGGGAACGATCCCGTCAACCGCCCTGAGATGCCAGACACTCGCGCTCGCAAGAGATCAGCCACGGTGCTCCTCGCATAAGGAGAAGCCGGGCAATGTCATATGTGGTGTCCAGATTGGGATGCCCGGTGCTCGCCTTTATCGTCGATCTACTTTTCGCCGAAGCTCGACGCTGCGCCTTCGCAATGGGCTGCTAAGGTCCTTTCCGCCGGAACCCGGGGCTAACCTTGGGCAGCCCGCTCGTTCCCGCCGCCACAGCGATTGAGGCGGTCACCGAGCTCAAAGAAGCTCGCGTAAGGTCCGCCTGAGAAGTGGCGTCGCAACTCTTCGAAATTCTCTATCGTTTCGTCCAGGCGGCGCGCTTCCTGGCGCTTCAGGTTTGAGGTACCAGAGAGCCCAACCGCCGGAACCCCGAGGAAATCCCAAATCTTAGCCAAGCACGACGAGGGTTCGCCAAGAAGGTTCTCGTACTCGACCGCATGCAAGTCGCTGCAGGCGAAGGAGCGCGTGACGCGACTGTGGAATTCGTCGGCGGCCTTGAAATAAGCCTCGCAGCAGGCGATTGCTAGTTTCACGGGCGGAGCCGCGTCGTTGTCCGAGCTGAACTTCAGCCATTGCCGGGTTTGCCTCGCCTGTGTCAGCGATCGAAGCGATTCCAATGTGTTCTTGCGGACCAGAAGGATAACCTTGAGATCTGGCCAACAGACGAGCTCGGCAAAAAAGCTCGGACGGTCGTGGAACTGAGGTTCATTGATCTTGCAACCAACGCGCGTCAGCTTCTTGTCGGTTTGGTTCGGGTAGCGCAAGTAGGCAAGCTCAAGGAGCTCGCGATCGCCGCCGATCAAACGGTCCTTATCGAGCCAATTCGTGTCGTAGGTGTTGAGCAACTCCCCGTTGCTCAGGACATTCGGATGCTCGTTCAGCATTTCTTCCAGATAGTGCGTGCCCGTCCTAGGCATCGCAAGGATCACGAATGGGCCGGGCGCCGGCACGGGTTGGGTCATTGCTTGTATCTCCGATCAGCATTGCAGATGATAACTCGGCCAGGACTACGAGACGCGGCGAGATAAAACCACGCAGTAGCCAGATGTGAGTTGCTAGAACGTCGCAAGCTATGGGCGCCAACGATTTTTTCTATGCTTTAGATAGAATTATCTTTTCGGCTGCAGCCGCTAACATGCGAGCTATACGACGATATATTTGTATTACTGTCATAGTTCTTCAATAACCCACATCGACGATCCAACTTAGAACAGTTTGGAAACTGTCGGCTCCAAGCAGCCCAGGAGGTGCTTTGTTGCGGGTACGCCCAACAAGATCGCGGTGCTGGACATTGCGGATTCGTTGATGCTCGGCGTGCTCCTCAGGGAGCAGGGCAACTGAAGAGCCATGGTTGTGCATCTGAAGAGACTCTCGCGGTTGACATTTTTCTATGCGGCATTCCATAAGCCGCGTAAAATCTAACGTTTTGATGCCTCCCATCCACGCTATGGATAAAATGTCACGTGCGCTTCAAAGGCCTTGATCTAAACCTCCTCGTCGCGCTCGACGCTCTCATGAACGAGCGCAACCTCACCGCTGCCGCACGCAGCATCAATCTGAGCCAGCCGGCCATGAGCGCGGCTGTCGCCCGGTTGCGGGACTTTTTCCATGATGAGCTATTTACGATGAAGGGCCGCGAACTTGTCCCAACGCCCCGTGCCGAAGGGCTGGCCCCCGCCGTCCGTGAGGCTCTGCTGCACGTTCAGCTCTCCATCATTTCCTGGGACATGTTCAACCCAGCTCAATCGAAGCGCCGCTTCCGGATCAGCATTTCCGATTTCATGACGTCCGTATATTTCCAATCGGTCGTGGAGCGTGTCGCACGGGAAGCGCCCGACGTCAGCTTTGAACTGCTGCCTCTGTCCGAGGACCCCGATGAGCTTCTGAGGCGCGGGGAGATCGATTTTTTAATTCTTCCAGACGTGTTCATGTCGAGCGCGCATCCTAGAGCAACACTATTCGAAGAGACTCTCGTTTGCGTAGGCTGCCCCACGAACAAGGCGCTATCAAAACCGCTTACGTTCGAGCAATACCTGTCGATGGGGCATGTTGCCGCCAAGTTCGGACGCACGCGGCAGCCCTCCATCGAAGAATGGTACTTCCTCGAGCACGGGATCAAGAGACGTATCGAGGTCGTCGTACAGGGCTTCTGCATGGTCCCGCCCATGTTGACGCGGACGGAGCGGATAGCCACCTTGCCGTCGCGGCTGGTTGATCACATTGCAGGAGCAATACCGCTGCGGATCGCTGAAATTCCGCTGCCGCTTCCCGCATTTACCGAAGCCATACAATGGCCTGCTCTTCACAACAGCGATTCCGCAAGCATATGGATGCGCGAGATATTATTGCAGGAGGCATCCCGAATGGGTCCGCCGCGCAAGGCTGCTGCAGGTGTCACCTCCTAATTCGATGCAAATTTGCCTAAAGGGCACATAACGCGAGAACGTCTCTGTCCGCATGTGTTGCCCCGAGCCATGTGAGAATCGTTGTGCATTGCGAGACGCACGCAGTGGTTCGGCGGTGGTAAACTGATTGTGGCATGGTCGACGTGTCTCGAATGTCTCTGGTGTATACCGCGACTCCCTCAAGTTGGCGTCTGATCCCGACGCATCTGGCAGCATCGTTGACTCACCTGCGCTAGTCAAACCGCATTCAGACCGCTTCACCACGCTGACTCCAGCGCCGCGCAACAATCCCCGCGTGCCAAGACCCCGGCTAAGCGACGCCGTCGTCTGCCTGCTCAAAATGAAAGGATTCGCGTTCGTCAACCTGGAATTCTTTGGCTTAAGGCGATCCGGCAAGCCGATCCGCAGCTTTGTCTATCGGCATGTCAATGACTGTGACTGCGCACTCTGCCAGGAAACGGCGTTCGTTTCTGGTCAGCACAGACCCATCGATTAGCGCACAATGTGGCCCGTCGGACCGCTTCATGATCTGCCGGGCGTAGGTACGTAACATCTGATCGTCAAAGCGGCAGCCGACAAAGAAAAACCCCCGATTGCTGCGCCGCTGCTTCACCTGATCGGGAATTGGCGTCTGGATGTCGATGTCTGTTAGCACTTCGACATAGTCGGAATCTGAGACCAGGAAGTTTGCGGCCGGCCTGATGCTGCCATGAGGAACATAGAGAACCGTCTCTACCGGTGGTACCCGGTCGAGTTCAATTCCGGACAAATCGTAGGCTTTGGTCCAAATGTCACTGATTTCGTTCGCCCGCGTGACGCCTTGTATTTCGACAACATCCCTTCGGCCGGTCGCGATCAGGGCCGCGCGCATGGCACCATCATACCAACTGTCAACGATGAGCGAGAGCGGCAGCGTGGCGAGCCAGGTGTGGAGGACCGTCGGCACCGCAGGCGCGGCGAAGATTTCGGCCATCCAAGCCTGAAGCGTCCGCCGATGCCGTCGCTGTTCAATAAACTGCGCCACAGACCACATATTGGTGCGAATCTTGGAGGGGGCTGGGGCGCGCTTGTTGAGGGCCGCGGCGACAGCTTCCGGAGTATGCGGTAAGGGCGACTTCGCGCAGCCGAGCCGGAGCAGACCAGGACCAAGATAGGGAATGATCGCGTCTGCGACCAGCGCTCCCTTGAGCAGGTCAAGCCGCGTCTCGGCATGACTGTCCCGGGTGATTAGAAGATGGCGCGCGATGGTGTTCATGCCCGTTCCTCTACCGTCAGTCTGCGGCGTCGGAAACTTTCCGAGCCTCAACAGTGATCGGCAAACGTGTGTCCTGCGGAAGCTCAGGCAGAACAAAACGCCAGCCGTTTTTGAGCACCACGGCCCCGCCCCACAGGCTTTCATTTTCGACCTCGATGATCGGCTCTTCGAGATCCTTCTTGGGGATATATGCCGACAGGCCAGCATCGGTCTTGCGGATCATTATCTTCATGTGCCTGCCCGGTCGTGAGGAGCGTCAGTCATTTCGGCACCGCAAGCAGCAGAAGACGTGTCGAGGCTTGTCATTTCACGAGCCCGCATGCCCACCACCGTGCCACGATCGACCCACTCGACCGCATAGATATAAAACTGCTGGAGAAAGGTGCCGATGTCGCGCACATATCCTTCGTCACCTTTCCGCACCAGGTTCTCGCCAGTCGCCCGGCCGGGATAGGTGCCGTCATTCTTGATGTGGCGTGTGGCGCAGACCCTTTCGCCCGGCATAAACCTCGGAGGCTTATGGATTTCGACCTCCTGTTCGCGCCAGAGGTTCATGGCTGTTCTTCCTTTTCGCGGTTGGAGATTTGGGGCGACGAACTTCAAGGCACGTCGCAAAGCGATCGGAAGGTCAAGCGGGAACGCAGGTCATCTCCACTGGACAGACGGAGGCGCATTGCTGTGCCTCAAATATGTCCTTGCATTCGGTGCACTTTTTTGCGTCGATGACGTAGGCTTCGCCTTTGAATTTGATCGCTCCAGAAGGACATTCGAACTCGCAGGCACCGCATTGAGTACACTGGGATGCGATGATCTTGAACGCCATTTTTCTTCAACTCCTGGTCAATTGGATTGAGAGGTCTCAGGCCGTCGCGGCCAAGGATCCGCCCCCAAATTCGGCAGCGTAAATCGTGCCGATCGCGGTCTCGATATGCTCATAGCCATAATCATCGATAGCGCGGATCCCGGCTGCCGTCAGGCGGGCCTTCGGGCATTCTCCGATCTTGGCGCACAGCACGACCTCTATGCCGTCGAGGGCAGCGAGGGCGCCCTCTAACGCGGAATCCTCGCCCCAGCCACCCAGGCAATATTGCTCAATCTTGCGATGCCCGACCAAGCTGATCCCTCTCGGCGAAGCCTCGTAGATCTGGAATTCTCTCACGTGGCCGAAGTGCTCGTTGACGCGGCCGCCGCCCTTGCTGGCCACAGCGACAAGAAGCGACCTGCCCGAGCCGGTTGCCTTGACCGTTTCGAGCGCTTCACTCTTCGCCACCACGTGATCGCCGCGCTCGCGCGCCACCACTTCACGATAGGCGTTGCGCTTGCTGGCATCGTAGGTGACTTCGTCGGCAATGTGATCGAGCGTGAAGTCCTGGCCACGATCCTCGCCGAGCAGGCCAACGGCATCGGCCCGGCACTGCCGGCAATGGCGCATCAATGTTGCGCCGCCTGCGAGGCGATCCTGAAGAGCCTTCAACTCCATCGCCTTTGGCCCGCGTCGACCGATCAGGCCGTAGTGGGTACCGTGTTTCGGGTCGGAAATCAGCGGCATGACGTTGTGAAGGAAGGCGCCGCGCTCCTTCACCCATTTGTTCACCTCGACAAGGTGCTCGTCATTGACGCCTGGGATCATCACCGAATTGATCTTGATAAGAATCCCACGCGCCGTCAGCATCTCCAGGCCCAGCATCTGCCGCTCATGCAGGATCCTGGCCGCCTCGACGCCGGTGTAGCGGCGGTGCTTGTAGAAGATCCAAGGATGGATCTCTGCGCCGACTTCCGGGTCGACCATGTTGATGGTGATTGTAACGTGATCGACATTCATGTCGCAAAGTTCAGCGACATGGTCCGGCAGCGCCAGCCCATTGGTCGAGATGCAAAGCTTGAGGTCGGGGATTTGTTTCGCGACTCGTGCGAACGTCGTCCTGGTCCTGTTCCAGTCGTAGCAGGCATCTCCCGGTCCGGCGATGCCGAGCACGGAAAGCTGCGGCACGTCATTGGCGACCGCGATCACCTTGCGGACTGCCTGGTCTGGGGTCAGCTTTTCCGAGACGACACCAGGTCGGCTCTCATTGGCGCAGTCATATTTGCGGTTGCAGTAGTTGCATTGGATGTTGCAAGCTGGTGCGACCGCCACATGCATGCGGGCGTAATAATGGTGCGCTTCTTCTGAATAGCACGGATGATCCTTGACCTTCTCCCAGACAGCCGACTCCATGGCGTCACGGCTTGCGGGCGAGCCGCAGGTTGAAGAGGCGCATCCAGCCGATTTCGCGGGCGAGATCTTTTTGGTCTCGCTTTCAAGCGAAGTCATCGGTGGGGACATCGAATAGCTCTGTTAGGCTGGCGTTACACTTCCAGGCGCAAGAGCCGTGCCAAACCCCGCAGAGGCGGCATTCATCCGAAATCGCGGCTCTTCGTGTCCGATTCGTCAGATTACTGACCATTTGGCTTTGTCGGGCTTGCGACATGAAGACACCAAAGGGCGCGCGAGCGTCGTTGCATCTCTGGTCTGCAGAGAGCGGACGAAGTCAGGTGTTTCTCACGTCAGAACTTCTTCACCTCGATGCCGTGCCGGCGTAGGGCATAGCCGACTTGACGGGGTGTGAGGCCGAGGAGACGAGCCGCTTTGGCCTGGACAGAGCCGGCCTTTTCCATAGCGGCGATCAGCCGGTCGCGTTCCGTCAGGCGGGGGCCTATTGCGGGACGATTGGGATCGTCATCGCTCGCGCTATCGGGCCATGCTTCAGTCGCCGAGCCGATGCGCCGGGCCGGGAACGGCGATCCAACTCGGTCCATGGTGCCGCGGGCGAGACCGGCCACGGCATTGCCGCCGTGGGAACAGCCAGTTCCCTTCCAAATCAGCGAAGAAAGACACTGGCCGCTTTGGCAGGCGAAGTCGGACGGAACGATCGTGGTGGAACGGGCAAGTGTAGCCGTCCTTCTCACGCAGTTTTCCAGCTCGCGGACATTACCAGGAAAGTAGCATTGCGACATGACGTCAAGCGCCGAAGAGGTGAAGGCGAGCTGACGATGGTTCTCCTTGTTGAACCGGTCAAGGAAGACTTCACCCAGACGTGGAATATCGCCGGGCCGGTCTCGCAGCGGAGGCAGGATGATCGGTATCACACTGATGCGGTAGTAAAGGTCAGCCCTGAACTCCCCATTCACGACAGCCGATTCAAGATCCTTGTTGGTGGCACAGATAAGCCGGACATCAACCTTGAGCGTCCTGTTTCCGCCGACCCGTTCCAGTTCACCCTCCTGCAAAACGCGCAACAGTTTGGCTTGAAAAGCAGGCGAAATCTCACCGATCTCGTCGAGCAACAAGGTTCCACCATGCGCCAATTCGAAACGGCCCGCCCGTTGCGCGATCGCCCCGGTGAAGGCGCCCTTTTCATGCCCAAACAGCTCCGATTCCAGAACGCTTTCAGGCAGCGCGGCGCAGTTGAGTTTGATAAAGGCCTTCGTCCTACGGCCTGAAAGCTTGTGGATTGCCTGAGCGAAGAATTCCTTGCCGGTGCCGCTTTCGCCGCGCAGAAGAACGGTCGAATTGGTCCTTGCCACGATTGGAACCATTTCGAGCACCTGCTTGACTGCCGGGCTTTCCCCGATGATCCCGTCGATTTTGACCGACCGATACCGGCCGGGGTCGGCCCTTTCTGCGTCGCGCGGTTTGCCCGGTCCAGCTTGCTGTTCGACGAGCTGGTGACCGTCAGTATTCGCCAAGCGGTGCAGATGGACAACGCGGCCGACAAGGTCGGCGACCATGTTGAGGAAGGGCAGGTCCTCGTCGTCATGGACGGAGCTGGGTTCCTCTTTGAGGCGCTCGATCGACAATATCCCGAGGATTTCATCCTGCGCTTTTACAGGGATACCGACAAAGGTCAGCGCAACGGCTTCGTCGTTCGACACCGTTTCACCATCACCCTGAAACAGTGCGGACTTGCTGACATCCTCTATGATGACCGGCCTCGCCGTAGCGACGATTTGGTCGATTATGGCCTGCGGTATGGCGCGGCGAGTGACTGACTGGGGTGGATAGACGTTGCCCGGTATTGCGGAGATATCCGGCCCTCCATCAGCGCCAAGGACGATGATTGCTCCACGACGCATCCGCACGAAGGAAGATAGCGCCTTGATGACATTGGCCAGCGTGGTCTCTAACCGGGCAGGGGCGGTCAGGATCTTCGATATCTCGTAGAGTCCCCTGAGCGAGATATCCGCGTTATGCATGCTTCCTGTGGCTGGTTCAGGCAGGGTGGTAGAGCTTATGGGGTCGACCCTGCCGCGCATCGTATCGTCCATACAAACAGCTCCGTGTGTCCCCCCACCGGCAAATTCCTGTTTTTTCGGATGTCGAAGAGAACTATCGGCTATGCCGTCTTCAATTGCGAGGCGGTTCTTGGCAACTGCCTATGCGACGCGTTGCCGCAACTAGGAGTTGTTGGCCCCGCGCTCTGTATCAGACGGTAAATGCGTAGATCATCCGAACTTGAAGAGAACACCAAAACCGCCGCGCGGATAATTCCACGTGATCTCGCCACTGGCCTCGCATAGCACTCGGCAAGTGCCACACTCCATGCACCCGTCGGCTGCGATCTCCACTTGACCCGTGGCGTTCAGCTCATAGCATCTTGCCGGGCAGACGCGTGTCAAAGCCAGCAGGTTCGTGCTCGGGCTTTGGTGAGCTCGCACCGTGATATGGGGGCGCCCCGCATCGATAAGGTAGCGGTTTTGATATAGCTTGTCCTCGACGCGTACGGCCGGCACTGCAATCGTCATGTTGCTCTCCCTCAGCGCCAGGCGAATGCCAGGCGCAACGCATCGCTGACCAGCCCCCAGCGCGAACGCGCAGATATGAACGCTGCCGTGGTCGCCTTTTCCTTGTCGATCTTAGGCGTGCCATCGACCCGCACAAGATTCTGCGCGGCCAGCGAAATCAGCTGCGGGTATGTCATGAAGAAGCTGTGGGAGTTGGTGTGCAGCAGTGCCGGCATATCCTTATGTTTGCGCAAGTCCTTGAGGACAAAAGAGCTGTCCAGCATGGTTTTGTACAGCGCGAGATTACGCTTGGTCATCGGGAGATTCCGGGCCTTGATCTGCATGATCGCCTCGCCTGCGATGCGACCGGACGTCATTGCGAGATTGGAACCCTCGCGGTGAACGGCATTGTTCAATTGCGCTGCATCTCCGACGGCGACCCAACCGTCGCCGAAGAGCTGCGGGATCGCCTTGTACCCGCCTTCGGGAATGAGATGGGCGGCGTATTCCTTCACCTCCGAGCCCGCTATCAGCGCCCGCACCGAGGGATGGTTCTTGAAACCCTCGAGCAGGACATATGGGCTCTCCATCGTCGCAGCGAAATCGGAAACGAGGCAACCGATGCCCAGTGAGATCGATTCCCTGTTGGTGTAGAGAAACGCCAACCCGGTCATGCTCCGGGAGATGGTGCCCGCTGCCTCAATGACACAGCCCTCATTGCCCTTGAGGCCGAAGCGTTGCTCGATCACCTCTTCGGGCAAGAAATGCATTTCCTTCACGGCGAGTGCCACGCTTTCTGCCCTCGGCAGTTTGCGCAAGCCCGACCGCGTGCCTAGCAGTCCGTTGACGCCTTCCGCGAGAATGACGACATCCGCCAAGAGCCTTTCCCCGGCTCTGTCGGTGCGAACGCCGACGACCTTGCCCGCAGCATCATAGGCGAGCTCCGTCGCTGTCGTTTCGCACAGGACCGTCGCCCCGGCCTCGCGCACCTTGCGCGAAAACCACTTGTCGAACTGGGCCCGGATGATTGTGTACCGGTTTGGCTTCGCTTCGTTGAAGTCGTCGGACCGATAATGCATCCCAGCATGGGATGTGTCGTCCATCATCCAGAAGCGCTGCTCCACCAGATGCCGTTCGAGAGGCGCGTCATCCCGAAAGTCGGGGATAATCTTCTCCAACATGTGCGCATACATGATGGCTCCCTGGACATTTTTGGAGCCCGGATACTCTCCGCGCTCCAACTGCAGCACCTTCAGGCCGCCACTTGCCATCGTGAAAGCAGCTGCGTTGCCGGCCATGCCGGCTCCAATAACGATAGCGTCGAATTTTTCCTCGAGCATGCCCGTCTCCCTTAGCTCGCAAGCTTGTCGCGACTGTGCGGCGACAGCCGCCGGGTGAAGGCTTCCGTCAATGCCGGCAGGAAGCGGATCGCATCAGTGACGATGCCGATATGGGCGAAATCGAAAATCGGCGCGTTCGGGTCGGTATTGACGGCCACGATCAGATCGGCGCTTTCAACGCCCACCCGGTGCTGGATGGCGCCTGAAATTCCAGCCGCGATGTAGAGCTTCGGTCGGATGGTCTTGCCGGTCTGGCCGATCTGCCGTTCAGCCGGCATCCAGCCTTTCTGGACGAGCGGGCGCGAACAGCCATATTCGGCGCCCAGTGCCCGGGCGAGCTTCGTCACGACCTGCAGGTTCTCCGCCCCGCCAAGGCCGAGGCCACCCGCAACCACCACGTCGGCAAAGGCAAGATTTGCCTTCACCGACTGGGCATCGGGCAGGAAGCCAAGCACCTTGGTGACGATCTCGTCCTCGAGCATCGACAACTTGTGCTGGATGACACGCCCGACGGGCTTTTCCTCGCGCTGCGGCAAAGCCATGACTCTCGGTCGCACTGTCGCCATCTGCGGCCGGCAGTTGAGCGTATAGATCGTGCACAACAAGGAACCGCCAAAAGTCGGCCGAGTGGCGGCAAGCGAGCCATCAGGATCCACGTCAAGTTGGGTGCAGTCGGCCGTGAGCCCGGTCAGCAGAGTGGTCGCCACCGAGCCGGCAAGGTCCCTGCCACGCATGGTGGCACCCAGAAGCAGGATCTCGGGTTTGTAGGTATTGACCAAGTCGGTCATCGCCTTGGTGAAGGGCTCGTTGCGATAGTCAGCAAGCAGCGGCGCCTCCACGATGTAGGCAAGATCGGCACCATAGGCGAAGGCCTGGGCGACGGCATGCCAAGAGGCCTCTCCCGCGGGCCCGAGCACGACGCCCGCAAGTTGCACGCCAAGCTTATCGGCTAGCTTGCGACCTTCGCCCAGCAGTTCGAAGGAGACCGGGTGCACTTCGCCGCGCTCCAGCTCGATGAAAACCCAGACGTGCCGATAGTCCTTGAAACGCTCGGGCAGATCCTTCTTCATACCAGCACGACCACCCGTCGCAGCAGGGGTTCCTCGGTTCTCGCTCGACATCCTTAGCTCCTCAGGCACCCTCGAAGGCCAGTTCGTGTTCTAGCGCCGGCTGGCGGGTGAAGATTGCAGCGATCAGCTCGTCAGCGACATCGCGCAGCACCTTGTCTGCGCTGTCGATCTGCATTGCCTTCTCCACCCGGTTGGCAGGCGCGAACACACGCTTCACGACGGTCGGCGATCCGCGCAAGCCGCATTTCCCGAGGTCCTCGATGCCAGCCTCGGCCGCACTCCATTTCACGACCTGACTACGGGCCGCGCGCAGCGCGTCTTGCAGCGAGCCGCGGCGGATTTCGTTGATGCCTTCCAGCACCGTAATGAGGCACGGAAGCTTGCTCTTAAGCAGTTGCATACCGCCTTCCGCGCGGCGCTCGACCGTGATCTCGCGCGCATCGAGATCAAGGACGGCGATCTTGGCTACATAGGTGAGCTGCAGCAGGTCGAGACGCTTGGCGATGCCAGGCCCTACCTGGGCCGTGTCGCCATCGATCGTCTGCTTGCCTGTGAAGACGATGTCGGGGGGGCCGAATGTCTCACCGATCTTGCCGATCGCCTGAGAGAGAGCAAACGAGGTGGCCAACGTATCGGAGCCGGCAAAAAAACGGTCGGTCAGGAGCACCGCGCGGTCGGCGCCATAGGTGAGCGCCTTGCGCAGTGCGTCCTCCGCCATGGGAGGGCCCATCGTAAGCACGGTAACTTCGCCGCCATCGGTGTCGCGCAGCCTCAGTGCCGCTTCGAGCGCAAACAGATCGTATGGGTTGATGATCGTCGGCACACCTTGGCGCATGATCGTGTTCGTCACCGGATGGACGCGTATTTGCGCTGAATCGGGGACCTGCTTGATACAGACGACGATATGCATGCAATCTCTCTGGCTCCATCGGGGTGCGGCTTGGCGCTTGATCTGCTTGCAAGCACCATTCGTGCCAACCGCTAGTGCTGGCCACATCCCTTTAAGACGCGCCACTATGCGTCTGAGCCGTGGCTGCCGGATTTGTCGCCTTCACGACATTGTCGTGTGGCAATGCTGTCGCGTTCACTCCTTTCCGAACGGCTTCAGGATGGAATCGAAGGGGACGAAGGTGCGGCCGGGCGTGGCAGGGCGATTTGGATCGTGGTCTTTGAGTACCTTGAAGACCCGATGGCTGAGTGGCGCGGCTGTGGCGAAGTCCTCATAGGCGCGTTGCAGTGTGGCGCGCGCGCGCGCGGCGATCACCTGGTCGGTGAGATCTGAGAAATCCTCGTTGGCGAGATATTGACCCATGCGCTTCATGATATGAAGCCGGGAGACATCGAGCACCTTTGGATCATAGCAGACCCGAAGGACCGCGAAGAACTCCTCCGCGGCAGACAAGCCTTTCAGCTGTGTGAGAATGCCGGCGACTTCCATGATTGGTCTTTCGGTGGAACAGCGGCTCATTGCGATCTCCCTGGTCGGTGATGATGATCTTGGGCTCGGCTTTCTTCTCCCCAAGGCTCAGATTTCAAATCCCATCGCCGTATACGTTGCAGGTCGGGACGGAATCACGCAGCTTCTCCACGAGTGCGGGAACGATCTCGAGTACCCGGTCGATGTCCTTCCCGCTGTTGTCGCGCGACAGGGAGAAGCGGATTGCCCCTTGCGCCGCGCAGCCGGCAATGTTCATTGCTGTGAGCACATGGCTGAGCTCCGTTGAGCCGCAAGTGCAGGCCGAGCCAGAGGAACAGGCGATCCCCTCGCGATCGAGAAGCACCAGCAGGCCATCGGCCTCGACATTCTCGAAGGCGATGTTGGTCGTATTCGAGAGCCGCTCCATGGGATCGCCGGTCACGAAAGCGTCTGGAATGCGCTGAAGAAGTCCGCACTCCAACCGATCGCGGAGAGACCTTATTCGTTTACCGTCCTCATCCATGAATTTCATGGCAATTTCAGCTGCCTTGCCAAGCCCGACGATGCCAGGCGAATTCTCTGTGCCAGCGCGCCGGTTGCGCTCCTGGCGACCCCCCTTGATCAGTGGACGAAAGTACACGCCGCGCCTGATATAAAGCGCACCAATGCCCTTGGGGCCATGCAGCTTGTGTCCGGAGAGCGACAGCATGTCGATTGCTGTCGATTTCAGGTCTATCGGAAGCCGACCGACTGCCTGCACGGCGTCCGTGTGGAAAAGGGCACCGACGTCCTTGGCCAGGTCAGCCAACTCGACCGCGGGAAAAATCGTGCCGGTCTCGTTGTTTGCCCACATGATCGAGACGATGGCCACGCCCGGGCTCAACGCCGCCCTGTAGGCGTCGATGTCGAGCCTGCCATGGCGATCCACTGGGACCATGTGCACCTTGACGTCGCGCGTCTTCTCAAGGTCCGCGCACAGCGCCAGCACGGCCGGATGCTCGACCGCGGAGATCACGATCTCTGGGCGGTGGGGCATTACTTCAAGCGCCGAGAGGATCGCCGCATTGTTGCTTTCCGTTCCGCCAGATGTGAAGGCGATCTCATCTTCAAATTGTGCGCCGATCAGCGTCTGCACCTGCTGACGCGCCTTTTTGACGGCCGTGCGCGCGGAAGCGCCAAATCCGTGCTTCGACGAAGGGTTGCCGAACTGATCCATGAAGAGTGGCCGCATGGCTTCATAGACTTGAGGATCCACTCGTGTCGTTGCGTTGTTGTCGAGATAGATCGGCCTCATGAAGCTCTCCTTAGCTGACCGAAAACACGTCCAGGCAAGACCCCTCGGTCACGAAATTCTGCCTCCGTGCGATGGTCGCAGATCAACATTTGTGCGCGGGGCGCCGGCCTCCCCGACAACATTCGCCATCCCCAGAACGCCGGCGTCTTCGGATGGAAGAGGTCTTGCGTGCCGCATAGGCCCACATGGTCTGCCTCTTCGCTTAGGCAATCAGGCGAAAGACTTCCCACAAGCGCATTTCTCCAATGCGTTCGGATTATCGAAGACAAAGCCAGAACCTTCCAAGCTCGTCACGAAATCGACCGTCATGCCTGCGACATGGGGCTGCGAGCTTACGTCGACGAATACCTTGACGCCGTCTGTCTCGATGACCGCATCGCCCTCCCGCGAGAGGGTTTCCAGGCCCATGAGATACTTCAGTCCCGCGCAGCCGCCACCCTCGACCTTGATGCGCAGGCCCTCCGCCGGCTCGCCGGCTTGCGTAAGCGCGGTCCTTACCGCGGCGACAGCATTTTCGGTAAGCGTGATCATGGGACGTCTCCTCAGGGCGCGATGTTCGGCGATGCCGACGCACGGATCGTGCCAGAGGCGGACTGTTCTTCTAAACAGGTGACGTTTTTGGCAGCGCAGGTCGCATGCCCATGTCCACAGCGCTCGACACGCGTCCGGGTGGGGCGGGAGGGCAGGGCGCCATTCCGGACTTTCCTTGGCGACACACAGCTGTCGGCTTTGTCGAGCCAACGACACGAGGGGTGTTCGGTCTGGGTTCCTGGAGCCTTCCAAGTCGTTGAAAACCAGCGATCAACTGTCTCTGAGCTCTTCCGCCGCAACTGGCATGGCTTTTGAAGCACTCTCGTTGCGAAGCGGCGGAAGTCGGCCGTTTCATGTCGCCCCGTGAGATCGCAACAAAGGAAGGACAGCAAAATGTCAGACCTGCCCCAGATCGCCATTCAATGGGCAACCCGGCATCTACATAGGCCGCCTCCCAAAACACGTTCGCCGCCATTGTCGGTCTTCGGCAAAAAGAATTGATCGTCACTCGAGACCCATCGCCGCTAGTTCGGTACACCGCTTCTGCTCAGAGGTTGCGCAAGCGCGCCGAGGTCGTAGCGAACTGGCGACGATGACATTGCTGCCGCGAGACGGGCGAGCCGACCACGATGGAAGCCAGCTGGTCTTCGTGCCGGCTGCGGGACCTCCCGCCCCGCAGTCTCCCTCCATTGTTCTTTCAGTCTTCGCTTTGGAGAGTGTCGATTTCGATTGAAAGCCCCGCCCGACCGACCCGTCGGGCTACATCGTTCCACGACGAGCGGTCGCAATAACCTTGCAAAGGACTCGCGTCTTCCGATCAGGCCGAGCTCAGCCATTGGCTTGCTCACTCCGCCCAAATCCAACGGCCGGGAACATCACAAAAATGGAAACCGAACCTTGGGTAACAGTCCTCCAGCAAGTGCTTGTTCCAGTGAGCCGCCCAACTTGCTCGCCAAAGCTGAGGCAAACAGATCTGGAAACTACGCCCGTGAACAATCATGCCGATGGCGGCGCAACCAATCCGAGGAATTCGACCGCGCATGTGGAGGCGGCGGGTTGGGGCCAAGGCCTGAGCACCCTCACGCGCATCACATGGATGAATTTGCGGCACCCGTGGCAAGTTGCATTCGCGATTGGATCGACTTTCCTGGCTGCAACCTTGCAATTGCTCATTCCTCCAATGCTCGGTCGGGCTGTTGACCTCATCCGGACCGGCGGCGGCATCTCTGCCGATGCAGCCGACCAAGCGTTTTGGAGTTCGGGTCTCCTACTGCTCGCCGTCAGTGTGCTGCGCGGCCTTTTCACATTGGCACAGAATTACTTTGCCGAATCCGTCGCTCATCACTTCGCCTATGACTTGCGGCTCGCCTGTTACGAAAAGATCCAGCGCCTCAGCTTCTCTTTTCATGACCAGGGGCATTCAGCCGACCTGATTACCATCTGCATGCTCGATCTCGAAGGCGTGTGCTGGTTTTTCTCCACCGCGCTGGTCCGCGCCGTCCTGCTGGCCATGCTAATCGGTATTGGCGCTTATAGCCTGCTCTCCATCAATCTGGCGCTCGGTCTCGTGGCGCTAAGCTTTGTGCCGCTCGTGGGATGGCGCTCATCGCGCACCCAGCTCAAGCTCCGCGCGACTTGGCTCGAACTGCAAGGCCGGCTATCGATTCTGAGCCGCGTCATGGAGGAAAATCTCTGTGGCATTCGCGTTGTCCGCGCCTTTTCGGCGCAGGCCTATGAGATGCTGAAATTTGAGCGAGCCTCGAAGAGCGCGCTTGCACTTGCCCAGGAACGGGTTGACATCTCCGCGCGCAACACTTCGGCGGTGAGTTTCTCCTTCTTCTTCGCCATGGGCCTTGTCCTCTGGATCGGCGGCACCAAGGTCATTGCCGGTGAGATCAGCGTCGGAAACCTCGCGACTTTCCTGACATTCATGACCCTCCTGCAAATGCCGGTCCGCCAAATCGGATTGATGGTCAATGCCTTCGCTCGCGCGTCGACCTGCGGTTCCCGTCTTTTCGCCTTCCTCGATCTGGACGTCACAATTAAGGATGCGCCCCAGGCTAGCCCCCTTCAAATCAACGAGGGCACTGTACGTTTTGACAATGTCTCGTTCGCTTACCCAGGCGCTCGAAATCATCAGATTCTGAGGAACATCAGTTTCGAGGCCCGCAGAGGCGAGACACTCGCCATCGTCGGCCCCCCCGGTTCGGGCAAGTCGACAATGGCTCACCTGATCCCCCGATTTTACGACGTCAGCGCTGGCGCCATCACTCTTGACGGACAAGATATCCGCAACGTCACCCTTTCTTCGCTTCGCCGGGCGGTCGTGGTCGTGCAGCAGGATGCGTTCCTGTTCACCACAACGGTCGAGAACAATATCGCTTATGGAGATCCATGGGCGAACCAACCACGGATCGAGCGGGCAAGCGTATCCGCCGAACTGCACAACTATATCCTGAGCTTACCCGCCGGCTACAAGACGGTGGTTGGCGAACGTGGCGTTTCCCTGTCGGGCGGCCAGCGCCAGCGTCTCACGATAGCTCGCGCGACGATGTTGCGCCCACCGGTCATTGTTTTCGACGACTCCACCGCCGCGATCGACGCCGCTACCGAACGGCGCATTCGCTCAGCCATGCTGCGTTTCGCGAAAGATCGCGTGACGATCATCATTGCCCACCGGCTGAGTTCCGTCATGCACGCCGATCAGATCCTTTTCGTGGAAAATGGCGAGATCGTCGAACGAGGCACTCACGAAGAGCTTCTGGCCAGGGGAGGGCGCTATCAGGCGCTACATGACCTCCAGGCTCGGCCTGGCGAAGTCGACGGAGCGAACTGATGGTCCAGAATGTCGACGGCGACAGCGAAGGCAATGCTGTCCGCGACGACGGCACGCGGCCGCCGCGCGCTGTCGTCGGCTCGCCCCGAACCGAGGACGAGTTATTCGGTCAGGCTTTTGACAAGAACATCGTCCGGCGGATCTGGGCATTCATCGAGCCTTACCGGATCCAGCTTGTTATAGCGGTTACCGGGGTACTGATCTGTGCCGGCGTGCAGCTTCTCATCCCGCTGATCATCCGCTACGCGATCGAGCACGCCATCACGCCTGGAAGCAACGATGGCTCTGCGCTGCTTGTGGCCACCGGCGTCTTTTTTCTCGCAATTTTGGTCAATTGCGTTGCCAGTTGCGTGCAGGAGAGCGCGATCGGCAAAATGGTCGAGCTCGTGCTCTTCGACATTCGCCGCGCCATGTTCGGTCATCTGCAGAGGGTTTCGCTTTCCTTCATGGACAAGACCGAGGTCGGGCGCCTGATGTCGCGCCTCCAGGGCGATATCGGCGCAATCCAGGAATTTCTCCAGACGTCGGTGCTTTCGGTGGGCGACATCGCTCTGCTTTTCGGCATCATCGTCGTCATGCTGTGGCTGGACTCTTCGTTGGCGCTCCTTACGCTTTCGGTATTGCCAGTCCTCTTCATCATTCGCATCTTCTGGCTGCCGAGCGCCCGCAAGGCCTTCATGGCCGCCACCGAAACCAATTCGGCCGCCAATGGGGCGCTGGCCGAGGCCATTCATGCCGTTCGGGCAGTCCAATCCATGGATCGGCAGCAGGTCAATTTCCTCCTCTATGACGACAAGGCCCATGCCAATCTCAAGACGCAACTGACCGCTGCCAAATATGCCCAGGTCATGGTGCCGATTGTCGATACCCTCACGGGTCTTGCCATGGCCGTCATTGTGGTTGGCGGTTCACAGGTCGTGAACGGCCGCAACGATGTAGGGGTGACGATAGCGTTCTTGTTCTATGTCCAGCGCTTCTTCGACCCGATCCGCTCGCTCACGCTGCAGTATTCTGTCATGCAGCGCGCGATGGCGTCGGGCAAACGGCTGACAGAGGTGCTCGACGTGCACATCGAAATTCAAGACAAGCCGGACGCCAAGTCGCTTTGGCCGCAGATGGACGGATCCGTCGAATTCAGGAATGTCACTTTCGGCTACGATCCCAAGCATCCGGTTCTGAAAAACGTTTCCTTAAATGTCAACCCGGGTGAGACGGTCGCTTTGGTTGGTCCAACCGGTTCGGGCAAATCGAGCGCCATGGCGCTCGTTCACCGCTTCTATGATGTCCAGCAAGGCCAAGTGCTGGTCGGCGGACATGATGTGCGCGATGTAACGCAGGAATCGCTTGGGCGGCAGGTCGCTATGGTTCTGCAGGAGCCGTTCCTCTTCACCGGGACCGTTTTCGACAACATCCGCTACCATAGAACGGACGCGACTGGCGACGAGGTGATCGAAGCCGCCAAAGCCGTCGGCGCCGACAACTTCATTGTGAGCCTGGCCGGCGGTTACAACGCCGTGATCGGTGAGCGCGGTGGCAATCTCTCGCTCGGTCAGCGCCAGCTCATCAGCTTCGCGCGCGCGCTCGTGGCCGACGCCAAGATCCTCGTCCTTGACGAGGCAACCGCCAATATCGACAGCTACACGGAAATGCTGATCCAGAGGGCTCTGACAAGGCTTCTAGCAGGCCGAACTGGCCTGGTGATTGCCCACCGTCTTGCCACCATCCGTCGAGCCGACCGCATCATCGTTCTACAGAGCGGAGAAGTGGTCGAAACCGGCAAACACGATCAGCTGATGGCCAGGGATGGCCTGTACGCCAAGCTCTACAAGCTCAATTATGCCTCGTTCGACGACATTCCCGAGGACCAACTTGATCTTACCCCGCAGGGCCGGCGCCAGACTTGATATCTGGAAGGCAGCTGTTCACACCGTTGCCAAGGACTGGGTCCAGCACTCGGCGGACGATCGCGCGCCAAGGCTGCGCGTTATGGCCCAGAAAACTACCACGCCCAACTCTGACGAACCAAGAGCACCGTAGACTTGGATCAAGAATCTTTCGTCGGGGGAGGCCAACCGCGCTTCTCTCGGCGCCGTTGCACTGAGGAGGGTATGTTCATCGCTTCCCGGTATTTCATGACAGTGCGGCGAGCAAGGTCGATGCCGTTTTCCCTGAGCCGGACGGCAATATCCTCATCGGAAAGCACCGCATCTTCCGCGGCGATCAGCGCCTTGATTTGATGGCGAACGGCTTCAGCGGAGTGGGCACCGCCACCCTCGCAAGAGCCAATCGCAACGGTGAAAAAATACTTCAGTTCGAACACGCCACGCGGCGTGAGCATATACTTGTTCGACGTGACCCGGCTCACGGTCGACTCATGCATATTGATCGCCTCGGCAACGTTTCTGAGATTGAGAGGCCGCAGATGAGCCACGCCATGTCTCAAAAAGGCATCCTGCTGGTGCACGATCTCCGCAGCCACCTTAAGGATTGTTTTGGCGCGCTGATCGAGGCTGCGGACGAGCCAATTCGCGTTTTCCATGCATTCGTTTAGAAATATCTGATCCTTTTCATTTTGGGCTGTAAGCCGCGAGACTTCCACGAAATAGCTTTGGTTGATCAGCACCCTCGGCAGCGTGTCCGGATCAAGTTCGACAGTCCATCCACCTTCGCGCGAGGGCAGGACCCAGACGTCGGGCACGATGGTTTCCGGCCCCCCTGATTGGAATCGGTTGCCAGGCTTGGGATCAAGCGCACGCAGTTCGTGCAGCATGTCGACAAAGTCCTCTTCATCGACCCCGCAACGCCGCTTCAATGCCTTGAAGTCGCGTTCGGCAACCATCTCGAGATTGGCAACCAAAGCTGCCATTGCCGGGTCGAACCGGTCCTGCTGACGCAACTGTATTTCAAGGCACTCGGCAAGCGTTCGCGCAAATATCCCCGGTGGGTCAAAAAGCTGCAAGATTGCCAGAACCCGCTCCACAACAGCCTCGGGGACATTCAGGATGCCCGCCAGCCCCAAAAGATCCACCTGAACATATCCGGCGTCGTCCAGATGGCTGGCAAGCGCGCCGGCAATCATCCGCTCTTGGGGGTTAAACGCAGTGAGGGCGATTTGACCAGCGACGTGTTCGTGCAGTGTTTCAGGAATGGCGACAAACACCTCTGGCCTTGGCTCGCCGGGCGCGACAGCGGGGGGGTCGCGTGTTGATTTCTGCTGCCTGAGCCGCTCCGAAGGCTCGGCCCCGACAGACCTATCGTCCTGGCTTGCGCGTTCGACGTTCGGAAGATCCTCCCCCGAAGGTGATGCGTCACCCTCACTGTCGTTTGACGTCAGTTCCAAAAGAGGGTTCTTCTCGACTTCCTGCTCCACGAACTGACGCAGTTCCGTGTGCGCCAGTTGCAGCAAGCGAATCGACTCAATGAGTTGAGGTGTCATAACCAGGGATTGCTTCTGGCTCTGAAACAGGCTTGCTGAGGGCTTCATGACTACGGCCAATGCACCTAGGCTGTGCGCGAGGGGCGATGTGAAACGTTGACTCCACTTGGCCATACAGCGGCCGTGGTTTTACGATCCCTCAGGGTTTCAAGAATGTTCTGCGGCGACGAGACCCCATAAGGATCGGTCTCGCAGTTGTCGGAAAAACCTTCCTCCTCGAACCACTGCTCCACCACACCATCGTCGACGACGGCCGCGTAACGCCAGGAGCGCATACCAAAACCGACATTGTCCTTGGCAACCAGCATGCCCATCTTGCGCGTGAACTCACCCGAGCCATCCGGAAGGAGCTGAAGCTTTTCCACGCCCAACGCCTTGCCCCAGGCATTCATGACGTAGGCGTCGTTGACCGCGACACAGTAGATCGCCTCGACGCCCTCTCTCTGGAACTCGCCATAGAGCTCTTCAAAATCTGGCACCTGGTAAGTCGAGCAAGTCGGCGTGAAGGCCCCGGGCAGCGAGAACAGGACGACGCGCTTGCCTCCGAAATAGTCGACGGATGTTTTGTCATCCCAACGGTATGGATTTGGCCCACCGACAGATTCGTCGCGAATGCGCGTGCGAAAGGTAACCAGGGGTATCTTCTTGTTCACGGTCATCAAGGTTGCTCCTGTAAAAGGGAAACTGGCGCGGTGCTTCTCTGTTGGGCCGACGCAACGCCGGTCATCAACCGGGACGAGGTGTCGGTGCGCTCCCGTGTGTTCGGGAACGTGCCGGTTTCTGGCCTCGGGCTTCCGAGACAACGATTTGACTGACCTGGGCTCTCTGGCACGCCTTCTGCGGCCATGCCGCTGGAAAGGATATCGACGACGTACGGCCTGTCCTCGAGCAAGAAGTGCCGGTGCGATCACGTCATCAGGTTTGACGCGGCGAACGCAGGAAGCTTCATCGAAAGCACCGGTGTATCGACCAGCATGGCCGTCATACTCGAGATGGACGGTCCGGGCGGCTCTCGAACGGCCGCAAACGTCCGCTATCAGCTGGACGCACCGGAATTGTGTTGCCTCGCGGTCAATAGCGTCGTCGGCGCGCCACGCGCTCGCTAAAGGGAGCGGCATATGCTGATGCGTAGAATTGAAGCCGCATCGACATTGCCATTCCCTTTGCAACAAGGCTCATCTCCTGCGTCCGCGAAGCGTTCGCGGATCCCACGCATGTATCGTGCCAAGGGAGAAATCGTTTCCGAACAAGGGCCGGTTCCAGCACGCTATGTAGAATGTCGGACACCGGACATTGAGACGAGCGGGCCTGGCTCGGACAATTCCGCTGCCGTTGCGGAGCATCCGGTGAGCCATTGCTGAGGTTGCGAAACAGACACCCGGTGTCGGGTTTGTCGAGCTAGTGACGCTCGTGTCATCCGCACTTTTGCTGCGCTCCCCACCTGAAAGCGCGCCAATGCGCTCTCCGGTTACTGTTGTGACGTTTGGAGGCGCAGTTGGCACGGCATTTGAATCTGCTCACCAGGAGCGGTGGGACGCTGCCGGCGCGTTTCAAGTCGCGGTTGACGTCGCGATCGCGGCAACGAAGCAAGGAAGCCAAATGTCAGGTCAGCCTCAGGAAGGCACTATTTGGAAAACCGGCATCAGCCGCTCAGCTCCAAATCCCAGTTGTCCAGATCGGCTTCCACACGCACAGTCGCGCGGCATCGGCCAATGGCCTTTTATCGATCCGGCGGTAAGCTTCGACGAGCATGTGCTTGCCTGTGTTCTCGCAAGGGCGCTCCAGGAGATCGATCGGGGCGAGGCGACCGCGACGCAGGCTACTGGCCTTAAGCGTGCCGATCTGCGCGATGTCCTGACGGACCGGTTTCCAGACGTCCCTGTCAGCGCATTCGCCTTGGAAGCGGCGACCGACGTCGAGCCGGCGATGGAGGAACAGCTGCTGCGCGATCTTTTGCTGGCGCAGGCCCGGCCGGGAGACCCGGCGAGCGCCCGGTTTGCCAAAATCATCGCCCGGCGCGCCATGCGCGATGACCATCTCTGGCAGGATCTTGGCCTTTTCAATCGGGCCGAACTCAGCCGCTTGCTCGCCACGCATTTCCCGACACTCGCAGCCGGCAACAGCAGAAATATGAAATGGAAGAAGTACCTGTACCGCATGCTGTGCGAGGCTGAAGGTTTTTCACTATGTGCCGCGCCCAGTTGCGGCCAATGCTGTGATTTCGAAAGCTGCTTTGGCTCGGAAGAAGACGAAAGCTGCCTGGCACGGAGCAGGACGACATCGATCTGAATTAAAACCGCCTTCGTCCGCGGTACGAGGCACGCCAGCGCTTGATCCGGCGGCATTGCTGGGAGGCGATGTTCATCACATCTCCTTTTGTGACACCGCGCTCGAGTGGGGCCCAGCCCATGTCGCCCAAAGGAGGCCCAAGGTGAGGAAAAACCAGGTTGCGAACCATTGGGTTCCAGATCATGTCCCGTCCGAGATGGTGAGGGACTTCAGCCTGTTCACGTCGCCAGGGATGCGGCCCACGGCCAACGGAGATCCCCACGCCGCTGTGGCCTGCGTCCATGGCGGGCCGCCGATCTTTTATGCCCCCCACAACACGCGCGATGGCCGGGGTACCTGGGTCATCACGCGCGCCAGAGATCAGCGCCGAGTGCTGCAAGACACCGAAACCTTTTCCAGCCACCGCAGCATCTTCGCCTCCGCGCTCGGCGAAAACTGGCCGATGATCCCACTCGAACTCGACCCGCCGGCGCATGGCATCTTTCGATCACTTCTCAATCCATTCTTTTCGCCCCAGCGTGTAACCGCGCTGGAACCGGCCGTTCGGGAAAGGGCGATAGCACTAATCGACAGGATCGTCGCATCGGGCACAAGCTGCGATGTGATGAGGGATTTCGCCTTCCCTTTCGCGGTCAACATCTTTCTGCGCTTTCTGGGGCTAACCGACCACCGGCTTGAGACATTTGTCGGCTGGGGGAAGGATCTGCTCCATGGCAATGCTGTCCAAAGACTGACCGCGGCCCAGCGGATTGTCGACTTCATCGACGAACTTGCAGCTTTGCGCCGCAAGCGACCCGCCGATGATTTCATGAGTTTCGTCGTGCAGGCACATGTCGAAGGTCGCCCACTGACCGACGGGGAGGTCCGTGGCATCGGCGTGCTCCTGTTCGTCGCAGGTCTCGATACAGTTGCAGCAGCGATCGGCTTTGACTTGGCCTACCTCGCACGCAACCCAAAGGACCAGGAATGGCTGCGGAGCAAACCGAACCGTATTGTGCTCGCGGCCGAAGAATTGCTCCGTGCCTATCCGACCGTGCAGATGATCCGTGTGGCAACAAGAGACATCGATTTCGAAGGCGCGCCCATACGGAAGGGGGACTATATTTCTTGCGCCACGATGATTGCCAATCGTGATCCGGCGGAATTCGAACGCCCCAACACGGTCGATCTCGCACGTGAGGAGAATCGCCACACCACCTTTGCCCATGGCCCCCACCGCTGCCTTGGCTCACATCTTGCCCGGCGCGAAATTGTCATCGGCCTGGAGGAGTGGCTGGCGCGCATACCGGCGTTCCGGATCAAGGGAGGGACCGCGCCCATCACCCATGGCGGCCATGTGTTCGGGATCGAAAATCTTATCCTGGACTGGTCCTCGCCAACGCCGTCCCGAGCCGAGGGACAGATGAGGAGCTAGCGCCATGCGCATCATCGTCGACAAGGCCAAATGTCAGGGTCACGCGCGATGCTGGGCGCAAGCACCGGACATCTTCACGCTCGATGACGAGGGCTACATCCTGCCCGGTGACATCAAGGTCGCGGTTACAGACGAACCGAAGGCGGCACGAGGCGCACGGTCCTGCCCTGAACGTGCATTGGGAATCGATCGGACGGCCGCTGCTTGAACGAGTGACCCGCTTTGTCACTGAGATTCTCGCGGCGTGGCCGCATCCAGCGAACTCCCAGAACGCAAACAGCGGGGCGAGGTGCCTCTACCGCCCCGTCAAGCGCCGAACAACACGAACCGTTGCCGCGCAAATGAATGCGCGAAAACGCCTCTTCCAATCTCAGAACCTGGGACAAAGCGATGGGCCATGCAAAACTTATCGAACTGCTCGACCGGGAGGCCATCCGCGACTGCCTCTATCGGTACTGCCGCGGAATAGACCGCGCCGACGAGGCGGCACTGCGCAGCGCGTACTGGCCTGATGCGCATGACAATCACGGTGCCTATTCCGGCTCGGCCGAGGGCTTCATCCAGTATGCGCTGGATGTCTTCAAGGCCCAGCCGCGCTACATCCATCAGGTCACGAACATCCTGATCGATTTCATCAGCCCGGCTAACGCCGCAGTCGAGAGCTATTTCACCGCGCTGCAACGCGGACCCGACAGGGCCGGCGATATACGCCAGGAGCTCCTCTGCGGCCGCTATTGCGATCTATTTCAGAAGAGGAAAGGGGCGTGGCGGATTGCCGAACGGACGGTGGTCTACGATTGGTTGCAGGAGCAGATGCCGCCGACGGGCTTCGAGCCAGAGCTGTTCTGGCCCCGGCGGCCGATCGGAGCACCGCATCCAGACGATCCGGTCTACGCCCTGGGCATGCCCGCAGCGGAGGCGAAGGGCCATGACTATGCTGCAGTCCCCTCGCACTCTTTTGGCGACGGCCTGTCCGCCGCGAAGAAGTCCAGAGCGGACCAGGCCCAGTTCGGACGGAAATGGACCGTCCCCAAGACGAGCAACTGTGGCGAGACGGATCTTTCCGCCGGCTGGCGCCGGGTCGAGATCGGTGACCCTGGTGGGAGACAAGTTCTCAGGAACCGGCTGGCACGACGCATCGTGATCATTACAGGTGCTGCAGACGGCATCGGCGGTGTCCTGGCCAAGACTCTCGCCGCGGACGGAGACGTCGTCGTTGCAGTGGATCTTCCCGACAGTGGGGTGCTCGAACTGGCCCGCGGTCTCGGGCGCCCGCATCTCGGGCTCGAGTTCGATGTCTCGAAAGAGGAGGACATTCTTGCGCTTTACCGCCGGGTCGAAGCACAGTTCGGGCAGATCAGTGTGCTCGTCAACAACGCCGCTATTGGGCCCATTGTCGATGCGACTGTCGAGACCAGTATCGAGTCCTTCCGACGCACCCTGGCAGTAAACCTGATCGGGCCCTTTGTCATGGCCCGCGAAGCAGCGAAGCGGATGCAGCCGGGCGCCGTCATCGTCAACGTCGCCTCGATATCGGGCCTGGTCAGCAATCCGAAGCGAAATGCCTACGCTGCGTCGAAGGCGGGCCTGATCTCTTTCACGAAGTCTTTGGCGTGCGAATGGGCGTCGCGCGGCATTCGCGTGACGGCGTTAGCGCCGGGCTATGTGCGCACTTCGATGACCGCGGCCCTTGAACGCGCCGGCAAAGCGGACCTGGCGGCGGTGCGCCGCCGCGTGCCGATGGGGCGGATAGGGCGTCCCGACGAGATCGCCCGGGCCGTACGGTTTCTGGCCAGCCCGCAAGCGAGTTACATCACCGGTTCGGTGCTGACGGTTGACGGTGGTTGGACCTCCTTCAACCAGCCGGGCGATGCACATCCGCCGGTGGATGCGACGCCAGGAGCCGAACTCTCCCGTCCGGCCGAGCACGCCGGCGCGCGAATCGTGCTTGTCACGGGCGGGGCAACCGGCATAGGCGCGGCCGTCGTTCGCCGCTTTGCCGCGAACGGCGACACCGTCGTGATTGCCGACAAAGATGGCAGTGCCGCGACGGAACTCGCTCGATCGCTCGGCGGCAAGCATGTGGCGCTTACCGTGAACGTGGCCGTCGAGCGCGAGGTGGTGGCGCTGTTTGAGGAATTAAGGGCGCGCTTCCGCCACTTTGAGGTCCTCGTCAACAGTGCTGCTGTCGCCGATTCGGCGGCGATCGAGCAAATGCCGGCGCAGACCGAACACGTGCTTGATGCCACTCTGACCGGCGCCTTCACTTGCGCGCGTGAGGCGATCAAGATGATGCGCCCTGGAGGCATGATCCTTAATATCGGAGCGACCAGCACCTTTCTGCCCTTGGCCCCGCGCCATGTCCATGGCGCATCCAAGGCGGGGTTGGAAATCCTGACCCGGTGCCTGGCGGCCGAACTCGGGCCGGGCGGCATTCGGACGGCCGCCGTCGCTTCTGGCTACATCCGCTCGCTTGGCACCACTCAGTTGGCGAAGCTCGGCACCATCGACCCGAAAGCGATCAGCTGGCGCATCCCAATGGGCAGGATGGGACAGCCGGAAGAGGTCGCGGACGCAGCGTTCTTTCTGGCTTCGCCGGATGCTTCATACGTCAACGGCTCAACCCTGTACGTCGACGGGGGCTGCAATGCGTTCGGCGATGCAGGGTTCGCCAGCGAATCCGATCAGGAGCCAACCGACATCGTGGAATGATTCGTCGAGCCAGCCGGCGGGCTGCGGCTGCTGCACCGAAGCGTGGCCCGCGGGGGGGCGGCATGAGTTCCAACGTTCCCGCGCGCGGCTGTGATCTCCGAACCGGAAGCGGCTGACCGCAATGTGGTGGACTGCGCCACGCCAAGACGAGATCGACACCGCGGCCAAGGCGATCCCGTGAAACAAGGAACCAGCATGGAATTCGCGACATTCATCCTGGCCGCTCAACGCGGCTATCATCAATCGTCCGACAGTGTGATCCGCAACTCCATCGAACAGGCGGTGCTTTCGGAGCAAGCGCAATTCAACACCGCCTGGTTCGCCGAGCACCACTTCAACAATTACAGCCTGGTTCCGTCGCCCTTGATGATGGTGGCGCACTGTGCCGGCGTGACGAACACCATTCGGCTCGGCACTGGCGTTTGCGTTCTACCGCTCTATCAGCCACAGCGCCTGCTCTCCGAGATTGGCTTCGCCGACGTCGTTTCGAACGGCCGCCTCGAACTTGGACTCGGCTCGGGGTACCAGCAGTTCGAATTCGAGCGTTTCGGCATCGACGTCGACGAGGCGCCGGCTGTATTTTCTGAATATCTGGACATTCTTCTCAAGGGCCTCAACCAGAAGATCTTCGAGCACCATGGCCGGTACGAGAAGATGCCGCCGACGGCGATCTCGGTACGCAGCCTTCAGAAGCCGACCCCGCCGATCTGGATCGCCGCCGGATCCGCGCGCAGCATGGGCCGGGCGTATCGTGAAGGACACAACCTCTTTGTCACAGCTCTGCACAACGGCCTGGAGACCCTGCGCATGCTTCGCGAAAGCATCGAGAAGGCGGCAGCTTCCGAGGCAAAGAATGCCGCGCAAGCCAGGATATCGCTGCTGCGCTGCTGCTATGCCAGCGACAACGCCGCCGAGATCAACAGCTATCTCGACAATGCCCGCTTCCAGCGCCGGCTGTCTGAAGCCCTGCATCAACGCCGTCAGCAGAGCCAGGACGGTTACCTGCTGCAGGAAACACCGACTCAGCAGGATCTGTCCTTCGAGACCATGCGCGAAAACTTGCCGATTGGCAGCGTGAATCGCGTGATCGATCGCCTGCTGGAGGAGCTAGATGTCCTGAAACCGGACCAGATCGCGATTCAGACCCAATTGGGAGATTTCGACCACAAAACGATGCTGCGTCAACTCGAACTCTGGGGAGACAAAATCATCCCGGCAATCAACAAGTCGCTTGGTCAAGGTCGTAACGGCCTGAATTGAATCACATTGCATCGGCGCGGCGCTGTTCGGCATCGAAGATCCAGACGCTTGTCGTGTTGCCACCTCGCATAGGCCGCGGTTTGATCGGGACGCCCCTTTTGGAACCAGTCCCAAGCTTTGCCTGATGACGCCGCTTCGTCAGGTTGTCGTCAGCAACGGTCTCTATCTGCCCCGTAGCGATCCGCCTGCGAGTCGAGCCGGCAGGGTGGCTTTCATCCCAAATGGATTACGGAGTCAGAAATGAAGAGGTCCTCCCTGCTGGCCGGCATCGCGATTGGCTTGCTCGCTTTGTCTGTGACGGCGAAATCGTTTGCATCCGAAGTCACCAACCATTCGGCTAATGCACTGACGGCACTGACGGCACTGACGGGACCAACAGCACCAACGGCACCGGCCGAACCCACGGTGCCAGCGGCACCAAGCGACAAGGGCCAAGACGCCTCTTCCGATGCGACCGATAATCCTGGGGTCGGCAAGAGACTGCTCTGCTTCCTACGGCTGGGGAAGTGTACTGATCCTCGCTTTTGAGCGTGTAAGCGATCTCACCACAGAATGAGATCTTGGTGTTGGCCGTGCTGATCAGTCGGGATTGGCGATGTCTCGGCGCCCTCCGTCCAGCGGCCGAGATCGTGAGCATCTGCTCCGGTCCGCCTGCCCATGATGGCCGCTCCGTCAGGATATCGTCAGCAGCGGTCCCTATGGTCGCCAAATCGGGCCGCCCGCCACCGGCGGCCTAAAGCCGACAGGGCGGTTTGATACAATTCCTATGATCGACGGAGAGAGAGATGAAGAGGTCCATTCTGCTGGCAGCCACCGCGATTGCCTTGCTGGGTTTGCTTGTGACGGCGAGATCGTTTGTCTCCGTGGTCGATCAATCGGCTCCGGTAACGGTCACGCCACCAAGCCATTAGCAGCCATGATGGCAGCACCGATTGAACAATGACCTTGGTGCCGGCGAAAAACGCCTCCGCTTGCTGGGCAAGGTGCACCGATCCTCGCTCTTGAGCGGTCTACGGCAATGAGACATTGCCGTAGACCATACTGATCAGCTGGGAAATGGCGATGCTGGCGCTATCCTGCGGCGGCAGAGCTCATCTAGCATCTGCTTCGGTCCGCCTGGACCGACCCGTATGGTCAGCAGCGGTCCGTATCATCGTCAACGCGGTCTGCCGGCTACCTGCGGCTCAAACAGCCCGCATGGCTGGCTTTGACACACGTCGCTGTTCCCAAAAAATCGACGGAGACAGAAATGAATAGGATCATTCTGCTGGCAGCGACGGCGATTGGCTTTCTGGGTTTGTTTGTCACAGCGAAATGGTTGTGTGTTTAGTCGATCATCAGCTCCGTTATGGGCCACGGCATCAAGCGGTGCCAGCCAGCATACCACCACCGATTCCACCGAAGACTGATCTGATACCCGACCACGAGTTCATCTGCTTGTTCTGACCGCGATCGGTTGGCGGGCGCTGAGTGCGAGATTTGCTGCGTCACAAGCCGCGCGGCTTCAGTGCCGGCCGCGACATCAGGATGACAGCTGGCTGAAAGGCTAGCGTCCATGCCGCCGATAATCCTGCTGTGAGGCCGGCGTCAGAGCTGGGCCGATACGGCCTCCCGCGCCGGCCACTGACGGATTGGGTGGATGCAGTCGTTTTTCAGCTGTACGGATCCCCTCATACCCGAGGCCATTTCAACGAGTTGCCGATTGGGATTGGCCGCTGTCGCTCTGAGTCATTATCGACATGGAGCAATCGACACTTTTGTAGGCTTTGTCGGATCCGCAACATGGGTGTTTGACCAATCAGCCGGTCCATCCATGAGCTAGATAGCTGAAAACCAACACGAAGTTTTTTCTTCAGGTCGATCCAGGCAGGTTGGCACGAGTTTTGATCCTTTTCCTGGGAGAGCGGCATGACCTGCCGACCGGTCATGCGTGTATTGACCCAGATTGATGAAAACGAAGGAAGGAAACTACATGTCGGCTTTGCGTCAGATCGCATTCTACGGAAAGGGGGGCATCGGGAAGTCTACCACCTCCCAAAACACGCTCGCTGCCCTGGTCGACCTCGGGCAGAGGATTCTCATCGTAGGCTGCGACCCTAAGGCTGACTCCACCCGTCTCATCCTGAACGCGAAGGCGCAAGATACCGTGCTGCACCTCGCGGCAGAGGAAGGGTCCGTCGAAGATCTCGAGCTCCAGGACGTGCTGAAGATCGGCTACAAGGACATCAAGTGCGTCGAGTCCGGTGGTCCTGAGCCGGGCGTCGGTTGCGCGGGCCGCGGTGTCATCACCTCCATCAATTTCCTTGAGGAGAACGGCGCCTACGAAGACGTGGACTACGTCTCGTACGACGTGCTTGGCGACGTTGTCTGTGGCGGCTTCGCAATGCCTATCCGCGAGAACAAGGCACAGGAAATCTACATCGTCATGTCCGGCGAGATGATGGCACTCTACGCTGCCAACAATATCGCCAAGGGTATTTTGAAATATGCCCATTCGGGCGGCGTGCGTCTCGGCGGCCTGATCTGCAACGAGCGCCAGACCGACCGGGAACTGGATTTAGCCGAGGCTCTCGCAAAAAAGCTGAATTCCAAGCTCATCCACTTCGTGCCGCGCGACAACATCGTCCAGCACGCCGAACTGCGCAAGATGACAGTGATCCAATATGCGCCGGACTCCAGGCAGGCCGGGGAATACCGCGCCCTTGCCGAGAAAATCCATGCCAATGGCGGCCAAGGCACCGTCCCGACTCCCATCACCATGGAAGAGCTGGAAGACATGCTGCTCGATTTCGGCATCATGAAGACCGAGGAGCAGATGCTTGCCGAGCTTGCTGCAAAGGAAGCCGCGCCTGCGGCCGCTCAATAGCCCCGCCCAGGGCGCCGGGTCCCGGCGCCTTCCCCGAACGGGCGCCTAACGAGCAGGCGCCAGCCAAAGAACCGCAAAAAGGGCAGCTTTATGAGCCTTGACTCCCAAAATGACGGCGCCTTGCACACCAAGCTCATTGAGGACGTGCTGGCGCGGTATCCAGAAAAGACGGCAAAGCGGCGCAAGAAGCACTTGGGCGTCGCCACCAACGGCCAAGAGGTTGCCGGAGTGGGCGAGGCCCTCTCCGAATGCGACGTCAAATCGAATATCAAGTCCATTCCCGGTGTGATGACGATCAGAGGGTGCGCCTATGCCGGCTCCAAAGGCGTGGTGTGGGGGCCGGTGAAGGACATGGTCCACATCTCGCACGGGCCCGTCGGGTGTGGCCAATATTCCTGGTCGCAGCGCCGCAACTACTATGTCGGTACGACCAGCATCGATAGCTTTGTCACGATGCAGTTCACCTCCGACTTCCAGGAGAAGGATATCGTCTTCGGCGGCGATAAGAAGCTGGAAAAAATCATCGATGAGATCGAAGAGCTCTTCCCGCTGAACAAGGGCATCAGCATCCAGTCGGAATGCCCGATCGGCTTGATCGGCGACGACATCGAGGCGGTCTCGCGCAAGAAGGCCAAGCAGCACGAAACGACCATCGTGCCAGTGCGCTGCGAGGGATTCCGCGGGGTCTCGCAGTCGCTTGGCCATCACATCGCCAATGACGCGATCCGCGACTGGGTGTTTGAGAAGAAGGAAGTCGAGTTCGAGGCAGGGCCTTACGACGTCAACGTCATCGGCGACTACAATATCGGCGGTGATGCTTGGGCCTCGCGCATCCTGCTCGAGGAGATGGGCCTGCGCGTGGTCGGCAACTGGTCGGGTGACGCGACTCTCGCCGAGATCGAGCGTGCGCCGAAAGCCAAGCTCAACCTGATCCATTGCTATCGGTCGATGAACTACATCTGTCGCCATATGGAAGAAAAATACGGCATCCCCTGGATGGAGTACAATTTCTTCGGTCCTTCCCAAATCGAATCCTCGATGCGCGACATCGCCAAGCATTTCGGGCCGGAGATCGAGGGCCGGACCGAGTATGTGATCGCCAAATACCGCCCGCTCGTGGACGCGGTGATCGACAAGTACTGGCCACGCCTGGAGGGCAGGACGGTCATGCTCTATGTCGGCGGGTTGCGCCCTCGGCACGTGATCTCCGCCTACGAAGATCTCGGCATGGAGATCGTCGGCACAGGCTACGAATTCGGGCACAACGACGACTATCAGCGCACTGGTCACTACGTGAGGGAGGGCACGCTGATCTATGACGACGTGACCGGTTACGAACTGGAAAAGTTCATCGAGGGGATCCGCCCCGATCTCGTCGGCTCCGGTATCAAGGAAAAGTACCCGGTGCAGAAGATGGGAATACCATTCCGTCAAATGCACTCCTGGGACTATTCCGGCCCCTATCACGGGTATGACGGCTTCGCCATTTTCGCCCGCGACATGGACATGGCCATAAACAACCCGGTCTGGGACCTCTACGACGCGCCCTGGAAGAAAAAGTCCGAGCCGTCGGCGGCCATCGCAGCCGAATGAGAACCTCGCTTCGCATCGCCAGCGAGCCCTCGAACGCCTGCGCTTCTTGATCCGCAGGCGATCCGAACGTTTTGACGTCCCTGTGCCGCCCGATGGCGCGCGCCAGATCCAAAGAGGTACACCCAATGCCGCAGTCAGCGGAAAAAGTTCTCGATCATGCTCCTCTGTTCCGTGAGGCGGAATACAGGCAGATGTTGGCCGCAAAAAAGCTGAATTTCGAATGCCCGCATCCCGACCAGATCGTTACAGACCAAAGCGAATTCACCAAAACGTGGGACTATCGCGACAAGAACCTCGCTCGCGAAGCGCTTGTTGTGAATCCGGCCAAGGCTTGCCAGCCGCTTGGCGCGGTGTTCGCCGCCGCAGGCTTCGAACGCACGATGTCGTTCGTCCACGGCAGCCAGGGATGCGTGGCCTACTACCGTTCGCACCTGTCACGCCACTTCAAGGAGCCGTCGTCGGCGGTCTCGTCCTCCATGACCGAGGACGCCGCGGTGTTCGGCGGCCTGAAGAATATGGTCGACGGGCTTGCCAACACCTACAATCTCTACGAGCCGAAGATGATCGCGGTCTCCACCACCTGCATGGCAGAGGTGATCGGCGACGACCTACATTCGTTCATCGAAAATGCCAGGCAGGAAGGCTCAGTCCCACAGGACTTCGAAGTGCCTTTCGCACACACGCCAGCATTCGTCGGCAGCCATGTCGACGGCTATGATGCCATGGTCAAGGGCGTGTTGGAGAACTTCTGGAAGGGCCAGCAGCGTTCCGCGGTGGCCAACACCGTAAACATCATTCCAGGTTTCGACGGCTTCTGCGTTGGCAACAATCGCGAGCTGAAGCGTCTGCTGGATGTCATGGGCGTGTCCTACACCTTTATCCAGGACGCTTCGGATCAGTATGACACCCCGTCGGATGGCGAATTTCGCATGTATGACGGCGGCACCAAGATCGAGGACGTCAAAGCGGCGCTCAACGCCCAGGCAACGGTCTCGCTACAACATTACAACACCCGCAAGACGCTGGAATATTGCCAGGAGGTGGGGCAGGCAACGGCCTCCTTCCACTACCCCATCGGGGTGGAAGCGACCGACGAGCTCCTGATGAGGCTGTCGGAGATATCCGGCAAGGACATCCCGGAGTCGATCCGCCTCGAGCGTGGCCGCCTGGTTGATGCGATGGCCGACAGCCAGGCCTGGCTGCACGGAAAAAAATACGCGATCTATGGTGACCCGGACTTTGTCCACGCCATGGCCCGCTTCGTTATGGAAACCGGCGGCGAGCCGACCCACTGCTTGGCTACCAACGGCAACAATGCCTGGGAAGCTGAGATGAAGAGACTGCTCGCAGCCTCGTCCTTTGGCAAGGGCGCGCAGGTCTGGGCGGGCAAGGACCTATGGGCAATGCGCTCTCTGCTTTTCACAGAACCGGTTGACCTGCTGATCGGCAATTCTTACGGCAAGTATCTGGAGCGCGACACGGGCACACCGCTCATCCGGCTGATGTTCCCGATCTTTGATCGGCACCATCACCACCGCTTCCCATTGCTAGGCTATCAGGGTGGCCTGCGCGTGCTGACGACGATCCTCGACAAGATCTTCGACAAGCTCGACCGAGCTACGATCGAGACGGGCGTGACGGATTATTCCTTCGACCTGACCCGCTGAAGCTGGCAGCCGCACGGCTGCCATTCCGACGGACCTTGGAGACCGGTGCAATGTCCTTGCCCAGTGCGAAATTGCAGGATCTCTTCTGCGAGCCCGCTTGCGAGAAGAACCAGGGCAAGGATGCCAATACGCGCAGACAGGGCTGTTCCAAACCGCTGACGCCCGGAGCCGCAGCCGGAGGCTGCGCTTTCGACGGCGCCAAGATCGCCCTGCAGCCGATCACGGACGTCGCGCATCTGGTCCACGCGCCGCTCGCCTGCGAGGGCAATTCCTGGGACAACCGAGGCGCGATGTCGTCGGGGCCGGCCCTGTGGCGCACAAGCTTCACGACCGATCTCACCGAACTCGACGTCGTGATGGGGCAGGGCGAGCGCAAGCTTTTCAAGGCCATTCGCGAGATTAGCCAAGCGTATGCCCCGGCGGCAATCTTTGTCTATTCAACCTGCGTGACCGCGCTGATCGGCGATGACATCGACGCCGTGTGCAAGCACGCGGCGGCAAAGCTAGGCTTGCCCGTTGTGCCCATCAATGCGCCGGGCTTCGTCGGCTCCAAAAATCTCGGCAACAAACTCGCCGGCGAGGCACTGCTCGATCACGTCATCGGCACTGCTGAACCCGACGATGCCGGCCTGTGCGATATCAATATCATCGGCGAATTCAATCTCTCTGGGGAGTTCTGGCTGGTAAAGCCACTCCTGGACCGGCTCGGCATCCGCGTGCGCGCCTGCATTCCTGGCGATGCACGTTACCTCGATATTGCCTGTGCGCACCGCGCCCGGGCGGCGATGATGGTCTGCTCGACTGCTCTCATCAACCTCGCCCGCAAGATGGACGAGCGCTGGGACATCCCGTTCTTCGAGGGTTCCTTCTACGGCATCAGCGCCACCTCGCAAGCACTTCGCAAGATCACGGATCTGCTCGTCAACAAGGGCGCCGATCCAGAGTTGGTCGACCGCACCGAGGCGCTGATTGCGCAGGAGGAGTCTATTGCCTGGAGCAAGATCGCGGCCTACCGCCCAAGGCTCCAAGGCAAGCGCGTGCTGCTCAACACCGGCGGTGTGAAGTCCTGGTCGCTGGTTGATGCGCTGATAGAAGCCGGCCTCGAGATCGTCGGAACCTCGGTCAAGAAATCGACCGACGAAGACAAGGAGCGCATCAAACAGACCTTGAAGGAAGAGAACCAGGTCTTCGAGTCGATGGCGCCGCGCGAGCTTTACGCCATGCTGTCACAAGGCAAGGCCGACATCATGCTGTCGGGCGGGCGCACGCAATTCGTCGCGCTGAAGGCAAAGACGCCCTGGCTCGACATCAACCAGGAGCGTCATCATCCCTATGCTGGCTATGACGGCATGGTTGAACTCATACGCCAGATCGACCTCGCCATTCGCAATCCGATCTGGTGCCAGGTGCGGGACCCGGCACCGTGGGATGGCCATCCTGGCCTGAACGATCAACTGACGAGCACAACCAGCCCCGGCCCGACCCCCGCCACCGCCAAAGCCGTGGGCCAGGCTTGATGAAGCCAATGGCCAGCATTCTTGCTCAGACCAAATCGGCCGCGGTCAATCCGCTGAAGTCGTCACAGCCGCTGGGTGCCGCGTTCGCCTTTCTCGGAGTCGATGGTGCGGTTCCGCTGTTCCACGGCAGCCAAGGTTGTACCAGCTTCGCCTTGGTGCTCTTGGTCCGGCATTTCAAGGAAGCGGTCCCCCTGCAAACGACGGCGATGGACGAATTGGCGACAATCCTCGGCGGCGCCGAGCATCTCGAAGAGGCGATCCTTAACCTCAAGACTCGCACCAAGCCAAAGCTGATCGGGGTCTGCACAACGGCGCTGGTAGAAACTCGCGGCGAGGATTTGGCAGGCGACATTGCCAAAATCAAGCGCGACCGCGCGGAGGAACTCGCCGGGACGGAGGTCATGCTGGCCCACACGCCGGATTTCGATGGCGCGATCGAAGAGGGCTGGGCCAAGGCCGTCACCGCGATGATCCAAGGCATTACACGGCGTGGCGAGCAGATGCGGCACTCCAAGACGATCGCGATCCTGCCCGGCTGGAATCTCACCGTGGCCGACGTCGAGCACTTGCGCGAGATGGTGCAAAGCTTCGGCCTGCACCCGGTGATCCTGCCGGACGTCTCCGGCTCGCTCGATGGCACAGTGCCCGACCGCTGGATCCCCACCACCCATGGCGGCACCAGCGTCGAGGACATTCGCGCGCTTGGCACTGTCGCGCATTGCATCGCCATTGGCGAGCACATGCGCTGCGCGGCGGAAGCGCTGCAGAGCCTGACGGGAGTGCCTTACGGGCTGTTTCACTCCCTGACCGGGTTGAAGGCTGCGGACCAGCTTGTCTCGCTTCTTTCGGCGATTTCAGGCGCGGCGGTGCCGGCCAAGATACGCCGTCGTCGGAGCCAATTGCAGGATGCCTTGCTCGACGGACATTTCCATTTCAGCGGCAAAAAAATTGCGATCGCCGCCGAACCAGACCAGCTCTACCAACTGGCGACCTTTTTCGTCAGCCTGGGCGCCGAAATTGCGGCCGCCATCACGACGACCGATACGTCCAAGATTCTCGAAAGAATTCCAACGGAATCGGTCCAGGTCGGAGATCTCGGAGACCTGGAAGCCCTCGCTGCCGGTACTGAGCTTCTTGTCAGCCATTCCCACGGACGCCAGGCGGCGGAGCGCCTGGGGATTCCGCTCATGCGCGTCGGCTTCCCGATCTTCGACCGCCTCGGCAGCCAGCATAAGCTCACCATCCTCTATCAGGGAACGCGCGACCTCATCTTCGCGGTCGCTAACATCTTCCAGGCCAACCAGCATGCATCGACGCCTGAGACGCTTGACCCATTCCGCAACCGAGAAACGCCAGATGACCTCCCTTCGTCGCCTCTCGCTCGTCAATGACGAGGCCCACGCAATGCCGCCCGAAAGGCAAGCCGGCGCATTGCGCGTGGCGATCGCCACGCACGACTTGAGGGACCTCAACGCCCATTTCGGATCGGCCAAGCGCTTTGCCGTCTATGACGTGACGCCGGCCGAGTGGAATTTGGTGGAAGCAGTGGCTTTCGATGAGGTTTCAGACGAGAGCGGATCGCATCGCACCGAGGGCGATGACCGCATCGGCCTGAAAGTATCGGCATTGAAAGGCTGCCATCTCCTGTTTTGTCTGGCGATCGGCGGCCCTTCCGCAGCCAGGCTTGTTGCCGCAAAAATTCATCCAATCAAAGTCCCACACCCTGAATCCATCGTCGAGGTCCTTTCGCGAACCCAGGAGATGCTCAGGAAGGCTCCTCCGCCCTGGCTGCGCAAGGTGTTGGCCGACGCGGGCGTTCCGCGAAAGAAACCGTCGTTCGAGGACGAAGATTGAAAACGAGGAGAATGCGCCATGGCTGACGCGGCCATCATCCCTGCCGTCAACGAGGACGAGTCGGCGCTTGCCACGCCCTTCGTGAAGTGTCTGCTGCGGCTGGTTCGCGCGCAGGACTCCTACGGCTCATGGGAAGGCAAACCAGACCCGGAGCTGCTGGCCGACTTCATTGTCACCAAACAAAAGCGCCGTGAAATCCCCATTATCGGCGATCCCGATCCAGACGTGCTGTGGAGGCTCGATCTCTATTATGCCGCTGTCGGACTTGCGATCGAGGAGCGCGCCGGCCTGATGGCTTCGCCCATGATGAAAATCAGCCATGAGGGCTTCGGGCGCGTGCTTCTCACGGCCGGGCGATTGGTGGTCCTGTCCAAGACGCTGCGCGACGTCCATCGGTTCGGTTTCGAGACGTTACGCAATCTTGCCGAGGCTGGTACGAAACTGGTCGATGGCGCGATCGTGGCCATCGAAATCTATCCCGACGCGGCCCGGGCATGATGCAACGCATTGGTGGAAACAGGTCATGTCGAATCTGGAGGGGTGCAGAAGAAGGTCGGCAGCCGCTGCGCGCGCAGAAACTGCGATGAGGGAAATTAACGGGTGCGGCAGGTCTGTCAGCTGCGCCGGCCCAAACGGTGCCACGAACTGGCCGGCTACGCTGTCGAGCAGGGCGGCAGACAGACAAACGCATACGCTGCCATCGTCCATATCCCTCCTGCTGAAAGGGAATAGTGCGGCTTCGGACGCATGTACAAGCACAAGAATCCTCAGAAAGAAGCACTCAATGGCTTTTAAAACCGTGCTGTGTGTCACGGAAGTTGAACATTCCGATCAGGACGTCAGAACCGCTGCCGGACTGTGCGCCGAGGTTGGCGCTCGTTTGTCCATACTAATCATCAAATTTGCCACGCGTCCGCCGATCAGCGCAGTTTCTGCCCTCTGGCCTGAGCACACACGAGACGTGATCAGACTGGAACGACGTTTTCGTGAAATCGAGGCACTTTCAGAGAATATCGCCAAGCTGGAAAAACGGTCCAGGGAAATCCGTACACTGCTTGAAGCCGGGAGGGCTCCCTATGACGTGGACACCGACTATTGCGATAAGGGCAGCGTCGGTCACCTGCTGCGGCATCGGGCCCCTTATGCAGATCTGACAGTCATCGGGCCATCGCTTCTCGATGACGAAGATCTCGGGCCTCTTGCTATTGACGGTAGCCTGGTCCAGTCGGGAAAGCCGGTGCTTGTGGTGCCGCATGGCGCCAAGGCCTCTCTGCGGCCGCGCCGCATACTGGTCGGCTGGGATTCTCGCGTTGAAACCGCGCGTGTCGTTCGGGAAGCACTGCCTCTGCTGTGTGATGCAGAGGACGTTCGGGTCACATTGCTCGATCCGGAGGCAGCCGGGGCCGAAAACGGCCCTGGGCCGGGCACCGACATTGCAGGCTACTTCGCCCGGCACGGAATTCGGGTGGCTGTCGACCGGCTGCCGAGCGACGTCCAGTCGCTGACCACGGTTCTCACGCAGCACGCGATCGACACGTCCGCCGAGATGATCGTCATGGGCGCTTGTGGCCACCGCCGGCTGCGGGAGCGGATCTTCGGCGGCGTCACCAGATGGATCGTCGAGAAGCCGCCATTGCCGCTGTTTGTCGCGCGCTGAAGATCGAGGCAGTTGCCGCACGAAGAAATTCGAACCTGGCCGAAACGGGTCGGCTGCAGGAAGCCGAAGCGTTGCCAGCAGAGTGCGCAATCGATTCTGAGGAAGGAAACTATGTCGGACATTGAGGAACTACAAAAGAAAGTCCGCAAGCTGCAGTCGCGCGCGGGAACCGCGAAAATGGATTTGCACGACCTGACCGAGGACCTACCGCTCAACTGGCGAATGATAATGACCGTCGCCGGGAAAACGTTCGACGTCTTTGCAGAGTTGGACACCGCAAGGAGAGAGCTCGCTGCGTTGGAGACTTCACGATGACCAGCCCGTTCGTTACCCGCGACGGCTCCAAATGGATGCCAGACTATCTGACCGCCATAGACGGCACGACCTGCATTGGTTGCGGCCGCTGCTTCAAGGTCTGCTCGCGCGAGGTCATGCACCTTTATGGCGTCGATGACGCGGGTGAAATCCTCGGCGTTTGCGATGACGAGGACGACTTCGATGGCGAGCTCAACCGCATGATCATGGTCGTCGACCATGCCGGCCGCTGCATCGGCTGCGGAGCCTGCGCCCGCGTCTGTCCGAAGAACTGCCAGACTCATCTTGCGGCCGACAACGCCGCAGCATGACCTGACGGACAAACCAGGAGAACGTCAGTGCCCCTCAGAATGTTTTGCCTCGCCTTGGCGGCGGTGCTGTCCATCAACGCTGCTATCTTGTTCCTCCTCACGCATTCTATCCGATCGGTCATCGTCAAGACGCTCGCTGCTTCGCTGCTTGCCCAGGTCGGCTATTTCGCAAGCGTGCTCTTTCTGATCTGGCGGTCAGGCCGTCTTGGGAAAGCTGCAAAAGAAAAGGCCAAGCATTCCGGTCGGGGCCAGCAGCGCCGGCGCCAGTGGCCGACCTGTCCTGAGGATGAGGAGTGAACCTGAGACTTCGCAGTGCCAGGAACGAGCAGCTGACTTCGCGCCGAACACCACCATTGAAACGGCATCCTAGCTCAACTCACGTCGCCGGAGAGACCATCATGCTGAAAAAGTTCGAACGTCACCCGCTCACTTTTGGCCCGACGCCCATTGAGAAGCTCGATCGTCTGGGCCAACATCTGGGGGGAAAGGTGGACATCTACGCCAAACGCGAGGACTGCAACTCCGGTCTTGCATTCGGCGGAAACAAGCTCCGCAAGCTTGAATACATCATCCCTGACGCGATCGCTTCCAATGCAGATACGCTTGTCTCCATCGGCGGCGTTCAGTCCAACCACACACGCATGGTCGCTGCGGTCGCCGCTAAGATCGGCATGAAATGCGTCCTGGTGCAGGAGAGCTGGGTCCCTCATGAGGATGCCGTATACGACCGGGTGGGTAACATACTCTTGAGCCGCATTATGGGAGCAGAGGTGCGCCTGGTTGACCAGGGCTTTGACATCGGCATCCGCCGCAGTTGGGAACAAGCACTCGATGAGGTCAAGGCGAGGGGCGGCAGACCCTACGCGATACCGGCAGGGGCCTCCGTGCACAAATATGGCGGCCTCGGCTACATTCGGTTCGCCGATGAGGTGCGCGCGCAAGAAAAGCAGCTTGGATTTGCTTTCGATTATATCATCGTGTGCACGGTCACGGGCTCCACGCAGGCCGGCATGATCGTCGGCTTCGCCAAAGACGGCCGACAGCGCAACGTGATCGGCATCGATGCCTCCGCAACCCCGGCACAGACCAGAGCGCAAGTGCTAGACATTGCCAATAGCACTGCGAAGCTCGTCGACCTTGGCCCGGCATTCACCGAGGCTGACGTGGTGCTGCTCAAGGAATACGCTCACCCGTGTTATGGCATCCCCTCTGAGGAAACAAAGGAATCCATCCGTCTGTGTGCCAGACTCGAGGGGATGATTACAGATCCCGTCTATGAGGGTAAATCGATGCAAGGCCTCGTTGACCTCGTTCAGAAGGGCTTCTTTCCAAAAGGTTCGACCATCCTCTACGTCCATCTGGGCGGGGTGCCGGCGATCAACGGCTACGGTTATGCCTTTCGCAACGGTTGAGGGTGGAGAATGCGACCACAGCCGAACAAGAGTTGGCGATAAAAGTCCCTCCTGAAAAACACCGTCAACCCGGAACCGACGGGTAAGAGAGAACGTCGACCGTGTGCTGAAGAGGAGCACAATCGCGCCACAAGGTCGGTAGAACACGAACAATTAGCCATTCAGGGTACGGGGATAGCCCTGGAGAAAGCCCACTGCGGGTGACCGGCACGCTTGCTTGGTACCGTAAGGGAATTCCAACCCGAGCCTTCCCAACAGATCCTCTTCCTGTGCCATCGCGTCAACCCGCGACATTCGGTTCTACATGTCGCGCGTTCAGTCAAACCGCTTGTCTTCTCGGTCGATCAGGATGCGCTCTGCCGCACCATCCAGATCCTCGTACTGGCCGCTGCGCAAAGCCCACAGGAAACCGCCCAATCCAATTGCGCCGAGGGAGAGCGCAACCGGGATGAGATAGACAAGGATCGTCATCGGGACCGGATCAAATCTCTCAGGATGCGCTTACGGGCAAAACATTCTCAGTCCCCACGCTTCCTGAAAGCATGAAGCCGCATGGCGTTGGCGACCACGGTCAGTGACGAGGTGGACATCGCGATCGCCGCGATGAGCGGCGTCACGTACCCTGACATGGCGATCGGCACGGCAAAGACGTTGTACACGATTGCAATGGCGACATTCTGGCGGATCAGCCGGCCTGCCTTTCGAGAGATATCCAATGCCAAAGGCACTGCCAGAAGGCTCTCGTGCAGGAAAACGAAATCGGCGGCATTGCGACCGATATCGGCCGCGCTTGCCGGAGCCATCGAGACGTGCGCAGCTGCCAGCGCCGGCGTATCGTTCAGTCCGTCGCCCACCATCAAGACTTTGTGGCCGGCCTTGGTCAGCGCCTCGATGCGCTTAACTTTGCCGGCTGGATGAAGCGAAGGTACGAAGTTGCCGATCCCCAAGGACTTGGCCACTTCACCGCAAGCCTTGGCCGTATCCCCAGACAGCATCTCAACGGCCAGACCAGCATCCTTCAATGCCTTCACCGCGACCCCGGCGTCGGCGCGCGTGTAGTCCTCAAAGTCAAACGCGGCGACGACCACGCCGTCTCGCGAAAGCACGGTACCGCAGCTGCCACGCTTGCCGTTCCCACCAGTCGCAGCTTTCCATCCGGCCCACCCTTCTCGGCCCAGCCGCCAAATGTTTCCCTCCATGGAGGCCTCGATGCCGAAGCCAGGCTGCTCGCTGATCGAAGCTGGTCTAGGCTGGCTGGATGAGCCCAAAAAAGCGGCAATCGCCCTTGAGTACGGATGGCGCGAATGGGTGGCCATGTCGGCTGCGATTGCGAGCATGGCCGGATCGATGGATGGTGCGTTGACAAGCCGCGCCCGTGCACGTGTGAGCGTTCCGGTCTTGTCGAACACGGTTGTGTCGATGACCGCCAGCCGCTCCATGGCCGAACCATCCTTGACCATCACGCCGGCTTCAAACAAACGCCGCGCCGCGACCACTTGCACGATCGGTACGGCAAGGCCGAGCGCGCAGGGGCACGTAATGATGAGCACAGCGATTGCGGTCGTTCCTGCCAGATGCCAGTCGCCTGACGCTGTGATCCAACCAAGGAAGGTTAGGAGCGCGGCCAGATGCACTATTGGGGCGTAGAGGGCAGAGACGCGGTCGGCAATCTTGCGGTACTGCGAACGGCCACCCTCGGCTGCTTCCATAAGCCGAACCATTTGCGCCAGGAACGAATCTTTCGCGGCCGCCGTGGCGCGCATTGTGAGCGGACCAGTGATATTGAGCGTGCCGGCTTGGATATCCGATCCCGGGCCAACCGCACGCGGCCGGCTTTCGCCAGAAACGAGTGAGCAATCGACATCCGAGCTGCCGTGGAGGATGTCGCCATCGACAGGCACACGCTCTCCAGCGGCAATCACCAGCTCCATGCCCGGCTCGATCTGCCCGATCGACAGGTATTCGCGGGTCCTGCCGCTGCGCAGGACGATGGCGCCGCGGCCGGCCAGCCGCGAAAGGCCAGTCACGGCGGTTCGTGCCCGTTCGCGCATCACATGGTCCAGCGCGCGGCCGATCAACAGGAAAAACAGCAGCGACACCGACGCGTCGAAATAGGCATGCTCGCCATGGGTGATCGTTTCGTAGAGGCTCATGCCATAGGCGAGTGAAATGCCGACAGCGATCGGCACGTCCATGTTTACCCGCCCATGGCGAAGCGCCTTTCCCGCCGAACGGAAATAAATCCCTCCAGCGAAGGCGAGAGCCGGGAGGGCAATCAGCGCCGAAACCCAGTGGAAGAGGTCGCGGGTGGCTCCTTCCGCACCGGACCAAACCGAGACCGAGAGCAGCATGATGTTGCCGGCGGCAAAGCCAGAAATGGCAACCGCCCGGATCAGCTCCGACAAGGTCTTGTCCTGCTTGGTGCTCCCCGGGTCGAACAGAAGCGCCTCATAGCCAAGCCGCCCGAGCGTAGCGAAGATCGGTGGCACCTGGTCGCCATGCCAGCGCACGGACACGCGTTTGGTGGATAGATTCACGCGAGCGCTTTCGATGCCTTCCAGCTTCCTCAGGGCCGTCTCTACGGTTTGCATGCAGGCCGCGCAGTGAACTGTCGGCACCGACAGATCGGTCTGGTGCCTGTCGCCGCCCAAACTGCGGCTGGCCAGTTTGATCTCGTCGCTAGATGGCAGCGCGGACGCTGTGTCGATCATGTCTAGTGTCGTTTCGGCGCCCGGCGCGCAGCAACTCATCGCAGCGAGCCCTTCGAAATGATCATGCGGCGGACATCACGAAATGGCCAAGTAAGACCTGCATCGGCGTCGATCTCGACGATCCAGACGCCATCCTTCGGCGTATGACGCCCGCCAAATTCCCAGGCGATATCGGGATTGCTACCTGAAGGTACAAGTGTCACGGCTTTGTCCTGCGCGTCGTAAGCCGGGTGCCGAAACAGGATGCGAACGCCGTGCAGCGGAACCAGCCTGCCCTTGGCATCGGCAAGGCTGTAGCGAACCTCGCCGGACGCAATGGTCAATCTGCCATGCCAGCCAAGTGCCGCTTGTGCCCGTCCTACGCGGGCCTTTTCATTGAACTGCTGGCTGGCCACATATGTGTTCTCCACCACAAAGCCGGTCCAACTGGTGCTGGCGAGCGTTGCCATGGTCGCGTTGACGCCGATCACAACGCCAAAGAAACCGAGAACTGTGAGCAGCATGTGCTTGCCAGTGAATTCGCGCCCACCCTGCGTATTGGCTATCATCTGGCGATCTCCGGCGCATTGAAGCTGGCGGTGTACTTTGCCGATTCAGAGCTCGCCTCGTCCTCAATCCGAAACGTGAAGCTTTGCACCGGTTTGTAGATTTGGTCCGCCGGTTGGCGGACGAAAACCTTGAGCGTTGTGAGCCGGTCGGGCTCAACCGGAATGGCAAACGAGCGGCCGGATGGCAGGTCGACGCCGACGATGCTCATTTGCGCATTGGGCAACCCTTCCAGGGAGAGCACGACTGTCCGCGGCTGGGGTATCATGTTGAGCAATTTGACGGTGTAGCCGTTTCGGATCGAGCCGTTCGAAAGGGTTACAAATTGCGGATTGCGGTCGTGAAGGACATTCATCTCCAGCCGCTCGCGCGTCAGCAGCGAAGAGATGAGAACCAACCCGATCGCCGACCACGCACCGAGATAGATGAAGGTGCGCGACCGGAAGATCTTGCGCCGTAGGGACTGCGCGACCCCGTCGACAAAGGTGTTGGTCGGGTTCCTGATCAGAGCCGGGTGGATGGCACTGGTGCCGCCAGCGCTCGCCAGCGCCAAGTTGGCGTTGTAGTCCGCCAGCGTTGCATAGGAGATCAAACCGCGCGCCCGACCGAGCTTGTCCATCACCCTATCGCAGGCATCGATGCAGAGCGCGCAGGTGATGCACTCCAGCTGCTGGCCGTCCCGGATGTCGATACCCATGGGGCAGACCGCCATGCAGGAATTGCAATCGACGCAGTCCCCGGCAGGCTGTCCCGAGGCCATGGCTTTCTTGGCATGGCGCGAACGGGGTTCGCCGCGCCAGTCGTTATATGTCACGGTCAGCGAATTTTCGTCGAGCAGGGCGGCCTGGATGCGCGGCCACGGGCACATATAGGTGCAGACCTGCTCGCGCATGAGCCCGCCGAACAGGTATGTGGTTCCTGTAAAGATGGCGATGGTGACATAGGCGACGGGGGCTGCCGTGCCCGCGAGGACTTCGCCGAGGAGCTCCGGAGCATCGGCAAAGTAGAAGATCCAGGCACCGCCCGTGGCAACTGCGATGACCAGCCAAACGGCATGTTTGATCGCACGCACAAGCAATTTGCGCGCGCTCCAGGGACTGGCTTCAAGTTTTATGCGGGCATTGCGATCGCCTTCGATCGCACGCTCAACGACCAGGAACAGGTCGACCCAGACCGTCTGCGGGCAGGTGTAGCCGCACCAGGCCCGCCCGACCGTGGACGTGAGCATGAAGAGGCTGATGCCGGCCATCATCAGAAGCCCTGCAACGTAATAAAATTCCTGCGGCCAGATTTCGATGGAGAAGAGGTAGAAGCGCCGGTTCGCCAGATCGAGCAGGACGGCCTGGTGCGGTGCGAAGGGGCCTCTGTTCCATCGCAACCACGGCGTCAAATAATAGACGCCAAGCGTGATCGCCATCACCAGCCATTTGAACTGGCGGAAACGACCCGAAGCACGCTTCGGGAAAATCTTCTTGTGCGCTGCATAGAGCGGTTGCCGAACCTTGCCGGAGTTCGCAGCCTCCGCTGCGGGCCGTTCTATCTGCCTTTGATCCAGCACAGCACCTCCAGTCGAGCAGTCCGCAGTTTCCCGTCCAACAAGCTTTGCCGCAGGGTGGACCGCGCCGCCTTGATGCAAGTCAATCCGGCGAGCCGAAAAGTTGGGTCGAGGCCCGGCTGCAGCCGGGCCTCGTCGCTCGGCGGTGGTGGGGGCGAATAGGCCGCTTTCCTATTCCCCACCGCCAAGCGAATGGACGTAGACCGCAAGCTCCTTCACCTTTGTCTCCCCCAGCCGCGCGCCCCATGCTGGCATTACACCTTGCTTGGGTGCGCGGACCTGCGCGGCGATTGCGCTTTCGCCCGAGCCATAAAGCCAGATCGCGTCCGTCAGGTCGGGAGCTCCAAGCTCCCGGGTCCCCTTTGCGTTTTCGCCGTGACAGGCCGCGCAATTGTCTGCAAACACGTTGGCGCCGGACTGGATCAGGGTCTTGTCGCGCACCGGCCCTGAAAGGCTTGCCACATACGCGCTGACCTGGCTGATCTGCTCGGGTTGAAGCACATCTGCGAAGGCCGGCATTTCCGACTGGCGAGTGTCCGGATCGGAAGCAAAGCGGATGCCGTGGGTGATGGTCTGCTGGATCTCCTCGGTCTTGCCACCCCACAGCCAGTCGTCGTCGTTGAGATTTGGAAAGCCTTTGGAGCCTTGAGCGCCCGAGCCATGGCACTGCACGCAATTGACCTTGAACGTGGCGCCCCCGGCTGCGATGGCGAACTCACGCAGCGCATCGTCCGCGGCAATTTCCGAAACGGTTTTGGACTGTATTGCCGCGACATACTTACCTTTGGCAGCTTGCGCCGTCGCCAGCTCGCTCGCGACGCCCTTGCGGCTGGAATAGCCGAGCACGCCCTTGGTTGATGAAGACAGCATGGGCCATGCGGGGAAAGCAATTGTGTAGACGGCCGCCCAGGCGATGGTGACGTAGAAGGTCATCACCCACCACCGCGGCAACGGGTTGTTGAGCTCCCTGATTCCATCCCATTCGTGACCGGTTGTTGAGATGCCGGAAGCTTCGTCGATATGCTCGCTGCTCATGATCAGTCATCCTTGAAAGGGATCTGCGCGGCTTGATCGGCCCGTGTTTTGCCGCCGGGGCGCAAGGCAAAAGCAATGCAGCCGACGAAGAAGAGCGCTATGGCAAGCAGGGCCCAGCTGTCGGCGAACTCGCGCATCAAACTGTAGCTCATGCGTCTCCCCTCAGCGGTAGCCGGCTGCATCGTCGTAGGTCTTGAAGTCGACCAGAGTGCCGAGCATCTGCAGATACGCGACCAGCGCATCCATCTCGGTGACCTGTCCCGGATCGCCGTCAAAGTCGCCGACCTTGGCTTTGGGATAGCGCCTCTCGAGCGCGGTCGTGTCGGCGGAAGGATCAGCTTGTGCTTTCAGATCTGCGTTGGCGTTGGCTATCATGTCGGGCGTGTAGGGAACGCCGACATTGGCGTTGGCGACGAGATGGGTTGAAAAGTCTTTCACGTCGATCAGGGTGTCTTTCAGGAACCCGTAGCTCGGCATGATTGATTCAGGCACGACCGAGCGCGGGTTTGTCAGGTGCTGTGTGTGCCACTCGTTGGAATATCGATCGCCGACACGCGCCAGGTCTGGACCGGTTCGTTTCGAACCCCACTGGAAGGGATGGTCGTACATCGACTCGGCCGCCAGGCTATAGTGCCCATACCGTTCGACCTCGTCGCGGAACGGCCTGATCATCTGGCTGTGGCAGAGGTAGCAGCCCTCGCGCACATAGATATTGCGGCCGGCGAGCTCCAGCGGCGAATAGGGCCGCATGCCTTCTACCTTCTCGATCGTGTTGTCGAGATAAAACAGCGGTGCGATCTCGACGATGCCGCCGACGGTCACGACCAGCAGCGACCCTACAAGAAGAAGCGTGGCGTTTCTCTCGATGAGGGCGTGTTTGGCCATCAAGCCCATGTCTGGCTCCTTATTCGGCAGGCTGGAAATCGGATGTGGAGCCCTGCAACGGCTCTTGTTCGCGCCGGCGGCCACGAACAGTCATGGTGACGTTCCAGGCCATGATCAGCATGCCGGCGAGATACATCGCGCCGCCCGCTGCGCGCATGACATAGTACGGATGCATGGCGGCCACGGTCTCGGCGAAGGAGTAAACCAGGAAGCCCCGTTCGTCATACTCGCGCCACATCAAGCCTTGCATGATGCCGGAGACCCACATTGCCGCCGCGTAGACGCCGATGCCCAAGGTCGCCAGCCAGAAGTGCCAGGTGACAAGGCGCAGCGAATAAAGCCGCTCGCGATTCCACAGCTTCGGCACCATGTAGTAGATCGCGCCGAACGAGATCATGCCAACCCACCCCAGGGCGCCTGAGTGAACGTGGCCGATGGTCCAGTCCGTGTAGTGCGACAGCGAATTGACCGTCCTGATGGACATGACTGGACCTTCGAAAGTCGACATGCCGTAGAAGGCGATCGCGGCAACCATCATGCGGATGATCGGGTCAGTGCGGATCTTGTCCCAAGCGCCTGACAGCGTCATCAGGCCGTTGATCATGCCGCCCCAGGACGGCATCCACAGCATGATCGAGAACGCCATGCCAAGCGTCTGCGCCCAGTCGGGCAGGGCGGTGTAATGCAGGTGATGCGGGCCAGCCCAGATGTAGAGGAAGATCAACGCCCAGAAGTGGATGATCGACAGCCGGTAGGAGTAGACGGGCCGGTTCGCCTGCTTCGGCACGAAGTAATACATCATGCCGAGAAACCCGGCGGTCAGGAAGAAGCCGACCGCGTTATGCCCGTACCACCATTGCGTCAGCGCGTCCTGAACGCCGGAGAACGCCGAATAGCTCTTCGATCCGAGAAAGGAGGCGGGCATCGAGAGATTGTTGACCACATGCAGCATCGCGATGGTGACGATGAAGGACAGGTAGAACCAGTTGGCGACATAGATATGCGGTTCCTTGCGCTTCAGGATGGTGCCGAGGAAAAGGATCAGGTACGCGACCCAAACAATCGTCAGCCAAATGTCCACATACCATTCGGGTTCGGCATATTCGCGGCTTTCGGTGACGCCCAGCAGATAGCCGGTCGCGGCCATGACGATGAAGAGCTGATAGCCCCAGAACACGAACCAGCCCAGGTCGCCGCCAAACAGCCGCGCGCGGCAGGTGCGTTGGACAACGTACAGTGACGTGCACAGAAGCGCGTTTCCGCCAAAGGCGAAGACGACGCCCGACGTATGAAGGGGCCGCAATCGTCCGAAATTGAACCATGGCTGGACATTGAGATCCGGGTAGGCCAGCTGCAGCGCGATGGCCACACCAACCAGCATGCCGACAACACCCCAAAACACTGTGGCGATGGCTCCACAGCGGATCGGGCCATCCATATAGGCCGACGGATCGACGGGAGCTGCCGGCTTGAATTCGAAGTTGCGCAACAGGAACGCCGTGAAACCGGCAAGGACAAAGAACAACACCCACATATGTTGCCGAAAAGGTCCGTCCACACCTAAGCCGGCGCCGACCAGCGCCGCGAATGCGAACAAACTCAAAGCGACGACCTCTGTGGCAAATCTCATGACATATCCCTGACGCCGATTGGTGGAACGCGGATCCGCTCCCCACTAGTTCCGCAAACGGCGTGTTGGCGCCTTGATTTATGTCAAAGGCGGCGATCGTCAGTCGGACAATCCTGCGTCTCGAATTCACGCGGAGACGCCCCGATGGCCGGCTCGAAATCCTCAATCGTCGCAAGATGCAAAGCCTGGCCGTTTGTCGACGGCTGCGTTCATGGCAGCCGGCCATGCCGGGATGTCTGTCTCTTGCAGGAACGCAAGTTGCTGATGTGCAACGAACTGGAGGCGATAGCCGACCGGCTGCCTTCGGTGGATCGTTCGAAATGCCTGCTGATAGCAAACGAGCTCGTGCCGCTGCTGCGCATGAGCCATGCTCGCGAGGAAGAGCATCTCTTTCCTGCGTTCGCAAGCGGCGCATCGGAGGGAGATCCGAGCGCCTCGTTACGTCGCTTGCGCGCCGAGCACATTGAGGACGAATGCGCGGCGCAGGATTTGACTGATACGCTGCTGACCATCGGCCACGGAGGTGGAGTCGCCAACCCTGAAGCCCTCGGGTTTATGTTGAGGGCCTTTTTTTGTTCGGCACGGCGACACGTCGCATTCGAGCGCGAGCACGTCCTGCCGCTCATCGCGCAGCAGAATCGGACGAAAAGCCAGGAGACCTAAGCCTCAGAACGCGCCCAAGTGCCCGAACAGCGTTGCAGCCGGCTGACGCTATCGACCACGACATGGCGATTGTTCTCGATGCGGATCACGCCGTCGGCACGAAGCTTTGTCAACTGACGGCTGATGGTCTCGATCGTCACGCCGAGAAAGTCGGCGATATCGGCGCGGGTGAGCGGCAGATCGAAAGTTGCCGATCCGTTGCTGGTGGTTTCAGTCGCCGGGTCGATATTCCTCGCGATCAGGAACAGAAAACTCGCGACCTTTTCCGACGCCGTTTTGCGGCCCAGAGTCAACATCCATTCGCGAGCCTCGTCCAATTCCATCAGTGTCTGCTTGAGCAAGCGGTGTTCGAAGGCCGGCGACTGCCTTATCATTCGCTCAATGGCAGCTTTCGGGAACGAGCACAGTGAGACTTCGGTCGCGGTCTCCGCGTTGATCTCGCTTTCCGACCTGAACGGCCGGCCCACAAAATCGGGCGCAAATTGAAGCCCGACGATCTGCTGGCGGCCGTCCCCAAGAACCTTGGTCAGCTTTACAACGCCCGAAAGCAGGTTCGAATAGGTGTCGATCGGTTCGGCGTCTCCGACCAGCTCGGTTCCGGCCGGAACGCTGTGTCTCGACGATGCCTTGGCCAACTCGACCAATTGGTCCGGCTCGAGCGCCCCGCATAATCCGCTATCCCGCGCATCGCAGGCTTGGCAAAGCACAGGAATTGCAAAACTTGGAACGTCCTGTCGAATGGTCATCGGCGCGGCCCGAAACGGTAATCGTGGCGGCAAGATAGCATCGCAGCTGCGTCAGGTGTTGCGTCAGTTTGTCCTGCCGCCGCTAAGCTTGATTCAAATCAAGGCGGGCGCGGTTTGCAGAACGCAAGTTGCCCCCATGCATGGAGCAGCAACCAACGGCACGCATCCCGAATTGTCCGCCATACTGCGCGAGAACGTGCCGCGCTACACAAGCTACCCGACCGCGCCACACTTTCATCCTGGTGTCGACGCCGATGTGCTTCGAGGCTGGATAAATCACCTCAAAACCGACGACGAGTTGTCGCTCTATCTGCACGTACCTTATTGCCAGGCGCTGTGCTGGTTTTGCGCCTGCCACACCAAGCACACGCGGCATTATGCGCCGGTGGCAACCTTCCTGCGCGCCCTGCACATCGAGATTGAAACGGCCGGGCGTCTCATAAGCCGCAAGGGCCGCGTGCGTGCTGTCCATTTTGGCGGCGGCTCCCCAACCATGCTGAAACCGAACGACATACTTGCGCTCGGAAAAGCCTTAAGGGACCGGTTTGATTTTTGCCCCGATGCCGGCATCAGCATCGAGATCGAAGCCCGCGACATCGATGAAGCCCGTCTGGATGCGCTCGTCGCGATCGGCATGACGAGAGCCAGTCTTGGGGTGCAGGACTTCCATCCCAAGGTGCAGACGGCCATCAATCGCGAGCAGAGTTTCCGGTTGACCAAGAGCGTGGTCGACGGCGTCCGGGCCCGCGATGTGAAATCGGTCAATCTCGATCTGCTCTACGGCCTGCCGCACCAGACGCTTGAAAGCGTCGCCGCGACGGTCACGCACGCCTTGGCGCTGGAGCCCGACAGGATTGCGCTGTTCGGCTACGCCCATGTGCCGTGGTTCAAGAAGCATCAAACAATGATCGACGAAGCCTGGCTGCCCGATTCTGCCGAACGGCTGGCACAGTCGCAGCTTGCCGCCAGGATCATCGTACGCGCCGGCTATGAGGCGATCGGGCTTGATCATTTTGCCAAGCCGGACGATTTGCTCGCCATCGCAGCGCGCACGGGCAAACTGCGCCGCAATTTCCAAGGCTATAGCGAGGACAACTGCGAAACCCTGATTGGTCTTGGCCCATCCTCTATCAGCCGCTTCCGGCAAGGCTACGCCCAGAATATCGTTGCGACGGGCGAGTATGAGAAGGCTGTGATTGCCGGCCAATTGGCCACGGCACGCGGCATCGAATTCCGCATTGATGATCTGGCAAGGGGCTGGGTCATCGAGCACCTGATGTGCAACTTCGCCTTTTCGGCGCTCGAGCTGGTCGAGCGTTTCGGCGAGGTCGGCCAAAGGCTCCTCTATGACGCAAGCCGCGTCGCGATCGGCAGCTCAGGCAGGCTGCTCGAATTGGAGGGCAATAATTTTATCGTGCCACAGCAGAGCCGCCCTCTTGTCAGGACTGTGGCGGCGAAATTCGACAAATATCTTGAGAAGGGAGCTGGCAGATATTCCGTGGCCATCTAAGTGCATGTCCTGGGCAAGTCTGGCTGGCGCTTTGTCGGCCATGGATGCGAAATCGGGCGAGGCTGCACCTGGATAGAAGGCACAAGGGTCTTGTCTTTGTGCAAAATCAAATTCGGAATTCGTCGCTCGTGGCGGCCGGCGGTTAGCCGGCCCAGCGTCTGGAGGACCGAAGTTAGCGCCTCAGCACGGCAGAAATCCCGCGTCGGATAAAGGGCAGATTTTGGCCGAGCCGAAGGCCGACATGCCTGGCGACCTGTGCGAGCGGGCGCTCGTCGGTGTAAAGCCTAACCAGCATGTTGGTGGCGTGGTAAAGCGGCGCCGCACTCAGCCTTAGCCGGGTTTCATACCGGCGCAACAAGGTCGGATCGGCAATATCCGTTCCTTTGCGCCAAGCCGTCAAAATTCCATTCGCGAGGCGATGCTGGCCGCCAAGGCCGATGTTGAAGCCGTGCGCCGTGACCGGATGCATGCCTACGGCCGCATCCCCGATGAGCGCGGCGCGCGGCGTCCAGAACCTGTCTGCCCAAGTCGTAACGAGTGAATAGGCGTGGCGGCTGCTGGCCAGCGACATTTTACCCAATCGCCCCCGACAGCGCTGGCTCATCTCTGCGAGAAAATCAGCATCGTTCATCAGGACAAGCCGGGAAACCTCGTTTGTGGAAAGTGTGACAAGCAGTGACGACACGCCTTTCGCAAGCGGCAGCATTGCGATCGTCTGCTTATCATCAAACCATTCCGTCGCGATCCCGTGATGGTGCATCTCGTGCCGAACGCGGCAAATGAGCATCGAGCAGCCGAGCCGATTGACCTCGGCGGCGATGCCCAGCAGATCACGCAGAGCAGACAGACGTGAATCCGCCGCCACGAGGAGCTGGGCTTGGAACTGTCGGCCATCTGAGAGGGTCACCATCGCGCCGCCGCGATTGATTTGCGCGGCGACGACGGTGCAGCCAGCGAACACACGCAGATGCTCCCGTTTATGGACAATGCCGAACAGAGCCCTGCGAATCCAATGGTTGGGGACCAGAATCCCCAGTGGGTTCGCGCTTCCGGCAGGCGCATCGAAGCTCAGCGCGAACGGATTGGATCCGTTAAGAACCCGCGCACCCAGCAGGGGGGACTTCTCGGAGCAGGGGATGGCATCCCATGCGCCGAGCTCTCGCAGAATTTTGACCGAGGTTTGAGTGAGTGCAATCTCACGTCCGTCGAAGGCGGGCTGAGCCAGATCAGCTATCGATTGGCGTTCGACCAACGCGACCCTGAGGTCACTTGCGGCGAGCGAGGCGGCAAACGCCAGTCCAACCGGACCGGCCCCGACAACTACAATGTCAAAGCTGGTCATCTGGGGCACCTCTGCGGCGGTGCAGGCCAGAGCGAACAAAACCGGCAGAGTTTCCCGACAGCGTTTCGGATGACACGGTTCGACATGTGGCCTCTCGAGAGAAAGGAATTTTTTGGCGAAGTTGATTCAGGTCAATGCCGACCTCTCGCGTTCACGCGATTCTTTTGAAAATCAATATCAAATGGGTGATACATGGCCGACGTCGTCTCGGGGCTTGTCCGGGCGTGCAATACAGCGCGGGCCAAGGGCATGGATTTTCCCACCATCTGGCAGACAATGCTCAAACAACACCCCTATGTCGTAGGCCGGCCGCTGCAAGATCAGAACGAAGTCGGCCCTGCGCTCAGGGTGCCGTTGGTCACGGGCCGTCATCTCCTATTTGATGCTTCAGGTTTTCGGCTCGGCTGAAAAGCAGTGTAGTGGCGACTTGCCGCCGGTTCCGACCAGGGACAGCCATCGCTTGCATGCTTGATGACGAGATTGCGAAGGAGCATAGGCCCATGATTGCAATGTAAAATCCAATAGCCACCGAAAGACTTTGCGCAGACATATCATTCTCCTTTGAACCGGGTGAGGACAGCATGCCATTGACGGACAAGCCTTGATCTGGATCAACCACACCGAAGGGATTGATCGAAAACCTGTCTGAACCATCGGTTCGCCAGCCGGCGACTCGACAGATCGTCCGAGCGCCGCCTGCAAGCGCTGCGCCGGTTGATGTGTAGCCTCGTCCTCGTGACGGGTACCAAGCTCCGAAGCAAGCAGCCTGCCGCATCGCCTTTCTTGCGCGATTTGAAGGAAATGCTTTTCCGCACGGCTGCGAGAAATGGGCAAAGCATCGTGGAACTCGCGGTTCGGGTTCCCCAGCGGCTTGGTCGCAGACGACGAGGGGTGTGGAACTGGTCGGCACGACGGCACCTGCGGTCCTGGTCGGATCGGCATCTCAGCCCGAAAGGCCCGTCTTTCGGTTTGGACCCGCGCGGCATTCGGTCAGATGTCCGACGATGTCGGACATCTGACATCGCTGGATCAATGCTATCGCCTTGTTTCAGCACGACCTCTCGTTTGGAACGATGCATGCATGGCTGTCCGCGAATGTCCCCGAGCCAGTCTGGACGCCCCATGCCTTTGCCGATCCTTGCGCTTGCCATTGCGTCCTTCTGCATCGGCACCACCGAATTCGTCATCATGGGCCTGCTGCCGGAAGTAGCCGCCGATCTCGGCGTGACCATCCCCGCCGCCGGCCTGCTGGTCACCGGCTATGCGCTAGGCGTCGTCTTCGGCGCGCCGATCGTCGCCATGGCCACCGCGCATTTGCCGCGCAAGCCGGTGCTGGTCGGGCTTGCAACCCTGTTCGTCGTCGGCAATATCTTTTGCGCCATCGCGCCCAATTACTGGCTGCTGATGGCCGCGCGCGTCTTCACCGCTTTCGGCCATGGCGCCTTCTTCGGCATCGGCTCGGTCGTCGCCGCCAGCCTGGTGCCGCGCAACAAGCGCGCCA